>CAHJWG010000004.1 GCA_903642215.1 Sphingobacteriaceae bacterium | reverse complement strand
GGCCCGACAAAACGCCCGGAGGGATCGGGTTTGTCTTGAATTCGTTGGTTCTTTTTGATCAAGCAAAAAGAACGAAAGAAAGGGTGCAAGCCCGATTGAATACAAATTTTTAGTGGATAAAAGAAGCAAGCTTCTTTGTTAGCAAACGTGCGGTTGCCGATGCTTCGTTCTTTTGTCTTGAAACAAAAGAACCAAAAGTTCAAGCATTTCGGATCGCCTCCGGGCGAAATGCAGCCCAACGCGCCTGGGTGGTTACCTTGCAAGTTGCCTTTCTTTCAGTTGACTTTTCTTTCGGTTAAATTTTCTTCGGATACTTCTTTTATTTGTTGTTTTTATATCCGCCATACTGTCATCCCGACCGCAGGGAGGTACCTTCAATGAAGAAAAAATTATCCTGTTGAAAGAAGATTTCTCCTAACGGTCGAAAGGACAGCATGGTAGAAATAATAGTAAAGCGTTCAGCATAAAAAAAGGGCAGGCCATTTGGCCTGCCCTGAAATAAATTTTACACTCTACAAAATTTCAATTACCGTACAGTTAATTAAAGTGTATAATTTAAAACAGAAACTTAACTTCCTTTCGGGTTTAACGCTTCGGTAATGCGCTCGCTCAAATCCTGTAAATGGTAGCTGCTTAAACTATCACTTGCACCCGGTGCAACCGTTTTAATCATCGCATTAATGCTGCGCAGCTGCGCTTTGGCAACAGACATTACATCCGTATCTTCCCTGCTTGGGTCAGGCGTCGTGTTTTCTCCTCTCCTGCCGCCCATCGGTGGGGTTGCCGGGTTAGGTGCAGGTGTTGCCTTAATCAGTTCTATCAGTTTAGCCACATACATTTTTTGCAGGTTGCGGCGGTAAACATCAATCGGCTGGTTGGCTTTTACCTCTTTAAAAAGCATGTTCTGCATATCGCCAAAAAAATCGGTGATTTTATAAGCTGCGTTTCCGTTTGCCGCTTCTGCAGAAATCATTTTATATAAATTATGATTGGTAACCATGCGGTTTAATACACCATCCTGCAGTTTGTAAACCACCTGAACCGGGCTTTGGCCAATATCATTTAAAATCTGTTTATCCAGCATCCAGGTTGGCGTGGTAAATAATTGCTGGTCTAAAAACAGCATGGCTTCCTTTTGGGTAGCCGCCGGCACGTATTCGTAAACAACGCCGCCTTGCTCAACCGTTTTCGGGTTTTCGTAAATGCCGCCGATGTTCTTGCTCACATGGCCCATATAACGGTTAAACTGCCCCGTTAACTGGTTATACATATTTTCCAGGTTATCGTAGCCTTCGTTTTTTTCGCTCGTCCATTCCGGGAGTTTGGTAATAATCCGTTTCAGGTTTTTGATGCCGTAAGTGCTTGCTTTCATGGCATTATCACCTAAATCCTCACTCTGCGAACGCGGATCATCCGGGTTAGATTCTGTGCCGAAAAACAACCGCCTGTCTTTTAAACGTTCAATTGTTAGTTTGTTTAAAGCGGATACTTCTGCTTCCGGGCTTTTATATTCCGGCATTAACCGGTAACCCCATTCGATAGCCCATTTATCATAATCGCCGATTCTCGGGAAGATACCTTTTTCGCTGATATTATCTTCCGGCTGGGCAACGTAATTAAAACGTGCATAATCCATGATCGAAGGCGTATGCCCGTTTGCTTCAACAAAGGCTTTATTCCGAAGCATTTCTACCGGAACTGTAGAACTGGAACCAAAATTATGGCGTAAACCAAGTGTGTGCCCAACTTCGTGAGAAGATACAAAACGGATCAGGTTGCCCATTAACTCATCACTAAAAACCACTTTACGGGCTTTCGGATCGATCGCCCCTGCCTGTGTCATATACCAGTCGTGCAACAGTTTCTGCACGTTATGAAACCAGTTGATATGTGTTTCCAGGATTTCGCCGCTGCGGGGATCAGAAATATGCGGGCCGCTGGCATTTTCAGTTTCCGATGGTTTGTAAACGATAACCGAGTGGCTGGCATCGTCTAAACTCCAGGTAGAATCCAGTTTTGCTGTAGGTGCTATTTTGGCAACAATAGCATTTTTAAAACCGGCTTTTTCAAAGGCTTTTTGCCAGTCGTTTACGCCGGCGATCAAATATGGCTGCCACTTTTTCGGCGTAGCCGGATCGATGTAATAAACAATCTGCTTTTTCGGTTCCACCATTTCGCCGCGTTTGTATTTTGCCATATCCTGCGGTTTCGGCTCTAACCGCCAGCGGGCAATCAATTGTATTTCTTTAACTCCCTGCGGATTGGCATCAAAATCAGTATAACCGTTGGTAAAATAACCGATGCGTTCATCATAAAAACGGGCCTGCATCGGCACTTTAGGCAAAACCAGCAGCGAAGTGTTCAGTTCTACAGTTTCTGAACCGGAAGCCGGATTGGCACCACCGCCGGCTGCCGGTGTTGCAGGCCGGCCGGCCGGAGAGGCAGCCGCAGCTAAGCCATAAGTTTTAACCGTGCTGATTTCGATATTGTTAGAAAAACTTCTGATGTTTTCGATATAACTTCTGTCTGCCAGCAAACTGCCCAAACGGAAACGCTGCTTCGCAGTTGCAGAACTAAAGAAAAATACATCGTTATCACCGTTGATGTAATCGGTTACGTCGATAACGCTTCCTTTTGCATCCGGCGAATAAGCTGCTACGTTAAAAGCAGCTGCAATTGCTTGTATGTTAGAACGTTGTACGGCTTGATACATGGATTTTGTACTATCCGGACTATACGTTCTATACGAGATCTTCCGCATGAAAATACGATTAGTCGGCCCTTTTTCAAAGCGGATCACACTGCTGCCAATCTGATCGCCGGCATAACCGCCCGCTTCACGCACTTCTGCGCCGGCACGGGAAATCCGGCTTACTACCAAAATTTCGCGGTTTAATAAGCTGTCGCCAATTTCAAAGTAGTATTTATCATCTACTTTATGTGTTTTAAATAAACCTCTTCGGGTAACGGCCTTGTCTGTAATTACGGTTTTGTAAGGCTTCGGCTGGGCACGCACTACGTTGCCGGCAAATCCGGTTGGTAAGGCAGTCCTCCGCGTAGAATCACCCCCGGCCGGTCGGTTTTGTGCAGAAAGTATCGTTGCACAACCTGCTACTAATAATAAACTAGTAAATATTTTTTTCATGAATACTGCTTTTATGATGCTAAAAGTAATAAGTTTCAAATAAATTACCTTATTAAAGGTGTAATAGCTGTATAACTTTATGGTTACAATATTTTTAGTAGTAAAACAGGCTCAAATATTACTATTCACAACCAAATTTGAGATAAGTACCTTTTAATACTGTTTATACCGGCATAAAAACAGTATCAATTTTTAGAATCAACAAATTACGGTTTCAGGTAATTTAATTTGGATTTTCACTTATTTTCGCTTCCCTAAACAAAAAACCACACCAAATAAACCTTTAATTTTTATACCAGTCTGACCAGTATAACAATTTAAAAAATATCATAAAGTGAAAAACATAAATAGTATCAGCAAATTCGCCAAGCACCTTTTGGTAGCCGGCCTGGTTATTTTAACTTCATTTTCTGTTGCAGATGCGCAGCGCGGTGGAGGTAGTCATGGCGGCGGCGGCTTCCGCGGAGGAAGCGGTGGCGGAAGAAGTTACGGCGGCGGTGGCAGAAGTTTTGGTGGCGGCAGTTTTGGCGGAGGTGCCAGAATCAGCAGCGCACCACATGGTAATTTTGGTGGCGGCGGATTTAACGGCAGTGCCAGGGTTAATGTTGGCCCGAGGGGTTTCGGCGGTGGCAATCGTGTAGCTTCAATTTCAAGATATGCGCCAAACAGATATAATGGCGGTTTCCGCGGCGGCATCAATATCAGATCCGGTTATGCTTACCGTGGCAATTACGGCCGCCCTTACTATCGCGGCGGTTATTACGGCCGCCCATATTTTGGCGGTTACGGTGCCTATTACCGCGGTTATTTCCCGCATATCGGTTTTTATTTAAACGTTTTGCCGTTTGGTTATTATCCGTTTTCTTATGGCGGCTATCCGTATTATTATAACGAAGGCTTGTTTTATCAACACTATAATGATGGCTATCAGGTAGTTGCACCGCCGGTTGGTGCCGAAGTACCGCGTTTGCCAAGAGGTGCGCAGGATATTACGATCAACGGACAACAGTATTTTGAAAAAGACGGTATTTACTACCAGCCGATTGTGGACGCAGATGGTAAAAAAGTATATCGCGTAGCCGGAAAAGACGGTGTTTTAAATACGGACGACGGCACGCAGCAATACGATCAGGGTCAGCCGCAACCGCAGGGGCAAGCTGATCAGCCGCAGCAATATAATAACAACAGTAATACCAATACTGCTTTACCGCGGGTTGGCGATGTGGTAAATTCAATTCCTTCAGAAAGCCGCGCCATTACCATCAACGGCGAAAGATTATTTGTTTCTCCGGATGGTGTTTATTATCAGGAAGATAACTCCGGCAATACACGTATCTTTAAAGTTGTAGGCATTCCGTCAGAAGGTTCTGATACCGATGAAGCCAATTAGATTCTAATATTTTTACCAAAAAAACTCGGACTGTAAATACAGCCCGGGTTTTTTTGTTGGTAAAAGAAGCATTGAAGTTTTTATCAGAATTGAAATTCTATCGATACAGATTACCGAAAGCTGATTACTGAAAGAGCTGACTGCAATCTATTTCTTTCCTTTTTTCAACTCCGTTTCAGATTTCAATACTTCGTTTCCGTTTTCTTGTTTAATCAAAACGGCTGGCTTTTCCTTGCTTGCATTTCGTTTTACATTGGCACTTTTAATCTTTTTTTCTACCGGTTCGGTAAAAGTTTCTTCCACTTTACCTTCTGCTTCGCCTTTGCCAAATTTCCAGGTTACATTTTCTCCTTTTTTCATATTGATTAGTTTTTTCTGATTTTAAAAATCAATCTGCATAAAAAAGGTTTTTAAAAGTTAAAGTATTCCGCCAAAAACCGATGCTTCTTTTACCGGTATATTTCCAAAATTGCTGTAACAAACCATCCGGCACTAACTCTAAGCTAAAGCGCAACTCATTTCTTCAATCTCAAACCAAAATGAACCGGAAATTCACAACCAAAAAGGAACAGGAAAATCAGCCTGAAAAAAGTAAATCACGCGAGTGGTTTGATGCCATTTTATTTGCCGTAGTTGCTTCCACCATCATCCGCGGCCTGCTGTTTTCTGCTTACGCCATCCCTTCCGGTTCTATGGAAGGCACCTTATTAACCGGCGATTATTTGTTCGTCAGCAAAATAAGTTATGGCCCGCGGATGCCGTTTACGCCTGTTGCAGTCCCGTTTTTAGAATCAACCATAACCAGCGACAGCATCAAAACTTATTGGGACGGACTTGAATTACCTTATTTCCGGTTGCCCGGAGTTTCAAAAATAAAAAAAGGCGACATCGTGGTTTTTAATAAACCTGAAGAAGTTGACAAGCCGGTGGATGTGCGCACGAACCTGATTAAACGCTGCCAGGCCGTGCCGGGCGATTTGGTTTCGATTGTAAACGGACAGGTTTTTGTAAACGGGAAAGCAAATTCTAACGCAAAAGAAGCACAAACTTCCTACGAAGTAAAAACCGACGGAAGGGAAATTAACCCGAAAATAATTGAGGATTTACATATCGAAATCCGGCAGCAATCAGCCGAAAATACTTTTGAAATGATTATTCCGACGGCAAATGTTTCTGTTTTAAAAAGCTACCCGAACATCAAATCTGTGAAACCCGTTTTTGAACCGAAAGGCAAATATGATTTACAGATATTTCCGCATAATGAAAAATTTAAGTGGAATGAGGATAATTTCGGCCCGCTAATGATACCGAAAAAAGGCATGTCAATCCCGCTGAACGATTCGACATTAATTTTATACCGGCAAGCCATTCAGTTTTACGAAAACAACAAAATCGAAACCAAAGGAAAAACGGTTTTGATTAATGGGAAACCTGCCGGTAATTACACTTTTAAGTACAATTATTACTGGATGATGGGCGATAATCGCCATAATTCCCTTGATTCGCGGTTTTGGGGTTACGTACCCGAAGATCATATTATCGGCAAAGCCATGATTACCTGGATGAGTACGGACAGCACTGCTTCCGGCTTAAACAGCATCAGATGGAACCGGATTTTTAAGGTGATTAATTAGTTTTTGTCCTTTTTGACTGAAAGTGAGAAATCTTTTTTTAACCGGTAAATTATAAAAGTTTGAAGAAGATCTCTCCCACTGTTGGGATGACGATTTATAGAGCTTATCTGCAAAACTGTATCTTCGTGCTTTTTCCTATTCAAATTTTGGATTCATGTGGACAGATAAACTAAAGCTTAATAAACAACTGGTAAAAATAGTAACCGAAGCCGGTTACCTTCAACCTAAAGAAATTCAGCTTAAAACTTTGCCCAGGATTATCGGCGGACAGGATGTTATCGTTGCAGGCCCGGAAGGCTGCGGCAAAACTACCACCTACGTTTTGGCTGTTTTAAACCGCCTGCGCCAAGGTTTTGCAGATGCACCGCGCGTATTGATTTTAACGGAAAGCAAAGAAAAAGTTATCGCTGTAACGGAGCAGTTTGCTTTGTTCAACAAAAATAAATTGCTGCAGGTAGTTGGTTTGTATCCGGCTCCGGGTACGGAGGCGCAAATGGATGCCCTGGCAGACGGCGCGGATATTGTGGTTGCCACGCCGGACAGGGCGCGTGCCATTTACCTGAAATTAGGTTTAAACCTGAACAAAGTTGACCTGCTGATCCTGGATGATGCGGAACTAATTGTAAAGCAGGGCATGCAGTTGCCGGTGGCAGAACTGGCCAACAGTATTTCTAAATGCCAGCACTTGGTTTTTACAGAAGTTGTGCACGATAAACTGCTTAAAATGATCGATCCTTTTATGAAACTGCCGGCCCTTATAGAAGTGGAAGAACTCAGCGAAACACCGTTAAACACCTATCAGCAGTTATTGTATCACGTACCTAACTTTCGCACCAAGCTAAATCTGCTTAACTTATTTTTACAGGATACCGAGCTTTTTACCAAAACCGTTGTGTTTGTAAATACTTCTTTTACGGCAGAAAAAGTGTACCAAAACTTGCAGCAAAGCTTAAAAAAGGAAGTGGCTTTATTTAATCCGCCGTTTACGGATACGGAAGGTTTTGAAGATATTAACCTGTTTAAAGCAAATGAAACGGTAAGAGTGCTTGTGGCAGCTAACGAGAACAGCGGTGATGTTGATTTGAAGGATATTCCGTTTATCCTCCATTTTGAGCTTCCTTTACAGCAGGAATTGTACGTTGAACGCGTGCTCGATTCTTCTCCGCAGGAAAACAAAGAAACGCTGGCCCTAACATTTGCGACCGATCTGGAACTAATTTCGGTAAGAAAAATTGAACAGGCTATCGGACAAAAAATACCGGTTTCAGCTTTGCCGGAAGAATTGCTGATCGAAAAAGAACAGAAAAAAGAAACGGAAGTAAAGCCGGTAAAAGTTAAAAATCAGGCTCCGCAGGCTGGTGCTGCTTTCCACGAAAAGAAGCCCGGCAATGCCAAAACTTTTAATTATAGTTCCGGCGAAAAAGCGAAAATGAACAACAAAAAGAAGCACTGATTTTTATGCCGTAAAAGAAGTATCAATGCTGATCAGTACAAAAATCAACATATAAATCTTCCACTTTCTTTCTGGCCCAGGGCGTTTTCCGCAAAAAAGTAAGGCTTGATTTAATGCTGGGATGATCTGTAAAACAATTAATCCTGATTCTTTCACCCAGTTCGGGCCAGCCAAACTTCTCCACTAAAACTGTCAAAATTGTTTCCAGCGTTTTCCCATGGAGCGGATTATTGATTTGGGATGGTGTCATAACTGCAAAAGTAAACGTTTTCTGTACCCGAATCTTCAAACAAATAGTAGCCGGAACAACTTTATCAGGCATGAAATTAGGAACAGCATTAACCGGAGGATTAGCAGGCGCCGTTACCCTGAATGTATTGCACGAAGCTTACCGGCAAGTTGATAAAGATGCGCCAAAAATCCACTTGATCGGGGAAGAAGCGTTAACGAAAATGTTAAAAGCAGCAGATTTGCCTTTGCCGAACAACGAAGAATTATACAAATGGACATTGGCCGGAGACATCCTTAGTAACGCCGCTTATTTTAGTTTGGCCGGAACAGGCAACTATAAAAATGCAGTTAAACGGGGATTGTTTTTGGGTTTAGCCGCCGGAGCAGGTGCTGTTTTTATGCCCGAAAAAATGGGATTGAATAACGCACCAAGTTCCCGCACCACAGAAACTAAAATACTAACTGTTTTGTGGTACACTTTGGGCGGATTAGCGGCCGGCATCACTATAAAGTTTTTGAGAAAGAAAACGGTAAAGTTTTAAAAGTTTTTTAATTTACAATAACAGAATATCAATTTGGTGGGCATGCACCATGTCTTCCTTTGGCGACCAAGCAAAAATGGTAAAACGCCCGTCCTGCGAGGCTACTAAAGCTACGGCGTTGCGCTGATCAAACACAAATTGTGCCGCCGATAAGTGCCGTGTACCGCCCAGCATTGCCGGATGGATTACGTTTGCAAAGTTGCCGATAATCGGTTCGGTAAGTACAATCTGTTCTACCTGTTTACTTTTCCGGGAACGGCCAATCTTTGCGCCGAAAGCAAGCAGTTCATATTTATCGCTGATAATGGTTGCGCCGTCAACAGCCGTTAAACCGCCCACACTATCTACAGCCTGCCGCAGCATAGTTTGCCAAGCTAAGTTGGTTGTTTCATTTTCTTCTGAGTTAGACAGCGTGTTAAATCTGGAAAAAGCAGGCAAAACCGGATAAGTAATCGGGTGGATAATTGATTCTTTCCATTCATCGGTATCAACCGGCACTACTAACAAACAACCGCCGCGGCCATGTGCCCGCATGGATGCCGCTAACTGTACCAAAATATTAATAGGATCATTACCGGTATAAGGCGAACTAAAACCAAGCAGGGAGTTGATGATCGGCGGCCTGTCATAAGTGCTGTTGCGGTGTTCATCCACCACTTTTACTTTATCACCTTTAATTGTGGCTACGTTTACATATTTTCCGATCCCGTCATTCCGCCGGTGTTTAACCACCAGGGAACCGGGTTCTATCACTTCCAGTACAAAACACAAACTCGGGATATCGCGTGTAGTTCCCCAAATATATAATTCGCCGGCTTCGATCCAAATCCCTAAATGGATACCCGGACGTTCTACCGCGGGTGCCAGTTTTGTTAACACGTGTGATTGCAGCAACAGCCGGCGTTCAAAAACCATCGGTAAACCGGCCATTTCCGGCGGCAAGAAGGCAAGGGATATTTTTGGCGAACGGCCTTCTTCTTTACCTAAACTTGCCCAGAAAGCAACATCGATAATGGCTTCGATAATTGCCGAATTAGGTTCGTGGATCAACTCTTCCAAACCTCTTAAACGCGCTGCATCAAAGTATTGCCGGAAGTGATATTCTACAGCGGCAGATACGGCACGTGCTGCCTGATAAGTTGGTTCAGGAATAATTTTCCCGGTTGTTAAATTGGTTAAAGCGTAATTCATCAGGCACGGAAGGCAAACTTAGGTAAGTATCAAAACTAATCTAAATTGAGTAGGTGTGCAACTGATATATGTCAGTTTTATGTTGATTATTGCATTAAACGCAAGTTTCCAAAGTGTCAGAAACAAATCAACTTTAAAAAAGAGATGGTAAAAGAAGCATCGGGCTGATGCTTCTTTTACCATCTAAAATTGTTAGATTTTGATACCCATTTTTTTAGCGATATCCTTAAACATATCCGGATCGATATCCTCTGCTCCGGGAGCACTTAGTTGTGGTTCTTCTTCCAAATCCGGCGGCGTAAAACCTTCCGGCGCACCAAAAACTACTTCCAAAGGTTTGCCGTCTTCCGGATGGGGGCCGTTCCAAATCAATCCTGCCTGCTGGAAATCCTTTTCGCTATACGTATATAATTTTAAGTGAGAATCCTGGGATTCCCATTTATGGGTTTCCGGGAAAGCCTTGTTGCTTAACTCCGGCGTAGGCACTAATTTGGTTACTGCAACGCCGGTTAAATGCTCTAAAGCACGGGCATAAGCAACCACGTGCAAACCACCTCTAACCAGTAAATAAGCGATCATTTCCCTGGCACACGGATCGGTTACCATTTCGTAAGCCTTCATTTTGTTAGCCCGTGCACCGCATTCTAAAAAGAAATTATGCAATAAATCAAGCCGCAGGTTTCCGCTGTTAAAAACGTTTTGGCCGGTCCAAAAATTACCCATTGAATCTGTTGGCGTGGCAGTTTGTGCCGTTGATAAAAAGTGATAGGTATTGCGGGCATCAACTACTTCTTTAAGCGGCCCCGGTTTTGGGTCGTGGCCACGGGTTGTAGAACCGGTTAACAGCAAGTTAATGGCATAAGAAACAGCTTCGATATGGCTGTATTCTTCACCTGCAATACTGGCAATTACATCGTAATACGGACGTAAGCGTTTTCTCCCTCTAAAGTTGAACGATTGGAAAGTGTAGTTCATCAGGGTTGACATTTCTCCGAATTTACCGCCAAGTAATTCCTGGATGGCGGCTGCATCATTCGGAGCAGGATTGTTTGGGATCGGTAACTCTACAGCGATCTTGTCTGCTTTTAAAATCATAAACTTAAATTTTAGTGGTTTATTTAATTAATGGTTATAAAAATTGTAACACAGGGTTATTTTATAAGTTTTTAGAAACTTAAACTACTTTCGGCAAGAATGGATAGAGAAAGCGTTCATCCGTATTATTTTTATAAAGGAAAAAACAACCCTTAATAAGCGTAAACGAATTGAAATTGCGGCACTACTGTCCACTACTGTTTTTACCGGAATAAAAACAGCATTGGCACAATTGAACATATTTACCTGAATGTACTTCCAAAAGATATCTTCTTTCAAACGCCTTGGATAAGACCTCTCCTGCCGTTGAGATGACAACTCACCGCACCTGCCCGGCTCCGCGCACAATCCATTTTTCCGTAACCAATTTCTCTAAAGCAAACGGGCCGCGGGCATGCAGTTTTTGGGTAGAAATTCCAATTTCGGCACCTAAACCAAACTCGCCGCCATCGGTAAAACGGGTGGAAGCGTTAACGTAAACAGCTGCGGCATCTACTTCACTTAAAAAGTTTTCGCACAGGTTTTGGTTTTGGGAAATGATCGCTTCCGAGTGTTTGGAGGAATATTTTTCGATGTGTTCCAACGCTTCATCATAACCGGAAACTACTTTTACCGAACATTTAAAATTCAGGAATTCGCGGCCAAAATCTTCCGGTTTGGCTTGCTGCAAATAAGGATAATTGCTTTTTTTGAGGATAGAAAAGGCACGTTCATCTGCAAAAATCTCAACTTGAAAATCCTGAAATTGCAATGCTGTTTTTAGCAGTAGTTTTTCGGCAACGGCTTCATCAACCAAAATAGTATCCAAAGCATTGCAAACCGACGGACGGGAAACTTTTGCATTTACCACAATGGCAGCGGCTTTTTCCAAGTCAGCCGTTTTCTCCACATACGTATGGCAAACGCCGGCACCGGTTTCAATCATCGGCACTTTGGCGTTATCTCGTACGAAATCAATCAGTTGCTGTGAACCTCTGGGAATAATCACATCAATATATTTTGTAGCTGTCAACATTTCCCGGATAAACTTCCGATCGGTCGGCAGCAGCTGTACGATATTTTTATCCAAACCGAAATCCTCTAAAACCCCTCGAATCAATTCCGACAAAAAAACATTGGTAAAAGAAGCATCGGTTCCACCACGCAGCACACAAACATTGCCCGAACGGATGCAAAGCGCGGCAACATCAATGGTTACGTTTGGCCGCGATTCATAAATAATGCCGACAACGCCCAGCGGAACGGTTTTCTTTTGAATAAATAATCCGTTCGGTAAAGTTTTTTCTGATAGAATATGATTCGCCGGATCGGTGAGCGAAGAAACAGCCAAAACACTTTGAGCGAGGTTATCGATACGGTTTTCATCCAGAAGTAAACGGTCTTTTTTCGGATCGGAATCATCCATCCGGTCTAAATCTTTTTGATTTTCGAGGATGATTGCTGCTGTATTTCTTTTTATCTGATGCGCTAATTTTTCGAGTAAAAGCTTTTTTTCGGGATCAGATAATCTGCTGATGGAATGTTTTGCTTTTGCGGCGTTTTGTAATAATGGTTGGATGGTTTCCATTTTTAATGTTTTTACGTCTTTGTTTTTGGTTGATAAAAGAAGCTTAAAAAATAGATTCATGATAAGCAAACCTTCGGTTGCTTGAGATTATGTTCTTTTGTCTTGATACAAAAGAACCAAAAAATCAAGAATGCCGGATCGCCTCCGGGCGGCATTCAGGCCAGCGCGCTTAGGTGACTACCTTTATGGTGTTGCATGGTGTTCGGCTTGTCATGCTGAATTTTCAAAGCATCTATTTAGTTTGATAATTTTTCGGATTGTTTACCGAGCCGTTTGCAAGGTATAAACCCAAGCGGGAAGGACCGACAAAACGCCCGGAGGAATCGGGTTTGTCTTGATTTTTTGGTTCTTTTTCATCAAGGAAAAAGAACGTTAAAACATCTATAACAACACAATCTCATCCGCATGTGCCACGGTAACTTTTTCTGTTTTTTGATTTAAGCTGATTTCATCCGAAGCAATTCTTGCACGAGCCACGGCAATGGCCTGATTCTGTTCATCCAAAATCTCAAAAACTTCACCGTTCTCAAATTTCTCAATAATTTGGAGAATACCGATGGCCAGCAAACTTTTTCCGTTTTGTAAAGCTTGTTGCGCGCCGGCATCAACTTGTAATTTACCGGTAACCAAACTGCCGCTGGCCAGCCATTTTTTGCGTGCCGGCATGGTACAATCTTGTGGTAAACAAAGCGTTCCGGTTTTTTCTTTGATGGCATTGAGGATTCCGTCTTCCGCACGGATTCCGAAAATGACAACTTTTATGCCCATTTGCGTTGCCAAACGCGCAAAGGTTAACTTGGAAACCATTCCGCCTAAACCCAAAGCAGATTTTTCTTTATTAGCTAAAGACAGCGCGTTTTTATCAATCACATCAATTTGCGGAATTACGTTTCCATCCACATCTAAAACTCCGGGAACGGATGTGCTGAAAAGTAATAACGACGCACCAAACCCGACGGCAATCAGCGTGGCCAGTTCATCATTGTCAGAAAACTTCAACTCCAAATCACTTACCACATCGTTTTCATTAGCCACTGGAATTATGTTGTTCGCCCATAATTCTTCATAGGTTTTCTTCAATTGTAAAAACTGTTTCCGGTCGGAAAAATGCCTGCGCTCACATAAACTTTGCGCGATATTGATTTTATACGGATAAAAACAGTATGCGTATTTGCTGATTAACAGCGGGTTACCAATAGCGGCGGCAGCTTTGCGCTCACTAATTGTCCCGCTGTAATTTTTGATAAACTGTTTGCCTGCACCAACCGCACCGGAAGAAACCAGCACTACATTATATTGCGGATGCAACACTGCAACCTGCCGGGCAATTTCTGCAATTACATGCTCATCCGGCTCGCCGTTTTTTTGGGTGATGGAAGCCGTACCGAACTTGATGACCAAAATGGGTTTTGTCAAAACTGATTTAATTTAGGTTCAAATCTATCAAAATGAAAAAAAGGCCGGCATAATTTATATATAAATACCGCTAAAAGGAGTATGTAATTTATGCGGATTTCCAATTATCAGTTTTTTTAAAAAATACTTAAACCTGATTTTTCTGTTACACGATTGTAATATTAGGCTAAATGTATAAATTGCTTCACCAAAAAATTGTTATGATCAAGCCGAAAACATTCATATTTTCTTTGTTGATTACTGCCGTTGCTGCGATGGGCGCAACCGCTAATCTGCAGGAAACAGTACAACCTAAGCGTAATTTAAAAGTGCTTCCTAAAAATATCAGCAAGGATGATTTAGACCATGTGATGGACGAATGGAAAGTTGCTTTAGGCGTGCGCTGTAATTTTTGCCATGCGGCTTCGCCGGATAATCCGCGAAAAATGAATTGGGCAAGCGATGCCAAACCGGAAAAGGAAATGGCGCGGCAGATGTACACCATGACGGGCAAGATCAACAAAAAATTTTTCCATGTTAAAAAAGGTTCAGACGGAATGATGGCGATGGCGGAGGTAAACTGTAATACCTGCCACCACGGCGAAGCGCATCCGGAAATTAAAGATGAAAAATGATGAAGTAGCGTAGGATATTTTCATCAAAAAGAGGCTGCATCATAAATTATGATGAGCCTCTTTTCTATTATAATAAATCTCTTTCCGGGAATTTAAAGAGAAATAAACCCTGCATTACTGTACATAGCTAAAAATTTTTTAACTTATAAAAGAAGTATCGGTTTTTACCGCTGTAAAAAGATATTGGCTTTTATAAGGAGTTATAATCAAATTAAAAGCAAATCCGCCTCTAAAAATTAAGTGATTAGCTTTAACTTTGCAGCAAAATTAGTACAACATGATTACGGTATCCAACCTATCGCTGCGTTACGGCAAACGTACCCTTTTTGAAGATGTTAACCTCAAGTTTACCCAAGGCAACTGCTATGGCATTATCGGTGCAAACGGCGCGGGAAAATCTACCTTTTTAAAAATTTTATCTAAAGAAATTGATCCTACCAGCGGCACAGTTAGTTTTTCGCCGGGCGAGCGCATGGCTGTCCTCAACCAAAACCACTACGAATTTGATGAATTTAGCGTGATCGAAACCGTTTTGATCGGCCATAAAGAAATGTATGCCGTGATGAAGGAAAAAGACGCTATTTACTTAAAAGAGGATTTTACCGACAAAGACGGCGAACGGGCCGGCGAACTGGAAAACCTTTTTGCCGAAATGGACGGCTGGAATGCAGAAAGCAATGCCGCTACGCTTTTAAGCAACCTCGGCATAAAAGAAGATTTGCATTACAAACAGTTAAAAGAGCTGGATGGAAACCAGAAAGTGCGGGTTTTATTGGCGCAGGCACTGTTTGGCAGTCCGGACATTTTACTGCTGGATGAGCCAACCAATGATTTGGATATCAATACAATAGCGTGGCTGGAAGATTTTTTGGCTACTTATGAAGCGATTGTTTTGGTGGTTTCGCACGACAGGCACTTTCTGGATACCGTTTGTACGCACGTGGTGGATATCGATTTTGCTAAAATGACGATCTATACCGGCAATTATTCTTTCTGGTACGAATCCAGTCAGCTGGCTTTGAAACAACGTTCCGATCAGAATAAAAAGACGGAAGATCGCGTGAAGGAGCTGCAGGAATTTATCCGCCGTTTCAGCGCAAACGCTTCCAAATCCAAACAGGCAACCAGCCGGAAAAAAGCGTTGGATAAAATCAACTTGGATGAGATTAAACCTTCCAACCGAAAATATCCTGCTATTTTATTTAATAATTTAGGCAGGGAAGCAGGCGATCAAATCCTGCAGATTGAAAACCTAAGTAAAACTTTGCATGGCGAAGTATTGTTTTCGGGTATAAATTTAATGGTTAACAAAGGTGATAAAATTGCGATGCTATCGCAAAATAGTTTGGCTACCACTGCTTTTTACGATATTTTAACCGGCCGCGATCAGGATTATAAAGGCAGTTTTAAATGGGGCGTAACCATTAAAACGGCTGATATCCCGATGGATAATTTAGGATATTTTAAAGGAAAAGACGAAAACCTGATCGACTGGCTGCGTGAATATTCCGAAGGCGAAAAAGACGATCAGTTTATCCGCGGCTTTTTAGGGCGAATGCTATTTTCGGGTGAAGAAGTATTGAAAAAATCAACCGTGCTTTCCGGAGGAGAAAAAATGCGTTGTATGTTTTCGCGGATGATGCTGCAGCATGCCAACGTTTTGCTGTTTGACGAACCCACCAATCATTTGGATTTAGAATCTATTACGGCTTTAAATAATGGTATGAAAGATTTCCGCGGAACAATTTTATTTACTTCAAGGGATCATGAATTAACCCAAACCGTTGCAAATAGAATTGTGGAATTAACGCCGGGCGGCGTAATTGATAAGCTGATGGGTTATGATGAATTTATCAATAGTGGAACTGTTAAAAAGCAGCAGGATGAACTTTATGCAATGGCGTAAAAGCTAAAATTCAGCAAAAAATAATTTTTCTATAAAAAAAGGGATGCTTCTTTTAGCACCCCTTTTTTGTTAAATCAAAATTATTGATTATTGGCCGGAACCTGGTTCATGATCTGTCATACGGCCGGTTGTACGGCCAACCGGTCGGTCTGCAAATGACGACGGATTGTTTAAGCCGGAAGTTACGCTTCCTTTATCATCATCGTCGTCCAAATCATCGTCATCAATTACACCTGCATCGTCGTCGGTGTCCACTGCGTCCAACTCATCGTCGTCCGGAAAAGTATCATCGTCTTCATCGTCATATAATTCGTCTTCATCCGGATCAGGAACTGTTTCATCAATGTCATCATCGTCATCCTCTTCAACGGCATTCCGAGGAGAAACATTAAAGATAGAATTCAAAGTTTGTTCTGCAAAGCTGTTGTTAGCACTTGAATAATCAACCTGATCATTTAAGCTGGTGGCATTAATAAGTGTCATAAATTTAATTTTAGCGTTTTAATATGTAATACCAAAAGCAAATAAAATATCTCATTGTTTGCAGAAATATAATTTTTGCTGATAAAAAAAGCATCCCTGCTAAACCTTATTTTAAGCCTGCATTTTACTCACACAAATTTCTTTTAATTTAGAAACCGTGTAGTCAATTTCTGCTTTGGTATTGTATTTGGAAAATGAAAAACGGATAGCCGGCCTTTCCGGTTTTGCGCCAATCCCGGTTAAAACATGCGAACCGATATCTGTGCCCGAACTGCAGGCACTGCCGCCGGAAGCCGAAATCCCGGCAATATCTAAGCTAAAAAGTAACATATCGGCCATTTCCATTTCCGGGAAAGAAACATTTAAAACGGTGTATAAACTTTTACCGGGATCGGTTTCGCCATTAAACTGCACATCCGGAATTGCTTCGAGCAACTGCGCCATCATATAAGTTTTTAGGCCGAGAATATAATTTTTATGTTCGTCCATTTCCTGATAAGCCAGCTGCAAAGCTTTGGCAAAACCGGCAATTCCGTAAACATTTTCTGTACCGCCGCGCATATTCCGCTCCTGCGAACCACCATAAATCAGCGGTTTTATTTTGATGCGATGATTAACGTATAAAAACCCTACTCCTTTTGGCCCGTGTAATTTATGTGCTGCGCCAACTAAAAAATCAACTTTCAATTTATTTACGTCGTGCGGATAATGCCCCATCGTTTGCACGGTGTCACAATGAAAAACTGCGTTGTACTGTTCGCACATCAAACCTACATTTTCAATATCGGTTAACGTTGCAATTTCGTTATTAGCATGCATCAGCGAAACAAAACTCCGTTCATTTTCCTGCAGCAACTGCTCTAAATGTACAAAATCGATGTTTCCTTTATCATCAATATTTACAAAACTGAGTTTGATCGTTCCGGCTTTTTCAAGTGCTTTTAAAGTATGCAAAACCGCATGGTGTTCAATTTCACTGGTGATGGCATGTTTAATTTTTAAATCAGTAATGGCGCAGCGGATAGCCATATTATCAGCTTCGGTGCCGCCTGAAGTAAAAAATATTTCTGCCGGAGAAGCATGTAAAAGTCCTGCTATTGTTTTACGCGCTTTTTCAACAACCGTTCTGGCTTCGCGGCCAAAAGCGTGGATAGACGACGGATTGCCGTAACAGGTTTCCATCACCTGCATTACTTCTCTTAAAACCTCCTGATCAATCGGCGTGGTAGCGGCATTATCTAAATAAACTCGCATAGGCATTTTAATTTTGATGATGAAATTTAGGTGATAAAAGAAGCATCATTCCGTAGGTTTTAAAACCTCTTTGATGTCGGAAATTAATTTATTGGCCAAACTGTTTGCAACCTGCTCAGAATTTCCTTCCGAATAAATACGGATAATCGGTTCTGTATTTGATTTACGCAGATGCACCCATTCCGTCCCGAATTCAATTTTTAAACCATCAATAACCGAGTGCGGCTGTTTCTGATATTTTAACCGGATTTTCTCCAGCAAATCATCCATATCCATCTCATCCGTTAAGGTAATTTTATTTTTGGAGATGTGATAATTAGGATAAGTGCTGCGCAAAACCGAAACGGATTTGCCAAATTTTGCCAGATGCGTTAAAAACAGCGCGATACCAACCAGCGCATCGCGGCCGTAATGTAGTTCGGGATAAATTACGCCGCCGTTCCCTTCGCCGCCAATTACGGCTTTAACTGCTTTCATTTGGTTAACCACGTTTACCTCGCCTACTGCTGCAGCAAAATATTCGCCTTTTGCTTTTTCGGTTACATCGCGCAAAGCACGCGTGGAAGAAAGATTGGAAACCGTATCACCAGTTTTGCTTTTTAAAACGTAATCTGCAACGGCAACCAGCGTATATTCTTCACCGAAAAAATTTCCATCCTCGCAAACGAAGCACAAACGATCTACATCCGGATCAACCGCGATCCCTAAATCTGCATTTTTTGACAATACTTTTTTAGACAAGGCCGACAGGTTTTCGGGCAGCGGTTCCGGGTTGTGCGGGAAATCGCCATCCGGTTCGCAATACAGTTCATGGATGATTTCAACGCCCAAAGCTTGTAGCAAAGCCGGAACAAATATTCCTCCCGAAGAATTTACCGCGTCAACTACAATCTTAAAATTTGCTTTACGGATGGCTTCAGCATCAACCAAAGGCAACGCTAAAATTAAATCGATATGCTTTTGCAGGTAAGAATTATCAAAACTTAACTTTCCTAAACGGCCAACTTCCGCAAAATTAATTTCTCCGCTTTCTGCTAATTCCAACACTTCGGCACCATCAGCATCACTTATAAACTCGCCGTCGTTATTAAGCAGTTTCAAAGCATTCCACTGTTTTGGATTATGGCTTGCGGTGATGATAATCCCGCCGCCGGCCTTTTCTAAAGGAACAGCAATTTCTACCGTTGGCGTGGTAGAAAGGCCGAGATCAACAACATTTATACCCAAACCTTGCAGCGTGCCGGTAACTAAATTTAAAATCATTGGGCCGGAAATACGTGCATCACGGCCAACAACTACTGTTTTTATGCCTGTTTTTTTGATCACCCAGCTCCCAAAAGCTGCGGTAAATTTTACAATGTCTGCCGGCGTAAGTGCATTTCCGGCTTTTCCGCCGATTGTGCCCCGGATGCCGGAAATCGATTTTATAAGTGTCAAGAATATTAATTTTAGTACACAAAACTACGAATAAATGGCTTAGGGTTTATAGAGAAGCAACCTTGTTGCCATGTTATTACTTATCTTCGCGATTTCACTTAAACTTGCATCACACAAACAAGCCGATGTCTGATTTTTTTACCCAGCTCGACCAGCATTGGTTTCATTTGATTAATCGTGACTGGAGCAACCCGGTTTTTGATTACCTGATGCCTGTTTTACGGACACCGAAAACCTGGATTCCGTTATACGTTTTCGTAATCGGTTTCAGTATTTATCGCTATCAAAAAATTTCGGTACTGCTTATCGCGCTGCTTTTGTTAAGTGTTGGCACGGCAGATTTTGTTTGTGTTAGGGTGATTAAAGCTTATGTAAAAAGAGTGCGCCCCTGCAACGATAAACAGTTTGAGCCAACTGTAGTTAACCGCGTACCTTGCGGCACAGGTTTAAGTTTTCCATCGGCACATGCCAGCGATCATTTTGCAATTGCCTTGTTTTTAAGTATGGCTTTCCGGCGAAACTGGCCCCGAATCTGGCTGGTAGCAATTACTTGGGCAGCCGTAATTTGTTATGCACAGGTTTACGTTGGCGTGCATTATCCTGTTGATGTATTAACCGGGGCGGCTTTCGGCGCGGCTGTTGGTTATCTCTTCGGTCTGATTTATAATCGGCTATATTTAAAATATTCATGAAGTTCTGGATCGTTGTCCCCCTGTTTTTTAGTGCTTTTTTTGGAGGAGCAAGTATTTTTCTGTTCAAAAAAGATATGGGCAAAAACCTCAAGCTCATTCTTTCTTTCAGCGGTGCTTATTTGTTTGCCATCACGGTGCTGCATTTAATCCCGGATGCTTACCAAAGCCACGACAAATATGTGGGCGTTTTTATCATGGCCGGATTTCTGTTTCAGCTGATTTTAGAACTGTTTTCGGATGGTGTAGAACACGGGCATGTGCATCATCAGGTGCATCAGGAAGCCGGGTTTCCTTCCGGCATCATGATCAGTTTATGCCTGCACGCATTTTTAGAAGGGATGCCTTTAGCGCAAGGCCATCAGCATGAGCTGGTATTTGGTATTGCTTTGCACCACATCCCGGCCGCTTTTGCTTTAGGAAGTGTGCTGATGCAAAATAAACTTCCTAAAAGAAGCATACTGTTTTTACTGGTTGTTTTTGCGTTGATGACGCCGGCGGGCTACTTTACCAGTAATTTATTAAGTACCACTTTAGCCGGGTTACAGCAGTATTTTGCCCGTATTATGGGGATCGTTATTGGTATTTTCCTGCATATTTCTACCACGATTTTGTTTGAATCCAGTTCTGATCATAAATTTAATATGCGGAAGATGATTGCCGTTTTAATCGGTTCCGGCATTGCGCTGATTACTTTTTTTGCAGAAACCTAACTATTTATCCGCGCAGTTTATCCAGCAGCGTGCATAAAACCTGCGCTTCTTCATTGGTAATATTACAGTTTAAAATATCGCTCATCTTCAATTCCTGGTCAATCATAGCCAGCACTTTCAAACCTTCGTCGCTAATCCTGATGTCAACCGCCCGCCTGTCTTTCGAGTTTGTACAGCGCGTAACCAATGCCTTCTGCACCAAACGGTCAACAATACGGGAAGCATCACACATTTTATCGATCATGCGCTCTTTTAATAAATTAACAGTTGCCGGGTTTGGATACTGGCCACGTAAAATGCGCAGAATATTAAACTGCTGATGGGTTATTTTATGTTTTTCCAGCCGCGCGCGCAAAATCGTACTCAGCCAGCTAAAAGTATAAGAAATGTTAACTACTGCTTTATGATAGTTATCTTCAAATTTATTGCTTTGAATTTCTTTCTCCAGTTCCATAATGTAATTCGACTAACAATGTAAATTTATAATAATTTATCATCCGACAACTTTTTTTGTTGATTTCCGGCGTAATTCCACGGACAGTTGCGGCATTTGTTTTTGCAGCAGTAACCTCTTTTTAAATGAAATTTAGCCGTAAAAACAGTATTGCCGTTTTCATCCAGGTAAAAATCCTCGTTTTCTTCTTTCATCAGTTTAAAATTTTTACCCGCAGTTTTCCCGAATAATATTGTTGCAGGTGCAGGCCGTTTCCATGCAAAGTCCAAACTTGTTCGGGTTGTACTTTATCTATCATTAATAAAATATCACGCCAATCGGCATGGTCCGAAATATATAGCGAATCCTGTGGATTGGTTTGCAGGTTTTTCCAGCCGGAAGCAAAAATCCGGCGCAAACCGGTTGCCCGGATGTAACTGTGAAACGTAAACGGCGGCACTAAATAGATAAAATTATTTTGTGTTTTGATGGATTTACGATCATACAAACGATACTTTCCGCTTAAAAAACCAAACTTTTCATAAACACGATTGATCGGATCAATTTGTCGGTGAACCAGTATTTCTTTCTCCGGGCAAAACTGATTAATCATTTGGATTAAACGCTGGCTTTTACCCAAAGCATAAGCACCGAGTAAAATATTGCCCGAAATTCGGTTGAGTTTTTCGATCTCCAAAACCTGGTCAGGATGTTTTATTGCCGGATTTGCAAACGTGGTTTCCGTAATCAAAACATCTGCTTTTACCCATTCCAGCATTTCACAGGTCGCATCCGGCTGTAGTTTAAAATCGCCGGTGTATAAATATCTCACCCCGTCAAACTCCATTAAAACCTGTGCAGAACCTAAAATATGGCCGGCCGGGATCAATGTAATTTGTACTTCTTTTATCGTAAATTTTTGGTGATAAGGAATGATTTGCTTGGCTTTTCCGGCGTTTTTTCCATATCGCAAATCCATAAAAGCGAGCGTGGCTTCAGTTGCAAAAACCTGCTGATGGCCGCCGATTGCATGGTCTGCATGTGCGTGAGAAATAACGGCAGTTGGCACCGGTTTTAAAGGATCCAAGTAAAAATCTCCTTCACTGCAATACAATCCGTTAGCAGTTAGCGTTAAAAAATATTCACGGATCATTGTTTTTTTGCCAGCTCCAACAATGCTTCATTAATTTTTAAAACCTGCGGAATCACCATCGTTTGTGCTTCATTCAGGATGATGAAATCCGCTTTTGCCTCCTTTTCTACCTGCGGCATTTGTTTTTTTTCTCTGCCGAGAACTTCTTCTTCGCTTAAATTATCACGCTGCATAACACGTTTAACACGTTCATCAAGCGTAGCCGAAACCACAATTGTTTGATCACATTGCTGGTCAGACCCGCTTTCAAACAACAAGGCTGCTTCTTTTAGCACATAATTTTTATGCTGATATTGCTCCGCCCAAACATCAAAAGCACGAAAAACCGCGGGATGCACCAGTGCGTTCAGCTTTTTAAGTTCAGCATCATTATTAAAAACAATGCTGGAAATATACTTTCTGTTGAGGGTTTGGTCTTCAAAATAAGCTTCTTTTCCAAAAGTTTTACGGATGGCTTCTACCAAAACCAAATCTTCGGTCATTACTTTTTTAGCATGATAATCAGCATAAAAAACCGGCACGCCCAGCAATTCAAAAAGCCTGCAAACTGTTGTTTTACCGCTGCCGATATTGCCCGTTATCCCAATTCTCAACATTATTTACGGACGATAAAATTAATGCTTGCCGGCTGAACGCTGATAATATTGCAGTAAACCGGCTGCTGTTTTAGCTTAACCGGCAAATTAACAGAGCCGTTTTTTTGCCAGGCATCAAGATCCGCAACCGCTTCAAAAAAATCAGTATCTATTTCCGGATAATTGTTTAAAGAAACCATAAAAGTAACCTTTACTTTTTTTGGAAAAAGCGTTACCTGCCTGTAAACCCTATTGTTGATCAGCTTGATTGGTATTTCGAGCGTTTTCTCCGTAAACTCTTCCACCGGTATTTTTACGTCGATTGTTTTTGGATAAACGCTCACATTGTTTTCTTTGGGCTGAAGGAGGTTTAGTTTGGAAACAATATTTCCGCTTGCTTTTTTTACTGTTAAAGAATCTGTTTTCCAGCTGGTTACAGAATCCACGTAAGCAGCCGGGCCACTAATTGTTACAAAGTTCGGGTTTAAATTAACATCTCCGGAACGCGCAAACTGATGCTGATAGCTTATATCGGCTGTTAGGTTTACGGGCACACGTTTTACTTTTCGGACTGCAAAATCAAAGAAAACCGTATCCGGGTTAAAAGAAATTATTTGATTTTTATCTGTTTTCTGATTGATTTGCGGTAACTGATTACTTAAAACAATAAAGTTTTGCGTTTCTAATTTTTGCAGGTCAACATTCACTTTTCTGTTCCCGGGAGTGATGTTAGAAAAAAGCTTTTGCCAGCCCGTACCGCCAACTAAGGCCACAACTGTATCGGCCTGCAAAGCATAAAAAGCTTTTCGCAAAGGCTGATTTTTAAAATTCAGAACGATTTTAACGGGGAAAGTATAATTATTAGACAGCGTAACAAATATCCAGGCAACTACCGCCAACACAAAGCAGGTAATAAAAACGGAAATCCGCCTGCGCTCTGCCCTGGATAATTTGAAAATTGCCATACTGTTTTTACCGGTAAAAAATCATCAAAGTTTTATATCGCTTTGATGATTTTGCTTTGTTTAAACTTTTGCCGGCTGATTTAACAATCTCGAAGCTTCCAAAGAAATGGAACCTTTATCAAAACGGATTTTCACGTTATTATCAACCTCGATTAAAATAGTTGCATCGCCAACTTCTACAATTTTTCCATGGATGCCTGCACTGGTAACTACCTTATCTCCTTTTTTTAATTCATCGACATACTTTTTCTGATCTTTTTGCTTTTTAACCTGCGGCCGAATCATGAAAAAATAAAAAACGACGATAATCAATACCAGCGGAATAAATTGGCCATATGCACTCAATCCGCCTGGCAGCTGTAAAAAAATTGTTGAAATCATGTTGATTTTACTGTTTTTATAAATGAAATTATTTTTTTGTTTCTATTTCGCCGATCAGGTGTACAATAGTTTGTGCCGGCGTTGTATTTGCGGTGATGGTAACTTGTTTATCAATTAAACCGGATTTTCCTGCGCTGTCAAAAATTACTTTAATCGCTTCTTTTGCACCCGGATTTATCGGTTTTTTAGGCCAGCTCGGGATTGTGCAACCGCAGCTTGCAACGGCGTTTGTAATAATCAACGGTGATTTACCGGTATTTACAAAACTGTAACTATAACTTACTTTATCGCCGGCCTTGATCTTACCAAAATCGTAAATTTCTTTATCAAATTTTAAAACCGGGCTATTGCCAACCGCAGTTTTTTCGGTTGCCGAAGCATTATCCTGTGTACCGTTTTTTTGATTGCAAGCCGCCAGTAAACCAACTGCGGCGAGCATAATTAAATACTTTTTCATAAAAAATTAATCTACTAACCCACGACCGGATTTTTTGATTTTATTATTGTTTTTAAGTTCAAATAAAACTTTATCTAAGATACCGTTTATAAATGAATTGCTTTTGGGCGTACTAAACTCTTTGGAAATTTCGAGGTATTCGTTAATCGTAACTTTTACCGGGATGGATGGAAACCCTAAAAACTCGCACAAAGCCATTTTCATTAATAAAGTATCCATCATGGCAATCCGTTCGGCTTCCCAATTTTGGATTTTGTCGCCGATTAGCTGTTGATATTCGCTGTCATAACGAATAGTTTGTTGGAAAAGCGTAACCAAAAACTCCCGGTCTTCCACCCAATCCAAACTCAGTTCGGCCAGTTTATTTTTCTGATATTCTTCGTGCGAAAAATTTTTAAACGTTTTGGCAATCATCGCCTGCAAAGTATCTTTATCAACCGGCCAGTTTAAAAATTTCTCTTCAAAAACCTGTTCTGCCAGCGGCGATTTCAAAATCACTTTTTTAAAAATAAACTTGATAATATCCTTATCTGCCTGGATAGAATCCGCCGTACTTTCCAGATATGCCTGATATTCCGGTGCTTCTTTTAAGGCATAAAAAAGTGAGCGTGCCATCTCCGGATCAAAACTCCAATCTACTTTATACTTTTTTAAACCGGCAATATATTCCGGGTTTTTATGGAGGGAAACGATAAATTTATTTTGCAGGATTTTTTGATTGGCAGCTAAATCAGCTTCTGTAGGCAAGTGTTTGTTGGCGCGTTCTTCGGCATCAGGTTCTGCATATTGCACCGTTTCGCTAATTAAAGAAAGCATCCAGATGTACATCTCGAAAACCTTGTCTACACTTTGCAGCAGCAGTTTTTCGTGGGCATTTATTTCTTTATTTTCAGATTGTTTGTAAGCATACAATGCCTGTAAAACTTTTATTCTGAGTTGCCTTCTATTTAACATATTTTGATAAGAACGATCTGCGGAAATCAAACAACCGCAATAGTATTTTGTATAATTTGCCGGTTTTTTTGTTCAAACCAACTTTGTATCTGTTGGTGCAAAAGTAGGTTTTTTAAGCAACCGAAGCAAATATTCCTGTTCAATTCTACTCAAAACCTAAATCAGGCTGCTGATTTTTAACCGATAAAAACAGTATGGCCGCTTAATATCCGAGAGCAGCAAAATGTTAAAAAGTGTTTTTTAAATTTGTGGTGTTTATGAAACATCTCGCGCACCTCAACAAATATTTCTGGAAATACCGCTGGCAATTAATTCCGGGAATTTTATTTGTTATTATTTCCAACGTTTTCGGCGTGCTGCCTGCGCCGGTTATCAGGCTTTCTTTTGATTTAGTGACCGAAAATATCCGCATTTATCATTTGTACAATGGTTTCGAAAGGCAGCAAATTATCTACAATTTACTTGGCGACAGCCTGCTTTTGTTTGGTGCAATTGTGCTGCTGATGGCGGTTTTACGCGGGATGTTCCTGTTTTTTATGCGGCAAACCATCATCGTAATGTCGCGGCGTATCGAGTATGATTTGAAAAACGAAATTTATGCACATTACCAAAAATTATCACTGGCTTTTTACCGCAGAAATAATACCGGCGATTTAATGAACCGCGTAACCGAAGATGTTAGCCGTGTGCGCATGTACCTCGGCCCGAGTATTATGTATGCCATCAACACGGCCGTACTGTTTTTAATGGTTATTTATGCGATGCTGACGGTAAACGTTCGGCTGGCGGTTTTTAGTTTGCTGCCGCTTCCAGTACTTGCGCTGGCTATTTATTTAGTAAATATGGAAATTAACCACCGCAGCGAACGCATCCAGGAACGGCTTTCGGGCCTGTCCAGTTTTGTGCAGGAAAGTTTTTCCGGCATTCGTGTCATCAAATCTTACGTACGTGAAAATTTTATTACCGGCAGCTTCCGGAAAGAAAGCGAAGCTTACAAAACCGATTCGCTTTCTTTGGTAAAAGTGCAGGCATTATTTTATCCGGTGATGCTTTTGCTGGCCGGTTTAAGCACTTTGATTACCGTTTACGTTGGCGGGATTGAAGTGATGAAAGGCAATATCACCGCCGGAAACATTGCCGAATTTATTGTTTACGTTAACCTGCTCACCTTCCCGGTTTTGAGTTTGGGCTGGGTTACTTCCCTGATTCAGCGTGCGGCAGCTTCCCAAAAACGGATTAACGAATACTTGCAAACGGTTTCCGAAATTGATCAGCCTAACGTTCCGGCAATGGATATTAAAGGAAATATAGAGTTTAAAAACGTAAGTTTTGTTTATCCCGATACCAAAATTGTTGCCTTAAAAGAAGTATCGTTTACGGTTGCACCCGGCGAACTGATTGCCGTTATCGGCCGGACAGGTTCGGGGAAATCTACCCTGGCCAACTTATTAATGCGGATGTATGATTGTACTTCGGGCGAGATTTTGATTGACGGAAAACCAATCCGGCAACTAAACCTCGAAAATTATCGAGCCCAAACCGGTTTTGTGCCGCAGGAAGTTTTTTTATTTTCGGATACCATTGCCAATAATATTGCTTTTAGTGTTGATAAAATGGATATGAATCGCGTGGAAAATGCAGCAAAATCCGCAGCAGTTTACGATAATATTATTGCTTTTGATGAAGGTTTTACCACGATGATCGGCGAGCGCGGCGTAACGCTTTCGGGCGGACAAAAACAGCGGGTTTCTATCGCGCGTGCTGTTTTTAAGCAGCCAAAAATTTTAATATTTGATGATTGCCTTTCTGCTGTAGATACCAAAACTGAGGAAGAAATTTTAAATAATTTAGGTGAAGTGATGCAAAACAGAACCAGTTTGCTAATTGCACATCGGATTTCTACAATCAAAAACGCAGATAAAATTATTGTGCTGGATAACGGCGTAATTACAGAACAGGGAACGCACCATGCGCTGCTTGCAAAAAAGGGAACTTATTTTGAACTGTACGAAAAGCAGCTGCTTGAAGAATCTGAAAGTTTAAGCTAACGCCCGGAAACTTTATTAAGTATATGTCCGTAAAAAAAATATACACATAGTGTGCTTTTTTCTTTTGTAATTTCAAAAAAGCATTATATTTATCGCAGTCAAATTAACGTAAACTATTGCAAATGGGAGATTTTGATAGCAGAGACCGTGAGGAGGTCTATTCAAAAAAAGTAAGAGCCGGAAAAAGAACTTATTTTTTTGATGTTAAAGCAACACGTTCAAACGATTATTATATTACGATAACCGAAAGTAAAAAGCGTTTGGAAGATGGTGTTTTTGTAAAACATAAAATTTTCCTGTACAAGGAAGATTTTGAAAAATTTGCAGAAGGCTTTAAAGAGACAACCGATTACATTAAAGCGCATCAGGAAGTTACAGAAAAACGCTATGAATTTGCGGAAAGCAGCGATAGCACAAGCGCAAAAATTACTGATGATTTCTCGTTCGGGATATAAAAACTTTAACCTACCTATCTAAACTTTATCAATAAAAAAATCCGGCTGCGAGGCTGGATTTTTTAGTTTGAAGCTATCTAAAACAGATCCATCAAAAAACTATATTTTTAATCCTCCGCCGGCAACCGAGCTAATAATTACGGTGATGTAAAATACAATAAAAGAGATAATTAAAATTCCCCAGAAACGGAAATAGGATTTTAACTTTTGGAAAGCCTGGTTTAAATCTACCTGGTTGCCATAATCAAAGCCTTTTTTAAGTTCGGCCCCAAACTGAAATAAATATAAAGACGGCATAAAAATAAGCACGCCGAATAAAATATACATAAAGCTTAAACCGCTGCTTAAAGCTTTTGCATCCAAACCGGCACCATAAGTTTGCTGTAGTTTCCCAACTACAGATCCAACGGAAAAAGCACTAACGATGGTTAATACGCTAAACACAAACCCGGCAATACCTAAAAAATTTGCCCATTTCCCTGCTTCGCGTAAAAAAGCTTCTGCCTCTCAAAAGTAACCAGCATTTCATTAGCTTCACCGGCTGCTCCTGTATCTTTTACTTCCATATTTTATGTTGATGTAATTTTGTTAATTCAATACTGTTTTTACCCTATAAAAGTTTGCCCTGCATTATAAAAACCGCTATAGAAAAATAGATGACCAAGCCGGTTACATCTACCAAAGTAGCTACAAACGGTGCAGACGATGTTGCCGGATCGGCACCTAATTTTTTAAGTAGTAAAGGAAGCATCGAACCGGCCAGCGATCCCCACAAAACTACGCCGGTAAGTGCGCAGCCAACCGTTAAGCCAACCAAAGCCCAGTGCGGGCCGTAAACATGCGAGAACAAGCTCCAGATATAAATCCGCATAAAACCGATTATTCCTAACGTTACGCCAAGCAGCAATCCGGATAAAATTTCGCGCCGCATTACTCGCCACCAGTCGGGGATGGTAACTTCCCCTAAAGCCATTGCCTGTATAATTAAGGTGGAAGCCTGCGAACCGCTGTTGCCGCCGCTGGAAATAATCAAGGGAATAAATAATGCTAAAACAACTGCTTTTTCGATGGCGTTTTCAAAATACTGCATGGCCGTTGCAGTAAGCAATTCGCCCAAAAATAAAATAATGAGCCAGCCAACGCGCTTTCTAACCAATTTTAGCAAAGGCATATCCAGATATGGTTCGTCCAGAGCTTCTGTACCTCCGATTTTCTGGATATCTTCGGTGTATTCTTCGTTTGCGATCCACAAAATATCATCAACGGTAACGATGCCCAGCAAAATATTTTCCTGATCGGTAACGGGTAAAGCTACGCGGTTATTCATCCGGAAAACATTAATTGCTTCTTCCTGCGGATCGTGCACGTGCAGCGAAATCAGCCGGTCGTCCATCAATTCGCTGATCGGCGTTTCCGGGTCAACCACCAAAATATCACGGATCCGGATGTCATCCAGCAAAATTCCCTCATCGTCAATTACATAAATTACATCAATCGTTTCCGAGTTTTTGCCGTAACGCCTGATGTGGGCCAGCACGCGGTTTACGTCCCAATGAGATTTTACCGCGATATAATCCGGCGTCATCAACCGGCCGATACTGTCTTCTTCATAACCCAGCAAAGCCAAGGCTTCCTTCCGTTCGTGCGGCGGTAGCAGGATAATTAGTTTTTTAACCGCATCGCCGTGCAGTTCTCCAAATAAAGCGGTACGGTCGTCCGGCGGCAATTCGTTGATAAGTTCCGTAACTTTCGGCCCGGAAAGTTTTTTGATAATCCGTTCTTGTGTCGGGAAATCTAAAATCCTGAAAACATTAACAGAGCGGTTAATCGAAAGCGTTTCAATAAATGTAGCCGCATGTTCCGGCAATTCGTCAATCAGGTGTTCTACTTCCGAAATATTTAAATCATCCAGGTACGTTTTCAGGGCAGCTTCTTTGCCTTCTTCCAGTAGTAATTCTATTTCCTCAATGTTTTCCTCCATAATTCAGCTATAATTTATTTTGATGACACCTGCGGAAACTCCGGCAAAAATCGTTTATTTTTTTGAATTAAAAAGGCTATTTCCTGCTATCTTTGCCGCAAATTTAACAGCAGTATTTAATACGTTAAGTACCGGGCGATGCTGTTTTTATCAGGTAAAAAAACATAAAAATATGGCATTACAATGCGGCATTGTGGGTTTACCCAACGTAGGGAAATCAACGTTATTTAACTGCTTATCCAACGCAAAAGCACAAGCAGCTAACTTTCCTTTTTGTACCATCGAACCAAACGTTGGCGTAATTACCGTACCGGATGAACGTATTACAAAACTGGCAGAACTGGTTAACCCACAGCGTGTTGTACCAAACGTAATTGAAATTGTTGACATTGCCGGCTTGGTAAAAGGTGCCAGCAAAGGCGAAGGTTTGGGTAACCAGTTTTTGGGAAATATCCGTGCAACAAACGCTATCATCCATGTTTTAAGATGTTTTGATGATGATAACGTAATCCATGTTGACGGTTCTGTAAACCCGATCCGTGATAAAGAAATTATTGATACTGAATTGCAGCTGAAAGATCTGGATTCTATCGATAAAAAACTGCAAAAAGTAGAACGCGCCGCCAAAACCGGCGATAAAGAAGCTAAAAAAACTTTTGAGGTTTTAACTGCTTACAAGCAGCATTTACTTGCCGGCAAATCTGCCCGCACCGCACCGGTTTCTGTTGAAGATCAGGAATTTGTGGATGATTTATTTTTATTAACACTGAAACCCGTACTCTACGTTTGCAATGTAGATGAACCTGCTGTAAATACAGGAAACGCGTATGTAGAACAAGTTAAAACAGCCGTTGCCGATGAAAATGCACAGGTGCTGGTTATTTCAGCACAAATAGAATCAGAAATTGCACAGCTGGAAAGTTACGAAGAGCGGCAAATGTTTCTGGAAGATATGGGTTTGACAACTTCCGGCGTAAGCCAGCTGATTAAAGCGGCTTATAGTTTGTTAAAGTTGGCTACTTATTTTACAGCCGGCGTGCAGGAAGTGCGTGCGTGGACGATTACCGCAGGTTTTACCGCACCGCAGGCGGCAGGCGTAATACATACCGATTTTGAAAAAGGTTTTATCCGTGCCGAAGTCATTAAATACGATGATTTTGTAAAATTAGGATCGGAAGCTGCCTGCAAAGAAGCCGGAAAATTAAGCGTAGAAGGCAAAACTTATATCGTGCAGGACGGTGATGTGATGCACTTCCGTTTTAACGTTTAAGCATTTGCCAGCTTCCGGCGGAAAATTTATATTTGCGCGCCGATACTGTTTTTACCGGCAAAAAATTGCACTCGTAGTTCAATGGATAGAATGTGAGATTCCGGTTCTCATGATATAGGTTCGATTCCTATCGAGTGCACTTCAACACAAACCCTTATAAATATTATATTTATGAGGGTTTCATTTTTATAAAAAGCTTTATCATGAATTCGGACATTAGATGGAAACAGCGGTTTCAAAATTTTGAAAAAGCATATCCTTTACTTGCAGGAATCTGTTGCAAAGCCAAATCTATCCTCTTTAGAAAAAGCCGGTATTATCCAGGTTTATGAATTTACTTTTGAACTGGCCTGGAAAACGGTAAAAGATTATCTGGAAGAGAAAAGCGTAGAAGTAAAATTTCTGCGTGATGTAATAAAAGAAGGCTTTAAATACGAGCTTTTAGAAAACGGAGAAATTTGGCTTGACATGCTGCAAAAAAGAAATTTGATGAGCCATACTTACAACGAAATGAATGCCGAATTAGCTTACCAATTAATTGTACATGAATACTTTACAGAGCTGCAACAAGTGTATTTTAAGCTGCTAAAAGAAGTATGAATAGGTTCGGAATCTCAGAAAAATCATATCATTTACTATTAAATGCTTTTGAAAGATACGATGAAGTTGAGCATGTAATTATTTTTGGAAGCAGGGCAAAAGGAAATTATAAAAAAGGAAGTGATATTGATCTGGCCATTAAAGGAAAAAACTGTTCTGCCGCTGTCGCGCTTAAAATAAAAGCGTATTTAAACGAAGAATTAGCTATTCCTTATCAGGTTGATGTTATCGATTACGCTTCGCTCGATCACCGGGAATTAAAGGAGCATATTGATTGTGCAGGAATCAGTTTTTACAAAAAATCCAATCCTGTTTGATGTAAAAACGGAATTTACAAAATGTTACTCAGCTTTAAATTTTCCATAAAGAACTTTTATCGCGGTATTCACTAATCATTTCGATGGTTTCTTCCAGCTCGTCGCTGTTTAAACGTTCGCTTCCGTCCGGCGTATAATTAAACAATTTACCAGGCAATTCAAAAGTGATATAACCCATATAATCCGGGTCGTTATTTTGTTCTAAATGTAACCTGCTTTGCTTTGCTTCGGCCTGCTGCAAAGCTTTGTCTTGTTTGTCGCGGTAAACACTATAAGTATAAGTTAAAACCGGATGGCCATCCATATGTGCCTGTGTATCAGGGATAATCATTAAAGGAAGCTTTGCTCCTACGGTAAAAAAAATCGGTTGCATAGTAAATATTTTGTGTGATAAACAACCGGTAAAATGTTTAGTTTAAAAGAAAAAAATTTTTTGAACCTGATTCCTTTAACAACCTTCATCTTAAAAATTTATGGCCGACCCGAAAATTTAATGCTTCATCTTTTGTCAGAAAATAAACTATCCCGGCTGATTTACAATCATCGTTTCCCATAAATTCTACCGAAGTCCCCCAAAAAGTAAAACCCAAAATGTTAGTGTTGATAACATTGATTACGTTTAAAACGGTGCAATACTGATCCTGATTCGTCATAAAAAACTTTACCCGATTGTGCAGAGTTTTTCTTTGTACGAACTATTTTTAAATCGGTTCTCAATTTTACCTCTTAAAAGAAGCATCTGCTTAAACCTTTATTTAAAAAAATAACCGTTGTACCGATAAATAAATTTGATTGTAACCGATTTACGGTTTGTGCATCCCGATTGCCCGCAGTACAGATTTTTCGCCAAACCGATTGCGGATTTCATCCAGTGCTTCATATAAACGCATCTTTTCGGTTACGCCGGCAAAAATATCCATCTGATATTCGCCATGCACTAAATGGCTCAGTTTTACACCAATTAAGCGCACTTGTAAACGCGGGTTGTAAATTTTTTGGAAAAGCTCTTTTACGGTCGTTAAGATTACATGGTCTGCGGCGGTATAGCTAACTACGGCCTGTTTGGTTTCGGTAGAAAAATCAGCATAACGCAGTTTTACAGTGATACAGCCGCTCAATTTCTTTTTTTGCCGAAGCAGGAAAGCAATTTTTTCGGTCATCCTAACCAGTTCACTTTGCAGGAAATCCACGTCCAGCGTATCACTTTGAAACGTATTTTCTGTGCTGATGCTTTTCCGTTCCGAGTAAGGCACTACCGGCGAATCATCGATGCCGCAAGCCCTGCGCTGTAAATCGGCACCGCTTTTTCCAAAACGGATTTCCAGTAAAGGCAGGTTTGTTTCGCTTAAAGCTTTTAACGTAAAAATCCCCATTTGCCGCAGCATTTCTGCGGTTTTTTGTCCGATGCCGGGCATTCTGTCAATACCTAAAGGTGCTAAAAATTGCTTTTCCTGGCCGTGTTTCACTTCAATTTGCCCGTCGGGTTTTACTTCATTAGTAGCAATTTTAGAGATAAGCTTGTTGGATGCCAGCGCATAAGAAATTGGCAATCCGGTTTCCTTAACAATAGTTTGTTTAAGCTCTTTAGTAAACTGGCTGCAGCCAAAAAAGCGGTCCATCCCAGTTAAATCGATATAAAACTCATCAATACTGGCTTTTTCTAAAACGGGCACACGCTCGTGGATAATGGAAGTTACCAAACGCGAATAATGGCTGTAGCTTTCAAAATCGCCCCGAACACCAATTGCCTGCGGACAAAGTTTCCGGGCTTGCTTAATCGGCATTGCGCTGTGCACGCCAAAAGCGCGGGTTTCGTAACTGCATGCCGCCACCACACCGCGGTCGCCGGAGCCGCCAACAATAACCGGTTTACCAATCAAATCCTTATTTTTCAACCGCTCCACACTCACAAAAAATGAATCCAGATCAAAATGTGCAATAAATCTTTGGGTTGATAAATCGGGCATACTGCAAATATAACACAGCTAAAATACTAAATAATTTAGCCTGATCAATACTTCTTTTATCACCTTTTTTTCAGGAAAATCGGATCGAAAGAAATTGGTAATTGTTATTTCTTACTGCCGGATATTGAAGTTGTTTAAACTTTTATTTAGGTTTTTTATTTGGTTTTACGTTCTTTTTGTTTGATCAAAAAGAACCAAAAAAATCAAGAATGCCGTATCGCCTCCGGGCGGCATTCAGCCCACCGCACCTGGGTGGTTACCTTAAAGTTTTATGCCTTTTTAACGTTTAAAAACAGGTGTAATTTATAGTTTATAGTGCCTTTTAATTTTAACCTGTTTATCTAATTGCAAAAGCCGCTTGCAAGGTATGCGCCCAGGTGTGTCGGCCTGAACGGGTGCGCGGACGAGCGATCAGTCGTTCTTGAATTCGTTGGTTCTTTTTGTTCAAGCAAAAAGAACGAAAGGAGGGCGAAGACCCGATTAATTCCTACATTTTTATCCTGAGCGTAGTTGAAATGGTCATCCTATTTATAGCAACTGTAACTTTTTTAATTTATCTATTTAACCTCCTGGCATAAAAGAAAGTTTAAACAACTTCATTTATTTGATTGTGCCGGTGTTTGTGTTTCAAAATAAAAAATTGTTCTTTACATTTTTAGGTCGATAAAAGAAGCATCGGCTGTTTTATAGCAGAAACTGGAATCAACAAACAAATTAAACAACGAAAAAGAATAACATGATTACCGAAAACATTTTCCGAAGTTTCAGCGAGATCAATCCTAAAGAAATTGCGCCGGGCTTTTTCTCAAAATTTATCCATACCGAAACCAACACGTTTAATTTTATTGAAGTAAAAGCAGGCTGTACCGTTCCGCTGCACCAACATCTGCACGAGCAATTATCTTTTGTACTGGAAGGTAAATTTGAACTGACTGTAAATGGCGAGGCAAAAATACTGGAGCCTGGTTTGTTTGCCGTAATTCCTGCAAACGCTGTCCACGGCGGGTTTTCTGTTACGGATTGCAAATTGATTGATGTTTTTAGTCCGGTTCGGGAAGATTATAAAAATTTGTAAGCGGTAAAAGAAGCATCAAAATCTAATACTTCTTTTACCGGCAATTATTCGTTTACCGGAACAAGTGTTGTAAACCCTTTCAATAATTTGCGTACTTCTTTAAAATCGTTTAAATAATATTTTGCTGCCGAGCTGTTGCTGCCAACTTTTATGGTAACAGAATTTTCCGGCATCGCTTTAAAAGTATCTTCGTCGGTATGGTCATCGCCGATAGCCAGCGCAAAATCCAGCTCGTAACCCTGCAATAAAGCTGCAACGGCACGGCCTTTATTGATTTCGATATTTTTTACTTCGATCACTTTGTTGCCGGGCAAAATCTGCAAACCCTGATCGCCGGTTATAAAACGCAGATTATTAGCCAGTTCGCCGGCACGCAATTCGCCTAAACCGGTTTCTACATTGCGGTAATGCCATGCGAGCGAATAAGTTTTTTCTTCGATAAAAGAACCCGGCGTACGATCAGAATAAGTTTCCAGAACGGGATAAATACTTCTTTTCCAGGTGTCATTTAGGTTTGGCATACTTTCCCAGGTTCCGTTTAATTTTTGCCAGGCACCATGATCGGCAATTAAAACAATCGGGAAATGCCCGAACCATTTTTCGAGCGTTTCGTAATCACGGCCGCTGATAATCACCACTTTATTTAACGGATCGGCTACTAAATCTTCCAAAACCCGGTATAATTCTTTATCCGGCGAAGCTTTGTTAATATCAGCATTAAAGCCAACCAGCGTGCCGTCATAATCCAGAAAGAAAATCCGCTTGCTTGTTTTTGCATATATTTTATAAATCGCTTTCGTGGTAACATCGCTTACGTAACGCGTGCGAAGCGATTGCTGCAGCTCTTTAACCTCCTGCAAACGATCCATAAAAATATTAACCCAGTGTTTTACGTTGAATTTTGATACGTTTTTCCGCAGCTTAACCATGCGGTTTTCCTGTTCTTCGGCAGGCATTTCCAACGCTTGCCGGATAGCGTTTTCCATCATGCCCATATTGTTCGGGTTAACAATCAGTGCATCAATCAGCTCGCGGGAAGAACCGGCCATTTCACTCAAAATCAAAACGCCGTCGTTTTTAATTCTGCTTGCCACATATTCCTTGCTCACCAAATTCATTCCGTCGCGCATCGGCGTAATCAGCGCAACATTGGCGGTGGCGTACAAAGCAGACAGGATTTCGATTGGAAAAGAACGGTAAAAATAATGTACCGGACTCCAGTTCAGTGTCCGAAAAAGCGAGTTGATATTGCCCACACGCTTATCAATTTCATCACGCAGATATTTATATTGAGGAACGGTATCACGAGACGGAACCACAATCATATACAAAACCACTTTCTCCAGATATTCGGGATTATTGCGCATCACTTCTTCAAAAGCCTGCAAACGCTGTAAAATGCCCTTGCTGTAATCCAGCCGGTCAATAGATAAAACCGTTTTGATGCCGGCAAAAGTTTCTTTCAACTGCTTAATTTCCTGCTGCACTTCCGGGCTTTGTGCCAGCTCGGCATATTTTTCTTCGTCAATCCCCATCGGGAAAGCTTCCGCCACAACCAGCCGGTCTGGCAGCGAAATAATGTTGGAAGATAAATTTACATGCAGCAAACGCGTGCAGGCCTGGGTAAAATGCTGCACATCATCAAACGTGTGGAAACCAATCAAATCTGCTCCCAGCAAACCTTCCAGCAGTTCTGCACGCCACGGAATCAGGCGGAAAAGCTCGAAAGACGGAAACGGGATATGCAGGAAAAAACCGATGGAAACGTCGGGCAGTTTTTGCCTGATTAATGCCGGTAAAAGAAGCAGTTGATAATCATGGATCCAGATTTTATCGCCGGGTTCGGCTACTTGCAGCACTACATCCGCAAATTTTTGGTTTACCTGCTGATAAAATTCCCAGTTAGATTGCCGGTAAGTGCTGTAAGTGGAAGCGTAATAATGGAAAATCGGCCAAAGCACTTCGTTAGAAAAACCTTCGTAATACTCGCTTATTTCTTCCTGACTTAAAAAAACAGGCATCAAATTTAAATCGTGCAGCTGGCTGGTAATTTCTTGTTGTTTTTCGGCAACGATCTCTGTTCCGGGCCAGCCAATCCAAACATTATGGCCTTCGTGATACACAGAACCTAAACCTGTTGCTAAGCCGCCTTCGCTGGATGATGACGAATATTCGCCATCTTTTTCCTGTATTTTTACCGGCAGCCTGTTGGAAACAATAATTATTTTCCCCGTCATATCTTGTGCAATTTTATATTGTTGTAAATTACTTTGAACCGTAATAAGTTATTTAACCGCTAATTTGTGTGTGATAAAAACAGCATTACGATATTTTTTGTGATGGCAAACAAAATTTTTTCTTTTGTAAACGGACCGGTAAAGTTGAAATACTGTTTTTATCACCTAAATTTTATCCTTCCGTTTATATTTGCTGCCAAGCTCTAAAATATCTATTTTACTCAGCATGACTGAAAAAATACTTCATATTTCTGACTACGTTCCGCCTTATCTGTGGAACTTAATTATTCTTTCTACTGCAATTATAATTGGCCTGCTGCTTAAATTTATCATCATCCGGCTTATGGTTTACTATCAGCAACGGTTGGATTATTCTACTTTTAAATCAATTATCACGCATTTGGGCAAGCCGTTAACGTGGTTTATCCCGCTGCTGATGCTTAACTTACTGCTTTCGTGGTTTTTTCTCGACCCCAAAATATTGCCGGTATTAAGTAAAACCCTGCAAATTGCCTTAACTATATCGTTTGCAGTATTACTGGTTCGTACTATTTCTGTTTTTGAAGATTACGTTTATCATATTTTTGATATTAAAAAAACTGATAATTTGCGGGAACGAAAGATCCGGACGCAGCTGCAATTTGTTAGAAAGTTTATGGTTACGCTGATCATTATTTTAACTATTTCTGCCATCCTGCTTAGTTTTGAAAGTATGCGCCGGATTGGTACCGGCCTGATTACCGGCGTTGGCGTTGGCGGAATTATTGCCGGTTTTGCCGCACAAAAATCGTTAAGTAATTTGTTTGCCGGTTTCCAGATTGCTTTTACACAACCAATCCGTATTGATGATGTGCTGATTGTGGAAGGCGAATGGGGCCGCGTGGAAGAAATTACGCTTACTTACGTGGTGGTTTGTATTTGGGATCAGCGCCGGCTGATTTTACCGATTAATTATTTTATCGAGAAGCCTTTCCAAAACTGGACGAGGATTTCCGCAGATATTCTCGGCACTGTTTTTATTTATGCGGATTACACCTTGCCCGTGCAGGCCGTTCGGGATGAGTTAACACGTTTGCTGCACCTTAATGCTTTGTGGGATAAACGCGTAAACGTGCTGCAAGTAACTGATGTAAAAGAACATACGATGGAGCTGCGTGCGCTGATGAGTGCTTCCAATTCTTCCCAGGCGTTTGATTTGCGGTGTTACGTACGCGAAAACCTGGTTACTTTTATTCAGCAAAATTATCCCGAAAGCTTACCAAAAACGCGTGCTATAATTACACCTTCTGATAATCAAAAGCAGCCACTTTAAAAATTCTGTTATTTTGACCGAAGGGAGAAATCTTCATTGAATAATACTCGTTTCGCTTTGATGAAGATCTCTCCTATCGTCGAGATGACAAAACAGATAGACAATACTGTTTTTACCAATGTTTTTTACGCCTCTTTTCCCATGTCCGAGATCAGGTTGGCAACCAGCGAACTCCAGCCGGTTTGATGGCTTGCGCCCACGCCACGGCTGTTATCTCCATGGAAATACTCGTAAAATAATACCAGATCTGCGTTTTCCGGCTTTTCGTAAAAACCTGCAACATCATCGCCGTTTACGGGCCGTTTACCGGTTTCATCTTTAGCAAATATGTTGATTAAGCGTTGCGAAAGCTCGTCTGCAGCTTGTTTTAAGTTGATGGTTTTGCCAGAGCCTTTTGGAAATTCAAGCTGAAATTCATCACCATAAAACTCATGGTAACGGCGCAGCGCACGGATCAGCATGTAATTGATGGGCAGCCAAATCGGCCCGCGCCAGTTAGAATTTCCGCCAAACATATCCGAAGTAGATTCGGCAGGATCATATTGGATTGTATATCTGTTTCCCTCGATATCAACAGAATAAGGCTTGTCTTTATAAGCTTTGGATAACGCCCTTACGCCGCCCGGAGCTAAAAACTCCTCTTCATCAAAAACCCTGGTCAGCAGGTAAGTCAGTTTTTCTTTATCCACAATAGAGAGCAGCACTTTACCGATTTTGTTATTATCCATGATAGGCAAAAACTGGCGGTTTTTTTCCCTAAACTGGTTTAACCAGGTGGCGCGTTTGCGGAAATCACGCAGTTTTTCCAGGTTGTGGTAACTAAAAATCGATACCGCAAAAAGCGAAGTCAAGCCAACAATCGAACGTACTTTTAAATGGTAAGCGTGGTTGCTTTGCAGGCGTAGCGTATCATAAAAAAACTTGTCCTCGTCGCTCCACAAACCCATGCCGTTTAAAGCATCGGCAATCAGTACAAAATGTTCGTAAAATTTAACCGCCGAATCTTCAAAAGAATCATCGTTCATGGCAATTTCCAATGCCATATCCATCATGTTGAGCGCGTACATGCCCATCCAGCTGGTGCCGTCAACCTGCTCCAGCTCCAATGCACCGTTTAGCTTACTGTTCCGGTCAAAAACACCGATGTTATCCAGTCCCAAAAAACCGCCGGCAAAAATGTTTTTACCTTCCACATCCACGCGGTTAGTCCACCAGGTAAAATTGATCATCAGTTTCTGGAAAACACGTTTCAAAAACCGCAGGTCGCCCTCTCCTTTTTTTTCTTTTTCGATGCGGTAAACCTCCAGCGCAGCCCAGGCCTGAACGGGCGGATTAACATCGCTAAAGTTCCATTCGTAAGCCGGGATCTGGCCTTCCGGGTTCATATACCATTCGCGCATAATCAAAATCAGCTGGTTTTTGGCAAAATTAGGATCAACCATCGCCATCGGCACACAGTGAAAAGCCAGATCCCAGGCCGCATACCAAGGATATTCCCATTTATCCGGCATAGACATTACATCCTGGTTCTTCAGATATTTCCAGCTGCTGTTGCGCCCGTTTAAACGGTTTTCTACCACCGGCGAAATCCCGTCGCTCGTGGTTAGCCAGCGTTGTGTATCGTAATGATAATACTGCTTGCTCCACAACAAACCGGCAAATGCCTGCCGCTGGATATTTTTTAAATCATCATTGGCATTCTTCGGGATAAGTTTATTGTAAAAATCATCCGCCTCCTTTTTTCGGGTGGTAAACAAAGCATTGAATTTATAATCAATCGGGTTTTTTATCCGCCCTTTTGATAAACGCAGTTTGATTGTTTGAGATGTTTCCCCTTTGATGATCAGCTTGTAAACCGGCGAAAATTTAGTGCCTGATTTTAATGCCTGCAAAGCCTCCGAACCTTTACCGCTGATAACCGCTTCGTGGAAAGCATCTTTTACATGCGGTACATCGTTGGGCACGCCAAACAAACGTTCTTTGTTGGTTTCATTTTCAGTAAAAAGTTGATAATCAGGCTGATCAAAATACAGATGATAAGTTCCTAAAGGTACATGCGTTGCCCTTACAGATCCGTCTTCCTCACACTCAATTATTGGTTTTGGTTTAGAAGTATCGTATTGCCAGCGGTTATAAAACCACAAAGTCGGCAATACCGTTATCGGCGCATCTTCTTGTCCGCGGTTGGTAATTTCTATGCGGATATGAATATCTTCCGAGTTTTTTTTGGCATATTCTACCGTTACATCAAAGTATTTATCCTGATTAAAAGTACCGGTATCCAGCAATTCGTATTCCGGTTCTGCTTTGGATCGTTGTTCATTTTTTCGGTTTAAATCCTGATACGGGAACGCTTCCTGCGGATATTTATACAGATATTTCATGTAATAATGCGTGGGCACATTATCCAGATAATAGTATAATTCCTTAACATCTTCGCCGTGGTTACCCTGATAATTGGTTAAGCCGTACAAGCGTTCTTTTAAAATTTTGTCTTTACCGTTCCACAACGCTACCGAAAAACACAGCTGCTGGTAATAATCAGAAATCCCGGCCAGGCCATCTTCTCCCCAGCGGTAAACACGGCTGCGGGCATGATCGTGCGGAAAATAGTTCCAGGCATCACCGTTCTGGCTGTAATCTTCCCGAACCGTTCCCCATTGCCGCTCGCTTAAATACGGACCCCATTTTTCTAAAGGAACTTCTTTGGCTTCGTTTTCGAGAATGCGCAGGTATTCTGCATTGTTAGTAGTATCATCAAACATTTTGGATTTTATTGAGGGCAGAATATTAGTGTGATAAAAACAGCATTTTGGCCAAAGTTAAACTAATCTGCGATTTCAAAAATATAATTATCAGCCAAAAATCTGCCATTTATCAATGCTCTTTTTAGCATACTAATTTCTGTATCGCAACCCAACATACGTGTTACAATGCTGCCGGGTTTAGCATTTTTTTACCTCCAAGTAAAAACATTAAAAAGGGCAATTTCCTTATATAGCAATGAATATAGCAGAATATCCGGGCAGTCCTTATCCTTTAGGCGCCACTTATGATGGAAAAGGAACCAATTTTACACTCTTTGCAAATTGTGCCACCGCTGTTGAGTTATGTTTGTTTGATAAAAACAACCGGGAAACAAAAATAAATATTACCGAACGCACACATCAAATTTGGCATATTTACCTGTTAAATGTTAAACCGGGCCAGCTTTACGGCTATCGCGTTCACGGCCTGTACAAACCGGAAAAAGGCCAGCGTTATAACCCGAATAAAGTGCTGATTGACCCTTACGCAAAATCTATTTCCGGAACGGTTAAATGGGACGATTCTGTTTTTGGATACGATTTAAACAGTGCCGACAGAGATTTAAGTTTTAGCGAAACCGACAGCGGGCCTTATGTACCGAAAAGTGTTGTGATCGATCAGAATTTTGACTGGGAAGGCGATCAGTTGTTAAATATCCCCTATCATCAAACCATAATTTACGAAACGCATGTAAAAGGTTTTACAAAACTTAACCCGGAAATTCCGGAAGAAATTAGGGGTACTTATGCTGGTTTGGCGCATCCGGTAACCATTAAATATTTAAAAGAACTTGGCGTTACCGCGGTAGAATTAATGCCGGTTCATCATTTTATTACTGATGAACATTTGCTAAAAAAAGGCTTATCCAATTACTGGGGCTACAACACCATCGGTTTTTTTGCGCCCGATGTGCTGTATTCAAGCAGCAGCCATTTCGGCGATCAGGTTGTGGAGTTTAAAAACATGGTTAAAGAACTGCACAAAGCCGGCCTGGAAGTAATTATTGATGTAGTTTATAATCACACGGCCGAGGGGAACGAACTTGGGCCAACGCTTTCTTTTAAAGGTATCGATAATTCTTCGTATTACCGGCTGACGGAAGAAGACAACCGTTTTTATAAAGATTATACCGGTACCGGGAACACGTTAAATGCCAATTTACCAAATGTACTCCGTTTAATTATGGACAGTTTGCGCTACTGGATTTTGGAGATGCACGTTGACGGTTTCCGGTTTGACCTGGCAGCTACGCTTGCCCGCGAACTGCACGATGTAAATATGCTGAGTGGTTTTTTTGATATTATGTACCAGGATCCTACTATTTCTCAGGTTAAACTGATTGCAGAACCTTGGGACGTTGGCGAGGGCGGTTACCAGGTAGGGAATTTCCCTTCCGATTGGGCCGAATGGAACGGAAAGTACCGGGATTGCATGCGTGATTACTGGCGTGGTGCAGACAGTGTGCTGGGCGAATTTGCAGAGCGTTTAACCGGCAGCCCGGATTTATACAAAATTGATTTGCGCCGGCCAACAGCCAGCATCAACTTTATTACCGCACATGATGGTTTTACGCTGCACGATTTAGTTTCATACAACGAAAAACACAATGAAGCGAACGGCGAAGGTAACCAGGATGGAGAAAACCATAACCGCTCCTGGAATTGCGGCGTGGAAGGGCCAACCGATGCTCCGGAGATTATTAAATTAAGAGAACAGCAAAAGCGTAACTTATTAACTACTTTATTTTTATCGCAGGGCGTGCCGATGCTGGTTGCCGGTGATGAATTTGGCCGCACACAGGGCGGAAATAATAATGCTTACTGCCAGGATAATGAAATTTCGTGGTTAAACTGGGAAAACCGGGATAAAGATTTGCAGCAGTTTACGCAAAAGCTGATTGCACTCCGAAAAAAACACCCGGCCTTTTGCCGGCGTAAATGGTTCCAGGGACATGCCGTTAAAACGGCCGGTTTAAATGATATTGCCTGGTTTTTACCCGAAGGCAAAGAAATGTCTGAAGATAACTGGTCGCACGATTTTGCAAAATCACTCGGCGTATATCTCAACGGAAACGAAATCCATACGGTAGATGCTGAAGGTAAAAAAGTTACTGATGACAGCTTTTACATCATGTTTAACGCATACGAAGGTGCGTTGGATTATGTATTGCCACCGGAAGAGTATGCAAAAACTTGGCTTAAAGTATTGGATACCAGCGAAGATTGTATTTCTGAAGACGGGATTTGTTTTACTGCAGCCGAAAAAATTAACGTGGCCGGCCGTTCTGTGGTAATCCTCAAACACAAATTAGATTAATGAAGGTGTTATCAGATATCGATCTGCAAAAACGAACCGTCGGCGTAAATTTTAATACAACCGGCGAAGCACAAATTATACTTTGGGCACCGCTTGCAAAGTCTGTGGAAGTGCTGCTAACGGCAACTAACAAAAAATATCCGTTAAAAGAAGCATTGCACGGTTACTGGGAATTGCAAACCGGCGAATTGAAACCGGGCGATTTATACCGGTTTATTTTAAACGGAAACCGGGAATTGCCTGATCCGGCCTCGCTTTCGCAGCCGGAAAGTGTGCACGGCCCGTCGCGGGCAGTTCAGCTTTCTGATTTTGAGTGGACGGATGCCGGATGGGAAAATTTCCCTTTAAAAGATTACCTGCTTTACGAACTCCATACCGGCACGTTTACGCCCGAAGGAACTTTCGCTTCGCTGGAAACCAAGCTGGATTATTTGAAAGAATTAGGCGTTACAGCAATAGAAATTATGCCTGTTACACAGTTTCCCGGCGCACGCAACTGGGGTTACGACGGCGTTTTCCCTTTTGCCGTTCAGGATGCTTACGGCGGCGCAAAAGCTTTGCAGCAACTCGTAAATTTATGCCATAAAAAAAGCATCGCCGTGGTGCTGGATGTGGTTTACAATCACTTCGGGCCGGAAGGAAATTATTTTAGCGAATTTGGTGCTTATTTCACCGAAAAATACCAAACGCCCTGGGGCAATGCCATCAATTTTGATGATGAATACTGTGATGCCGTACGCGCTTTTTACATCGAAAATGTGTTGATGTGGTTCCGGGATTTCCATATCGATGCCTTGCGGATGGATGCCGTTCACGCAATCAAAGATTTTAGTCCGAAGCATATCTTACGAGAAATCAAACAATATGTAAACCGGCTTTCCGCAGAAACCGGCCGCAAACATCACCTGATCGTGGAACTGGATTTGAATGATCCGCGCTTTATCAATCCTTTGGAAAAGGAAGGTTTCGGTATGGACGGGCAATGGATCGACGAATTTCATCATGCTTTGCGCGTAACTGCCGGTGGAGAAAAATCAGGTTATTACGAGGATTTCAACGGCATCAAACACCTGGAAAAAGCTTATCGGGATGCGTACGTTTATGACGGGCTTTTTTCTCCGTATCGTAAAAAAACTTTTGGCAGCCGGGCAGAACATAATGCCGGCGAACAGTTTGTAGTGTTCTCTCAAAACCATGATCAGGTTGGAAACCAAATGCTTGGCGAACGCAGCAGCCAGCTTTTCAGCTTTGAAATGCAGAAGCTGATGGCCGGTGCAGTTTTGGTTTCGCCTTTTTTAACGATGCTTTTTATGGGTGAGGAATACAGCGAAACCAATCCGTTTTTATACTTTGTAAACCATACCGACCCGGAACTGGCCGAAGCCGTTCGTAAAGGCAGAAAAGAAGAATTTGCCGCTTTCCATGCCAAAGGCGAAGCACCTGATCCGGTTGATGAAGCTACTTTTAACCAATCAAAATTAAACTGGGAACTGCCCGATCAAGAGCCGCACGCAACCATGCTTCGTTATTACAAAGCTTTGATTGCTTTGCGCAAAAAACTGCCGGCTTTATATCATTTAAACCGCCAGCATTTAGCAGTTTCTTCGGATGAGAAATCGCATACTTTAATGCTGCACCGCTGGCACGAAGATGACCAGGTGCTTTGTTTAATGAACTTTTCTAAGCAAACACAGCAAGTACAATTGCCGTACAACCACGCGCAATGGCACTTGGTTTTAGCTTCTGCCGAACCGAAATGGAACGGCCCGGAAGCTGCTGCAACAACAGCAACCGCCTCAACTCCGGTTACGTTACAACCGCAATCTATCACGATTTACAGCAACCAGCAATGATCAATCCTGTTTCTACTTACCGGTTACAGTTTCACAAGGATTTTAATTTTGATGATTTTGAAAAGATCATTCCGTACCTGCAAAAACTCGGCGTTTCTACCATTTATGCTTCGCCGATTTTAGAATCCGCACCGGGAAGTATGCACGGTTACGACGGTTTGAATCCGCATAAAATTAACCCTGAAATTGGCACCGAAGAACAATTAAAGCGCATCAGCCGGCAGTTAAAAGCCGCCGGAATGCAGTGGTTGCAGGATATTGTGCCAAACCATTTGGCTTTCGATACCAAAAATCCGTGGTTATTTGATGTGCTGGAAAAAGGCGCACGTTCCGCATTCGCATCTTTTTTTGATACTTCTTTTACAAGTGATTTTTTTGTCGGTAAAATTATGGTTCCGTTTCTGGGCAGTTCATTGGAAGAAACTATCAAAAAAGGTGATCTTAAAGTTGCTTATAAGGATGATCATTTTACGCTGAATTATTTTGATGCCGATTATCCGCTCAATCCCCGCTCCTACGCTTCGGTGCTTCTTTTACCGCATGAAAATTCGGATGAAAACATCCGGCAATTGGTTAATCAATTAGAAGATTTGGAAATGCTGGATGAGCCAAAATCCTATGCTTTGCGTTGGAACGAGATCAAAATGCAGCTTACTTCGATGATGAAGGAAGGTGAAGCGAAGGTTTTGATCGAAGGGAATCTGGAAAGAATCAACCAAAACCCGGAACTGATTTCAAACCTTTGTGATGAGCAGCATTACCGTTTGTGTTCTTATGAAGAAACGGACGGCAAAATTAATTTCCGCCGTTTTTTTACGGTGAATAGTTTGATTTGCCTCAATATCCAAAACCCGGAAGTTTTTGAAACGTATCACCTCAAAATAAAAGAATTTTTACAACAAGGAATTTTTACCGGCCTGCGGATTGACCATATTGACGGTTTGTACGATCCGGCTTTATACCTGGAACAATTGCGGGAAACGGCCGGTGAGGAAACTTATATCGTAGTTGAGAAAATACTGGAAGAAGGTGAAAAGTTACCACAAAATTGGCCTGTTGAAGGCACTTCCGGTTATGATTTTTTAGCGTTGGTAAACAATCTTTTTACAAATAAAAGTGCAGAAAAGGAGTTCAATAATTTTTATCAGGAGTTGGCCGGAAATCAAAAAGCAGTCCAAAAACAGGTTAGCGAAAAGAAGGCTTTGATTTTGAACGAACACATGGGCGGCGAATTGGAAAACCTGTACCATTATTTTTTAGAATTAAATTTGGCTGATGCAAAAGCACTTAAAAAATTAAAAGACGGCGAACTGAAAAATGCGATTGCTGCGCTGCTGATTTACTGTCCGGTTTACCGTTTTTACGGCAATATTTTCCCATTGCCGGATCAAGATTTTAAGGCGATAAAAGAAGTACTCGGCAGCATCCGGAAAAATAAGCCGGAGTTAGAACCGGCAGTTGATGTGCTGGAAAATGTGCTGCTGCATCCCTCTCCCAAAAACAAAAACGACTTTAATAACCGCGCCTTGCTTTTTTACCGGCGCTGCATGCAATTTACCGGCCCGCTGATGGCAAAAGGTGTGGAAGATACGCTGATGTACACATATAACCGGTTTATCGGCCACAGTGAAGTAGGCGATGCGCCGGATGCTTTTGGCATTTCTGCAACAGAATTCCATCGGCAGATGCAGGAAAAACAGGCGAAATGGCCGCTTTCCATCAACGCAACTTCTACGCACGATACCAAACGCGGCGAAGGTGCGCGTGCCCGTTTAAATGTACTTTCTGATTTGACGGATGAATGGTTTGAAACCGTAAAAAGCTGGCAGCAGCTAAATGCCCCGCTTAAAATTAATAACCTGCCGGATGCAAACGACGAATATTTTATTTATGAAACGCTGATTGGCACTTACCCGATGCCGGGCGAAGATGAAGATAATTACCAAAACCGTTTGCAGGAATATATGGTGAAAGCTTTACGGGAAGGCAAACGAAACTCGGATTGGGCAACGGAAAATGAAAAGTATGAGCAGGCAACTGCTTCTTTTATCGATGGAATTTTAGATCAGTCGAAACCTTTTTGGGCGAGCTTTCAAACGTTCCATCAAAAAATTGCTGATTTCGGGATTATTAATTCGTTGGCGCAAGTGCTGCTGAAATTTACTTGTCCGGGCGTTCCGGATGTGTATCAGGGCTGCGAAAACTGGGATTTCAGCATGGTTGATCCCGATAACCGCCGACCGGTTGCTTACGAAAAACGGCTGGAATCTTTAAATAAAATCACTGGAAAAAATGCTTTAAATCCCGATCAGTTATGGGAAACCCGTTACAATGCAGACGTCAAATTAAAACTTATCTATACGCTTTTTAACGAGCGAAAAGCTGCGCCGGATGTATTTTTAAACGGGAAATATATCCCGCTAAAAGTTAAAGGAAAGTATAAAGAGAACATTTTTGCTTTTGCCAGGCAGCTCGATCAAACCTGGTATATTACCATTGTACCAGTGGGTTTAGCTAAAATTTGTAAGTTACAACATATTGATTTAAAGGGTTTTAACTGGAAACATACCCGGATTATCCTGCCAAAAGAAGCACCGGCAACCTGGAGAAATTTACTCGACGATACGGATGGTTCGGTTAAAGAGGAGGAGATTGAAGTAAGCGGATTATTTGGTTCGCTGCCTTACGCATTCCTCAAAATGAAACAGAAAATTACGAAGCGGAACGCCGGAATTTTGATGCACATTACTTCGCTGCCTTCTGCGTTTGGAATTGGCGATTTAGGCCCGGAAGCGATTGCATTTGCTAAATTTTTATATCAGTCCAAACAGCAGTTCTGGCAATTATTACCCTTAAACCCAACCGGGCCGGAGCAAAGTTATTCGCCTTACAGTTCCGTTTCCAGCATTGCCGGAAACACGATTTTGATCAGTCCGGAATTATTAGCAAAGGATGGTTTACTATCCAAAAAAGAACTTAAAAAATTCTGTTTACCCGGAACAGAAAAGGTAGATTTTAAAGGCGCGAAAGCAGCAAAAGACCAGCTTTTTGAAACTGCTTATCAAAACTTTTGCCGGCACGAATTCCCGGAATTGCAATCAGCTTTTGATCAATTCTGTGAAACGCAGGTTTCCTGGTTAAACGATTTTGCGCTTTATACGGTTTTAAAACAGCATCACGAAGGTAAACCCTGGTTTGAATGGCCGGAACCGTATAAAAAACGCGAGTCGAAAGTGCTGGAGCAGTTCTCCGCAAAAAACCGGATTTTGCTGCAAAAGGAAAAATGGCTGCAGTTTTTATTCTTTAACCAGTGGAAAGCATTAAAAGATTTCTGCCATAAAAGAAGCATTCGGCTTTTGGGAGATTTGCCGTTTTATATCAGCTATGATTCGGTAGATGTTTGGGCAAACCCGGAAATATTTTCTTTGGATAAAAATAGTAACATGATAGGCGTTGCCGGTGTGCCGCCGGATTATTTTAACGCCGACGGGCAGCTTTGGGGAATGCCGGTTTTTAACTGGGAAGCTTTAAAAGCCAGCAATTACAGCTGGTGGGTGCAGCGGATCCGTAAAAATACGGAACTTTTTGATCTGCTCCGGCTGGATCATTTTCGTGCTTTTTCGGATTACTGGGAAGTTTCCTCCAAAGAAAAAACAGCAATTAACGGCGAATGGAAAGCCGGACCCGGAAGTGATTTTTTTACAGTTTTACAAAAAGAAATAGGGAAATTACCTTTTGTAGCCGAAGATTTAGGTGAAATTAACGAAGCCGTTTACCAGCTTCGCGACGAATTTAGGTTTCCCGGGATGAAGGTTTTACAGTTTGCTTTTGGCGAAGATATGCCCGGTTCTATTCATATTCCGCACAATTATCAGCAAAATAGTTTTGCATACACCGGCACGCACGACAATAATACAATTGTGGGCTGGTTCGCAAAAGATGCCGATAAACAAAGCATCAAAAGATTAAAGCAATATGTTGGCACCAAAGTTTCGGAAGAAAACGTGCATTGGATTTTGGCTAAGCTCGCTTATACTTCAGTTGCTAAAACGGTAATTATCCCGATGCAGGATATTTTGGGCTTGGATGAAAAATCCAGGATGAACACGCCGGCTTCCAAAGAAAAAAATTGGGCTTGGCGGATGTTGCCTGGGGCAATTAATAAATTGCTGCAAAAGAAGTTAAGGAACCAGGTTTTATTTTTTAACAGGGTGTGACGAACGAACGGCTGATGTAGCAATGGAAATCAAAATACGCAGTGTAATAATATTCAGTATTTTTGCTGATATCACTAGAAAACAAATGTATTTTGGTAACTATAAAAATTATCTTGATGCAAGGATAAACCCATCCTTACTTTGGGAATACAATTTGGAAAAATTAGATTATACAAAAATGCGCAACCTGATTGTGCAACGTATAATAGAAAGGGGATGGCCGGAAGACTGGTTTGCAATGCTTAATTTATATGGAATTGAAGGCGTAAAAAATGCTGTTCAAGAACTACCCTACCTGAATGAAAAAGATCTGAATTTTGTAAGCCAAATATTTAGCCTACCGTTAACAGCCTTTAAATGCTATACAAGGAAACCGTTAGTACTGACACACTGGAACTCCTGAAAGCCCTAATGAATGAGCCGCTTTTAAATGATTTTTTCCTGGTGGGCGGAACGGCACTTTCATTGCAAGTTGGCCACCGTAAAAGTATTGACCTCGACCTTTTCAGCCTCAATGATTTTGACAGACATGCAATTATAGGCGAGCTTGAAGAAAAGTATGAATTTTACACCGATTTTCAATCTAAAAACACACTCAAAGGCCAGATTAGAGGAGTAAAAGTAGATTTAATATCTCATAAGTTTCCTTTGATAAAGCCATTAATTATGATGGAAAATATTAGGATAGCGGGATTGGAAGACATTGCGGCAATGAAACTGAATGTAATAGCCGGGAATGGTACACGTGTAAAAGATTTTATCGACATAGCCTATCTATCTTCATTTTTGACCTTGGTAGAAATGGTAGAGGCATACCAAGAAAAATACTTAAACAGAAATCCTCTTATGGCGATAAAATCTTTAGCTTACCATCACGATATTGATTTTACTGAACCAATAGAAATGATGAATAAAAACTATACATGGAAAAGTATAGAAAAACGCTTAAATGATATGTTGAAAACACCCGAAAAGCTTTTTAAACCCTTAACAACTTCGGCATAAATTACATCAAAACATCACTTATAACTTAAATTGAGCTATAGCATTATGTTATCCGTTGGTAGAAAAACCCGGATAAAGCGTCATGCCGCCATCCATAAAAATGGTTGCACCAGTGATATAATCAGATTCATCGCAGGCCAGCCAAGCAGCTAACAAACCGATATCTTCCGGCTGGCCGATTCTGCCATAGGGGATTAAGGTGAGCAGGCTGTCCATAGCAGTTTTGGTTTCCCAGGCAGAACGATTGATCGGCGTTTGTATCGCTCCCGGCCCAATACTGTTTACGCGAATTTTATGTGGCGCAAGTTCCTGCGCCATGCTTTGCATCAGCATGTTGATGCCGCCTTTGCTGCTGGCATAATTTACGTGGCCGGCCCACGGGATTACCTGGTGCACACTGCTCATACAGATAATTTTACCGGCGGCTTTGCTTCTTTCTGGCACTACGCCACGTTTAATATATTCTTTTGCAGCTTCGCGGGCGCATAAAAACTGGCCGGTCAGGTTAATATTGATTACCAGTTGCCAATCTGCCAAACTCATTTCTGTAAAAGGCGAATCTTTTTGTAAACCGGCGTTGTTTACCAAAATATCAATCGTTCCAAAAGCTTTATATAAATCCTGGTACATAGCAAGCACCTGGCTTTCGTTGCTTACATCTGCCTGAAGTGCAATGGCATTACCGCCGTTACTTTTAATTTCATTTACCACCTCATCAGCAGTTTCCGGGTGTGTTACATAATTTACCGCAACGTTTGCACCATCGTTGCCCAGCGCAATGGCCACAGCCTTGCCGATACCACTGTTTGCACCGGTAACTAAAGCCGTTTGCCCTTTTAATTTTGGATTTGGATTCACTTTATTTTGGTTTAGATTTTCGCTTTGATAATTACAATTGCAGAAATAAGTTTGCAGAAACGGAATTATTAAAGTTTTAAACTCAATAATGTCCTTTTACAGATTGGATTTCCAGAATTACAATTATGTTTTGATCAAAAATTTGGTAAACGATACGATGCTCGTTATTAATTCTGTGAGACCACGAATCGGATTATTCATATTTTAAAGATTCGGGTTTTCCAATACCATGATACGGATCTTCCTGTATCGCTATAATAAGCTGTTCTATCTTTTTTTGGATGGCTTTATTACCGGTTTTCTTCCAATAATTTAAATCTTCTTTCGCTTGCGGTGTAAATATTACTTCCATAAATCCTCAAGGGACATTTTAATACCTTTTCCATTTTTAAAATCTTCCCTGCCTTGTAAAATCTTTTTCACAAACTCCGAGTTATATGGGCTTTTCTCTATTTCAAAATCAACTTTTAAAGCTTTGGCAACAGCTTTTATAGCAGTTAATTGTTCTTTGGTTTTCGGGCGTAAAATCAATGTTTCCATACACAAATTTACGAATTTATTTTCCCTCGTTTTTATGTTTTTGTGTTGATACAAATTGATATGAACTGATTTTTACATGCTAAAAGAAGCATCAGCCATCAGCATAAAAAAAATAGTAAAAATTTATTTTACTGGTTTACAATTTATTGCAAATACGAGTTAAATTTTGTTGTTAAAGGCCGTGTATAATTTAAAATAATAATTATTTTAGCTTCGATGATCGCTTTTCAATCTAAACTTCCACAAACCGGTACAACCATTTTTGCTGTTATGTCTGCCCTGGCGCATGAGGCCGGTGCCATTAATTTATCCCAGGGATTTCCTGATTTCGACTGCTCGCCGGATTTGATCAATCTGGTTACCAAAGCCATGAAACAAGGCCATAACCAATATGCGCCGATGCCCGGTATTTTGCCCTTGCGGGAAGCAATAGCCGCCAAAACGCAGGATTTATACGGCGCGGTTTATCATCCGGAAAACGAAATTACCATAACTGCCGGCGGCACGCAGGCTATTTTTACAGCTATTTGTGCCACCATCCATCCAAACGATGAGGTAATTATTTTTGAACCCGCTTATGATTGTTATGCGCCGGCCATCCGGTTGATGGGCGGCGTGGTAAAACGGATGGAGCTGGAGCCGCCTGATTACCGCATTAACTGGAATATGGTGCGCCGGCTGGTTTCTTCCCGTACAAAAATGATTATCCTCAATTCTCCGCATAACCCAACCGGGACTATTTTACAGGAAAGTGATATCCGCGAACTGATCGCGCTAACCAATAAAACCGATATTTTGATTTTAAGTGATGAGGTTTACGAACATATTATTTTTGACGGGCAACCGCATCGCAGCATGGCGCGCTACCCCGAACTGGCAGAACGCAGTTTAATCTGTGCTTCTTTCGGCAAGCTTTTTCACATCACCGGCTGGAAAGTTGGTTACTGTATGGCACCGGCTTGGTTAACCGCAGAATTTAGGAAAATCCATCAGTTTAATGTTTTTTCGGTAAACACACCGATCCAGTTTGCACTTACAGAATTTTTGCAGGTAAAAGAAGCATACTTAAGTTTAGCAGCTTTTTATCAGCAAAAACGAGATTATTTTCGTGCCGGATTAGAAAGTTCCCGGTTTAAATTACTGCCTTGTGCGGGTTCGTATTTTCAATCGGTAAATTATAATCAGCTTTCTGATGAAAAAGATGTGGATTTTGCAAAGCGGTTAATTACCGAAGCCGGTGTGGCCGCCATCCCGAATTCTGCTTTTTACACTAAAAAAACAGATTTCGGTATCCTGCGGTTTTGTTTTGCTAAAAAGCAAGAAACGCTGGCAAAAGCCGTTGAACAATTGTTAAAGTTATAATTGCCGTACCTTGCCAAATCTGCCGATATTAATATTATGGAAAATTTAAAAGTAACTGTTTTTCAAGGATACCTTTTCTGGGAGAATATCGACCAGAACCTAAAAAATATTGCGCTGCGGCTTTCTTCGGGTATCCGTGAAAATACAGAGCTGATTATTTTACCGGAAATGTTTAACACCGGTTTTACAATGAACACGGCGCTGGCCGAACCGATAAATGGTAAAACCATGAACTGGATGCAGCAGATTGCGCAGAAATATAAATGCGTGGTTACCGGCAGTTTGATGGTTACGGAAAACGGAAACTTTTATAACCGCTTGATCTGGATGCAGGCCGACGGTTCTTTTTCGCAGTATGATAAACGCCATTTGTTTACGATGGGCAAAGAAAATGAAACTTTTACACCCGGAAAACAACGCTTGATTGTGGAACTGAAAGGCTGGAAAATTTGCCCGATGATTTGTTATGATCTGCGTTTTCCGGTGTGGACAAGGAACCTGCATGCAGCTTACGACCTGCTGATTGTGGTGGCCAACTGGCCGGAGAAACGCGCTTTGCACTGGCGCACGCTTATCCCGGCGCGATCGGTAGAAAACCAGGTTTATACCATCGCCGTAAACCGTGTCGGTTACGACGGAAATGAAGTTTACCATTCCGGCGATTCCTCCTGTATTGATCCAAACGGAAAAGTAATTTATTATAAAAGAGACGAGGAAGACGTTTATACTTTTTCTGTTTCGGCAGATGAGCTGACTAAAAACAGGAGGCTGTTTCCGTTTTTAAAGGATGCTGACGATTTTACGTTATCCTGAAATTTCCTCCTTAACCATTTTTATACGATAAAAACAGTATCCGCTTTTCGCCTGATATTCTCTTCCCAAAAGAAATTTAAAAACTGTTTCCGGCCAATCGGCGTAAACGATTACCGATAAATTTTACGCTTGCACAATATCTAAAAAACGCTGTAAGTTTACTGCCCGAATGGAAATTGATCACATTAATTTAACCGCTACTTCATACAAGCAAAAATGGACGGAAGAATGGAAGCTTTCCGCCTTCAGAAAAAAATTAGCTCTTGTGCTGTTTATCCTGCTTTTAATTGTTATTGTCAATCCTTACTTCTTCAGCCATATCCAGCATAGAAACGGTATTGAACTGAACGACCGGGTTCTGAACCTCATCCCGAAATACGACGTTTCGATACCCATATTTTGTATTTTGTGGAGCATGGTGATACTGGCTGCTTTTCGTGCCGCACAAGATCCGCGCTTCCTGATTGTTTTTTGCTGGACTTACCTTTTATTAGCCGTGTCGCGCATCATCAGCATCAGTTTAGTGCCTTTAAACATACCCAAAGGTTTAATCAGCTTGCATGATCCCATTACCGGTTTTTTTTACGGCAACCAGCTCATCACAAAAGATCTGTTTTACTCCGGCCATACAGCAACCATGTTCCTCATTTTTTTATGTATGAAAAACAAGTACGATAAAGCTTTTGCGTTACTTTCCACACTTGCAATTGCCATATTATTGCTTGTACAGCATGCGCATTATACCATTGATGTAGTTGCCGCACCGTTTATTACTTACCTGCTTTACAGGCTTTCGAAAAAAATTGCAGTGTATTGATGATTAATATCGGTTCATTTTTGAAAGCCTAATGTAAAAATATCAGGATATAAAATCAGATTTTAAACAGTAAATCAAATTTGAGTAGATTTGAAGCCATAAAAAAACATAACGATTTGTAAAAATTAATGCGTTTTTTTATGATTATATAATTGTAAACAGAATGTTAAAACTTGAATGCCCGGATTTCACACTTGGAGAAAAACTAACTCCAGAGCAGTTAAGTTTTTTTGATAAAAACGGCGTAATCGTTTTCAGAAATTTTATCACCAAAGGAACCGTCGAATCACTTTTAACTGAAATCAATACATTACAAAAAAACTGGCTTGCCGAAGGCCGGGAAAAAATAAACGGGACGCCTTTAAAGTTTGGAAAAGATGAAAACGGCGAAAAAATTATCCAGCGGTTTTGTTTTTCTTCGATGCATAGTGCCATCCTGCACGAGTTTTTAAAAGATCCCCGTTTCCAGGCTTTAACAGAAATGGTTACACCTTATGAGGGCCGTATCGGCGAAAATGAAAAAGACGGACTGGTGATCAATCAGTATATCAAAACAGCAGACAGTTCTTTTTCTCAGATGGGCTGGCATACCGATAGCCCGCGGGATTTATTTTTGGGCCAGCGTATTATGCCGATGTTAAACGTGGGCATCCATTTGGATGATTGCCCGGCGGAAAACGGCGGCCTGCGTGTTTTAACCGGAACACACAAGCAGGGAATTCTGAAACTTTTGTTTGCCAAGAAGTATTTTATCGATAATGATCCGGATCCGCAGGAAACCGGCGTTGATATCCGGGCCGGAGATTTAACCGTGCACGACGGCAGGTTGTGGCACCGCGTGCAGCAATCGCCTTATACCGGTTTAAAAAGCAGGCGGCGCGTAATGTATATCCCGATTATCACCGGAAAATTTATTGAGAAACATGCCCAAAGCAAAACACCTTTTTATCACCATTTTATTTCTAAAGTAAAATTTTAAAATTATTTTAATCTGCAAGGCTGGCCGAACCAGCCTTTTTTAATTATAAAAATATGGGTTACGCCTTAATAACCGGTGCCAGCAAAGGAATTGGCAAAGCAATAGCTGAAGAATTGGCTATGCGTAAAAATGATTTGTTGCTGGTTGCACGTTCTGAAGAATTATTGCAGCAGGTTACCGCGGAACTTGGCCAAAAATATGGCATAAAAACAGCATATCTGGCTATTGATTTGTCGGAAGCTGATGCCGCACAACGGGTTTTTAACTGGTGCATAGAACAAAACTTCAACATAAATATTTTGGTAAACAATGCCGGTTATGGTTTAAGCGGCAGTTTTGACCGGCATACTTTAACGGAAAACCAGAATATGCTACAGCTAAATATGCTGGTTCCGGTTGCTTTGACACAGCTTTTTTTACCGCAGCTTTTATTACAGCCCCAATCCTACATTTTAAATACGGCCAGTTCTGCGGCTTATCAAGCCGTTCCCGGATTATCATTATACGCTGCCAGCAAAGCTTTTTTATTGCGTTTTAGTCGTGGGTTACACCAGGAACTCAGGCATAAACATGTTTCGGTAACCTGCGTTTCTCCCGGAGCCACAGATACTGATTTTGTTCTTCGGGCGAAACTCGGGCCAAAAGGATTGAAAGCTGCCAGCCAGGTAAATATGACACCGCAAGCGGTAGCCAAAATTGCAGTAAAAGCAATGTACCAAAAAAAGGCAGAAGTAATTACCGGTACCATCAATAAGTTAGGTGCTTTCGTAAGCTGGCTGCTGCCGAAAAGCTTGGTAGAACGTACCGCTATGAAGATTTACCAGTAATTGGTTAGAAGGTTGTGGGTTTGATGAAAAATCGAATCAAGTAGATTTTCTAAATCCAACTTCAATACTTCTTTTATCGTACATTTCCTGTAAACAACTTTAAGCCTGCTGCGTTCTTTTTAACACAAACTTAAACGTGTTTTTATGAACGAATATGAAAGCAATCCTTTAAATAATCAATCAGATTATGCAAAGGAAACCTCAAATAACAATCCGGGAAAACGGATTTTTGACGGCGGCACTTACAGTGATCCTTCCACCACAAAAACTGATGTTGAAAAAAATGATGACCGGGAAGAAGGTGACCACGGAACAACAACGATGAACCCGACTAACGATTTGCCAAAAGAATCTGATGCTGCGGGTTTTGATGATGACGATGATGAAGATTTTGATGATACCACCGGCGAAGATGATTTAGATGACAGCGACGGTTTTAATGCCAATAGTGACGATCCGACAGAACGCGAATTAACCAAAACCTGGATTGGTAATGAAAAAACCGTTCATGATGCGGATGTTACAAATCTGGAGGGATCACCGATGGGCGGACAGAATTTCGGTACCACAGAACTGGAACAAAAAAACAACCGTGATGCAAGCAGTTCAGAACATCATAGTTTGGGTTTGGGCAGTTCTGCTTTAAACCAGCCAAGCGAAGAAATTTCTAATCCACCCGAAATTGAAGATGGAGAAGATAATCCTGATCGTAAAAAAACTTACGACTAAAATTAAGCAGTTCTAAAATAATAGGTGTAAAAAGAGCAATGCTGTAAAAAGGTATTGCTCTTTTTTGTTGAAGGTTCAATTAAGTTTTCTTTGAGGAAGATGATGATAAATTTACGCTTCTCTTATCCCGGAAAAATTAATTTTTGACGGAAATAACTTTCTTCAACCTAAAATTACTACTATTTTTATGGGTGAAAAACCTGTACTTCTTTTAAACGTTATTATAGCAAACACAAATTTATGGCACTCACATTTGCGCAACGGATTGGTTTACATACGCCGCCTTCAGCTATTATCCCGAATTTGGCTTGGGGAGAACGATTGGTTTCCCTGTCGTTAGGAACAAAAATCGCGGCTGCAGGTATTTCAGGTTTATTTAGTAACCCGATCCGGAGTTTGGTAGAAGCCGCCGCCGGCAGTTATCTGTTGTTTCGAGGCATTACCGGTGTTTGTCCGGTTTATAAAAGTCTGGGTATCAGTAAATCACCTTCCAATATCCACATCACTCATACTATCACGGTAAATAAACCGAAACAGGAAGTTTACAACTTTTGGCGGAGGTTAGAAAACCTGCCTTTGTTTATGAAACACCTGGCATCCGTGGTAGAAAAAGATGTTAAAAATTCTTATTGGGTAGCAAAAATCCCCGGAAATTTGGTAAAGTTAGGTTGGGAAGCACAAATTACTAAAGATGAACCTGGCAGGCTGATCAGCTGGAAATCTTTAAAAGGATCATCCGTGGAGAACGAAGGCCATGTAACTTTTTCAAACGCGCCGGAAGGCAAGGGAACGATCATTAATGTTGTGATTAGCTATAAACCACCGGTTGGCGGTACGGGCGAAGGTTTGGCCAAATTGTTTACGCCTGTTTTTGAGAAACTGATCCGTAATGATATTGAGAACTTTAAAACTTATATTGAATCGGGCAGCGTGCCAGCCTGATGCTGTTTTTAGCATCTTAAAATAAACACCAAAGCCTTTGATAAATCCAAAGGCTTTGGTGTTTCAATCAAAATAATTCTAACGTTTTAGGGATAAAATGCGGCCGTTTGATTTCCAGCTTTAACTCTTTATTTAATCGTTGGATAAAGTAGTCTGCTAAAATCGGAGAAGCGTTTTCCTCCTTTTGATGAATAAACAGAAACAAGGATTCCAGGCCTTGATCCTGCCATTTTTTAAAACGTTCGATCCATTCATCCGCCCGGGCATAATCCGAGGGATCTAAATTATTACCTACAAAACGGATAAAAGCAGCAGGTATGGGCAGGTGCATATGTACGGCATCCCGCCTGCCGGCAGTATCTGTTATTACCGCGCCAATGTTTAATTCCCGGAAAAGGTTAAATATTTTCTCCCGGATCGTCTGGTTTGCAAACCATTCGCCGTGCCGTAACTCCACAAAAATCGAAACATCCTTTGGCAGCTGCCCCAGATATTGCTGCAAATCGGCAAAGTTTTGCGGAACATAATTATCGCTGAGCTGTAAAAAAAGAGGACCCAATTTTTCGCCGAAGGCGATGATGCCTTCGTAATAAGCCGTGGTTAATTCCGCCGCATTTTGCAGGCGGCCGATATGACTAATGGCTTTAGAAACTTTCGGACAAAACAAAAAATCAGGATTAGATGCTGCTTTTATCTTCCATTTTTCGATCACTTCCGGCGAGTAAACCTGGTAAAAAGTAGCGTTCAGCTCAACGGTATTAAACTGTTTAACGTAAGCTTCCAGAAAATTTGTTTCTTTTGTTCCCGGCAAAAAAATCTGCCCAACCCATTCTTTTCTGCCCCAAGTAGTACAGCCAACATGCACTTTCAGCTTTTTCAGCGGTTTCTTTTTGCTGAAAGTTGCGTTATTAAAAGCCGGATCGGGCGGTAAATTAAAATCGATACCGGGTAATTCCTGCGGCAGCACTCTTCCAAATTCCATAGTTAAATATAAGGAAAAAAGGCGAAGGGCAATAAGGTTAAAGGTTGTATCCAATACCTGCCTTCCCGCCTTTTCCAAAATTGTATGTATAGATTAAGCCGAATGTTTTAGCTTGTTACGCTCGGTATGCAAATTAGCTAAACTTTCTAAATAACTGTTTAGCTTAAATATTAGTTAAACTGATGCTTCTTTTACCACATCTTTTTTTACTTCCAATCCAATTTTAACAATTCAACACCTTGCCGTTCCAGGTTAATTTTCATATTTAACTGTCCGTTTTCTACCAGCATTTGCTGCACATTTCCATCCATCTGCAACAGTCCGGCTTGCTCAAATTGTGTAATTTGGGTTGGGGTTAGTTGCTGCGGAGAACCCATTTTCTTCCAAGCTTCGTAAGAGTTGCTATGATTTTGGTCGATCAGAAACCGCGTTACTTTAACTGTTTTTGCAGATAAACCATTGATGCTGATGTTAACCAGGTTTGCAGGTTCATGCAAATCATCATCATGATAATTCCAAACCATTACCGCAGCTGTATTTTTATCTTTGGAAGCCAGCGCACCAATATCCGTTCCGTTCCTGATGCTCGAATCGCATACTGTTTTTAACGGGTAAAAATTGCTGCCGATAACTTCCACCCGATTTCCGCTCATCTTGCCAAACATCCTGAAAACGTTTAAAACCGGTTTATCCACGCCGTTGGTTGCCAGATCGCGGAAACCGTAAAACCAGGGCTGATTTTCAAACTCAAACGACCACGAAACCGAGCCTTTAAAGTTGACCTGGTATTGATCGGCCAGCAAATATTCCCGCGCAAAAGAAGCAGCCGTATAACTGGAAAACATCGTTCCGTTGCGGTAAGCGTTCTCCGGATTGGTTTGCATCCCGCAAGCCGCGCAACCTTCCGGATCGGATTCGCCTAAAATAATGGGTAGGTTTTTTATCTGCGGATAAGAATTAACTAGCTTAAAACCCGCTTCAATATCGCGTAATTGCGTACCCATGTTCATCCGCACTACGCCGTTAATCAGCTTCGGCGAACCTTTGGCATGAAATAAAACAGCATCCAGCGGCGAACCGATTTTACCCGTTACATAATTGGTATCCGAAATACAATGCTGCAAAAATCCGCGTAAAAACTTAGTTCCGCCTGCACCGCCGGTTCCGGCAACATTGCAGCCACCGATTTTTGCGGTTGGCAAAGCGCGTTTTAAACCATCGGCAGCGTAATCATACAGTTTATAAAACTCGGACACGGTGCCTTTCCAGTAATCGCCGTTCGGTTCGTTCCAAACTTCCCAATACCAGCTTTCCACCTCCTTTTGGCCGTATCTTTTTACACAATGTTTCACCCACTCATACACCAGATTTCCCCATTTTTCATAATTTTTCGGCGGATAAGCCCAGCCCGTAATAATTTCTTTGTACGGATGGCCGGGCTGCCAATGATGTCGGTAAGGCTCGGGATGTGTGGACAAAGCCTCGGGCATAAAGCCGATTTGTGCCAGCGGTTTGATGCCTCGTTTTAGGTAAGTATCAAAAATCCGGTCAACAATTGTCCAGCTATAAACCGGGTTTCCGTTTTTATCTTCCGTATAAATATTGGTGGAACCCCATTTTAAAGCCGCTGTTCCGTCGCCGGAAGTCATTAAATTATGTGTCCTGAAATACACGGGATTTTTGCTGAGGTTGGAAAGTTCTGTGAGCAGTTTCTGCCCGTCTTTCATATACGCATAATTCGGTTCATCGGCCCCGAACCATGCCCAGATTGGTTTCATCGGTGCAATTTCATGATCCAGGTTAACCCGGATGGAAGCCGTACTTTGTGCTTTTACATGGGTAAAAGAAGCATGCAGCAAAGCAATACAGAATAGGATTTTGATGAGATTTTTCATGAGTTTATTGCTGGTTCTGTGTTGATAAAAATCATACACCTGACTGCAAATTGTACTTGGTTTTAATGTAAACCTAAAAAAATTTATATCGGATTTTCATAATTTATGTTGAACGAGAAATCCTTACTAAATCAACATCAACAAAAAGATATACTGTTTTTACCGGCTAAAAGTTGAGCCCTGAGTTGCATGGCAATCTGTTTTAAAGCGCAGTTGGGGAGAATTATACCCGAAACTTGCACTGCCGAAAAACGTACAACCAGATTTGAACTTTTAAGCCGATGAAGGAATGAAGCAAATCTACTACTATCTGCAAAAAGTAATTCTATTTATCTCGTTTTTAACACTTTATGCAACCACTTTACAAGCGCAAACGTTAACCATCAGTACGATTGATGCCGGGCCTTACACGCCAGGTTCCAGCATTGCGGTGCCTTTTAATATCAATACCAGCGGCGGCTGTATTAATGCTGATAATGTTTTTAAACTATACATTTCTTCTGTTCCGGGCGGCACACCCGATACGGAAATTGGTACTTATACCAGTTTTTACGCGGCTTTTTTAAACGGTACAATTCCGGCCGGGCTGGCGGCAGGGAGTTACAATTTAGCTGTTAAATCTTCAGATCCGGCAACAACATCAGCAACGGCCAGCATAAATATTGTTGCCGGTGCGGCAATTACGGCCAGCATCAGCGGTACAGGCAGGATTAACAGCGATAACCCGGAAATTTTTGGTAATTGCTCCGGAAGTAGTTCAAATTATACGTTTTTTAACGCATCCACTACCGGAGCCAGCGTAACTGCAAGCTTCCGTAACGAATTTAGCCAGGCCAATGACGGGCCGTACACTTTAAACCCAAGCAAATCTTTTAACGCGGGTTATTCTAATTATACGATTTTAGTTAAAGCCACTAACAACGGAACAGAGGCTACAAAAGCTTACCAGTTGATTAACAATAAATTAAATACAAGTTTTGGTACAACCGGTACAAATACTGTTTGCCTGATCAATGGTACGGGCCAGTTAAGTTATACTGTTGATTACACCTCGCCAAATGGTATCCAGTACAATTATCCGGGAAATGTTTACATCGTAAATTGGGGCGATGGAAGCCAACCCAGCATTTATACTTTATGCGATATTAAAAATCTGGGCGGTGTACTTTCACACCCGTACACACAGCCTTCCTGCGGCAGCACCAGCGGAAACCAGGCAAACAGTTTCCAGGTAAATGCACAGGTAAGCAGCAGGATTTGCGGTACATTGGGTTCGCCGATAACCAGTTATGCTAAAGTGGTGCGGCCGCCAACAAATAGTTTTACTGCCCCGCTAAGTGCCTGTTTAAACGAGCCGGTTACTTTTAACAATACTTCTGATCCCGGACAGGATGCATCCGGTACGGGTGCTGATTGTACAAACAGCAATGCGCAATATACCTGGTATATTGATGGTGTGGCGCAAGAAATTAATTATACAGTAGGTACTTCTTTTACCTATACTTTTACAACGCCGGGCCAGCACACAATCAAACTGGAGCTACAATCGCAGAGCGGCAGCGTTTGCGGCGCAGATCCACTTGAAAAACATATTTGTATTTTAGCAAAACCGCAGCCTGCATTTACCGTAGATGCGTCAACTATTTGCAGCAGCGGGGTTGTTACTGCAACGGATGGATCTGTTATAGATAATTCCTGCGCAAATATCCCTCAAAATAATGCTTATACCTGGAGTGTAACCGGGCCGGCAGCAATCAGTTTCATTAACGGCACAACTGCAGCAAGCCACAGCCCGCAGATACAGTTTTTTTCTCCGGGAATTTATACGCTGACCTTATCCATCGGAACAGAATCCTGCGGTAATGTCAGCACTTCGCAAACGATTACCGTAAACACTACCCCAACGGTTAGTTTATCGCCTGATAAAATTTATTGCGGTACCAGCCAAACACTTACTTTTGCCAACAATGCCGGTGCCACGCAAACGATATTTACAGGTACCGCTACCGAGCTGGCCAATACATACAGCTGGACGGTTACCGGCGGGAATTACAGCTACCAGAACGGAACAAGCGCAACTTCCAAGTATCCGCAGATATTATTTACAGATTACAGCATTTATACCGTTACGGCCACGCAAACCAACAATTGCGGTACGGCAACCGCTTCGCAGCATCTGGATTTCCGGCAATCGCCAACCATAAGTGCCGGTGCAGACCAAACTATCTGTCCGGATGTAAGTACGCAACTAACCGGAACAGTAACCGGGCCTACTCCACAAAATTACAGCTATCACTGGACGGGCGGATCGGGAACATTCTCGGATGTCAATTCTTTAACAGCAACTTATACACCTACCAACGCAGAAATCAGTTCGGGCCAGGTTAAATTAACACTGGTTGTATTTACCGGCAACCCTTCGCCCTGCGATCAGCTTTCCGACGAGGTAATCATCAATATCAATCCCCGAAATGCCGGGACAAGCTCTACAGTGCAAAGTATCTGTACCGGAACCACGTTTAGTTATCATCCGACTTCACAAATTAGCGGCAGCACTTTTACCTGGACGTCATCCCCGTCTTCAAACGTTATGGGTAATACCGCAAGCGGTTCCGGTGATATCAATGATGTATTAACCAGTTCCGAGCCAATTGGCAATGGCACTGTGGTTTACACCATTACACCGGCAAGCAATGGCTGCCCCGGTACTTCTTTTACCGTAACAGTTTCGGTAACGCCGCGGCCGGTTATCACCGTTAATAAAACCAGCAACACCATTTGCGACGGGCAGCCAACCGGTATCAGTTTTACTTCTAACCTGCCTAGTGGTACTACTTTTAAGTGGACAGCTACTTCTTCTCCGGATATTTATGGTGCAAATAATCAGGCACCTGTTAACGCCCGCCATATTGATGACGTTTTACAAAACGGTACAACTTCTCCCGGAACGGTAACTTATGTAATTACGCCGATTAGTGCTGCTGGTTGTGAAGGTACGCCGGTAACGGTTGTGGTAACCGTAGAGCCGGCACCGATACAAGCCAATGCCGGCACCGATCAGCAGATTTGTAACGCTTCTGCTTATACGTTAAGCGGAAATCCTCCGGGAAATTTTACCGGTTTGTGGACGTTAACTTCCGGCCAGCAGGGAATAACTTTTGCTGATGCTACGCAATATAATACAACGGCCAGCGGGTTACAAGGCGGACAAAATTATACTTTCCGATGGACGATTTCCGGTGCGCCGGAATGTGCGCCAACCACAGATGATGTAGCAATTTCAAATTTGAACCCTTTAACTAATAACATTAGCTACAGTAGTGCGGCGGTTTGTTACGGCCAAACAATTACCGTTACCGGAGATATACCAACCGGCGGTACCAACAGCTTCGTTTATGCCTGGGAAAGCAGTACCGATAATGTAACCTGGACCAGTTTAAGCGGACAATCAAACCAAAACTTGTCAATCCTTTTAACCAGTTCGCTTTATTTAAGAAGGATTGTAACTTCCGGCCCTTGTATTAAAATAAGTAACGCGGTTTATATTTTGGTGCAGCCGCCGATTGCCGGCAATATCATCTCAGCTAACCAGCAGGTTTGCTACAATACTACACCTGTATTGCTTAACGGAACAATGCCAACCGGCGGAGACGGAAATTTTTACTATCAATGGCAGCAAAGCATTGATAACGGCGCAACCTGGAACACCATCACCGGGGCAACCGGTTTAAATTACCAGCCGGAAGCACTGATCACTACCACACAATTCCGCAGGATAGTTACCACCGCACTTTGCAACGGCGATCAGCAAAACCTAAGCAACCTGGTAACCATAATTGTAAGTCCGGATAATACGAATATGCTAACCAGTGCTTCCACGCAAACGGTTTGTACAGGCACGCTCTTTAGCTATCATATAACGGCGCAAGCGGCAGGTACTACTTTTACCTGGACTTCTTCGGCAACGGCAAACGTTTCCGGTAATGCGGCAAGCGGTTCGGGCGATATCAGCAATACATTGATTAATGCTGATCCGAACAGCAACGGAACGGTAACTTACCTTATCACACCCTATAATAATAATTGCCCGGGCAAAACTTTTGCTTTAACAGTTACGGTAACGCCTTTGCCGGTCATCACCGTTAACACCACTACAAATACCATTTGCAGCGGGCAGCCGACCGGTATCAGCTTTAGCTCTAATTTAAGCGGAACACAATTTAAGTGGACAACTACCGCAACCGCCGGTACAACGGGTAATAATAACCAAGTGCCGGTTTATGCCAGCCGTATTGATGATATTTTAACCAACACCACTACCGCAAACGGCACCGTAACTTATACCATTACGCCGATTAGTGCTTCCGGTTGCGAAGGTTTGCCGGTTACGGTAGCCATTACGGTACAGCCGCAACCGATCCAGGCAATTGCCGGTGCAGACGAGCAGATTTGTGCTGCTTCTACTTATGTTTTAAAAGGAAATAACCCCGCTCCTTTTATCGGAATGTGGACGATAACTTCCGGCCAGCAAGGCGTAATCTTTACAGATGCAACCCAGTATAATACTACCGTGAGCGGCTTGCAGCCCGGCCAGCAATACGGTTTCCGCTGGACGATCAGCAGCACCGGTTTATGTGCTGCTACCACGGATGATGTTGTAATATCCAATTTGCAAAGCCTCAGCAATAACATCAGTTTTGGCAGCCCGGCAATTTGTTACAGCCAAACGGCAACGGTTTTGGGCGACCAGGCCACCGGCGGAACGGGAAGCTTCGTTTACAGTTGGGAAAGCAGTACCGATAATAATACCTGGGTACCGATTGCCAACCAGGCCGGCCGCGATTATTCCTTCACCGGAACACAAAATATTTACATCAGGCGAATTGTAACTTCCGGCCCTTGTACCAGCATCAGCACGCCGGTTTACATTATCGTCCAACCGGCAATCACCAATAACACTATTTCTGCGGATCAGCTGATTTGCTACAATAACGTGCCGGTACTGTTAAACGGAAGTACACCTGCCGGTGCCGATGGCAATTTTATTTATCAATGGCAGCAAAGTGCGGATAACGGTATTACCTGGACGAATATCAGCAGTGCCGCTGCCGGCACTTATCAGCCGGATGCTTTAACGGCCACCACACAGTTTCGCCGGATTGTTACATCTGCCGTTTGCAGCGGTTCACAACAGAGTATCAGCAACAGCGTAACGATTACGGTACAAGCGCAAAATACCAATTTTATAACCAGCGATGCCAGCCGCATTATCTGTACCGGAACAAACTTTAGCTACCATCCAACGGCGCAGCAAACGGGTACTTCTTTTACCTGGGTTTCTTCGGCAACGGCAAATATCAGCGGCAACAGTGCCAGCGGTTCCGGCGATATCAATAACATACTGGTAAATTCTGATCCCAACAATAACGGCACGGTAACTTATATCATCACGCCGGTTAACTTTAACTGTCCGGGTACGCCGTTTACGTTAACCGTTACCGTAACACCGATCCCAAGGGTAATTATCACAAACAGCGGTAAAGAAATTTGCAGCGGACAGCCTACCGGCATCACTTTTACCACAAACACACCGGGCGTTACGGTAAAATGGACTTTTGATCGTGTAGAAGGAATTTTCGGTGCTAACAATCAGTATCCAGTTATTGCTACGCGGATTGATGATATTTTAACTTCAGACCGCACTACTCCCGGAACAATTGTTTATCACCTTACACCCATCAGCGAAGGCGGCTGCGAAGGCCCGACAGTTGATGCAACCGTTACAGTTTTACCGCAACCGGTACAGGCAAACGCCGGCGCAGACGAAGACATTTGCAGTGCTTCAACTTATACTTTAAACGGCAATAACCCCGCTCCTTCTACCGGGAGATGGAGTTTGGTTTCCGGCCAAAGCGGTATTGGTTTTGCAGATGCTGCGCAATATAATACGGCCGTGAGCGGTTTGCAGCCCGGCCAGAAATATACTTTCCGCTGGACGATTACCAGCATCGGGGCCTGCGCAACTTCTGCAGATGAAGTAGTAATTAATGATCTGCGCGATTTAACTAACAACATCAGTTTTGCCAGCCCTGCCGTGTGTTACGGCCAAACGATTACCGTTGCCGGCGATGTACCAACCGGCGGAACCGGAAGCTTTGTTTACAGCTGGGAAATTAGTACCGATAACATCAACTGGACAAGCATAAGCGGACAGAACGATCAGAACTATTCCTTCACCGGCACACAAAATATTTATGTGAGGCGGATGGTAAGTTCCGGCCCTTGCAGCAAAATCAGTCAGCCGGTTTACATCATCGTACAACCTCCTATCACCAATAATACTGTGGCAAGCGACCAGCAAGTTTGTTACAACAACACACCAAAACTGCTTACCGGCAGCACGCCGGCCGGTGCGGATGGCAATTACAGTTACCAATGGCAAAGCAGTACCGATAACGGTGCCACCTGGACAAATATTACCGGCGCAACTACAGCCAGTTATCAGGTAAACAGCTTAACGGTAACTACTATTTTCCGCCGGATTGTTACTTCGGTTTTATGTACCGGCCCGCAGCAAAGCGCAAGTAATGTGATAACCGTAACGGTAAACCCGCTGCCAAATGCAACTTTTTCCTATAATAAAGATTTGGGTTGTATCCCGTTTGTGCTGGATGCGCAAAACATCAAGGCAACCGATGCGCCGGGCAACAATACTTACACCTGGTATGCAGACGGCGTTTTTGTGGGCAGCGGTTTTACTCTCCCCGGTTACACAATTACGGAAGATGATAAAAAAGTTGAAATAAAATTGGTGGTTACCAGCAAATTCGGTTGTCCGGATGCTTCTTTTACCCACATTTTTACCACGATAAAAGAAGTAACAGCTGGCTTTAGCCAGGATCAAACAAAAGGCTGCGGGCCGATGACGGTAAAGTTTACCAACACATCCAGTCCGCAAAATGCAGCAACTTACAGCTGGAATTTCGGCAACGGCACCACTTCAACTTTGGTAAACCCGCAAGCAGTTGTTTATCAGCCGCAAGCCAACGGCCGCGATACCGTTTACACCATTACTTTGCGTGCAGCAACAACCTGCGGCATCCGTACGTTTGTTTCCACGGTGCTGGTTAGGCCGAAACCGATTTCTATCTTCTCACCGGATAAAACGGTTGGCTGCTCTCCGTTTACCGTGAACTTTAACAATACTTCTCCCGGAACCAACAACACATATACTTTTGATTTTGGTGACGGGGAAACTTTGGTTACTACCGATTTGCAAACGGTTTCGCACACGTACATTACGCCGGTTACCAAAAGTTATATTGTAAAAATGACGGCTACAAACGAGTGCGGCAGCAGCACAACGCAATACACCATCCGAACTACGCCGAACACGATCTTACCGCAGTTAATCGTTAACGGCGACCAGAAATCAGGCTGTGCTCCTTTTACCGTACAATTTTATAACAACACCAAAGGCGCCACTTTTTTCACTTATGATTTCGGCGACGGAACCACGATAAGTACCTTAAACGCGCCGGAAGTGGTAACCCATACCTTCCTGAAAGACGGTATTTTTAACGTGAAATTAAGGGCAACCAACGGCTGTTCGGATACTTCTGCTTATCAATCCATCACGGTTTATCCGCAGCCGGTAACCAATTTCACTTCCGATGTGCAAAGCGGCTGCAAACAGCTTAATGTTAACTTTAAAAATTTAACGGCAGGCAGTAACAATACTTATTTGTGGGATTTTGGCGATGGCAGCACTTCAACCTCCGTAAATCCTACGCATACTTTCTCCGCCGGCACAACTCCTTTTACGGTGAGTTTAATTGCCAAAAACAGTTTGGGCTGCACGGATACGATGGTGATGAAAAACTATATCAGTGTTTATTTCCCGCCGCAAGCTGCGTTCTCACCAAAGCCGGACAGCGTGATTGCTTATCCGTATTACAGTTTTTCTTTTGCGGATAAAAGCACGCGTAACCCGATTTTGTGGAAATGGAATTTCGGCGACGGCATCAGTTCCGGCAAACAAAACCCGCAACATACTTACCGCGATACCGGTTTGTACAAAGTGCAGCTGATTGTTTACAACCTGCAGGGCTGCGCAGATTCTATAACCCATACCGTACAAATTACCGGGGTTCCGGGTCAGCTTTTTGTACCAAATGCCTTTATGCCAACCAGTCGGTTTAACGATATCGTAACCTTTAAACCAAAGGGTTCCGGTATTAAAACTTACCGGATGCGCGTATTTAATAAATGGGGACAAGTGGTTTGGGAAAGTACCAAATTAACCGGAAAAGGTGAACCTGCCGAAGGCTGGGACGGCCTGATGAACGGCCAGCCGGCACCGCAAGGCGTTTACATCTGGGAAATATCTGCCACTTACCTCAACGGGAACGACTGGAAAGGGATGAGTTATAACGGCGGCGCGCCAAACCGGCAGGGCGTTATCCACCTGATTAAGTAAGGTTTGAGGTACGAGGTTTGTGGTTTTTAATTTTAGGTTGATAAAAGAAGCATTATAGTTATGCTTCTTTTATCAACCTTTTTTTGATGAAATGAAATATCTACTCTTTACAATTTCCCAAATCAACATTTACTTTTTCTACTTGGTAAATGCCTTGTTTATTCCCAAAAGAATTGGTTACATAAGTTATCACTTCTGCAATTTCAATGGGTGATAACTGCGTTTGCGAAGGCATTTTTTGGTTGTAAAATTTACCGTTTACCACAATTAATCCTTGCTGTCCATTGTGAATAGTGCAAGCTAATTGCGTTTTATTTTTCCGGAGATAATCAGCTTCTTTTAACGGTGGATAAAGTTCGCCCAAACCTTCTCCGTTTTCAGAATGACAGTTTTTACATTGCGTTTGATAAATATTCCTGCCTTGTATAAAATAACGCTGATATTCAATTTCGGCTTCGCTCTGGCAAGAAAATATCAAGGTAGAAAGGACAAAGGTAAAAGGTATCGAACCAACCCAAAAACGTTTCATGCTTTGGCGTTTGCTTCATCCATCAAAACCTGCACATCGGTAATCAGTTGCTGCACTTGTTTTTTATCCGTTCCGTCATAAGCACCACGCACCCTGCCTTTTTTATCCACCAAAACCAGCCAGCCCTGATGTACATAACCGCCGGGTGCGCGGTTATCCTGCGAAACAGAAACCAGATAATTTTTTTCCGCCAGCTGATAAACTTCTTCCTTTTTCCCCAGCAAAAAATACCACTGATTAGCTTTTGCCCCCAGCTTCTCCGCATAAGTTTTCAAAACCGGGATGGTATCGTGCCGCGGATCTATCGTAAAAGAAACCAGTTTAAAATTATTTTTTCCTTCATAAGCCTTAAAAACCGTAAGCATATTGCGTTGCATCGTCGGGCAAATAGACGGGCAGGACGTGAAAAAGAAATCAGCCACATAGATTTTGCCGTCCAAATTTTTATCAGTGATGGTTTCCCGGTTCTGATCTACAAAACTAAACGGCGGAATAGTAGCGTAAACAGTATCCGTAACCTGCTTACCGTCAACTATTTTAGTAATTGGCTGCCGCTGGCCATAAATAGGCAGTTTGGTTTCTTTATTTTTATTGCTGCAAGCGTAAAGCGCAAACAGGGCCATAACCGGCCAGATTAATTTTTTCATTTCTTTTTAAACTTTAACAAATACTGGTTTGATGCCTTGATAACATCATTATACTGTGCATTGATTTCGCTAACTTGCTTTTTTTGCTGCTCCAGGTATTGCATCACCTTTTCGTGTGGTTTACCGTTAAATTCAGGGTTATAATTATGCATCCAGTCGCTCATCCGGTCGTCCGTTTTAGTAATCTGGTTGCTTAATAAACGTATTTTTTTATTTTCTGCCGAAGTATCGATTGCCGGAAACACCCTTTTTATACTATCTTTTTTGAGGATCAGAGTATCCAGTTTTAGCTGATTTTGCATGGCCTTTTCGCCGTTGCCCATCACCTGTTCATGCAAATCCATCACCTGGCTTTCCAATGCTTTTTCTTCTTTTTTGGGATCTTTACAACTAGCCAAAAGCAGTAGTAAACCTGCTGCCGGTAATATATTTTTATTCATTATTAATTTTTTAGTTAATTCTTAATCCGTTTTATACTGTTTCAGCATACATCAGGCAGCTATATTTAATACTGTTTTTACAGGTAAAAATTGTGTAAGCCTTGCCGTTTTCTACTAATTTGTTATTGCAGTTACATATTGAAAATTGATATAATAAACCAGGCAGAAAATTAAATTTTACATCATAAGCAATTATATAGAAACCGTGCCATTTTAAATTAGCATATGTGATAACTATTTAACCTTAAAAATGTATTTTCGGATGATTATAAACTTAAACAAGTTCTGCATTTACTACAATATTAAGGATACCGGTTGAACAAAAACAACACGGATAATTTTTAATATTGAAACTAAATTTGATGTTATCGGGTAAAATTTGAATTATGATTACAAAATTATCTATCGTAATACCGGCTTATAATGAAGCCAAAACAATACATCTTATTTTAAACAAGTTAAAAAATGTAGAACTGATTAATAACATCAGCAAAGAAATTATTATTATAAATGATTGTTCTACAGATGCAACCGAAGCAGCTTTATTAAATTATATTTCCAACAATCCCGAGTTGCAGATTACCTATTTTAAGCATGAAATTAACCGGGGAAAAGGAGCTGCCTTGCATACCGGAATTGCCAAAGCAACCGGCGAATATTTGATTATCCAGGATGCTGATTTGGAGTATGACCCGGATGAGTACAACAATATGCTTAAACCTGTTGTAAAAGGTTTTGCAGATGTGGTTTATGGTTCGCGTTTTATGGGCAGTAATCCGCATCGTGTTTTGTTTTTCTGGCACACCATCGGCAATCGTTTGCTTACATTTCTTTCTAACATGTGCAGCAATCTCAATTTAACAGATATGGAAACTTGTTACAAGTTATTTAAAACCGATCTTGTTCAGAAAATAAATTTAAAGGAAAAACGATTTGGATTTGAGCCGGAAGTTACGGCAAAAATTGCACGTATTGCAGAAGTCAGGATTTATGAAGTGGGCATATCTTACTATGGGCGTACTTACTTGGAAGGAAAAAAAATTGGCTGGAAAGATGGTTTCCGTGCCATTTATGCTATTACAAAATATGGATTGCTTAACTTATAATCAGATATGAAAAAACTCTTACAATCGTATTCAAAGTTAAATATATATTTAAAACTTGCATCCTTCCTGCTGCTTTATATTGTTATATGTGTGGTTGGTGCACCGCACAATTTTGTAGATGATGAAGCAAGATATGTACGGTTTGCGAACAATCTTTTAAATGGTTTTTATTCTCCGCCTGCACCAAATATAGATTTATGGAACGGGCCCGGCTACCCATCATTGATCGCACCTTTTCTATTTTTAAAACTTCCTTTAATGGTTTTAAGATTACTGAATGGCTTCCTGCTTTACTTTTCACTTGTACTGGTTTACAATACCATTTGCTTGTATGCTTCCCAAAAAAAAGCTTTAATATACACCATAATATTGGGCTTGTACTTCCCGGTTTTCGAAAAACTCCCGTTAATTTTAACAGAATGCACAACCTGGTTTTTAATAAGTGCAATTAGCTATTTATTTTTGAAGATTGGAAACCAGAAATTTTTTTCGTGGAAGTATGTATTATTTTGCGGTTTCTTAATTGCATTCTTAACAATGGTAAAAATCGTTTTTGGCTACGTAATTATTTCGATGATCTTTATTTCGTTACTACTGTTTTTACGGACTAAATTTAGTTTAATTGCAAAAAAGTTTAGTACTATATTTCTATTTGGATTTCTTTTATGCCTGCCTTATTTAGCCTATACTTATAGCGTTACCAACAAAGTTTTTTACTGGACAAACAGTGGTGGCTGGTCGTTATTTACCATGAGCGCACCGTATCAAAACGATTGGGGCGATTGGAAAGACAATCCGCAAATGCTGGCTAATCCCAATTACAAAGTATTTGCAGATAGTGTTTTAAAACTAACACCTTTGGATAGAGATGCCGCTTACAAAACAAAAGCGATCGCCAATATTAAAAAGTATCCAGAAAAATATCTTTTAAATATTGTAGCTAATCTTGGGCGTTTATTTTTCTCCTATCCTTTTACAAGCATGGAGCAGGATGTAAAAACATATTACACCATAATACCGAACATGTTTGTAGTTGTTTTTATGTTTATAACCTTGTGTATTGGTATTTTTTACTATAAAAAATTACCCGAAGCATTAATTTTATTACTATTTTTTATATTGATCTATTTGGCAGGAAGCACTTTAGTAAGCGCATTCAGAAGGATGTTTTATGTTACTATGCCATTCTGGATGATCTTTTTTTCTTACGTTTTAACCAATGTAGTTTCTATTAAAATTAAAAAAGACCTATAATTGTATTGATACTTCTTTTATCAACTAATTATTAATACCTACAAACATACTTTAACTTTAAATCTAAAAAGCCGTAATACAATTGTATGTTTTTTATCTTGTCTAAATTATTAATTTACTTTTTGTATCCGTTATCATGGATCTTTGCTTTACTTTTAATTACTTTTTTAATTAAAAACAAAAGACACAAACGTTATACATCTATAACAGCTTTTATTTTACTACTTATTTTTTCTAACAATTATTTATTTAAGCAATTTGTTACCTTTTGGGATTTTCCCCGTATTCCTACAACAAACATGCGTTATAGTTGTGCTGTAATTTTAGGCGGATATGTATCAGAAGATGCTGCAAAAAACGGTTACTTTAACGGTGCCGCTGATCGTTATATCCAAGCCATCAAATTAAAGGAAACCGGAAAAGCAGCACATCTTTTATTTACCGGTGGTAACGCAAGTTTGGATCCCGACGGATTTACAGAAACAAACTGGTTACAATCAGAACTAAAAATTTTTAATTTTCCGGATAGCACTTTGTTATTTGAAAAGCAATCCCGTAATACAATTGAAAATATAAGCTTTTCTAAAAAAATCTTGGAAACAAAACATTTACAGCCGCCTTACCTGCTGGTAACTTCTGCTTTTCACATGCGCCGGGCTTTGCTTATTTGTAAAAAAGCAAACCTGCACGTAGTTCCGTATCCTTGCGATTTTAGCGGAGGCATTACAACAGTTTCATTCGATGATTTTATCCCTTCTACAGATGCATTACACGGCTGGAACGGTTATTTAAAAGAATTAGTTGGTTATACAATTGTTAGTTTTAAAAGTTAAAAAAATACTTTTTAATTCGTTCCCTTTTTTATTTTTTTTCATCATTGTAACGACACTGTATTTTGTATTTCCGTACAACAAAAGATGGTTACTGCTTTTACTTAGCAGCTGCTATTTTTACAAAGCTTTTGTGCCTGGGAAAACCCTAAACCTTATACTGCAATTACAGAACATTTTAACACAGATGCTTTAAAAGCAATAACCCAATTTAAGAATACAATTACAAGTAAAAAAGCAAGATTGTATATTACTTTTCCGGGTTATCAGTATTCATCTTACAAAAATTCTGTTGCTGCGATTAAACAGGTTGAACAACAATTGAAAGATAACCATTTCCTGCTGATTTCTTCCCCACAGGAATATACTATACCAGATAGTTTAATCTTTGACACGCCTTATCATTTAACCAAAAAAGGCTTGGATTGGCGGACGGGAATTTTGATTCAGGATTTAAAAAGAGTCGTAAAAAATTATCATTCCAACTAAAGGGAGAAATCTTCATCAAAGCAATTAAACTTGTATTGTTTTAAAGAAGATCTCTCCCTTCGGTCGAGATGACAACAAAAACAAAGATGCTTCTTTTATCACCTAAAAAATCAGGGTAGCTTGGATAAAATGCCCCAACCCGTGCAAGGATCCCAGCCTGTGCCGGCCGCATACCCGGTTTTAGTTGCAGTGGTTTTGTTATCACCACTGGTAATATCCCGGCACAAGTTTGGTGTAGAATATAAGGTTGGATTAATAAAACCTGCCGGCTTTCCTTTCTGCTGGTTAATCAAAGCAATCAACCCGGCCATTAAAGGTGCAACTGCACTTGTGCCGCCGATAACAAATTGCTGGCCGTCAACCAAAACCTGGTAACCCGAACTTGGATCAGCATTTCCGGCAACATCCGGCACTCCCCTGCCTTTAAAACTGTTATTTAAGGAAGCAGGCACATTTGTATTATTTTGATAATCCGGCAACGGAAAAAATTCGCTTACACCACCGCCCGTTGCAGAATTGGCCGATGCATGCCAAACAGTTTCGGAAGTAATTTTATTGCTGCTGTCGGTTACTAATTTAGTGCCGCCACAAGCTAAAGCGTACGGACTGGACGATGGGAAATCTACATGCACTTTACCATCTGTTACGCCATCGCTGGAACCGTTATCGCCGGAAGCAACGCAAATAGTTACGCCCAGCAATGCCGCAGCTTTAAAAGTTTCGTTAAAATTGGTCATCGCCTGCTGTGTCCAATTCACTTCCGCAGCACCCCAGCTAATGGAAATTACAGACGGTTTATTCGTTGTATCATGAACGGCTTGCGTAATCGCATCCAGAAAACCCTGATCGGTATTTGGTGCGAAATAAACCACAATTTTTGCTTCCGGCGCAACGGCACCAGCTACTTCAATATCCAGCAAAACTTCTCCATCGGCACCGTCCGGCGTAGTCGGTGCATTTTTACCGCCATCAACCGATACTGCTTTTACCGTTGGTTTTTTAATGCCCAGTTTTTTAAAATAGTTGGTGATATCTGCGGTTTTATAGCCGCCGCCCAACTCGATTATGGCAATACTTTGTCCTTTCCCGGTAACACCCGTTGGGAAACCATAAATTTTTGCCAGCTGATCTGCCGTGTAAGATTGCGTGGTAGCCGCATGATTGATAATGCCTTGGGCCGGTTTGTAAATTTGGAACATCGGCCGCGCAGCCGGGCGTTCGTCAAAACCAAAAATACCGGTAATGATATCTTTTAAACCTTCGGGGATGCAAATATCACCGGTTCTTATCCTAAATTGTAAACCTTCGTTATTTTCAGTATCGTGTAATTTTACCGTAAATGCTTCTTCAAAATCACTTATTTTACCTTTCAAAATTACACTTCGCCTTGCTAAATGCACGGCAACAGTTGTTAAGTGATGATTGTGTGCATAAGCTTCTACCAAATCCGCATCCTGTATGGCAGCACCAAATTCTTTTTCATAATCTTCCCGGCTAATTTGTTGCCCGGCAGCTAATGCTTCGTCTATTGATTTTTTTCTACGGATACGGACAGTCACTTCTATAAACGTTTCCGGGTCAACTTTTTTCAATGCCGTTTTTGCAGGAGCAACCCGGTTACTTCCTGCAAGAGCAACCTTTTTTTGTGTTTTCATGCTGATAATTTTTTGCTAAATGTAACTATAAAATATACAATTTTACTAAAAAAATTAGTAATTTATTTTTTCTGCTTGAGTTTTTTGTCGGTAAAAACAGTATGGATCAGTTTTTTTTAAGCTGATTTTCTTCCTGCTTCATTCCTAAAATAAATTTAAAAAAAGAAGCCGGATTTCCCTTAAAACAAAAAGATGTTTGGAGGAAAATCCGGCTTTTGTAATGAACTTAAAAACGGTTTACATTTTATTATTATTAGCTGTATTCTTTTTGTTAATTGTAGCATTTAAAGTTTCTGCTTCTGTTAAATGCTTTTTCAAGGTTGGAAGATTTTTAACCGCGAAAGCCTTTAAATCCTGATCTTTTAAAGTTGTAGTCGCTTTTTCAAAATCCGAAACATCTTTTTTATGCGCGGCAACCATCACTTCCATAAATTTCAAATCAAATCCGGCACTGCTTAATAAACTTAATGAATCTACACGGTCCTGCAGTTCTTTTCCCAAAGCTGTAGGAATGCCCATTTTCTTACCTTCGGCCAGTTTTTTCAAGTCATTATTTATCACTCCGTGATCAGTAACCATCATGGCGGCATAATTTTTTACGTTCACATTCAGTGCATTACGTTTCGCCAATTGGCTTAACTGCACTTCCAGCAAACCACCCTGGCCCGCATTGTTAACAAAACTGGCATCTTTGGTATCAATTTGCAGTACATCCGTAGTTTTTACCGTATCTGCCAGCTCTTCCTTTTGTGCCGCTTCCTTTTTAGCATCACTTTGTCCGCAAGAAATCACCAATAACGAAGCTGCAATTAATAAATAATGGTTATATTTTTTCATGATCATATAAGCTGATTTTAAACCTATAACTACGTTAAAATTGATTTGTTTGAGGAAAGCTGTCAGCAATCAGCTTTCAGCAGTCAGCTATTACAAGCGCATTTAACCGAAAGCTGATTGCTAACAGCTAAAAGCTATTTCCTATCTTCGCCCTACAGCAAAACGTTCTGCCGCTCTAAAGCTTTTTTAGTTTTGGGGAGGAAAGTCCGGGCAGCACAGGGCATCCTGCTTCCTAACGGGAAGGCGCCATTTCCGGATGGGCGACAGCAAGTGCCACAGAAAATAAACCGCCGCCAGCAATGCCGGTAAGGGTGAAAACGTGTGGTAAGAGCGCACGGCTTGGTATGGCAACATGCCTTGCGGTAAACCTCAGGAGCTGAAAGGCCAAATAGGTTCCGGTAATCAATAGAAAGCGGCCCGCTTTCGTTGCTTACGCAACACCGGAACGGGTAGGCTGATTGAGGTGACGGGCGACCATCATCCCAGATAAATGGCAGAAACCCGGGCAACCGGGCACAGAACCCGGCTTACAGGTTTGCTATCCGGATTTTTACATCAAACCCTTTGCCGTAACCGGCGGGGGGTTTGTCTTTTTAATTAACAAAACTTCTATCTTAGCACCCAAATTCACATACTCCTTTTAAGCAATAAAAATTAATGTCTAAAATTCTGATTATAGATGATGAACGTGCCATAAGAAGTACCCTGCGGGAAATTTTAGAGTACGAAGATTATCAGGTTGATGATGTGGATAACGGAGTTGAAGGGCTCAATCTGATTAAAAAAAACGATTATAACCTTGTTCTGTGCGATATCAAAATGAACCGGATGGACGGTTTGGAAGTGCTTACCGAAGGTTTAGCCTTTAAACCCGATCTTCCTTTTATCATGATTTCCGGCCACGGCACGGTAGAAACCGCTATAGAAGCCAGCAGAAAAGGAGCCTTTGATTTTATTAGCAAACCACCGGATTTAAACCGTTTGCTCATCACCGTCCGCAACGCTTTGGATCGCGGTTCTTTAGTTATCGAAACCAAAGTTTTAAAGAAAAGGGTTTCTAAAACACGTGAAATTTTAGGCGAATCCCAGGCAATCGGTAAGATTAAGGAAACTATCGACCGCGTTGCACCAACCGAAGCCCGTGTATTGGTTACCGGCGCAAACGGCAGCGGTAAAGAACTGGTTGCCAGATGGCTGCACGAAAAATCTAATCGTGCCGGCTCTTCTTTAATTGAAGTAAACTGTGCAGCAATTCCTTCCGAACTGATTGAAAGTGAATTATTCGGCCACGAAAAAGGTTCTTTCACTTCCGCAGTAAAACAACGGATCGGCAAGTTTGAATCTGCCAGCGGCGGTACACTTTTTTTGGATGAAATTGGCGATATGAGCCTTTCTGCACAGGCAAAAGTGCTGCGTGCCTTGCAGGAAAATAAAATCAGCCGTGTGGGCGGCGAAAAGGAGATCGATGTTGATGTACGCGTGATTGCCGCAACCAACAAAGATTTGCTGAAAGAAATAGAAGCCGGCAATTTCCGGATGGATTTGTACCATCGTTTAAGCGTAATCCTGATCCATGTGCCGCCGCTGATTGATCGCCGGGACGATATCCCGCTCCTCACCAAAAACTTTCTAGAGGAAATTTGTATGGAATATGGTATGCCCGTAAAAAAAATATCCGAAGCCGGAACGGAAGCTTTAAAAGCGTTGCCGTGGACGGGTAATATCCGCGAACTGCGCAATATGATCGAGCGTTTAATTATTTTAAGTGATAAAACCATTACCGATGCCGATGTAAAAGCTTTCGCCAACCCATCTGCTCCGGTTACTGTAGAAAATCAGCAGAACGGACATGCACCAGACTTTGATAACTTTAAAAGTTTCCAGGAATACAAGGATTTCGCCGAACGCGAATACATCAAATTTAAGCTCGAAAAAAATGGCTGGAATGTATCTAAAACAGCCGATGATATTGATATACAGCGCAGCCACTTGTACAGTAAAATTGAAAAGTTTGGTTTAAAGCGCGGCGAAAATTAGTAAATGTCCATGCTTCTTTTACCAGCTAAAAAGTTGAAAGCCGAAAAAATAATTTTTGGCTTTTTTTGTAAAAATTTTCTTGCCGAAGCTGTTCAAAATGTAATTATATTTCTAAAGTTGAAATATCCAATTTAAAAAATTTACGATGCACTTTATTATCGAATTATTGGTTAATGCCGGCATGATTTTGTTACTGTCTCATTTTTTACCAACCATCCTGATCCGCAATTTCGGCACCGCGGTTTTGGTGGCTTTAGTTATCGGTTTGCTCAACGCAACTATCGGTGCTGTGATCCGTTTTCCTTTAAATTTGGCTACACTTTGGTTATTGTCTTTTTTTATCAGGCTGATTGTTACCGCGGTAATCATCAAAATAGTGGACAAACTTTTTGACGGATTTGAAATTAAAGGTTTTTCCCCGGCTTTAATTTTAGCGTTAGCACTGGCTATCGACGGCAGCTTTTTATCCTTTGCTTTGCAGCATCAGGTGAGGTAAAATTGTAAAGATTGAATACTTCTTTTATCAGGTAAAATTTGTGTTTCAAACAACCAATTTCTCTTACATTATTTCACATTCATAAAAAAGTGTTGCAGCAAAATCAACGTCTTGGCATCTTGGAATTCACCTTGTTTTAGCTGTTGTAAAACTTCCTCATAATCCAATTCTAAAATGGTGATATTTTCAGCTTCTTTTTCCAAACCACCGCCTTGTGCAACTTTCATATCTGGGTGATATTCTGCCACAAATAAATGTGAAAGCTCAATATCTGCGCCCGGAGAAAGGTAAACCGATCCGATCTTTTTTAGCATTTGAACCCGGAAACCCAGCTCTTCTTTAACTTCCCGGATCGCACCTTCTTCTACGGTTTCGCCTTCATCCGTTAAGCCGGCACAAACTTCTATTAAATCGCCGGATTCGTTTCCGTTAAAATAAGTGGGCAAACGCATTTGCTTGGTCAGCAGTAACTTTTTTCTTTCCGGGTCATACAACAATATTGCTGCGCCGGACGGACGGTGGTAAATCTCGCACTCTTTTTGCACAGGTTTTCCGTCGTTTCCCTGCATCTCATACGTTACGTTTTCGAGTTTATATTTACTCGGGCCAAGAGTTTTTTTATTGATGATTTTGATCGTTGACATGATGCTGTTTTTATGGCAACAAAATCTGCACGTTGAGGTTTCGTGAAAACAAAAATCAGCTTACTCTTTCTTCCCTTCCAATTTTTCTACAATCCGTTCGCAAATTTCATGCGTAAACAAAGCATCGCGTGCCGAAGTTTGGGTTGAAGTTTTATTAACAACCGCTTGTAAAAAATCATCAATCATTTGCTCAAAACCTCTTTTATGCAAAGTTGATTCCCAATCGTTGCCGCCAACTTGGATGATGTTCCGATTTTCTTCGGATTCCAAATCAGAAACATTGTAAACAGTTTTCTTTTGCGTGGCCGTCATCACTTCCAGTTTTTCTTCTGTGGTTGCTGTATCTCGGTTCATAATCCCAATCGCAACTTCGCCGGATTTGGATACAAGTTGCACAACTAACTGATGCAAGATTACACCTTTTTTAATACCGTTTACTATCAAATTTTCTATCGGATACGGAAAAAGATAACGCAAAGTATCAACCACATGTATAAAATCTTCCACCACAAAACGCCGCGTAAAATCAGGCAAAGCTTTACGGTTTTTTTGCATAATGATTAAAGTTGGATCATCCAATTTCAATTGCTGATAAACAGGCGCATATCTTCGGTTAAAACCAACCATCAGCAACAAATTACGCTGTTCGGCCAGTTCCACCAATTGCTTGGATTCAGCATAAATCATCGAAATCGGCTTATCTACAAAAACCGAAATATTGGCTTCTAAAAGTTGCTTTACAATTTCAAAATGAGCTTCGGTTGCGGCGTTTACAAAAGCAGCTTCAATTTTGCTTTCGATCAAACTTTGTAAATGATGATGAAGATGGGTTAACCGATATTTTGCGCCCATTTCCTGCAAACGGTTTTCGTTCCGCGAACATAAATGAAACTCGAAACCGGCCTTGCTGCTCAAAACCGGCAAATATGCTTTTGCGGCAATATCGCCCAAACCAATAATTCCTATTTTAATCATTTTCTTAATTCTAAACCGAATTTAAACAACGGATTTTTACCCGATAAAAGAAGCATGGTTTCGATAATTCTTTTTAAATAAACTTTCCCACATTACTTGTTTTTACTAATTTTTTTAGCATTTTTGAGGATTATGAATCAGAATTCCATTAAAATACAAACCGAACCACGCGTACTTTTTGTTGATATGAACAGCTTTTTTGCCCGTTGCGAGCAGCAGGATAATTACTGGCTGCGCGGCCGGCCGGTTGCCGTTTGCGTTTATACGGGCAAATATGGTTTCGCGATTGCGCTTTCTGTGGAAGCGAAAAAGATGGGCGTAAAAACCGGGATGCGTTTAAATGAAGCCATCAAAATCTGTCCGGAACTGATTCCGGTAGAAAGCCATCCGGAGCGTTACCGGCAGTTTCACACCAAAATTATCAACGTTTTAAAGCGATATTGCCCGGAAGTAATTCCGAAAAGTATTGATGAAGCCATCGTTAATCTTACCAATTACAAAATGGTTTATCCGGATACTGTTTTTATCGCCAAAAAAATTAAGGAGGAAATTAAGCAGGAAGTCGGTGATTGGCTTACGTGTTCTATCGGCATTGCGCCGAACGCTTTCCTGGCAAAATTAGGTTCGGATATCGGCGGTTTTGATGGCCTGCAAATCATCACCACACAAAATATTGATGCCAAATTAGCTCCGCTAACACTTGGCGATTTACCCGGAATCGGCAAAAATATGGCTTACCGGCTGGAGCGCGCCGGCATTATAACGCCGCTGCAAATGCGCTACACGCCGCCCGACAGGCTGAAAGCAGTTTTTAAAAGTATTGAAGGTGTTTACTGGCATTACCGCCTCAATTTTATCGAAACCGGTATGGCCGTTACGGATTACAAAGGCATGCAGGCGATGCGACAAATTTCTGCCGATAAAAGAAGCAACCCCGAATATATTGAACAACTGTTTTTAACGCTTTGCACCACGCTAGAGCGGCGGATGGTTCACCATCATTTTTACTGTAAAAACGTTGCTTTCACCGTAAAATATGTAGATGAAAGCCGTTGGGAAGACGGTTTTTCCATCAGCACGCCCATCCAGGATGCGATTAGTTTGATGCGGATGATTAAAAAAAGGATTTCCCGTTTTGAAGAAACCTCGCAGGCAGCACCGGTTTTTAATGATAAAATCAGCGGTTTACGCGTAATGGTGACTGATTTTGTAAATAACGGTAAAATGTTGTACAGCTTGTTTGAAGATGTAAACCGCGGCGAAACGGCGCGCAAAACGATGTATGCCATCCAGCAGAAATTTGGTGCCGATAAACTAAAACGCGCCGTAGAAGTTACCGAAGGCAAAGTTGTGGCAGATGTAATCGGTTTTGGCTGTGTAAAGGATTTGACCGATCTGGATTATCTTTCGGCAGAATAACTACTCGGAAACTTTTTGCGGATACTGGTAATCTAAGTGCTTAAAAACAGCACGGATTGCACTGTAAGAAACACCATCACCTAAAGCATTTTTAGCTTCCGTTAAGTTTTCCGGTTGATTTTTGCTGAGATAATCACTGATTTTTGCGACTGTTTCTTCCGAAAAAATTTGCCTGATTTCCAGTTCTCCCAAACTAACAAAATACAATAAATGGCCTTCAATTGTGTTTTCCGTCAGGCTTCTTTCGGTAGCAATTTCTATAATTTTTCTTCCGGATTTAAACAGATCAAAAGAAACTTGTTTGGTATCCGATTTTACTTTTTCCTGCGGGAGTTGCAGCTCAACTGAGGGCTTTTCTATCTGTTTATCAACACAGTAAGTATTAATATGATTGATAATCGCTTCGCCGTATTGCCGCACTTTTGCAGAACCGATTCCCTTTATTTTTTCCAGCTCGGTAAAAGTTGAAGGTAAAAAATCAACCAAGTCGTTCAACACTTTCTGCGGAAATATCTGATAAGCAGGAACTCCTTTTGATTCTGCCAACTGATTCCGCCAGTTACGCAAAGCGTTGTACAAATCCGGGTGCGGCACATTGGTTACGGCAGCTGGCAAGGCATTTTGCACAGAAGAAGTGGCTTTTTCGGCAGCAATATTAAAATCAATATTTGCGTTGGCCTTATTTTGCAGATAATTTAAAGAATTGAAACCTTCCTGAGCAGTCAGTTTAACCGAACTGTATTTTACCGCAATGGCTTCTTTTAAACCTGATAATGCGCCTTGCACCGTTTTGCCAATGCTTTTATTATCCGTTACCACTGCCAGATTTTGTATCGGTAAAAGAAGCATCTCTTCTATTTTAGCTGTAAAATAAACGCTTGCTTTTTTAACGCGATCCTGCAAAGCTTCATTATTTTCGGGCAGCGTTGGCTGCTGCAACAGGTTATTTAATGTTGATTGAAATTTATCAGCAATGGTGTAAACGTCTTTTTCGGCAGCAGCTTTTATTTCATGTAAAGTTTGTGCGAAACTTCCGGCTAAGGCATGGTCGTTTTCCTCTGCCGGTTTAAGCAGATTAAAAAAGCTGATTTTAACCGGCAAAAAATCAAACAGCTCGCGCAGCAACGCCTCCTGAAAAGCTTTTTTGGCTTCCGTTAAAACATTTTCTGTTGGCTCATTACGTTCGCTTTCGATGGTATAAGCAGAAATTGTACGATCTGTAATTACACTGTTCAGCGTTAGCGGCGAACTTAAAACCATGCCTTCCAGCGTTTTACATCTACTTAAAGCAACATAAACCTGGCCGTGCGTAAAAGATTTTTCTGCATCGATCACAGCTCTTTCAAATGTTAAGCCCTGGCTTTTATGGATGGTGATGGCCCAAGCCAGCCGCAACGGATATTGCGTAAAACTGCCGATAATTGTTTCTTCAACAATTTTTGTAGCTGTGTTTAAGGTGTATTTGATATTTTGCCAAACCAGCGGAATAACTTCAATTTCATAGAGATCGCCGGGACATTTTACAAAAACGGTTTCCTGTTCCACACGTGTTACCTTCCCGATTTTACCGTTGTAAAAAAGCTTATCGCGCGAGTTGTCGTTCTTTACAAACATTACCTGGGCACCGGCTTTTAACTCCAGTTCAGGAACAGTCGGATAAGCATATTCCGGAAATTCGCCCTGGATAATCGCTTTAAACTGATGTACAGGTGTTTTAATTTCAGCCAGTTTAGTAACGTTTAAATCCTGCGCTTTTTGGTTGTGCGTGGTTAGCGTGATGTAGCCTTCCTGCGATTTAAAACCCGGGATGTAACGCTGATTTAAATCACTTAAATCCTGCGGACTGATCCGGTTTTCGCGGATGCAATTTAAAAGGTTGATAAAAGAAGTATCGGCCTGCCGGTAAATATGTTTCAATTCGATATTTACAAGCTGCGTTTGCTGTAAAGCGCGGCTGCTAAAAAAATACATCGTTTCGTAATGCGGTTTTAGCAAAGCCCATTCTTCGGATTTTACAACCGGTGAAAGCTGGTGCAAATCGCCGATCATCAGCAATTGTACGCCGCCGAAAGGCAGCGAACGGTTTCGGTAACGGCGTAAAACATCATCCATCGCATCCAAAACATCAGCGCGGACCATGCTTATTTCGTCGATCACCAATAAATCCAACCCTTTTAAAAGATTAATTTTCTCGCGGTTAAACTGCTTTTTTTGCTGAGAATTTTCCTGTCCGGGCAGATACGGGCCGAACGCAAGCTGGAACAGCGAATGGATCGTAACGCCGCCCGCATTAATGGCCGCCACACCCGTTGGTGCCACAACCGCCATCCGTTTATGCGAGGTTTTTTTAAGCTGATGCAGGAAAGTAGTTTTCCCCGTTCCGGCTTTTCCCGTCAAAAAAATATTACGGTTGGTATGCTGTACAAAGTTGTTGGCGAGGTCGAGCTGCGGGTTTTGCTGCATACAACAATGATAAGAATTTTAGCAATGATTTGAAAGATAATTTTTTATCGTTTGGAGAAATTATCTTATTTTTTCTATAAAACCATTAAATCTATAAATGAAGTCTGAGAAGTATTTGCAATTATCCATCAACGTATTAAAGTTTAACTCATTAAATAAACTTGGATTATGCGATTCATTATAAGATGCAACCGTCTTTTTGGTAGCCAATGTCAAAAACTCTTTTGGCTCTTTAATTTTCGTTGGATCAGGAACTTTCAATAAGTTAACATTATAAACTCTGTTGAAGCAATCTATGTCAGCTATTAACAAAGCTTCAATTTCAAAAACGTTCAACAAGTAAATACCCTTTTTATTTACAACAGTATTAAAATCTCGAAAATATTGTTTTCTGATTTCTAACTGAACAACATCATTTTCTAAAGCATCAAGATCGCGAATGAAAATAACAATTTCTGGCTTTTTTAACTCATATTCGTTACGTAAAAAACGTTTAGTCTTCTGACTATCAATCTGACTTCCATGTACATCATTTAATAGCTGTTCAAAACTTATATTCTTATAAAATTTTTCAAGTAAGTTTTTGAATGACTGTGTATCATTTGGAGCTTCTCCAACCAACCCAACTATCATATTAATTAATTGGCTCTAAATCAGAATATATCCAATAATCACTTAAAAAATCTTCCTGCATGTATAGTTTAGCTTTGTGCGTTTCTTTCTCAGTCAAATGCCTTAATTGTGTTCCTTTTTCCTTATCGTAATTACAAATGATAATCCGATCCAATTCATCAGCATCCAAAATATTTAAAACCTGCGGCGAATGTGTAGTTAAAATGATCTGCTTTTCTTTGGATTGCTCTTTGATGAAAAGCATTAGTTTGTGTAGTTGATGCGGATGAATACCAAGTTCGGGTTCTTCGAGAAGCGCAATCTCAAAACTATCTTCGTTTACCGACATTGCCTTGCTAAATAAATTTGTGAACTCTGAGATTATATAAAACAAGCGTTTTGTACCATCTGATAGAAATTTAAAAGGTAACCATTTATCGTTAACTTTAAACTCTAAATAAAAATTAGTGATACTTAATTTACCGTTTAGTTCTTCTACTAAAATAAAATCTTCATTAATTCTTACTTCTGAAATAGGCGTATGCACTTTCAAATTTTCATTCAATTCTATAAATGTATAATTTAAATAATTAATAATATCTTGTTCAATTTCTACTAAACTTCTTTCAACATTCCCTTTTTCAATTGGTAAATGATGATACAAACGGAATAAAAACATGAACATAAAACGTGTATTGACATATCCTTTTGAAAAAACTTCTCTAGACCTTTTTCCGTTTTGCACCAATATTAATGTCATCGGTTTTTCAATAAAAAAGGAATCAAGATAAGGATTGGTATAATCTACGATTCTAATATTCCAATAAGAATCAAAATCTAATAATTGTGATTTTAATTCGTCTATATCGTTTAGCTGAATATATTTTTGATCATGAATTATAGTGAAATTAAATTTGGAATTTATCTTATGATAGTCGCTTAATAATAAAGGTGTATTTTCTACATATGCATTAAGTTGAACATCTCCGTTTTTATTAAAAATAGTTATCATTGATTCTGTATCTGGCTGTTCATTATAATTATGTTCTAAAACATTATTTAGACATTTTAACATATTAGTCTTCCCAGAACCATTGTTGCCAATAATAATATTCAACCCAGGTTTAAAATCTATTTCGGCATCAATAATAGATTTATAGTTTTTCAACCTAACCTGTTTTAAAAAAACATTTGATTTCTGATTTGCTTTTTCAGCTTCACTCATAATAATCAAAAATACAATTAAGCTTTATAATCACTACTACTGCCCATACTTCTTTTACCACCATAAATTCTTCCTCTTTTCCGCCTCAAATTTTAGGCTAAAAACTATCCTTCCAAAACCCTATTTTTGCGGGATAAATGAAGCACATCCGCAATTTCTGCATTATTGCACACATCGATCATGGTAAAAGTACCCTTGCCGATCGCTTACTCGAATATACTAACACGGTTACCAAACGCGAATCACAAGCCCAATTGCTGGATGATATGGATTTGGAACGTGAGCGCGGCATCACTATAAAAAGCCATGCCATCCAGATGGATTATATTTTGGATGGCCAGCCTTATGTTTTGAACCTGATTGATACGCCCGGACACGTTGATTTTTCGTACGAAGTTTCCCGTTCCATTGCAGCCTGCGAAGGTGCGCTGCTGATTGTGGATGCATCGCAAGGCATCCAGGCGCAAACCATTTCTAACTTGTATTTAGCGTTGGAGAATGATCTGGAAATCATTCCTGTTTTAAATAAAATGGATTTGCCGGGCGCGATGCCGGAAGAAGTAAAAGACCAGATTGTGGATTTGATTGGCTGCAAACGCGAAGATATTTTAGCGGCTTCGGGCAAAACCGGTTTAGGTGTGCTGGAAATTTTAAAGGCAATTATCGACCGTGTTCCGGCTCCGGTTGGCGATCCGGCCGCGCCTTTGCAAGCATTGATTTTTGATTCGGTTTTTAATTCTTTTCGTGGGATTATTGCTTATTATAAAGTGGTTAACGGCGAAATCCGCAAAAATACCAAAGTGAAATTTATGGCTACCGGCAAAGAATATATTGCCGATGAAGTAGGAACTTTGAAGCTGACACAACTGCCTAAAGACGTAATTAAAACCGGTGATGTTGGTTACATTATTTCGGGCATAAAAGAAGCACGCGAAGTTAAAGTTGGTGATACGATTACGCTGATTGAACGCCCGGCTACCCAGGGTATACAAGGTTTTGAAGAAGTAAAGCCGATGGTTTTTGCCGGGATTTATCCGGTTGATACCGATGAATACGAAGAGTTGCGCGAAAGCATGGCCAAGCTGCAGTTAAATGATGCTTCACTGGTTTTTGAACCGGAATCTTCTGCGGCTTTGGGTTTTGGTTTCCGTTGCGGTTTTCTCGGAATGCTGCATATGGAAATCATCCAGGAACGGTTGGAGCGCGAGTTTGATATGACGGTTATTACCACCGTTCCCAACGTTTCTTACTTAGCTTTCACCACAAAAGGTGATGAATTGCAAGTGCATAATCCTTCCGATTTGCCTGATCCGAGTAAGCTGGATTTTGTGGAAGAACCTTATATCAAGGCCAATATCATTACGAAATCAGAATTTGTTGGCCCGGTAATGTCGCTTTGTATCCAAAAACGCGGCACGATCGTCAATCAATCTTATCTCACTGCTGACCGTGTGGAACTTATTTTTGAGTTGCCGATGGGCGAAATCGTATTTGACTTTTACGATAAACTGAAAACGATTTCCAAAGGTTACGCTTCGTTCGATTATACGCAGATCGGTTACCGGCAATCAGATTTAGTGCGTTTGGATATCCGCTTAAACGGCGAGCCGGTTGATGCTTTATCTTCCCTGATTCACCGCAGCAATTCTTATGATTTTGGCAAGAAAATTTGTGAAAAACTGAAAGAACTAATTCCGCGGCAGCAGTTTGAAATCATTGTTCAGGCTTCTATCGGTGCCAAAATTATTGCCCGCGAAACCGTAAAAGCGTTACGCAAAGATGTAACGGCTAAATGCTACGGCGGTGATATCTCCCGTAAACGCAAACTGCTGGAAAAACAGAAAAAAGGTAAAAAACGGATGCGCCAGGTTGGTAATGTAGAAATTCCGCAATCGGCATTTATGGCGGTTTTGAAATTAGATTAGCAGTAGCAAGTATTTAGTCTCAAGTATGAAGACGAATACTCGTTTAAGGAATTATAGTGATAAAAGAAGTATGGATAATAAGATTTTTGTTGATACTTACTACTCAATACTATTTAGCAATGCAATTCCTCAACGGCAAATACATATCTCAAATAGAAATCTGAGTGCTGAAGGATAAAACTTGGTAATCCATTTTGAAATTAGATTAGTTTTTACTTTAATTTATATCTCAATCATCAACCTATGAAAAAGATAATTTTAGCCTCAATTTTAACATTTTTTTCTATCTCTTTTTTAATTTCCAATGCTGATGCGCAGTTTGGCAGCCTCATCCAAAAAGCTAAACAAAAGGCCAGCGACAAAGCAGCACAGATGATGGACAAAAAAACTACCACTAATCCTACGGCAAACGGTACATCGAGCGGAAAAAAGATCAGCATCAGTTCTTCATTTGATTTTGCAGCTTGCGATTCTACTGTTTTTACCGATAATTTTTCGGCAAGCCCGATTGGCAAAATGCCTGCCGAATGGAAAACAAATGGCTCCGGCGAAGTGGTAAAATCTGCTGACCTTACCGGGAAATGGCTGCAGTTGCAAAGTTTTGCTTCCTATAAACTAACCAAACTGATGAATTATCCCACAAAATTTACGATTGAATTTGATATTGTTGCCGTTGCAGATAAAATTGATGATTTAAGTCCGTTAGGTTTTGGCTTTGCAAAAGATAACAGCGTGAGAAGCTATATGCAAGATGCTTATAATGACGGCGCGATTAATCACATCAGTATTACTTACTACAACAGCCATGGTACAATTGAGGCCAGCAGCGATACAAAATACTACCATGCTAATGATGATATTGATTTGCAAGGTTTTGCCAATCAGATTATGCACGTTTCTATCGCTGTTAATGGGGAAAACGAGCAGGTTTACCTGGATAAAACCAAAATCAGCGATACCAAAATGTTTACCGCAAACCGCTTAAAATACTTTTATATCAGTGCACCGCTCAGTTACAAAAACGGTGCTAAAATACTTTTTGGCAATTTTAAATTGATGACTTGTAAATAGCTTCCAAAATTTTATATGCAAATCCTCGACGGCAAATACATCTCCGAAAAACTTAAAGTAGAAATTGCGCAGGAAGCTGCCGAGGTTTTAACTCAAATCGGCAGAAAACCACATTTGGTGGCGGTTTTGGTTGGCCATGACGGCGGCAGCGAAACCTACGTAGCCAGCAAGATGCGTAACTGCGAAAAGGTTGGTTTTCAATCTTCTTTAGTTCGGTATGAGGATAACGTAAGCGAAGCAGAACTGCTGGAAAAAGTGGCCGAATTAAATGCAGATGATGGCATCGACGGTATTATCGTACAGCTTCCTCTACCGAAACATATCAACCCGGAAAAAGTAACGGAACTGATTGATTACCGCAAAGATGTGGATGGTTTTCATCCGGTAAATCTGGGCCGGATGTTGCGTAACCTACCTTCTTTTATTCCGGCAACGCCTTATGGTATTACGCTTTTATTGAAAGAATACGGCATCGAAACTGCCGGAATGCACTGCGTTGTGGTTGGCCGGAGTACGATTGTTGGTTCGCCGATGAGTGTTTTAATGTCGAGAAATGCACATCTCGGAAATTGTACCGTTACCGTTTGCCACAGCCGCACGCCGGATATTAAAAAATATACTTTAGAAGCTGATTTGCTGATCGTTGCGATTGGTAAAAAGAATTTTATTACGGCGGATATGGTGAAAAACGGCGTAATCGTAATTGATGTTGGCATGAACCGGGAAACTTCAACCCAAACCAAATCCGGCTATAAACTTTTCGGCGATGTGGATTTTGAAAACGTGGCACCAAAAGCTTCCTGGATTACGCCGGTTCCGGGTGGCGTTGGTTTGATGACGATCATCGGGTTATTGAAAAACACGTTAGCTTCGGCACGAAAAGAAATTTATCCTTAAAATTAGGTGGTAAAAGAAGCATTGTTTGTTTGAGCTAAGCAAACCTGCGGTTACTTGATTTAATGTTCTTTTGTCTTGAAACAAAAGAACCAAAAGTTCAAGAATCCCGAATCCCTCAGCCGGGCGGTCTTCATGCCTGCGCGCCTAAATGGTTACTTTGCAAGTTGCTCTGTATGGCGGTTACTTGTTTAAGCAAAATGCTTTTTTATCACCTATTTTTTACGTAATTATATCGTTGTAGTTTCCATCTCGTCATCCTGAACTTGTTTCAGGATCCCTCATGAAAAGTAGCAGATTTGCTTGTGGGATGCCGAAACAAGTTCTGTATGACAAAACCAACGATACTTCTTTTACCAACCAATTTTTATAAGCTGTTTGCAGAGCCAGTTGCAAGGTAGCCACCCAGGAGCGCAGGGAAGACAAAACGCCCGGAGGGATCAGGTTTGTCTTAAATTTTTGGTTCTTTTTGTTCAGGCAAAAAGAACGATAAGAAAGGGTTGCAAGCTCGCTTAAAAACAATTTTATACTAATAAAAGAAGCATCATAAATCAGGTAAATTGAATCTACTTTATTCAACCTTTTCTAATCATAAATAAAAAAACATTAATACTCAACTTTCAAATTCATCAGCTTCGGCATTTTTACAATCTCCTCCAGCGTGCTGTTTAAAGTCAAAGTTTTTTTATCCGCAGAAAGCTTCGCCCGCACATTTCCCGTTTTTTTAATTGCCCGCGGAAAACGCATCAGCACGCTGTAAGGCATCTCAATTAAAGCTGCTTTGGCCATGCTGTACATCGCCTCATTCTGCCGGAAATATTGTCGAAACTTTACCGTATCTACCTGCCGCGAAAACTTTTTGGTGCTGATATCATAATTAAAATAATCCTCGTTAATGCCCATGCCGCCGCTGCTTGCCCCGGCTTGCATCACTTGCGGATCACTAATTAACTGACCGACTTTTTGTTGTTGTGCAATTTTAGAAATATGTGTTAAAAAATATTTTACCTCTTTCGCACTTTTAGCTTCATACTCTACGCTGGCCAGCATCTGGTTATTTTTCAGGTTCATTTTCAGGTGAAGCAAAGTTGCCCGCGCCAAATCAACCTGATCATTGCTCAGCTTTTTACGTTCGGCTTCGGTTAAATCACTAAAAAAATTAATAGCCGTATCTTTTTGCAAAAGATAGGAAGGCGTTTGCTTTACAGAATCCGGCAGCAAGTTAGAAAGTACCGAAACCGCCTTGCCCAAGTTAAAACGGTAATCAATTTTGCAGGCACCATCTTTTTGAAAAACGTAATGTTCTTCCACATTTACACACGAAGAAAGTACCGATAAAAGAAGCATTGGTACAAAAAGGTAAAGTTTCTTCATGCGTTTTGATTTAAAAGTAATGATACAAATTTGAACGGCATTTATTAAACTGAATGTCATGAAATTTAAAGCCGAAAAACTGATGCAGCCGGAATGTTTATATTTGCAGCTTGAAAATAGCAGCAACCACACCGGCAAACGGCACGATGCTTCCTTTAATGGAAGAATTTTATACCATCCAGGGAGAAGGATTTAACACCGGCAAAGCGGCATATTTTATCCGTTTGGGCGGATGCGATGTGGGTTGCCCCTGGTGCGATGTGAAAGAAAGCTGGGACGCCGGGCAGCATCCTTTAACTGCTGCGGATACGATTGTTGCCAATGCCCAAAAATATCCGGCAAAAGCAGTAGTGATTACCGGCGGCGAACCGTTGATTTACAATCTGGATTATCTTACTGCTGAACTGAAAAACCAGGGCATCAAAACTTTTATCGAAACTTCCGGTGCGTATCCGATTTCCGGTTTTTGGGATTGGATTTGCCTTTCTCCCAAAAAATTTAAACCGCCAACACCTTCTGTTTTAGCTGCCGCTGATGAATTAAAAGTGATCGTTTTTAACCAGTCGGATTTTAAATGGGCGGAAGAACATGCTGCATTGGTTTCACCAAACTGCAAACTATACCTACAACCGGAATGGTCTAAAGCCGCTTTGGTTACGCCGATGATTGTAGATTATGTGATGCAAAACCCGAAATGGGAAGTTTCGCTGCAAACGCATAAATATTTGAACATTCCTTAATATGTTTTTAACTTGGTTTCGTACAAACAAATTGTGATGCGATACCTATTGATACTTCTTTTATGCCTGCCTTTTTCGGTTTCAGCGCAGCAGCCTTATTCTACCAGTAACAAAGAAGCGATAAAATTTTATGCGCTGGCTAATCAAAGTATTAATTATCAGCAATATGAGCAGGCGGCAACGCAATTAAACCAGGCCATTGCGGCGGATGATCAATTTGTAGAAGCGCATAATCAGCTGGGCAACGTTTATCGCTACACGCATCATTATGCGGAAGCTGCCGCACAGTTTGGCAAAGCGATTTCCCTCAACCCGAATTATAACCGCGCCATGTATTTAAACCTGGGCGATGTTGATATTATGCTCGGAAAATATGCGGAAGCAAAAACAGCTTTAACGCAGTATTTAAGCTTTAACGAAATTTTGCCGAAAGACCGCGCAACTGCCCAAAAACTGATTATTGATTGTGATTTTAGTATAAATACGATGCAACATCCGGTGGATTTTAAGCCGGAAAATTTAGGAAACAGCATCAATACCAATGCAGATGAATATTTACCAAATGTTACTGCGGATGAAAGTACGCTGATATTTACGCGTAAAATTGGCAACAATGAAGATTTTTACCAAAGTAAACGCCTTAAAAACCAGTGGACACCGGCAACCGGTTTGAGTAATAAAATTAACACGCCCGAGTATAATGAAGGTGCACAATCGTTAACGCAGGACGGCCAGTATCTGTTTTTTACGGGCTGTAACCGCCCGGATGGTTTGGGCCGCTGCGACATATTTTTATCCCATAAAAACAGTATCGACTGGGACAAGCCTTTTAATCTGGGCCTGCCGGTTAACACGCCCGGATGGGAATCTCAACCTTCTATCAGCGCAGATGGTAAAACGTTGTACTTTGTGAGCCTGCGCAAAGGCGGCTACGGCGGTTACGATATCTGGAAATCTACCTTCACAAATAAAGGCTGGAGCGAACCGGAAAACCTCGGCCCGAACATCAACACGCCTTATGATGAACAATCGCCGTTTATTCATCCCGATGATCAAACGTTGTATTTTTCATCAAACGGCTGGCCCGGTTTGGGCAGTAAAGATTTATTTTTAAGTAGAAAAGGGCCGGACGGAAAATGGCAGAAGCCGGAAAATTTAGGTTATCCGATCAATTCCAGCGGGGATGAGAACGGTTTAACGCTTACGGCAAACGGTTCTTACGCTTTTTTCTCTTCCAATCAATTAAAAGGAGCCGGCGGATATGATATTTATACGTTTGAAATGCCGGAGAAAATCCGCCCGAATGTGGTAACTTATGTAAAAGGTTCTGTAAAAGATGCTAAAAGCAAACAGCCTTTAGATGCTGATGTACAGATAATTGACTTAAAAACAAATCAGTTGATCTTTCAAAATGTGAACGCTTTAAACCAGGGACAATTTTTAGCAACATTGAGTATCGGTAAAGATTACGGACTGAATATTTCCCGGCCGGGATACTTGCTGTATTCGGAAAATTTCTCGCTTATAAACCAAAAAACCGGGAAACCCTTTTTAATTGAAGTTTCTTTACAGGAAATTGAAGCCGGTAAAAAATCGGTATTGCGAAATATTTTTTTTGATACGAATCAATTTGTGTTAAAACCGGAGTCGAAATCAGAACTGGAAAAGTTGATTATCTTTTTAAATGTGAATCCGAAAGTTTATATAGAAATTTCCGGTTTTACAGATAATGTTGGTGATGCAAAATCAAACCAGTCACTTTCAGAAAACCGGGCAAAAGCAGTATACGATTATTTGGTTGCCAATAAAATTGCGGCTGCCAGGTTAACTTATAAAGGATACGGAGCTATGCAACCGGTAGCTCCAAATACAACCGATGAAGGCAGAAGCCGGAACCGCAGAACAGAATTTAAGATAGTATCGAATTAGTGGTAAGTAGAAATGAGTATTAAGTATTAAGTATTAAGTATTTAGTATTAAGTATTTAGTATAAAGTCATCCTGTTGTACTTGATACTAAATACTTGTTACTAAATACTTGTTACTAAATACTTGTTACTAAATACTTACTTGATACTTCTTTTACCACCTAATTTCCTAACTCCGACATAAATTTGATCCGCATTAGTTGTAGTTCTTCCTGCGTATAATCATCAGAACCTAATTCTTTTAAAGCATTTTCGATTGAATCCGCTTCCGCTGTGCGGAAATAATCGAAAACTTCTTCCTGCCGGTCTTCATCAATCAAATCATCGATATAATAGCTCAGGTTTAATTTTGTACCGGAATTAACGATAGATTCGATCTCGCGCAAAATATCTTCGTATGACAAGCCTTTGGAAGAAGCAATATCTTCGAGCGCAATATGCCGATCGATATTTTGAATGATTGAAACTTTGATGGCAGATTTATTGGCAGCAGATTTGATTACCAAATCAACCGGGCGGTCAATGTTGTTTTCTTCTACATACTTCTTAATTAGTTCGGTAAAAGCAGTACCAAATTTTACCGCTTTACCTGTTCCGACACCGGAAATCTGCTTCATTTCTTCCAACGTGATCGGGTAATGCGTACACATTTCTTCCAGTGAAGGATCCTGAAAAATAACAAACGGCGGCAGGTTTTTCTGCTTGGCAATCTTTTTACGCAAATCTTTCAGCATCTGCAGCAATTGCGTATCCAGCACGCCGGAACCTTGCGGTGCTTCATCTTCCGCATCGTCATCTGTGGCACCCATTGGCCGGTTATAAACCCATTTTAACTCGTATGGATTTTCGAGATAATCTTTCCCCTTGTCAGTTAAGCGCAGTAAACCATAATAATCAATATCTTTTGCCAGATAATTATTAAGCAAAGCCTGGCGCATTAAGGATTTCCACAAGTTTTCGCCTTCTTCTTTTCCGGAGCCGAATTCCGGTAATAAATGATGCTCGTAATTATGGATCTGCGGATTATCAATGCCCATTAACATACTGATGATGTGCAGATCATCAAACTTTTCGCCTAACTGCAGCACCAGTTTTAAAGCTTTTTGCAGCGGTTCCTGCACGTCAAAAAATTCTTTTTGTGCGCGGCAATTATCGCACATACAGTTACAGTCGGATTCATCAAAATTTTCACCGAAGTAATGCAGGATTTGTTTACGGCGGCAAACCGCAGATTCTGCATAGTCAATTACTTCTTTTAAAATCTGTGTACCGATTTCCCGTTCGGCAACAGGCTTATCCTTCATAAACTTTTGCAGTTTATCTACATCCTTTTCAGAATAAAAAGACAAGCAAATACCTTCGCCGCCATCCCGGCCGGAACGGCCGGTTTCCTGGTAATAACCTTCCATGCTTTTCGGCACATCATGGTGGATTACGTAACGCACATCGGGTTTATCAATACCCATCCCAAAAGCAATTGTGGCAACAATCACATCCACGTCTTCCATCAAAAATTTGTCCTGCGTATCGGCGCGAACTTTCGGGTCTAAACCGGCATGGTACGGTAAAGCTTTGATGCCGTTTAGATTTAAAGCTTCTGCAACTTCTTCTACTTTTTTCCGGCTGAGGCAATAAATAATACCCGATTTCCCCTGATGTTGCTTTACAAAACGGACGATTTCTTTAATCACGTTTCGCTTGGCCCTAACTTCATAATATAAATTGGTGCGGTTAAAAGATGATTTATACAGCAGCGCATTGTTCATCTGTAAATTTTTCTGGATGTCCTGCTGTACTTTTGGCGTTGCGGTTGCCGTTAAAGCTATAATCGGGATATTATCGCCGATGTTACTGATTACCTGGCGGATTTTACGATATTCCGGACGAAAATCATGGCCCCACTCCGAGATACAATGTGCTTCATCCACCGCAACGAAAGAAACTTTTATCAACTGTAAAAAATCAATATTTTCCTGCTTGGTTAAGGATTCGGGCGCAACATATAGAAGTTTGGCCTTGCCGGTAATTACATCTTCTTTAACCTTGGCAATTTCTGTTTTATTTAAAGATGAATTGAGGAAATGCGCAATACTGTCTGCACCGCCAAAAGCACGCAACTGGTCAACCTGGTTTTTCATCAGGGCAATCAATGGTGAAATTACAATTGCCGTCCCTTCGCTCATCAGCGCAGGTAATTGGTAGCACATGGATTTGCCGCCGCCCGTTGGCATAATTACAAAAGTATCTTTGCCTGCCAGTATATTTTCTATTATGGCTTCCTGATCGCCTTTGAAATTATTAAATCCGAAAAAATTTTGTAAACTTTCAAAAAGCGACTTTTTTGTCTCTATCATTATCTCCTTTAAAATTATCCTTAATATTGTTAACTTTCAATTTAAAATAGATTAATTGAAAGAAAAATCGTATGCGAATTTAACTTTTTTGCCTGATAAAAACAGCATAGATTGTAAACTTCTGATATGATTTTATTAGAATTTATACGATTTTGGCAGATTAGGTTTTATTCAAATCGTTCTTTTTTCATATAATTTTCACATCTTCACATCAAATTATCCAAGTAAGATTGACTTTTATGAATAAGAATTATTACGCTATTATCATGGCTGGTGGAATTGGCAGCCGTTTCTGGCCGATCAGCAGAACTTCTTATCCCAAACAATTTATAGATATTTTAGGAACCGGAAAAACGTTAATTCAAAGCACGTATGACCGTTTTTTAAAAATTTGTCCGAAAGAAAACATCTACGTTGTTACCAATGATATTTATATCGAATTGGTAAAAACGCAGCTGCCGGACATGGAATACAGCCAGATTTTGGGCGAACCTGTAATGCGTAACACGGCTCCGTGTGTGGCTTACGGCTGTTTTAAAATACAGAACGGCAATCCGGATGCGGTAATTACCGTTGCGCCTTCTGATCACCTGATTTTAGATGAAGCAGGTTTTGTAAACACCATAAATCAATCTCTCGAAACCGCGGCTAAACATCAGTGCCTCATTACTTTAGGCATTAAACCATCCCGCCCGGATACCGGTTACGGTTACATCCAATACACAGAAGAAGTTTTGGACAGCTCCTTTTACAAGGTAAAAACCTTTACAGAAAAACCAACGCTGGAGATTGCCGCTTCCTTTATCCAAAGCGGTGATTTTTTATGGAACGCCGGGATTTTTGTTTGGACAGCCAAAGCAATTACCAAAGCGTTTGCAGATTATCTGCCGGAAATGAACGAGATTTTTGAGGAAGCTGATCCGCATTATAATACCGAATCCGAAAAAGCTTACGTTTCTAATGTTTACCAGCAATGCACCAATATTTCGATTGATTACGGCATTATGGAAAAGGCGGATAACGTTTATGTGCTGCCTTCCGAGTTTGGCTGGTCTGATTTAGGGACTTGGGCTTCCATTTATCAGTTGGCAGAAAAGGATACAGAAGGCAATGCAGCAATTCCTTCAGAAAAAGTTATCCTTTATAATTCTACCAACTGTATGGTAAATGTGCCGGATGAAAAATTAGTTATCATCCAGGGTTTGAATGATTATATTGTGGTTGAAGCCAATAATACCTTATTGATTTGTCCACGCGACCAGGAACAGAATGTAAAAAAGGTTGTTGCCGATGTGAAGCAGAAATTCGGAACGGTTTATATTTAGGGAGGTACGAGGAGCGAGGTTTGAGGTGCGGGGGTTACGCACTAACATATATTTGAGGTGCGGGGGTTAGGCACTAACTGATATTTGAGATGCGGGATTAGGCACTAACTGATATTTTAGGTGATAAAAGAAGCATTAGGCGATACTTCTTTTGTCACCTATTTTTTAAAACGTGATCGGCATACCTCGTTCCTCAAACCTCACTTCTCGTACCTATCCGCTGCCTAATCGCTTCGTACAAAATTACACCTGTGGAAACGGAAACATTAAGCGATTCAATTTTGCCGAACATAGGGATTTTAGCCAGATGATCTGCAATTCGGATCAATTCGTTAGCAATCCCATCCTCTTCCGAACCCATAATGATGGCTGTTGGTGCTGTATAATCAGGTTGATAAATATCTTTTGTAGTTTTTTCGGTACAGCAAACTAATTGCAAACCAGATGATTGTAAAAACTGAACGGTTTGTAATAAATTGCTATGCCTGCAAACCGGGATTTGGTACAAAGCACCGGCAGAAGTTTTAATCGCATCTTCGTTAATTTGTGCCGAACCTTTTAAAGGCAGTACAATTGCGTGCACGCCGGCGCATTCTGCAGAACGCGCAATCGCACCCATGTTCCGAACATCGGTAATTCCATCCAAAACCAAAACCAGCGGCACTTCGCCCCTTTCGTAAACCTGCGGGATAATATCTTCTATTTTTTGATAAACGATAGGCGAAATAAAGGCAACAATCCCCTGATGGTTTTTAGCGGTAATGCGGTTTAATTTTTCGATGGGAACTTGCTGCGCTGTAATTTGAAATTCGTTTAACGTATTTTTTAATTCGCTAAATAATTCTCCGCCTAAACCTCTTTGTATATATAACGACTCAATTTCTTTGCCTAATCGTATTGCTTCCATCACGGCACGAATCCCAAAAACCATCTGGTTACTTTCCTTTTTAAACTGCGGGCGTTGCATCATATTTCTTAACTCAATCAAACGCGAAAGTAATTATAAATTGAGCCATTTACCCGGTTTAACTTACCATGCTTCTTTTATCACCCCAAATTATTAACAGTAAAAACAGTTATTAACAATGATATAAATTATTGATTGATAGCAGTTTAATTTAAAATAGAAATTCTTATCAACACTAAATGTGGAAAACCTTTTACTAATATTTTTTATAATGTTGATAACCTGATTTATACCATCAGCCGTTTTAGTGATTGAAACAGGTGTTAATTTTTAAAAAAAATCTACCGCTTAATTTTGTTTAATTTTGATGTTATGAGTTCAGAAGGTGAAAATAATTTTAGCAGATCGGGCACTTACAATAACGACAGGCGTACTAAGTTTAACAATCCGGCTGGCAGCAGCCTGGGCAAACTACAGCCGCAGGCAACGGATTTGGAGGAGGCTGTTTTAGGTGCGTTGATGCTGGAAAAAGATGCATTATCTTCTGTTATTGATATTTTAAAGCCGGAAGTTTTTTATCGCGACAGCCACCAGAAGATTTTTTTGGCGATAAAAACACTATTCGAAAAAACTTCTCCTGTTGATATTTTAACCGTTACAGCGCAACTGCGCCAGCAAGGTGATTTGGAGATGATCGGCGGTGCTTATTTTATTACCGAATTAACAAACCGTGTTGCTTCGGCAGCAAATATTGAGTTTCACTCGCGCATCATTATCCAAAAATTTTTACAGCGAGAATTGATCAGGATTTCTACGGAAGTAATCAGTCAGGCTTATGAAGACACAACCGATGTGCTTGATTTACTGGATAAAGCTGAGAAAAACCTATTCGATATTGCCCAAAACAACCTCCGCAGAGATTCGCGCAAAATGGACGACCTGATGCACGAAACGCTGAAAGAAATGGAAGCGTTAAAAAATAAAAAAGACGGTTTAACAGGTGTTGCTTCCGGTTTTACCGATTTGGATCGAATGACTTCCGGCTGGCAAAAATCTGACCTGGTGATTATTGCGGCCCGCCCGGCAATGGGTAAAACGGCTTTTGTGTTGAGTTGCGCACGTAATGCAGCCGTTGATTTTAACAAACCGGTTGTGGTTTTTTCCTTGGAAATGTCGTCCATTCAGTTGGTTAACCGTTTGGTTTCCGGTGAGACACATATCGAACAGGAAAAAATCAGAAAAGGGAATCTGGAAGAATGGGAATGGCAGCAGATTCACTCTAAAATCGGCCGTTTAGAGCAGGCACCTTTGATTATTGATGATACGCCGGCTTTAAATATTTTTGAATTTCGGGCGAAATGCAGGCGGTTAAAATCGCAGCACGATATCCAAATGATCATTATTGATTATTTACAATTGATGCAGGGAAAAGGCGAAGGCAAAGGCGGCGGAAACCGGGAGCAGGAAATCGGCAGTATTTCGAGGGCATTAAAATCTGTTGCCAAAGAATTAAATGTGCCCGTAATTGCACTTTCACAGTTGAGCCGTGCGGTAGAAAACCGGCCCGGAGGTTCAAAACGGCCAATGTTATCCGACTTGCGGGAATCCGGTTCGATTGAGCAGGATGCGGATATGGTTTTATTTCTGTATCGGCCTGAATATTACGGATTGGAATTTGATGAAGACAACAACCCAACGCAAGGTGTGGGCGAAATCATCATTGCGAAGCACCGAAACGGCGAAACCGGCCGCGTAAGATTAAAGTTTGTAGGAAAATATGTGAAGTTTACAGATTTGGATGATAACTCCACAGATTTTTCGGCTGCAAATAATGCTTCTGCCGGCTTAAAACCTTCCGCAGAATTTGAAAAGCCAAGCAACTTTATTATCCGCCCGTCCCGGATGGATGATCTGGAAGACGAAGCTCCTTTCTAAATCAGAAAACAATACTTAGTAAAATCCCTAATAAAATTACGACAGGTGTTTTTACCGGTGTAAAATTGAGGACTAAAAAAGAACCAAGCATCAACCCAATTCCTACCGGATCTGTAATAAACGGTTGCGCTAAAAACAGAAAAGCGGCAACCATAAACCCAACGGCAACAGCATTGATCCCGCTTAAAGAATTGCGTATACGCGTAATTTTTTTCAAATCGTTCCAAAACGGAACGATGAATAAAATCAGGATTAAACCCGGTAAATTGATGCCGAGCATAGAAATAAAACTTCCGGCAATTTGTCCGCTGATGCCGTAGCCGCGGTTGCCTAACGTTAAACCACCGATAAAAGAAGTAAAGGCAAAAGTTGGCCCCGGCAAGATCTGCTGCAAAGCATATCCGGATAAAAACTCGGAATTGCTGAGGTAATGTTTCATCTCCACAAACTCCGTAAACATCAGCGGAACCAAAACCTGGCCTCCGCCGAAAATTAAAATACCGTTGCGGTAAAAGTTTTCAAACAGGCGGATAGGCAAACTAAACGGAGAAGTTTGATTGATTATAGCACCCAAAGCAGCAAAAAACAACAAGATACCGATAAAGTAAGTTACTTTTCGGCGGTTAATATTGGCAAACAATTTTACCCGAAGCTGATCTTCCTCCGGTTTTGCCTCAAAAGCAGAAGAAATAATACCGCCCATCATAATCAAGATCGGGAAAGCGTAAGCCGTTCGTAAAATTAAAGTTGCAGCCATTGCAGAAAGTGAAAGCAAAATACTGAGTTCCGACTTTAAAAACTTCCGGCCAAAACTATAAGCTGCGTAAGCCACTACGCCTACGGTAACCGGCTGAACAAATTTAAAAACATGCGTAAACATGCCTTTTTCTATAAACATTTTGTAGCCGATTGCAGCAACACACATTAATATCGCCGAAGGAATTACCCAGATAAAAAACGTAAGTGATGCCAGGCGCAAACCGCCTACTTTCCAGGCAATTCCAACCAGCGTTTGTGTGGAAGAAGGGCCGGGCAAAACCTGTGAAAGCGCATTCAGCTCCATCAGTTCTTCTTCGGAAACATAACGCCGTTTTTCTACAAATTCCCTTAATAAATAAGCCAAATGCGCTTGCGGGCCGCCAAAAGCCAGCAAAGTATAAATCAATACATCCCGTAAAAATAAAATCTGGCGTTTACTCAAAATCCTGATGCTTAATCGTCTTCGTATTCATCTTTCCAGTTGGTTAGCTCGCGGTACACGCCTTGCAACTCGGCAAAAGCATGCTGATCGTTTACTTTTCGGGCAGCTTCCATGCCTTTTTCATAGGTAAAAGAAGCATCTGTTTTTCGGTTTAAAGCTTCGTACAACTTCCCTAAATGGTAATAAGTACCCACATAAGCCGGATGGTTATTGATCAGATCTTCATAAAATTCCAATGCTTTGGCTGTATCGTTTAACCGGAGATATTCTGTAGCAAGCGCGTACTTGAGAAATTCATCTCCGGGCTCATCATTAAAAAAAGTTAAAAGTTTTTCCAATCGGGTTTGCTGCATTTTAAACGGTGTATTTTTGTTATTTTTGCGAAAAAGTAGTTTTTACGGATAGTACAGTTTGTATCAGCAATATTGTTTGATACAACAGCAAAAATAACTTTTACGGATAACAACACGCAATTTAATATAAGCGGCTTGTAGTTTAGGATCTAGCCGGGATTATGTTGAATTTACTTAAGCAATTTGATAAAAAACTACTTAGCGTGATAATAATTTATGAAATATCAGCTTAAAAACTGATTTGTACAGACGTGATGGGCAACAACATGCAAAAAATAAAATTAGATATTGTGGGCTTATCTTACAGCCAAACACAATCGGGCGCATACGCATTGGTTTTGGGCGAAGTGAGCGGCAGAAGGCGTTTACCAATTGTGATCGGTAGTTTTGAGGCGCAGGCGATTGCCATCGAAATAGAAAAAATGACACCCAGCCGCCCGTTAACACATGACCTTTTTAAAACATTTGCGCAGTCGTTCCACATCAGCATCCAGGAGGTTATTATTTATAATCTGATCGACGGGATATTTTATTCTAAGCTGATTTGTTCTGACGGAAAGAAAACGATGGAAATTGATGCCCGTACTTCTGACGGAATTGCGATGGCTGTTCGTTTTAATTGTCCGATTTATACCTACGAATTCATTTTATCTTCTGCCGGAATTGTGATCGAAGGAAACGATTTTGTTTATCTTGAGAACATCAATGCCGATCCGCAGGAAGAAAAAAATATTGCAGCTGTTGCCAAAGGTTATACTTCTTTTAGCACCGAAGAATTGGAGGTGAAACTGAAAGATGCGCTGGCAGAAGAAGCTTATGAAAAAGCTGCAAAAATCAGGGACGAAATTACCCGCCGCAAAGCATCCTGATTTTTATCAACATATTCTCAAAATTTCCAATCTAAAGTTTTAATTTTCACTTTAATTTAAAGCTGAAAACTATACATGGAAAGATTTACCGGACTGATAGGCGTTGTACTTATTTTTGCAATTGCTTTTTTATTATCAAACAACAGAAAAGCAATTAATTACCGCGTAGTGGGTTCTGGTTTAGCCATTCAGCTGGCTTTGGCTTTGTTTATTTTGAAAACACCTGTCGGAAAATTTATTTTTTCGTGGTTGGGCGAAAAAGTTTCCAGACTGCTTGATTTTTCGCATGTTGGTGCAACTTTTGTTTTCGGCCCGCTTACAGATCGGCTTTTTTTAAACAAAGCTTTCGGCACCAATGTAAACACCATTTTCTTTTTCAGTATTATCCCAACCATTATTTTTGTGGCCGTTTTGGTTAGTGTGGCTTATCACTTGGGCATTATGCAACGCATCGTAAAATGGGTTGCCATTGTTGTTTATAAAGTGATGGGCGTTTCGGGCGCAGAGGCTTTATCAAACGTAGCCAGCACTTTTGTTGGCCAGGTGGAAGCACAAATCATGATCAAACCATTTTTAAAAGGGATGACCATGTCAGAATTATTGGCTTCTATGGCTGGCAGTATGGCCTGCATCGCCGGCGGCGTAATGGCAGTTTATATTTCCTTTGGCGTTCCTGCCGAGTATCTGCTGGCAGCCAGCATTATGGCCGCGCCCGGTGCTTTGGTAATTTCTAAAATAGTTTGGCCGGAAACAGAAATATCCGAAACGAAAGGAAAGGTTTCATTAGAAATAAAAAAAACGGATGCAAATTTGGTTGATGCCATTTCCCACGGTGCAAGCGATGGTTTAAAAATCGGTTTAAACGTGATCGCCATGCTGATTGGCTTTATTGCCATTATTGCTTTGGTTGATTATGTGCTGGGGAAAATTGGTTTTTTTATGGGAAACAACCTGCATGCAAATCTAAATTTTATTGGTATTGATTTAAAAACCCTTAGTTTAAAACAACTTTTAGGTGCCTTATTTTCTGTTTTTGCCTGGGCGATGGGCGTTCCGAATAAAGATGTTAGAGCTGTAGGATCTTTAATGGGAACCAAAATGGTGCTCAATGAATTTGTTGCTTATCTTGATCTCATTAAAATTAAAGCTCTTTTAACACCGAAAGCATTGGTAATCGCCAGTTTTGCACTCTGCGGATTTGCCAATTTCAGTTCTATCGCGATACAGGTTGGCGGTATCGGCGAGCTGGCTCCTGATCGCCGCCACGATTTAGCTAAATTAGGTATCAAAGCTTTGGTTTGCGGAACTTTAGCTTCTTATTTATCCGCAACAATTGCCGGTATTTTAATGTAGATTTTTATGTGCTAAAAGAAGCATGCTTGGTATTTTAACTACATCTGTCATTTCGACCCAAAGGGAGAAATCTTCTTTCAAGTAGTAATAGAACTTGTATTTTTTCGATAAAGATCCCTCCTACCGCCGGGATGACAACAAAGACAAATAACAAAAAAAGCCTCCTTTTTAGGGAAGCTTCTTTTATCATATAAATTTTCAAGTTTTATCTCGATTGCTTTTCTACATATTCCCGTTCAGTTGCACCAACATAAACCTGGCGCGGGCGGCCAATCGGCTCTTTGTTCGCTTTCATTTCTTTCCATTGCGCAATCCAGCCGGGTAATCTTCCCAGAGCAAAAAGCACGGTAAACATATCCGTTGGGAAACCTAAAGCACGATAAATGATGCCCGAATAAAAATCCACATTCGGATACAGTTTCCGCTGCACAAAATATTCATCTTTCAAAGCTACTTCTTCCAGCTGCTTGGCAATTTCTAAAACCGGATCGTTTACGCCAAGTTTTTCTAATATATCATCGCAAGCTTTTTTAATGATTTTAGCTCTCGGATCAAAATTTTTATAAACCCGATGGCCAAATCCCATCAAACGGAAAGGATCATTTTTATCTTTTGCCTTCGCAATCCATTTTGCAGTATCGCCGCCATCATTTTTAATCTGCTCCAGCATTTCAATTACAGCCTGATTGGCACCACCGTGAAGCGGCCCCCATAAAGCAGAAATCCCGGCAGAAATCGAGGCGTACAAATTACAATCTGAAGAACCTACAATCCGAACAGTTGAAGTGGAACAGTTTTGCTCATGATCTGCATGCAAAATCAGCAGCTTGTTCATCACATCAACCAAAACCGGGTCAACATTATATTCTTCGGTGCGCTGGCCGAAAGTCATATGTAAAAAGTTACTTACATAATCATATTTATTCTGCGGATAAACAATCGGGTTTCCTAATGATTTTTTGTAGATCCAGGAAACAATCGTACTCATTTTAGCCAGCATTTTGATGATGGTTAAATTGATTTCTGTTTCGGTTTGATTACTTTCTAAAGATTCGGGATAAAAAGCAGAAAGCGAGCAAACTAACGATCCTAACTGACCCATCGGATGCGAATGGCTCGGGAATCCGTCAAAAAACTTCTTCATATCCTCATGAACAAGTGTGTGGCGGCTAATTTCATTTTGGAAATCAGCACTTTGTTTTTCGGTTGGCAATTCGCCGTAAATCAGCAAATAAGCAACTTCCATAAAAGAAGATTTTTCGGCCAGCTGCTCAATAGAATAACCTCGATATCTTAAAATCCCTAACTCGCCATCCAAAAAAGTAATTGCACTTTGGGTTGCACCTGTATTTTTATATCCCGTATCTAAGGTAATATATCCGCTTAAATCCCGGAGCTTTGCAATGTCAACTGCTTTTTCATTTTCCGTTCCGGTAATTACAGGCAAGTCGTATGTTTTTTCTGAAAGCTTAATTTGTGCTGTTTCTGACATGAAAAATAGAGTAAAGTAATAATAAATGGTTTCAGGCGACTAAGAAATCTATCAATATAAATAACATTCCCGGCATTTTTTAACCTGATAAAAGTACAATTGTTTAGTAGTTAAACGATGCTTTTATCCATAATTTATGTAAAAATCATGATCATCTGTCTAAAAACAGTTCAGGTTAGTATAGATTGATTAAAATCAAAATTAACAGCGGTCATCAATTTTACCTGTATAAAAGTAGTATTGGCAGCGGTAAAAATTATATTTTAATTTGTTATAGACTTCTTTTGCCCTACAAAAAACAGCAATTTAACTCAATCGTTTAAGGGATATAATTAGTACATTTGCGCCCTTAAATTATTACGTCAAATCATGAAATTATCTCAGTTTAAGTTCAATTTACCAGAATCCTTAATTGCACATACACCTTCAGAAAAGCGGGACGAATCCAGGCTGATGGTGCTGCATAAAGATTCGGGCAAAATCGAACATAAAATTTTTAAAGATATTTTAGAATATTATGACGATAAGGATGTGATGATTCTAAATAATACCAAAGTTTTTCCGGCACGTTTGTATGGAAACAAGGAAAAAACCGGTGCTACAATAGAAGTTTTTTTACTGCGTGAATTAAATAAAGAGCTTCGTTTATGGGATGTTTTAGTTGATCCGGCACGTAAAATTCGGGTGGGAAATAAATTATATTTTGGTGATGATGACCTTTTAATTGCCGAAGTGGTAGATAATACAACTTCCCGCGGCCGTACCATCCGTTTTTTATTTGACGGAACAGACGAAGAATTTAGAAAAAATGTAGAGATTTTAGGAGAAACCCCGCTTCCGAAATACATTAAACGCAAGGCAACTGCCGAAGACAAAGAGCGTTACCAAACTATTTTTGCCAAAAATGAAGGTGCTGTTGCGGCACCAACCGCAGGTTTGCATTTTAGCCGCGAACTGTTAAAACGCTTGGAACTTAAAGGTGTAGAGTTTGCAGAAGTAACGCTGCATGTTGGTTTAGGAACCTTTCGCCCGGTGGAGGTGGAAGATTTAACTAAGCACAAAATGGATTCTGAACAGTTTATTATTGACCAGAAACAAGCTGATATTGTAAACCGCGGCATCGAAAATAAACGTAAAATCTGTGCGGTTGGCACAACTTCTATGCGGTCGATCGAATCTGCAGTTTCTGCAAGCCATACTTTAAAAGCAGCAAACGACTGGACCAGTAAATTTATTTTTCCACCATACGATTTCAGTATTGCCAACTCCATGATTACTAATTTCCACACGCCGGAATCTACTTTACTGATGATGGTTTCTGCTTTTGGCGGTTACGATCATGTGATGAATGCTTATGAAGTTGCCATTAAAGAAAAATATCGTTTTTACAGTTACGGTGATGCCATGCTGATTATTTGATACTTCTTTTATCACCTAAAAAACTTCAATACACTCTTGCAACAACGATGAAATATTATGCCGTAATTGTTGCAGGAGGCTCCGGAACGAGAATGAATGCCTCGCTCCCCAAACAGTTTTTAATACTGAACGGCAAGCCGGTGATTATGCACACAATTTCTGCTTTTTTTGCTTCTCCGCAAAAACCGGAAATTATAGTCGTGCTAAATAAACAGTATTTTGATTCTTGGAAGGATTTGTGTCGAAAATATCAGTTCAATATCAAACATAAATTGGTTGCAGGTGGAAGCACCAGATTTTATAGTGTAAAAGAAGCATTGGATTTAATTGAGGAAACTTCTGTTGTTGCCATTCATGATGCTGTCCGGCCTTTAATTAACGTAAATATTATTGCCGAAGCTTACGAAAAAGCTTTAAATAATGGTAATGCAGTAGTTGCTGTGCCAAGTAAAGATTCGGTACGTTTGCAGGAAGCTGACGGAATTTCTAAAAGCCTGAACCGGAATCAGGTTTTTTTAGTGCAAACGCCGCAAACATTCCAATCTCAATTGTTAAAAAAAGCTTACGAACAAGAATATCAGGAAAATTTTACTGATGATGCAAGCGTGGTAGAAAGTTCGGGCGTACAAATAAATTTATTGCCGGGAGATCCTGATAATTTCAAAATAACTTTTCCGATTGATCTGCAGGTTGCAGAATTGATTTTAAAAGAAGAAAGCCGCTGATTAACAGCGGCTTTTTTTAAGCAAATAGTTTTTAAGCTCTTCTGATCACTTTTAACAATACAATAATAATGGCTATAACCAGTAGTGCATGTATTAATCCGCCATCGCCGAAAGTTCCAAGCCCGTGAAACAAGAAGCCTACAGCCCAGATAATTACCAGAATCACCGCGATTAGATAAAGTAAATTTCCCATGATTTTTGTGTTTAAGTTTAAGTAGATTTTTCTTAAACAACATTATACTACAACTGTTCCAAAAATCTGATAAAATTTTGTTCAGGATAAATACTGGTTAATCTATCAACGGATTATTATTGTTTTTTAACTAATATTCGTCTTCATTAAAAAAGAAATCGTCTTTTGTAGGATAATCAGGCCAAATCTCTTCTATATTTTCATACGGCTCGCCGTCATCTTCCAATGCCTGTAAATTTTCTATTACCTCAACCGGTGCTCCGGAACGGATTGCATAGTCAATCAGTTCATCTTTAGTTGCAGGCCATGGTGCATCCTCTAAATGCGATGCCAGTTCAAGTGTCCAATACATAATAAAAATCTATTTTTTAAAAGTTTGCAAAAGTATAATATTAAATTTTGATAATTAGCATTTTCAAAGCATTAATTCCTCGGAATCCAGGTGTTTTCTGCTATATTTTGCTCATAACCAATCTTTCTTGCCAGCATGAACAGGTAATCACTCAATCTGTTCAAGTAAATTTTCACCTTTTCCTCCACAAAACTATCTTCTGACAACTGTATGGTAATCCGCTCGGCACGCCGGCAAACACATCGTGCTAAATGACAAAACGAAATGGCATTATTACCACCAGGCAGGATAAAATGTTTCAGTTGAGGTAAATTAGCTTCCATTTTATCCATTTCTGTTTCCAATAATTCGATGTCCAGCTGATGCAAATCCGGGATTTTCATCTTTGCTTTCTCCGGCTCGGATGCCAGTGAAGAACCAATTGTAAACAACCTGTCCTGGATTTCCTTCAGCATAAAACGGTCATTTTCATTAATTCCCTGATCACGGATCAAGCCGATATAACTGTTCAACTCGTCTATTGTACCGTAACTTTCAATCCGTAAATGATATTTTGGAACGCGTGTGCCGCCGATAAGCGAAGTAAAGCCGGCATCACCGGTTTTGGTGTAAATTTTCATGCTGATGGAATTAATTATGTAAATGCTATCAGCCTTTAGCAATCAGCTTTCAGCTAAAAGCAGGTCGGATTATAAAAGTGGCTGACAGCTGATTGCTGACAGCTTATCCTATCACTTTTGGGATTTTGAAATAATTTTCGTCGTGATCGGGCGCGTTTTGCAAAGCTTCCTCGTGGGTGATTACTTCTTTTACCACATCATTTCTGGTGATGTTCACGCCGGCACTCATATAAACCAAAGGTTCTACTCCGGTTGTATCCAACTCGTTCAGCTTCTCCATAAAAGACAAAATTTTGCTAAGGTCTTTAATTACGTTTTCTTTTTCTTCCGGCGCAATTTCCAACCGTGCAAGCTTGGCAATTTTATCTACCGTATTAATATCGATCTTCATAATCCTTTAATTTTTGGTTGATGATACGGAAAACTTCCTCGCGTAAAGCATCAGCATCTGTCAGTTTCAAACCTACGGTTTCTATTGGTTTATGCACGAAAATAGCACAAATTCCGGGCTGGCTACCATATTTTAAACCATCGTCCCACAAAGTTTTCCAGGTGTTAAAAGAAGTAACCGGGACAACGGGAACCTGCTGCTCAATAGCCAGCCGAAACGGGCCGATTTTAAACTCCTGCAATTGCGGCGGATAATCTTCTGCTATTTTTCCTTCGGGAAAAATAATCATTGAAATATCGCTTTTCAAATATTCGGAAGCTCGTTTGAAAGCTCTGAAAGCAGAAATATTACTGTCGCGTTTTACGGTGATGTCAATCGTTTTAAAAAACAATTTAGTTGTTGGGTTTTGCAGTAATTCTTCTTTTCCCATAAAACTAAAATTACCTTGTGGGATTAAAGTTGCCCAGGAAACATCCAGGTTTGAAGTATGATTTGGGCAGATGACACAGGTTTTTTTTCGATCAAGTTCAACTTCAAATTCCAACCGGTAAAAAATGCCGCTCATGGCCGAACTCCATTTTGCCCATTTGGTGCGCAGCTTGTTTAAGGTGAGGTAACGTTCAGGTTTTCGGGAGAAGTAATAAAAAAACGAATGAAAAAACAGGTATAAAAACAGCACGCAAAATAGGTAAAAGTAAGTGTGCAGCTTGCGGGCGATCAATTTCATCAGCATCAAAAATATAAAAAATCCTTACTTTCGCCGCCTATGGAAACTGTTGTCAGCGGCATCCGATCTACCGGAAAACTGCATTTGGGAAATTACTACGGCGCGGTGCAAAACTTCGTAAAAATGCAGCATGAGTTTAACTGCTTTTTCTTCATTGCCGATCTGCATTCGCTTACCACGCACCCAACGCCGGCCGATTTGCACCAGAATGTGAAACAGGTTTTGGTAGAATATCTGGCAGCCGGCATCGATCCGGAAAAAGCAACGATTTACATTCAATCTGAAGTGCCGGAAGTAACAGAATTGTACTTGTACCTCAACATGAATTCTTATTTGGGCGAGCTGGAACGCAGTGCTTCTTTTAAAGATAAAATTCGATCACAACCTGAAAATGTGAACGCCGGTTTGCTTACTTATCCGGTTTTGATGACGGCCGATATTTTGATGCACCGCGCTACAAAAGTTCCGGTTGGAAAAGATCAGGAACAGCATCTGGAGATGGCGCGCACGTTTGGCAATCGATTTAACCGTTTGTATCAGCATGAATTTTTCCCGGAACCATACGCTTTTAGCTTTGGCGAAAATTTAGTAAAAATTCCGGGTTTGGATGGTAAAGGGAAAATGGGAAAATCTGAAGGTGAAGGCAATGCAGTTTTTCTTTCTGATTCGCCGGAAATAATACGCAAAAAAGTAATGCGCGCCGTTACGGATAGTGGGCCGACAGTAGAAAATCAACCTAAACCAACCGAAATTCAGAACCTTTTTGATTTGATGCAAGTGGTTTCCTCCGCAGATACTTTAACGCATTTTGAGGAACTTTACGATAAATGCCAAATCCGTTACGGCGATTTTAAGAAGCAGCTGGCCGAAGATATGATCCTCGCCACTGCTCCTATCCGCGAAAAAATTGAAGATATTGCCAAAAATGAATCATACTTACGACAAGTGAGTCGTTTTGGAGCCGTAAAAGCCCGTGAAAGCGCCCAAAAAACGCTGAAAGAAGTTCGGGAAATTATCGGATTCAGAAAATTTTGAGGAAGTTTATAGATAATAGTTTATGGTTGATAGCCAAAAACTAATAGTCGATTTACTTATTCTATCAACCATTAACTAAAAACCATCACCAAAATGCACATCGCCGTTGTTGGAAATATCGGAGCCGGAAAAACCACGCTGACTGAACTTTTAGCCAAAAATTATGGCTGGCAGCCGCAGTATGAATCGGTAGATAATAACCCTTATCTGGAAGATTTTTACAGCGATATGAAACGCTGGAGTTTCAATTTGCAAATCTTTTTTTTGAACAGCCGTTTCCAGCAAATTATGGAGATTCAGAAAAGCAAAGCCAACATCATTCAGGATCGAACAATTTATGAAGATGCTTTCATTTTTGCGGCCAATTTGCGGGATATGGATTTGATGACGGAGCGCGATTATAACAACTATCGCAAAATTTTCGACAACATCACTTCCTTTATCAAACCGCCGGATTTACTAATTTATCTGAAAGCTTCGGTGCCAACTTTAGTTAATAATATCCAGCGACGCGGCCGCGAATATGAGATTGGTATCCGGCTGGATTATCTATCCAAACTTAATGAAAAATATGAAAAATGGATTAAAAGTTACAACAGCGGTAAACTGCTGATTTTGGATAAAGACAAGTTAGATTTTGCCAATAATACCGAAGATTTAAGTGCTATTATTGAAAAAATTGAGGTAGAAATTAATGGATTATTTTAGGTTAGTTGTCCGTTTTAAAGTGTGGGTTGCCGGTTTTGGGTAATGACAGCATGTTTAATAATGCTTCTTTTATCAACATAAAATTGGTAAACAAACTAAGAACAGGCAACTTGTAACTCAAAACCTTTAACTAAAAAATGAAAATCATCGGTATTATTCCTGCCCGTTATGCTTCCGGCCGTTTTCCGGGAAAGCCGTTGGCAGATATTGCCGGAAAAAGTATGATCAGGCGAGTTTACGAGCAAGCTTCTCAATGCAGTTTATTGGAAAAAGTAATTGTTGCCACAGACGATGAACGCATTTTTAACCATGTTTTAGCATTTGGTGGTTTGGCGATGATGACTTCCGAAAACCATCAAAGCGGAACAGATCGTTGTGCCGAAATTTCTGCTGCTTTACCGGAATTTGAGGTTGTGATTAATATTCAGGGCGACGAGCCTTTTATCAACCTAAACCAAATTGCCAAAGTTGCTGCTTGTTTTAACGATCAAAAAACAGAATTGGCCACTTTGGTGAAAAAAATTGAGACAGATGAAGAACTCCATAACTTCAATACGCCAAAAGTTATTTTAAACCAAAACTCTGAAGCTGTTTATTTTTCGCGTTCTGTAATACCTTATCTCCGCAACCAGCAAATGCAAAACTGGCTGCAATATCATACGTTTTACAAACACATCGGTATTTATGGTTATCGTGCAAATGTGTTGCAGGAAATTACAAAACTGCCGGTTTCATCCTTGGAAAAAGCCGAAAGTTTAGAACAACTGCGCTGGATTGAAAACGGTTATCGCATAAAAGCCGCCGAAACCGAATTGGAAACATTAGCCGTAGATACGCCTGCAGATCTGGAAAAAATCCTCAAAAATTATATTGACCCTAACAGCTGATTACAGTCCGTTAACTATCTCAATGGAGTCGTTAATATTGTTGTTCAAGTTCGCAACACTCGCATAAAAACCGTTACTGTTATCAGTATCATCATGCAAATCTGTTGCAGAAGTATATGCTTCACCGGTAGTATTTTTGTGATAATCAGCTACAATACTTTTAAAACTTTCTGTATTAAAAGTTAACAAACGGGTTAAAAGTGCTTCAAACTCCTGCGTATATTTTCCGAGCAGCGAAGCATTTTCACGGTCGTAAACTTTTATGGCTGCCACTTTTTCGTGCAGTACAGATAGTTCCTGTAATAACTGGTTTTTCATAGTACTTCTTTTATGGCAACAAATCATCAAACATAAATCAGTTTTTGAAATTATATTTTAACTGATTTTGTTTGATTATTTAGGTTGATAATCAAATATCAAAATAAATAAGCAATTAGAAATAAGTTTGCCTGATATTTTTTGCTGAAATAATACGCTTTTTCTTTTTTACAATCAGATCAAATACAAATTCATACAATTGCATATTTAATTTTTACAGCTTAAACCAGCTGAAATAATTGTATGGAGCAGGAATTTTACAAGCATTTATTTAATAAAAAGCAGCAGCTGGAATCCGTTCCTTCCAATGATGAGATTGCTTTGTGGGCTTTAAAGCTAATTGGTTTGCTCTATCCCGAACGATCTAAAATTCCTTTCAACACAATTAATGAGTTAAAAGAAGTTTTTACTTTTCTAAAAAAAGAGCTTTTTACAATTATGGAAGCCACCGGTGCTTGCTGGCATTGCGACAATTTCCAGTTAACGGAAGTTTTTTTCGATCAGGTTCCGGAGCTTTACCGCATCTTAAATACAGATGTAAAAGCAATTTTTAACGGAGATCCGGCTGCAAAAACAGAATTTGAAGTAGTGCGCACTTATCCTGGTTTTTACGCTATTTCTTTTTACCGGATTGCCCACGCACTGCTACAAATAAATGTGCCGCTTTTGCCGCGTATTTTAACGGAATACGCACATTCTAAAACCGGAATTGATATCCATCCGGCTGCCATCATCGGAGAACATTTGCACATTGATCATGGAACCGGAACTGTTATCGGCGAAACTTGTACAATCGGCAATCATGTAAAACTGTATCAGGGTGTTACTTTGGGAGCCATGAGCGTGAATAAAAATATGGCTAATATTAAACGCCACCCAACCGTGGAAGACGGCGTTGTAATTTACTCGGGCGCAACTATTTTGGGCGGTGATACGGTTATCGGCGCAAATAGTATTATCGGCGGGAATGTATGGCTAACTAAAAGTGTGCCGCCGGGTTCTGTAGTTTACCACAAGCCTAATATTGAAGTAATTACAGGTAAAATTAACAATTAAAATCATTATGGCAGGAATTATAGATCTGATCGGCAATACGCCTTTGGTAGAAATTAACCGGTTAAACCCAAATCGGCAGGTTAAAATTTATGCCAAATTGGAAGGAAATAACCCGGGCGGAAGTGTAAAAGACCGAGCTGCTTTAAACATGGTGCGCAGTGCGATGGAACGCGGCGAAATTAAACCAGGCACCAAGTTAATAGAAGCAACCAGCGGCAATACCGGCATTGCGCTGGCTATGATTGCTCGTTTGTTTGATCTGGAAATTGAACTGGTGATGCCTTCCAATTCTACCAAAGAACGTGTGTTGACAATGGAAGCTTTTGGTGCGAAAGTTACTTTACTGGAAGGGATTGAAGCCTGCCGGGATTATGCGATCGAAAAAGCAGCAAAAGGAGAATATTTTTTAATGAACCAGTTTGGCAATAAAGATAATTACCTGGCGCATTATAAAACTACCGGACCGGAAATCTGGCGCGATACCAACGGCAAAATCACGCATTTTGTAAGTTCGATGGGTACAACCGGTTCCATCATGGGCAACTCGATGTTTTTAAAGGAGAAGAACTCGAACGTGCAAATCATAGGTTGCCAGCCAACAGAAGAATCTTCCATTCCGGGTATCCGCAGGTGGCCCGCAGCTTATTTGCCCGAAATTTTTGATGCCAAACGAGTTGATCGGATTATTGATATTTCTCAGGCTGAAGCAACAGATATGACACGTAAATTAGCGCGGACAGAAGGGATTTTTGCCGGAATGAGCAGCGGTGGTGCTTTAACTGCTGCACTTAAAATAGCATCAGAAATAGAAAGCGGTGTAATTGTATTTATCGCCTGTGATCGCGGCGACCGTTATTTAAGCAGTGATTTATTTGGATAAACCGGGAAAATACCAATCGAAATTCCAACCGCTACATACTTCTTTTATCACATAAAATTTTGCACATAAAAAAAGCTTCCCAAATTTTCGGGAAGCTTTTACCTTAAAAAAAAACGGTTTAATTATTAACCTCTGTTTTTCAAATCCTCTGCTTCCTCTGCAGCAGCACTCGCTTTGTCGCTTGCCCAATCTCTTGCATCAGCTGTTTTTGAGGAAATCAAATTGATTAAATCATCAAGTTTAGAAGAGATTTTTTCACCTAAAGATTCTTTTAGTTCACTTGCTTCTTCTACCAAATCAACAAACTTATCTTTCAACTTATCACCAAAATCAGAAGCTGCGTCAGAAACTGCTTCCTGGCTGTCTTCTCCGCTTTGCGGTGCTAATAAAATCCCGGCTAAAACACCGGCAGCAACGCCGATTAATATTCCGGCAATTAATTTTGATTCACTTTTCATAATAATTATTTTAAAGGTTTTAAGTAAAAAAATTTGTATCTGTTATTATTTCGTTTTAGTGTCATCAACATTCGCACCAAAAATCAAAACACGAACTTAACAGCACCTTGCCGTTTATGTTTTTTGTCAGGACAGCTTTTTACCGGTAAAAGAAGCATCAAAAAATTTAAATTTAAAATGTTTTATCATCAAATCGTAGATTTTGTTTAATCAAACGATTAAACATTCAATCTTTCTATATTTGCTCATCGTATAATCAAAAAATAAACAGGCAACAGTTTTTAAATTTAAGCCGCGCTCCTGTTTATTTAATTATGCCCACCACAAACAAAAACGGTTGAAATACTTTGAACACTTTTGATGAAGCTTGACAACAGCACCACTTTAGAACAGGAACAAGAAGCCGTTAAACCCAAGTTTTTACAGCGTGTTTCTGTATTTTTTGAAGATATATACAGCGTTTACCGTTTTATACTCCGTTTTTTTAAGGAAGCTTTTTTGCCGCCTTATGAGTTTAAAGAGTTTATAAGACAATGTTACGAAGTTGGTTACCGCTCCTTTCCGTTAATTACGCTAACCGGTTTTATCACCGGGATCGTTTTTACCAAACAATCGCGGCCATCTCTGGCCGAATTTGGTGCAACTTCCTGGTTGCCATCATTAGTTTCGATTGCTATTTTTCGTGCATTGGCGCCACTGGTTACCGCATTAATCGGAGCCGGGAAAATTGGTTCGAGCATCGGTGCCGAACTGGCTTCCATGAAAGTTACCGAACAGATTGATGCCATGGAAGTATCAGCCACGAAGCCTTTTAAGTACCTGGTTTGTATGCGTGTTTTGGCCACTACGGTTAGTATCCCGATTTTGGTGATGTACACCGCATTTGTGGCCATGCTGGGTGCTTACCTTAATGTTAGCCAAAATGAAGGTACCAGTATCAGTGCTTTCTTCCAGGATGCTTTCGAGCCGATTTCGTTTTTGGATATCAACACTTCCCTTATAAAATCTATCGTTTTCGGTTTTACCATCGGGATGGTTGGTTGCTATCAGGGTTTTAATTCTGATAAAGGCACAGAAGGTGTTGGTAAATCTGCCAATTCTGCAGTGGTTTTAGGTATGTTCCTGGTTTTTGTGGAAGAAATTGTAATTGTACAAATTTCCGGCTTTTTCCGGGTTTAAAATAAGCAAATGGAAAAAGAAAAAGCAGCAATCGACAGAAGCAAACCGGTTATAGAAATAAAAGACCTGGAGAAATCTTTTGGTGATTATGATGTATTAAAGGGAATTAATTTAGAGGTTTATCAAGGTGAAAACGTAGTTGTTTTAGGTCGATCAGGAACCGGAAAATCAGTATTGATCAAAATAATTTCAGGATTATTAACGCCCGACATCGGAACTGTTAGGGTTTTAGGCCAGGATGTAAACAGCCTCGATACAAAAGAATTAGAGCAATTACGCTTACGGATTGGTTTTTCTTTTCAAAACAGTGCTTTGTATGATAGCATGACCGTTCGCGGAAACCTGGAATTTCCCCTGGTACGCAACCAACGAAATTTAACTCGTGAAGAAATTAATAAACAGGTAGAATCTGTACTGGATGCAGTTGGCCTGCTTCAAACGATTAACCAAATGCCTTCAGAACTTTCCGGCGGGCAGCGTAAACGCATCGGAATTGCGCGAACGCTGATTTTGAATCCGGAGATTATGCTTTATGATGAGCCAACAGCCGGATTAGACCCGATTACCTGCCTCGAAATAAATCACCTCATAAACGAAGTACAACAGCGTTATAAAACTTCTTCTATCATTATTACGCACGATTTAACTTGTGCAAAATCAACCGGTGACCGTGTAGCCATGCTTTTAGACGGTAAATTTATGCGGACAGGAACTTTTAACGAGGTTTTTAATACGGACGACGAACGGGTAAAAACATTTTATAATTACAATTTTATTCAATAATATCATGCAGACAGCGGAAACCAAACGAAACATATTAGTTGGTGTATTTATATTTTTTGGTCTTTTAATTTTCATTGTTGGGATATTTGTACTGGGCGGCCAGCAAAAATCTTTTGTAAAATCACTTCGTATCAATGCGGTTTTTAATGATATCGGCGGTTTAAAACCCGGAAATAACGTTTGGTTTTCCGGAGTGAAGATAGGCACCGTAAAAACAATCAAATTTTATGGTAAATCGCAGGTAGAAGTTTCTATGAGCATAGAAAAATCTGCCCAGCAATATATCCGGAAAGATGCCAGTGCTAAACTAAGTTCTGATGGTTTGATCGGTAATAAACTGATTGTGATTTTTGGTGGAAATCAAAAAATGCCTGAAATAGAAGATGGCGATATTTTGCAGGTTCAAAAAGAACTTTCTACCGATGACATTATGAAAACGTTCCAGGAAAATAATGAAAACCTGATTGGGATTACCACTAATTTTAAAAAATTAAGTGCAGATATTGTAAAAGGAAAAGGAACCGCCGGTGCCGTATTAACGGATTCTACTTTGGCAAATAGCTTCCGCGCAATTATGTTAAATCTGCAAAAAACGACTAAAACTTCTGCTCAGTTAGCCGGACAATTAGGCAAGTTTTCTGTAAAACTTAATACTAAAGGAGGTTTGGCGGATAAAATGTTAACCGATACAACGGTATTTAACAGGCTTTCTGCAACGGCCGAACAGTTGAAAGAAACTTCTGCAAAAGCATCTGTAATCACGGATAATTTAAGCAAAGCAAGCAACAAACTAAACAGTACCGACAATGCAATGGGTTTGCTGTTGAACGATCAAAAAACAGCTGATCAAATTAAATCTACCATGGGCAATTTGCAGGAAAGCTCGGTAAAACTAAATGATGATTTAGAAGCTGTTCAACATAATTTTTTACTCCGCGGATTTTTCAAAAAGCGGGAAAAAGCAGAAGCCGCCGCCGCTGCAACGCCAAAAACTACAAATCAGTAATGCTTCTTTTATCAGTAAAAATATGTTAAAATCAAAAATGCCGGGTAAATTATCCGGCGTTTCTTGTTATGATGTTCATCAAAAATAATTACGATGCTTTTTTACCGGCATAATTTTTACATCTTGCTAAGCACTTCATCCACTTGTGCTGCTGCCATGCCCGGTGTAAAACGCGGACTGTACAGCAAGCGGATCAAAAAAGAATCATAGCTGTCAAACTTAACCACGTTATTACTTTGCGAATAAAAGATACTGCTTGGGTTACTTTGCAGCGGTGTAAAAAAACCGAACAGCTTTGTTATACTTTTTCGGATGGCACTGCGCGCAGCAAGCTGATCTGAAAAACCGGTAATCGTAATTAAATCAATAGCCTGATAAATTTCCCCTTTCCCGTTGAACTTGTAATAAGTGCCGCCGTACTGGCTAAAAGATTGGGCAATAGCCGATGGAATCTGGCTTCCAAAATCATTTTTGCTACCGAGAAAAACTGAAAAATTAACTTCGTCATCCGTTTTAGCAACAGCAATATCTAAACTGGTAAATGCCTTGATCTGACTAAAAACAGAATCTATTTCTGTAGATGAATATGCTCCTTTTGCGCTGTAAACTTTATATCGGATAGGCACGGCCCATTTTTTTATAATTAAACCGGCGGCGGATTGATCTTTAGAAAGTGCTACTGTTTTAAAATTCTGTTTATCGGTTTGGCTCATTTGTGCAAAACAGGAAAGCGTTGCCAGCAAGCAGCTAAAAAATAAGAGTTTCGTTTTCATGAGATTTAAAATTACATAATTAATGAAATCATTTTTAACAAAAATATTAAAAAAGGAAATTGTAGCTTTTGAAATGACGTTAGCATAACTTTTAACCAACGGTTTTGATCTACATTTATCGTATGAAACTTTTTGGTGCAATTTTAGAAGAAGAAGTACGAACCAATAGTTTGCATAAAAACCTGCCTGCCGAAACTGTACTGGTACAATCAAACAGTTATATCCGTGCTATTCCGGTAGTTTTATCAGGAAGCATCCGGGTGATGCGGCAAGACGAGGATGGCAGGGAAATCTTGCTGTACTACATCAAACCGGGCGAAAGCTGCATCATGTCTTTTTTGGCCGGGATACATGATGATACCAGCAAAGTGCGGGCAATTGTGGAAGAAGATGCTGAAGTTTTGATGATTCCGATTACAAAAGCCAGCGAATGGATTAAAGTTTACCCGGAGTGGGCCGATTTTATTTTTAAGTTATACCACAAACGTTTTGAAGAATTATTATCGGTGATTAACGCCGTGGCTTTCCAAAAACTGGATTTAAGGATTGTAGAACTACTGAAAAAAAAAGCTGTAATTTATCAATCCGAAGAAATTAATATCACGCATCAGCAACTTGCCGAAGAACTGGGCACCACCCGTGAAGTTATTTCCCGACTGTTAAAACAGATGGAAAAACAAAACATGATCGGCCTTTCCCGCAATAAAATTGTGTTAAAAAGTTTTTTGTAACATAAGTCACAAATAAATACGGGCTAAAAAACCACCTTTGGAAGGTAAATTAATCAGGTGGAAATTATAGGTTACGCAGCATCAGTTTTAATCGGGTTGTCGTTAGGTTTAATTGGCGGCGGCGGTTCTATCTTAACCATACCCATTTTAGTTTATTTTTTCCGCATCGATCCTGTTCTGGCTTCTACCTATTCGCTTTTTATCGTTGGCATTACTACTTCTGCCGGTACTATCAGTTATCATCAAAAAAATAATGTTGATTATAAAATTGCCTTAATTTTCGGTATTCCTTCGTTGTTAGCTGTTTTTACCATGCGAAAATGGGTAATGCCCGCTCTGCCGCATCACTTGTTAAATTTCGGGACTTTTGAACTAACCAAACCTGATTTACTCATGCTGGTTTTTGCCTTGCTGATGTTAGCGGCATCACTTTCCATGCTAAAAAAGAGCAAAGCAGCTGCACTTGCTGCAACCGAAATAAATTATTACCGGCTTGTTTTACAAAGTATCCTCGTTGGCACAATCACTGGCTTTGTAGGTGTTGGCGGCGGCTTTCTGATTATCCCGTCACTGGTTTTATTTGCGGGATTAAGGATGAAAAAAGCAGTCGGAACTTCATTAATGATCATTACCATCAGTTCTTTATTAGGTGTTTTAGGTGATATCAGCCGTCATATCGTAATAGATTATTCCTTTTTACTAATTTTTTCGGGCTTTGCCATTTTTGGGATTATTGCCGGAAGCTACCTTTCCGCTTACGTGCCGGATGCAAAACTTAAACCTGCGTTTGGGTGGTTCGTTTTGATAATGGGCGTGTTTGTGTTGATCAGTACAATTTATAAATAAAAATGATGGAGTATATTAAACAACCCTGGCCGTGGTATATTGCCGGCCCGTTAATTGGTTTGGTAGTGCCGGCCTTACTTCTTTTAGGCAATAAAACTTTTGGTATATCCTCTTCGTTGCGGCACATTTGCGCCGCTTGTATCCCGGCAAACATCAACTTTTTTAAATACGACTGGAAAAAGGAAAGCTGGAATTTATTTTTTGCTTTAGGCATTATCCTGGGTGGGTTTATCGCAACTGATCTGCTGTCGGTTCCCGGCAATGTTCATATCAATCCGGCAACTGCAAATCTGCTTCGGCAACAAGGCGTAAAAGATTTTACCGGATTGCTGCCGAAGGATATTTTCAGCTTCACGCAACTATTTACGTTAAGAGGTTTTGTTTTTATCGTTGTTGGCGGTTTCCTGGTCGGTTTTGGTACACGCTACGCGGGAGGCTGTACTTCGGGCCACGCAATTATGGGGATTTCTTCGCTGCAATGGCCTTCGCTGGTAGCAACCTGCTGCTTTATGATCGGCGGTTTTATCATGACGTGGCTCATCTTACCTTTCCTACTTCAACTATAATTGCTGATGAAAAACATAAAACATCTGGTTGTAGGATTATTGTTCGGCATAATCCTCGTCAAATCCGAAGTGATTTCCTGGTTCCGCATTCAAGAAATGTTCCGCTTGCAGGCATTCCACATGTATGGCGTTATCGGCAGCGCCATTCTTGTCGCCATGATTTCCATTTTGCTGATCAAACGCTTTCAAATTAAAACGATTGATCGGCAAACTGTCGTTATTCCTGACAAGACTTTCCACTGGGGAAACGTTTACGGCGGATTAATTTTTGGATTAGGATGGGCAATAACAGGTGCTTGTCCGGGGCCGCTGTTCGCCCAAATAGGAAGCGGTTTTATGGTGATTACTGTTACGCTGTTAAGTGCCGTTGCCGGAACCTGGTTTTACGGTTTGATCAAAGAAAAATTACCTCATTAAAAGAAGCATCAAAAAAAATCAGCCGAATTTGAAGTAAAAAAACTATGAAAATTGAACAGTTTGAAGATAAAAGCCTTTCGCATTACGCTTATGCAATCTTGAGTGCAGGCGAGATCGTTTTGGTAGATCCGGCAAGGGATGTTTCCCCTTATTTGGCTTTTGCAGAAGCAAACCAAGTAAAAATTATCGGTGTGATTGAAACACATCCGCACGCCGATTTTGTAAGCGGACATTTAGAATTATACCAAAACTTGGGCGCAACTATTTACTGTTCTAAACTGATAGATGCCGCTTATCCGCACCAAACTTTTGATGACGGCAACGTAATTTCGTTTGGAAAAGTTAAGCTGAAAGCAGTAAATACGCCCGGCCATTCTCCGGATAGTATCAGTATTATTTTAGAACACGAAGGCAAAGATAAAGCTGTTTTTACCGGCGATACTTTGTTTATCGGCGATTGCGGCCGGCCGGATTTGAGGGAAAATACAGGAAATATTACTACAAAACGCGAAGAACTGGCTGCACAAATGTATCACTCACTCCACGAAAAATTGATGGTTTTGGCTGATGACATTATCGTTTATCCTGCGCATGGTGCCGGAACTTTATGCGGAAAAGCTTTGAGCGATGCCAGCAGCAGTACAATTTATGCGGAAAAACTGGGTAACTGGTCGTTACAAAAAATGACCGAAGCAACTTTTATTAAAGCTTTGATTGAAGACCAGCCGTTTGTGCCAAAATATTTTCCGTTCAATGTAGAACTGAATAAAAAAGGTGTGCCGGGTTTAGCTTCAACCATCAAAAATATTCCGTTGTTAAAACATGATAACCTGATCGGTTTAAAAGAAAATATAATCATTATCGATACGCGGCCAGCTTCACAATTTAAACAAGATCATTTACCAAATTCCATCAACCTGATGGAAAATGGCAAATTTGAAACCTGGCTGGGCAGTATTATTTCTCCCGGAGAAGAATTTTACCTGACTGCCGAAAACGACATTATTTTGCAGGAAATGATTAAAAGAACCGCTAAAATCGGTTACGAAACCCTGATCAAAGCCGCTTTTGTTTTCGATTTTGGGTCGATAAAAACAGTATCGTTAGACACAGAAGATTTTAAAAACCACCTTAACGATTATCAGATAATCGATATCCGCAATGCAAACGAAGTTAAAGAACATCCGATTTTTACGGATTCCTTAAAAATCCCTTTGCCCGAACTGCGCGAAAGAATCAGCGAAATCTCAACGGAAAAACCAATCGTGGTGCATTGTGCCGGCGGTTACCGCAGTGCAGCCGGAAGCAGCATTTTACAAAATAAACTTCCGGAAAAAGTATCGGTTTACGATTTGGGAATTGCGATTAATGAGTTTTGATTTAATCCTAATTATACCATAATTCAATATTAATTTCTACTTTTAGCTCATTCTACTCTCTTTATAAAATACTTCTTTTAAGTGCCTAAATAAATAAGGTGCTGACATCGTAATCTTCACATTTACGATGAAGTATAACTATTTTCAAAATTTTATAAAGAAAGACCATGAACCAACCTATAAAAGTCGCCCTGCTTGGTGCAACTGGCAAAGCAGGAAAATACATTCTGCAAGAATTACTTAACCAAGAATATGCTGTAAAAGCATTGATCAGACAGCCCGAAAACTTCTCAATTTCACATCCGTTATTAGAAATTGTAAAAGGAGATATCAAAGATTACGAAACAGCGAGATTTTTATTAAGCGGTTGTCAAGCTGTAATCAGTTCGATTGGGCCAAGAAAAGATGAACCTTTGGTTCAAAGTCTGGCTACAAAAAACGTTTTAAAAGCAATGGAAGAATTTCAACTAAGCCGTTACTTATTGCTGGCCGGTTTAAATGTTGATGTTTTGGGCGATCAAAAAAGTGTTAAAAACAAAGCAAGTACTGAATGGATGCGGAAAACCTTTCCAGAAGCAGTTGCCGACAGACAGTTAGCTTTTGAAATATTAAGCAATAGCAAAACTGACTGGACTTTTATAAGATTGCCCTTTATTGAACAAACCTCAGAAAGACATGGAACCCTTGCAAACTTGTACGATTGTGTAGGCAATAAAATCAGCACAACTGATTTAGCTGATTTTGTAATTGATCAAATTGAAGATGAGTTTTATTTTAGAAAAGCTCCTTTTGTTGCCGGTTTATAATTAAAAATGAAAAGGAGTTGGTTTTCTGCCAACTCCTTTTTTAGATACAAACAGCGATCAGTTTTCTTATTTCCTGCTTAATAAGCCCTCAATAATTCTATGCTTCTTTTACATTATTATTTTGCCGCCAGCAGTTCTTTAATCATCAGTTCTAAAGTTTTTTCATTTTCTGCATTAATCCTAAACTTTGAAAAAACAACACGGCCATTTCGATCGATCAAAAAATTGGTTGGCTCTGAGTTTGCATCATCCAAGTTACCTTTCATCCTGCCTCGGCTGTCATGCAACGGTGTAAAGCTAAAACCACTATCTTTTAAAAATGGCATCACCGCAGTATCCTGTGCTGGTTCTACATTTAAACCCAAATAAGCAACATCATTTCTGTTAAACTTTTTTAATACAGATTCAAAGTGTGGAAATTCTCCGCGGCAGGGACCGCAACCCGGAAACCAATAAGTTAACAAAACTACTTTTCCGCGGTAATCAGAAAGTGATTTCTTGAAACCGTCAGTATAACTTTCCAGTGAAAATTCTGTTGCTTGCTTGGCCCGACTACTGCGTTTTAAGGCAACATCATTGTTAACCGTAGCCGAATCCATGCCAGATTGTTTCCCATATTTATACAAAGCCGATTGTAGCTTTTCACTTGGATTTTTGCTATAATATACTGCAACCGTATCGTAAGCTGCCTTAAATAATTTTGCAGAATCCAGTGCTTCTGCCTTAAAAAGATTCAAGTATTCTTCTACTCCGATAACCCGTCCCAAAACTTGATTTCTAAGCCTTACTTTGTTCAGTAACACTATTGCATCATTTGGTTTTTGGGTCTCCAAACTTGCTTTAGCTTTTAAAAACGCATCTGCAACCACTAAGCGTTCATGCCATAAATCCAGGTAAAGATTATTATCTAAAATAATTGCTGTACCTAATTCAAAGGCTTGTGCAGGATCGGTTTGGAGCAAAATATCAGAATAATACTCCATTGCTCCTACAAACCAACCGGATTTATGATTAGTTTTCCGATTAAAAATCTGTTTATAGTAGGCAATTTTTTCTTGCGGAACAGTTGTTTTTTGTGCGAGCAAACTTAATGCTTCAATCCCGACTTCATCATCAGGAAATTTTCTGGCGATGTCAATCGATAAAGAATCATACTTTTCGGGATCTGTATCTTTTAAAGAAAGAATATAATTGAATACATATTTCGGATTTTTAGGCTCTAATTGTGCAGCTTTTTGTAAATAAATCTTCCTTTTTACAGTATCATTAGTCATATAAGTTGTTCCCGCCAAAGAAGTCCAAATAGCGGCATTATCCGGTTTTAAAGCACTTGCCTGTAACAAAAACTCAGCTGCATTTGTGTTTTCACGATTTTCTAAAATTTGACCAATTGCAAACGGCACGATATAATTTTTAGGAAATTGCTTCATCCATATTTGATACTGCACTGTTAGCGATGAGTCATCAGGATTATATGCCCAGATGTAGTTTTCGTGCGCTTTCATATCCGAAGGGTTTGCTTCAACCTTTGCTTTCAACTTTTTTATTTCTGCCAGTTGCGCCGCAGTTTTTGTAAATTTTTGTTGTGCTTTACCTTGATAAAAAAACAGGCATAAAAGAAGCATTATAGCGAAGTGCTTTACCTTAACAAAACTTTTCATAACGTAATAATTTAGTGGGAGGTTTATAATAGAATCACTACTAAACTAAATATTTAGTAATTTAAATACAAATTAATTTAAATTAAATTTTAGCCTGATACGCCTCAAACAACTTCACCGCTTCTACCGCTTCTTTCACATCATGCACACGTAAAATTGAAGCACCGTTTAGCAGTGCCATCGTGTTTAAAACTGACTTTACATTTACCAAGTTTTTTCACCATTTTTCATTTTGGCAATTGTCTTTATTAACCGTTCATCTTTGCCACCAACTTTGTGCAAAACTTCTTCAAGATTAGCAATGCCGGGTTCTTTTTTTCCAGACTTATATAATAGATTTCCAAGCGTAAACAAATATTGTAAGTAGGTTTGCATATTTTCATCTTTTACTTCTAAATAAATTTTATTCGACCAGTCAATAGCGGCGTTTAAACAGGTTGTATCATTACTGAAAACAAATATGTCATTTGCGTAAGAATCAACTTTATTCCTATTAATAGAATTACCTGATTGATAGACATAAGCAGACACCGCTTTAGTAAATTGAGGCCAGTTGTCCCGTTCCCTATAATAAAAGAGCTTTGCCTCCAATATTATTTCATCCGCTAAGTCTCCATATTTTGGCAACAGTTTGTTTCTTGCTTCTTCCCAATCGACATTTACACGAGGCTTTCCTTCATAAGCAATCATTCCACCGCCATATTCAGTCTTTTTACCTCCGATATTTAAATATGGAAGCATTACTTCATCAAACACAATTGTTCTTACTTTTTCAGAGCTTTTTCCTTTTCCTGCAATGGCATCAACTTCTGCAGCATGATTACGCAAAACTTTAAATCCTACATCTGTACTTTTGGTAGTAGCCAGTAAAATCAGTTTTAAATTTTCTTCAGTTAAAAGATTCTGTTGAGTGCCTAAATAAGCATTTGCTACTATGGGGATAAATTTAGAATCATTCGCGCGCTGTGTTGCTTTTGTTAATGCTAAAAGGAAATTAGGGTCTTTATTTCCTTTTTTAAATTGTTGCTTTAAGGTTATATATTGTGTAGCAGGTTCTAAAGCATTTTTTGCTTTTGCAATAAATTCATTTGCATTAAATGTTGCGCCATTAATCCTATGTATTAATTCTCCCTGCGAATTGAAAAACAAATAAGTTGGATAGAGATCGATCTGATATTTCTCATTGAAAGTTTTTGCCTCTTTGTACCAATTTTTTACTTCTTCGTTGTCGTTTTTAGTTACATCAAATTGAACAGCAACATTGATAAAGTTTTGGTTAAAAAACTCTCCTACTTTCTGCTGCGGAAATATTTCCTGCGCCATCTTCCTGCATGGACCACACCAAGTTGTAAAGCCATCTACAAAAATATATTTATTTTCTTTTAAGGCTTTTTCTTTAATCTGTACCCAGTTTAAGCCCTGCAGAAATTGAATACCTGTACTTTTTTGTGCCGTGGCAAAACTGGTTACCAAAAGCAGGCAGATGGTAAGAATTCTTCTCATAAAATTTTATTAAAAAATAATATAGGTTCTTACGAAGCTAACTAAACTGAGCTTTAAGTACAAGCTTTACTTCCTTTTGTTGTCTGTAATTCTTCAATCAATAATTCAAGTGCTATTTCATCATTTGTATCAATTATTAAATCTGATTTGTAAATCTTCTATGCCTCCTGATAAGCCTCAAACAACTGCACCGCTTCTACCGCTTCTTTCACATCATGCACACGTAAAATTGAAGTACCGTTTAGCAGTGCCATCGTGTTTAAAACCGTGGTTCCGTTTAAAGCTGTTTCTGCCGTTCCGCCTAACGTTTTGTAAATCATTCCTTTTCGGGAAATACCAGTCAGGATTGGAAGATTGAGCAATTCAAAACCTTTCATTTGCTGCAGTAATTCAAAACTTTGCCCGCGGGTTTTGGCAAAACCAAAACCCGGATCAAGGATCACATCATGCACGTGCAGTTCTTTTAAGCGGTAAGCTTTCTCCGCAAAATAATCAAATACTTCCGCAAAAATATCTTCGTATTGCGCATGCTCGATCATGTTCTGCGGTGTGCCTTTTAGGTGCATTAAAATATACGGAACCTGTAAACGGGCAACGGTAGCAAACATATTTTCATCTAAATTGCCACCCGAAATATCGTTGATGATGTGCGCCCCGGCTTTAATTGCTGCTTCTGCAACGGAAGCCCGAAAAGTATCCACGGATAAAACAGCCTCCGGAAAATCTTTCTTAATTGCCTCAACAACAGGCAGTAAACGGTCTGTTTCTTCTTCCGCAGAAATATCCTCGGCACCCGGCCGAGAAGAATATGCACCAATATCCAAGAAATCCGCACCTTCGCTTAACATTTTTTCTGCCATAAAAACAGCATCGCTTGCAGCTGGCTTCCGGCTTCCGGCAAAAAAAGAATCAGGCGTAACATTGATAATGCCCATCACTTTCGGTATACTTAAATCGATCAACTTGCCACCTGCATTTAGCGTAACTTTTTTCTGAAAAAATGTATCTTTAACCATCTTAAAAAACAGGAAAAATATCTGTACAAATCCTGCAAACAAATATCGAATTAAAATTGAATCCTACTATTTTGAACAATACCGAAGCCGAATATCAAGCCGTTATCCGGGTTTGCAAAACGCTTTTTATCAAAAAAACAAAAGATTACGGCACGGCCTGGCGTATCCTCCGCCCGACTTCTATTACTGATCAGATTTTTATTAAAGCTCAACGAATCAGGACTTTAGAAGAAACTAAAATCAGTAAAGTTGGTGACGGGATTACAGGCGAATACATCGGAATTGTAAATTATTGTGTGATGGGAATGCTGCAACTGGAACTGGAACCAGCTTCACCAATGGAAATTACGGTGGAAGATGCAAGCGTTTTTTACGACCAAAAAGTTAAGGAAACATACGAACTGATGCTGGCCAAAAATCACGATTATGGCGAAGCCTGGCGGGAAATGCGTATCAGTTCGTTAACAGATTTAATTTTGATGAAACTGCTTCGCGTAAAGCAAATTGAAGATAACGGAGGCCAAACGCTGGCTTCGGAAGGTGTAAAAGCAAACTACCAGGATATGTTGAATTATGCTGTTTTTGCCTTGATAAAATCGGATGTGAAATGAGAAAGAATATGTTGTGGTTTTGCCGGATTGCAGTTGGGTTATTGTTCATTTTTTCCGGTTTGATCAAAGCTAATGATCCGCTTGGGTTTTCCTATAAATTAGTCGAATATTTTGAGGTTTTCCACACCACATTTTTAAACGGAATTGCACTTGCTTTATCGATTTTTTTATGCGCGCTGGAAATGCTTTTTGGTTTTACTTTGCTGATTGGCGCACGAGGAAAACAGGTTGCCTGGGGATTACTTTTGCTAATCATTTTCTTCACGTTTCTCACTTTTTATTCGGCGGCGTTTAAAGTAGTGCAAAGCTGCGGCTGTTTTGGTGATGCGATTCCGTTAACGCCCTGGCAATCGTTCAGTAAAGATTTGGTTTTGCTGCTGCTGATTGTAATTATTTTCCTCAATCGGAATTTGATTCAGCCTTTATTCGGTAAAAAAACAGAAAGCATAATGCTTCTTTTAGCAACCATTTTTTCGTTTGGCGTGGGCATTTATACTTATAATTTTTTGCCGGTGATTGATTTTCTGCCTTATAAAGTCGGCGCAAATTTGCCGGAAGAAATGAAGGTTCCGAAAGATGCCGTTCCGGATGAATATGAAATCACCTACAATTTACACAACAAAAAAACAGGCGATAAAAGAAGCATCACCAATAAGGAATATTTAAAATCCGGTATTTGGAAAGATAACAATTGGGAAATTGTAGGTGAACCAACCAGCGTTTTAGTCAAAAAAGGTTTTTCGGCAAAAATTGCAGACTTGAACATTTCTGATGCGCAGGGAAACGATTACACCAAAGAGTTGCTGGAAAATCCGTTTTATAACTTGCTGATAGTTGCTTATAATTTGAATGAAACCAATAGCGATGCCATCAATAAAATCAATGCATTATCTTTAAATCTCACACAAAACTTTAACGTTCGCACGGTTTTATTAACTTCCAATTCGGCTCACGATGCAGAAGCTTTCAGCAAAAAACATAAACTATTTACGGAGATTTTTTATGCCGACGGCGTTCCGCTTAAAACAATTGTAAGAGCAAATCCCGGTGTTCTGTTGATGAAAAACGGAACGGTTATTGGCAAATGGCATTACCATAATTTGCCAAAATATGAAGAGTTGGTGGATAAATATATTGGCAAACAGTAGTTTTAAATTATGAAGATTACCAAACTTGAACTAAAAAACTTTAAACGTTTTGATGATTTAACGATTGATTTGACGTCATTAAGTGAACCGGCAAAATTGGTTTTATTAATTGGGGCAAATGGTTCTGGGAAATCTTCTGTTTTTGATGCATTTGAATTTTTAAATAAAATGGGAAGAGTAGGTCTTTCTAGGTCTGACTCCTATTACTATATTAAAAATGAATCTAAAGATTTTAATGTTATAGTAACAACCAATGAATCAGACAATTCAAATAGTTTAATTATTGAAACATTACATCCATCAAATAACTTAGGAAATTTAAAAAAACAAAGTTTTTATGGCCGAACGAGCGTAAGGCAAATACCCAAATTAACGCGGACTTCTTTAGGACAAGTTAATTTCTCTTTTGAGAATGATACAGATCGTCCTCAAACTTATATTGATCGGGATAACAGATTTGAAAATGATATTGAAAAAGTTACTTCTTCAATTTTATCAGATGTTTTTAAAAGTGATATATCAACTACTCAAATTAAAGACAGTTACATAAGTCCAATTAATAAGTCTTTTGAAAATATTTTTGGGTTAGATGAAAACGTAAGTATCAAATTAATCTCAATAAAACCACCGCTGGATGGAAACACTGCTGAAATCTTATTTAAAAAAGGCTCTTCAACAATTCCTTATGATTATTTAAGCAGCGGAGAAAAAGAAATATTTAATATACTTCTCAACCTACTTACAAGAAAAGAATATTTTCAAGATACAATTTACTTTTTAGATGAAATCGATCTCCATCTCAATACACAACTTCAAAAAAATTTGTTAAAGGAAATTACCGAAAATTGGATTCCAAAAAATTGTCAATTGTGGACAGCCAGCCACTCACTTGGATTTATTGAATATGCAAATGAAGCAGAACATGCGGCCATAATTGATTTTGATAATCTAAACTTTGATTTGCCACAAGTTATCACGCCTTCACCTAAAAAGAACTTCGATGTTTTTGAAATTGCCGTAAGTAAAGAGTTTTTGTCGAAAGTTTTTGAAGGTAAAAGGATTGTTTTTTCAGAAAATACAGATACTTCGATTTATAATAGTTTGAATATTGCGGATACAATTTTCTTTAATGCGCAGAACAAAGCGGATGTATTTTACAAGACTAAAAATAATCCAAGTTATAATGGATTGATCGACAGAGATTATTTGACAGATGATGAAAGAATTGATTTATTACAGCGATATAAAAACCTTTATATTTTAACCTATTACTCAATTGAAAATTATCTTTTCCATCCGGATAATTTAGAAGAGTATTTTAAAGCTGGTAGTAATGAATTTAATAAGGTCGGTTATATAAATTCTATCAAAACAGAAAATAGAACAATAAGAGACAAAATATTAATAGGACTTATGGTTGCCAGAGATAGCTATCCTTTTTATAGAGAAAATGAAAATGCTAAGAAGTTAAAAGCAATCAGATCCAACAATCAAAAAATTATTGAAATGTTTGATTCAGAAGATTTCGAAACTTTCTATAAAGTTTTCCCGGCAAAAGATTACGGAAAACAAATCCCGGAAAGGCAAAATTTAAATCCTACTGATCTCGCTAAAACCGACTGGTTTAAAACTAATATAGCAGCAGTTTTAACCAAATGATCCGCTACATCCTCCGCAAATTACTGTACGGATTTGCCGTGATGTTTGGCGTAGTAGTCGTGGTGTTTTTCCTGTTTAATATTTTGCCTGCCGATCCTGCCCGGATGACGCAAGGCCAACGTGCTGATGTACAATCTTTAGAAGCCGTACGCAAGGAATTTGGTTTGGATAAGCCGATTCCGGTGCAGTTTGCCTATTATCTGAATGATCTTTCTCCCATCGGTTTTCATAAAAATACAGCTTCGGAGCAGCAAAAATACCGCTATGTAAAACTGTTCAACCTTAACAAAAACCGAGTTCTAGCTTTAAAATGGCCGTATTTGCGCCGCTCCTATCAAACTCGGAAAGATGTTGCGGCAACGTTGCTGGCCGTTATTCCGAATACTTTAATTTTGGCTACAACCGCCATGATTTTTGCTTCTTTTATCGGTATATTTTTAGGTGTACTGGCGGCCGTACATCAAAACACGTGGATTGATAAACTGGCCGTCAGCTTTTCTATCATCGGTATTTCGGCACCTTCTTTTTTTGCCGGGATCATCATTGCCTGGCTCTTTGGTTTTGTGCTGAGTAAACATACCGGCCTCAATATGTCTGGCAGTTTGACCGGTTACGATCCGTTTAAAGGAGAAGTAATTTTGTGGAAAAACCTGATTTTACCGATAATAACTTTAGGTTTACGGCCGCTCGCTTTGATCGTGCAACTCACCCGAAATTCAATGTTAGATGTTTTAGGCCAGGATTATATCCGCACAGCAAAAGCAAAAGGGTTGGATAAAAACAGTATCATTTATAAACATGCCTTAAAAAACGCTTTAAACCCGGTGGTTACCGCAATTGCCACGTGGTTTGCTTCGCTGCTGGCCGGTTCATTTTTTGTAGAATATATTTTTGGTTACAACGGCTTGGGGAAAGCTACAGTGGATGCGCTTGAAACTTCAGATTTCCCTATAATTATGGGTGCGATATTATTTATCGCATTTATCTTCGTTATTATCAATTTAATGGTAGATGTAATTTATGTTTGGATTGATCCAAGAGTAAAATTACAATAAATAAGCTATCAGCTATAAGTTATTAGCTTTAAGAAAAAATAAACTAAATTTATATCACAAAAGAAGCATTTAGTGGATGATTGCTGAAAGCTAACGGCTGATAGCTTACTTCTATTTTTTTAAACCTTCACACTTTCCATTCCGTACTGCTTTAACACATCTTCCGGTACACCTTTCCATTGGTTGGGCTGGTTTCCGGCATAACCAATGTCTTTAGTACCCATTTCGCTGGTAAAAAATCCGGTAGCGGTAAGGTCGCGCATCCGATTAAAAAAGTTCACTCCCTGTATCATTTCAGGTTTTGCTTTTAAAGGATAAGCAATATCCGTTACCATTTCTATTTGCTGCTGCGCACTGCAATCCACAAAAGCATGGTTGTAACGGTTAAGGCATTGCAAATTTAACCAGCGTAAACCACCGCGCATCGGGATTTGATGTTCCGGGATGTCTTTCACAATAAACTCGATAAACTCAGGCACTTTGGCATCCGATGCACTTCCGGAATGTGCATCTTTCGGGATAATAATATCTCCCAAAACGGTAATCGTTGCCATTTCCGGCTTGGTAAAAAAGGTATCAGCTTTTAATTTTTTTGTTCTTTCTGCTTCAAAAGGCTGTATGCCGGCTTCATTTCCCGGCGGATTAGCTTTAACATCTTCAGCTGTTTTAGGTGAATCGTGTTTGCAGGCATCCAATAATAATGCTGTAGAAAGTGTGGTTAAACCGATTGCTTTCAGCGAATCTCTTCTATTCATTTTGTGTTGATAAAAACAGTTAAACGTTCAGTTTTTTTCTTTGATCCAATATATATTCACTGGTACGCATTGATAAAGCGAGGATCGTCCAGGTAGCGTTTTTATCGCCTTGCTGTACAAAAGGCGCAGCATCTACCACAAATAAATTTTTACAATCATGCGCCTGGCACCATTTGTTTAAAGCAGATTTTTTCGGATCGTCGCCCATTCTTACCGTTCCAACTTCGTGGATGATGCGGCCGGGCGTTTCCAATCCGTAATTGGTTTCCGGGCCTTGAATTTTCGAGGTGATTATAGCTCCCATTTCGTGCATGATCGATTGGAAAGTTTCCTGCATGTGCTTTGCCTGTTTTATTTCATCAGCTGACCAGGTATAATTAAACCGCAATACCGGAATCCCGTATTTATCAACCACCTGCGGGTCTATTTCACAGTAATTTGTTTCCCGCGCAATAGCGGTTCCTCGGCCGGCCATACCAACCTGTGTACCATAAAAACGGCGGTAATCATCTTTTAAAGATATACCAAAACCACCGGCTTCTTTCTTTTTACCATCGCGGCCCGAAACCAGTCCGTTCAGGTTTTGCATGCCGCCGCCAAATCCGTAAGACGGCATGTGCATGCCGCCGCCGTATTCGATATGGTAACCGCGGGGGAAATCAAGTTTTTTGTTATCCAGCCACCACGGTGTATAAATATGCACGCTGCCCACGCCGTCTTCATTATATCTTTTGCGATCCAGCAATTGCGGCAAAAATCCGCTTAAACCGGCACCGGTAGAATCATGAATATATTTACCAACGATACCGCTGCTGTTTGCCAGACCGTTTGGATGACTGGCAGATTTGGAATTAAGCAGCAAACGTGCGGATTCGCCGGCACTGGCACCAACAATAACAATTTTTGCATTTACCTGATATTCCTGCAAATCGTTTTTATCAATATAGGAAACGCCGGAAGCCAAACCATTTTTATCGGTTAAAACTTCGCGAACCATGGAGTTTGGAATCACTTTTAAATTTCCGGTTTTGATAGCCGGGATAACCAGACAGGAGGATGCAGAAAAATCACCGTAAACTTTACAACTGCGCCCGCATTGCCCGCAAAAAAAACAGGCACCGCGGCTATTATTGCCCGGCAAAGCTTCTGTTAAAACCGAACCTCTGCCCGGGATAACTTTTACACCTGCTTTTCTGGCTCCTTTCGTAATAAATAACTCGTTAAGACGTGGCTTTGGCGGAGGAAGAAAAATCCCGTCAGGTTCATTTTCCAAACCTTCCACGGTACCGTAAACGCCGATTAAACGGTCAACTTTATCATAAAAAGGTTTAACATCGGCGTAGGTAATCGGCCAATCATCTGTAAGTCCGTCAATATGATTGCTTTTAAAATCATTCGGACCCATCCGCAACGATATCCTTCCCCAGTGATTGGTGCGGCCACCCAGCATACGGGCACGAAACCAGTCGAACTGTGTATTAGCTGTGGTTGTATAAGGTTCTCCCTCCAGTTCCCAGCCGCCGTAAGCCGCATCAAACTCGCCGAAAGGCCGGGTTGTGCTTGCTCCTCTCCGCGGAGATTCGTAAGAAAATTTTAGCTGCTGAGAATCTTTCTGCGGATCAAAAAACGGACCGGCTTCCAGCATCAGCACTTTCAAACCTGCATGTGCTAAAACATATCCGGCCATCCCGCCGCCTGCACCAGAACCAACAATTACAGCATCATAAGTAGTGCCGGATTTTTTTATCTGAAAATCACTCATAAATTTAAATAGGTTTGAATTAGCTTTTTAGCACTGCAATTTATAATTCTTTTATCAATGGTAAAACGGTTGATCGCCATTTTAATTTTGTTCGGTAAAAGAAGTATGCAGGCTTAAATATACCTTTTTTTGAACTCTTTAAAACCATCATCATGCTTCTTTTACCTGCTGTTTTTAATCATTAAAAATCTTGTAATGATTTATTTTGATTAACAATCAACCAATCCAATTATGTAAAGTGTTGATTAACAATTTCTTTTAATAATCATTATTATAAAAAAGATTTTTTTCTACAGATTTCTAGCTTCAAATAACCAAGTTTTGTAATCATTCCTTTACATTTAAATCAACACATTTATAAAAATTATTTGGATGGATGCACCTGCAAACATGTACTATTTTAAAATGCTGATGCTTTTACTGGTAACGGGCGTTTGTACGTTCTGGCTCGGGCGCATAATACAATGGCTATTGCTACGGAAAACCCATCCGCGCAAAAAAATATTTTTTATCCTCCTTAGTTCAATTGCGGTTTCTTACTTACTGGCTTTACTGGTTTGGTTTTTCTGGCCGCAAACCATAAACCCGATGTGGGGGATATTTTTTCTTCCGGCAGTTTTTGGCGAAATCATTATCCTGATACTTACTTTTGTGCTTTTTAAAAAAGGAAAACATACATGAGCCTAACTTTCCTGATCGGTTTTATGGGTTGCGGCAAAACCACGCATGGCCGTAAATTAGCTTCCTTTTTAAATATTGATTTTGTGGATTTGGATGAAGTTTTTGAACACCGAAACGGAACGATCAGCGAATATTTTAATGTTTTTGGAGAAGAAAAATTCAGACGGGCAGAATCAGATTTATTAAAAAATACGCCTTACCCGGAAAATGCCGTTGTTTCTACCGGCGGTGGTTTGCCTTGTTTTTTTGATAATTTAAATTGGATGAAAGCAAACGGAACGGTTATTTATTTGCAAGTTCCGCCGGGCGTAATTGCGGCGCGCTTATCCGATGCCAAAAACGAACGACCATTGCTTCAGCATAAAACCGGCGAAGAACTGCTGCAGTTTATCACCCAAAAATTGAGCGAACGCGAACCGGTTTATCTCCAGGCACAAATAATAGTGAACGGCGTGGGCATTACGGCACGGAAACTGGCTGATTTATCAGCGCAATGAACTGATCCGCAGCACTAATTTTTAGGTGATAAAAACAGTATCGAAAAATTGGACGTTCATGTCCCGCCGCTATCATACAGCCAAAAAACATATTTAAATGATTTTTTATATCGCAATTGGCGTGCTGTTTACTGTTACCGCTGTAAACTTAATCAGCTTTTCTAATTCCGACCGATGAGCTTCGCCCCACTGCGCGGTAAGCACAATAAGCGGAATCAATGTTTCCCCCAACGGAGTGAGTTCAAATTCGACCTTTAAAGGAAGCCCGTCAAACAGTTTTTTTATTATAATCCCATGATCCGACAACTGTTTTAATTGCGCATCCAAAACCCTTCTGGAAGCTTTAGGTATTTTCCGGTGTAACTCGCCCGGACGCTTGACACCTGAATTAATATGCCAGATCAGGTTGGTTTTCCATTTCCCGCTTACTACTTCCAAAAACAAGTGTAATCCGCATTCTAAGGAAACCGGCAGTTTCTTTTCGTACATAACAGTTTTAAAAAAGATATACAAAAGTAATCATCAGCATGTAAGTTTAGATACGGATAAATTTCGCCGTACTTGTACATTGTTTTGCGCAAAGCTTTATTTGTAGCAAATATAAGCGACATGAAATATAAATTATTTGGAACACATACCGGATTATGGGTTAGCGAATTGGTTTTGGGAACCGGAAAATTAGGTAATCGAAAGGGTTCCGGATCCAGCCCGGAAGAGGCAAAAGGAATTTTACAAGCTTATGCAGATGCGGGAGGCAATATGATAGATTTATCAGACCAGTATCAGTTTGGTGAAGCTGAAGAATTGGTAGGTGATTTTATTAAGCCTCAGCGCGAAAACTTTATAATCTGTACCAAATATAGCCGAAGTAATGAAGCAAGTCCGGCAGTTGGCAATTCCGGAAACCATCGCAAAGCAATGCGGCAGGCGGTTGATTCCAGCCTTAAACGTTTAGGAACCGATTATGTGGATATTTACATGGCGCATTTTGATGACGGCGTAACCTCGATAGAAGAAATTTTAAGAGGTTTAGAGGATTTGGTAAGCGCCGGAAAAGTTTTATACACTGGTTTGGCAAATTTTCCGGCATGGAAGGTAGCTGCTATTGCAACTTCAACCCAACTCACTGCAATACAAATCGAATACAATTTATTACAGAGAACTGCAGACCGCGAGTTGCTGCCGATGGCCGTTCATTTTGGTTTAGGTATGATGTTTTATTCGCCTTTGGCAGGAGGAGTGCTTACCGGGAAGTACCGAAACGGAGAAAACGGCCGGCAAACGCTTGCTGCAAATTCAACCTATCAGGAAGAAACGACATCAACGGTAATTATTGACAGCCTTATTTCGATTGCTGATGAATACGGTGCAACGCCGGGCCAGATCGCTTTGGCATGGGCGTTATCAAAAGAGGCTTTCCCTATCACAGGGCCTCGGACATTACCTCAAATTGAAGAAAATTTAAAAGCGACCGACATAAAATTAAGCACCGAACACCTGCTTAACTTAGATACGTTAAGTGCGGTTTCTTTAGGTTATCCTCATGATTTACTTGCAACAGTTCAGAATCGCCGGTAAAAATCAAACTGATTATTAATCAAAACCTTTTTTTGCTTTTCTAAAACTCGCTACCCTTCCTGCTGTTAACCTTGCTGAACATCATCATTTAAAAAACCAGTATTATGATTAACGACGAGATTAAAAAAGTAACGGATACCGTAAAAGATACGTTATTACCAATAAACGACGAATTTAAAAAAGCAGCCAACACTTTAAAAGATACGTTATTACCGGATAACCCGAATGCTAATGTTGGCAAAACCGACCGCATTATTTCTGTCGGAACCGGTGCTTACATATTTTTTAAGGGCATTACCAATTTATTTTCACATCCGGTTTTAGCTTTAACCGAAGCTGGTATTGGTGCTGCTTTACTGCATCGCGGAATTACCGGCAACTGTTCTATAAAGAAAATTATTGAAGATATGGACGAAACCGAAGAACCAACCGTTGCTTTGGCACATCCTTATCCGTCTGTAGTTACACCGTTGTAAATAACAATAGAAATTAGAAATATAAAAAAAGGAGGATTCCGATCGGAATACTCCTTTTTTGTGAATACTGTTTTTACCGGTAAAAAATTTGTATCGAGATGAATAATTTTAAACGGGGCGGCTGTTAATCCATTCTTCCGCTTTGGCTTTATCTGTAAAAAATTGCGTGATGATATTTCCAACGGCCATATCAACACTTTTTTTAGCAGATAACCGGCTGAATACACTTGGTGAAAACACCCAGGCAAAATATTTTATTCCTGATTTTTCCATCATCGGGAAAAACTTTTCGCCAACCCACTCTGAAGCTTCAGACCAGGTTCCTAAAACATTCCGGTTATCGTTTACAATTTTATAACAATTGTTATTGGTTAGCATTTCAAGGATCAGCATACAACCTTTCTGCATAGTTTCCATGTTCTGGAAACCTTTCCAATCCGTATCAAGCCGCTCGTACTTGTTATTATAAGAAATCGTGATTGCGCTGTCCTGATAAAAATCTTTTGTTTTGATGATTTGTTTCTCCGGATTTTCTGGTGCTAAAGGAAGCCTGAAATAAAAAACCGAACCCTTACCTTGTTCACTTTCGATCCAGAAACTGCCCGAATGCCTCTTCAATATCTCAGAAGAAATGAACAATCCTAAACCCAAACCTTCAAAACGCATAGCCGTATTATCTTCACGGTAATATCTTTCAAAAAGCCGGTCGAGGTTATCTTTCGCAATCCCGATTCCAAAATCCTGGATGGAAACAATGATATTCCCTAACTCCGTTTTACAATTAACAATAACTTTTACGGCCTCCGGCGAGTATTTAATTGCGTTGGATAAAAAGTTATGTACAACCTGCTCCAAGCGATAAACATCACCAAAATAATTAACGTCTGCTACACTTTCGAGTATAATGTGGTGCAAAGGAGAAGTATGCTGCACACTCTCGATACTTTCCTGCAGCATTTGCTTAAAACTGAAATCCTGCATGGTATAGTTCATTTTACCCGCATTAATTTTAGTTACATCCAGCAAATCACTAATTAATTTTTCCAGCCTAAAAATATGTTCTGATGATTTTTGTACAAAATTATTCAGCTTTTCTGCATCCTTTGTCCGCTTCATCAGTTGGTTAAAAGCCTTGATACTGGTGAGCGGCGTTTTTAATTCATGGCTGGCGATGGAAAGAAATTCGTCCTTTTTTTGCTGTATTTGTTTTAAATCCTCGATGTCTGTAGCAGTACCAATCCAAAATCCTGCATTTCCTTCTTCATTTTTAATCGGCATTAAACGGTTTAAATGCCAGCGGTATTCGCCGTCTGCACGTTTATACCGATTCTCAAATTCGCCGCCTGTGTTACCGTTTAAAATAGACCTGTATTTATCCAGTGTGTGTTGCAAATCATCCGGGTGTACGGCTTTTTGAAAAAGCCAGGATTGCGTTTGTTCAAAATCTAATCCGGTGTAAGTGCACCAACGCTGGTTGTAAAAGCTAACTTTTCCGTTTGTGGTATTGGCCCAGGTCATTTGCGGAATCGTTTCCAGCATATTTCTAAGCCGGCCTTCTCTTTCAACAATTGTTTGTCTTGCTTTTACCTGTTCGGTAACATCGATGGCTGATTGCAATACTCCTTTTATCGTACCATTTTCGGTAAATGCTTTGTAAGAAAAATTGTAATATCCTTGTACAGGTTTGCCATTTTTATTAAGTGTGACCGGTTGTTCCTGCCCGGCCCAAGGTTCGCCGGTGCGATATGTTTTATAAAGCTGATCAATAATAACCTGGCCTTCAAACTCCGGGACGGCCTGATACCAGGGTTTACCTTTTATAGATGAATCTTTACCTAAAAGTTCGAGCATCGGTAAATTGATTTCTTCAAAAATCATACTTTCTCCTTTGGTAATCAGCATGGCAACGGGCGACAGTTCCACCATCGAACGAAAACGCGTTTCGCTGTCTGATAAAGCTTTGGTACGGTTACTTACCCTTTCTTCCAATTCAAAATTTAACAATGCCAGGCTTTGCTGGGATTGGTGCAACTCTTCATTAATGGCATTTAACTCTTCATTGGCAGTTGCAAGCTCTTCATTCAAAACCTGTTCCCGCTGTAAAGCATCCTCTTTTTCCTTTAACCTTTCCAAAGGTTCTAAATTGAGAATTTGCTCTGTGATGTTAAAAGTGGTACATAAAATAAATTCAACTTCGCCGTTTGGTTCAAGAATCGGGGTATATTCTGCCTGCCACCAGGTTTGTTCTGTTGTGCTGCCGTCGGCACCGGGCAAATCATAACGCACAGCAGCAAGTTTTACTACTTTTTTTTCGGCAATTACCCTGTTTAAGGCGATTTTAACAATCACATCTCCGTCAGAATTTATGATATTATCAAACTTGTAAATTTCTTTAATTCCTTTACCGATGATCGCTCTTTCGCCAATGTTACTTACATTTTTATACTGCTGATTATAAGCAACAATGGTAAAATACGGATTGTCTGCCTTAACTACGATTTGAGGTTCGGAGAGGTGATTAAAAAGACTTTTAAACAGCGATTCCTCTTGAGAATTTATCATTGGCAGCAGTTGATTTTCGTAATCAAAATCAAATTTAAATTTCTTAAAATAACTGATTTCATCTGGTTAGATTAAGATTTTTAAAAAAATTTATTACAGTAGTTAAACTATGATTTTTATAATTAATTATAAATACTGATCAAACTTTAATCTTGGCTCTCCAAACCCTTTCCCGGATTATTGATTTTGCCTGGTGCGTACTAAATTCCGGATATCAAAACCTTTGTTGGCAGCTAAAAGGGCTAAATGATTGTAAGTTTGATCGTTTATAACCGGCTTACGGCTAAGGATCCATAAATATTTCCGGTTTGGGTGGCCAACAACTGCATAGCTGTAATCCGGTGCCAAGGCGATAATCCAATATTTACCTTTAAACGGCCAAAAAAACTGAACATCTAATTTCGCATTGCTCTTTTTATCGGTAATAAATGCCTTTCCAACGGCACTGCTTGGTTTTCCGTTTTTGATACAGGTATTTTTTATGCGGATATCGCCGTTTTCTAAAATGCTGTATTCGGCTGTTGTGAAAGTGCAGCCTTTTTCAAAACGCTGCGGAAAGGCAGCAATCTCATACCATTTGCCGAGATATTTGCTGAGGTCAACATTTTTAACGGTTTCCAAAGGTTTATCCCGGGCATGCAAAGCAACTGCCGTTAAACCAACTAATAAAGAAGCGGCAAGAATTTCTTTTTTCATTTTATATATTAATAGCCTTATTATTTTTTCGACGTTAGGAAAAATCTGATTTCATCATAAACAAAATTTAGGTTGATAAAAGAAGTATGGCCAACCATTAATGAAGTTTTCTCCCTGTGGCCAAAAGGACAAAAGTGGAGTTTAACACTTTACAATGCACCCTCGGCAAAAGTATTTCCTTGTTTGATATCGCCGGTTTCGTAACCTTTTTTAAACCAGTAAATGCGCTGTGCCGAAGTTCCGTGCGTAAAAGAATCCGGGGAAATGTGCCCGGTTGCTTCTTGCTGCAAACGGTCATCGCCAATTGCGTTTGCCGCTGTTAAAGCTGATTCTATATCGCCTGGCTCTATCACACTCTGGTTATCAGCGTTTTTAATTTGTGCTTCGTAATGCGCCCAAACGCCGGCATAAAAATCTGCCTGCAACTCTAACTTTACAGACATTTTATTATAATCCGTTTCACTCATTTGCTGCCGCATTTGATCCATTTTATCAGAAACACCTAATAAATTCTGGATATGATGGCCAACTTCATGTGCAATTACATACGCTTTTGCAAAATCTCCGCTGGCATGAAAACGATTGGAAAGTTCATTAAAAAAAGAAAAATCAAGATACACTTTACGATCGGCCGGACAATAAAACGGACCTGTTGCCGAACTTGCCAAACCGCAGCCAGAAGCATCTACACTATTTTGAAAATGCACCAGCGTTGGTTTTTCGTAAGTTTTACCCATGTCTACAAAGATTTTCGTCCACACAAGCCTTGTATCGTTCATGATCACTTTTGCAAAATGCAGGTTCACACTATCCTCCTGGCTTAATTGTGACGGGGCCGACTGTGTGGTTTGCTGCTGCTGCTGATCGCCGCCAACCTGATTTAAAAGCTGGGTGGGATTATAACCCGTGAACAGATAAATTACAAAACCAACAATACCGATAATGCCGCCGCCGATACCTAATCCGCGGCCGCCGCCACCTCCGGATCCGCCGTCTTCAACATCATCACTTTCATCTCGTCCCTGCCAACGCATATTTTTATATTTTAAGTTTGAACCCGGTTAACAACTTTATTGATCGGTGGTTTGCTGCGGGATGCTTCTTTTATCAGCATAAAATTAGTGCGGTAAAAGAAGCATGGATCAACTGATCGTCATCTCGCCACGTAAGTTTGTTTCTACCAAACCCGCAATTTCTGCCGGATCATCATATCTGCCTAAAAGGTACATCAGCTTGGTTACTGCCGATTCAAACGTCATATCGTAACCGCTCAAAACGCCCATATCTTTCAATTGCTTGCTGGTTTCGTACCGGCCCAACTCCACCGTACCCACTTTACACTGCGAAATATCAAGAATAATTTTCCCTTTTTTGATCGACTTTTTTAGCGTTTTAATAAACCATTCGTCCGTAGTTGTATTTCCGGCGCCAAAAGTTTCCATCACAAAAGCCTTTGCATCCGTTTTCAAAATACTTTCTACCGTTTTCTGACTGATTCCCGGATACAATTTTAACACGGCAATATCCGCGTACATATTTTTGTGTACCTGAAAAGGCTGTTTGGAAGGTTTTAAAATAAATGCTTCGTTAAAGCTGAGGTGAACGCCGGCTTCGGCCAAAACCGGATAATTTGGCGAACGGAAAGCTTCAAATTTAGAAGAATTATATTTAAACGAACGATTGCCGCGAAACAATTGCGAATCAAAATAAATACAAACTTCGGGCACCAAAGCTTTGCCGTCTTTTAACGAAGCAGCAATTTCCAATGAAGTTATCAGGTTTTCTTTTGCATCAGTACGAATCTGACTGATAGGTAATTGCGAACCGGTTAGCACAACGGGTTTGCCTAAACCTTCCAGCATAAAACTTAAAGCAGAAGCGGTAAATGCCATCGTATCCGAGCCATGCAGAATTACGAAACCTTCATAATTATTGTAATTTTCTTTAATCAGCGAAGCAATTTCTACCCAAACGGCAGGCTTCATATTAGAAGAATCTATAATCGGATTGAAAGAATGAACAGTGAGGCGATATTTTAAACGGGCCAGTTCGGGCACGTTAAGCAGGATCTGATTAAAATCAAAAGGGCGCAGCATGTGGGTTTCCGGGTCATTAACCATCCCAATGGTACCGCCTGTATAAATGATGAGAATGTTCGTCATAAAAAAAGCGTCGACTCGATAAATTATAGTATAATATTAAAAATCTGCCAGCCTAAATTCCGAAAACTTTTTCTGAATTACGCGTAGTTATTTCAGCAATTTCTGTTAACGGCAACTGATGCAGATCAGCAATTTTTTGTGCAATATAAGTTAAATAAGAACTTTCGTTTGGTTTTCCGCGAAAAGGAACAGGCGGCAAATACGGCGAATCGGTTTCGAGCACTAAATATTTTGGGTTGATTTGCTGCACCACTTTATCCAATCCTGCATTTTTATAAGTAACTACGCCGCCGATTCCCAAATAAAAACCCAGTTCGATAATCTGGTTCGCTTGTTCTAAATCACCTGAAAAACAATGGAAAATCCCTCTTAATCTCTCGTCGTGCTCTTCCTTTAGAACAGCATAAACCTCGTTAAAAGCAGCACGGCAATGGATTACAATCGGCAGGCTTAATTCTTTCGCCCATTTAATTTGTGTACGAAAAGCTTCCTGCTGCTCTTGCAACAGGTTTTGCGCCCAATATAAATCAATGCCGATTTCCCCGACAGCATAGATTTGCTGCGTTTTATTCCACAAATCCTTAATTACCTGCAATTCTGTTTCCCAATTTTGGGTAACGCTGCAAGGATGCAGACCAAGCATCGGGAAACAGTTTTCGGGATAAGCTGTAACCAAATCTGTAATCATCGGTACAGAAGCAGCATCCACATTCGGCAAAAATAAACGGCTGATCTTGTTCGTTAAACAACGTTGCATCATTTGGTCGCGTTCGGCTGCATCGGCCTCATAATACAAATGTGTATGTGTATCTGTTAAAACCATTTGGCTTCAAAACTAATTAAAAATGCCTCCTGTTTTAAGCAGAAGGCATCGTGTTTTTACTTTTTCTTAGCAGCAACAGGCTTTTTAACCGGCTTTTTACCGATTGCTTTTTTTACCGGTGTTTTTTTAGGTACAACCGGATGCTTGCCAGCTTTAATGTTGAGTAATTCCACATCAAAAACCAGCGGGCTGTAAGGCGCAATATCCGGCCCCGACTGGTTTGAGCCGTAAGCTAATTTAGACGGAATAATAAATCTTGCTTTCGATCCCTGGTTCAACAGTAAAAAACCTTCATCCCAACCCTGGATTACCTCGCCGTTTTTAACCACAAACTGCAAAGGTTCGTACGGGCGGCCGGGCTGAAGAACACCGGCTTTTTCTGCTTCCTCTTTTAAGCTGGTATCAAAAACTTTTCCTTCCAATGTTTTACCGATATAATTAACCACCAAAGTATCGCCCGGCAAAGGTTTCGGTTTAACAGATGGTTTAATAATTTGATAATGTAAACCGGATGCCGTAGTTTTAATACTCGGCTGATTAGCTATAAAACGGTCAATTCGGGCTTGTTCGTCTGTTTTCAGTTTCTCTGTAGCTTCTAAAGCTTTCGCATCGGCAGCTTTTTTTTCTGTAATTGCCTGCTCTAAAGACTGGATTTTTTCAATTTTTAACAAATAAACAACCGAAGCACCTTTAGTTAAAAAAGGCGGCCGGTCTTGCTCCCGCCCTTTAAATAAAGAGTCCGCAGGCACTAAAATCCGTACGCTGTCTTTTAAAGTTAACAAGGTAAAAATATCCATCAAATCATCCACGGATTTTGAGGGCTGCACCTGCGCGGTAAAAGGTTTCCCGCGTAAAAAGCTACTCATCAAAACAGAATCACGTTCGGTTTTAATGGCGAGGTTAAAAGTAATCACATCATTTAACTTGATGCGGTCGCCGGGATGTGCATCAACGATTTGATAACGTACGCCGTTTGCAGTAGTTTTTAAAGTGCTTTGTGCCTTAACTAATCCGCAAAAAGTTAAAAGCAGAAAACCGGACAGGAAAAAATGAAATTTCATATTATTTAAAAAAAGCCTCCGTTTTTAGTGGAGGCTGTCAGTTTTTATAAATTATCTTACTGGCGGATTTGCCGGTGCCTGTTGCGGCATTGGCATTTGCGGCATCGGTGGTTTTGGCGCGTTAGGGTCTAAGTGGATAATATTTTTAAGTTCCACTTCAAAATATAAAGGCATAAATGGTGCAATCGGGCCGTAACCTTGTTCGCCATAAGCCAAAGAAGAAGGAATTATAAAAATAGCTTTTGAGCCTTTGTTTAGCAATTGCAAACCTTCGTCCCAACCCGGAATCACAGCTTTTTTACCCACTTGAATCTTAATCGGTGCAAACTTGCGCATTTGAGTTTGCGATTTATCAAAAAACGGAGGCCCGGCTTTTTCAGCTACTTCTTTAATGCTGGTATCAAATACAGATTCCTTGTTATTTACCAATTTCCCGGTGTAATCAACCACTGCTGTATCGCCCAAAGCAATTTTGTCACCGGTTCCGGCTTGTGTAATCACATAATTTAAACCTGAAGCTGTTTGTGTAGTTTTCAGGTTTTTAGAAGCGATGTAATTTTTAATTTTGACTGGCTCGGCTGCTCTGGCTTTATCACCTTCGGCTTTAAAGAAAGTAGATATTTTAGCCTGAAAATCCTTATCGCTCATGTTGCCTTTGGCCAAAACTTTCTCAATTTTTAAGGTGTAATTAAAGTATTTACCTTTAAAACCCGGAGGTTTCGGCTGGCCGCTTTTTTTCATCAGCGTATCGGCATCAATTTTAATTGCCGCACTGTCGCCTTCGCTCAGCATCATCAAGGCAGAATATAAATCGCCTTTATACATCGGTTTGGCAACCAATAACTGGGAAGCGCGGCCGATATCATAAGTGTTCACCAAATCAGAATCTTTATCTGTTTTAGCAACTACGTTTACGCTTATAAAATCGCCGGTTTTTATGTTTGCGCCCGGTGCGTCAGTATAAATTTTATACATCAGGCCGTTATCGCCTTTTTTAAATCCACCGTTACAACCCGCAAAGGCAAGTGCTGCAACTGCTAAAAGAACCCAATTTTTCTTCATTGTTATTGTGTTAAAAGATTTTTATATGCTGGTAATAAAGTTTTAAACTGATGGACAACCTGTTCTAACGTACTTTCTGACTGGCCGCCTGCCGCATTGCGATGGCCGCCGCCGTTAAAATAATTTTTGCAGATTTCGTTCGCCGGAAATGTTCCTTTTGAACGTAAAGATAACTTGATTTTATCCGTTCGTTCGATCATAAACGCCGCCAAACGAATATTGGTGATCGATAAAGCATAATTTACAATACCTTCTGTATCACCGGTTATGATGTTAAACTGAGCTAAATCTTCTTTGCTGATGGCAATCACCGCGGTATTATATCCGGGTAAAATTTCGAGTTTTTTGCTGAGGCAGAAACCCAGAAAGCGTAGCCTGTTTTCGCTGGAATGATCATAAACCAATTGATGGATTGCAGCATTATCAGCACCCAGATCAATTAAATCAGCGGTGATGCGATGTACATTTGAGGTTGTTGTCGGGAAACGGAAAGAACCGGAATCCGTCATAATCCCGGTATATAAACAGGTTGCTACATTTGCATTGATACTGTTTTTATCGCCTAAAAATTCGGCAATAAATTCGTAAACCAATTGCGAGGCAGAACAAGCTAATGTATTCCACAGTCGGAAATCATCAAAATTTTCCGGATCGAGATGATGATCGATCATGATCTTTTTTGCGGATGAAACTTTTACTGCTTCACCTAACTCATTAATCCGGGAAAGAGAGTTAAAATCAGTACAAAAAATAAGATCAGCCTGCTGTACCAATGCGGCAGATTTTTCCTTGTGCTCGGTATAAATAATTACCTGGTCGTTTCCAGGCATCCACTGCAAAAATTCGGGATAATCTGTTGGTGTAATTACCTGTACATCATGCTGTTGCTGTACCAGATAATGATATAAACCTAACGAAGAGCCAAGCGCATCACCATCCGGTTTATGGTGCGTGGTGATCACAATTTTTTGAGGTTGGGCCAGTATTTCCTTTAGCTCGGCAAGGTTTAACATCTGCTATTTTAAAACGGAATGCAAAGTTAAGGAAATAAATCAATTACACGCTTTTTTATTAAAACTTGGTTTTGATTTCCTGCGAAAAAACTACTTTTGCGCTTTATCGACAAACATACAAATGGAAACCAACAAAACTTTTACCATGATTAAGCCGGATGCGGTTGCAAACCAACACATCGGTGCTATTTTGAATAAAATTACACAGGCCGGTTTTAAAATCGTTGCTTTAAAGTACACTCTACTATCTGAAGAATTAGCGGGTAAATTTTACGAAGTGCATGCGGCGCGCCCTTTTTACAAAGATTTGGTTGGATTTATGTCTTCCGGGCCTATTATAGCTGCAATTTTAGAAAAAGACGATGCTGTTGCTGCTTTCCGTAAACTGATTGGTGCAACAAACCCGGCACAGGCAGAAGAAGGAACAATCCGTAAAGAATTTGCAGAATCTATCGAAAAAAATGCTGTCCACGGTTCTGATTCTGACGAGAACGCGCAAATTGAAGGCAACTTCTTTTTCTCTGCATTCGAACGTTTTTAGGCGGTAAAAGAAGCATGGCAAATAATTGTGATGCTGTAAATACCAGCAGTGTATTTTTAACGTACAAATTTTTTTGAAGTAGAATCCGGATAAATAATCGTCATACTTTTTTCTGAAAGCTCTTTAAAACCAAATTTAGTGTAAGGCTGGCTGCCTTCGTAAGAAGTAAAAATGGTATCACCCTTTATAAAATAATTTTCGGCAATCGGCTCCTCGCCTTCATCCAATATAAATTCTTTTTGGGTAATTTTTAAACCGGTTTTTCCATCCACAGATTTCCAGTTACCTATTATTTTGCTTTTTACAGATTGATTTTTGCAACTCACTAATACAATTGATGCAGCAAAAAACACAGTTAGAAATAAATATTTTTTCATTTGTTTTTTAATTATTGAGAACTGCTATGCTTCTTTTATCGGCAAAAAAACAGTAAAAATAAAAAGTGCCCGAACAAATTATCCGGACACTTTTTAAAATCAAAAAAATGAATTTTTAATTATTTAGCAGGTGCATCTACCAGTTTTGCTTTTGATACATAAACCTTAGCACCTTTTTTATTGATATAATAATATTTTGAATGCTTGTTGATATAAATGGTTTGGCCGCCAGGTGCAACTTTACCTTTATATTCTTTATCCCCAACTGCCGAAACACCTTTTACCGCAAGCTCTGCAGTTTTGTTTCCGGCTTTGTTAATAGCTGTTCCAACTTTACCTTTTCCGGTATTTTGCGCGAATGACTGAACAGTGAAGAGCACAGCGGCTGTAAATAATACAATTTTGATCTTTTTCATGATATTGCTTTAAGTGATTACGGCTATTAACTCAATAGTTCTGCCAATTGTTTCATTTCTGCTACAGGATTGCATTTTTGATACAAAACGGCATAAACTGCCTTACTGATCGGCATTTCTACAGTGTACTTTTTATTCACCTCATGTAGGCAATTTGCGGCATAATAACCCTCTGCAACCATATTCATTTCCATTTGTGCGGATTTTACAGAATAACCTTTACCAATCATATTACCAAATGTACGGTTGCGGCTAAATTGCGAATAACCGGTAACCAGCAAATCGCCCAGGTAAGCAGATTCGTTGATATCACGGCTGATTGGATGGACGGCATCCACAAAACGTTTGATTTCCCGGATGGCATTGGAAATTAAAACCGCCTGAAAATTATCGCCATAACCGATACCGTGGCAAATCCCGCTCGCAATGGCATAAATATTTTTTAATACCGCCGCGTATTCTGTTCCGTAAATATCATCGGATACGTTGGTTTTAATGTAACGCGTATTAAAATAACCAGCTAAATTTGCAGCCAGTTTTCTGTCTTGAGAAGCTAAAGTTAAGTACGATAATTTTTCCAGCGCAACTTCTTCCGCGTGGCAAGGTCCGCTTAAAACAAGAAAATTATTTAACGGAAAATTATAATGCTGATGTATAAAATCGCCAACAATCTGGTTTTCGTCCGGCACAATTCCTTTGATGGCAGAGATAATTTTTTTACCTGTAAAATCAGCAGCTGTAATCCCGGTTAAAGCTTCTTTTAAAAAAGCGGCGGGTACATTTAAGATGACAATTTCTGCTTTGGAAACTACTTCTTTAATATCTGTTGATAAATTTTCGGGTTGTACAGAAATCTCTACCGAGCTGATGTATTTGGGGTTGTGCCGAAACTTCCTGATGTGCTGCAGCGTTTCCCGGCTCCGCATCCACCAAAAAATTTCTTTTGATAAAGCATTATCAGTTAACATTTTGATGTTTGCAGTTGCCCAGCTTCCACCGCCGATTACAGCAATTTTTAATTTATTCTGCTCCATTAAAAGCCGGTGTAAATTTTATTTATAGTATTGCAAATAAAAGAAATTAGTTTAATTCTGAACCTTGCAGGCAAAGCATACAGGTAATGCTTCTTTTATCAACCTTTTATTTGCAAAAAGCTAAAAATGAAAATGCCGTATCTGGTTAAAACGCCGGCTTTATTAAAATGGTTTTACCGGGATTTAACCTGGAATTTTAGTCGGAAAGAACCTGCTATCTATTTAACTTTTGATGACGGGCCGATACCGGAAGTAACACCATTTGTATTAGAAACTTTAGCAAAATACCAGGCAAAAGCTACGTTTTTTTGCATTGGCGAGAATGTGCAGAAGTATCCGCAAATATTTCAAGCTATAAAATCAAGCGATCATTCCGTTGGTAATCATACCTTTAACCATTTACGTGGCTGGGATACTGCGGATGAAGTTTATCTTTCCAATATCGAAAAATGCAATCAACTGGTAGAATCAAAGATATTCCGTCCGCCTTACGGAAGGGCGAAAAAATCGCAGTTTTCCGTCCTTAAAAAAAGCTATCAAATTGTGATGTGGGATGTTTTAAGCGGAGATTTTGACCTCAAACTTTCACCCCAAAAATGTTATCAAAATGTTGTTGATAAAAGCATTAACGGTTCGATTGTGGTTTTCCACGATAGTTTAAAAGCCTGGCCGCGATTGGAATATGTGCTGCCAAAAGCGTTGGAATACTGGCGTAATAAAGGCTATTCATTTAAAAGTTTGTGATGGTTTTTGCTGCGCAAGTACAAAGGCAGCAACAATTGTATAAATTATATCTTAACTTGCAAATGATATATATTTGTAACTATGAACCTTCAATATATTTCTGACAATACAGGAAAAACTACCGGCGTATTCATTCCAATTTCCGAATGGAACGAACTTAAAAGCAAGTACGAAGGTATTGAACAGGAACAGATAGAAATACCTGCCTGGCAGATAGACGAAGTAAGAAAACGCCTTCAGAATTATAAGAACGAATCTGGACAAGCATTAGATTTTGATACTGCCATGGACGATATTGAAAACGGTCTTTAAATGTATAAAGCAATTATACTGCCTTTGGCTAAACAAGACATTAAAATAGCTGCTGAATGGTATGAGGAAAAACAGAAAGACCTTGGCAAACGCTTTGTAAAAGGATGTCTTAAAGTTATCCTCGTTCTATTTTAACCAGACAATAATGATTGTATTTTCCAAGAAATAATATAAAATGAATCTTGTAAAAATATTTGCACTCCTGTGGTTATGGATGTTCTTTTCTTACCAAACACATGTACAGAAAGCCGACCTAAAGAGTTATAAACTAATTGTTAATTTAGAGAATGCCCCGTTTAAATCTTTATACCTTCAAGATTATACTGAAGGTAGGAACGTTCTAATTCCCGGAAAGAAAACAAAAGAATTTACCTGGGAAATAACAATACCAGATAGCATAGTAAGAAACTCGGAGAACATGTTATTATTAGCATCACCGTATGATTCTAAAAGTAATTCTAAAAAAACGATACGTTTTATCACACAAGTTGCTGGAAAAAAAGTCATTATTGCTAACGTAGGTGTAGAGGATGAAAATAATTATATTTATGGTAATTACGTTGATACGACTTTATTTCCTAATGAACGCCTCTTGACAAAAATAGGCAATAAAGACTCCGAAGTTGTTGGCAATCTTATTTGTGAAAATTTTAATTTGGTAGTTAAGGACACTAACTCAGATATTGCTGTTCGAGCCCAAGACCCTTTTTTTAGTTGGTTCATGAATTCAAATAATGAAGCGATTTCTTACGATAATCATTTAGCTTCTTACATAGAACTTTCTAAAAAATATCCTGATTCTCGGTTCCTGATAACCAATTTAGCAGGTAATCTTAATCTGTATAAGTCGAAAAATGATATTAAGAAGGTCTATAAAAATTTTTCCGAGAAGTATAAAAATACCATATGGGCGAAAAATATAGAGCGGTTTTTGTACGATAAAAAATTTCAAAATACGTCTTTACCAACTTTCGATAAAAATGATTACGAGTATATAGTTCAGGATACTTCAAAATATAATTTGATAATTTTTTCAGCTTCTTGGTGTGTGCCTTGTATTGAAGAGATCCCACTCCTTAAAAAAATATACAACGACTTAGGAAGGAACTTAATTTTAACATATGTCTCCATTGATAATGTACAAGGTGTAGCATCTTTTCAAAAACTAATTCGAGAGGAACATATTCCCTGGCGTACCTTATTTGCTTATCAGGATGTTAAAAAAATTAAACAAAAATATTTTATTGAAGGTATCCCACTTAATATACTAATTTATCCTAATAAAGATATGGAAATAATTGATATTAGAACAGAAGAGCATCGGTTAAAATTGTATTCTATCTTGAAATCTCCCGGAACTATCAAGTAGCAAATTTACATTTAAGTCGAAGTAAAAAACGCATTTCTTCCCTATGCCGCACCATTCAAAATTGCAAAACCGATACTTCTTTTACCTGTTATTTTTGTAGATTCGCCTCAAACTGTGCTAGTTTAATAATTTACAACCTAATAAAATCAATAAAATGGCTTTTGATTTAAATATGATTCAGCAGGTTTACAATCGCTACGGCAGCCGTATCGAGGCCGCGCGTAAAGCAGTTGGAAAACCGCTAACCTTAACTGAAAAAATCTTGTATTCGCACCTTTCTGCCGGTGATGCTTCGCAGGAATTGTACCGCGGCGTAGATTATGTGGATTTTGCACCGGATCGCGTGGCTATGCAGGATGCAACGGCACAAATGGCACTTTTACAATTTATGCAAGCCGGCCGTCCGCAGGTTGCCGTACCTTCTACCGTGCATTGCGATCACCTGATTCAGGCAAAAATTGGTGCCGATGAAGATTTGGACACTGCCAAAAGCCAGAACAAAGAAGTTTACGATTTCCTTTCTTCCGTTTCTAACAAATATGGTATTGGTTTCTGGAAACCCGGAGCCGGAATTATCCACCAGGTTGTGCTGGAAAATTATGCTTTCCCCGGCGGAATGATGATCGGAACAGATTCCCACACACCAAATGCCGGTGGTTTAGGCATGATTGCTATTGGTGTTGGTGGTGCCGATGCCTGCGATGTAATGGCTGGATTGCCCTGGGAACTTAAATTCCCGAAACTGATCGGCGTTAAGTTAACCGGAAAGCTTTCCGGCTGGACTTCTGCAAAAGACGTAATTTTAAAAGTTGCCGGAATTTTGACCGTTAACGGCGGAACCGGAGCTATTGTAGAATATTTTGGCGAAGGTGCACGTTCTTTATCCGCAACTGGGAAAGGAACCATCTGTAATATGGGTGCCGAGATTGGCGCAACTACCTCCATTTTTGGTTACGATGAAAAATCCGAAGCTTATTTGCAAGGCACCGAACGTGCTGCGATTGCAGAATTAGCTAACGCGATTAAAGAACATTTAACCGGCGATGAGGAAGTTTACGCTAACCCGGAAGCATATTTCGATCAGGTAATTGAAATCAATCTATCTGAATTAGAGCCTTATGTAAACGGTCCGTTTACACCGGATTTGGCTTGGCCGATTTCCAAATTTGCAGATGCCGTTCGGGAAAATCAATGGCCAACTACCTTAGAAGTTGGTTTGATCGGTTCCTGCACCAATTCTTCTTATGAAGATATTACCCGCGCAGCTTCTATCGCCACGCAAGCCATCAGCAAAGGCTTAAAAACCAAAGCAGAGTTTACGGTTACGCCAGGCTCGGAACTGGTTCGTTATACCGTTAACCGCGATGGTTACTTGGATACTTTTGAAAATATAGGCGGCGTGGTTTTGGCAAATGCCTGCGGACCGTGTATAGGCCAATGGGCGCGCCATACTAATGACCCGACCCGTAAAAACTCGATCATTACTTCTTTTAACCGTAATTTTGCCAAACGCCAGGACGGTAACCCAAACACGCACGCGTTTGTTGCTTCCCCGGAGATTGTTACCGCTTTTGCGATTGCCGGTGATCTGACTTTCAATCCTCTAACAGATACTTTAACTAATGAAAGCGGCCAGCAGGTTATGCTGGATGTGCCGCAGGGAATTGAAATGCCGATTAAAGGTTTTGCGGTGGAAGATGCCGGTTACCTCGCCCCTGCAGAAGATGGCAGCACGGTTGAGGTAAAAGTAAGCCCTACTTCTGATCGTTTACAACTGCTCGATCCGTTTAAAGCCTGGGAAGGCACCGATATTTTAGGTTTGAAACTACTGATCAAAGCCAAAGGAAAATGTACAACCGATCATATTTCGATGGCTGGCCCATGGTTAAAATATCGCGGACATTTAGATAATATTTCCAATAATATGCTGATTGGTGCGATCAATTTTTTCAATTTAAAATCGGATACGGTTAAAAATGAACTGACCGGCGAATACGGCCCGGTTCCGGCAACACAGCGTGCTTATAAAGCAGCAGGAATTGGTAGCATCGTAGTGGGTGATGAAAATTACGGCGAAGGCTCCTCCCGCGAACATGCCGCAATGGAACCGCGCCACTTAGGTGTTCGTGCTATTTTGGTAAAATCTTTTGCCCGTATCCATGAAACCAATCTGAAAAAACAAGGTATGCTGGGTTTAACTTTTGCTGATAAAGACGATTATACCAAAATTTTGGAAGATGATACTTTCGATATTGTTGGTTTAAACCAGTTTGCGCCGGGCAGCCAGTTAAATGTTGTACTGCATCATATGGATGGTTCTCAGGAATCTTTCCCGGTTAATCACACTTATAATGCACAGCAAATCGAATGGTTTAAAGCTGGCGGTGCCTTAAATATTATCCGCAGGCAACAAAAAAATGTGGCCTAAAAACAGTATTGATACTTCAAATAACAAAAGCTCCTGAAATTTCAGGAGCTTTTATTATTTTAGGGAAGATTTCCGAAAATTGAAACACTTACCAATACTTCTTTTAGCAGTCTTTTTTTGGGGATTTGCTTCCGTTTTAAAGGCGCAGGCACCGGTAAATGATAATTGTTCCGGTGCGATTGATCTGTCGAATATTCATAATTTCTGCACGGATAATGCGGCTTACGGCAATGTAAATGCTACCCCGAGCGGTTTGGCAAAATCACAGTTTTGGCCTGTGGACGGAAATGACGTCTGGTTTAAATACACCGCTATTGCTTTTGATTTAAATATAACGGTTACCGGAAATGAAAACGGCAGCGGCACGCTTAATTCTCCGTTAATTGCTTTATACACCACTACGGATTGTACCAATTTTTCAGAATTAATCGGTTCTACTTTCAACGGAACAACTGTTACTACTTTGTATAAAGGTGCTTTAACCATCGGGCAAACGTATTACATCCGAATTAGCGCAGCCAATTATAATACAGGTACTTTTAAAATTTGCGTTAGCAATAACAATCCGGTTTTAAAACCCGGCCAGGATTATAACACTGCTTCAATTATTTGTACCAAAGATTCTTTTACGCAAACTAACGTAAGCGGTGCAGGATTAAACAACCGGGAATCAGCCGGCACTTGTTTGGATAATGGCTCTCGAACTGCACCGATTGAAGCTAATACGGCCTGGTATAAATGGACAGCTGCCAACAACGGCACGTTAACTTTTACCATTTCGCCCTCAGTTTCCGGTGATGATATTGATTGGGTTTTGTATGATTTAGGGACCAGCGGAAGTGCCGCAAATGTAAACGGTGCAAATGCTATTAGGTGTGCATCGGGCAGCGGTGTAAACTGCTCACCTTTTTACAACCAAACCGGGTTGAGTTTAACTTCCACAGATTTAACAGAAACCGCGGGTTGTGTCCCAGGACAGGACGGTTTTGTGAAATATATCGATATGATACAAGGGCATGTTTATGCTTTGCTGATCAATAATTTCTCCAGCGGAAACAATGGTTTTACGATATCTTTCGCCGGAACCGGCACCACAACCGGCACTTTTTTAGGGCCGACAGCTAAGCTGGTAATGCAGGCAAATAATTCGTGTACACCTACGCAGAGTTATACTTTCACCAATCAGTCTACAAACTATACTTCCTTAAAATGGTCTTTCGGAGATGGTGCCAGCATAGATTCTATAGCCGGCGAAGGCCCTTACATCATCACCTACGCTACACCAGGAACAAAAACTGCTGTGATACAAGCCTTAAACAGCCAGGGTTGTACTGATGTAGATTATATCACCTTTGTGGTACCGGTTAAGCCAGTTACGCCCTTAGTTTTATCTGCTAAAAACAGCTATTGCCTGGGCGATAATTTAATTTTAAGATCGAATGCAACAACCACCGGTACAACCTATAACTGGCAAGGCCCAAACGGTTTTACTTCGACCGATTCTGTGGTAAATATTCCGATTACCAATTATAATCAGTCCGGCGTTTATACTTTGTCAGTCACCCAAAACGGTTGTACCAGCGATGCTGCTTCCATCACTATTCCGGCAATCGGTAAAACGCCTGTGCTTGATTTTACCATCACTTCTAACAACCTTTGTTCGGCGCAGCAAAGCTTTACCATCACCAATAATTCTACAGATTACACAACTTTAAATTGGGATTTCGGTACCGGTGCCAGCATTACCGGTGCCACAACCAACGGGCCTTTTACCGTAACTTATGCTTCTTTTGGCGATAAAAAAATTACCTTAACCGCTGTGGGGACGTTGGGCTGTACAACCATTTTAACAAAAACTTTAAATGTGCCTGTTAAACCGGTTGTAACGCAACTGAACAAAGTTACCGGCCCGTATTGTATTGGTGATACGTTGATCCTGAGCACTTCTGCCGCGGTAAATACAATTTACAATTGGACGGGACCCAACAATTTTACTTCCGGTTTGCCGGTTGTCCGGATTCCGATTACCGGAACTTCGGTTGCAGGCACTTATTCATTGGTAATTACGCAAGGCCAGTGTTCCAGCGATCCGGTTACCACCACGATCAATGCTTCGGATATTATCCCGGTTCCGGTTGCTGCTTTTGATGCCACACCAGCCATTCCGATTTCGGCTTCGGTGCCGCTAACAGTTTCTTTTAAAAATCTTTCTACCAATGCCGATAGTTATTTGTGGGATTTTGGTGATGGAAGCACTTCTGCCGATGCAAATCCGCAGCATACTTATACCAGTAAAGGAAGCTTTACCGTGAAGCTAACCGCAACCAATAAAAATGCTTGTACGAATACCATTTCGCTGGGGAAACTGGTTTTACGTTACGATGTAACCATTTTTATCCCCAATACTTTTACACCGAACGGCGACGGGATCAATGATTTTTTTAGTGTAAAAATTACCAATCTGAAAGAATACCGCATCCAGATTTTTAACCGTTACGGCCAGCAACTATACGAAGCCAAAGATATTTTAAAACGCTGGGACGGTTTATTTAATGGTTCACCGGTTCCAGTTGGAACATATTATTATGTAATTACCGCTACAACTCTAAATGATGACGCGCTGAAAGAAGCCGGTTATGTAACAATTTTAAGGTGATAAAAGAAGCATAACCTTGATTGGTTTATCTATCTTGCTAAATCAATTTAATTATGGAAACCACTCAGTTCGAAACTTTATTTGAAAAAGTAACTACGCTTAATAACCATTATAAGAGGATTAATGATTTAACCGGAGAAAATTTTAACATTTTCAGGATTCTTAAATTGGAAGCATCAGAAGTAAGATTGCACTCTGCTTTTTTGGCCGAACTTTTAAATCCAAAAGGAAATCATGGGCAGAAAGATGTTTTTTTGAAATTGTTTGTCAAGCTGTTTTGCTATAATAATAAGTTGATCGATACTGAAAATTGCAGCGTTGAGATAGAGAAACATACTACTTCTATCAGCCACGATTTTACAGAAGGCGGTCGCATTGATATTGTGATTACAGATAAAAACGGGCAGAAAATTTTGATCGAGAACAAAATTTATGCTGCCGATCAAAAAAATCAATTGCTTCGTTATCATCATTATTCTCCTAATGCAGATTTACTTTATATTACTTTAAACCAAAAAGAACCCAATAAAAACAGTATTGGAACTTTAATCAAAGACGAACATTTTAAGTGTTATTCATTTAAAACGCATGTTTTACGCTGGCTGGAGCTTTGCCGGAAAGAAGTTGCGGTTTATCCGATTGTGAGAGAATCAATCACACAATATATTAATTTGATAAAGTATTTAACCAATCAAACTATAAACGATAATATGCAAACAGAATTGAATGGAATTATTGCAGCAAATTTGGAAGCTTCTTTTTTGATTGCAGATAATTTAGACAAAGCACTGAATGAAGTATCGATTGATTTCGGATCTAAGATTAAACATCATTATGAAAGTTTAGGATTTGTGTGTGATTACACAGTTGACTTTAATAAACGCCATACAGGAATTTGGATATTTAAAAGTAACTGGAAGAATGTAAGAATAGGTTTTTGTTTTGAAAATTATGATGAGAAACTTATTTATGGTCTTGCTGCATATAAAGAATTTACTGATTTTCCAATCTCATTAGAGTTAAAAAATAAACTAAGTTCATTTCCAAATAATACAAATGGTGGTACAGAGCGGTGGCCGTGGTATAGAAGTTTTGAAAGCCCTTATAACGATTGGAAGAAATTAGAAGCCTGGCAAGCTATTACCGATGGCACAATGATGAAGTTGATTAAAGAAAAGGTTGATCTGCTTCTTCAGCTTACGGCCGGAATGGATTTGTAAATTTAGGTGATAAAAGAAGTATTATATAAAAGTAAACCGGTTGTGCAGCTTCACGTGAGGGATAGCAGCGGAAAGCCCGCAGCGCAGCGAGGACTTGCAGCGGATAGCCCGACCCGCAGGGGCACGCCCAAGAAAAAACGATTAAGCATTTTTACCTGGTAAAAGAAGCATGGCTTTTTTCTAAACGTAAATCTAAACAAGCGTTAAGAAACTGTAATAAAAGCGCACGGTACCGTTCGTTACCGAACACTAATTTTAACCAATAATTCTGTTTTTAAGTAACTTTTATATTGGCTTAGTATGTGCTGAATTTTTTGGATTGAATTACACTTCGATTAACAGAACAGGTTTTTGATAAAACAATACAATGAATAAACTGGATTTTAAAATTGCCATTCGCTCTTTTGTAAAAGGTAAATGGTACAATCTTTTAAACATTACAGGATTGGCACTTGGGCTGGCAGGTTTCATTCTTGTTACTTTATACATCAATAATGAAAACAGTTATGATGGCTGGAATAAAAATATCAACAATATTTTTCTGGTTGAAATGGAACTGCCAAACGGCCCTTCGCCTTACACGCCTGGCAAATTAGCGGCAGCAGTAAAGAGCCAGTGCCCGGAAGTTGAAGAAACAGGAAGGACAAATACAGCTTTGTTTCAGATGCCGTTTTACACTAAATCCGGAAAGTTTCTGATCAAAAAATGGGTTGGAGCTGATTACTCCGTAGCCAGAATACTGGGTGTTAAACCTAAAGGATTCAATTTAAACCCGCAAAGCACTACGCCTACCATGTTGCTATCAAAAGGAACGGCTAACGTACTTTTTCCCGGAGATAAGCTTGTTCAAAACAAGATCGTGAATATGATGTCAAAGGCAGGGATGCCGATGACTGTTGCCGGGGTGGCGGAAGATGCACCCAACAATACTAATTTAAACTTCGATTGTATCGGGTTTGCGCAGGATATTACCCAAGGGAAAGACCAAAGCTATACCAACCAGATTTATCAAACTTATTTACTGGTAAAACCTCATACGGATATCAACCTGCTTTCAAAAAAAATTGATAAAATTTATAAAGAAGCTGCATTAACAGATACGAGCCGGGTAGCCAGGGAAGCATTGGCAAAATCTAAAACAGCAGTTATTTATTTAGACCCTTTAAAAAATCTGCATTTAAAACCTCATTATGGTTCTCCGGTAAATGATCAGATTGTAAAAGGCCTTATCATTTTGGCTATAATTATATTGATTGTAACATGCGTTAACTTTACAAATCTTTATATTTCCCAGGCATACAAACGCGCTAAAGAGGTTGGTGTTAAAAAAGTTAACGGCGTAGTTAAATGGCAGATTACCTTTCAGTTTTTACTGGAAATATTTATCCAATGCCTTATCGCCCTAAGCTTTGCTTTTACGATAACAACATTTGTATTGCCTTATTTTAACCAGTTATTACAAGTAAACCTATTAATTTCAGGGATTGATTTCAAGATTATAATTCAACTATTTGTTGTACTTGTAACACTTACAATATTGGCAGGAATTTATCCTTCCATGGTTATGGCTGGTTTTAATCCTGCTGATGTATTGAGGGGAAACCAGTTTTCTAAAGGCGAAAAAACTTCCTGGATAAGAAGTTCTATAACTGTGTTTCAATTTACTTTTGCAATTATCTTTATTGTAATTCTGATCACTATCAATCAACAAGTTACTTATATGAAAACCGAAGATCCCGGTTTTACTGCTAAACAAGTTGTGTACATAGATAATCAAATGCTGTACAATAACCCGAACAAGTTTGAGTCTGTGCGGAACCGTATAAAAGCTATGCCTGGTGTAAATTACGTAACCGTTGCTTCTAATATCCCGGGCGGTATTTTGCCTGCTTCCTATGAGTATTCGATTCAAAGTAAAGTGATTTCGATGAATACGATTGCTGTTGATTATGAGTATTTTGAGACTTTAAATATCCGGTTAAAAGAAGGACGGGTTTTTTCTCCGTCTTTTAAAAACGATTCTGCAAATGTTGTGATCAATGAATCTGCAGCGAGGATGATGGAAGTTAAAGATCCTATCGGCAAAATTGTAAATGGCTGCGGCGGCGAACATAAAATAATCGGCGTAATTAAAGATGTAAAAGCTTACGGTTTTGAAGAAAATATTAAACCAACTTTTTATTTGATGAACAGCCCCTGCACTGCTGCACAAAAAACACAGATTATGATCAATGCGCAAACTAATTATTTACCGGCAATACTGGCCACTTTAAATCGTGAATGGAGCAGCATTGATAAGCTTGACGGAGATAATTTCAATTATCATTTTCTGGATGAATTATACGGTCAGCTTTTTGTAAAGCAGGAACAGTTACAATCCGTTCTTCTTTATTTTTCGTTTTTAGCCATCTTTATTGCCTCTTTGGGCCTTTTTTCTTCGGCGGCACACGCTATTCATATCCGTATGAAAGAAATTGCCATCAGGAAAGTATTGGGCGCAACACAGGAAAGTTTGATCCTGATTTTGAACAAGCCATTTTTTTATATGATCCTGATAGCTAATCTTATTGCGTGGCCTGTTTCCTTGGTTATCGCCAACAAATGGTTGGCAACATTTACCTATCGCATCCATCTTTCCATAAGCCCTTTTGCCATTGCTTTGGCTATTTCAATCGGTATAGTTGTAGTAACAGTTTGCTTGCAAACCATTAAAGTAGTTAAAGAAAATCCTGTTGATAAACTAAGGTACAATTACTAATTTTTAGGTGATAAAAGAAGCATGCTGAAACGTTAGTGTAGTGTTTACAACCGCGTGAGGGATAGCAGCGGAAAGCCCGCAGCGTAGGGACACGCCCAAAAAATCTATTGATAATTTTTTAATTACAATTGCCAATTTTTTAGGTGGATAAAAGAAGTATTAAGCAAAGCGGGAAAATTGAAGAGGATTTGCTTTATAAATGTATTTTTTTGCTCTTAACAAGAGTAATTACAAAGCAATCCAAGTATTGTCTTTTTACAATTTTTCTTTGTCCATAATATCTGATTTTAAGAAGCCAACAATCAAACCTCCTATTGAACCGTCAACAAAGAAATCATTGATACTTGCAAGCTGTTCTTTGGTAAGCCAGTCTTTTTATAAAGGCAGGACAAGGTGGAGTATCCTTATCAAAATTATAGTTATGATCGACAGCGTAAAAAAGCTGATAACAACTATGTAACACCAGTTTTTTACGTTATTAACTCTAGTTTTCCTACGGGAGTCTGAAATAATTGCCCTTTCTTCTTCTTCAGCAATTTTATCGATACTTTTTGGAGACGGCTCGCCAATCCTGTCTAAATCCGACATTAATTTAGGTTGGCTTTTTTCTTATAATAACTTGCTATTAAATCGTTCCTGATAATGGCAGCCATTTTACTTTTACCGCCTTCTTTGTTCCATACAATATCCCAGGGACTATTTTTTTCGTGAGTTAAGGTAGATAATTCCAAGCCGCTATAATCTTTATAAACAGACCAAACCTTGTTAAGCAATAAAGTAACGTCAGTATTTTTCGGCAGAATATAAGTTCCGGTTTGTACATCTAAACTTAAAGATTCTATTTGCGCGTCTTTGTATTTTTTGAATGATTCGTACACAGATTTAACTACCGGACCGTACTTCCAAGCTTGAACCGCTTCTGTAAGTAACGGGCTTTCCTTTAAACCCAAGTTCCATCCGTGTGCTAAATAAACTAATTTTAAAACTTTCATCGGCGTTAATTCTTCGCCGCCGTAAAGAGATTTGTTCACGAAAAAATTAGCAACTGAAATTGGATTTTCCATAACACAATGATACTAAATTATTTAGTAAATATTAAGTTTTTTTAAAACTAAAATTAATAATAATTTTTATCGAATTTAATCGATAAAAGAAGCTCCGACAATTACGAATTCACTCCACACGTAAACCAATTTCCCTTAGCAAAATTGAAGCATTAAAAGTTTTGCAGGCACCATCTTTAATCTTGTAATCAAAAAACATATCCTGGTTTTGCATTTTAATGTCGAAGTGAAAGTTGCGCACTAAATCCGGATGTTCATCAGCCAAATCGGCAACTTGCAGATCATGTGTGGCCACTAAAGCAGCAGTTTGTTGCGCAACCAAACGTTCGATAAAAGCTTTAGAACCGGCATATTTATCTTTACTGTTGGTGCCGCGCAGCATTTCATCAATCAAAACAAGTACATCCGTTTCGGCAGCGGTTTTTTCGAGGATCATTTTTAAACGGTCTAACTCGGCTTTAAAAGTGGAAGTGCTTTCATTTAACGAATCTTTAATGCGCATATAACTCACCAATTTCATCACTGGAACGGTTAAACTTTCGGCACAAACCGGCGCACCGGCATAAGCTAAAACCAAATTGATGCCCAGCGTACGCAGAAACGTACTTTTGCCCGCCATGTTAGAACCTGTAATCACATCAACCGTTTTTTGTTTCATGCTAAAGTTATTGCTGATGCGTTTTGCTTTGGCAATTAGCGGATGACCAAGCGCAATGGTTTCAATCTCGAAATCTTCTTTAATTTGAGGAAAAGGCCAATCGGGATGATTGTAATGCAGCGTACTTAAACTGATTAATGCTTCAAAAGAAGAAATTACCTCGAAACTATCGGTTACATTTTTAGCTGCCGTTTTGTACCAGTTTGCCAGTTTTACGGTACAGCGCAAATCCCAAAGCAGCAATAAATTTAAAACTGTACCAACAATCATATTCAGCCGGTAATCAAATTGCGATAAAATTTTGGCAAGCGCATCCATCTGCTGATGTGCTTTTTGTTTGCCGGAAGAATTACAATTTGCAACCAGGTTTTGCAGGTAAGTGCTTTTCCAAGATATTTCTTCAATCCATTTCAAAATAGCAGCAAAAGCCGAAAGCTGCAAACTGCTTTTACTAAAGCTACCATAAACCTGATTAACCTGTTTAGAGAAAAACCCGCTCAGGAGAAAGTTAAACAGCATTAAAAAACCAAGAAGCTTTAAAAATATACTGCTAAAAAAAGTACCGATAATTATAGTAGAAATTAAAAACGGCAGCACTTTTACATAAGTTTTAAGCCAGTTTTTATTGATGAAAGTTAGCTTTTGCTTCAGGTTTTCCTGCAACGCAGAAGTTAATTTGTTAAATTCGTTTCCTTTAAAGTTAATTAGCTGCGCCCGAAAATTTAAAGCTTCTAACTGATGATTTTGAAGTTCGGCCAGTGCTTGTTGCCGGTTTTCGATCAGTGTTTTTTCTACCGGCGCTTTAAACCAGTCGGCTAAAATACTTTTGCCGAATTGCGTATTGCAGCGGTTAACGTAATGAAACAGAGAATTTTCGCCAAAAATATCAAGATCATCGGTATAAGTATGGAATCCGTCTGCAAAACCGGCACCGGCATCGTAACTGTTTTTTGCTTCTTTTAAGTGGTCAATTTCATTGTTCAAAACAGATAACAGGTTCTCATCAAAAACCAGTTCTTTTTGTAGTTTAGATTGTTTCTGTATCAATCGAAAAAAAACTGTTATCATTGATATAACGATCGTTATCACATAACTAAAACTAATACTTCCTAAAGCGTAAATCAGGATAATTCCTGCAAAAAAAACAATCAGCCGAGAAAAAGAAATCTGATTAATACGTTTTTTATAAAGTAAAATTTTTGTTGAAAGTGATTTGGCTTCTTGAGCATAACTTTTAAAAATTTCCTGTTCCTGCGCAGTCATTCAGTCCTGATTTTAATCTATAACTTTGTAAATACTTTGGCGAAAATATCCAATTCAGCTCAAAAGGCTGATATTAATTCTGCTCCTGCTTATGAAAATCACGCTTCTATCCCTCGGGAAAACCGAAGAAAGATATTTGATGGAAGGCATAGATTTATACCTGAAACGATTAAAACATTACATTAAACTAGAATTTTTAGAAATTCCGGAACTGAAAAACACCAAAGGTTTAAGTCAGGATCAGCAAAAAACAAAGGAAGCCGAACTGATTATGAAAAAGCTGAATTCGACTGATTATGTGGTTTTGCTGGATGAGCGCGGCTCGGAACTTTCCTCCTTGCAGTTTGCAGATTTGTTGAATAAAAGGATGCTGGCCTCAACCCAAAACCTGGTTTTTATAATCGGCGGCCCGTATGGTTTTGATGCTTCTGTTTATCAGCGCGCAAACGAAAAACTTTCTTTATCCAAACTCACCTTTTCGCACCAAATGGTTCGTTTGTTTTTTGTGGAACAGGTTTACCGCGCTTTTACAATTTTGAAGGGCGAACCTTATCATCATGAGTAGGAAGGAGCGAGGTTTGGGGTATGAGGAGCGGATTTAAGGCAAGAAAACCGATCAAGAACTTACAACTTGCAACCAAAAACCCGCAACTGATTAACTAAATTTGCGTTATGCCCCACGACCACGCACATCATCATCACGACCACGCGCCAAAAATTACGCATTTAACCAGGGCGTTTGTTATCGGGATTATCCTGAATACAGCTTTTGTGATTGCCGAAGTGATCGGTGGCTTTTACACCCATTCCCTTTCTTTATTAACAGATGCCGGCCATAATTTAAGTGATGTAGCCAGTTTGGCCTTGGCATTACTGGCTTTTAAGCTTTCCGGCGTAGCCAAAAACAATCAATATACGTATGGTTACAAGCGTTCTACCATTATCGTTTCGCTGTTAAATGCTATTATTTTGATGCTGGCAGTTGTAATTATTGCTTACGAAGCTGTGATGCGTTTTATCCACCCGGAACCGATTGCCGGCGGCACAATTGCCTGGATTGCTTTCGCCGGGATTTTAGTAAATGCTTCAACTGCATGGCTTTTTGTGCAGGGCAAGGAAAAGGATTTGAACATTAAAGGTGCTTATTTACACATGGCTGTAGATGCGGTTGTATCTTTTGGCGTAGTGGTTTCCGGCGTGCTGATTTATTTTACACACTGGTTTTGGGTAGATAGTTTGGTTAGTGTGATTATCGTTTTGGTAATTATTGGCGGAACCTGGAACCTGTTGAAAGAAAGTTTGCGGCTTTCTTTGGACGGGATACCGAAAGAACTGAATCTGGAAAAGGTAACCGCGGCGATGCTTAAAATTGAAGGTGTTTTGGATGTGCATCATTTACATATCTGGGCATTGAGCACTACAGAAAACGCGCTGACTGCCCACGTGGTGATTGATCAGAAAGCAATTAATTCTTTCGGCTATATCAAAGAAGAATTACGGCACGAACTGCTGCATATAAACATCCAGCACTGCACCTTTGAACCGGAGTTTTTGGTAGAAAGTTACAGTAATACAAGTTGTTGATTTTTTTTAATGGGCTGTTCGTCTTTTCTTATCGTTCTTTTTGCTTGAACAAAAAGAACCAAAGATTCAAGACAAACCCGATCCCTTCCGGACGTTTTGTCTTCCCACCACACCTGGGGGCATACCATTATAATGGCTCTGTTTGGTTTGTAAAAATCAGGTATTAAAAGGAGTATGATGTGTTTTGTCATGCCGAAATTTATTCGGCATCTCACATGCAATGTCTGCCAGCTTTTGTGAGGGAATCCTGAAATAAATTCAGGATAACGTTAAGCTACGCGCAAAATCACAACCGTACAAAGCCGTTAGCAAAGTTTGCACCCAGGCGCGTTGGGCTGCATTTCGCCCGGAGGCGATCCGAAATGCTTGATCTTTTGGTTCTTTTGTTTCAACACAAAAGAACATAATCTCAACAACCGCAGGTTTGCCAAAACAAGATGCTTCTTTTATCACCTATATTTTAGGTTGATAAAAGAAGCACCCTGTCATTTCGACGAAAGGAGAAATCTTCTTTCAATAATATAATTTTTTCTTTGATGAAAATCTCTCCTATCGTCGAGATGACAGTAGCGATTTATTCTGCCGGATCTTCTGTCTCTGCAGGTGCAGGAATTTCCGGTTCTGCATTAAATTCCGGTCGGTTTTTTAAAATTTCAAACCAGGAAATTATCTTCTTAATATCCGAAGCGTAAACCTTTTCTTCATCATGGTCCGGCGCTGCTTCCCTAAAAAAAGTACGTAAAGCTTTTCCGTCTGCTTTCTTGGCATCAGGAATAGTCGCAAGCGTTTTCATGCGCTCTAAAATATCCGGCAGCCTTAAATCTTCTGTCTCGCCAAAAACAGTAATTTCTTCTAAGGCAGCCAGTTTTGCAGTACTTAGGTTAACTACCAGCTTCAGTTTTTGCTCGTCTAAACTTTCCAGTATAAAGCCTGTTTTGCTTTGCGTTAGAGCCCGCCACAAACCTGGTTTCCCAGAAACGGATACTATTCCATGTAAATTCATTTTTTGTGTTTTACGTTGTAAGTTTTAAGTAGTAAATCAGATCAGTACCCTCGTAAAAGGTTTACGCTAAATACTTAAAACTTACCACTTATAACTTAAAACTTTTATCAATCTATCACTTCAATGCTGGTAATTTTATCGCCCTGACGGATTTGATCTACCACATCCACATTATCCACAACTTTACCAAAAACGGTATGGTTACGGTCTAAATGCGCGGTATTTGCCCGGCTGTGGCAAATAAAAAACTGTGAACCGCCAGTATTGCGGCCTGCGTGGGCCATTGAAAGTACACCGCGGTCGTGGTACTGGTTTTCGCCGGTTAACTCGCAATCAATTTTATAACCGGGGCCGCCGCTGCCGGCGCGCGATGCGGTTGCCGGATCTTTAGAAAGCGGATCACCGGTTTGAACCATAAAATTCGGGATTACGCGGTGAAAAGCCACACCATTATAAAAGCCATCTTTTGCTAATTTTGTAAAGTTTGCTACGGTATTCGGCGCATCCTGCTCGTAAAATTCTACGGTCATGTCGCCTTTGTCGGTTTTAATAATTGCTTTGCTCATTTTTTTGTTTAAGAGGTGCAAAGTTAGTATTTTGGTATGAATATCAATTTTCAAAAAGGATTTAGAATGATAAGTGTCCGTGCTGTTTTTATCACCTTAATTATTGCCTTAACTTCCATCGCAGTGCAGGCCGCTTACATTTTAATCCCGATGGACGAAACGCAGCATGATCACCTGAAATCATACGGCATTGCGTTCTGGATTTTAAAAAACGGCGAAGAGGTAGATTGGCTGCTTAACTATCGCGGCGGCAGTTTTATGCTGAAATATGACCAGAAAGCTGAAGCCGAATGCAAGATCAGAGGCGTGAGTTACGAGGTTTTAGCAGATGGAAAAGCAACCGCCATTTTAACAGAAATTACCGATCCTTCCGCCAATATGGATATGGTAAAATTAGAGAAAGCACCTAAAATGGCTGTGTATTCGCCCAAAAGTAAATTGCCCTGGGACGATGCCGTTACACTCGTTTTAACGTATGCCGAGATCCCGTACACGGTTTTATATGATGAGGAAATCATCAAAGGTGAACTGCCAAAATACGACTGGCTGCACCTGCACCATGAGGATTTTACCGGCCAGTACAGCAAGTTTTACGCCGCATTCCACAACGCACCCTGGTATATGGAAGATCAGCAGCGGCAGGAAGCATTGGCTGGTAAATTAGGTTTTAAAAAGGTATCGCAAATGAAGCTGGCCGTAGCGAAAGACATTCGGGATTTTTGTGCGGGCGGCGGTTTTTTATTTGCAATGTGTTCTGGCACGGATACTTTTGATATCGCTTTAGCAGCCGAAGGGACAGATATTTGCGAGCGTATGTTTGATGGCGATGCAGCCGATCCGGGCGCGCAATCCAAACTCGATTTTAACAAAACTTTTGCTTTTCAAAACTTTAAACTGGATGAAAACCCGTACAGCCACAGCTTCAGCAACATCGATGTAACCGCTACCCGAACGGTAGAACGGAGCCAGGATTTTTTTACTTTATTTGATTTTTCGGCAAAATGGGATGTTGTTCCGTCTATGCTCACCCAAAACCATGATAAAGTTGTAAAAGGTTTTATGGGATTAACCACTGCTTTTCGCAAGGATTTATTAAAGCCGAATGTTTTGGTTTTAGGCGAGATGAAAACTAATGGCGAAGCACGCTACATTCATGGTGATTACGGCAAAGGGCAATGGACTTTTTACGGCGGTCACGATCCGGAAGATTACCAGCACGCCATCGGCGACCCGCCAACAGATTTAAAATTACACCCGAATTCGCCGGGTTACCGCTTGATTTTGAATAATGTTTTGTTCCCTGCGGCGAAGAAAAAGAAGCAAAAAACCTGATGCTGTTTTATCGGCATAAAAAATTTGAATGACGATTTTATAGTGCTAAAAGAAGCATTAGCTGTTATTTAAACCATCGGAAAAAACCTTTATTAATCGATTTAAGTTTTTTTCGATTCAATAAAGATTTCTCCCTGCGGTCGAAATGACAGCAAAAATAATCATCTCAATTATAAAAATTCCAGCTTACGCCAAACTTCAGCAATGCATCCTGCATGGGATAACCGATTGCATTGTTAGCATTTGCACCCGGCGCTACAACGGTATAAAACCCTTTGCTAAATAATCCCTGGTTAGCGTAATCATACTTTAAAAAAATATTTGTTCTGCGTAAAGTACCTTTTATAAAAAGATCGACCACCGGATAACTTGGAAATTTAATACTCGAATTGTTATAAAACTGGCCGATGCCGGGCGCATAAGCTTGCGCCAGGTAAGTGGTGTTATAGCGTATGGCGATACCGAAATTGGTATTCAATACATTAAAAAACTTTTTTGTGTAGGATAAGCTGTTGTAGGTATAAAAATCCGGTGTGCGCAAAATATCTGCGTTGCTTGTTTTTTGATAAACCAGGAAATTATCAAAATGTAAATTGTGCCAGGTAAAGTTTTTAGCCAAACTTAGTTTTAATAAACTGATCGATCCGCCGGCTTGCATTGCTTTTAAATTATTTGAATATTCGGCAGTTGTATCAGATAAACCAAAATACAGATAATTTCCCAACAAAAAATATTCGGCTTTGGCATCCAGCTGCAGCTTTTCATTTAAATAATTAAAAGATAAACCGGTGGTTTTAGGCTTACTGAAATTATTGTTGATAAACTGATAATGGCTCGAAATCCAGTTTGTATAAATTAAAGGCGGCGTATTGCTTTGCGTATAAGCTTCCATAATAATACGCCCGATTTTATTGCCGAGCAAAACATCCAGTTTGGCATCATACAGATAATCGCCGAATTCACGCCCGAGCGTAACCTGCTGCAAATTAACATCTAAGGCGGCACGGTCGCTTAAATTATATCCCAAACGAGCTTTTAAAGTTATATCCTGAAAAGAATTTACGTTGGAGGTGGCCAGCTGAACGTTCGTGGTAGAAATCTGCCCCGGACTACGTACCCACTGACTATATTTATAATAATCGTGCACCAAGCCTAAATCCAGTTTCAACTCGTTACGCACAAACTTTACGGCATTTCCCCGAAGGTAAAAACTGTAAGAAAACTCATTCCGCAAATGTTTAACAGACAGAGAATCCCTGGAATATAAAGTATCATACCGATGCAGCGGGAAAACGCGGTTATTCGGATCCGCCTCATCCTGTAAATACTTGTACTGCCGGCTGTTGTAAGTAAAAGTATGCGAAATACGCTGCGTGGGCAACACGCTGGACGAGGAACCTGCCCCGGTTTTTAAGCCTTCGGCCCGGCCGATGTAATAAAACTGCTTGATGTAAAAACTATTGTCGTGCCAGTTGTCCCTCGAGTTATTCAGCCTCACCGGCTGGGAACTTTTAGCCAGTGAACTGTTGGCGTTGATGGTTCCGGTACTGTTATTATCCTTCTTAAAAATTGTGGAATCAATTATCGAACCGTTTTCCGGTGCTTTTAAATTGTTAAAGTTGAGGTTTGCCAGCAGGTTATAACGCTTGCTTTTAGATTCGTACCAGGTAAAAATGGCTGCTTCCAAATGATCTGATTTTTGCCTCGGATAAAACCCGACAGAGCCAATCCGGTTAAAATTGAAGCCGGCGTTCCAGTTTGGTTTGATATTCTGCGTATGCGTTACCCTAAAAACCTGCTCTTTTAACGAGCCGTTTACATAATATAAATTGGTAAAAGGCGTGCGCGCGCGGTAATAAGTTACATCCTCGGGTTTTAATAAATAAGCATCTAAAAAGTGCAGGCCAACATCAAAACCGATGGCTTTGGCAGGTTCAAAAAGCAGGTTACGGTAGGCTAAACCTAAGTTGCCCAAACCAATTTTCGGGCTGCGGGGCTGATATAAAATGCTGTAATTTTCAAAATTATTCAGCGTGGTATCCAGCGGCAAAACCTGCGTACTGTCATTCAATAATTTCTCGTTGGTTACGCGGATAAACTTCGACGTAAAAATAACAGAATCGCCTTTGTGGTCGTCTTTTTTGCGCAAACTATCCAGCAGCTGGTCGTCTGTTAATACTTTGGCCGGCCTTCTTTTGGTTGTATCCTGTGCAAACGGATTGGTTGTTGCGGTACTGTTTGTTCTGCCGTATTGTGCAAAAACAGAACCTACAGAACAGCATAAGTACAATAAAAATAAAAATTTAAGCGGCTTGGTTATCACAATTTGGTAATCAGTTCTTTAAGGATAATCGTCATTTTAGGTTCTGCTTCCTGCGCTACAGCGATAATTTCTTCTACCGAAACAGGCTTTAAATCATCCGGGAAACCTTCATCCGTAATTACAGAAATCGCAAAAACCGGCAGCCGCATGTGGTTGGCCACAATTACTTCCGGCACGGTACTCATGCCCACCGCATCACCGCCTATGATGCGCAGGTAGCGGTATTCTGCACGGGTTTCCAGGTTCGGGCCGGTTACAGAAACGTAAACACCTTTATGGCAGGCGATACTATTTTTACCGGCAATTTCTAAGGCTTTGCCAATTAGTTTTTGATCATAAGGTTCGCTCATATCCGGGAAACGCGGCCCAAGCTCTTCATCATTATTTCCGCGCAGCGGACTATCGGGCTGTAGGTTGATATGATCTTCAATCACCATTAAATCGCCTTTTTTATAAGCCGGATTTAGCGCGCCGCTTGCGTTAGAAACCAATAAAGTTTTAATGCCAAGCATCTTCATAACCCGCACCGGAAACGTAATCTGCCGGATTGAGTAACCTTCGTAATAATGCAAACGGCCCTGCATGGCAACCACTTTTTTACCGGCAAGCATTCCGAATATCAGTTTACCGGAATGAAACTCTACGGTAGAAATCGGGAAATCCGGGATATTGCTGTACATCAGCTGTTTTTCCACCTCCATCTCATTTACCAATCCACCCAACCCTGTCCCTAAAATAATACCGATTTCGGGTTCAAAACCATTAATCCGGCTTTGTATATAAGCGGTTGTTTTTCTGATACTTTCTAACATAATTTTCTACGATCTGCTCAAAGTTTTGCCCGGTATTATCTAAAAAAGCAATCCCGATCGGTGCTATCAAAACCGGCAAACCGGCCAGCAGCTTTTGTAAAGCAGGTTCCTGTAAACGCTGCGCATCTTTTTCTGTTGTGATGATTGCTTTTTTATTTGATGCACAAGCTGCAAAATCTGCAACAAGTTTACTTATATTTTTGATGGTAAACTGATGGTGATCGGGATATTTATACTGCACAACCGCTGCTGATTGCTTACGCAAATATTGCAGTAACGGTTTCGGATTGGCGATGCCGGTTAACAGAAACAAGGTAGATTTTGAGCCGGTAAAAACAGCATCTCCTGAAGGAAAAAACGTTTGGAAAGGCAGATAAACAATCGAAGTAAAAAACAAATTTTGATGCGGTAAAAAAAGCATTGCGCCGCGAATCTGCTGCTGTTTTTCTGCGGATAAATCAGGCGGACATTTACTGATGACGAGAACATCAGCCCGTTTTTTACCCGAAAAATGTTCGCGGTAATTTCCTGTGGGAAGCAAAAAATGCGGCTGGTTAAGTTTGCCGTAATCAAATAACAAAATACTAAAACCCGGTGTTAAAGCCCGATGCTGGAAAGCATCATCCAGCAAAATTAAATCGTGGTTCGGTTCCAGTTTTTCCGCACCTGCTACCCTGCTTTCGCAAACGGCAACCGTAATTTCCGGAAATTTTTGTTTGAATTGCGCCGGCTCGTCGCCCACCGTTTTGGCCGTACTGTTTTTACCGGCATAAAAAAAGCCTTTGGTTTGCCGGCCGTAACCGCGGCTTAACACAGCAATTTTATACTGAGGTTTTAAAAGTTTAATCAAAAATTCTGTCATCGGGCTTTTACCTGCGCCGCCAACTTCCAGGTTTCCAACAACGATTACCGGCAGATCAAATTTTTTACTTTTGAAAATACCGGCATCATAAAAATAATTTCTGGTGATGATGACCAGTCCGTAAATCCAGGAAAAAGGAAGCAGCAGATAACGCAAAACAGACATCAGATGCTGTTTAAAACTTCTGATTTCAACTTACCGGATACCAAATGCCGCCCGCCGTATTCTTTCATGCCATGCTTCTTTTATCAACCAAAAATATAATAATAAACATTATCGGAAACCATTTTAGCGGTAGAAATAAAATCTGCATCAAACTAAACCTTAAAGTATTTTTTATTTTTGCGGAAACAATGCTTAAAAATACTTTTAAATATCTGTGCTGTTCCGGCTTTATTTTGATCCTCACGATTAAAATTTTGCTTCCGGTTACAGCTGTTTTTATCGGTCATTTTTCAAAACAAATTAAAACGGTAGTGCTGATTAACGATCAGGATAAAGACGATGAAAAACCTGCCGATGCCAAAGATTTCAGCAAAGTAAAAAAAGGTATGGACGAATCTTTTGTTCATCTTTATGAGTTTGTGCCAGTTGTAAATGCCGTAAATTTACTTTACCGCCGGCAGGAAACATTATTTAAACAAACCCATTTTCCGCCAATCCTTACGCCTCCTCCCGATCTCGCTTAATTACTAATTTTAAAATTTTATTTTGCCGTAAACATCATTTATAAAGATCGTTTCGGTACAATTGTTAATTAAGTAATTTACACTTATTACTCCTTCTATGTTAAGAAAAACAAAGGAAGAACGTACGCTGAAAGATAATTTGCTGCTGGCCTCGTCTACGGCATTTGTTGCCGGGATGACAAATGTTGCCGGCGTAATTGCCTTTTTATCGTTCACCAGCAACATAACCGGCCATGTGGCCATGCTCGCCCGAAAAATTGTAAATAAGGAACACCACGACATAATGGTTTATGCTTTGTGGCTGTTTATGTTTTTACTGGGCGCGTTTTCGGCAAACTTTATTACCAAAACTTACAGTAAAAAAGGCAGTTACCGTGCCCATGCTGTCCCGATTTTTATCGAAATTATCATCCTTTTTATAGTTGCGGTTTACGGCCATAATTACTACACCGAAACGCAGCCGGAACGGGAAGTTATCATCGGTGCCATGCTGTTTTCGATGGGTTTGCAAAACGGTTTGGTTTCTACCATTTCGGGCGGTTTGGTTAAAACCACGCATTTAACCGGTTTGTTTACAGATTTAGGCGGAGAACTTTCCGAATATTTACATACCGAAAAAGGCAAAACCGGCCCGGTAAAACAGCGGCTGATGATCCGTTTTACCATTTTAAGCTTTTACCTGGCCGGCGGTATTATCGGAGGGATTATGTTTGAAACGTACGATTTTAGGATATTTTACTTCATCCCGCTGATTTTATTAACTATTTTATATTACGATATTTCATCGTTAATCCTCCACCGAACGGTTAAAATTTTGACTTATCCTTTCAAAAGAAAACAAACTATTAACGCTTAGTTTACGGCCTCAACGCCAATAAAAAAATAAATATCATGAGTGCAACAAATAATCATATCCACGATACCAGCCACATTACCTACGAAAGCCTTTTGGAAGGCAATAAAAAATTTGTGGCCGAAACTTTAAAGGAAGACCCCGACTACTTTACTAAACTGGCAAACGGACAGAAGCCGCCTGTTTTATGGATCGGCTGTTCGGATAGCCGTGTGCCAGCCAACCAAGTTACGAATACCAAACCGGGCGAAATTTTTGTGCACCGCAACATTGCCAACGTTATTGTGCACACCGATATGAACATGCTTTCTGTGCTGGATTACGCAGTTAATGTATTGGAAGTGAAGCATGTAGTTGTTTGCGGCCATTATGGCTGCGGTGGCGTGATAGCAGCACTAACCAATAAAACGTACGGCATTATTGATAACTGGCTGCGGCATATCAAAGACATTTACCGCTTGCACGCTTCTGAGCTTGATTTGATTAGCGACGAGGTGCAGCGCGCCAATCGCTTAGTAGAATTTAACGTGCTGGAAGGTGTACACAATTTATGTAAAACATCCATCATCCAAAATGCCTGGGTAAACGGGAAAGATTTAACCGTGCATGGCTGGGTTTACGAATTAAGCACCGGTTTTATAAACGATTTAAAAGTAAGCACCACTTCCAGCAATAATTTAAACGATGTGTTTAAGTTGAATTATTAAATTCAAAATTACGCGATACTTCTTTTACCGGTATAAAATCAGGACACTTCTTTTTATCGATAAAAAGAAGTGCCTGTTTTATGTTTTTAAAAATGTGTGACGAATTAAATTCGTCTTAAAATAAAAAAATCGGAATAGATTATTTCAATTTTTACAGCTGAAAAGCATAGCAGATTTAAAGAAATATAACAGGGAATTTATAGTCATCATACATTTAAAATCTGTACCTAAGCATCATCCTTTACAAAACTATTTCCCAAGAAACCAATTTAATCATTATGCTCCTGAAAATTTATCCTGAAAACCCAAACACAAAAGCAATTGCGCAAGTTGCCGAAGTGCTGCGCAAAGGCGGATTGGTAATTTATCCAACTGATACGGTTTATGGTTTGGGTTGCGATATCACCAATCAAAAAGCCATCGAAGCTGTTTGCCAGCTGCGCAAAATGAACTGCAATAAAGCTAATCTGTCGTTCATCTGTTATGATCTCAGCCATATTTCGGATTATATCAAACCGATCGACAATACTGTTTTTAGGGTGCTAAAAAAAGCATTGCCCGGCCCGTTTACTTTTATTTTTAATGCCAGTAGTTTGGTGCCGAAGTTATTGAGTTCTAATAAAAAAACGGTGGGAATCCGGATTCCGGACAATAATATCCCGCGGGAAATTGTAAAAACTTTGGGCAATCCGATCCTCACCACTTCTATTAAGGATGACGACGATATTTTAGAATATTCTACCGATCCGGAACTGATCCACGAAAAATATCAAAACCTGGTTGATATTGTAATTGATGGCGGTTACGGCGAAAATGTAGCTTCAACGGTTGTGGATTGTACTTCCGGAGATTTTGAAATTTTACGGGAAGGCAAAGGCGAATTAGAATTGTATTTGTAACAATACTTCTTTTAGCACGGTTTTTTCTATATGAGTATGTTATTAGCCCGAATCCGTTATGAAAAATCTATTTTCAATCATAAAAACAGCCGTAATTTGCTTCCTGATTTACAAATCCTTGTTTTATTCCGTCCTGTTCCTGGTTTCCGGCATGTGGATTATTACTGTTTTACTGCTCATACTGTTTGCTTATCTGTGCAAGTCCCTCTTTGCAGAAGTTGTTAAACTGAACGCTTTTTACAAAAGTTTTCCACAATCAGAATGGCAAAAAAAGTTATTTAAACTGAAACCGGCTTTTAAAATCAGCAAACGTTTTTCTTCCGAAACTGCCTGATCTTTAACTTAAACTTCCGATTTAACCTCAAATTAATGCTTCTTTTAACGCCTAATTTTTAGGTTGATAAAAGAAGTATCCGGCTAAATCATCAACAATTATAACTGCTGCCGATTAGCTTCCTCCGCCAAAAACCGAAAAAAATCTTATTTTTGCATCCCGTACACAAGGATTTATTTCTGATCCGAATCAGCCGTAAATTCATCAAAACAAAGCATGACTAAGTATATTTTTGTTACGGGCGGCGTTACCTCATCGTTAGGTAAAGGCATAATTTCAGCTTCATTAGCCAAACTTTTACAGGCTCGCGGTTATCGGGTTACCATCCAAAAATTTGATCCTTATATCAACATCGATCCCGGAACGATGAATCCGTATGAACACGGCGAATGTTACGTTACGGAAGACGGTGCCGAAACCGATTTGGATTTGGGCCATTACGAACGTTTTTTAAACACGCCGACTTCGCAAGCCAATAATATTACGACCGGAAGGATTTACCAGAACGTAATTAACCGCGAACGCGAAGGCGATTATTTGGGGAAAACCGTACAGGTTGTGCCGCATATTACCGATGAAATCAAACGTAATTTTAAGATTTTAGGCGAAAATGGTGAAAACGATATCGTGATCACAGAAATCGGCGGCACCGTTGGCGATATAGAATCTTTGCCTTTTGTGGAAGCGGTACGGCAGTTTCGCTGGGAAACAGGTTCTGGCAATTCCCTGGTAATCCACTTAACCTTAGTTCCTTACCTTGCCGCCGCCGGAGAATTAAAAACGAAACCTACGCAGCACTCGGTAAAAATGCTGCTGGAATATGGTATCCAGCCGGATATTTTAGTTTGCCGTACCGAACATCATTTAAACCAGGAACTCCGTAAAAAAATTGCTTTGTTTTGCAATGTAAATGTCAATGCTGTTATTGAATCGATCGATGCCTCAACCATTTACGATGTGCCGCTTTTAATGCTGAAAGAACAGCTGGATAAAACGGTTTTAACCAAGCTGAAACTCCCGCATAACAAAGACCCGAATTTAGACAGCTGGAAAGATTTTTTAGGCAGATTGAAAAACCCAACAAGCGAAATCAGGATTGGTTTGGTTGGGAAATATGTGGAGCTGCCTGATGCTTATAAATCTATTACGGAAGCATTTATCCATGCCGGAGCAAAAAATGAATGTAAAGTACATGTGAAATTTATCCATTCTGAAACTTTAACCGTTGAAAATGCTGCCGAGAAAATGCGCGGTTTACAAGGTGTTTTGGTTGCGCCGGGATTTGGGCAGCGAGGGATTGAAGGTAAAATTGAAGCGATACGATTTGTCCGCGAAAACGAGATTCCTTTCTTCGGGATTTGTTTGGGTATGCAATGTGCCGTAATCGAATTTGGACGTAATGTTTTAAAAATCAACCATGCCAACAGCAGCGAAATGGATGAAAACACACCGAATCCGGTTATTTCGATGATGGAAGAGCAAAAAACGATTACGGCAAAAGGCGGAACGATGCGTTTGGGTTCTTATCCTTGTGATATCCGTAAAAATACAAAAACGGCTTTGGCTTACGGCAAAAACCATATTCACGAGCGCCACCGCCACCGTTACGAATTTAATAACGCGTACTTGCAGCAATACGAAGAAAGCGGCATGATCCCTTCGGGCATCAATCCGGAAAACGGTTTGGTAGAAATTGTGGAACTGAAAAACCATCCTTTCTTCATCGGATCGCAATTTCACCCGGAATTAAAATCGACAGTTGCCAATCCGCACCCGCTTTTTGTTAACTTTGTCGCCGCTTCCATGGCTTACGCCAAAAAGAAGCACATTACAATTTAATTGGTACTTTAAAAGAATGGATAGAAATACATTTACAGGATTGTTCCTGATCCTGGTGATCCTGGTGGGTTCCACCTTTTTACTTAAGCCGTCGCAAGAAGAAATCAAAAAAGAGCAGCATAGAAAAACACAGGATTCGTTGAGAAGATTGGGCGGCACGAACCGGAAAGCACCAACACCTAATGCTTCTTTTACCCCACAAAAAACAGCAACAGATTCTGCTGCATTAAAAGGCCCGCTGGGCAATGCTGCTGTAGCAGTCCCAAAATTGGTTTTTTTAGAAAATAAACAATTGAAAGTTATTTTATCAACTCAAGGCGGCCGGATTGTTTCTGTTGAATTGAAAAACGAGAAAACTTATGATAAGCAACCTTTAATTTTACTCAACCCGGAGCAATCCAAGTTTGGTTTAATTTTGAATGTTGAGGGCAAATCAATCCAAACCAATGATTTGAATTTCACGCCGAGCGCATCAGGTTTAAATGTAAGCGGAGCAGATTCGAGTTCGCTCACGATGCATCTGACTTATGGCGAAAATAAATCCATCGATTACGTTTATACTTTAAAGGGTGATGGTTATAAAGTTGGATATAATTTGATTTTAAACAATATGAATAATGTTGTTAGTGCCAATAATAACCAGGTTACTTTAGATTGGGAAGCAAGTTTACGCAAGCAAGAACGCGACATGAAAATGGAACGCACCTACTCTACCGTTTACTTGGAAGATACGGAAGGAACCCCCAATAATTTAAGTTTAACCAAAGATGAGCAGAAACTTTATGCTGATAAAAAGCTACAATGGGTATCGTTTAAGCAACGTTTTTACTCTAACGTACTGATTGCCAAAAATGGTTTTACCAGTGCCGACGTTAGCGTTAATACCGATATAAATTCTAACGATGTAAAACAAATGTCGGCCAAAATGCAGCTGCCTTATACCGGTGCTGCAAATGCCAGCTATCCGATGGAATTTTACTTCGGCCCGAACCGTTTTTCGACACTGAAAGCGCAAGGTTACCATTTGGAACGCCAGATTGATTTAGGCTGGGGGCCGTTAAAATACATCAATCAGTTTGCCGTTTTACCGGTTTTTAACTTCCTTAAAAATTTCAATTGGAACTATGGCTTGATCATTTTAGTGTTAACTGTTCTATTAAAAGTCGTGCTGTTTCCGCTTACTTATAAGTCGTATTTATCAATGGCCAAAATGCGTGTGCTAAAGCCGGAAATGGATGAAATTAAAGGTAAAGTTGGCGATGATAATCCAACTTTACTACAGCAGGAATATTTGAAACTATATAAAAAAGCAGGTGTAAACCCCTTGGGCGGTTGTTTACCGTTGCTGATCCAAATGCCGATTATTCTGGCTTTCTTCCGCTTTTTTCCGAATTTATTTGAGCTGCGCGGACAAAGTTTTTTATGGATGCACGATTTATCTACTTACGATTCGGTAATTAGCTTCCCACTAATCCCGTTTTTAAATTGGGATCACATCAGTTTAATGTGTTTGCTGATGACGATCTCAACCCTGATTCAAACTTACTTTAACAACCAAACTTCGGGTGCAACGGGGCAAATGAAATATATTGGTTACATCACGCCGCTTATTTTCTTTGGCGTACTGAACAGTTATCCGGCCGGTTTAAATTATTATTATTTCTGTGCGAATATTTTAACTTTTTCCCAACAATATTTTATCCGGTTGTGGGTAGATGACAAAAAAATCCATGCCCGTATCCAGGAAAATAAAAAGAAACCGGAAGATCCGAATAAAAAGAAATCCGGTTTTGCTGCAAAAATGGAAGAAATGATGCGCCAGCAAAGGCAAACACCAGCTATCCAAACCAAAAAGAAATAACAGTTTTTAGGTGGTAAAAATAGCATCGGGATTTAGTTTTCGATGCTCTTTTGGTTTTGGAAATTATTAATTTAATTATTAGTTAATAACACGTAGCTTGCATCATATTTATTTAAAATGACAGTTGAAGGAATAAAAGAAGAAATCAAACTACAAATCGAAATTTTTAAATTTGCGCTAATTGCGCTAATTGCACTATTGGCTACAATTGGCGGCATATTAACTCTGTTAAATGTTGAGAAGCAAACTACTATTCAACATTCTCTCCTACTATTAGGTACAATTATTACAATTGTAATTTTGTTAGGGATCGTAGGATTAATTATATACATTTATTCTTTGTTAAAGAAGATTTGATTACATGGAAACTTCAATTCAAATTGGACTGTGGATAATAGTGGTTTTGGTATTTGCAATTTTTTTGTCGCTTGATATATTCTACATTAAGAAATTTATTGAAACCTGGCGGGAAAAGAAATCAGATACAAAAATTAATATACCATCTTCAATGCCAGAGCAACGCCAGAAAATTAAAGCTGAAATACTTTCAGATTTAGAGAAGAAACTGGAAGCTTTGTAATTAAAACAAAATTAAGATTATCTTCTTTGTAACTTTTTTATTCCCCACAAAATTCTTCCTGTAAAAACAGCATATTTAAGCTTTCTCAAAAGATTAAATCATGCGAAAATTATTACTTCTGCCATTATTATGCTTTTTGTTTGATGCAGCATCGGCACAAACAACTGCAAAAAAACCATTAGACCATTCTGTATATGATGGCTGGCAAAACATCACCAACGAACGCATCAGCGATGACGGCAAATGGGTTTTATATGTGGTGAAACCGCAGCAGGGCGATGCAGCTTTAACAATTTCTACTGCTAAAAATAGTAATAAGTTTACAGTTCCTCGTGCAGATACGGCGCGCATTACGGCTGATTCTAAATATGCTGCTTTCCTCATCCGTCCGTTTTATACAGCAATCAGGGCAGCACGGATCAAAAAGAAAAAGCAGGACGAGTTCCCGAAAGATACTTTAGGGTTGATGCTGTTGGGTTCAAAACAAATCACTAAAATCCCTTCAGTACGGTCGTTTAAACTGGCAGAAAAAGCTTCGGTAATTGCTTATCTGGCTTCCGGTGATACCTTGAAAAAACCGATCGCTTCGGATACCACAAAAAGAGCTGTGGCTCAAACTATCGCGCCGCCAACACGTGAAGGAGCAGATCTCACTATAAAACAATTAATCAGCAATAAACAGCGGACTTTTAAATATGTAACCGATTATCAGTTGGATAAAAATGGTAAAATGCTGGTTTTTGCCGTTACTGCGCCGCGGAGAAGTAAAGATGTAAAATCGGGTTTGTATTTATATGATATTGAAAAAGATGCGGTAAAAACAGTAAGCAGCGGCCGTGGAAATTACCGCAACCCGATATTTGACGAAGCCGGAAAACAGTTAGCTTTTACCGCAGAAAAAAACCCGGAAAAGGCACAGGTTAAGCCGTTTAAATTATATTATTACAATACTACAAAAGACAGTGCCGAAGTAATTGCAGCACCAGGCTCGGCAGGGATGCCGGAAAAATGGGCGGTTAGCGGCGATGGTCGGGTTTATTTTAGCAAAAACGGTAGCCGCTTATTTTTCGGTACAGCACCGATTCCAAAACCTGCCGATACAACTTTGGTTGATTTTGAACACGCCAAACTCGACATCTGGAATTATAAAGACGATTATTTGCAGCCTCAGCAATTGAACACTTTGCAGCGCGATTTACGCAGAAATTATTTGGCGGTGATTATTCCGGTAGAAGCTGCACATAAACTTACACAGTTGGCAAACCAGGGCATACAGGAAGTTGTGCTGCCCGAAAACAATGATGCGCGTTATGCTTTGGGTGTTACGGATACCGGCTCGCGCGTGCAGGCCCAATGGGAAGGCGGCGGAAGCCAGGAAGCTTATTTAATTGATTTAAAAACGGGCGATTACAAAAAAATCAATACGCGTTTAAAGTCGCGTTATCAGTTATCGCCGGGAGGAAATTATGTAATCTGGTTTGATCCTACCAATCAAAACTGGTTTAGTTATGCTGTTTTTACCGGCAAAAAAACGAACCTGACCGCAAAAACAGGTACAAAAATGGGTGAGGAAGATAGCGATGTGCCTACTGATCCTTCGGCTTACGGGATTTCCGGGTGGACAAGCGGCGACAAAGCAGTATTGGTTTACGATCGGTACGACATCTGGAACATCGACCCTGAAACCGGAACAGCAGTTAATTTTACCAATAGTTTCGGCAGGAAAAATAAGCTTATTTTCCGCTACCCGCTGCAAACTGCAAACAGGCGTTTTAATGCCGCCGGAAATGATGAAGAGAAATACATCCCAACTAAAAAACCTTTAATGCTGCTGGTTCAAAACGAGGAAAATAAACAGTGGGGATATTATAAAAAAGCATTTGGCAGTAACAAAGCCCTGGAAAAAATCCTGATGGTTCCATACAGTTTCGGTGTCCTGCAAAAAGCTAAAAACAGTGATGAATACATTTATACGAAAGGGAATTACCAGCATTCGCCGGATTTATATGTTTCTTCCGATTTGAAAAAAGAAATAAAATTAAGCACAATTAATCCGCAGCAAAGCCAATACAACTGGGGAACGGCAGAATTGGTAAGCTGGACAACACCGAAAGGTTACCCGTCAAAAGGTATTTTGTACAAGCCGGAGAATTTTGACCCGCAAAAGAAGTATCCGATGCTGGTTTATTTTTATGAGAAACTATCCGAAGGTTTGTACAGTTACGTGCCACCCGCGCCAACGCCTTCGCGCCTGCCTATCTCCTATTTTGTAAGCAACGGTTACCTGGTTTTTACGCCTGATATCAGTTATGAAAGAGGCCAGCCGGGTGCTTCTGCGGTAGAGTTTATTAATTCAGGTGTAGAAAATCTGAAAAAAAATGCCTGGGTTGACGGAGCGCATATTGGTATTCAGGGGCAAAGCTGGGGCGGATACCAAGTTGCATTTTTGATCACCCAAACCAATATGTATGCCGCTGCTTGGGCCGGTGCGCCGGTTGCCAACATGACTTCCGCTTATGGCGGTATCCGTTGGGAAAGCGGCAATTCGCGCGAAAGCCAGTACGAAAAAGGACAGAGCCGCATTGGGGCGAATTTGTGGGACAGCACAGAATTGTATATCCGTAATTCGCCGTTATTTCAGCTGCCGAAAGTTAAAACGCCGGTGGTTATCATGTCGAACGATGCAGACGGAGCCGTTCCGTGGTATCAGGGAATAGAAATGTTTACGGCTTTACGCCGGCTAAACAAGCCGGTTTGGTTGCTGCAATACAATCAGGAAGCACACAATTTAGTGCTTCGCCAAAACAGGAAGGATATTTCTATCCGCGAACAGCAGTATTTTGACCACTTTTTAAAAGGCGCGCCGATGCCGGTTTGGATGGCCAGCGGTGTACCGGCTGTTGATAAAGGGAAAGACTGGGGATTTGAACTAGTGAAATAATTAATTAATGATATAGCAATCACTTAATCCGGCAAGGAAGATTTCCCTGCCGGATTTTTTTGTGCTTTTTTATATTTTACTTTTGCACGATCACGTATAAAAAATATGAAGCAGCAATACGATCTGATTGTGGTAATTCCCGTTGGCCCAAAATGTCAAACTGCTTTTGTAGAAGATACCGTTAACAGCATTATCTATTATTGCTTATGCACGCATAAAATTATATTGATTGATGATTCTAAAAAAGATTCCGGAGCTGTCGTCAAAAAAAATCATCCCCAAATTGATGTGATCACAAACCGGCAGCAATACGGTTTATTGGGCGGTTTGTACATAACTTTAAGTCATGCTTTTACTTACGCTTTAGATAATTACCAGTTTAAAGTTTTACTGCGGATGGATACGGATGCGCTAATTACCGGTTTTAATCCACAGGAAGAAGCAATCAGTTTATTTCAAAATAATCCTAAAATCGGGATCGCCGGTTTTGTGAAAAGAGGAAAAGAGCCAAGGGATTTTGCCGGAAATGCGGTGGAAAACTATTGGCCTATGCACCAGATAACTACTTATGCTTTAACCTGGCGTTTTTTTGCTAAACCACGCGCCAACTGGGCTTTGCGGCAATTACTGATTAAAGCTTTGCTGAACGGTTACGAAATGGGTGAAAATATTTTCGGAGGAGCGTATATTGTTAGTGAATTATTTTTGCAAAAACTACGCGAAAAAAAGATGCTTCCGGATTATGGTATCCGAAAAATTTATTTGGAGGAAGATCATATTTTTGGTTTGCTGGCCAAAGCTGCCGATTTTGAATTAGGCGATTTAGAAAGCGGCAACCTTCCGTTTGGTGTTTCTTGGAGAAGTTTACCGGCTTCACCGGAAGAATTGGTTAAAAAAGGCAAAAAAATTATTCATTCTACCAAAGTTTGGAAAGATAAAAGCGAAGCCGATATCCGAAATTTTTTTAGCGAAAAAAGGATTATTCCTACCGATCAACCTTCAGCTTAAAGAAATAAATCTTAATTTTTTGGTGATAAAAGAAGTATTAAACAAACATTCTATTTCCGTTTTGATTTTTCCCAGGCTGCGCTTTGTTCTCCGAACAAATAGCGGAAAATACCGGCAATCACAGCGTAATTCATCACGCCGAAATAATACGGGATAAACAAAGCTTTAATTTTAATCTGCTGTTTTTCTAAAATCCAGCCGGATAAAGCCAGCAGATAAAATAAAACCTGCGCCGATAAAATCAGCTGATAAATTAATAGATGTGTTTTTGCAACGATCAGAATATTTAAAAACAGGGCAACAATCATCAAAAACGGAATAACCGTCCAGCGTAAAACGCGGTGACTGATGTATTGAAAAGACAAAAGCGGTTGTTTAAAAGGCAGCAACAAACTTTTTAGCCAGATGATGGATTGCAAACCGCCGGCAGCAATCCTTATTTTCCGTTTCAATTCTTCCTTAATATTTTCCGAGGATGTTTCTGTAGCGTAAGCTTCGGGTTCGTAAACAATGCGGTAACCTTTTTTGGCAATCAGCATGGAAATCATAAAATCATCAATAATACTATCCGGATGAACGGATTCGTATAATGCTGTTTTTACACTAAATAATTCGCCGGCGGCACCAACAACAGAGTTAAGTTCAGAATCCCAAATTTTTAGCTTCGATTCGTATTTCCAGTAAAAACCTTCTCCTGCTGTGGCATCAGATGTGCTGTCGATCTTCACACGTTTTTCTCCGGCAACGGCACCAACTTTCGGGTCGGCGTAATGGCGGCAAAGCATAATCAAAGCATCCGGATTTAAAAAAGTATTGGCATCCGTAAAAATCATGGTTTCGGTTGTTACCGCTGCAACCGCACGCTGTACAGCCGCAATTTTACCGTTCCGTTTATCCGAATGCATCAGCTTGATAGCCGGATAACGGCTGATAATTTCCGGGGTTTTATCGTTCGATCCGTCGGTTATAAACAAATAATTGATTTTGCCGGCAGGATAATGCAATGCTAACGTATTCCTGATTTTTTCTTCGATATAATCTTCTTCATTATAAGCCGCAACGATAAGCGTACAGGTTGGCAAAGTATCGGCAATAATTTCGCCGATACTTCTTTTACCGATAAAAATCCTTCGCAACTTTACCAACACAAACAGTACCAGGCCGTAACCAACAAATGCGTAAAAGATGAGAAAAAGGCTGAACCAGAAAAAAATAGTCATTAGATTTCGATTGGATAACCTAAATAACGGCTGCTTGTTGGGTTGGTTAAATTCCACCAGATAGACCGGAACATTACCGGCACATAAGCCGGGTTATTTTGGCGCAGGTAAGAAAAAATATTCCGGGGTGTTACGATGAAAAGGAAGTGCAGGTAGAAAACTATACGTTGCACAAAAGGCGCGTTTCTGCGGATGTAAAGCATGCGGTTGCGGTTCATAAAATAGGTTTTAAGCATGCTGTTTTTACCTACCGAAACTGATTCTTTATGGTAAATTACTGCCTGCATATCTACCCATATTTCGTAACCGGCACGTTTAAAATGATCGCACCAGTCTAATTCTTCGTAATACAAAAAAAATTGTTCGGGCATTAAACCGGCTTTTCGCAGAGCACATTTTCGCACCATCATTGCTGCGCCGTGTGCAAAACCCGTTTTACCGGTGAGGTGATCATATTGCCCGTTATCTTTTTCAAACTGCCCGATACATTCGTTCCGGGCACTGTAATAATTCATGTTGGTAAAGCCTGCATACTGCAAAATATCCGGCGAATCGAAGTATTTTATTTTGGGAGAAATAATCCCGATCTGCGGGTTTTTTTCCAGCTGATCTGCCAGCCGGCCGATTAATCCGGGCGTAACTTCTGTATCGTTGTTGATCAGAAAAAGGTAATCGCCGGTTGCTTCGCGCATGCCGAGGTTATTTCCACCGGCAAAACCTAAGTTTTTTTCGGAACGGACAAACTCAACCCAGGGAAACTTGGTTTTCCATCCCGGAACCGGATTTTGATAACTTCCGTTGTCCACCACAATCATCTGGATGGAAGGATAATCGTTTTTGCCGGCTACCGATTGCAGCAAAGCTTCGGTAACGTCAGGCTGATTATAATTAACAGTAATGATAGAAACAAGGTGCATAAAAATAAATAAAGCTTCGTTTAACTAACTAAACGAAGCTTTATACGCACAAAAAAAATAAACGGCTGTTAAAAATCAGCTCTTTATACTGTTTTTATCGGGTTAAACATTTAGTTTACCTTCTACAGAATCATCAAATGTTTTACCGATAACGGCTGATGCGGTTTGCTTGATAAACGCGATGGCGTTGCCATGTTTGTTATCCCAGTAATATGCTTCGGTTGGTACTACTTTTATAACAGAAATTCGCGGGTCATCTTCACCTTCTGTAAACCATGCTTTCAAAATCGGATCCCAAAGTTCTTTAATTTTTGCTTTGTCTTCGCTGATAAAAGCTTCGCCGTAAACATTTAAAAAACCGGAATGATGGCTTTCCTGAAAAAACAAATGCACATGATCATCATGGTGGATTTCGCTGTCTTTATTACTGTCTTTGCTGCTTAAAAACCAGAAACAGCCCGTATCATCTACTTTTTGAACCTGCATCGGCCTTACTGCAAGCGGCGAACCGGTTTTAATATCGGTACAAAAAAAACACGTTTGCGTGCCTTCTGCAATTTCTTTCATCTTTTTTAATGCTTCTGTTCCGGCAAGATTTTTTAAGTTATCTTCTGGTTGGTTTGTGTTGATGCTATCCATGTTTTTGTTTAATTTGTTAAACTGATAACATGTTTTTGCAAAAGCTGTTTGCTTATAGTTTTTTTGTTGTTATAAGAAGTATGCTGACGATGCTTCTTTTAGCAGATAAAAATCAGGCTAAATACAAGAGGGAAAGTATAATAAACAACAAACCTGCGGCTATAATAAGCCAGTAATTATTACTCGCTTTGATATTCGAATCTAATTGTTGCTTTAACAAACTCATAATATAACAAAGTTATGTTTGTTGTTAAACGAAATTGTTAAGGAAAAGTTAAAGTTATTGCATTGGAAATCAGCAGAAAAGTAAAAGTATTTCTTCTTTAAAAGGTTATTTTTATAATGAACTAAAAAAATTAATAAGATTATGTATTTATTTCAGTAATAAGTTTATTGGTATAACGTAAGTAAGGCAACCAGGTAAAATTGTTCCCAATAGGCGATTATCTCTGAATCGTGCTTAGGCATTTCAAGCTTAGGTGTAACATTTTAATATAGTTTTTCCCAAAGCATGTAAAGCAATAAACGGAGAAAACAAGTTACCGCCGCTTATATATTATAGAAAGCCACTTAAAAAAGTTTCCAAACTTTGAATTGTGCCGGTAGTACATGACTACCGAAACGGAAAACTATTTTAAAACCTAAAAAGCCTTAAATCTTCAGATTTAAGGCTTTTTAAAAAGGTGATCCCTATGGTACAATTTTCGAACCATTTTATACAGGAATTGAAGAATTTGGGCACTTTTACAGCTTAACCGGTTCGAGTCCTGCTCGGGCTACCGAGTAAAACGATTAGTAAAATTTTTAGGTAGCCCAAACAGGACTAAATTCGAACCATTTTTTATCAGATTTACAACTTTTTGCTATTATATAAATTATGGTTCGAGCCACTTGTAGCGAGCAGAGCGTTACATGTTCGTGGCACTTTTTTATGCCTTATAATTTTTGTGTATATTGGTAGGGTGGTGGAAAACAGCGACAATAGGCTAAACTTCAAGTAAAAATTTAAAGTTCTTAATAACTTAATTTATTTGAATATAATAATAGATAGAGACATTTTTAGCGCGTGTTTCATCCTTAGATTGACCCCCTTCGCCAGTTGTAGCCGAAACCATATTACCGTACGAATCCTTTCTTTGATCTTTATCATTGGAAAAATCATTTATAATACCTCCATCAAAATGAGTGTAGTCGTGACTATGCTTTGCACGAGTAATGTTGACATAAGAAATAAATTGATGGAGGAAATAATTTGATTAATACAAAAGTTGATAGCATTTTACTTTTCATTCGCTATTATTACTCAAAAATGGATAATATAAGAAATCATTAAAACGGAGTTAATACCTAATATTGATAGGTATAATCACGCATTATAACAATAAGTGCAAGTCAGCTAAAACCTATATATTGTATTAAAGCAAATTTTGTTATGGTGGCACTTTCTTTTAAAGCTTATTCATTAATTAGGTAGGAACGATACCTTGTGGAAGCTGCACAAAATATTTCCATTTCCTTTTTTGCTATACAACTAGTAAATAAAATATTCAGGACTTTTGATCGATTACCTATAAGTAAAAAATGGTTGTTATTATCGATTTAATCAATTCAATAAAGCAAAAATTAATAGTTTGTACGGAATACTAAAATTCTGAATTGGAGAAAAATCAAGTACAGTATACCTCTATAGTAGATTGAGGAAAACATCAAATTATTACAATTCTTACTATCTTTAATTGTATTTGTTCAGGAAATCATAAAACAAGTGATATGGAGACGAGCACAGAACAAAAAACAGAAGCTACTAAGGAGACAGAGCTAACACTTACCGCAGTAGAAAATTTTAATTCAGCTTTTAACAAGCATGACGTAGATGCGGTTATGGATGCGATGACAGAAGATTGTATATTCGAGAATACCAGCCCGATACCTGACGGAACCCGGTTAGAAGGTGCAGTTGCCGTAAGAGCATACTGGTCAAGGTTTTTTGGTAGTAATCCAGATGCCTATTTTGAAGCAGAAGACGTTTTTGCTACTGGCAATCGCTGTGTAGTTCGCTGGATTTACCATAAAACTAAAGACGGAAAACCATGGCATTTGCGTGGAGTAGATGTTTTCAAAGTTGTAGATGGGAAAGTAGCTGAAAAACTGGCTTATGTAAAAGGATAACTTTAAATCATACTTACGCTAATACAAGCATCAGCTTTAAATATAGGAATTTAAGTATTTTAAGAAGTATCAACATTTGAGCATTAATTTAACTTTCGTTTCGGCTGTTGAATTTCAAATACCAGTTCTTCGCTAAGCATTGAATGTTAGCAGAAATTAGGAAAATATTATGGCACACAACTTTTTTTTAAGTCATTTCAGCAGTGATAAAGATGTCGCAGAGGTGATTGCTACAGTACTTAGTCGTATATCGTTACGTCAATTGGTGCCTTGGTTCTCCTCCGACAATTCTGAAAGCGGAGGGTTGAAGCCTGGTAATATTTGGTTTAATGAAATTCTAGTAAAAATATCACAGAGCAAAGCATTAGTAACCGTTTTGACTCCTAATAGTATTCATAGACCTTGGATTTATTTTGAAAGCGGAATAGCACAAGCATTAGAAAAATGCGAAGTAATACCTGTATGTGTTGGGGTAAAAAGGGATACCATACTTCCACCGCTTGGAATGTATCAGTGTTACCAACTCACAGATTATAAATCATTAAAAGAATTTGTGGGGAAGTTGCTAAATAAATTCGAAATAAATTTCGACGAAGAAATGTCGAAGCCTGTTCTAGAGAAAGCGTTGTCTGAATTATCCAAAGTAGTATTTACAGAAGATGGAAGCAAAAGTCAACCTGTAGACATCAATCAAGCTTTGTTGGATATAAAAACCCATTTTGATAAGAGGTTTATTGATTTACTTGACCAACAAACTATCACAAACAAACAAGACAGTAAACCAAAAAATCAAAAGGATTTAGAAGATGCTGAAGCATTATTCTATTCTATAACTATAAACGTAAAATTCCCAGAATACCAAGGTAAACAGTTTCTAGAAATTAGGGCAGATGACTCGATTCAAGCTGTCTTAAATAACTTGTACCTTCTTTTAAGCGATTACGTTGAACCTTATACCTACATGGAAAAATGGATATTACAAAACCCCCATACTGGTGAAAGAATGATTGTGAGAGAAGTTGGTAGAATGGTGCCAGCAAAAGTCATATTTAAACAAAATATTGAATGGGAAGCTATCAAGATTAAACAAGAATACAAAGCAAGTAGTAGTAAAGAAATAGTGCAGAAAAACTAAACAACAACAACACAACGAGTGGAAATTGTTCAATTTAGCATAGTATCCCCGGTGCAGCGGGACTAAAGTTGAACCATTTATTGACATATCTACAGCTTTTCACTACTATTTGATTAGTGATTCGAGCCCAGACGGGTGCACAATAAGACGTGGTATATTAAATCAGTTTCAGCTGCACCCAACTGGGTGCTTCTCGAACCACTTTATCGATGATTTAAGAAGTTTAGCTTCGTTAACATTGTAATAGATTACCTAGTTCGAGCCCACGCTCTGGAGCTAAAACGTTGGCGAAATAAAATAATATTTGCATCTTTGGAGAGTGTACAATGAACTGTGTCAATTGAAGATTAAATATTGATTTTTGACTTTAAGACACAGGAATATGAACGAGCAACAAGGTTTTGATTTTGAGAGCTTCAAAGCGGAAGCGATCAAGGGTATGTATGCGGGCAAGCCGCTGAATGGTGAAAAAGGGATCTTTGCACCTTTACTAAAGCACTTTTTAGAATCGGCACTGGAAGGAGAACTGGACGCGCACCTACAGGAAGAAAAGGAGGCTGGAATAGCTAACCGGCGTAATGGCAAGGCCAGCAAAAAGATAAAAAGTATTTCGGGTGAGTTCGAGTTGGAAAGCAGCCGCGACCGCGCAGGCAGTTTTGAGCCATTGGTGCTTCCCAAACGTCAGGTCATTATCACCGAAGAACTAGAGGAAAAAGTGATCGGTCTTTACGGGCTTGGTTTAAGCACTAGAGATATCAGCAAACATATCAAGGAGCTGTACCAGATGGACATTTCGGCCAGTACGCTGTCTTCCATCACCGACAAAGTTGTTCCGGCGATGAACGAATGGCGTGCACGTTCACTGGATTCCGTTTACGCCTTTGTGTACCTGGACTGTATGCATTATAAAGTTCGTGAGGGAAGCAGCGTGATTACCCGCGCGGTTTACAACATCCTGGGTGTTTCTTTAGAAGGTAAAAAGGAGCTTTTAGGCATGTATCTTTCTGAGAGCGAAGGCGCAAAGTTCTGGTTGGCTGTGCTAACCGATCTGAAAAACCGCGGGATGCAGGACATGCTCATTGCCTGCATAGATGGGCTAAAAGGATTTCCTGAAGCCATCGCTGCCATCTTCCCAAAAACCGAGGTGCAGACCTGTGTGGTTCATCAGATCCGGAACAGTTTGCGCTACATTACTGAAAAGGATAAGAAGCCTTTTATGGCCGATCTGAAACCAGTTTATCAGGCACTGACTAAAGAGCAGGGCCATGAAAACCTGATCGCTTTGGACGAGAAATGGGGCAAGAAATATCCTGTTCCGATCTCTTCCTGGTATAATAACTGGGAGAACCTATCCACTTTTTTTAAATTCGATGCCCATATCCGAAAGGTGATTTATACCACCAATTCTGTGGAAGGATTCCATAGGCAGGTCAGAAAAGTAACCAAAACAAAAGGTGCTTTTACCTCGGATAATGCCCTTTTGAAACTGGTATATTTGGTCGTTCAAAACATATCCGAGAAGTGGACCATGCCGCTCCACAATTGGAACCTAACCCTATCACAACTTTTTATTATGTTTGAAGAACGGATCAAAATGCACTTGCAAAATAACTAAACACCAACGCTGACACAGTTTAATTTACACTACCCATTACGCCTAGTGCTATTGTCCTTTAATCGCAAAAGTTCATTTATTTGACCACTTAAAACTGGATCATACATTTTCTTTTGTATTCTAATTTAGGTTCTTACTTTTTTCCATTCAAACTCGGAAACGCATAAAAGGTCTTTTAGCATTTCGCGTTCCAGAGTTCTTAGATGTTTATACTTAACCTCAGCGTAACCATTATCGATCAAAATGATTTTACCATAATAATACTCCTCAGAGTAAGTCGCCGATTGATTTTCCCAGCTTACTCGCGTAATGATTTGTTTTTTGACTTTATCCCCAACATTTAGGTTTTTCCAATCATCATTGAACTTAATAACAGGCTCAACCGTACAATCTTTATTATCCGATAATAGAGACAAAATACGAATTAATAAATTCATTTTATAATTGTCAGTGTAAAGAAATTGTAATCAGCATAAAGGACTTGCTGATCTTGCGCCATTGACCCAATTCAATATAAACTGCATCCCGTTTGATCATACTATTTATTTCGAGGGATCAAATGTTCTATTGAAAAGAAATATTGGTCCGCCGTGACCGGCTCTCTGGTCTCGTTATCAAGAACTCGTACAGGAACCCTGAATTTCTCTCCGATTAACGCGCTTGATTCTTCTCCAGCGAAATATTTATCGGTCATATTTTCACTTAATGATAGATCTTGATCAGGGTCTTGCATGAAAAATTGTTCGACCGTGATCGTGGCGGTGGCCCTTTTATTCATAAAATCGATCATTGCATAAGTGTTTTTCTTCAGCTCTTCGTCGTTATCAATACGATAGTGAGGGGAGTTGTAAAGGGTCGCACCTCTTCTGATCAATGCTGCGTTGAATTCCTCAACAAATTTTTTGGCATCATTGTAATTTGATACGATGAAAGTCGACATGAAATGTACAAGCGCATCGTAATGCGTATCAAGAAAGCGGACGTCGTAAGCAAATTCCATAAATAAATAATAATATTGAAGTTATCGATTTCGCTAGAAAAAGCAATTGATCGAAAAATACTATTCCTCTTTACGTGATTTACGGATGGCATTAATAATATCTTGTATCTGCTCAGGGTATTTACCTTCAAAATATTCGAATATCAAAGGGTTGTGCGCGAAAAACTGGCTGGTCAACTCCATCCATACTTCTAGTGGAATATGGTCATCGATTTTAAAGAGTTTGACCGCCGGCGCTTTGATTTGTTCGGCGTGTTTAAAATTATAGTCCAGATCTTTTTCCCGCATGATCTTGTAATCTGTCGGCTGGTAAAAGTGGATTGCGCCATCCAGATGTATAAATTGGTTATTTTCCAGATCGTATTGGCTGTGGATATAACGAACCGGGTGCCAGATATCACCTTCCCACTCAAATAAGATGTCATCTTGTAAGTAGGCTTCAGCCTGAAATGTTTTAAGGCGACCTTTGGTTGACCATTTGGTATTCAAACTATAAGCAGATCCAAAAATAAGATCGAGTAACGAATCCACGTCCCCCGGTGGGCGCCACTGACCGATGCCATCTTTGATTGTCGGAATGTCCTGACTAAATTTCGCGCCATGCCAAGTGTCCAGTTCCAGATAGCCTATACCTTTTAAATCTAACCGCACGCGATTCAGATCCAGCGCCACAAAAATCCGCGCAGTAGGAATGTCTATGCGCCAAAACATCTCGATAAACCGGGATTCCCAATTGGCACCAAGATGCATGCCGCGGCGGAAAAAGGGATGCGCCATAATCATAAAATCATTTACAACCATTAACCCCGTACCTGGAAAAGTCGCTGGTTTAAACAAAGCGCGTAATTGGGCCAAGTCATAAAGACCATCCTTGTCAAGTAGCAGTTCAGGACATAGGTTTTGCAATAAGTTAGGCGACTTGGCCACGAGCCCGATGGTTTCTAAATAGTTGACTTGTAAATCAGCTACAGGACTTTCCAGTTCCTTACATTTTCTTTGAATGCCGTGATAATTGCTGCATTTTCATGTAGCTTCTTTTCTGCTTCTTCCCGCTGCATCTCCAGGCGCTTACGGCGTATTTCTTCCATCTGGTTCATCACCAAATATAATCAGGATTTTGCTTCCAATTTATCCTTAAGAACGTCGAGTTGCCCCGGTAGTGTCGGCTGGTGAGCAAAATCCATGTTTTCTTTGATAAACCAGTGAGGGTAATAACATTTCAGAAAAATGCGTAGGAACATTTGTACCGATATTTAAAAGGCCGGCATATCTTCGGTCGTGTGGTTGAAAACGATAGGCAAAATTGGTTGTGAGTGGGCGTACAACGTCTTTCAGTGGATAGGAAAAGCGTTCAAACAATTCCAATGTAGCGAAATGTGAAACGGCTTTTCCTGTCAAACTTTCATCGTCCTAAACGATAATCCCAGCCTTGTTCTTCATCATTATCTTCATCTCTTGATTTATCCCTATAGCGGTTAGCAATATTGATGACAGTTTGTTCCACACTGGCGGGAAGGTTCGTGCTTAGGTAGATAAGCTCTTGTTGCTTTATACTCAACAGTGATCTAAACTCACCAAAATCTTTTGAACCGTCAACTATCTCCACATTGTCAAAGCGGTCAGCAAAACGCTCAAGATATTGTAAGCCTTCATGATAGTTCAATAGGATGTTTTTACGATCTACAAAATGACCTCCATTCAGCACCCTCTGATTTACCCGGTAAGTTGATTGTTCAATACTGTCCAAAGTCAAATAGACCATGTTTGTGGTATAACCAAATCGTTTGAACTGGTCAGTAATATCCACTAATTCCTTATCTCTAAAGTTAGTTTCTAAAGTAAAATGCTGTTTCAACCTGACTGCTTTATTGGCTTGGTTAAAAAATTCCTGAGTCGCTATATCATATACCTCTTTGTTTGGCATGTAAGGTGATTGGGCCACTATGCGGGCAATAACTTTGTTCACGTCAAAGATAACAGCACCGAGAGGCGACAACTCTTTGGAAAAGGTCGATTTCCCTGCACCGTTTGGCCCCGCGACGAATAGTAGCTGCGGGTTATCTGACATAGGATCAAAGAATTTTTACAAACTGTTCTTTACCGGTTTGATCCATCCACATCAACTCCTTCCGGTCACGATACTCGTGTACGGCATGTGCTACGGTCGGACATACTAAGGGGTCATAATAAGTGAGGTAGCTATGTTTTGCAAACGCTTCCTGTTTAATTTTTTCATAGGCCGGACGCAGTCTTTCCCGCAATTCCTCATTCGATAGCTCAAAGATTGAAGCTGAACGTAAGTCGTTTGTGGTTGTGCTGCTCATCATTTGGTGTGTTGTTCTCATACAAATATAGGTATTTAATAAATTGATGTTTTGTTAGGTCGCAGAAGTTTTAGTTTCTTTTTTAACAAGTGCCTGCTTTATATTTCTCTTTTAGCAATACCATACCATGGCTGACTTTCATATCTAATATTTTAGCGTAGCGCTGTCTTGTTTTAATATTGGTATGGCTGGGCATTTTGCTAACCGTTTCAATATAAAAAGCTGATTAATTCATTTGGTCAACGTACTTGATATATCTTACCAGACGCTTTTATATATTGAAATATTTTTTCCTTACGGCGGCCATGTCCTCTCCAACTTTAATATCTAAAACTTTAGCATAAATCTGGGTAGTTCTTATGCTGGTGTGTCCAAGCATTTTAGAAACGCTTTCGATAGGTACCCCATTCAATAGTGTTACAGTAGTGGCAAACGTATGCCGTGCAATGTGCATACTTAATTCTTTGTCAATTCCGCAAAGTCCAGCAATCTCTCTTAAATATTCATTCATTTTTTGATTGGTAGCAACGGGCATCGCCTTATCGCTACTCACACAATAAGGGCAATCTGCATATCTATCTAAGATTGTAACGGCAGATGGTAGCAAAGGAATAGCAGTTCTAGTGTTGGTTTTTTTTCGATTAGTAAATATCCATTTGTTGCCATCAACCCCTTTTGCAATATTTGAAAGCTTAAGTTTTTGTACATCCGCATAAGCCAAGCCAGTAAAACAGCAAAAAAGAAATACATCACGTACCTTCAAAAGTCTTTCTGTGCTAAATTCTTTTGCAGCAATTCGCTTTAGTTCATCCTCCGTAAGAAAATGCCTTTCAACATTTTTTGATTTCAGTTTGTAACCAAACATCGGATCTCTGTCAATCCAGTTAAGACTTAAGCAAATGCGAAGAATTTTGTCAAGATTTTTAATGTGTTTAATTGCTGTATTATGAGCGCAGGATTTTTCAGTCCGTAAATAAAACTCGAAATCAGCTATAAAAGCATGATCTATTTTTTTAGCATTTAAATCAGTGACTTTGTATCTTTCCTGTAAGAATAAGGTAACGTGCCTTTCTAAAACCGTAAACCGATTTAAAGTTCCAATTGCGTATCCATTGTCAATCAAGGCTCCCATCTTCTGGTTGTGATCTTTAATGGCCTCTAAAAGTGTGTGTGATTTCTCGTCTTTGCCAAGAAATCTATTTTTTATACTATCTGCTGTAATCGCTTCATTTGAATCTGTTAAATCCTTGTGAGCCTGATACACCTGATGCTGTAAAATATCAAGATAGGCATTAAAATTTCTCGTGTCTTGCTTAGTACCGGACATTCGTCCTGTTTTAGCGTTCCAACGCTCAGGTTCACATTCGCGTCCAGAAGTAATTTCAGAACGTTTGCCAGCTACAGTTATCCGCAGATAAATCGGAGCAGTACCTGCTGAATAGTTTTTTTGCTTCTTGATGTAGAAAAGCAAACTAAAATTAGTTTTCATTATAAACTGTCTAAAAGGTTAACAAAAGTAGCCTTGCAGTACGAAAACATCAAGATGTTCATGTGCTGAACATCTTGTATTACAATTAGTTATGCTTTATTCGGTGAGTAAAATGATTTTCAAAAACTACTCACCGAATTACGCTCATTTTTTATGAGCATTAGTGAATATTTAAGGGTATCACAAAAAACAAAAAGCCTGCAATCATGTGATTTGCAGGCTTTTAAACGAAATTGATACTTAGACCAGTGATCCCGCTGGGATTCGAACCCAGGACCCCAACATTAAAAGTGTTATGCTCTACCGGCTGAGCTACGGAATCATTTAACTATTTCCATTAAAGTGGTGCAAATATAGAAGTTTTGGGTATCGCCTGCAACCTATAAATTGAAATATTTTTATTCTGATTATAATGTTCTAATTATCAACCTACTGATTTTTAAATAACGCTATTTTTCCCTGGTCACCTGCTAATAATACAAAATTACCACGTTTCGCTTTCACACATACGTTAAAACTGTTTGCATTTATTGGATTCCAATTTTTACCACCGTCATTGGTAAGATTAGTTCCGGAAGTTCCGGTTGATAAAAACAGCTTACGATTAATATAGGTAACACAAGATTGATAACCGGCAGGCGGATGTTCTGCAGTTTGAGTTTTATTAATTGTGTTTTCAAAACCAGAGTAACAAGCAGTAGAATCAGTATTTTTATTTTTCTGGTAATCTCCGCCAACAATAATTTTTTGATTTTTGCCGGAACTTATAGAAAATGCACCTTTACTGGCTTGTCCCTGAGCTAATGGTAATGTACATGCCGCCCAATGTTTTTCGGGGTTATAAAACAATAATCTGGAAACAGTGCCGCCCGTAACAAATTCTATATTCCCTTTTTTGTTAATTGTATGGATACACGTTCCGCTCGCTGCAAAAGCGGCTTCACCAGGTAGGGCAACAGGGGTATTATACATCGGTTTCCAGCTTTCGCCGCCATCTGTTGTTTTTAATAACAAAAATTTGCGGTTGATCGGATCACCTAAAATGTAACCGGTTTTTGAATTTACGAAAGTCATCGCATCTAAAAAGTAAGCTGCGCTATCGTTGCGGTATACTACTTTCCAATTTTCGCCTCCGTCTATTGTTTTCAAAATTAAAGCAGGCGTACCCGAACTCATTGTAATGGCTTTTTTACCAGAAAATGCTTCAATATCTCTGAAATCGCTTTGCTCAAAACCTTTTACCTGCTCCCATTTCCAAGTTTTGCCGCCATCTATGGTTATTGCTACATGGCCTTTGCTGCCACTAATCCACGCAATTTTATTATTTAAAACAGATAAACCACGAATACTGCAAGGCTTACCCTGTTGCAAAATCTTAATTGACTGGCTAAATAATAATTGTGTTAGTAGGATAAGGCTGCTAATCAAAAAACATCTTTTTACCATGTTTGCTAATTTATATTACGATAACTTTTTTTAGAATTATAAAATTGTACAATTATATAACGGACAGACTATTATATTTGCAGCCTCAAATTAATATAATTTTAGCCATTGAAGTTAGTAAGGCTAATGTATTATAGATCAAAAATGCCCATGTGGCGAAATTGGTAAACGTTGCGGTCTCAGAAGCCGTTGAGAATTGTCTCTTGAGAGTTCGAGTCTCTCCGTGGGCACCAGTTATATTTTTAAAATCCTGTAAATTAATTACTTACAGGATTTTTTTTATTAGAAATCTTACAAATAATCATATTTTTATTTCTCAAAACTCACTAATTTATCTTCAAAATATAAATTTGTTATGATTATATATTTAATTCGCATTTGATTATTTTTTATTTACGGGTTCGGCCATTTAGCTTAAATGTGCTAAATCTTACTTTAATTATCAACCCATTGATCAATAAATCATAATTGCAAACCAAATACATAAGCCTATCCAATTGGATTAATGCCAGCGGCCGTTGTTATATTTGCGGCGAATGAGTTTGTTTAACCAGGTAAAATTCCTCCTTAAAAAAGAAATCGTGCTGGAGTGGCGCTCCAAATATGCCTTTAACGGCGTGTTGCTATACGTTGTTTCTACTGTTTTTATATGCTATATTTCTTTCAATCTATCGCCGGGATTTAGCAGCAATGCCGGCTATTCGATTGTGTGGAATGTTTTATTCTGGATTATCCTGCTTTTTGCTTCAGTAAATGCAATTGCAAAAAGTTTTATGCAGGAAAGCAGCAACCGCTTGCTTTATTATTATACAATTGTAAGTGCGAAGGCAGTTATCTTATCCAAAATAATTTACAACTCTTTGTTAATGATATTGTTAAGTGTACTTGCTCTTTTTATCTATCTTTTATTTTTTAAGAATACACTGGGAGATCCTTTGTATTATTTTTTGGCTGTTTTAGCAGGAAGTATTAGTTTTTCAACCGTTTTTACGATGCTTTCTGCCATTGCTTCTAAAGCCGGAAATAACGGTACGCTGATGGCAATTTTATGTTTCCCGATTATTATCCCGGTTATTTTACTGTTGGTACGTTTTTCTAAAAATGCTATGGACGGCATCGAAAGAAGTGCAAGTTATCATGATATGATTGTTTTAACAGCGATAAACGCGATTGTAATTGTTACTTCACTTGTGCTGTTTCCTTACTTATGGCGGGATTAAACTTCAGAAATACTTACAAAAGTTAGTAAGTATTTCTGTAATTGAATATCAATATTTACCTACGATAACCTTGGTAAAATCTTCAAAATTGAAATATTTATCAGCCAGATCTTTTAGTTCTTCTGCCGAAATTGCTTTAACCGTTTCAGCATATCGATCATAATAACTATAATCCAAACCAGAGAAATACAGGTTTTTAAATTTATCAGCATGAGAAAAAATGTTTTCTAAGCTGCCCAGCAAAGATCCCATCATGTAATTTCTTACCAATGAAAGTTCTTCCTCCGGGATCAATACTGTTTTTAGCAGGTTAATTTCCTTCTCAATTTCCTGCAAAGCCTGCCGGCAAACTTCTGTTCCTACTTCGGTAGCAATAAAAAATGTTCCAGTTCTTTTCATGGAAGCGATTGCCGAACCGATGCCGTAAGTATAGCCTTTATCTTCCCGTATATTGTTCATCAACCGCGAACTGAAATAACCGCCTAAAACTGTATTTAAAACCTGCAAACCCGGAAAATCAGGATGCGTGCGGTTGATCGTAGAAAAACCCAAACGCAAGGCCGATTGCAAAGCTTCCGGTTTTTCTATAAATAAAAGTTCGCCTTTTGTTTCTTTAATTTCCGGCTGCTGGAAATCAGCTGTAATCCGGTTTTGCCAGCCGGAAAACGTATCCGAAATAACCTTTAAAATCTGTTTATCTACCTTGCCGGAAACCACCATTGTACAATTTGCCGGCTGATATTGCTGCTGATAATGCTGCAATAAATCATCTCGTTTAATGTTAGCAAAATCTTCCGCTTCCGGTACAAAACCATAAATTGTACCCTTATATAAAGCTTTGTTAAAAGTACGGCGGCTGATTATATCATTTTTTTGCAAGCTTACCTGTAACTTTTGCTGCTGGTTACGGATGTAAGTTTCCAATTCTTTCTCAGGGAAGGTTGAATTGCTGAGCAGATCTTTGATCACCGGCAGAGTTGCTTCCAAATGTTTGGTTAAAGTATAAAGCGTTACCTGAGACTGGTCCGAACCGTATTCGATTTGCAGGAAAGCACCGTAAAAGTCAATTTCTGCAGATATCTGGGCAGCCGTTCTGGTTTCGGTTCCTTCCGTTAGTAACGTATTAACGGTAATGTTTGATAAAGGCTTTGCAGGATTGAAATTAAGGTTGGTAAAAATCCATTCCAAACGCACTAATTCCTGATTATCAGAGTAAAAGGAAAATATTTTACAGCCGTTTTCTAATTTTATTTCCTGCGGCCGGATGAGTTTAAAATCTTCAATCGCTCTAAAATCCGGCGCGGTAGTTCTGTTCAGCATACTTCTTTTATCTATCTAAATTTAAGCAACAACCGGTTCTGTAATCTCTTCTGCCAGGTAAACCAGTGTTGAAAGGTTTTCTTTTCGGAAAATTTTTTGCGCCTGTTCCTGAATATCTCCTGCTGTTACAGCCAGGTATTTTTCCGTTTCGTAATTCAGGTTTTCGGCATCTCCCATCAATTCAAAATAAGCTAAGTTCATCGCTTTTTCCAGCAGAGACATTTCAGAAAAAACCATGGTAGATTCTGTTTTATTCTTCACTTTGGTTAATTCATCTGCCGAAATCTGTTCATTTTTCAATTGATCAAGCTCGTTCCAAATTGCAGCTTCTGCCTGCTCAATACTAATGTTTTCAAGTGGTTTCCCTTCAATTACAAACATACCTTCATCTAAACTTCCGGATAAATACCCGTGGATATCACTAAATAACTGCTTGCCTTTGATCAAATTCAAATGTAAACGGGACGAGTTACCGCGCGAAACAATATCCGCCAGCAGTTCAACCGGATAACTTGCCGCTTCTGTTCTGCCCGGCGCATGGAAAGCCATGTATAAACTGTTTAAAGGCACTTTTGCTGTAACAGTTTCACGGCGTTCTTCCGTTTGTTCCGGCTCTTTTGGTAAGTTGCGATGATATTTTTCTCCTGCCGGGATCGGTTCAAACCATTTCCCGGCCAAGGATTTAACCTGTTCAAAATCCACATCTCCGCCTACTACCAAAATTGCATTTTGCGGATTATAATGTTTTTTGAAAAACGCTTTAACATCTTCAATTTTTGCATTTTCGATATGCGAAAGTTCTTTGCCGATAGTTGCCCACTGGTAAGGATGTTTTTTATAAACCAGCGGACGCAGTTTTAACCATACATCGCCGTAAGGCTGGTTTAAATAGCGTTGTTTAAACTCTTCGGCAACAACGTTGCGCTGTACATCTAAGCTTTTTTCACTAAAAGCCAGGTTTAGCATCCGGTCGCTTTCCAGCCAAAAAGCGGTTTCGATATTTACAGCCGGCAAAGTGATGTAATAATTGGTAATATCATTACTGGTGAAAGCATTATTTTCGCCGCCAACGCGCTGCAGCGGCTCATCATAAACCGGGATATTTTCTGATCCGCCAAACATCAAATGTTCAAATAAATGAGCAAAACCGGTTTGTTCGGGGTTTTCATCGCGTGCGCCAACATCATACAGCACATTAACTACGGCCATCGGAGTAGTTTTATCTTCATGCACTAACACTTTTAAACCATTGGCAAGTGTAAATCTTTTAAATCTGACCATAATTTTATAAACCTGTATTTAGAAATAAAATACGAAGTTAAGGCTTTTCGAGTTAAAAGAAATTTGTCCTGTTTCCAATAATAAATTCAGATGCTGTTTTTATGGCATAAAAAAAGCAGGCCCGATTAAAGCCTGCTTAAGATATGTTAAAACTGAATATTTATATTAGGATGGCGACGGAACCACGGGCATTCCGGTCATGTTATCATCCACCAAACCTTCTTCTTTATCATCATGGCGCACACCTTCGTAAGGTTCGGCTTCACCATTACTTTCTGTGTAACTATTTTCTCCCGGAAACAAACGCTTAACCTCGTCGTCATCCAAATCATCCTCATCATCGATGGACGCATTATCAAAATCAGCGTCATCATCCGAACTATCATTTTTCAGATCAAAGTCGTTTTCATCTTCTTCCGGCAGGTATTGTTCGGTGGGTTCTCCGGTAGTTTTTAACGGCATTTCTTCGCCGTTGCTGATTGAATTATTTGTGGTTGCCATAATATAAAAATTGATAACCATATAAGTATGAGGCGAACCTATTGTTTTGGCAATTTTAAAATGGATAAACTAATCCTAAATATATGCTGTAAAAGAAGCTGTTAAACCAATGCGGAAAGCTTTCGCAATAAATCATCCGGTAAAAAAGGCTTCGTTATATAATCGTTCATGCCGGCAGCAAAACATATTTCTCGGTCTTCCAGCAACGCTGATGCGGTTAGCGCAATCACTGGGACGTTTAAATTTAACTCGTTTCTGATGCGCCGCGTTGTTTCCAGTCCATCAATTTCCGGCATTTGTACATCCATTAGCACAGCATCGTAAACATTGATTTTTAGTAAATCCAGTGCCTTAAACCCGTTATCAGCAACATCAACAGTTGCTAAACCAGCTTTAAGCAAAATCTGCCGGGCTACTTTCTGGTTGATTAAATTATCTTCCACCACTAAAACTTTCTTGTTTTTTAGTGATGCAAATTTTTGTGTTTCTTTACTTTTTTGTCGTTCGGTTTTATCTACTGTTGCCAGCGCAAAAGGAATAATGATGGTAAATGTACTGCCCATATTCAGCTCGCTGCTTAAATACACGTTGCCGCCCTGCATTTCTACCAGTTCTTTTACGATAGCCAAACCGAGGCCGGTGCCGCCGTATTTGCGGGTGGTGCTGGTACTGCTTTGCGTAAAGCTTTCAAAAATATTCTCCAGTTTATTTGCAGGGATACCAATTCCGGTATCGGTAACATCAACTTTTAGCTTAAATAAATTTGAGTTTTCCTCGATAGCCGTTACTTTAATCGTTACACTTCCGGAAGAAGTAAATTTGATTGCATTGTTTACCAGGTTAGAAATAATTTGATTTAGCCTTAACGGATCTCCCGATAAAAATTCCGGTACAATTTCATCAACGTTACAAATCAGCTCAATGCCCATTTCGGCAGCCATTGGTTTATAACTCAAAAAAATCTGCCGGATTGATTCCCGTACTTCAAACGGAATTTTTTCCAGCTTTAACATTCCGGCCTGCATTTTAGAAACGTCCAGAATATCGTTGATCAGCAGCATTAAAATATCGGATGATTGCCTGATCACGTTCACATAATCCTGCTGCTCAGCATCTAAACTGGTAGAATCCAGTAAATTAGTCATCCCGATAACGCCGTTCATCGGGGTTCTGATCTCGTGACTCATGTTTGCCAAAAACCGCTGCTGACTAATTTTTGCTGCTTCTGCCTGCTCGCGGGCCTGCATCAGTTCGTTTTCATATTCCCGCTGATCGGTTATATCAGTAGAAATTCCGCCTAAACCGAAAATTTCTCCGTTAGCACCGTACAACGGAAATTTGGCAGTTAAAAAATGCCTGATTTTATCTTTACCGTTAATTATCTCTATCGATTCCTGAATTTTTCCATCACTTAAAATTTCAATTTCATCTGCAATAACATGCTCCGGATTGATAGCCGAAACCACTTCTTCATGTGTTTTCCCTAAAATTTTTTCGGTTTCCAGATTCAAAACCTGCCTGAAAGATTTATTTACAAGCGTATATCTTGAATTTTTATCTTTCAAAAAAATCAATGAAGTGCTGTTGTCTATTACCGCTTGCAGCAGCTTTTCATTTTCTTTACGCTTGGCTTCACTATCTAATTCTTTTGATTTCAGCAGTGCCTGCTTTTTATAAATGATCCTGATATAGAAATAACTGCCCAATATCACCAGGAACATAAAAATGCTGCCGATTGTTGAAACATTCCAAGCACGGGAGCCTGCGGCTATAGTTTCTTTAGTGCTTCTTTTAATGGTATTAATTTGGTAAGAACGAACATGGTTTATTGCGATCCAGATTACAGAAAACGGGTCTCCGTTTCTGTTAAAAATGCCGGCTATATTTTGTAATGTTATTTGCTGAGGTAAAACTTCAAAATTGTTTTCCTGCTGCTTTAATGCTTTAGGAAAATTGATATAGATCGCCCGCCCGTATTTTCTAATCTCCGGGATGTTATCCGAAATCTCACATAAAGTATCAACTTGTGCCAGAAATGCTTTTTTAAACATTTCAAGGCTATCGAGAGAGGATTGGCGGCGAAATAAAATATAACGGTTGATATTAAGCTGGATATTACCTAAAGAAGCGCTTAACTCATTAGCATTTAACTCTTGTAAAGCCAAGCTTGATTTGCTTTGCTGTACCACATCCAAATCGGTTTTTAATAGCGTGGCTGTATAAATAACAGATGCAAGGATAATAGCAAGTGTAAATATTGATATATGCCAGCGGGCTTGCATCGTAATCGGTTTAAATCGGTTGATTTTTAATTGGTTATTCTACGAGAGTTGTTGTTTTGGGTTGCAGGAAATTAATGTTAAATTATAATCGAAAATAAGCTTTAAACCGACGTTAAACTTTTAAGCGAAGCTTCTTCTAAAACCGTTCTTTCCGGAGCTTGCCGGGCATTATATTTCCAGCGGATTAAACGGATTTGCCCACCCGAAATTTCGATGCCGGTTATATCGCCGTCACTAAAGCAGCAGCATCCGCTGTTAAAATAATAAGGCTGATAATGGGTAAAATCAGGTTCCGGGTCGCCTTTTATAATCCGCTGATTTATTTGCTGTGTGATTTGCAGGATAACATCAGTTTGGTTTGCTGCTTTTGCCTGGTTTAATTGCCGGTATAAACTTTCTAAATGCGTAAGCGATTTAAATACAGGCTGATGCGTGTGGCCGGTAATCAACAACATATTTTTTTGGCCTGCGCTCCAATCCGCCATGATACTGTTGTGTGCTGTTTTTAGCTGATCATTATTGGCAGGCGTGTTTACGTTGATTTGCAGGTAAGTTTGCAGCGGTGCCCAGATATTGGAGATAAACCATTTGCTAAACCAGTTACCGTCGCTTTGCAAATCGCCCTGGTGGCCGTGCGTTAAAAAAATGTGCAGCTGCTGCCCGTCGGTATTGATTTGCAGGATGCAGCCTTCATACACTTTTAATTTTTCGCCATAAGTTTTTTCAAGGTTAAAAGCGGCCAGCGGATCGTTATCCCAGTATAAATCATGATTACCAAATATTTTGATAAAAGCCTTTTTCCTTAAAAATCGTTTTTCGGCGGCAAACGAAGCTGCGTTTTTATTTAAAACCGGTGCCAAACTATTCTCCCACAATTCCTCACTATCGCCCAAATTAATATAACAAAAGTTTTGCCGGCTGTAATAATCCAAAGCTACCAGATAATTTTTTTCAGCTTTAAAAAACAGGTCAGAACCATCTTTAACGCCTTTATGCTGATCAGAAAAAATGATGAAACTTTGCGCGGTTTCAAACGGAACAAGTAAACCTTTTTTACCCGGATACTTGATCAGGCTGCGGTATAATTTATTGAGCGCACGCTGCACCCGTTTACGATTCGGGCGGGAACCATATTTATCTGCCAGTTTAGTAACCGGTTTTCTTAATATCCGTTGTAAAAATAAACGCATCAGCCCGAAAGATAAAAAACTTTTAATAGGAAAGCTTTTGCTAAATCTTTTTGATTGATGCTTCTTTTACCGATGTTTTTTAAGCAAGAAAATTAACTGGCAGGTTTTTTAAATTTTCCGGCTGATAATTTGCAACAGTTTTCATCCTTTCAAAAGCGGCTTCGTTAACTGCTTCATTTGCCAGCGGGTTTTTGCAAACCGGCCGAAGTGCATCCGGCAGTAAACTAAACGGAAATGTTTTGGAATTGTACAAAATACCTTCAACATTAGGATGAAGGTGATTTTCAAGATAAAGTTTTTCAAAACCAAGATCAGCTCCTTTTGCTTTGTTAACCATCCAGTTTAAGGTATTATCGCTCAAACCCTGATCCGGATAACCGCCGCCAATGTTAGAATGTACGCCCGGAAACCAAACCTGTTCCATCGTTTGCTGCACTTGGCCTGCTATCACTTTAGCACTTTTTTCCCAAAGGGTGGGCATAAAGTTTGATCGTTTTTCATCAATTGCCAAAGCCTGATAAGCAAAATCGGTGATGCTGCTTAATGTTGTATCATGAAACTGGTATTTTTTTTTATTGTACCACTGGAAGCTGCGCGACGGGATGCCCAACTCGCCTACCGTATCCCAAACACCGATAAATTTGATGCGTAAATCGTAGTAAGAGTTTTTTTGTTTAAACGCCAACGCTTCCGTACCGTTAGGATCTGTAACCGGATTACGGGTACGATAAATACGGTATGCTTCTTTTATCAGCGTTAAATCGTTATTTTTCAAAATCCCGCAATTGCGGATCAATCCGGCCAAACTTCGAGCCGTGTACGCGCCGCGACTAAAACCGAATAGATAAAGCTCGTCGCCGGGTTCGTAATTCCATAAAATAAACTTGTAGGCATTTAAAATATTATCGTCGATACCTTTTCCGGTAGCACCATCCAGCCAGCGATTTAGCCAGGAACCTTCTGCGCCAATCCCTTCATCATAATATTTTATCTGCTTCACCTGCTGATCATCGCTGTTGCAGATGGCTTCAAATATTTTCTGGACGTTTGTAGTAACCGGGTTTCCTTTAAAATTTTGGTTTGGCTTGTTCCAGGTTCCGTCCGAGCAGGTAATGATTCGTTTCATTGCACATATTTCAGTTTACTTATTTTACTTGAATACTTATTTTACGCAGTTTAAATTGTTCTCTGTTGATCTGAAACGGAAGACTAACCCTTTTGGCATCCAAATCCTGATTTATATGAACATTTACCGGCCAAACCTTAAACTTCAAATATTCGTGATTAACAACAGGCTGTTTGCTTTGGTTTATAGAACTTTTATCCTGTAAAATTACAGTGTACCGAACCGCAATACACAGCAACACGAAGGAAATAAACACCATTTTTTGAAGCGATATTTTCCTTCGTAGTTTGTTAACCACCAAACCAAATATTGGGGTGATAAAAGAAGCATTTGAAATCAAGTTTTTTGCTGTTTTCATAAAAATGCAATCTAACAAGGTGTTGTGCTTGATAGCAAGAATGAAGAGCGGCTGTAATTGTAAAAGTAAAAGCTATGTATAATTATATGTGTGTAATTTACATTTAATTATTTGATAATAAAATGTTAGCAGATAAATTTAAAAATCTTATTTTACTATTTCTCAAATACGGAATTTCGGGTAGAAAAAGTTTTTATTTTTATTCTATAATTAAAATATTCAGTTAGATTTTTGAGCTTTACATATCTTTTCATTCGGAAAAAGAAATTTCAAAGTCAATCTTTTTCAGAATTACCGCAAGTTTAACCTGCTTACAAAACACCCGGAAAATATTATGCACAAGTTAAAAATTGATTACATTTCTAAACTTATCCGCTTTACCATATCTTTTGATCTGGTTTAGGAGATTCAACGTATCCAATTTAAGGTAAATTATTATATGATAATAATTATCTTTATTGACTTTCTACCTGATGTCTTACTATAATTTTTTGTCCGTTTTTTTTCTGTATAATATTTTCAGGCACTATTCCGCCTGTAAACAATTTTTAAAGTAAACCTGCGGAAACTGCTACCGTTGTTATTTTTACAAGTGCTGCAATTATATCCGAAGCTTTCTTAACAATTGTACTCACCTTTGCAATTTCGCCGGTTTCGGTATTCATCTTATCGATAAGTGCTTGTAATTTTAAATTATCTTTTTTCAACTTATTTACAATGGTTTGTAAAGTATTGTTAATAATCAAATCTTCCTGGTCAAACAAGTTATTCAAAATTGCTTCCAAAAGTTTTCGGTCGTCATCATGGTCAGTGTAATACAAGTTGTTTAATTCCTGTTGCAGCGCATTGGTAGTTTCCCGAATCTGCTTTAACGCATTCATCGCTTCTGTATTCATTCCAATTTTTTTGAGGTTTTAAATTCTAATTTACTAAAGTTTGATACGCATTTTTCAGCTTTCGTACATCTGTAATTAAATCTGCACTTTCACTAAAAATCTCTTTCAGTTTCTTTTTACTTTGGATATCCTGGGTTAATTTTTCATGTTCTGTTTTAATCTTTTTTGCAGTCAAAACACACTGTGTGCGCATTGCTTCCAATGAATCAAAACGGGCAAGTGTTTCGTAATAAACTTTTAAACTTGGATAATTGATACCACCGGGTTTTGTTAAAACAATAATTTGATATTGATCTTTAAAATCACTTTTACCAAAGCTAATCAGCTCGCGTACAGAACCGGAACTTGTGGCATCTCCTTCCAAAGTAGTAACTAAATTATCCGTAATTGTACCGATCAATACATTTCCGGCCGGAATAAATTCTTTTAAAGCTTTAGATTGCCTGCTTTTAATCCATCTTTTCCCTGCGATAAAAACAGCATCAGAAAGTTTGGTTCCAATTTCGTCCGGCAGTTTTTTGCCTGCTTTGGCATTATACTGTTTAACCAAACTTGTATTATTTTCGCCGAGTGCCGTACTATTAGTATTTAAATCAGTTATATAATCCGGCGAACTAAGTTTGGCCAGCAAAGCAGCATATTGCCGAAACAATTGTAACGATAAGTCAAAATCAGCAGCAAGATTAATCCTGAAATTGTAGTTTTTCCTGGCACTATCCAAACCAGCATTAACGGCATCAATATCTTTTAAGTTACTTGTTTTTAAAATACGGTTATCCTGATTTAACTTTGCATAATAACGGATTACTTCACCCGGATAATTGGAATAGCTTGTAGCCGCAGTTGCATAAACATTTATATTTTTAAGCTGACTATCAGACAAAACACTGCAACCGCTTAAAGCAATTAATATAAAAAGATAAATCAGGTATTGGTTTTTCATGTATAAAAAGAAATAATAATCTTTGATTAAAATACTTTTGTTAAAGTATTCAAATTTTTATTAAAAAACAATTTTGATAAAATAAAACTTAATTTTTTATGTCAGGATTTTCATTTTAAAATTCACTAAATAATTTAAACACAGCTATTTCAAAACACAATTTAAGCTTCTGATTAATTTGAAAAATTCAGGCTTTCCATGTAAAATAATATTTAAGTTCAAACTGCTTGATTTATAAATTTTGGTTTTGAAATCCGCTAATTTCTATTTCTTTTATATTGATGTCAATAGCTACTTATAGTCAGATTTAAATAGTTTTCATAGTTGGATTTAGGTTGATTGCCTATCCGTTAACTATCTTTGTGTTGATGTTATCTTCACAAAAAAATTCTTACAGCAATCTGATTAAAGCCGAAGCCGAAAAGCTTGGTTTTTTATTTTGCGGGATTGCAAAAGCTGAATTTTTGGAACAAGAGGCACCGCGTTTGGAAAGCTGGCTGCAAAAAGGTTTCCACGGAGAAATGACTTACATGGAAAACCATTTTGACAAGCGTTTAGATCCGCGTTTGCTGGTTGATGATGCAAAATCTATTATTTCTTTAGGACTGAATTATTATTCGGAACAGCAATTTAATCCCGGAGCACCAAAAATTTCGCGTTATGCTTTTGGTGCAGATTATCATGAAGTAATCAAGCAAAAGCTGTTTTTACTGTTGGATTTTATCCGGGAAGAGATCGGGGAAGTCGGCGGACGAGCTTTTGTAGATTCTGCTCCGGTTTTGGATCGGGCCTGGGCAAAAAAAGCCGGTTTGGGCTGGATCGGTAAAAACGGAAACCTGATCAGCAGGCAAAAAGGCTCCTTCTTTTTCCTGGCCGAACTGATTATCGACCTGGAACTGGAATACGATATCGAACCAACCAAAGATCATTGCGGCACCTGCACGCGCTGCATCGATGCCTGCCCGACAGACGCAATTGTTGCGCCTTCGGTTGTGGATGGCAGCCGGTGTATTTCTTACCTCACGATTGAATTAAAAAATGAAATCCCGCAGGAATTTAAAGGTAAAATGGACAACTGGGCGTTCGGTTGTGATATTTGCCAGGATGTTTGCCCCTGGAACCGTTTCTCCGTTTTACATCAGGAAACCGCTTTCCAACCGCCGGAAGAACTTTTAGCCATGACCAAAACCGATTGGGAAGAAATTACCGAAGATACTTTTAAAAAAGTTTTTAAAAACTCGGCCGTTAAAAGAACAAAGTTTAAAGGTTTACAACGAAACATTTCATTTTTGAAAAATACCTGATGCTTCTTTTACCGGTATAAAAAAAGCATTGCTCGTCCGGCAATGCTTTTCTTCAAATAGATTAAAAACCAATTTACTTTCCAAACTTTATCTTCAATTGCTGGAGCATATCATCATTAATCGGTTCCGCCGGTTTACTTTCCCTTCTCGGCTGCTGCGGATAATTTGGTTTATGCTGAGGCCTTTGTTGCGGCTTCTGCGGTTGTGCTGCAGTTTGGACAGGTTTTACATCAGGTTTTTGCTGATTTTGAACTTCCGGCTTTGGCTGATCCGGTTTTGACTGAACAACATTATTTTGAACTTCCGGCTTTGGCTGCGGAGCCGGTTTAGCCTGGTTCTTTTTGGCCGTCCACCGTTTATGGATACTTTCCAGCCTTCGCTTGGTGTATAAAGGGAAATCGCCCTGCATCATCCACGAAAAATAACTTGGTTCCAATTGGAAAATATCTTCTACTTTTTTGCCTTTATGTTTTCCGAAGTTAAAAAGCTCTTCGCCGGCTTCGTTAAAAACCATTCTTCCGGCAAAATCAACAGGTTTAGAAAGATTGGTAAACTGGTGCAAAGCTTCCACATCGTTTACAACCGGTACTGTTTTTACACCCTTTTTATTTTCCCATTCCGCACCTTCATATTTATCTAACTGCGCCAGCAAAACTTCCATCGTGGCGCGTGTATCGGCTTCGGCGGAGTGCGCGTTGACAATATCTTTTCCACAGTAAAACTGATAAGCCGCACGTAAAGTACGCTGCTCCATTTGGTGGAAAATGTTCTGCACATCAACAAAATGGCGGTTTTCCAGGTCGAAATCAACTGTTGCGCGTAAAAATTCTTCCATCAGCATCGGGATGTCAAACTTGTTGGAGTTATATCCGGCCAAATCGCTATCACCTAAAAAAGCAGCTACATCGGCGGCAATGGCTTTAAAAGCAGGTTCATCTTTAACATCTTCATCATAAATTCCGTGAACCAGTGATGATTCCAGCGGAATAGGCATTTGCGGATTAATCCTCCAGGTTTTTACTTCTTCTGTTTGATCAGGATTGATTTTGATGATAGAGATTTCTACAATCCGGTCGTTACCAATATGTACGCCCGTTGTTTCCAAGTCGAAAAATGCAAGCGGGCATTTTAAATTTAATTTCATGCGATAAATAAAGTGCAAAGGTGGTAAAAAGCATTTTAACCCGAAAATGATATTCTGTTTTGTGCAGTCCGATGCTTCTTTTACCACCTAAAATTGAAAGTGATCAGCCAAAAATCAGGATTCCGGCAATAATCCCGACTACCATGATGACGTAAAGTAGAATTTCTGTGCCAGCAAAACGTTTGTATTTTGTCCAGAAGGAATAATCTTCTTTTGGTTTTTTCATGCAAGATTTTTAAGTTTTCAGGTTGACAAGATGCTTTTTTTACCGACAAAAAATTGAGGCAATGCTACTTTTATCAGCTTAAAATCATTCTGTAATTACCGATCCGCAGCGCGAAAAATATTTGTACATCGCCGGGTCGTGCAACTTCACCAGCATAATCCCTTTTTTGGTACTGGCATGGACTACGTAATCGTTTTGCAGATAAACCCCGACATGGCTAAATTTCTTTCCGTCGAAATCAAAGAAAACCAGGTCGCCTTCCTGCAATTGTTCCTCGTATTTCCGTTTGATTACGGTTACCTGCTGGCCCGTCATCCTCGGTAAATTGATGCCGTAAACCTGCTGTTCCAGCAATAAAGCAAACCCGGAACAATCTACGCCGTCTTTATCCAGTCCGCCGAAACGGTAAGGCGTACCCAGCCATTGATCGATAAAAGTGTATAAGCGGCCGTTGGTAATTTGGCTTTCGTCCACGCCCATCATCTCTGAATATTTACTGCTTACGGAAGCTGCCGGTTGTACAATTTCTCCGGGCTGCCCTTTTAATTGATGCTTGCGGGATTTGCAAGCCGAAAAAAGTATCGGTAAAAGAAGTATCAGGAAAAGGATTTTTGGAATACGCATTGCTGTAAAAATAATTAATTGAAAGCATATTTTTTTACGGATAAAAACAGTATGGGTTTAAATAAAAAAACCTCCGGTTGCTGGCCGGAGGTTTTGAAAAATATAAATTTTGATTAAGATGCAGTTGTTTTGAAAAACGACAATTGTTGATAAGAAGAACTTTTTGTACCATCGGCGCTGTAACCGGTAATTCTAACCGAATAAGTACCCGCATTTACTAAACCTAATAAACTTAGTTTAAGTAAAATATTTCCGCTGTAGACTTTAGTATTAGGATAAGTTGTTGGCTGCAAAATATAACCGATGCTGTGGTTTGTTACTGTTAAAGTTGATGTTACATCAGTTCCAGACCAGCTGTTAAAAGTTACAATTTTAACCGGCGTTCCTGTAGCTGCAGTACCATTAAAAACTTCGACAGTAAATTTCCCCGTAGCAAGATTAGTTGTAGTTGCACCAAAGCTCAACTGTAAAATAGTATTGGAGATAACAAATGGGCTGCTTTGTTGGTAGCCCAAACTGCTTAATTGTATAGCAGGCAGCTTAGCTTCTGTAACATCAACATCTGCTTTTTTAGTACATGAAGTTACGCTTAGTATAATTAAGGCGATAAAAACAGTACTGATATATTTTATGATTTTCATTTTTGAATTTCTTTGATGATTGTGAATAAAGTAGCCGTAATTAGAAAATATACTTAGCACCTATTAATAAACTCCAGGTTGTGTTAATACTTGCATTCGTCCATGGAGTTGTTACCAATTTACCACTTATCTGTCGTAAATTGTAAGAAGGAACTCCGGCAGCATCAATGCTGGTATATGTTAACGGGTTGTTATAAGTTGCTATTTGCTGAATTCCCCAATATTTACTTAACAAATTCGCAAAATTTTGAACTACTGCACTTAACTCTAATGTGTGAGTTGTTTTGCCACTTTTGATGTAAAAATCTTGTAAGATGTTAGCATCTACTCTATTATACCAAGGTAAAAATGCTGCATTTCTTTGGGCATATTCACCTCTGTGTTTTTTAAGATATGGTGTGTTGTTAATGAATTCTTCTAGCGCGGCAGCTTGTTGTTGCGGCGTATAAGTGTATAAAACACCGTTAACATTGGCAGTATATTGTGTAAATGTTAAATCACCCGCTCTTTTTGGGATGTACATTAGATCTGATGAATTACCATCGCCGTTAAGATCACCATTGTAAGTGTAACTGATTGGACCACTACCAGCCTGGCCTTGATAGAAAACACCTATTGTAGTTGCGGCGTTGTGTAAATAGTTAAACCGGTAAGATGCAGAAGCTACCACACGATGCGGTACATAATAACCTGTATTACCTAACTCCACATCATTTGATGTACCAACATTTGTGGTACCAGCCCAAACTGAAGCTGCGGTAGAGCCGCCGGATGCGAATGCTTCTTTTGCCTGGGTATAAGTGTAAGACAGGGAAGAGTAAAATCCGTTATCAAATCTTTTGCTGATTTGTGCGGTTAGTACAGTTGAATATCCTTTGCTTGTATTCTCTAATGCAACAACAGTTGAAAGATTTGGATAAATTAAACGATCAACCGCAGTTACTGCATTATTTGTACCTGTACCAACATAACGAACTCTGGAGTTATCCGGACTATCGTTGATCGTTCCGGTCGGTGTTTTTAAGTTAACATTACGCATTCTAACCGCATTAATGTCTTTGGTAAATAGTGCCTCACCAGTTAGCAGAAAACCATTTCCAATGTTCTTTTCTATAGCTAAATTGGCTCTAAAAATTTGTGGAAATTTAAAGTTACGATCAATTACCACTGACGAAGTTGGGATCGAAGTTCCTACAACTTGTGGAAACAAATTAGCGTAAGTTGAAGGATCTGCTACTAATTTTATGTTTTGAAGCTGTGCAGGTGTGGCTACTGCTCCAAAATTATACATTGCACTATTGCTTGGGCTATTTGTTAAAAATACATAAGGTATACGGCCGGTGAATACGCCTATACCACCACGTAAAACAAGAGAATTGTTTTCTAATAAACTGGCTCTGAAACCTGCTCTTGGCGAAAGCAAAATCTGATTTTTAGGCCACATTCCACTATTGTAAGACTTCATATTACCATTCAAATCAGGAAATTGTAATGCAGTAATTTGCGGGTTTTCGAGTGGATTTTGCTGATAAATTGGTTTATCAGCACGTATGCCGTAAGTTAGTTTAAATCTATCGCTAATATTATATTCATCCTGTGCGTAAACACTTAAAGTATTGATTTTTAAATTTGCCGAAAAAACTTGATCTACTCCCGGAACCAGAGAATAGTTATAAGTAAACTGTATTGGTGCCCTGTTATTTAAAAAATCACTTAATGAATTATAAATGTATGATCCAGCCGCTCCGGGTAAAAATGCATTGCCTATACGCTGATATTCGTAATTAATACCACCCGTTAATGTATGTTTACCGGCGTAATAAGTTAAGTTATCATAAAGCGTAGTTGTATTATCAATTACTTCGTTGTATTTGGTATATGGATCTGATCCTGCAGTAATATAATTATTTCCTTGACCATCAAATATATCTATAGTAGGAAAAATTGAACCTTTTGAAGTACGTGGGTTATCATAACGTTTAAATGTTAGCAACAACTGGTTTGACAAGTTCGGACTAATACGGCTGTTTAATTCTGCTGTACCTGTTGTAACTAAATTTTTGAAACCGTAATTAGAGTTGTTAAACGCGATTGATTGTCTACTGTAACGACCATTTGGCAAGCCGCCACTACCACGGGTTGTAGATTGATTAGTTGTTAAGTTAGTAAAAGTATAAGCACCATTATTAGGTGTTGAAGTAGAATTTACAGACTGATCACTGTTACCATTTAAGTAACTATATTTAATGGTAAATTTATTTTTATCATTAATATTCCAATCTACTTTAGCTAGTAAGTTATCATATTTGTTTTGGAAGGCAGGAAAATTATCATAACCTCCTGTTTCATAACCGTAATTTGTTCTTAAATAATTAGAAACGGTTTGCAAATCAGTAACTGGAGTTGAAGATGGTGTACCAGAACTGCCCGTCGGTGAAAAAGCTATTCCCGGAGCTGTGCTTTCGCCATGTTCATAATTAGAAAAGAAAAAAAGTTTATTTTTAATAATTGGGCCGCCCAAGGTAAAGCCGTAAGTTTTTTGGCTTGATTTTGCTATAACTCCACTAATGTCAATATCTCCTGCCTGAGTACCATTATAAGATTGATTTTTATAGTAAGTGTAAGCAGAACCGTGAAAATCATTAGTACCGCTTTTTGTGGTGGCATAAATACCTGCACCGGTAAAGCCGGATTGCCGAACATCAAAAGGAGAAACGTTTATAGAAAGCTCATCATATGTCTCAATAGAAATTGGCTGAAACGCTCCACCTGGTAAAAGTGCATCCGAAGTACCAAAAGTATTATTTAAGTTGGCACCATCAACCGTAATATTGTTAAAACGATTATCCCGGCCGGCAAAACCATTACCACCGTTAGATTGAGGTGATAATCTGGTAAAATCGTTAACACTCCTGGTAAATGTAGGCAATGTGGCAAGCTGTTTACGATCAATATTTGTACTGGCACCAAGCCTTGCAGTTGGAATATTTTTTGTCCCGGTAACACTTACCTCTTTTAACTCTAAACCTGTATCTAACAAAGTGGCATTTAGAACATAAGGTTGGCCTAATTGCAATGTAATTTGATCAAATGTAACTGTGTTTTGACCGATAAAGCTAATTTCTACTTTATATGGGCCACCAACACGCATACCGGGAAGATTAAAGAGGCCATCTTGGTTAGTAGCAGCCGAGTAAACCGTACCTGATGGAATGTGTGTTGCTCTAACAGTTGCACCGGGTAAATTACCCTTCGCATCTTTAACCGTACCTGTCATGCTACTTGAAGTAACCTGTGCTAAAGCAAAAGTTACAGTAAATAGTGAAAATAACAAGAAAAGTAATCGTTTTCTCATACCTGTTTTTTGATTTGTTTAGTTAATATTTGAATAAACCTGATTTTCTGCAAATATAAATAATCACTTCATCAACAATGTTAATTTAGTATTAACAATTGACAGATGTTTTTAACATTGCTTAATAAAAAAACTTAACAGATGTAAAATATTCAATCATAAGTACCTTTTATTAACAAATTGTAAGCAAAATAGTAAACTCTCATTACCTTCACTACTGCTTTTAATGATAGTTTTTTATCAACCTTTTTATTTAGTTTTGGACTTTAAAAAGCAAAAAATAATTTAATTATATGAATTACGATGTCATAATTATTGGCACTGGTCCTGGCGGTTACGTGGCTGCAATCCGTGCAGCGCAATTGGGTTTAAAAACTGCGGTCGTCGAAAAAGAATCTTTAGGCGGAATCTGCCTAAACTGGGGTTGTATCCCTACAAAAGCATTGTTAAAAAGCGCACAGGTTTTTGAATATATAAACCATGCAGAAGAATATGGTTTAAAGGTAAATGGCAGTGAAGTTGATTTTGGCAGCATCATCAAAAGGAGTCGCGGCGTGGCTGATGGGATGAGCAAAGGCATCCAGTTTTTGATGAAAAAGAATAAGATCGACGTGATTATGGGTGTCGGAAAATTGAAAAGCAAAGGTGTAGTTGAAGTAAAGGCTGCCGATGGTTCTTCCAAAGAATACACGGCTAAAAACATTATCCTGGCAACCGGAAGCCGCTCGCGCGAATTGCCAAATTTAAAACAGGATGGCGTAAAAGTAATTGGTTACCGCCAGGCCATGAATCTGCCGAAACAACCGCAAAGTATGGTAGTGGTAGGTTCCGGAGCGATTGGTGTGGAGTTTGCCTATTTTTATAATTCCATTGGCACCAAGGTTACGGTTGTAGAATATTTAGATAACATTGTTCCGGTGGAGGATGAAGATATATCCAAGCAACTGGCACGTTCATTTAAAAAAATCGGCATTAATATCATGACGGGTTGCACGGTTGAATCCGTTGACAGCTCCGCAGAAAAATGTAAGGTAAATATCAAAACACCCAAAGGAAATGAAGTGATTGAAGCCGATGTAGTGCTTTCGGCTGTTGGTGTACAAACGAATCTGGAAAATCTCGGACTGGAAGAACTTGGCGTTAAAACCGATAAAGGCAAAGTGCTGATTGACAATTTTTATAAAACCAACGTAGAAGGCGTTTTTGCCATCGGCGATATTGTTAAAGGACAAGCTTTGGCGCACGTTGCTTCCGCAGAAGGAATTATTTGTGTGGAGAAGATTGCCGGTAAAAATCCGGAGCCTTTAAATTACAACAACATCCCGGGTTGTACGTATTGCTCGCCCGAAATTGCTTCTGTAGGTTATACGGAAAAAGCTGCACGCGAAGCTGGTTTTGATATCAAAATTGGTAAATTCCCGTTTTCTGCTTCCGGTAAAGCAAGTGCAGCCGGTGCAAAAGATGGTTTTGTTAAAGTGATTTTCGATGCTAAATACGGAGAGTTTTTAGGCGCGCACATGATCGGTAATAACGTAACCGAGATGATTGCCGAAGTAGTTACCGCACGCAAACTGGAAGCAACCGGGCATGAAATTATCACATCCGTGCACCCGCATCCAACCATGAGCGAAGCCGTGATGGAAGCTGCAGCTGATGCTTATGGCGAGGTAATTCACCTGTAAATTGGTTTTTAGATCTTATTTTCTATATTCAACAAAACCTATTTCAGCATACTTCTTTTATCATACAAAAACCTGTGGCAACGCAGGTTTTTGTTTTATACTTCTTTTATCGACTGAAATTTTCAAATTGAAAATGGTATGTCAAATACTTATTAATTTAAAATGCAGCTTCACACCATAAACACCGGATTATTTAAGCTGGACGGTGGTGCCATTTTCGGTGTTGTGCCTAAATCAATCTGGCAGAAAACAACTCCGGCAGATGAAAACAATTTGTGTACGCTGGCTATGCGCTGTTTGTTGTTTGAACACGAAAATCGTTTGATTTTAATCGATACCGGCATCGGTAACAAGCAAAACGAAAAATTTTTAAGTCATTATGAGTTGCACGGAAACAATTCTTTAGAAAAATCTTTAACCGATCTCGGTTTTCATCCCGATGATGTCACGGATGTTTTCCTCACACATTTACATCTGGATCATGTTGGCGGAGCGGTGGTTTTAGAAGATAATCAGCTTAAACCAACCTTTAAAAACGCTACTTACTGGAGTAACGAAAAGCATTGGAACTGGGCCGTTAACCCGAACGAGCGCGAAAAAGCTTCCTTTTTAAAAGAAAATATTTTGCCGATTCAGGAAAGCAGACAACTGCAGTTTATCAATCCTGATGATGCTTCTTTTACCGATATATTTTCGGTGCGCTATGTTTCCGGCCACACGGAAGCGATGATGCTGCCGCAAATCAGTTATAAAAATAAAGTCTTCGTTTTCGTGGCCGATTTGATTCCGACAGTCGGCCATATTCCGTTGCCTTACATTCCGGCTTACGATATGTTTCCGTTGCAAACGCTTATCGAAAAAAAAGACTTTTTAGAAGAAGCGGCTGATAACCAATACATTCTATTTTTTGAGCACGATCCCGAATATGAGTGCTGTACCGTAAAACGAACAGAAAAAGGCATCCGTTTAAAGGAAACTTTTAAATTGAATGAGATTTAAGGCGGTAAAAGAAGCAATAGATGCTGTTTTTTTGAGGTTTGGCAACAGTTTTATGTGAATAGTGTTTTTACCAATAGTGAGTTTTACAGATATTTTTTATTTTTGTATGTTTTTAAATCACATATAAAAAACAAGGTATAATTTATAGATGAGACAGCTAAAAATAACCCAATCCATTACCAATCGTGAGTCGCAGTCGTTAGATAAATACCTTCACGAGATTGGAAAGGTTGATTTAATTACAGCAGAAGAAGAAGTTATTTTAGCACAAAAAATTAGGGAAGGCGACCAGGCCGCGCTGGAACGTTTAACCAAAACCAACCTTCGTTTTGTAGTTTCTGTAGCCAAACAATATCAAAATCAAGGACTTACTTTAGGCGATTTAATCAACGAAGGAAACCTCGGCCTGATTAAAGCGGCTAAACGTTTTGACGAAACCAAAGGCTTCAAATTTATTTCGTACGCCGTTTGGTGGATTCGCCAATCTATTTTACAAGCCATCGCAGAGCAGTCGCGCATTGTGCGTTTGCCGCTAAACCAGGTTGGTTCGCTGAGTAAAATCAGCAAAGCATTTTCTAAGCTGGAACAGGAATATGAACGCGAACCATCGCCCGAAGAACTGGCCGACACCTTAGAAACAACCGTTGATAAAATTTCTGATACGCTGAGCAATTCCGGCCGGCATGTTTCGATGGATGCACCATTTGTTACCGGGGAAGAAAATACTTTGCTGGATGTTTTAGGTAATAAAGAACCAAATACCGATTCGTTGCTGATTGATGAATCACTGGCCGAAGAAATCCGCCGTTCATTATCTTCATTAACCGAACGCGAACGCGAAATCATCATGTTATTTTTCGGTTTAGGCGGGAGCAGTCCGTTTTCATTGGAAGAAATAGGCGAAAAGTTTAGTTTAACACGCGAACGCGTGCGCCAGATAAAAGACAAAGCCTTACAAAGATTGCGGCACACCTCGCGCAGCAAAGTATTGAAATCATACTTGGGATAATTACACTATAAAGATTCTTTACTAGCAGAAGCTTTTATGGTAGTAATTATATTAATATTGTACACCATTGTTTAAACTCATGTTTGAAAGACTTTTCATCAGACCAGCAAATTCAGAGCAACAAGAAATAAAAATTAATATAAAGCGCCAAACGGTTACTGGAAAATTAACATTGTTCAGTTTTGTTGATAACGGCTATCATATTGCTTATGTACCAGCACTTAACCTTACTGGTTATGGTGACAGTATTGATGAAGCAAATGCATTGATTGATGTTGTTATGGAGGATTATTGGAAGAGCCTGTTTTCTCTGTCCGAAAAGAAAGTTCTTGAAGAACTTAAAAAACTTGGCTGGAAACGAAACCCATTATACAACAAAGATTTTTACACAGAAGCCCATGTTGATAAAGAAGGAATATTAAGAAATTTTAACCTTCCTGCTGAAACAGAGATCAAAGAACAAATGGTAGGTGTAAATGGGTAATGACAGACCAATTAGGGTTGCTTGCTGGATTAAGTTTCTTGAATTTAAAAACTGCGTACACAATAGCATCAATGCTTCTCATCATAAATGGAAATGCCCTGGTTGCAGACAATCAATAATATTTTGGGGTAGCAAAAAAGAAATCCCTTTTGCGCACATTAAAACTAACCTTGAAACTATGAATGTTGATAAGGAAGTTTTTTTTGACTGGATAAAAGAAAACTGTTAAATAGTACCTGGCATTCCTCTATAGGCCTTTTTTCTTTTCCCTGCTTTACACAAACGCTTTTCACTGCTATTAGTTTAAGTTGAAATGCTTCTTTTATGCCACAATTTCCTTGGAAGAATACGAAAGCCTCACTCCTGCTTAGGCTATCGAATTACAAAAGCACATTTGTTAGTTAACCAACTCAGGACACAAAATATGGGCGATAAAAGAAGCATTCAGTTGGATATATTTCAACTGATTTTATCTACATTTAATGTAAATGCAAAAACACTTGCTAATCCTGTTTCAGTTTTACAAACCACTATTTCTTTGGAATTTATTGTTCTCCGGAGCTGCCTTTACCGGAATAACACTTTACGGTGCCGGTTTTTTAGGCATAAGTTTTATTGTAAAAGTATTGGGTTACGCATCGTCCGTTTGGTTTCAATATTACTTTTCCAACAAAACACATTACTATTATAGAAACGCAGGTTATTCAATCCGAAAACTGTACGCTTATGTTTTCTTATTTGATATTGTTGTTTATCTAATTGCGGTTAGTTTTTATCTTACACTTGGATCTTTTCCTGATGTTAAAAGTTGATAGCATAACGTTAAATTTTAACGGAAAAAGTATTTTACAAGATATTCACTTGGACTGCAAACCTGCCGAAGTTGTTGGTTTACTTGGCAGAAATGGTTGCGGAAAATCAAGCTTGTTAAAAATCATTTTTGGTAGTTTAAATTCAACTTTTAAGCACATTACTATTAATGGTAAAACAATTGAAAAAGGCTATACAAAAAGGATTGCTTACTTACCGCAGCATCATTTTTTACCTACTGATACAATATTGAACAAGTTGGCGAAACAATTGATTGAACCGAAAGATTGGGATGAATTTGCCGAACATACAATCTATAAAAAACATTTTCAGAAAAAAGCAACGCAGCTTTCCGGTGGCGAAATCAGGCAATTAGAAACATTGATGATTTTGTATAGCAAGGCAGATTATATTTTGTTGGATGAACCTTTTATCCATCTTTCGCCAATTCAGGCAGAAGAATTTAAAGAAATCATCAGCAAACGGTCTCAGCAAAAAGGATTATCGTTACAGACCATCAATATCAAAACATATTAGATATTAGCACCAAAATTGTATTGCTGAACAACGGATGCACAAAACACATCAAAAACATAGATGAATTGGTAGCATTCGGCTACCTCAATTTTATATAGATAAAAACAGTATGAAGATAAAAATTTACCAGATCGATGCTTTTACCAGCAAGCTTTTCGGCGGAAACCCGGCAGCCGTTTGTCCGCTGCAAGATTGGCTTCCTGACGAAACGATGCAAAAAATTGCGGCGGAAAATAATCTGGCCGAAACCGCTTTTTTTGTTTCAAACGGAGATGATTTTATGCTGAGATGGTTTACACCCGAATTGGAAATTGACCTTTGCGGGCATGCAACCCTGGCTTCTGCGCATTTACTTTTTACAGAATTAGGTTTCGCGGGAAAAGAAATCAAATTCAAAACAAAAGTTGCCGGCACGCTGGTTGTTTCTAAAACAGATGATCTTTATACATTAGATTTCCCTTCGCGGCCACCGCAAAATTGCGAAGTTCCTGATATTTTGCTGGAAGCTTTTGGCGGAAAGGCCACGCCGTCGATTATCCAAAAATCAAGGGATTATTTTTTAGTTTATGAATCTGAAACAGACATCATTAACCTAAAACCTGATTTTACTTTATTGGGGAAAATTGATGTGATCGGCATCATCGTTACGGCACCGGGCGAAGAAGTTGATTTCGTTTCCCGGTTTTTTGCGCCGTCTTGCAGTGTTCCCGAAGATCCGGTAACGGGTTCTGCACATTGCACGCTGATCCCTTACTGGGCAAAAAGGTTGGATAAAAACAGCATGCACGCTTACCAGCTTTCCGCCAGAAAAGGAGAACTTTGGTGCGAAAATGCAGGAGATCGCGTAAAAATATCCGGCAAAGCGGTTACTTATTTACGCGGAGAAATAACAGTTCCCGAAGGTTAAAATTGAAGCAATCTTCTGCTCCAACAATTCGGTAACTTTTGAGTTCTTTCTCTATTCATCAAAAAACACTACATGGATACAACTCCTTTTCACTCTTATTGGATGGCCGGTTACGAATGCACAGATCAGCAGAATGCCTTTGGCGATCGTGTTGATTTACTAACGCGGACAGGCCATTTGCAGTTAATCGACCAGGATTATCAGGATCTGGCACAATTTAATATCAAAACCGTCCGCGAAGGGATCCGGTGGAGCCAGGTAGAAACGCGCCCCTATCAATACAAATGGGAAACCGTTGAACACATGATCCGCCGGGGAAAAGCTTTGGGCATACAACAACTTTGGGATATTTGCCATTTCGGTTTCCCGGATGATTTAACGCCTTTGCATCCGAAATTTGCCGGCCGTTTTGCTTCCGTTTGCCGCGCTTTTGTACAGTTTTACCGCAGTATTTCACCGGATGATACACTCATTATTACACCGATAAACGAAGTAAGTTTTATTTCCTGGCTGGGCGGAGATGTTTGCGGCACGTCGCCCTACTGCCACCATTTGGGCTGGGACGTAAAATATGCGTTGATGCGGGCATACATTGAAGCAGTTGCAGCTATGCGGGCGGTTGATCCGAATGTAAAAATCATGACTACGGAACCTTTAATCCAGGTTGTGCCGCCGTATGGTGCAACCGAAAAGGAAGTTACAGATGCAGCATCTGCACATATCAACCAGTACCAATCGGTTGATATTTTGACCGGAAAGATTTGCCCGGAATTGGGCGGTTCTATAGATAACGTAGATATTTTGGGCCTCAATCATTATTATAACAATGAATGGGTAATCACCACGCACCAGTATTTAAAATGGATTGACGAACCGCGGGATTACCGTTTTAAACCGCTCCATTTATTGATGGAAGAAGCTTACCACCGATACAATAAACCTTTGGTACTTACGGAAACAAGCCACCCAAAAGAAGACCGCCCCTTGTGGATTAGTTACATTGCCGAGGAATGCGCGCTAATGGCCGAAAGAAAATTACCGATGTGGGGTGTTTGTATTTACCCGATTATCGACCGGCCGGACTGGGACCATCTGGATGACTGGCATAAATCCGGGCTTTGGGATGCAGAACCTAATCCCGGAGAATTACCGCAACGCATTTTAAACCAGGAATACGCGCAGGCTTTGTTAGACGGACAAGCGAAAGTACAGGCTGCCCTGGTTCCGGTTGAACAATATGATTTACATTAAATAAAAGTTTGAATTTGAAGCCTGCTGCCAATTAGTTGGTAGCAGGCTTTTTTTATGTGAAGATTTTTGTTGAAGTACAATAGAACTGTTAAAAAACGTTAATCAACCGGTTAAAATAGTTTAACCAGCAGCAGTACAATATCTTTGAAAGGTTTGTGGAATATGGGAATTTCTTTTTCAGGATTGCATACTTCTTTTATCAACTAAAAAAACACGCCGGAGATATAAATTCACCCTGTTCAGAAAATAAAAAAAATTAAAAACGAACGATTGTAATCCGGTAAATCCGAAACAATTATATTAGCCGTTCAGCTACAAAATAAATCTATGCAACCCGCAAAACTGATACTGTTTTTATCCATACTTTTCTCGCTTTGCTGTACTGCCGCTTTTGCCCAGCAGGATACTTCTACATTAAAATCCATCCTCACCAAAACAATTGATTATGCCAATGCGCGCCCGGCAGAAAAAGTTTACCTGCATCTGGATAAACCATATTATGCCATCGGCGATACCATTTGGTTTAAAGCTTATGTAACGGCCGGCCTGCACGAACCTTCTGCTTTGAGTAAAATTGTTTACGTTGATATTTATACCAGCCGGGATTCTTTGGTAGAAACCCTGAAACTTTCGGTTGTAAACAGCATTGCTTCCGGCGATATTACGCTGGCACCGCTTACTTACAAACAGGGGAATTATCATTTACGGGCTTACACCAATTATATGCGGAATGATAGTCCGGATTATTTCTTCAACAAAACCATTACTGTTGGTGATTTAATTGAAAACGAGGTACTTACGAAAGTGTCTTTTTCGGGAGCCGCGAAGGATAATCCATCCAAAGCAAACGCCGGCATTTATTATAAAGACGGAAACGGAACGCCTTATGCCAACAAAAAAGTGAGTTGGCATGTGGATGTGGATTACGAAACGATTGCCAAAGGGAAAGGTACAACGGACCAAAACGGGTTTTTGCCCATCAGCATCGGCAGTAAACAAAATGTTTCGCTGGCAACCGGAACGCTTTTTACGGTGATTACCACGAATGATAAAAAATCAGTTACCAGCACGTTTCCATTACGCAATGCTACCGCAACGCCGGATATTCAGTTTTTCCCGGAAGGCGGCTCGTTAATTACCGGCGTGCGCACAAAAGTTGCCATAAAAGCAGTAGCCGCAAACGGATTAGGTTTAAATGCCAAAGGAACCATCACCGATAACGACGGCAAAAATGTGGCCGAATTTAATGCCGCACATTTAGGGATGGGCGTTTTTGCGATGCAGCCGGAAGCCGGTAAAACCTATAGCGCGAACGTAGTTTTTGCAGATGGCTCTAAAACTACCATCAATTTACCAAAAGTTTCTGCGGAAGGGATCAACATGGCGATCAGCAATACGGATGAAAATAACCTGATGATCCGTATTTCTGCGAACGATGTTTTCCTGCAAAAAAATCAGAATAAAAGCTTTTACATTATCGCCAGGAGCGGCGGCGTGGTTTGTTATGCGGCGCAAACGTCTTTACAGGCATTGATTTACAGTGCTTCCATCCCTAAAAGTAAATTCCCGACGGGGATTGTACAGCTTACTCTGTTTGCAACAAACGGACAGCCGATAAGCGAACGGGTTGCTTTTATCCAGCATAACGACCAAATGAATATCGGTTTAACATCTGCTAAAACAAATTATTTGAGCCGAGAAAAAGTTAAAATTAACCTCAGCGCAAAAAATAAAGCCTTGCCGGCCGAAGCAAATTTATCTGTAGCCGTGATTGACGAAAGCAAAGTGCCGTTTGATGAAAATGCAGAAACAACCATTTTAACTTATCTGCTGCTTACGTCCGACTTAAAAGGCTATATCGAAAAACCAAATTATTACTTTAAAAACCCGACACCGGAAACGGCCGCTGATTTGGATTTACTGATGCTGACACAAGGTTACCGCCGCTTTTCTTACGACGTTATTTTATCAGGAAAATATCCGGAGATTACGTTTTTCCCGGAAGGCGGAATTGATATTAACGGGACTTTACGCGATCTTACCGGAATGCCGATTGCGCGCGGCGTGGTAAAATTGCAGGTTCCGGATCATAATTTTTCAACGCAAGTAGTAACGAACGCGGCCGGCATTTTTACGTTTCCAAAAGTTTTGGTTCGGGATTCATCCAAAGTTGTTTTAAGTGCGAAAGGCAATTCTAATAGCAATAATATGATGATTATGCTGAGCGGAACATCGGCACAGAAAGTAAACCCAAACCCGCAGGCTCCAAACGATGTGATGAATATTGACAGTACCCTCAGCATTTATTTAAAAAACAGCAAAAGCCAGTATTTTAACACACGGACTTTAAAGGAAGTAACTATTAAAGACGTGGTTACAAAGAAAAAGCCGAGCCACGCAGATTATCCTGCTTTAACCGGGCTAAGCATGTTGCCGGATCAACTGATTTCGGCAGACCGTTTAACTCCCTGTAACATATTCACCTTATGTTTGCAAAGTGCCGTACTGGGCTTAACGTTTCAGGATAACAATTTTTATGTACGCCGTGATTATCAGGCCGGAAACAAAACGCCGGTGCAGGTTTTTGTAGATGGTTCGCCGGTTGATGTAAACTATTTAAACAGTTTAAATGCAACAGAAGTAGAATCTATCGAAGTATTTTTGAAGGATGATGTAAGCGGGATTAATCGCACTTACGGCACGAACGGGATTTTGGAAGTGAACATGAAAAAGGTGGAGAAGAAAAAATATACCGCAAAAGATATCCAGGATCTGATCCCGCAGCCAAGCGTGGTAACTTTTGTGCCGAAAGGTTACACCAGCGGCCGTGTATTTTACTCGCCTAAATACGAAGTTACCCGAAGCACGATGCAAGGTTTTGATTATCGAACTACTTTGTATTGGAACCCGAGAATTGTTACGGATGAAAAAGGAAATGCTTCTTTTGAATACTATAATTCTGACGGTAAAGGCACTTATCGCGTAATTGCCGAAGGAATTGATAAAGACGGTAACATCGGCAGAACCAATTACCGGTACAAAGTGCAGTAATTTTTGGGGCGAAATTAAATCTGCTTAAACTTTAACTATTTACTACGGTTAATTTAAAAACAGAATTTTATGGAATACACAGAAGAAAACAAAAAAGAAGCTTACGATAAGTTTAAAGGATTGGTAAACATGTCGGCTTCGGAAATTGAAAGCTGGCTAAAAAAAGACGAATCAAAGGAAGTTGGACAAGACAGCGGCGACGGCGAATCTATCGGCAGGAAATCTGCAAAACACATTATCGAAATCCTGAAAAGTAAAAAAGATAAGCTAAGCAAGGATGATTATCATCACATCCACAAAGTTATTGCTTACATCAGCAGGCACAGCGCACAACGCCCGCACGGCGATGTAAGCAATACGCCTTGGTTATATTCGTTAAAAAACTGGGGACATGATCCTTTAAAAAAATGATTTACAGATTGGTTTTATGCTGATCATGCTTCTTTTATCGGCATAAAATCAATCGTTTCCAACAAATTCCACGGCCCGTTCAAATATTCCCAAACCGATAAACCCAAACCCAGTATTTCAAAAGGTTTAAAACCGGTGCTTAATTCCTGCTGTAATTGCACGGCCGTTGCGCGGTCAACTTTATTTTGAATGGTGATGTGCGGCCACAAAGCTTGCTTATCCTGCGGCGTTAACCAGGTTTGCCACTTTTCCTGCAGGCTTTTGTGCAGTTGTTTTAACGCATCGCATTCCAGCTTAAAAGCAACACCCGCACCGATACTAACCACTTGTGTAACCTGCAAAATAAGCTTATTTTGTTGCTGGCATACTGCTTTTATCTCTTGTAAAACAGCGGGTTCGTTTCCGGGCAAATGATGGAATAAAGTGAGGTGCGCATCCAGATAATTACGCTCTGCCGGGAAATGTGCTTTGCGCAAACCGGTAAAATAACTGGCCGTTTCTTCGTTTATTTTTAGGGTGAGGATGACAGGATTTTCGGATAACATCAGATCTTTAAAACACCAACTGTTTTTTGCAGATGCGGTTTCAGCAAATGTTATTTATAATTTAGCTTCTGCGCCAATGCTGCTTTTACCGTACTAAACCATTCGTGTTTTAAAATACTTAAAACAATACTGTTGCGGCGGGTTCCGTTGGGCAAAGGTAAATGGTTTCGTAACACGCCTTCTATCACACAACCAATGCTTTGCATGGCAGCAATGCTTTTTTTATTGTTGTTATCTGCGCGAAATTCTACGCGATCCACTCCCATCTGCTCAAACGCAAATTGCAGCAGTAAAAACTTGCAATGTTTGTTTAAACCGGTTCCCTGAAAACCACTTCCATACCAGGTAAAACCCAATTGTAAAGAATTGTATGCCAGGTTAATATCGTAAAACCTGGTACTGCCCGCATATTGTTGCTGTCGCTTATCAAACACAATAAACAGATATTCCTTTTTTTCCTCCCGCGCAGCCAAAGCAGTGTTAACGTAAGTTTTTAAACCTTGTGCACCTACTAACGGAACCATCGAATATTTCCAGGTTTCGGGTTCGTTTAATGCAAAAGGAAGCAATAGATCGTAATCATTGTTAGTAAGCGGACGAAGTTGTACCACTTCATCTTCCAAAATATAATCGGCAGAAAAATCAAAAGGTTGTATCATTTTAATTTCGGATGAATGATAAAATTGCAAAATAGGAATAATCCTTTCACATTTAAGTAGTAATTATCAATCCATACTTCTTTTATCACCTAAAAATCAGTATCCAATTTTGGATAGCCGATCAAATAAGTAACGTGCAAACCTAATTTATTTTTTACGCGGCCGGCTTTCCAAATATAATTATGAGCCAGAATAGTTTCGGCTATTTGGAGTAACTCTTTTGGCCGGTATAAACGCAATAACGAAACGCAGCCATCCCAAACGGTACAAAACGGAATTAGCGGAATGAGGTAAGTAAACAGAATGCGGGAGATTTTAAACGGACGAAAAAACGGTGTAAAAATAAAAAAGAACAAGGGTTGAATAAAAATTGAACCCAAAAACATGAGGGGATTTTTATCGCCGCCATCAAACAAGCAGATTCCTTTTTGCTGTGTAACCGCGGCCTGCAAAATATTTTTAATCTGCTCCGGCTTGAAATGATGTGCCGCCGAAAACAACGTACGCACACCTTTTAAAGCATCCGGAACTTGATTAGCATCCACAGAATCTGCGTAAAAAGTAATTGCATGATCAGTTTTATACCGGATATATTGCCAGGCTGCCGGATTTGGGAATTTATCAGTTAACGTAATTTCAATTTTTTGCGAAGTTTCCCTGATCAAATTTTGATGTACCTGTTCTATTGCGCCGCCTCCGCCAGAACCAAGATCAACAATCCGGTTTTCGTTGGTTTTCTGTAAAACTTCCAGCAGCAAAAGCGTAACAGGCTGATAAACATTGAGTATGCCGATAAAATACCGCAAAAAATCTGTCATGCCGGAACGGATTATATCAGGAAACCAGCTTAAATCTTCAAATTCAAATAGTCGCACGTTTGGTTTTTTGTTAGGAGTTGCCGGTTTTTTATTGCCGGTTCCTTAATTTATACCGATAAAAGAAGCATTCAAATTTTTGATAAATTAAGGCTCAAACCGCTCACCTCACTTCATACCTCAAAACCCCTCACCCACTAAGCAGCGTTTAATTTCCCCGGCCAGCCATTCGGGTACTTCTATCGGACTTAAATGCCCTACTCCTTTTATCGTAACTAATTTGGCATCTGGCAAATGCGGCATACATTCTCCCAGAATACTTTCAAAACTGATTGCCGGATCATCCTCAGAAGCTAAAATCGTAATCGGCAGAAATAAATGAGCAGTATCTTCGGCAATAGAATGGCCGGAGCCTTCCAAAACCCACCAGTTCCAGGTTTGTGGATCCGCTTCCAAATTATTCTGAATAATCAATTCCCGCTGTTCTTCCGTTACCGGTTTCAACGTAATGGTTTTTACAGTATTTTCTGCCTGCTGCCGGTTCGGATGATCAAGCATCTGCTGTTTGTTTTCTTCCGAAATCTGCTCGGTAGTCGGCGGCGAAGGTGCAACTAAAATCAATTGCCTGATCGCAAAGTTCGGATCATTTGCAGCCATATCCACCGCAATTTTCCCGCTCATCGAATGGCCAACCAGCACAAAAGATTCCAGGTTCATAGCTTCCAATTTTTGGGTGATAAAAGAAGTAAAAGCACCGATTGATGGTTCCGGCAAAGCAGGTTCTCCGCCAAAACCCGGCAAATTAAGTGCAACGCAATGATAATCCTTTTGCAAAAGCGGGATTACCCATTGCCAGCTCTGCGCCGAACCGCCAAAATAATGCAGAAAAACCAGGGTTTCTTTTGGGTTGATTTCTGCTTTTTGCGTGTTGCTATTTGTGATAATATCCATAAAAATGCTTTGTAAAACTAAGTTTTGAACACGAGCATGTAGAATTTGTTGCTATTTTGTTCTCTTTTCCAAAATACCAATCCGGTTCTCAAACGCTGTCCGCAGTTCCGAAATCAGCGCAGCAAAATCCTTACTACTGATGAATAATCCATAAATGGCGGATGCTTTAATTTCCTGTAGTAAAGCTTGCAGTTTCAACTTTTTCTGCTGTAAAAATTCGAGCATTGCAGGTAAATCATTTACCGTTTCCGGTTGATCGGGAATATAAGTTAGTGCATTTCCACTGATAATATGTTCATGCAAACGGTTCAGTTCTTCCAAATCTCCGTTATTGTAAACCTCGTTTAATTTGCTGGTTATTGCCGTTGCACGTTTGTTTAATTCATCATCTGCATCCGCAAATTTATCCGGGTGAATTTGCACAACCGCTTCTTTATATAATCTTTTCAGTTCCTGCCTGTCGGTAATTAAATCCTGATTTTGGCCGGCAGAAGTATGGTTAATTACTTTTAGTTCAACCGGTTCCTTGTAATTTTTGCCTCGTTTTTTCTGGTCGAAACGCTTTAACTTTTTAGCCTGTTTCCGGCTTTTATACAAATTAATTAACTGCTCAATTCGTTGGATTTGTGCGGATAAAGCAGAACGAATTTGAGCTTGAAAAGCATTTACATCGTTCTCTAACGCCAGTAATTCTGCTTCCAGCGCAGCAATTTGCTGTTCTAAAATTTTTATCGCAGTAGTTTTATCAGCGTTATATTTAGATGGAAGCAGCATTTTTTGTTCGATAAAAGAAGTGTACATTCTTAATGTTCGGTCTGATTTTTAATAAAAAAGCATAAAAATAAAATGATTATACTGTCTTTCCTACTACAACCCAGGCTTACGGGTACAAGTTAGCTACACTTGGTTTTCAAGTTCCTCTTTTTTGGAGAGGGTTGGGGTGAGGCTTTGTGCTTAGAGAAGATGGAACCGAGGCGGATACTGTTTTTAGCAACCTAAAACCTGCTTCTGCATTATCATATCAGGCATTTAACTTTCAGCTTCTGCAAAAATCAGATAATTATCAATAACAAACGGCTTGAAAAAGTTCTGTTCAACCTAAAAAGTACAGCCTTGTAAATAAACTTACCATAACCGGTTGTAAACCATACAAACTGATTGCTGACAGCTAAAAGCCTCCTTCACACGGAATACCCTTTTAACAACTCCCGGTACTGGTTTAAAACGGTGGATTTAGAGATAAAGCCGACAAACTTTTCGCCGGCCACAACCGGCAGGTTCCAGGTGCCGGTATCGTCGAACTTGCGGATAATGCT
>CAHJWG010000003.1 GCA_903642215.1 Sphingobacteriaceae bacterium | reverse complement strand
GAATTTCTTTTTTATCTTTAGTTCAGGTTTTGGCTGAAGGGTTTCAAATTCCAGTTCTTCGCCAAGCCTTGAACGTTAGCTGTAATCTTAACAAACCACAATGTACAAACACGTTATTGCAATAATCATTTTTGCTTTTACTTCGGTGAATTTATATTCTCAAAATATTGACTTAGATAAGTATGAAATCTACGTGAAAGATACTTTGATTTCTAAATCTGACTTTATTAAAAACAGGCAGACTTTAAATGAAGAAAAAGCTAAAACAATTGAATTTAAACAAACCTTAAACGGATTTAAAAAAGCGTATTATTTGAATGGAAAAATATATTCAATTGGCAGAATTCAAAATTTAAAAGAAACAGGATTTTGGGAATACTGGAACTCAAACGGAAACAAAGCTCGTGAAGGTGAATTCATAGATGGAAAACCAAATGGAACTCATAAATATTGGTATGAAAATGGAAATTTGCGAGGAATTGGAACTTGGAAAAATGGTGTTTATGACGGAAAATGGGAAATGTATAGCGAAGATGGAAAAGAAAAAACTGTTCAAAATTACAAAGACGGAAAATTAGTTGAATAAAAAGACTACAGCTAACATTGGTTTGGCAAAAAACTGGCTGACGGAAGTTATTGAACTTTTGTTTTGCTACTTTGCTTCAGTTTCGGCAGAAGGGATAAAATTTAGCTTGTAAAAGAAGCATCAACTTTTGTTTATTAATTTAACTTTGGTTTTCGGCGGAAGGAATTCAAATTCCAGTTCTTCGCCAAGCCCTTTCCGTTATGTGGCATTTTACAAGACCGACACGATGACAAGACAACTAACAGTATTAACAGCGATACTTCTAACCGTTTTAAATAGTTTCGGACAAACTAATACGACGTTCACAAAGGCAGACCACTACAAGACGAATAAATTTAATGTCGCTATTTTTCCGGCAAACTATTTAGACCTTATTCCGGGACAACGATTTACACCAACAAGACAAGAAATTGACAAAGCAGAAATTACTTTAATAAAAGATCTAAAGGATTTAAATAAACAATTTGGGAATCAAAACCAGACACCAATAATTCATAAAAATTTAAGTAAATACAATCGACAATATTTTGGTTATATAGATAAAAAGGGAGATAGAATTTTACTGATTAATTGTTTTTGGTCTAAGAACAAAGACGATACTAATAGATGGTTGACAAGTAGAATAAGAACACTCGACGGTGGAAGTTACTATTGGAATTTGAAATTCAATATAGACAAAGGGGAACTTTTTGATTTAGATGTAAATGGATATGCTTAACAAGTTGATTAAAAAAACGCCACATAACATTGGTTTGGCAAAAAACTGGCTGACGAATTAAACTTTGGCTTTTGTTTTACTATTTTGCTTCAGTTTCGGCAGAAGGAATAAAATTTAGCTTGTAAAAACAGTATCAACTTTTAATTATAAATTTAACTTTGGTTTTGACTGAAGGATTTCAAATTCCAGTTCTTCGCCAAGCCTTGAACGTTATGTGCAAGGCAGCGACACAACCTTCCAAGACAAACGATGGTAAAATCTAAATACATTTTGGATATTCTGAACCTTCTTCTTGATGGAGACGACGAAGGACTTTTAGCAAGAAAACAATTACCATTTATCACAGTGAAAAAATTTGAATATACAATTGGTGGACTTTTTGTTGACTTTTCGCACGAACAAGAAATACTTGAATACAAAGTCGCTGAAACTAACCTGGTTTTGGGCGGCGTAAAAATTGAAACAACAGAATTTCCAATCGAGGCAGACGCAACATTATTCTTTAAAAATGGAATAGCTGACAATTTGGAAATCTGGTGTTACGCTGGCGACTATCCAAAACAAGATTTGACAAAATATACATTGACGCAATTCTGGAAAAACTCACCAAATAAAGTTTTTAAAACGGAAAATGAAGTATAAACATTATTAAAGAAAGCCCAGCACATAACATTGGTTTGGCAAAAAACTGGCTGACGAATTAAACATCAACTTTAGTTTTGCTATTTTGCGTCAGTTTCGGCAGAAGGAACATTTTTTAGCTGATAAAAGAAGCATCAACATTTGAACTTTTATTTAACTTTGGTTTCGGCTGATAGGTTTCAAATTCCAGTTCTTCGCCAAGCCTTGAACGTTAGCGGTAACTTAAGACCTGCAAAACGCCGACTGACTTGCAGGCCGGACTTTTACAATTTTAAAACTGGCTGAGTTCCACGGCGAACTTTTTTTGTAATACTGTTTTTATCAGACTTTTTTTGGGCGGAAAATTTTCGGAGAACTGATTTTTTATTTGGTAAAAACAGCATTATTTACTGACTTATTTTTTATAACCAAAAAAGCAAAGTTTGTGAAATCGAAACTTTTAATTTTTGCGCAATTGAAACATTCGACTTGCAAATTCAACCTTTAATATTGTTCAGCAAAGTTTAATTTGACGGGTTGACCTGGTAAAAACGCAAAGTCTGGTTTTGTGGTTAAAAAATAAGCTACAGTTAACATAGGTTTGGCAAAAAACTGGCGGAAGGAATAAAAATCAATATCATTTTTCTATTTTGCTTCAGTTTCGGCAGAAGGAACAAAAATTTAGCTGATAAAAGAAGCATCAACATATGATTATAAATTTAGCTTTGGTTTTGGCAGACAAGTTTCTGTTTCCAGTTCTTCGCCAAGCCCGAAACGTTGGTGGCAACTCCGCCGAACAAAGTACCGACGAAAGCGTGCCAGACAAAACCAAAAAGCTGACCGATTTTATAAAGCTGGCTTTCCGGAATGTTATTTTTATCGGTGTAAAACTTGTAAACTGATTTTGGCTTGTAAAAGTAGTATTGCCGACGGAATTTTATTTTTCCGGTTTGTAAAGTTGAAAAAACGGGAAACTGAACTTTGAGGCTTTTTAATTCGGCAAATTTCCGGCAGGCTTGGAAAAATATAATCCAAGTCTAAGTTACTCAAAGTGTCCGCTGACAAGTTCAAGTTTTTTATCGGTAAAAGTAGTATTTTAAACTTAGAAACGAGCTGCCACCAACATTGGTTTGGCAAAAAACTAGCGGACGGAAGTAATTGAATATTTAGATTTCTTTTTATCTTCGGTTGTGGTTTGAGCTGACGAGTTTCAAATTCCAGTTCTTCGCCAAGCCTTGAACGTTAGCTGTTATTTTACGAACGACCTCAAACAATAATAGACAGTAGACAACTGCATTTGGCGAGAACTCAATAATGGAAAAAATATGATTTTAGAAGTAGCAATTTTAAATGTAATTCAAGGTAGAGAAAAACAATTTGAAGAAGATTTTAAAATTGCTGGAAAATATATAAGTTCAATTAATGGTTATGTTCAACATTCTTTGAAAAAATGTATTGAGCAAGAAAGTAAATACATTCTTTTGGTAAGCTGGGAGAAAATTGAAGACCATACAATTGGTTTTAGACAATCTAAACAATATTTGGAGTGGAAAAACCTACTTCATAACTATTACGACCCATTTCCGACAGTTGAACATTTTGAAACAATAATTGACTCCGAAAAATAAAAACAACAGCTAACATTGGTTTGGCAAAAAACTGGCGGACGAATTAATCATCAGCTTTTGTTTTACTATTTTGCTCCAGTTTCGGCTGACGGAATAAAATTTAGCCGGTAAAAGAAGCATCAACATTTGAACATTTATTTAACTTTGGTTTCGGCTGAAGGGTTTCAAATTCCAGTTCTTCGCCAAGCCCCCAACGTTGGCGGTAATTTTGGACAGCATAGTTCATGAACATTTACGATCTCAATCAACCTTATTATTTGACACATGACATTGAAGACGTTTTAAATAAAATTAATTTACTATATAATGTTCAAATCGGCGACAGTGACAACGAATTTGTGCCAAAAACAGTAGTTGACAAAAAACTTAGTTGGATTTCTCCTGAATGCGAAACAGCTTTTAATAAAATAGTTCCAACAATAAAAACATTGACTAAGGATATGTATTCCATACTTGAATCTATTTATAAAAGCCGTAAAGGGACATTTGATAAATTGAAACTTGAAGAAAAATATTCAAGTCTTAAAGAGTTACGACTTCTTAATAACAAATTCAAGCATTATTTTGACACAGAACCAAAGATCTCTTTAATTGCACTTACATTATTAGAGCCAGTTGGACATAGAGTAGATGTAATGATTCAATATCAATACAAAAATGGTAAAAATGATAGCTTGAGATTTTGCGAGTTAGTGAAATGTTTTTTGTTGATACTTGAAGAATTTAAGATTGTAAACATTGAAAGAAAATAAAACTACCGCCAACATTGGTTTGGCAAAAAACTGGCTGACGGAATAAACATCAGCTTTTGTTTTACTATTTTGCTTCAGTTTCAGCGGAAGGAACAAAATTTAGCAGATAAAAACAGAGCATCATCATTTGAATATTAATTTAACTTTGGTTTTGGCTGACGGGTTTCAAATATCAGTTCTTCGCCAAGCCTTGAACGTTGGCTGTAATTTAAGACTTGCATTTCGCCGACTGATTTGCAAAACTTTTGACAAAACTGTTTCTAAACTTGCGCCAACTTTTCCAATGCTGTTTTTATCGGATAAATTCGTTAGACAAAATTATAGTTGGTAAAAACAGCATTGCAAGTTGAATTTTTAAATCCTAAACACGACTTGAAATTCTTACAAAGACAAAACGAACTTTTTATCTTTTTCGCAGACAAAAATTATTGCCGGATTTTTTAATCCGCAAACTTGGGTTGTTCGAACTGTTTTCAGCGGACAAATGATAAATTTTAAAAGTTGCAAATCTGTATTTTACACTTTTAAAATAAACTACAGCCAACATTGGTTTGGCAAAAAACTGGCGGACGAATTAAACATCGGCTTTTGTTTTGCTATTTTGCTCCAGTTTCGGCAGACGAAATAAAATTTAGCTGATAAAAGGAGCATCAGCTTTTGATTATAAATTTAACTTTGGTTCGGGCTGACGAGTTTCAAATTCCAGTTCTTCGCCAAGCCTTCAACGTTGGTGGCAATTTCAACGTAGACCTTGCATGACAGACAAGCAAAAACATATTCTTGACTATTTGTACGACCACAAAGGACAAGACTACTATATAAACATTCGAGATTTTGTTGCTGTTAACTTTGATAACGAAAACGATTTTGAAACAACGCTCCACCAGCTCAAAAAATTAAATTTAGTTATTGAAAATGAAAGAGCTGATACATTTTACAAACTGATTTTCCCTAACTTTAAAGTAAAACATACAATTCCTCATGTAACGCTTTTTTATACTGAAATTGGAATACCAATTTTACGAATTGAAGATTCCGAGCTTTTTGACATATTTGACGACATGTTAACCGAGCAATTTGGCATTGAAGATTATTCACACACACAAGAACAAATGAAAAATCTTGAAGTCTATACATTTTATTTTTCCGACACTATTGACAAGGAAAAATTGAACAAGGCTGTACAAAGTATTGACCAAACAAAAGTTGAAAAAATATTTAGATTGAATAATCCAGCTTGACAGAAAAACTGCCACCAACATTGGTTTGGCAAAAAACTGGCTGACGGAATAAATATCAACTTATGTTTTGTTATTTTGCTTCAGTTTCAGCAGAAGGAACATAAATTTAGCTGGTAAAAGAAGCATCAACATTTGAACATTAATTTAGCTTTGGTTCCGGCGGAAGGATTTCTATTTCCAGTTCTTCGCCAAGCCTTGAACGTTAACTGTAACTTAAAACCTCCATTTCGCCGACTGACTTGCAAGCTGAAATTTTCACAAATGTAAACTTGACTGAATTTTTCGGCGGAATTTTTTTCAGACTAATTTTTATCTGGTGAAAACAGTATTATTTGCTGACTTATTTTTACAACCAAAAAAGCAAAGTTTGTGAAATCGAAACTTTCAATTTTGCGCAATTAAAACGCTCGACTTGGAAGTCTAACGTTTAATATTGTTCAGCAAAGTTTGGTTGGACGGACTAACTTGGTAAAAACGCAAAGTCTTGTTTTGTGCTTAAAAATTAAGCTACAGTTAACATTGGTTTGGCAAAAAACTGGCTGACGGAATAAACGTCAACTTTTGTTTTACTATTTTGCTTCAGTTTTAGCGGACGGAACAAAGTTTAGCTGGTAAAAGAAGCATCAACTTTTTATTATAAATTTAACGGTGGTTTCGGCGGAAGGATTTCAAATTCCAGTTCTTCGCCAAGCCTTTTCTGTTGTGTGTAATACTTTTCCAACCGCTGTATTTGAAAACTTATGCGAAACACTGTAACTTAGGAAAAATATTTATATGAATTCCTCAACTCAACATATTAGCCTTGCTGACTATTACTTCGGGTTTTTAAAAAATCTTAACTCAGACAGCAAGCTTGACCTTATTTCAAAACTTTCGCAATCTTTGAAAGAAATGGAAACAACTCCAAATATGTCCCTAGAATCTCTTTTTGGCGCATACAAATCTGACGAAACCGCAGAAGAAATCATCGCAGAACTTAGAGCTTCAAGAGTTTTTAACCGTAACACTGAAATACTTTGAAGAAATATTTGCTTGACACAAACATTTGCATATTTTTCATAAAAGGACAGTATGAGCTAAATAAGAAAATTGCAGAAGTAGGCGAACAAAATTGTTTCATTTCTGAAATTACAGTTGCTGAATTAAAATATGGAATTGAAAATAGTAAGACCATTGAAGCTATGCGAATAGTTGTAGAAGCATTTATACCAAAATTTGCAATTATTCCTATTTACAACTCATTGGATATTTATGCAAAAGAAAAAGCAAAATTAAGAAAGCAAGGGTTGCTAATTGACGATTTCGATATTTTGATTGGCTCTACAGCAGTTGCAAATGAAATGATTATAGTAACAAATAATACTGCGCATCTAAGCAGGCTTGATAATATTGTTATTGAAGATTGGACAACTTTAGCGAAGAAGTAGCACTACCCATAACATGGGTTTGGCAAAAAACTGGCGGACGGAATAAACATCAGCTTTTAATTTGCTATTTTGCTTCAATTTCATCGGACGGAACAAAATTTAGCTGATAAAAGAAGCTTTGGCATTTGATTATAAATTTAACTTTGGTTTTGGCTGACGAGTTTCAAATACCAGTTCTTCGCCAAGCCTTGTCCGTTATGCCCAATTTTAGAACGACACAAACAGGACGATAATAGACAATGATAAAGAGGAATTATTATTCAGTTCGAACAGGCAAAATAACACCAGACCAAGAAGTAAATTTTGAGGTGTAACCCCTCCTAAAAATCGGACTATTTGAAAGGCGAAAAGTCTTTAAATTTAACAGTCGGAATATGAAGAAATCAATTATTAGCGAAGCACAGATCGTAAAAGCACTCAAGGAGTACGAAGGCGGTCGGGATCATGCACAGATTTGCCGGGAACTGGGCATCCACAAATCCACTTTTTATAACTGGCGAAAGAAATATGCCGGCATGGACAGCCAGGAACTGAAACGGTTGAAAGAGCTGGAAGAAGAAAATCGTAAGCTGAAGCACATGTATGCAGAGCTGGCTTTAGATCATAGTTTGTTAAAGGATGTCTTGGCAAAAAAGTTCTAAAGCCCTACCAGCGCAAGGATATGGTTACCTATCTGTTGGAATTCCGTCAGGTAAGTATTAGCAGGGCTTGCCGGGTAGTAAAGCTACCTAAATCCATGTTTTATTATAAGAACATCAGAGATGATTCCGAGACGATTGATAAGTTAAACTGGCTGGCTGACAGACATCCGACCGAAGGCCAGGATCTGTATTACAGCCGAATCCGTCAGCAGGGCTTTTTGTGGAATTATAAACGGGTTCGCCGGGTTTACTTGTTGCTGGGTATGAATAGGCGTAAAAAAACAAAAAGACGTGTGCCAGCCAGGATAAAAGTACCGCTTGCAGTACCAGGGCAGTCAGGTGAAATGTGGTCTGTAGATTTTATGAGTGATGTGCTGGTGAACAAAAGAAAGTTCAGGACGCTGAAGGTTATCGATGATTATAACCGGCAGGCTATTACCGTAGAAGCCGCTTACAGTATGCCTGCAGCCAGGGTAACACAAATATTGGAATATGCTATCAAAGAACAAGGTAAACCGGTATGTATCAGAGTAGATAACGGGCCAGAATTTGTCAGTAAAGAATTCAGGGATTGGTGCGCGCAGAAAGGAATTACGATCAGACATACCCAGCCCGGAAAACCGATGCAGAATGGTTACATCGAAAGGTTCAACCGAACTTTTAGAGAAAATATCCTGGACGCTTATTTATTTGAGGATATTGGCCAGGTACAGCAATTAGCTGATGAATGGATGGAAGATTACAACTACAAAAGGCCGCATGAAGCATTAGGCGGATTAACACCAAATCATTTTAAACAAATTAAACAACCTTAATATAAATTGGAATAAATTAGTCCTTTAAATATCTGTCCGAAAAGAGGGAGGGTTACAGTTTGGCAAAAAACTGGCTGACGGAAGTTATTCAACTTTTATTTTGCTATTTTGCTTCAGTTTCAGCGGAAGGAATAAAATTTAGCTTGTAAAAGAAGCATCAGCATTTGTTTATAAATTTAACTTTGGTTTCGGCTGACGAGTTTCTATTTCCAGTTCTTCGCCAAGCCCTTTCCGTTATGTGTAACTTAAGACCTGCATTTCGCCGACTGACTTGCAAGCTGAACTTTTAACAATTGCAAGTTTGACTTTTAATTTTTGCCGACTTTTTAATATGCTGTTTTAAGCAAACTTTTTTGGCGGACTTTCGGCGCACTAATTTTTACCTGGTAAAAACAGCATTGTTTGCTTACTTCTTTTTCAATCAAAAAAGCAAAGTTTGTAAAAAAAATGATTACAACTTTTGCACAAATAAAACGTTCGACTTGGAAATTTCAAACTTAATATTGCTCAGTAAAGTTTGGCTTGCGGACTGGTTTACAAAAAAGCAAAGTTTAATTTTGCGAGTAAAAAATTAAACTACATATAACATTGGTTTGGCAAAAAACTGGCGGACGAAATAAACATCAACTTCTATTTTGCTATTTTGCTTCAGTTTCAGCGGAAGGAATAAAATTTAGCTTGTAAAAGAAGCATCAGCATTTGTTTATAAATTTAGCTTTGGTTTCGGCGGACGAGTTTCAAATTCCAGTTCTTCGCCAAGCCTTGAACGTTGCAAGTAATTTAACCGAACTAAGTGCTGAACATTGAGCTGAATCTGATAAACGCCAAAAGCTTCGCTGACTTTTTCAATGCTGTTTTTATCGGTGTAAAATCGTAAGTCAAATTTTTATCGGGTGAATACAGCATTGTTCATGCGATTTTTAAGTTTAATAAAAAGCGACAAGTAAAGTTTTGGTAACAAATCAAATCTGCCGAACTTTGTGCAAAAATAATTGCAAGACTTGCTGAACTTAGTGACGAAAAACAATTGACATTTCCGAATTGGCAACTTAAATATTCAAAGCATATTTTGCCTAAAAGCGACAAGTTGAAAAGCTTAAATTTTATATCTGAAGTTTTAGGAAATAAACTACTTGTAACATTGGTTTGGCAAAAAACCGGCTGACGAATTAAACGTCATCTTTTATTTTATTATTTTGCTTCAGTTCCGGCAGAAGGAAAATTTTTTAGCCGGTAAAAACAGTATCAACATTAAGATTTAAATTTAACTTTGGGCTGTTTTACTTTTGCTGCCAAACTTTCAATTATGGATGAAGCTGACGTTTGCTTATTCCTAATACAAAATTCCAAGTCATTAGCGGCAATTCTCTAATACAAACTAATTAAAATGACAAGACAAGAAGAAATAACAAACAAATATTTTACAGCTTTGGATAATCACTTAACTGATATAGTGGAAGGCCGGGCGAATGAGATAAAAGAAATTAATGAAATAGCAGAACTCTTGCACATCCATCCAACTCATTTAAGTAATACTGTTAAATTGTCAACCGGAAAGTCAGCCTGCTATTTTTACGAACATAAAATCATCGAAATAGCAAAATCTTTGTTGGAACAACATACAAAAAGTATTACGGAAATTGCTTTACTGTTAACTTATGATCCATCTAATTTTACCAAATTTTTTAAATCCTACGTTAACCAAACCCCGAGCCAGTATAGAAAAGAGAATTTGAAAAATAATTGATTTTAAAGTTCTGTGTTATTCACCAAAGAACAACCGTTATGCCTTTTTAACTTTGCATTATAAATTTTAAATAAATGAAAATAGCAAAGAACAAAATACTGATTACCGGCGGCGCAAGTGGTATCGGTTTAGGGTTAACAGAAAGGTTTATTAATGAAGATAATACCGTTATCGTTTGCGGAAGAAGGGAATCTGTATTAAAAGAGGTTGCAACTCAGTTTCCTTCGGTGATAACAAAGGTATCTGACTTGTCAAATGAACAGGAACGCATTGAACTTTTTAATTGGATTGCAAAAAATCACCCGGATTTGAATGTATTGGTTAATAATGCGGGTATCCAAAATTGGATGAGTGTTTCTGATGATGACTTTTACAAAAAATCAAATGATGAAATTGCGATTAATATCACAGCACCAATCCATCTAACAAAACTGTTTTTAAACCTGAAGTTGGATACAATTATGAATGTTACTTCGGGCTTGGCTTTTGTTCCGTTTTCAAAAGTACCTGTTTATTGTGGTACAAAAGCATTCCTGCGTTCATTCACATTATCGCTGAGGCACCAGTTAAAATCAACAAATACCGAAGTTATCGAAATTATACCGCCGGCATTGAACACAGACCTTGGCGGGCATGGCGTTCACAATGATCTTCCTACTGTTAGTGATTTTGTGGAAGCCATATTTAAACAATTAAAAGAAGGTAAAATTGAATTGACATTCGGCTCAAGTGAAACAAGGGCAGCAGCAAACAACGAAACTATTGCCGAATATTATAGTAAACTGAACCCTTAGTTTAGAAGAACTGCTTGTAAAAGGTTTTATGTAAGTGGGGAAGGACAAAACTTTAATTAGCTTCAATATCAACCTCCATTTGCATAAAACCTTTAACTTTTTCCGGTGATTATAAAAAGATTTCCACAAAAAAAGCATGTTTAAAATCTACTCAACTTTTCTGTGCTTCTTTTACCACCTAAAAAATGGCAGGCGTTTGATAGTTAATTAATTTAAAATGATGCAATACCAATTTTTGTAAGGTAAAAGAAGCATCAGCAATTAAATGTATCTTTAGCTTTTGTTCCGGCTAACGGATTTCAGATTAACAATTCCTTGTCGAAACGTCGATCTTAAAAAGCTCACTCAAGATGTAATGTGGATTTTTAAAACAAATTAATATCAAATTATAATCTTTTATAATGAAAAAGCAGAATTACAAAAATCACATTCGTTATTATGTTCCGCATCATTTTATTTTCCTGCCATTGGTTTTATTGATGGTTGTTTTTGGATTGATAAATTCTTTCAGAGATGAAAACCGAAAAATCGAATGGCTTATGTTTAGCCTTCTTTCTTTTTGCATTTTGTACCTCGCTATGATGCTGAGGCAACATTATGCGTTAGGAAATCAGGATCGAATCGTCAGGCTCGAATTTCGTTTACGCTATTTTGAATTGTATGGAAAAAGTACGGGCGATTTGGAAAGCAAATTATCATTCGGACAAATTGCTGCTTTACGATTTGCCGATGATAACGAATTTAAAGATCTGCTGGAGCGTGCTTTGAAGGACAATTTAAAAGGCGACGATATCAAAAAATCAATTAAGAACTGGCAGGCAGATAATATGAGGTTATAATCCGGATCAATTTCAAATTCTAAGTTTAAAGCTTAGGATTTATCAATCCCGAAAAGTAAAAATCTTCCAACTTACAGAAGAAGCAATTATGCCCGGCCAAAAGTGCCGGGCTTTTTTATGCCATAAAAACAGTATTGCTAATGCTTGTTCAACCCCAAAAAAATCAAAAAAAAGATTGTTGAAAACTTTTAGTGGGGATTTGTGGTAAAAGGTGGTAAAATAATTACTTTTACTCATTAAATATTACCCATACTGGGGCAATGCCACATTTTTTAGGTGAATTTGAATGTAAGCTTGATGCCAAAGGGAGAATGATGATCCCGGTAAACCTCAAGAAACAGCTTCCGGAAGCTGAAAGAGAAGGCCTTGTTATTAATCGTGGTTTTGAAAAACATCTGGTTATTTATCCGCGCAAAGAGTGGGATTTGATTATGGATGAGTTGAGCAAGCTTAATCAGTATGAAAAAAAGAATCGTGATTTTGTACGATATTTTAAAAGAGGAGAAACAGAAATAATACCGGATGCTGCCGGGAGGATACTTTTCCCGAAAGCTTTACTTGATTATGCAGGTATCGGAACTGATGTTGTGTTAACAGGAAACCTAAATAAAATAGAAGTTTGGGCAAAAAGTGCTTACGAAGAACAATTGGATAACGAGCCGGAAAATTTTGCCAGGCTGGCCGAAGAAGTAATGGGAAATCAGGCAAAAAGAAATAATGAGTAACTATCATACACCCGTAATGCTGCAGGAATGTATTGCTGCGCTGGCTATTAAGCCGGAAGGCACATACGTGGATGTAACTTTTGGCGGCGGCGGCCATTCCCGGCAAATTATTAATAAGTTGGGGAAGAATGGCCGTTTAATCGCTTTTGACCAGGACGAGGATGCGCAGAAAAATGTATTAAATGATCAACGCTTCACCTTTGTAGAACAGAACTTCCGGTATTTAAAAAATTATTGCCGTTTGCACGATGCGGTTCCGGTTAACGGGATTTTGGCAGATCTGGGCGTTTCTTCACATCAGTTTGATCAGGCTGAAAGAGGGTTTTCGGTTCGTTTTGATGCCGATCTGGATATGCGGATGAATAAAAGCGGCGATTTAACGGCCAAGAAAATCATCAATTCATATAGTGAAGAAGATTTGCATCGAATTTTTGGAATGTACGGCGAATTACAAAATGCAAAAACACTGGCAAAAACAGTAGTAACGGCGCGGCTGAATCAACCGATCGGAACAATTGCAGAGCTTAAAAATGCCATCCAATATTTAACTCCGAAAGGAAAAGAAAATAAATATCTGGCACAAGTTTTCCAGGCATTACGGATTGAAGTAAACCAGGAACTGGAAGCTTTGCAGGAATTTTTGCTGCAATCGGCAGAAGTTTTGATTTCCGGCGGAAGGCTGGTAGTAATGTCTTATCATTCCCTGGAAGACCGTTTGGTAAAGAATTTTATTTCTAAAGGAAAATTTCGCGGAGAAGTAGAAAAAGATTTTTTTGGTAACGATCAAAAACCTTTTGATGCGGTAAGCAGGGGTGCAATTAACGCATCGGAAGAAGAAATAAAAATTAATAACCGTGCACGTAGTGCTAAATTAAGAATAGCTGTAAAAAGATGACAAATCGTTTAAGGGCAGAAATTCTGGAAGAAGAGGAGATTGAGAAGGAACTGATTGTGGAGGAGAAGCCGCCGGCTGGTAAACTTCCAGAGAATTTTTTCACTTTGCTGCTTCAAAAAGGAGTAGTTTCTACGGAAGCTGCTACCCGGATGCTGCCTTTTTTATTTTTTGTTGCGTTTTTGGGGATGATTTATATTGCCAACCGGCACATGGCAGAAAACAACATCCGCGATATTGATAAATTATCCAAACAGGTAAAAGAACTTACCTGGGATTATAAAACCACAAAAGCTGAATTATCCTACAGAAGTACGCTGACAGAAGTAGAAAAAAAAACAGATACTTTAGGGCTAAAAACTTCTGTAGAACCTCCGCAAAAACTTACGATAACAGAAGATGAGCATTAGAACCAACATACTGCTCCGAGTTTACCTCGCATTCGGGCTGATTGTATTGCTGGCTGCAGCAGTAATGGTACAATTATGCCGCGTGCAGTTTTTACAGGGTAAAAAGTGGATAGCTATGCAGGACAGCCTTTCTATCCGCTATGTAAATGTGGAAGCTGCCCGTGGAAATATTTTTGCTTTGGATGGAAGTATGCTGGCAACATCTGTTCCGGAGTACGAATTACACATGGATATGGTGGATGGTGCCATCACCGATGATAAAGTTTTTTATGGTAAAGTAGATTCGCTGGCGATGAAACTTTCTGCTTTTTTTAGCGATAAATCCTCCCGTGATTATTCCCGTTATCTGCGCAACGGCCGCCGGGATAGTTCGAGATATTTACTCATCAAACGTAAAGTTTCCTTTCAGGATTTAAAGCAGATCAAAAAGTTCCCGATTTTTAATATGGGCAAATATGGCGGAGGGTTGATCGTACTTCAAAAAAATAAAAGGATTTTACCGTACCGTTCGCTGGCAGCCAGAACCATTGGTTACAAAAATGAAAACGTTTCTAACGGGGTAGGTTTAGAAGGTGCTTATACTTCTTATATCAATGGAGAATCCGGTAAAAGATTGATGCAGCGTATTGCCGGTGGCGTTTGGAAACCGGTAAATGATGATTTTGAAATCGCCCCGAAAGAAGGCGCAGATATAATTTCCACGCTGGATGTCAATTTCCAGGATGTAGCGCAAAATGCTTTAGAAAAGCAACTCATCAAAAGTGATGCAGACCACGGCGCGGTTATTTTGATGGAAGTTGCAACCGGCGAAGTTCGGGCGGTTGCTAATTTTACAAAAGTATCTACCGGCGTTTACCAGGAAAAATTTAATTATGCCATTGCCGGTAACCAGGATCCCGGTTCTACCTTCAAATTGGCTTCTTATATGGCTTTGCTGGAAGATCATAAAGTAGATACCAGCACTTTGGTAAATACCGGAACTTATAAAATTCCCGGCCATATTATTAAAGATTCTCATGGAAGTATTGGCGTGGTTACGGTAAAAAGGGCTTTTGAAGAATCATCAAATGCAGCAGTTTCATACCTTGTTAACAGTAGTTATCACGAAAATCAATCTCAGTTCACCGATCACTTATATGCCTGGCATTTAAATGAAAGATTAGTTTTGCAAATTCCGGGTGAAGCACAGCCGGTTATTAAAAATCCTGAAAATAAAAGTTGGAATAAAAACATGACTTTGCCGCAGATGGCTTATGGATATGAAATGCAGCTGACACCTTTAAAAATGTTATCGTTTTATAATGCCGTTGCTAACAACGGAAAATATATTGCGCCGATTTTTGTAAAAGAAATTAGGCGTTTAGGTAACCCGATTGAGCAGTTTGAAGCAAGGGTAATTAAGGATAAAATCTGTTCTGATGTTACTTTAGGCAAGATCAAAAATATGCTTGAAGGTGTAGTTTTGGAGGGCAGTGGCAAAAAATTTGTTCGTAATCCATTATATAAAATTGCCGGAAAAACAGGTACGGCTCAGGTTGCAGATGCAAACAAAGGCTACAGGGGCAAACGCCAGTATCAAGCTTCTTTTGTAGGTTATTTTCCGGCAGATAAGCCTAAATATTCTATGATCGTAGTGATCAATGACCCAAAAGGTGATTATTACGGTGCTTCGGTTTCCGGCCCGGTTTTCAGGGAAATTGCAGACAAAGTATATTCAAGTGATCTGGAGATGAACCAGTCGCAGCCGCTCATTCATGTTGCTGCAAATTCTGCTTCGCCTAAAGCAAAAAACGGACAGCAAAAAGCCACGCAGGAAGTTTACAGTAAACTCGGGTTAAAATCACTTTACACAAAAAATACAGAAACCGACAGCGATAGCAATGAAGGTTTTGATGGCATAAAAGAAGCATCTGCAAAAAAAGGAGCAGTGCCTTCTGCGTTAGGGATGGGTTTGCGCGATGCTTTGTTCATCATGGGAAATGCAGGTTATAAAGTTGCCGTAATTGGCAGCGGGGCAGTTGTAAAGCAATCAGTTGATGCCGGCAGCATGATCCCGAAAGGCTCAAAAATTGTACTCGAACTGGAATGAAATTATTGAAAGATATATGTGCAGGAATTACCGATCCGGCTTTGTTAAAAGCACCGGAACAGGGAATTACTGCGCTCGTTTTTGATTCCCGAAAGGTAGTTGCCGGAAGTTTGTTTTTCGCCGTTCGCGGAACGCTGGCTGACGGACATCAGTTTATCGATCAAGCAATTACGGCCGGTGCGGCAGCTATTATCTGCGAAACTATTCCGGAAAATCAAGTCCCAAATATCTCCTATATACAAGTAGAAAATGCCGCGGCTGCGTTAGGTTTTGCCGCGGCAAACTTCTACGATCATCCTTCCGGCAAATTAAAACTGGTTGGCATCACCGGTACCAATGGTAAAACCACGGTGGTAACCCTGCTTTTTAAACTTTTCAGGGATTTAGGTTATAAATGCGGCATGCTTTCCACCGTAGAAAATCGGATTAATAATGAAGTTATCCCGGCTACACATACCACACCGGATCCAATTGCTTTAAACCAATTGCTGCATGAAATGGTAGAATTAGGCTGTGATTTTGCTTTTATGGAAGTGAGTTCGCACGCCATTGTACAGCATCGGATCACCGGTTTAAATTTTACCGGCGGAATATTTTCTAACCTCACGCACGATCATCTCGATTTTCACAAAACTTTTGACGAGTATCTGAAAGCTAAAAAAACATTTTTTGATGAGTTGCCGGATACTGCTTTTGCACTAACAAATTTAGACGACCGAAACGGTTTGGTGATGCTGCAAAATACCAAAGCGCAGCAAAAAACTTATGCTTTAAAAAGCATGGCAGATTTTAAAGCCCGAATTATCGAAAACCAGTTTGGCGGTTTGCTGCTGAATATTGATCATCACGAAGTTTGGTTTAAACTGGTTGGCAGTTTCAACGCTTATAATTTGTTGGCAGTTTACGCTGCTGCCGTTTTATTAAATCAGGATCAGGAAAAAGTATTAACCGTTTTAAGCCGGTTATCCGGTGCAGAAGGCCGGTTTGACTATCTTATTTCTTCTAAAAAAGTAATCGGGATTGTGGATTATGCACACACACCGGATGCGGTGCAAAATGTTTTGAGTACGATTAAAGACATTCGTAAAGGCAGCGAACAGGTGATTACGGTGATTGGCTGCGGCGGAGACCGTGATAAAACCAAACGCCCAGTGATGGCCAGCGTTGCCTGCGACTGGAGCGATAAAGTGATTTTAACTTCAGATAATCCGCGTTCGGAAGAACCGGATCAGATTATCCGGGATATGGAAGCTGGTATCACGCCGGATCAGCACCGTAAAGCATTTGCCATTGCCGATAGAAAAGAGGCGATAAAAGCAGCATGCCATTTAGCACAGCCCGATGATATTATTTTACTTGCCGGAAAAGGGCACGAAAAATACCAGGAAATAAAAGGAGTGAAATATCCTTTTGATGATAAACAGATTTTAGCCGAACAATTTAAACTGATGAGCTGATGCTGTACTATTTATTTACTTATCTCTACAAAAACCACAATATTCCGGGTGTTGGGGTATTCCAGTACATCTCGTTCCGTACCGCTATGTCGGTTATTTTATCGCTCATTATTACGACTGTTTTTGGCGGCAGGATTATCAAATATTTACAGAAAAAACAAGTTGGCGAAACCGTAAGAAATTTGGGTTTGGAAGGCCAAATGCAAAAACAAGGCACGCCAACCATGGGTGGTATCATGATTTTGATGGGAATTTTGATCCCGACTTTACTGCTGGCCAAACTGGATAACATCTACATTATTTTAATGATTATTACCACGATCTGGATGGGAATTGTTGGTTTCCTGGATGATTATATCAAGGTTTTTAAAAAGAACAAAGAAGGCTTAGCCGGCCGTTTTAAAATTGTTGGCCAGGTTGGTTTATCCATCATTATTGGCTGGACGATGTATTTCAGTCCGGAAATCGTGATCCGCCAAACCGTTACGCTTCCGGTAAAATACGATGTGCCGGTAGAAGTTCATCAGCAAAACAACAAGTGGATTTATACGCAGGACATTAAATCTACCAAAACCAACGTGCCTTTTTACAAGCATAACGAGTTTGATTATGCTAAAGTGATCAAGTTTATTGGTCCGGGTTACGAGCATTATTCGCTGATTGTGTTTATGCTTTTTACCATTTTTATCATCACCGCAGTTTCCAACGGCGCCAATATTACGGATGGGATTGATGGTTTGGCAACGGGGATTTCGGCCATTATCGGGATAACACTTGCCGTGCTGGCTTACGTTTCGGGCAACACGGTAATTGCTGATTATCTGAATATCGTTTACATCCCAAACTCCGGCGAACTGGTAATTTTTGCCGGTGCTTTTGTGGGTGCCTGCGTTGGTTTTTTGTGGTACAATTCTTATCCGGCGCAAATTTTTATGGGCGATACCGGCAGTTTGGCTATTGGCGGAATTATCGCTGCTTTCGCCATCATGATTCGCAAGGAATTGCTGATACCTCTTTTATGCGGTATTTTTTTGATCGAACTGGTTTCAGTGATTTTGCAAGTGAGCTGGTTTAAATTCACCAAAAAGAAATATGGCGAAGGCCGGCGAATATTTTTAATGTCGCCGCTGCATCATCATTTTCAGAAAAAAGGTTATCACGAATCTAAAATTGTAACGCGGTTTTGGATTATCGGTATATTTCTGGCCATTGTAACGATGGTCACATTAAAATTAAGGTAGTAAAAGAAGCATTAGTAAACTTTTATATAACAGGCTTTGGAAACAGAAAATAATAAAACAGAATTAGCAATGGCCGGAAACGGACAGTTTTTGTGTATTCTGGGTGCGGGTGAAAGTGGTGTTGGAGCAGCTTTTCTGGCGCGGAAGCAGGGGTTTAAAGTGTTCGTTTCTGATTTCGGGCAGATGAACGAAAAGTACAAGCTGCAACTGCAGGATTGGAATATTGATTTTGAAGAAAACCGGCATTCCGAGGAAATTATTTTGCAGGCTGATGAAGTGGTAAAAAGTCCGGGCATTCCGGAGAAAGCACCGATCATCAAAAAGCTAAAAGCCAAAGGTATTCCTGTAATTTCTGAAATTGAATTTGCCGGAAGATATACGGATGCAAAAATGATTTGCATTACTGGTTCCAACGGAAAAACGACTACAGCCAGCTTAACTTATCATCTGCTAAAAAATGCCGGATTAAACGTTGGTTTGGCAGGTAACATCGGTAAAAGTTTTGCTTACCAGGTGGCTGCCGAAAAATATGATCATTACGTGCTGGAAATCAGCAGTTTTATGCTGGATGATATGTATCAGTTTAAGGCTGATATTGCCGTTTTGCTGAACATCACCCCGGATCATTTAGACCGTTACGAATATAAAATGGAGAATTATGCTGATTCCAAGTTCCGCATCATCCAAAATCAAACCGGTGCCGATTATTTGATTTATTGTGCCGATGATGAAGAAACGGTGAAGGGCGTGAGCAAACGAAAAATTGAAGCCCGGCAACTACCTTTTTCCATTCAGAAAAAAGTAAAACAAGGTGCATATTTAGATGAAGACGAACTGTTTTTTTTAACCGATAAAGGAGACTTGAGCATGAACATCAACGAATTGGCTTTACAGGGTAAACACAACATTTACAACAGTATGGCTTCGGGAATTACAGCCAAAGTGTTAGAGTTGCGCAACGAAACCATCCGTGAAAGCATGGCTGATTTCAAAAATATAGAGCATCGGTTAGAACATGCGGGTAACATTGCGGGTATCCGTTTTATAAACGATTCTAAAGCAACCAATGTAAACTCTACCTGGTATGCTTTGGAAAGTATGAATACCGATGTGGTGCTGATTTTAGGCGGTGTAGATAAAGGAAACGATTATTCGATGCTGACAGAACTAGTGAAGCAGAAAGTGAAAGCGATTGTGTGTTTAGGTAAAGATAATAAACGGATCCGCGAAGCTTTTGAAGACGATGTGGACATGATGGTTAACGCGTTTTCGGCACAGGAAGCGGTTCAATTGGCCTATCACCTGGCAAAAAAAGGAGATACGGTTTTACTTTCTCCGGCCTGCGCCAGTTTTGATTTATTTAAAAATTATGAAGACCGCGGCCAGCAATTTAAAGCAGCGGTGAGAGAATTGTAGAAGAAGTTGATAGATAATAGTTGGTGGTTTCATTGGCCATTAACCATTAACCATTAACCATTAACTAATATATGCACAGAATACTTAGTCAAACCAAAGGAGATCGCTGGATCTGGTTAATCGTCATTTTGCTGTCGGTAATTTCGGCATTAGCCGTTTACAGTTCAACCGGAACGCTGGCTTATAAACGCGGCGTTGGTGCAGAATCGATTTTGATTAAGCACATGGCCATGATTTTTGGTGGATTGGCACTGATGTTTGTTTCCCATAAGTTGGATTACCGTTATTACATGGGGATTTCTAAAATCCTGATGATCGTAACGATACCGCTATTACTATATACACTTCTTTTTGGTAACCATATAAATGATGCCAGCCGCTGGATTGCCATTCCCGGAACCGGTTTAACTTTCCAAACTTCGGATTTAGCTAAACTCTCCTTAATTACATTCTTGGCCAGAAGCTTGTCGCGCAAACAGGAAAACATCAAAAATGTAAAAGAATCTTTTATGCCGATTATGGGTTCGGTTTGCGTTGTTTTTGTTTTGATTGCATGGGCAAATTTATCAACCGGTCTGATGCTTTTTGGTGTGAGTATTCTATTATTGATAATAGGTAGAATCAGCGTAAAACAGATTTCAGTAGTATGTTTAGCAGGATTTGTGTTGTTATTAGGGATACTTTTTTTGGGTCCGAGACGCCATATGTATTTGACTCGTATTGAAACATTCAGGCATCCTGAGAAAGTTGATCCTGATAAATCATTTCAGGCCAATCATGCTAAAATTGCGATTGCAACCGGCGGCGTTTTTGGTAAAGGCCCGGGCAATAGTGTAGAACGAAACTACTTGCCGCACCCTTATTCAGATTTTATTTATGCTACTATTATTGAAGAATATGGTTTGATCGGCGGTTTTTCGCTGGTGATCATTTACCTGTTTTTACTATATCGCTGTATTAAAATCGTAACCAAAGCACCAAAAGCTTTCGGTGCGTTACTGGCGGCGGGTTTGAGTTTTAGTTTAACGATACAAGCTTTTGCAAACATGGCTGTGGCTGTTGGTTTGGGCCCGGTTACAGGTGTGCCTTTACCGTTAGTAAGCATGGGCGGAACATCAATTTTATTTACCAGTGTGGCTTTCGGGATAATTTTATCCGTGAGCAGGCATATTGATGAATACGAAGACAATCGCAAAGTGGTAGTGGGCGAGATCAGGGAAAAAGAAATAGCAGCGTGAAGCTGAGAGCCGTCAGCGATCAGTAATCAGCTCTTGCAAGGACTGAAGGCTGAAAGCTGATAGCAAAATTAAAAACTATAAAAGTAAATGGCAAAAAGAATCATCATTAGCGGCGGCGGAACTGGAGGGCATATCTTCCCAGCGGTAGCTATTGCTGATGCGCTGAAAAAGCTGCAGCCTGATACTGCTATTCTTTTTGTTGGCGCAAACGGCCGGATGGAAATGGAAAAAGTTCCGGCGGCAGGTTATCAGATTGAAGGTTTGGATATCGCGGGTTTTCAGCGTGGTTCCATCCTGAAAAACCTGTCGTTGCCGTTTAAAGTGTTAAGCAGCGTAAGCAAAGCAAAATCCATTATTAAAAACTTTAAACCTAATGCCGTAGTGGGCGTTGGCGGTTACGCTTCCGGTCCGCTTTTGTACGCTGCTTCCGTTAAAAATCTGCCAATTTTAATTCAGGAACAAAACTCTTACGCAGGCATTACCAATAAATGGCTGGCAAAAAAAGCACGTACCATTTGTGTGGCTTTTGATGGGATGGAGCAGTTTTTTCCTGCTGATCGAATTATCAAAACCGGAAATCCAATCCGCAGAAGTTCGGTAGAAATTGATGGAAAACGACAGGAAGCATTTGACTTTTTCAAACTTTCTCCCTCCAAAAAAACAATTCTGGTTACCGGCGGAAGTTTAGGCGCAGGCACTTTAAATAAATGTATGCTGGCCGGTTTGGAGGATTTGATTGCGGCCGATGTACAGTTGATCTGGCAGACCGGAAAATATTATTATAAAGGAATTTTAGAGAAGTTAGGTGAAAGTATCAACTCAAATATAATTGTTTTAGAGTTTTTGAACCGGATGGATTTGGCTTATGCTGCGGCAGATGTGATTATTTCGCGTGCCGGAGCCGGAACGATTGCTGAGCTGTGCGTAGTTAAAAAACCAATTATCCTGGTGCCTTCGCCAAACGTGGCCGAAGATCATCAAACTAAAAATGCGCTGGCTTTGGTTAATCAGCAAGCGGCGGTTTTGGTTCGGGATACGGATGCTGAAAAAACACTGGTAAAAACAGCATTGAATTTGTTGCAGGACGAAAATCAGCAGCAAAAATTAGGTGTGCAAATTGGTAAACTGGCGATGCCTGATGCTGATTTAAACATTGCAAAAGAAGTATTTAAAATCACAGAAAATAAAACCAATGCTGTTTTTACAGCATAAAAACATGGAATTGAACAGCATAAAATGGGTGTATTTGATTGGCATCGGCGGAATCGGCATGAGCGGTTTGGCACGGTATTTCAATCATCGCGGCTGTTTGGTTGCCGGTTACGATAAAACGCAAACATCGCTCACAACTGCTTTAGAGCAGGAAAATATCGAGGTGGCTTATCATGATGAAATCGATTATATTCCGTTTGATTTTAACGAGCCGGAAGAAGGCACGCTGATTATTTATACGCCTGCAGTTCCTGCAAATGCATTAATCCTGAGTTTTTTTCAGGATAAAAAATTTGTGTTGAAAAAACGTTCGGAAGTTTTGGGCATCATCAGCAAAGGTATGTTTACCATTGCCGTTGCCGGTACGCATGGAAAAACCACCACTTCCAGCATGATTGCACATATTTTGCGTGCTTCGGGCAATGATTGTTCGGCTTTTTTGGGCGGCATTGCAACCAATTATCAAACTAATGTTTTGTTCGGCAGCAATGAAATAATGGTGGTTGAGGCGGATGAATATGACCGTTCCTTCTTAACACTTCATCCTGATATTGCGGTGGTTACTTCCATGGATGCCGACCATTTGGATATTTATGGTGATAAAAACAGCATGATTCAGTCCTTCCAACAATTTGCTTCTCAACTTAAAAACGATGGTAAACTGATAGTCAAAAATGGTTTGCCTTTGGATGGAATTACTTATTCTGTTGAAGGAAATGCAGCTATTGCAGCAGAAAATATCAACATAAAAAACGGCAACTATTATTTCGATTTTAAGAATAAAACGATCGAAATCAAAGATATTCAGTTAGGAATCGCTGGTATTCATAACGTCGAAAATGCAGTTGCGGCGATACAAACAGCTTTATTTTTAGAGGTTGATCCGCAGGAAATTAAAGCTGCGCTGAAATCTTTTTTGGGCATAAAGCGGCGGTTTGAATATATCGTCAACACAGATAAAACTGTTTATATTGATGATTATGCGCATCACCCGGAAGAACTTCGGGCTTGTATTCAATCCGTCAAAGAACTTTATCCGCAGAAAAAATTAACCGTGATTTTCCAGCCGCATTTGTTTACGCGCACACGTGATTTTGCAGCTAATTTTGCCGAGGTTTTAGCCAAAGCTGATGATTTAATTATGCTGGATATTTATCCGGCAAGAGAATTACCAATCGAAGGTGTTTCCGCAGAAATGATTTTGGAACGGATGCCATCCAATCCAAACCATAAAAAATATACGGTAAAAGAAGCATTGGATTACGTGCAGCAAAACCAGCCGGAATTGCTGTTAACAGTTGGCGCAGGCGATATTGACCAGATGGTTGAACCTTTAAAAGCAGCTTTAACCAATGTTTAAAAAACGGATTTGGCAACCAGTTTTATTTGGTATGATCTGGGTAATATGCCTGGGCGGCTTGTTCGCGCTGATGAGTTTTATCGGCATAAAAAGAGCATCCATGCTGTGCCGGGAAGTAAAAGTTTATATTCCGGGTAACGATTATTTTGTTGACCGGCAGGAAGTAAACTCTATTTTGCATGTGGGCAGTAATACTTTGGTTGGTAAAAAACTGGAAGATATTAATATACAGCAGCTTGAAAAAACGTTGCAGGCTAATCCGTTTATAGAATTTGCCAAAGTTTTTGCAGATATGGACGGCGTAATTAATGTAGAAATCCGCCAGCGGCAACCTATTTTGCGCGTAATGAATCGTTTTGCACAGGATTTTTATGTTGATCAGTACGGATTAAAAATCCCGCTTTCGGTTAATTTTACGGCACCGGTTTTGGTTGCGACCGGAAACATTGATGAAATTTTTATCAATCGGGTTGATACTTTACATACGGCGATAGCAAAAGCCTTATTTAAAACGGCTGATTATATCCGCAGAGATTCTTTATGGGACGCGCAGATTGAACAGATATTCATCAACGCTGATCACGAAATAGAATTAATTCCAAGAGTAGGTAACCAGCGCATTTTGCTCGGAAATACCGATTCATTAGATAAAAAATTTAAAAATCTGTTAATTTTTTATCAAAAAGCGATACCCAAAGTTGGTTGGGGCGCGTATAAAGTTATCAACATTAAATATGCTAATCAAGTTGTAGGGATCAAAAGCGATTCTTTACTAAAAACTGAGTTGCTTAAACCAAAGCAAACAGTAAAAACAGACACTAATCAAATCATTCAGAACACAATTCAAAATATACATTAGAAATGGAAAAGGTTTCTATCAGTCATGACAAAAGCTCGCCAATTGTAGTTGGTTTAGACATTGGTACAACAAAAATCTGCGCAATTGTAGGCCGCAGAAGTAAGGACGATACAGTAGAGATTTTAGGGATCGGGAAGGCCGAATCTGCTGGCGTAACACGCGGTGTGGTGTCTAATATTGATAAAACCGTACAGGGGATTACACAAAGTATTGAAATAGCAGCGGCACAATCCAACGTAGAAATCCGTGTGGTAAACGTTGGTATAGCCGGCCAGCATATCAAAAGTTTACAGCACCGCGGTTTGATTACGCGGCGAGATCTGAACCGGGAAATCAACCGTAAGGATATTGAAAAACTGATTGAGGATATGTATAACCTGGTGATGCCGCCGGGAGAAGAGATTATCCATGTTTTACCACAGGAATTTACGGTGGATAACGAACCGGGAATTAAAGATCCGATCGGGATGGCAGGTGTGCGTTTGGAAGCAAATTTTCATATTATTTCCGGCCAGGTTACGGCCGTTAAAAACATTGTAAAATGCGTAACCAAAGCTAATCTGGAAAGCCACGAATTGATTCTGGAACCGCTGGCCTCGTCAGAAGCAGTTTTAACGGATGAAGAAAAGGAAGCCGGAGTAGTTTTGGTGGATATCGGCGGCGGTACAACGGATTTAGCCATTTTTCATGAAGGGATTATACGCCATACGGCCGTTATCCCGTTTGGAGGAAATAGTGTAACAGAAGATATCCGCGAAGGCTGCTCGGTAATGCGAAACATTGCAGAGATGCTGAAAACGCGTTTCGGATCAGCTTTGGCAGAAGAAAACAAGGATAATGAGATTGTTTGCGTACCGGGTTTGCGCGGGCGGGAATCGAAGGAAATATCCGTTAAAAACCTGGCGTACGTAATACAGGCCAGGATGGAAGAGATTATCGAACATGTTTACTATGAGATCAAAACATCCGGTTACGAGAAAAAAATGATCGGCGGCATTGTAATTACCGGCGGTGGGGCAGCCTTGAAACACTTGCCGCAATTGGTAGAATACGTTACGGGATTGGATTGCCGCATCGGTTATCCAAGCGAGCATTTAGCTAAGAACGAAGTGCTGCAGAAAAATATTTTTGATGAATTGCAAAGCCCGATGTATGCAACCGGTATTGGTTTGCTGATAAAAGGTATCCAAAAAATGGAAGATGCAGAAGTGCAGCCGGTTGCAGAAGTAAAAGCGCAGGTAAAACCGGCAGGTACAACATCCGAAAAGAAACACGGCCTGCTTTCGAGGATGTTGGAAAAAGGAAAAATATTTATCAAGGATGATATTAAGGACGAGGATTTCTTAAAGTAAAAACAGCATCTTCAAAATTAAACTGAATAAAAAATTAAGTTTGTAAAAACGTATTATTACGTTCTTTTTAAAAAATTAGTCGTCAATAAACCTAAATAGCTTAAAATCAAGCATTATGCAATTTGAAATGTTAAAAGAAAAGTCATCCATCATCAAAGTAATTGGTGTGGGCGGCGGCGGCGGTAACGCAGTAAACCATATGTACAAACAGGGTATTACCGGTGTTGATTTCATCATCTGTAATACGGATGCGCAGGCTTTAGAACTAAGCCCGATCCCTAACAAGGTACAGTTAGGTGCCAGTTTAACAGAAGGAATGGGCGCAGGCTCTATCCCGGAAGTTGGCAAAAACTCAGCTATAGAAAACATTGACGATATTAAGCAAATGCTGGGTACCACTACCAAAATGCTGTTTATTACAGCAGGAATGGGGGGCGGAACCGGGACCGGTGCCAGTCCGATTATTGCGCAGGCAGCCCGCGAACTGGATATTTTAACGGTTGGCATTATTACAACACCGTTTTCTTTTGAAGGAAAACGCCGTAAAATGCAGGCTGAAGAAGGCATGGAAGAACTGCGTAAATATGTAGATTCTTTCCTGGTAATTTCTAACGACAGGCTGCGCGAGATATTTGGTAACCTTACTTTAGGTGCCGCTTTTGCACAGGCAGATGATATTTTAACAACGGCTGCTAAAGGTATTGCCGAAATTATTACACTTCCGGGTTACATCAACGTTGATTTTAAAGATGTACGTACGGTAATGAAAGACAGCGGTGTTTCTATTATGGGAAGCTATGCCGCGGCCGGCGAAAATCGTGCTTACGAAGCGGTACGTGGTGCTTTGGCCTCTCCGTTATTAAAAGATAACGAGATTGAAGGTGCAAGATATATCCTGCTAAACATCAGTTCAGGTTCCAAGGAAGTTACGATGGATGAGGTTAGTGTGATTACAGATTACATCCAGGAAGAAGCCGGTTTAATGGCTGACCTGATTTGGGGTAATTGCCAGGATGAAAATTTAGGTGAGAAAATTTCTGTAACGATTATTGCTACCGGTTTTCAAACAAAAGATGAACGCGAAAAAGTACAAAGTAATAAGAAAATTGTATCGCACCTGATTACGGATAATCAACCTTTAATAAAAGCTGTAAATGAGTTTACGGTTCTTAATAGCAAAGAAAGTTTAGAGCCTTTCTTAAAAGTTCAGGATGAAAGCTTAGTTAATCCGGTGAACAACAGTTTCCAAAAGAGAGAAGAATTACGAGAGGAGCAGAGCGGGCCGATCAGGTACAAGCTGAATGAGGATGAGAAAAAGCAGGATTTAGAAAAAGAACCGGCTGGTTTTAGTACAAAAATTGCTGAACAGATCAGCTTTGACAAACCGGTTGAAACGTATATTCCGGAGCAAAGCAGGCCAGAACCGGTAAAAGCAGAAGTTCAGGCAGGTGCAGACGATCAAAAAACGGATGAATCTATCGAGGAGCAATTGCGTAAATCAAGAGAGCGCATTATGCGTTTAAAAGATTTAAGCATGAAGCTGAGAAGCGGTAATATCCAGGAACTGGAAAACGTACCTGCTTATAAACGTAAGGAAGTTGCTTTACAGCAAAACACACATTCCTCAGAAACACAAATTTCCAGATTTTCTTTATTAGCGGATGAAGACGGCAAAACAGAAATTCGACCTAATAACTCATTTCTGCACGATAATGTGGATTAATAAATTAGCATAAATCAACAAATTATTTTTATTACAGGCCTTTGTAAATGCAAAGGCCTTTTTTGTTACTTTTTGTTGAGAGTTTGGTGCTTCTTTTGCTGTTAAAAAGTTTAACAATTAACTTTACCGCGTTACATTCACTTTTTAAAATAAACTATTTTGGATTTATTTGATAAAATACAAAAAAATATGGGTCCGCTGGGGCAGCATCAAAGCTGGTCGCACGGTTATTTTTCTTTTCCGAAACTGGAAGGAGAAATTGATCCGCACATGACCTTCAGAGGCAAAGAACACTTGGTTTGGAGCTTAAATAATTATTTGGGATTGGCAAACCATCCGGAAGTACGCAAAGCTGATGCAGATGCTGCTGCAGAATACGGAATGGCGTACCCGATGGGAGCCAGAATGATGTCCGGAAACTCCAGTCAGCATGAAGCACTGGAAAAAGATCTTGCTGCTTTTGTAGGTAAAGAAGATGCTTTTTTGCTCAATTACGGTTACCAGGGCATGGTTTCGATCATCGATAGTTTGGTAGATCGGAACGATGTGATTGTTTATGACGGAGAATCTCATGCCTGCATCATTGATGGAGTTCGTTTGCACATGGGCAAGCGCTACGTTTATCAGCATAATGATATGGTTAGTTTTGAAAAACAGCTGGAACGTGCTTCCAAATTAACAGAACAAACCGGCGGCGGTATTTTGGTAATAACCGAAGGTGTTTTCGGGATGTCTGGCGCGCAGGGAAAAATTAAAGAAATTGTAGCTTTAAAAGAGCAGTATAAATTTCGCTTACTGATTGATGATGCACATGGTTTCGGTACCATGGGCAAAACCGGTGCAGGTACACACGAAGCACAGAATTGTATCGATGAGGTAGATGTTTACTTCGGCACTTTTGCAAAATCGATGGCTGGTATTGGTGCATTTGTCGCTTCAAATCAAACCATTATCAACTTTTTACGCTACAATATGCGTTCTCAAACTTTTGCAAAAGCATTACCGATGCCAATGGTTATCGGTTTGAGAAAACGCCTGGAACTGCTGATGAACCGGCCGGAATTACGCGAAAAGCTCTGGAAAATAGCGATGGCTTTGCAGGAAGGTTTGCGTACACGTGGTTTTGATTTAGGCATTACCAATACGATGGTTACGCCTGTATTTTTAAAAGGTGATTTAGATGAAGCAACCAGTTTAACAATGGATCTGCGCGAAAATTACAGTATTTTTTGTTCGATCGTAATGTATCCGGTAATTCCGAAAGGGTTGATCGAACTTCGGATCATCCCAACAGCAATGCATACTTTAGAAGACGTGCAACGCACGTTGGATGCTTACAGCGAGGTTTCCGAAAAATTAAAAGCTGGTTATTACAAAGAAAATAAGTTTGTCCTGGCCTGATAATTAACTCAAATCTTTATAAAAGCACTGAATTAAATCAGTGCTTTTTTTATGAGTAAAAATTACAGTTTAGAATTCACTTTATACTGATTGTTGAAAAAAATGAAAAAAGCAGATTCAATTGCTATTTATCTAAAAACAATATATATTAGCTTATACAATTAAAAAAAACAAAGCCTAACCTAAAATTTATAATGAAAAAATTTGACGAAATTAAAAAGTTGATCACCAGTTTGGAAGCCGATGCCGACAAGTTTTACAATAAAGGCAATAGTGCAGCCGGAACCCGGATTAGAAAAGGAATGCAGGATTTAAAAAATCTGGCGCAGGCAATACGTTTAGAAATTCAGGATACCAAAAACTCAGAAACAGAAAAATAATAATGCTTCTTTTAGCATAAAAAAATCCAATTGATTGGATTTTTTTATGCGTTTAACTTTTCAAGCTCTTCGCTAATTTCTGCGGCAATTTTAGCATTTACATTTACTAAAGGCAGCCTTAAAGTATTCCCGCAGATGCCCGAAATCTTTAATGCTTCTTTTACACCGGCCGGATTTCCGTCGGCAAACATTAAATGGGTAAATTCAATTAATTTTGAATGGATGATGCGTGCTGCATCCCATTTTCCATTTAAAGCTAATCTAACCATATCCGAAAATAATTGCGGTACAGCATTCCCGATTACAGATATTACGCCAACGGCACCTAAAGCAATCATGGGCAAAGTAACAGGGTCATCGCCGGAAATCAACATAAAATCTTCTGGTTTATCGCGCATAATCCGGTTAAACTGATCAAAATTTCCGGATGCTTCTTTTATCGCTATAATATTGGGGCAATCATGCGCCAGTCTAATTGTAGTTTCTGCGGAGATATTGCTGCCCGTTCTGCCCGGCACGTTGTATAAAATAACCGGTAAATCAGATGCCGCAGCAATCGCTTTATAATGCTGATAAATCCCTTCCTGTGTAGGTTTATTGTAATACGGACTAACTGAAAGAATTGCATCAAAGCCTTGTTGATCAAAGTTTTTGATGATTTCGATAACCGCATTGGTATAATTACCGCCGATGCCTGCAATCAAAGGAACCCGGCCAGCCACAATTTTAGCCGTAAAAGCCCAGATTTCTTTTTTTTCTGCCGAAGATAACGTTGCACTTTCTCCGGTTGTACCGAGAGAAATGAGGTAATCAATGCCATTTTCAATCAGGTTCTCAATTAATCTTTCCAAAGCGGGATAATCAACAGAACCATCAGTTTGAAACGGAGTAACTATTGCAACTCCGGTACCATAAAATTTTTTCATTATACGTTTTAGAAGCCGCTAAGATAATATTTTGTGTTTTTAGATAGGATATGTGAATTAAATATTAAGATTATTGGCATTTATACCAGAATCAATTAAATCTATTAGGCCGATAAGCCGATAGTAAAACATTGTCCTGATCACTAATTATTTCATCAGTAGCAAGTCTGCCTGCGATAGCAGCGAGCGTTACGCCAGGATGCATAACTGAAAGATATAAGCCGTCTATATCAGGTGTTCGTCCTATAATTGGCTGTCCGTCTTTAGGAACAGGTCTTTTTCCTACCATAGTATTAATAAGTTCAATCTGCTCTGTACCTTGCCAGTGTTTTTTAATTGTTTCTGATGTACGCCTGGCTATAGCCTGCGGATTATTTTCTACTGATTCATCTATATAATCTTCTGCAGCCAGCATCAGTTCATTTGAAGCAGCACGGATTTCCATGAACGGGTTAGAAACAATTCGGTTCACGAACCGCTGCTGGGTACGAAACTTCATTAAGATAGCTGGTGATATATCAATTGGAAGCGTCAAACCCATTGGCTGGCATAGTGCGGCTGTGCCTGTTCCTATCGCTAAAACAACCATATCGGCATTTAAGTTGCCATTTGCAGTAACCACACCTTTGATTCGTGATCCGCTGGTTATTAAAGATAATACAGTAGTATTAAATCGAATATCAGCACCTGCATTACCGGCGGCTGCAACCAATAATTTCGTGGTAAGCACGGCATCAATTGCGCCTTCATTCTCAGCAAACACCGCCTGATCGGGTATAATTTTCAGATTAGGCTCTAAGTGTTGTATTTGTTGCGAATCAATCAGGCGTACCTTGTACTCAAAACTACTAAGTTTATTTACAATACGATCTGCCTCCGCCATATCTTTATACCAACTCAGCGCACCCGACCAGTTAACCTTGAATGCGCCTCTTAGTTCATTTTCCAATCTGTGCCAGTCGGCAATGGCTTGTTGTCTGAAATTGAAATGAGTTTCTATTACATCATCCCCGGCAGTAATCCAGGCAAAAGACTTCTCCGTGGCATCGCGGGCAGGGCCGCGCGCACCATCAATCAACGTAACCCGCACATTTTTACTTGCCAGGTGGTAAGCAAGGCTGGCACCTACAATGCCGGCACCTACAATAATAATATGAGTAGATTTTGAGATCATATTATATTTTATACAACGAATATTTTATTAATAATCAACCCTCGATCATTCTCACCAATTCCTGTTCAGAAATCATCGGAATATTCAGTTTTTGTGCTTTTTCTAATTTCGAAGGACCCATGTTATCGCCTGCAACCAGATAATTGAGTTTTGGCGAAATGCTGCCGAGGATTTTGCCGCCGTTCTGCTCGATCATTTGCTTTAGTTCTTCTCTCGAAAACTGTTCAAAAACACCGGAAATAATAAAACTTTTACCAATTAATTTTTCGCTTTGCAGTTCGTTAATTTCTTCTTTTAAAATAAACTGAAGTCCGGCTTGCTTTAATTGCTCAATTTGCTCTAAATGCTGCGGAACCGTAAAATATTCGATCAGGCTTTCTGCAATGCGGTCGCCGATTTCATCCACCAAAATTAAGTCGGTAAAAACAGCATGTTGCAAAGCCTCAATCGTCTTGAAAAAACGCGCCAGTTTACGTGCAACCGTTTCGCCAACAAACCGAATTCCTAAACCAAAAAGCACTTTTTCAAAAGGCATTTCCTTGGATTTTTCTATTCCGCGAATCATGTTGGTGATGGATTTCTCGCCAAAACGTTCCAATGTCCGCAATTCTTCTATGTGCTGATCCAGTTTATACAAATCGCTGATGTGATGCAGGAAACCTTTTTTGTAGAAGTTCTCGATCGTTTCATCGCCTAAACCATCAATATTCATGGCTTTGCGGCTGATAAAATGCTGAATTTTACCTACAATTTGCGGCGGGCAACCTTCGTCATTCGGACAATAATAGGCAGCTTCACCTTCTTTCCGCACCAAAAAAGTGTTGCAGCGCGGGCAATTGGTGGCATACACAACCGGCTTTGCATCAGCTTTTCGTAATGCTTCGTTTACACCTGTAATTTTCGGGATGATCTCGCCGCCTTTTTCTACATAAACCGTATCGCCTTCGTATAAATCCAAACGTGCAATTTCGTTGGCGTTGTGTAATGTCGCACGCTTAACAGTTGTGCCGGCCAGCAAAACCGGCTTTAAATGCGCAACCGGCGTAACGGCACCGGTTCGGCCAACCTGATAGCCTACACTTTCTAAAATGGTTTGTGCCGATGCCGCTTTGTATTTGTAGGAGATTGCCCAGCGCGGAGATTTTGCGGTGAAGCCTAATTCTTCCTGCTGCGCAAAACTGTTTACTTTTAAAACGATGCCGTCAATATCATAACTCAGCTTAAAACGCTCGGTTTCCCAGGTTTTAATAAAGGTTAAAACTTCCTGGATATTACTGCAAAATGCCGTATGCTCGCACACCGGGAAGCCCCAGCTTTTTACCGTTTGCAGGCTTTCCCAATGCGTTTTAAACTGATTTTTATGGGCATAAAAGAAGTACAGGAAACAATCCAGCGGGCGCTTGGCAACCTCCGCAGAATCCTGCAGTTTAACCGTACCGGAAGCAAAGTTGCGCGGATTGGCATACGTTACTTCAGCATTATCCAAACGTTCCTGGTTTAATCGTTCAAAAGCCTTGCGGTGCATAAAAACTTCACCCCGGATTTCAAAAGCTTCCGGGTAATTACCCGGTTTTAGGTGATGCGGAATGGCATGTATCGTTTTGATATTATTGGTTACATCATCGCCTTTTGTGCCATCGCCGCGGGTAACGGCACGGATAAGTTTTCCGTTTTCGTAGGATAAACTGATCGATAAACCATCAAACTTCAGTTCAACCACATACTCAAAATTGCTGCCGATTGCTTTTTGGATGCGCTGATCAAAATCCAGTAAATCCTGTTCGTTATACGTGTTGCCCAACGAAAGCATCGGCCACTGATGCTTCACGGTTTTAAATTCTTTGGTGATTTCGCCACCAACTTTTTGTGTTGGCGAATTAGAGTTGAGCAGCTCCGGATATTGCTTTTCGAGCAAAGCTAATTCAGCAAGTTTATGGTCAAAATCCTGATCGGCAATACTGGGTTGCGCCAGCACGTAATAGTTGTAATTATGCTGTTTTAATTCGGCAGATAAAACTTCAATCCGCGCTTTGGCTTCTGTAAAAGTCATAGCACGAAGATAGGAAATTAGGGTCGAGGTATCTGCTTTTCGCGATCAGTAAATATAGTTTTCGAGTTTTATCCGGCCTGTTTTCCATGCTTCTTTTACGGCATAAAAAATGGGATTTATTTACGGGTAAAATTATATCGGCACTAATTTTTAGTGCTAAAAGAAGCATTTATATACTTGGCGTTTCCGGGTAAACCTGTGTTCCTATTTGCTGGAGTATGGCTATCAGATTTTCAATTTTGATTGGTTTAGAAATATAATTATCCATACCGGCCTTAAAACATTCTTCGCGGTCTTCCACCATTGCGTTTGCCGTAAGGGCAACAATTACCGGCTGCCGGGCATTGTGTTTTCTAATTTGTCGGGTTGCTTCCAAACCGTCCATTTCCGGCATTTGCATATCCATCAAAATCACATCATGGTATTGCGCATTCAGCATTTCAATCACTTCTTTTCCTGTTGTTGCCAGGCTGGCTTCATAGCCGAGCCTTTCCAGCACTTTCAAAATCAGTTTCTGGTTGATCTGATTGTCCTCTGCAACCATAATTTTTAGAGGATAATTTATGGCGAAATTTTTGTTGAGAAGACTGTCCGGCTTGCGGTCTGTTTCTACTTGTTTTGGCTGATGCTGCAAGGCCGACAGGATTACCCGGCTTAAATGCTGCTGCTTAACGGGTTTTGTTAAAACGGCGGTAAACAAATCCGGATACTTATTCCTGGTCTCATCGCCCACAGAACTTAGCAGGATAACGGGCAAAGCTTTATATTTTTCCTTGATCAACTGGGTAAGTTCCAGCCCGTCCATTTCCGGCATTTGCATGTCAGATATAAGCAGGTCAAAGTCAGGCCGATTATTTAAAATTTCCAGTGCATCTTTACCGGAGTGCGTCATCACAGGCTTCAGTTTCCAATTTTCTAACTGTAGTTGTAAAATCCGGCGATTGGTTGCGTTATCATCTACTACCAGCACCTTGCAGCCTTCTGCTTCGGCCATGTTTATTGCCTTAAAAGGCTTTTTATTTTCCTGGCTGATCTCGCATTTTATGGTAAAATTAAAAGTTGTACCGGCACCTAAAACACTGCTTACCGTAATATTGCCACCCATCAGGTTAATCAGCCGTTCGCAAATTACCAGGCCAAGCCCTGTTCCCCCAAAATTTCGGGTAGTAGAAGAATCAACCTGCGAGAAGGCTTTAAACAACCGGTCCAGTTTTTCTTCCGGAATGCCAATACCGGTATCTTTTACTTCAAAATCAAGTTGTAACCCGTCTCCGCCTGTTTGTTTAGCCATTGTTAGCCCTAAAAACACTTCGCCCTTTGGGGTAAACTTTAAAGCGTTACCTAAAAGGTTAATCAGCACCTGGCGTAAACGCATGCTATCGCCTATTATTTGGGCAGGCAGGCTGTGGTCAATCTGGTACATTAAATCTATCCCTGCCTGTGCTGCCCTTCCTGCCAGCAAATCCAATACTTCTTCAACACAAGTACGGATGTTGAACGGATGAGGGTCAAGTTCCATTTTACCCGATTCAATTTTAGAAAAATCGAGGATATCGTTAATTACATTCAGCAAGGCTTCGCCGCTGTGCAGTATGGTTTGGGCAAACTCATGCTGCTCCGGGTTAAGCTTTGTTTCGTTTAAAAGAGAGGCCATCCCTAATACGCCGTTCATCGGTGTACGAATCTCGTGGCTCATGGTAGCCAGGAATATACTTTTAGCTTGGTTTGCCTTTTCTGCCTCCTGGGTCTGGCTGATTAATTGTTTGTTAAGCAAACCCAGCTCTTCCGACTTGGCCAGTAAATCCTTGTTCAGCCCTTTCAAGTCTCCGGCCTGCTGGTTTACTTCTGCAGTCCGTTCTATTACCTGTTTCTCTAATAAAAATTTTTGAGCCTCAATTTGGCGTACACGGCTTTTATACCAGGTGTAAGCAATACAAACAATACCACAGCCGGCAATAATCCTAAACCACCAGGTTGCCCAAAACGGAGGATGGATTATAATATGCAAACCGAGCGTTGCAGGCGACCAGATACCGGCACTGTTTTTATATTTAATTTTGAAATCGTAAGCACCCGGAGCCAGATTTGTATACGAAGCCATATTACGCTTACCTACATAATTCCAGTCTTTTTCGAAGTTTTCTAATGTAAAGGCATATTCTTTTTTATCTGCGGAAGCAAAGTCGAGGGCTGAATATTCCAGTGAGATGAAAGATTGATCATAAGAAAGTTCAATCGATTTGGTGTAGGAAATATTTTGTTTTAACGGAGATGGGTCATCACTGTTTTTTGCAATTGCCAGCGGTTTATTAAACAATTGAAAATTAGTGATAACTACCGGGGAGAAACCTTTTTCCTTTGTTACTTTTTCGGGATCAAAAGCATTAAAACCATTAACGCCACCGAAATACATAACGCCGCTGCGGCTTTTTAAAGCAGAATGAGCTTTAAATTCGGAAGCCTGCAAACCATCTTCGGTTGTAAAGTTTTCAAATTTATTGCTGCCCGGATCGTACATAGATATCCCCATATTAGTACTGATCCAGATCCTGCCTTTATTATCCTCCCGAACAGCATAAATCAGATCGCTTGGCAAACCGTCATTTTCCCGAAAAATTTTAAATTTATGAGTTTGTGTGTTAAATAAATTTAAACCCGAAAATGTACTGATCCACAAATTTCCTTTATGATCCTCGAATAAATCTGTTATAGAGTTATTACTGATACTATTGGTTTTTTCATCGTGCCGGAAGTGAGTAAAAGTATTTGTTTTACGGTTTAGCAAATCCATACCGGCATCGTAAGTACCAATCCACAAATTATTATGTTTATCTTCCAACAAAGCATAGATCCGGTCGCTGCTCAGGCCTTTCGGGTTGTTAATATTAAACCGATAAGATTTAAAAGTTTTTGTTTCGCTGTCAAATACACTTAACCCGTCGTTAAAAGTACCGATCCAGGTTTTTTTATCCCTGGTATGGATAATCGAGTAGATATTATTACCACCTAAACTATTAGGGTCAGCAGGGTTATGTTTATAATTGGTAATCCGGTTTGTAGCTTCGTTTAACACACTAATACCGTTCGCCCACGTTCCTATCCATAAATTACGGCTACTGTCTTCGGCAATATCAATTACATAATTACCGGCAATACCGCTGCCGTTTTTTTGCTGCTTTAAAGTTGTAAAAGTTCCTTTTTGTGGATCAAATTTATTTATACCGCCGCCGTCTGTACCAACCCATATATTGCCTGCTGCATCTTCGGTTAAATCGAGTACGAAATTATTAGATAAACTATTGGGCGAGGTATTATGCCTGTAATGCACAAATTTCTCCGTACTTTTTTTGAAAAGATTGATGCCTGCGCTAAATGCCCCAAGCCACATATTGCCCAGCTTATCTTTATAGATGGCGTAAATAGAATTTCCGCTTAAACTGTTGTTATCAATATCATCATGAGCGTAATTGTCAAAATGATCGGCACCTTTATCAAGTATGCTGATGCCGCCGTTTTCTGCACTTACCCACAAACTGCCGTTACTATCCTGATTGATACTAAGCACATGATTACCCACTAAACCTGTCGGGTTGTTTGTATCGTGAAAAAACCGGCGAAAAGTTTTGCTTTTTTCGTTAAACAGGTTAAGCCCGTTTTCTTGTGTGCCGATCCACATCTGGTGTGCTGCATCTTCAAAAATAGTAGTTACACCATTGCCAGACAAAGTAGCCGGGTTTTTGTCGTTATGAGAAAACCCGGTAAAACCTTGTGTTTTTTTATCAAACAAACATAAACCTTGTGTATATGTGCCAACCCACAACCGGTGTTTAGAATCTTCAAAAACGGTTATAATGTTATTGTCGCTAATGCTTTTTAAGTCGGTACCCGAGTGTAAATAATGCTTAAAGGAGTTCTTTTTGGTATTGTAGTAATCTAAGCCGCCGTTTTGGGTTGCTATCCACAAGTTATCTTCCTGATCAAATAAAATTTTATTTACGGCATTACTCGAAATACTGTTAGCATTACGGTCATCATGCAAAAACCGGGTAAACTGTTCTTTTTTAACATCAAATTTATTGATGCCGTTAACTTGTGTTGCAATCCAGATATTACCGCTTTTATCTTCGGTTATATCCTGGATAAAGTTATTGCTGATGGTGTTTTTATTTTGAGCATCATACCTGTATATAGTAAAATTATAGCCGTCGTACCGGTTTAAGCCGTCTCTCGTTCCAAACCACATAAAACCCTGGCTATCCTGAAAAATACAAGTGATATTTATTTGCGAAATACCTTCCGCTACACCTATATGCTCAAATTTCATCATTTTATTCTGACCGTAAGAAGGTACAGCTAAAGCAATGAAAAAGACAATCAGACAGGCGGCTGTGCTGTTTAATAAACTTTGAATATAATTGGATCGCATTTAAACCACGGAATTAGGCTATATTACTATCCGTGTTATACGCATTAAAATTTGATACGTTCCGTTTTATTAAATTTAAACGCTGATTAAAGTGCTGGTAAGCAGGAAGTTCTTAAACATTCCTTCAGAAAAGATTATTTTTTTAATTTTTGAAACGCCTTGCATTTATAGAATTTTACAATTGATCAAGTCACCGTTAAGGAAGCTGATGATCGGGCAAAATAAGTTTAAAGCAAAATTAATTGCTTGTAAAAGAAGCATCGACATAATTTGAAATCAAGTTTAAATGAATACTTCTTTTACAGGCAATTTATGAAGTTAAACTAAGCGGTAAACTAAAGCGGTTTAAGTTTTTTAAAGTTGCTGCAGAGCGTGTTTTTTTAAATTCTGCGTGCTGCTGCTGATAGGCAAACCTGGAATTTTTTTGTTGAAACAGCTGGAAATTGCTAATCAGTTTTAAAAATCTTACCGTAGAAATTGGTGCCTGCTGCTGCGGAAGTGCTAATAAATCTGCAACCTCATCGCCCAGTAAATAGCGCATCAATTGCATCGTTTGCTTTTCGGGGAAAGCAGCATCTACTACGGCAAAATATTTGGTGAGCGAACGAGTTAACGCCTGCCCGTGTGCCGAGCTTTTAAAATTTCGCTGCCGTATGGCTTCCTCCAGCTGCAAGGCTTCTTTGCCGGTTTCGGGCAGTAAGCGTTCATCTAATCCCAGTAAAAAACCGATAACGTTCCACAAGTGCATAAAAGCCTGCTGATCATCATAACTAATGGTTAATCCAAATTTTCGTAAACCACGAATCACCAGAAAGGAGAATGAAAGATTGGTGCCGCACATATCTTCCTGGTTCACCGGCAAACCCCAATCGGTATTCCATTTACTGCTTTTAACGGTATAAAAACGGATGGCTGCGTGCAGCAAACGTACTTTTAAAATACTTGCCAGGCCTTTTCCATCCGGCTCAAAAGCGTTCGGTGCCATCACATCCCAAACAAAATCCGCGGTTTCTCCTAAACGGTGTTCGGGTTTATTTTTGATACGTTCGGATAAATCCAATACCCGCGCACCATCAGCGGCAGCGTAACAATAGGGGAGGGAAAGCAGGCCGAGCAAATTCATGATAGCTGCGGCATGTACTGCAAAAAAAGCCGCGCCCTGCGCCATTTGCTTTTGATCTGCCCAATCCGGTAGTTTTGCTGCGGAGAGGAATACTTCTTTTACGGCATAAAAATCATCAGGCTGATTTAATTGCCGGTTAAAAGTGAGGGAATCGAGTAAAGTTCTGAAGGTTGATTTCTGATGATCATCAGCAAAAACATCTGCGATTAAGCTGTCTGCCTGAGAATCTCCCAGTTGCCGCATAGCAGCCAAAAATTCAAAACTATAATTTGCTGCTGGTTTCATTTGATCGGTTTAAAGATAAAATGAAACCATGCAGAAATAGTTTGCGCTATAAAAACGAGTTCAGGATTATGATAATCAGGTGGTATAACCTAAAATTTTAAGTACTTGCTTGCTGTTTTGTTCTTCTCCGAACACATCAAAATTGAAAGTTTCATCCCGATTTCTGCGGATAATAACATGCTTTGGCGAAGGCAGCAGGCAATGATGGATGCCGCCGTATCCGCTTAAAACCTCTTGGTAAGCACCGGTATTAAAGAAACCAAGATACTGCACTTTACGTGTTTTTGGCATATAAACACTGTTCATGTGTGCCTCCTGATTGTAATAATCCTGACCGTCGCACGTGATTCCGCCCAGATTAACACGTTCATATTCGGTATCCCAGTTATTAACCGGCAGCAAAATATATTTCTGGTTCAATGCCCAAACATCCGGTAAATTAGTGATGAAAGAACCATCAAGCATCAGCCATTTTTCGCGGTCGTTTTGCTGTTTCCGGCCTAAAACCTTGTATAAAATTCCGGAAGCTTCGGCAACCGTGTATTTCCCGAACTCAGTAATAATATCCGGTTCTTCCACATCGTTTTCGGCACAAATTTCCTTGATTCGGCTCACAATTTCGTTCACCATATATTCGTAATCGAAATCAAAAACCAGCGAATCTTTAAAGGGCATTCCGCCACCGATATCCAACGTATCCAGATCAGGATTAATCTTTTTAAACTTGCAATACAGCGTAACGTATTTTTCCAGCTCGTTCCAGTAATACGGCGTATCAGAAATCCCGGAATTAATAAAAAAGTGTAGCAGTTTTACTTTAAAATACGGATTGCCTATAATTTTACTATTATAAAAGTCGATCACATCTTCCATCCGTACACCTAAACGCGACGTATAAAACTGCGAATCCGGTTGCTCCTCCGCTGCTATCCGGATGCCGAGATTGCAAGGCGTATCCAGTTCAACTTCATCATCATAAAGGTTAAATTCCTCTTTATTATCTAAAACCGGGATGATGTTATGGAAGCCATCGTGCAGCATATCAATGATATACTGTTTATATTGATAGGTTTTAAAGCCGTTGCAGATAACCGTGATATCCTTGGTTAAGGCACCTTTTTTTTCCAGCGTATCAATCATCGGCATATCAAAAGCCGACGAAGTTTCCAGGTGGATTTCGTTTTTTAAAGCTTCTTCTACAATGTGCTTAAAATGCGAGCTTTTGGTGCAATAGCAATATTTATACGAGCCGCGGTAATTATTTTTTACGATGGCCGATTGAAAAAGCAGCTTGGCCTGCTGTATTTTTTTGCTGATCATCGGCAAATACGTAAAACGCAACGGCGTGCCGTACGTTTCAATCATTTCCATCAAATTTAAATCGTGGAAATATAATTCATCATCAATAATTTCAAAACCTTCCTGCGGGAAACCCACGCTCAGATCCAGGAATTCTTCGTAGCTCTGCATTAATTAAAATTTTGGCAAATGTGTAGTTTTATACGGGATTTTTAACCATCCGGCCGTAATTTTTGCAGATGATTTTTAGTGTTGAGGCGATACTGTTTTTACCGGCAAAAAAACCTCGGCCATCATGCAGCGCGCACTTCCGCCGCCGTTGGTTTCGATGGTGTTTAAGGTTGAATAAATCAGCCTGCAATATTTTTCCAGCGTTTTAATTTGGGTTTGATTGAGCGATAAAAAAGCCGTTTCAGACATTACCAATAAACTTTCTCCATAATTATTCTTAAGCTGAAGCATATTGCCGGCAAAAGCATTCATCTGTTCAAAAGAAATTTCTATAATTTCTTTGCCTGATTGCTGCAATGCTTCTTTTACCATTGTTTTTTCTGTTTGATTTTGAATGGAATCCAGGCAGATTACTGCAAACTGATCGCCCAAAGCCATTAAAACATTAGTATGATAAATCGCTTTTCCGTTTTGGTCGGCTGCATGAAACAATACAGGTTGATAATTCGAAATCCGGCAAAATTCTGTAACAATTTCCGGATCGGTTCTCGGCGAAATACAGGCATAAGCGAGTTTGTTTTCCCGGTCTAAAACCAAACTTCCGGTTCCTTCCAAAAAGCGGTTTTGCTGTTCAAAATAACTTAAATCGTGGATTTTTAGATTCGGGAATACTTCTTTTATCGTATTAAAAACCTTGCGTTCCAAGCGGCGGTTTTCGGCTTGCATCGGATACAAAAAAACAGAATCGTTTTCATGAAAAGAAACCCAGTTATTCGGGAAAATGGAATCCGGCGTGTGCGGTTCCGGCGTATCATCAATCACTAAAACATCTACCTCGTTTGCACGCAAAACTTCAACGAAAGCATTAAATTCCTGTAAAGCTTTTTGCTGAACTTCAGTTTGTTCGCCTGATTTTTGAAACGCATTACTTTCTGCCGTTTGCTCGTTAAAACCAAAATTTACGGGGCGAATCATTAAGATTTGTGAAGTCATTTTTTTATTCAGTTCTTAATTTAAAGCTGATTTATCGATCTAAAAAATCATAATCTTAAAATTAACCTTGCTTAATGCAATTATGGTATTTTATGCTTTGCCGGTAATTTTTTTTCTTTCCATGTGTTAAATCTATAGCAACAGCCGACTAAGCTGTTTTTAAGTGAAATTGATTACGCAGGTTTTTGCTGAAACATTTATTTATGACCAAAATAATCATCCAAACCGGTAAGTACAGAGGTTTATACCAAATTATTCTATTAAAGTGTAAAAGTTTTTTCGTGTTGAAATGGTGGAAAGCCGTAAGCATCACCGAGCATTATGAAGCAGAATCTATTGCAAAATTGTGCGAACTGATGAAAAAACACAATGTTAAGCAATGCGATATTTATGATTGGAGCGGCGACGAATACTACCAGCAAGTGCTGAAAAAAGCAGTGTAAAAACAGCATCCAACATTAAATTTCGTTTCTGTAAAGCGGCATACTCATGCAATGGAAACCGCCGCGCGCCCTTGAAAGTTCTGCCGATGGAAAAGTAATTACCGTGTTACTGATGTTTTCTGGCAGAAGCTCGCTGTTTTCAAATTTGCTGAGTAAATCTGCCGCTTTAATTACCGTAAATCCTTTTGCTTTAAAGGCCGCTAAAGTTTTATCATTTCGGTCATAACCTAAAACCACGCCCTCTTTTAAAGCTAATAAATTACAGCCGTCCGTCCATTGTTCGCGCGAATCATAAGGGAAAACATTGTTGCCGGAATAAATAAATTCTGTTTTTGCATTGCTGCCCAATTCGTTTTCGCTGATATCGCAAAGCAGGTCTTCCAATTTTTGAAACCGGCGCGGCGTATTTATTTTCCCGTTTTCAAACTGAATAATTTCCGGCTGATCAGATTTTTTGGTTTCTGTTAAATGATTAATTGGCAGGAAATCTTCGTCAGTTTTTCCCTGATTAAAAAGTGAGGAAAGCAAAACCCACAAGTTCTTTTTTACCTGGGTAAAAACAGTATCCAGATGCATAAAATCGCGTTTGTGCGGGATTTTGATTACCGTAACTTTCTGTACCACATTTTTTTCAAACAATATCCGGATTACTTCGCTTGCTGCCTGCGGTGTTGTCCGTTCGCCGCAGCCGATTAATAAATGGTTTTCGCTCACCATCATTACGTCGCCGCCTTCCAGTGTATTTTGCTGATCAATTTCTCCTTCGGGAATCAGAAAATGCTGTTCGGATTGCGGCACTTCAATAATATTCTGCCGGTAGTTCTCAAAAAACGGATGGTTAAAAAAGATATATTTTGACAGCAAAGCTTCGCGCGTGCGGGCTTTTCGGGCAGGCTTGTTTAGTAAAATATGGTTGTTGATAACCGTTCCGATATCTCGTGTAAAAATTAAATTCGGTACAGGTGCAAAGAAGATTTTTTTATCAGGCAACGTTCCGGAAATAAACAAAGTTGACAACTCATTAGCCGCTAACTTGAGCAGCATTTGCTGTTGCTGATAAGTGCAGCCTTCTGTTGCACAAACCGCAGCTACCAATTGCCGCCGAACAATTTCATCAGTCAAAATATCGCCCAGCAAAGCTTCCAGTTCCACTACTTTATCAGAGGCATAAAAGCCGGGTTTGCCGGGTTTGTAAAATTCGCGCGTGCTATTTTTAGCATCAATATTTTTGATTTTACCTTTTACCAAATCAGGATCTAAAAAATACAGTAGTGTTTTTATGTACAAATCATATTCTTTTTTGCGGATAGTTTCCAAGTGGACAATATCTTCAAAAAGCCAATCCTGCGCTTTGGAAGGCACAACTTGCCCTAAGCCTTTATCCGGACTGTGAATTAAAACCCGGCGCAGATTACCGATTTCTGAACTGACTTGTAATTGAAAATCGTTTTTTAAAAGCATAAGTCATTTTTGGACAGGCAAATTTATCAGAAATAATGAAAGCCTCACCCCAGCCCTTTCTACAGGAGAGGGAGCCGAAGCAACGAACTTTTGCAAGTCCCTCTCTTTTGGAGAGGGATTTAGGGTGAGGCTTTGTAAATTCGCCCATGGATTTTATTTTAGAAGCTGCCGTTCGTGCCGTAAAAACATTATTTGCAACCGATATTTCAAAAGAAAGCCTGGGTTTGCAGCAAACGCGAAAAGAGTTTGAAGGAGAAATTACTTTAGTTGTTTTCCCGCTGACGAAAGTTTCCCGGACATCACCCGAACAAACCGGAACGGCGATCGGCAAATTTTTGGTGAACGAGGTAGAAGAAATCGAATCTTTTAACGTGATTAAAGGCTTCTTGAATTTATCCCTTAAAAACAGTTACTGGCTGCGCATTTTTTATCAGGAGATAAATCAATCCAACTTCGGTGTTTTCCCTTCCAACGGAAAAAAAGTAATGGTAGAATATTCTTCTCCAAATACAAACAAACCGCTGCATTTGGGCCATGTACGCAATAATTTGCTGGGTTATTCAGTCGCCGAAATTTTAAAAGCGAATGGTTATGAAGTAATCAAAGCGAATTTGGTGAACGACCGCGGCATCCATATTTGTAAATCGATGCTGGCCTGGCAAAAGTTCGGTAACGGAGAAACGCCGGAAACTTCCGGTTTAAAAGGCGATCATTTAGTTGGAAAATATTATGTGCTGTTTGATCAGGAATATAAAAAGCAGGTTGAAGAGTTAAAAAATCAGGGTGAAACGGAAGAACAGGCTAAAAAGAATGCACCGTTAATTCGCGAAGCGCAAGAAATGCTGCAGCAATGGGAGCAGGGCAATCCGCAGGTAATTTCGTTGTGGATGGATATGAACGAGTGGGTTTATGCAGGATTTGCGGAAACGTACAAAAAGTTGGACGTTGATTTTGATCAGTATTATTATGAATCCAACACTTATTTATTAGGAAAATCTTTGATTGATGAAGGGTTGGAAAAACAGGTTTTCTTTAAAAAAGAAGACGGTTCGGTTTGGATCGATTTAACAGCAGACGGACTGGACGAGAAATTAGTGCTTCGTGCCGATGGAACTTCTGTTTATATGACACAGGATTTAGGAACGGCACAGTTGAAATACGACGAATACCATACCGATAAAGCTTTAAACGTAGTTGGCAACGAACAGGATTATCATTTTAAAGTGCTGTATTTAATCCTTAAAAAATTAGGTAAAACCTGGGCTGAAGGTTTGTACCATTTATCGTATGGCATGGTTGATTTGCCTTCCGGAAAAATGAAATCGCGCGAAGGAACGGTGGTTGATGCCGATGATTTGATTGCCGAAATGGAAGTTACCGCTAAAGCGCAAACAGATATTTTAGGAAAAGCTAGAGATTTCCCGGAGGAGGAAAAGCAGGATTTATACCATATTATTGGGATGGGCGCGCTAAAATACTTCCTGCTAAAAGTAGAGCCCAAGAAGCGTTTGCTATTTAATCCGAATGAATCTGTGGATTTCCAGGGGCATACCGGCCCGTTTATCCAATATACTTATGCCCGAATCCGCTCCGTGCTAACCAAAGGCAATTTTATAAGTGATCCAAATTTTATACCGGTAAAAACAGTATCGGCAGTAGAAAAAGATTTGATCATTCAGTTGGAGCAATTCCCTGTATTTTTAGCAGAAGCAGCCGAAAATTATAGTCCGGCTGTAGTGGCAAACTATGTTTACGAACTGGCTAAAACCTATAACAAGTTTTACCACGAAGAAAGTATCTTAAAAGCCGAAGAAGAAACTGTGAAAGTATTTCGGTTACAATTATCAGCAGTTTCTGCACAAATGATTAAAAAATCTATGAATTTATTAGGAATTGAGGTTCCGGAAAGGATGTAAAGTATTATTTTAGAAATTCTTAGCTCTGTTTTCTTTTACTTCTTCAAGTAATTTTAAAAAAAGCCTTTTTGCTTCTATAAAGTGCATGTTCTTTTTTAAATAAATTTACTAAAAAATTAGTTTTTCATCAATAAATAATTTTTTAAGCTAATTTGTTAATTACTTTTTAATTTATTCATAATTAATTATGTTTGGAGATTAAAAAACTAAAACAAATAAAGCATGAAGCAAAAATTACTTATTTTTATTCTGTTTGGATTATTTGCATTGCAGAACGCCTTTGCACAGAATAGGAAAATTACGGGAACGGTGACGGGGGCTGATGATGGACAGCCGTTGCCAGGAGTATCAGTATTAGCTACCGGAACAAAAATTGGTACACAAACGGATTCTCAAGGATCTTATACACTCAACGTTCCTACAGGTACTACATCTATAACCTATACTTATATAGGTTATACTTCAAAAATAGTGCAAACCAATAGCAATTCTGTTATTAATCTAACATTAACTACAAATAATAAAGCTTTAACTGAAGTTGTTGTTACAGCTTATGGAAGTACTAAGAAGCAAGCTTTTACTGGAACTGCTTCTACTGTAACTAACGATAAATTTAAAGATTTACAGGTGAGTAGTATTACTAACGTATTACAGGGACAAGCAAGTGGTGTATTGGTTGTAAACAGTACAGGTGAACCCGGTACAAACCCAACTGTTCGTATTAGAGGTGTTGGCTCTATTAATGCATCAGCAGATCCATTTATTGTATTGGATGGTTCTCCTTATGGTGGTAATATCAACAGTATTAATCCAAATGATATAGAAAGTATAACCGTATTAAAAGATGCAAATTCAACGGCATTGTACGGTTCTCGTGCAGCTAATGGAGTACTATTAGTTACTACTAAAACAGGTGTTGGTGCTCCAAAAGTAAATATTAGCGCAACAACAGGATTTTCTAAGCGAGCTGTTAAGGATTACGATTATGTTCCTTCACAACAGTTATATGAATTAACTTGGGAAGGACTCCGTAACCAAGCGCAAATTACACCCTCATTACTTACTTCCTCAAATTCTGCTTCTGCCGCAGATTATGCCAGTAAAACACTTGTACCAACATTGGTTTATAATCCTTACAGTATTGCACAACCTGTTGGTTCTGATGGGAAACTAATTTCTGGTTTAACACCTCTTTGGAATGAAAACTGGGCTAAAGATTTATTAAGAACGAGTGTAAGAAAAGATTATGAAGGTTCTATTTCTGGTTCAAGTGATAAAACAAAATATTTTATTTCTGGTGGTTATTTAGATGATGCAGGTTTAGCGATACAATCAGATTTTAAAAGATATAACGGACGTGTAAAGTTGGATAATCAAATGAATAAATGGTTGACTGTGGGCGTTAATGCAAGTGGGTCTTATTCAACCCAAAATTATCCGGCACAATCAGGTTCTTCTTACTCAAATGTAATTCAGTATATACGAACTGTATCTAGCATTTATCCACAATATTTACTTAATTATACCAACGGAAGTTATTTATTAGACGCTAATGGTAATAAACAGTACGATTTTGGTAACAATGGTACGTTATATAGACCAATTTTTAATCCAAGTAATCCTGCAGCTACTACATCATTAAATCCTACCCTTTATAATCGTTTTCTTACTTCTATTAACGGATTTGCAGAAGCCAAAATATTTGAAGGGTTAAAATTTCGTTCTCAATATGCTGTTGATTATAATCAGACACAGTATAATCAATATTATAACCCTTTTGTAGGTGATGGTGCAGCTTATGGTGGCAGGAGCGATAAGCAAAGAGATGCAGCTAGCACTCAGACTTTTACTAATACTCTTACTTATGATAGGACATTTAATACAGTCCATCATGTTAATGCATTAGCTGGTATGGAGGCATATAGATATAATGAAAGTTATGTTGAAGCTGAAGCCAGAGGTTTTACCTTTCCAGGAGCTACAGAGTTAGCATATGGCTCTACACCATACACTGCTACGTCAGATTCCTATAATCTTCGATTATTGAGTTATTTTGGTAGGTTAAACTATGATTATTCTGATAAGTATCATATTTCAGGTTCATTGCGTACTGATGGTTCTACTCGTTTTGCAGAAGATGTAAGGTACGGTGTGTTTTACTCAGTAGGCGGTGCATGGAATATTAATAGAGAGAGCTTTTTGTCAGATGTTAATGCAATAACTGATTTAAAACTTCGTGCCAGTTATGGTACAACAGGTAATCAAGCTTTAACCGGATATTTTCCTTACCTTGGAGTTTATACTTCAGGAGCAAATATAGCAGGTTATAGTGGTTCATATATTTCAACTGCCAGTAATCCTAATTTAACATGGGAAAAACAAAAAACTTTAGATATAGGTCTTGATTACGAATTGTTAAAAAGTAGAATATCAGGTTCAGTTACTTATTTTGACAGGAAATCAGATAAACTTTTATTGAGCAGACCTTTAGCACCGTCAAGCGGTTTAAATGGAGTTAATGATAACGTTGGTGCGGTAAGAAATCGTGGTGTAGAAGTTGATTTAACAGGTGTGAGTATTAAAACAAAGACTTTTCAATGGACAACTTCCATTAATACAACCTGGATACAAAATCAACTTACTAAGTTACCAGCAAATGTTACTGCTTTAAGTGGTGTTACAGGTACTTATTCAAATTTAGTTGTTGGTCAACCTTTATATAATTTTTACATAAGAGAATACGCAGGTGTTGATCCTGCGGATGGCCGACCAATGTGGTACATGGACCAAACAAATGCTACTACCAGTGCTACTACTAAAACTACTACTAAAACTTGGAGTGCTGGTACCCGTTATTATGAAGGTAGTTCTTTACCAAACTGGACAGGTGGTATAACTAATAATTTTAGGTATAAGAATTTTGATTTAAATATACTTGTGGCAGCTAGTTTGGGAGGCAAAATTTTAGATACAGATTATGCAGGGTTAATGCACTCAGCTATTGGTACTACACCTGGTACTAACTGGACAACAGATATTTTAAACAGGTGGCAAAGTATGAGCAATCCTGGTGACGGTGTAACACCTCGTTTAACCGCTACAACGGATGATCAGGGAAATTCAGTCTCTACACGTTTCCTGTATAGCGCAAGTTATGGTAGAGTTAGAAATATTACTTTAGGATATCACTTGCCACAAGCTTGGTTGAATAAAATAAAATTTAATAATGCTAGAATATTTGCAGACTATCAAAACCCTTTAACATTTTTTGGAAGGAAAGGTCTTGATCCGGAAGGTGGAGGTATTGCAGGTATTACTAATAATGCTTCTGTAATTTACAAGACTTTATCGTTTGGTATTAATTTTGGTTTTTAAACAATCTTCTTAACTATTAAAAATGAAATTTAAAAAATATATTTTAATCGGTATAAGTGTATTCTCACTTGTGTCTTGTAAAAAGAGTTTTCTTAACGAAGTAACACCTCAAGATGGTAGTGTTTCGGACGCATTAATCTTTAATTCCAAACTGGGAGTGGATAATGCTATGACAGGTATTTATTATTTAATGCGTAATTATGTAGGTACTGGTGCACAAAACATGTATGGTATAAAAACTATACAGTTTAATTTTGATATGCGTGGTAATGACCTAATTTCTGATGCATCAAACTGGTGGCTATATGAAAATAACTGGACTGATAACAACTATGGTAGAATTGCAACAGCCACTAGAAATGCACAAATTTGGAACTTATTTTATAAAGTAATCAATAATACTAATGCAATTATTAAAAACACACCTTCTATACCTGAATCTGATGCAGTAAAAACAGCCTTAATTGCAGAAGCACGTGGTTTGAGAGGATATGCTTACTTCAATTTAGCACGTATATATCAGTTTACTTATGCGAAAGACCCTTCTGCATCAGGTGTGCCGATATCTTTAGATCCTACAACTGCTGCTACAACAGGTAAGCCACGCTCATCTCTTAAAGATGTTTACGCACAAGTTACCTCAGACTTAGAATATGCAGCAGCTAATTTACCTACCACAAGAGTTGATAAATACCGTATCAATAAAAATGTAGTGCAAGGAATGCTAGCAGAAGTATATTCTATATTAGCAATGGCAGATAATACATTATGGACAAAAGTAGTAACAGATGCGCAAGCAGCAAGATCTGGATTTCCTCTTATGAGTACTGCAGATTACAAATCAGGCTTTAATAGTGTTGCTGTTAACGAATGGATGTGGGGATTACAATTTAATGCTTCACAGTCTTTATCCTATGCTTCATTTTTTGGCTATATTGAACCTCTTAATACTCCGAATACTTCTTTTACTGCTAGATATAATGATGTTTATGTTAATAATACTTTTGTAAGTCTATTCAGTAGTACTGACGTTAGGAATTTATTTTTAGCTGCAAAAAATCAGTCTACAGCTTTAACTTGGAAAAAATGGGTTACCACAAAATTTCAGGACAATGCTACAAAATCGGGAGATTATATTATGATGCGTGCATCAGAAATGTATTTAATGGAAGCGGAAGCGGATGCACAATTAGGACAATTAGATATAGCAAAAAGTGTATTGTACATTCTTCAAAAAGCAAGAGATGCTAATGCAATAATATCTACAGCAGCTACAAAAGATGCCTTAATAAATGAAATTTTAGTTGAACGTAGGAAGGAATTATATGGTGAAATTGGTGTGCAATATTTCGATTTGAAACGTTATCAAAGACCACTAGTTAGAGATGGTATTCAATGGAGCTTGTTAAATATACCTGCTACAGACAATAGATGGAGGTGGCAAATTCCTCAAAGCGAGTTTGATGCAAATACTAGTTTGACATCCGCCGATCAAAATCCTTTATAATAACTTATTAAAATATGATTAGAAATTAATCTTATTAAGAAGTTTAAATCTACTTCAAGCATTTGTAGTTAAAAAAGAAGGCTGGTCGATTGACCAGCCTTCTTTTTTAAACAATTTACCCGCTCACCGCACCCAATTTCCGCAATAACTTCCTGTTTTCTCTTTTATGGATCAAACTGTGTACCATCTTATAAATGATCGGTAAAAGAAGCAAGGTTAAAATGGTAGAAGTAATTAACCCGCCAATAACCACGATAGCTAAAGGTTTTTGTGTTTCAGAGCCGATACCGGTAGAAATAGCGGCTGGCATTAAACCGATAGCAGCCATCAGTGCCGTCATTACAACCGGCCGAACCCTTGATAAAACACCGGTTAAAATAGCCTCGTCTACTTGTAAACCTTCCAATAAATTTTTACGGAACACAGAGATCAGGATCACACCGTTTTGGATACAAACGCCAAATAAAGCGATAAAGCCGATACCCGCGGAAATACTAAAATTGGTATTTGTAATGTGTAAGGCTAAAATCCCGCCTATCAAAGCAAAAGGTACGTTTAAGATAACTAAAATAGCATCTTTTACATTACCAAAAGTCATGAACAGGATGAGGAAAATAACCAGTAAACAGATAGGTACTACGTTTGCCAAAGTATTTGAGGCACGAATTTGGTTCTCAAATTCTCCGTTCCAGGTAAAAGAATATCCTTGGTCGAGCTTTACCGCCTGGTTAACTTTTTGCTGGGCTTCTGCAATTGTACTACCTAAATCGCGGCCGCGGACAGAAAATTTAACAGCAATATAACGCATGTTATTATCCCGGTAAATAAAAGCCGGCCCGGTTAATTTGGTAATTTCTGCAATCTCTTTAATGGCAATTTTAGAACCGCTTAAAGTTGGAACCATCAGATTTTCAATCTTTTCCTCTGTATCTCTTGAGTCTTTCTGATAACGGATCCTGATATCAAACTTTCTTTCACCCTGATACAAAGTAGTAGCTGCTTTTCCACCGATCGCCATTTCAATAACCGAATTTGCATCGCCTGTAGAAACGCCGTACAATGCCATTTTGCTTTGGTCCAGCTCTATCCTAAACTCAGGCTGACCCAGATTCCGTAATATTCCTAAATCTTCAACACCATTAATTTTGCTTAAAACGCGCATTACTTCGTTGGATTTATTGTCTAAAACTTTAAAATCCGAACCGAAAATTTTAACAGCCATAGATGCCGGTACACCGGCCACAGCTTCTGCAACATTATCAATAATCGGTTGAGAATAATTGAATATGATCCCGGGAAACTGGCTCAGCTTCTTATCCATCTGGGCAATCAGTTCTTCTTGCGTGATATGCCGTTTCCAATCATCTTTCGGAAGCAAATCAACCTGAATCTGTACGTTAAAGAAACCTTTGGGATCCGTCCCGTCATTTGTTCGGCCAACCTGAGACATTGTTTGTTTTACTTCCGGGAAAGACCCCAAAATATTACGCATTTTGTTGGTTGTGCTTACCGAACTTTCTAAAGAAGTACTCATTGGCAGCTGTGCTGTTACCCAAAGTGCACCTTCATTTAACTGCGGTAAAAATTCTGTTCCTAAAAGTTTGGCCGAAGCAAAAGTTAAGGCCATAATAATCAAAGACACAATCAGGCTCAGCTTCTGATTTTTATACGTGAAGTTGAACATTTTATGAATCCCGTTTTCGAAAAATAATACGACAGGATTATGTTTTTCACGAACGTTTTTGCGGAGTAAAATACTGGACAAAGCCGGAACCAGCGTTAACGTAAAAATTAAAGCACCCAACAAAGCAAAACTCAAGGTATAAGCCAAAGGAGAAAACATTTTACCTTCCACTTTCTGGAAAGCAAAAATTGGCATTAAGCAGGTAAGGATGATGAGTTTGGAAAAGAAGATAGCTTTTCCCATTTCTGTACCCACATTTTTGAATAAGCCCAGTTTGGCCAGCTTATTAAATTTCTCCATGCCTACTTCTTTTGCCTTATGGTCTAAGGCAACATAAATCCCTTCCACCATAACCACTGCACCATCGACGATAATACCAAAATCGACTGCACCCATGGAAAGTAAATTGGCGCTCATACCTTTCAGCTTTAAACAGATAAAGGCAAAAAGCAAGGCCAGCGGAATAATGATGGTTACTGTTAAAGTTGTGCGCCAATCAGCCATGAATAAAAACACGATCACAGTTACCAGCACAATACCTTCAATCAGGTTGTGGATAACCGTATGTGTAGCAAAATCCATCAAGTTGGTACGGTCATAAAAAACATCAATTTTGGTGTCTTTTGGTAAAATATGATCATTTAGATCTTTGACTTTTTCCTTGATCCTAACCAAAACTTCTGCCGGGTTTTCGCCCTTTCGCATTACCACAATACCTTCAATTGCATCGTTGTCTTTATCACGGCCAACCTGGCCTAAACGCGGCAAGCCACTTTCGTGTATATCTGCAACATTACGTGCCAGGATCGGTACATTATTAACGTTTTTTATGATGATATTTTGGATCTCGTTGATATTATTGATCACCCCGATACCTCTAACCACGTAAGCTTGATTGTTTTTTTCAATAACATCGCCGCCAACATTAATGTTACTTCGGTTAATGGCGTTAAACACATCCAAAGAAGTTAAGCCATATTTTTGAAGCAGGGAAGGGTTTACACTGATTTCAAAATCTTTTTCTTCTCCGCCGAAGCTATTAACGTCCGCCACACCGGGAATTGCCTTAAACTGGCGGTCTAAAACCCAATCCTGTAATTCGGTTAACTCGTGAATACTCTTGGTTTTGCTGCGTAGGGTATAACGGTAAATTTCACCTGTTGGGCCGTAAGGAGGCTCAACTTCCGGTTTTACCCCGTCCGGCAAATCGGCATTAAGTAACCGGCTTAAAACCTGCTGCCTGGCAAAAGCATCATCCACGTTATCATCAAAAATAATGCGGACATAGGATAACCCGAAAGAAGATGTGGTGCGAAGGTTGGCTTTTTTCTGAACAGAATTCAGCACCGTTTCCATCGGGATGGTAATCATTCTTTCTACCTCTTCTGCGCTGCGGCCGGGCCATTGCGCAATGATGATAATCTGGGTATTTGTTACATCCGGAAAGGTTTCGATGGAAGTGTTCAAATAACTCCATACCCCCAAAACAGCCAGTACTCCTGTTAAAAAAAATACGAAATAGCGGTGTTTTAACGAAAAGTAAATTATATTTTTAATGAAACTGTTCATTATTTTTTTAGTGGTTAAAAATTTAAGTGCTGCTGAAAATTTTTCAACATAAATTCTGATTGCTGTTGATTAAACTACTGCGGATTATTCCTGCGTAAGGGCATCATATAACAGTAGCTGGTTTTGAGATACCAGCATTTCGCCGGGCTTTAATCCGGAAGAGATATAACTTACGTTGTTAACCGTTTTAATTACGTTTACTTCCCGAACCTGTAGGCTGCATTTGCTATGATAAATAACCACATAGTTTTTGCTGTCGTTAAAAATAACGGCAGATGCCGGTATGGTAACCGATTCTGTCGGCTCATTATTTGTAATAATTACCGAGGTAAACATTTCCGGTTTAAGCAGCATATTGGGGTTTGGCAAAGTAATTTTTACTTTCATTACTTTATTGTCCGGGTCTAAAACAGAACTCATTTCGTTCACTTTTCCCGGAAAAACCTTTCCAGGATAAGCAAGCGTACTCACTTTGGCGGCGTAACCGTTTTTTACTTTAGAAATATCGCTTTCAAAAACATTAGCCCAAATCCAAACATCTTTCATATCAGAAATGGTAAACATACTGGCTGCGTTATCAGAACGGATATAGCTGCCTGCGGTAACTCCTTTTTCTACAATGTAGCCACCTTCCGGTGCTTTAATTACATATTGGCCGTTTGCACTGGTATTTCCACGGCCGTTAATAGATAATTGTTCCTGAATTTTTGAATTTGCAGATTGTGCCTTGTTATAATTTTCTTTTGCTTCGGTATAATCGCGTTCGCTGGAGATACCGTTTTTATACAGGTATTCCTGTTGAGCTAACTGGCGTTTTGAAATAGACAAGTCGGATTTAGTAGCCGATAAATCAGAGTAATTTCCGGCCACATCAGCACTTCTCATGATAGCCAGCACCTGGCCTTTGCTTACATGATCTCCCAGGGAAACACGAACATCCGAAACCTGGCCGCTGGAAAAAGGGAAAACTTTAACTACCCGGTTATCATCAAAAGAAACTTCGCCGGATAAAGTAAGCTCATCCTGCATGTTGGTTGTTTTGGCTGTATCAATAGTTATTATTTTAGCCAAAGAATCGGTAATACAAACTTCTTTTTTTTGCACTGCTTCTTCCTTTTTCTGTTTGCACGATGCCAGGAAGACCAATACAGTTAAACTAATTATTAATTCTCTTTTCATTATTTCTATGGAGTGGATATGTTATTTTATGGGTTAATTACGGTAGCGCCAACATTAAAGTTGAGGTCGGCAATGGCTTTTTCAAGGTTGTACTGCTGTTGGATTACTTTTAGTTTGGTGTCGCGGTAAGAATCAAAAAAGTCGATAAATTCTACCAGTCCAATTTGTTTTTCTTTATAAGCTTTTACCATACTGCCAAAAAGCTTATCGTAAGTGTTATAAAATTCTACGTTGGTTTTAGATAGCAATTGCTGACTTAGATTATACTGCTCAACAGAAGTTACCACGTCGTTTCTAACCTGCAGGTCACTGTTTTTTAATACATTTTCCTGGTTCAGGATACTCAGTTTTGCAGATTTGATATTGCCTTGATTCCGGTTGATAAACGGCAGCGGAAAACTGATTGCCAAACCATAGTAGTTTGCTACATAGTTACTTGCGCGATCATAATCTATACCAACTGTTAAATCCGGAATAGCCAAAGCCCTTTGATACGCCAGGTTGTGGCCGGCTTGTTCAAACAAAAATCGGCTAGCCTGATAATCGCCGCGGTTTGCTTTTGCGCTATCTGTTAAAGCGTTTAAATTTAACGGAACATTGCTCACCTGCGGGTTAATATCCGGTTTAATAAAAGTGGTTTCTTTAACCACCAGTAATGTTTTCAAATCGTTTTCCAGCTCATTAATCTGGCGGTTATTCTCAACCAAATCATTTTCCAGTCCAAACGCCAAAGCCTGCAGCCGCACTACATCTTTTAAAGATGAATTTCCTACACTATAAGCAGTAGATATCCCTTTAACTAAATTATTAGAGGAAGCAATTTCGTATTGAAAAATTTTATTCTGCTCGATCAGGTTGTTCAGCTGCGCAAAATCCACCAGCATATTATAATGCAGGTTGCGCAGCAAATCATTAAACTGTGCCTGCTGGATGTTTACATCATCCTGCGCCAGCCTGATTTGTTTGCCTCTTTTGCCGGCAGTTCTGAAAAGCTGATTGATCTGAGCGAAAACCTGCCCGTTACCATTAGAGTGGTTAAAAAAGCCGGCCCCTTTAGAATACAGGTTTTGATCGGTACTTAAAGCCGGGTTATCCCAAAGTTTTGCCTGTTGGATGAGTGCCTTCGTTGCATCAACATTATATTTTTGTGCAATCAGGCTGAAATTGTTTATCAGGAATCTTTTTTCTGCTTCCTGAAATTTTAAAGTTAAAGTGTCGGTTTGATTTTGAGCTTGAAGTGCTGTAGTGATTGCTGTAAAAGCAATTACACCAACAACAAATTTGAGTTTAAACATATAGGATAGCCTTCGATATTTTAATAAAAATGTTTGGAATGATGATATTTATACGCAAAATTGAAAAAAGAAATTAGCAACCGTCCTAAAATTTTTGTTACAGAAAAATCAAAATTTCAGGATTAGATAAGTGATGCTTCTTTTAGCATATTAATATTTTCATCGCATTTTAGATGTTAATTTTATAGGCGAAAGATAGATATTATTACAAATATCGTTTGCAACTTTATTGTTATTAACTTGTTTTAATATCACCAGATTGTAAGCAAATTTTAAGCGTAATTTGATTTGTTTTTATAATCGTGATTACAACCAGCAAACCTAATATATAATGGCTAAAAAAATAATTCCTGCAGCGGCACAGGCAGTCAGCCCGGATGCTTCTCCCATAGAAAAAAAAGAATCTAAGCCTAAAAAAGTATCGGTAAAAACAGCATCGGTAAAAGGTGTTAAAAAAGTTAATGCAAATACGGAGACTTCGTTTGTTAAAACTGCTGAAAATGAAATTGCTGAAATAGAAACAGCGCCGCTAAATACGGTAGAAGTTTTCAGCCGTTTTTCTGATTTCGATATCAGTTTGTTTAAAGCCGGGAAACATTACAAATTGTATGAATTATTCGGTTCGCACACGCTGGAACATAAAGGCGTTACCGGAACTTATTTTGCCGTTTGGGCACCAAATGCACAGGTTGTTTGTGTAACCGGTAATTTTAACGGCTGGGATAAATACAGTCATCAGTTATTTGTCCGCTGGGACGGCTCCGGAATTTGGGAAGGTTTTATCCCGAATGTTGGCCACGGCGAAACTTATAAGTACACGATCAAATCTTTTTACGGAGAAGAACTGGAAAAAGGCGATCCTTTTGCACTGCGCTGGGAAGAACCGCCGCGCACAGCTTCCATCATAACACATACTTATTTTGATTGGAACGACGAGGATTGGATGCAAACCAGGATTGAGCATACGGCATTAACCAAGCCATACTCCATTTACGAGGTACATTTTGGTTCCTGGGCGCGCAGCCCGGAAAGCCCGGATCAGTTTTTAAGTTACCGGCAAATGGCGGATGTAATGGTTAAATACGTAAAAGACATGGGTTTTACACATGTAGAATTTATGCCGCTGGCCGAGCATCCGTATTATCCAAGCTGGGGTTATCAGCTTACGGGTTATTTTGCGGCCAGCACACGTTATGGTTCTCCGCAGGATTTAATGTTCCTGATTTCCGAGTTTCACCACGCCGGAATCGGTGTAATTATGGATTGGGTTCCTTCTCATTTTCCGGGAGACGCACACGGGATTTTTCGTTTCGACGGAACGAGTTTGTACGAACACGAAAATCCGGAAAAAGGCTTTCATCCCGACTGGAAATCGTACATATTTAATTATGGCCGCAACGAAGTAAAATCTTTCCTGATCAGTAATGCCTTGTTTTGGCTGGATCGTTATCACGTTGATGCCTTGCGTGTTGACGCGGTAGCTTCCATGTTGTACCTGGATTATTCGCGCAATGCTGGCGAGTGGGAACCAAATATTCACGGAGGAAACCAAAACCTGGAGGCAATCCAGTTTTTAAAAGAATTTAACGAAGCGGTTTACAGTCATTATCCTGATGTCCAAACTATTGCAGAAGAATCAACATCTTTTGGCGGCGTAAGCAAACCAACATATCTGGGCGGTTTAGGTTTTGGTATGAAATGGATGATGGGCTGGATGCACGATACCATCAACTATTTTAAGGAAGACCCAATCAACCGGAAATATCATCATAAAGAGCTTACTTTTAGTTTGTTGTATGCTTTTACCGAGAACTTTATGCTGCCGTTATCACATGATGAAGTGGTTTACGGCAAGCAATCCATGCTAAATAAAATGCCGGGCGACGAGTGGCAAAAGTTTGCAAACCTGCGCGCTTTATACAGCTACATGTTTACACATCCGGGTACAAAATTATTGTTTATGGGCGATGAATTTGCACAATCAGAACAGTGGGAATTCGGGCAATCTTTAGATTGGCATTTGTTGCAATACCAACCACATAAAGGCATGCAAGAATTAATTAAGGCTTTAAATCACTTATATAAATCTGAACCGGCTTTATATGAAAAAGCTTTTAGCGGTGAAGGTTTTGAGTGGATTGACGAAAACAACGCCGAAGATTCTGTTTTAATTTATGCCCGAAAAGGAGTTTCTCCGGAAAACGATTTGGTTGTAGTGTTAAATTTAACACCGGTTGTAAGGACAGATTTTAGGGTTGGTGTTTTACAACCCGGAACCTGGAAAGAAATTTTTAATTCTGATGATTTACATTTTTGGGGAAGCGGAACCGTTAATCCCAACGAATTAAAATCTGAAGATATCTACTGGAATTACAGAACGCAATCTGTCGTGTTAACTTTGCCGCCGTTAGGTGTAAGCGTACTTAAAAAAGTATGATAAAAGAAGCATTAAAAAAAGCCGGCTAAAAATAGCTGGCTTTTTGTTTTAATACTTCTTTTATCACCTAAAAATTCGTCGGCTATACATCAATGATTCCCTTTTTAATCGCGTAAATTACCAATCCAACAATGTTTTTAGAACCTGTTTTTTCAAACAGTTTCGTCCGGTAACCTTCTACCGTGCGCACGCTTAAAAAAAGTTTATCGGCAATTTCGGTGTTTTGTTTTTCCTGACAAATCAATTTTAAAACTTCGGTTTCGCGTTCGTTCAGTTCAGTATCTTCTTTCCCTTTTCCGCGAAGCGTACTTTTTTCCATAAACTGCTTTACCAGCGAGATGGAAAGGTGTTCGTTAAAATAATAACCTTTTTTATAAACCGTTAAAATAGCGTCCATAATTTCCTGCGGTTCGGCATTTTTAAGCAGATAACCGCTTGCGCCGGCTTTCATCATATCGAGAATATATTTGTCTTCGTTAAACATAGAAAGCGCTAAAACTTTTACGTTACCAAAATTTTCATGGATAAAAGCAGTAGCCTGCATGCCATCCATTTCCGGCATCTTAATGTCCATCAAAACCACATCCGGACTTTTAAAGGCCAGCTGTTTTACCAGTTCGATGCCATTAGCAGCTTCGATCATCAAATTTAAATCGGTATATTCTTCCAGCGTAGCTTTTAAACCTTCTCTAAAAATCTTATGGTCATCAGCAATTGCTAAATTTATGGCAGGCATAATGCTTCTTTTAAGCCTTAAAAATATGTATAAAAGGTTGATTTTCAAATAAAAGAGACAGGAACTTTTATTTCGGCAGTCATGCCTTGTTTGGGTTGTGAAGTGATTTTTATTTGGCCGAGGATAAAATCTGTCCGACTTTGCATATTTTTTAACCCGGAGCCATTTTTTGTTTCCAAAAGATCAAAACCTAAACCATTATCTTTAAATGTTAGGTGCAAGCCGTTTTCTTCGATCCGTAAAATCACCTGTACGGCAGTTGCCTGGGCATGTTTTAAAGTGTTGCCAAAAAGTTCCTGGATGATGCGGTAAAGGGTAACTTCAATTTCCGGGTTAAACCGCTGTAAATTATGTTCGTAATCAAAAGACACCGTAATACCTGTTGTTCGTTGTATTTTGATGCACAAATCATTTAATGCTTCGGCCAAACCAAAATCGGTTAGCAACGGCGGGCGCACATTTTGAATGATGCTACGGATTTCCTGGATACATTCATCAATCAAATTTCGAGTATTGCTTAACAGCGGAACTGCCTTTTCATCAGCAGCGCATGTTTTATTTAACCGGTGCAAGTTTAATTTTACAGCCGATAAAACCTGGCCAACGCTGTCGTGCAAGTCTTCGGCCAACCTTTTCCGTTCGCTTTCCTGCGTTTCTAAAATGGCGCGCAGCAAATCGTTTTGTTTTTCGATCTGTAGATTCTTTTTTTCTTCCTGGTTCCTGATCATCCTTCGCTGGTATATAATCACGAAGAGGAACAAAAAAACAATCAATAAAACAACTACGAGTGTGCCAACAATAAGAATGGTTGTTAGGCTATTTTCCGAGGTTGGCAAGATAATCCGATGGTAAAAAACAGGTTAGAAATGATGTTGGTAACTAAATGAATTGCATATAAATCATTGGAAGATTTAAGCATAGTAAAAAGCATGAAAAGAAATATGTTAAACGATGAATAGATAAGAACACCCGAATTGAACCAAAACATAGGCTGTTCTTCGATATGAAGAAATTCTTGCCGGGTAAATAGTTGGCTAAAGTACAACAGGCAAATCGTAATCATAAAAAAACTTAATACGGTATTTCCCCAAGTTGGATAATTCCAAATGCTGTATTTGAAGATGAAAAATAAACACATCAATAAGCCTAAGATTCCTACTGTAAGTGTAAATCTTTTTAGAAATAGGCTATAGAATGACTTAAAATATATCCAAGTATAAAATATAAAACTAAATAGGATGGATAAATATAATAACGGGTAATTATTTTTTATGAATGGATAATTATGTTTTAAAGAGATATACTTGAGAAAATAAATCCATTCTAAAAAGTCAATTATAAAAGTAATGGCAAGGAATGCGGCAATCAACTTTAAAATCTGTATTAGATTTTTAAAATTTACGATTGCCGCAATCGGTGGTAGTAATCCTGATGCAAAACTTAAATAACTTATTAATAGCATTTTAAAATTGGTTATTTGCCTGTTAATCAGGCTTTAAATACTAAATAGAAGAACATCCTTGCGTTCCGGGGCAAGGCCAGGATTGATCAACTAATTCATAATCATCATTACTTACTGTTGCTGTTAAAGCCTGATGTTTATCATCTGTTTTCAGTGCTTGTTTTCCGTGCGGCAATTGGTTGTTTCCAAAATGATCTACGCCTGATAATACCAATTGTTTCTTGCCCATATCGTCAACACAATAATGTATCCTGATGCCTTGGCAATCCTTTTGCGCAAGTAATTTTTCAATAACTTTTCTTCCGAATAAATGAGAAGTTGTGTCTTTGTCATTCATCCTCCGATAGTTTTGAGTCCATTTTCTTACCTTTTCCAATTCTATCGGCCCGCCAATTTTTTCAATTTTGCCACGCTCAAAAATGATTTCTTTTTCTACTTCTTGATTTTCTAAGTTTGGTTTTTTTTCTGTTTCCATGATTTTTATTTTGTTTAATGTTTAGCATAAACATAATGTAAAAGCTTCAATAATTTCTTTTTCCGAATTAATTATTAAGCAAAGGATTGTAAAGCTAAAACTCGTAAACAATTATAAATCAGTAAACAAGAAGATGAACTTTAGATTTGATCAGGGTAAATATCCGTAATGGCACTTTATAGATTACGTAGTTTTACGCATGCCTTAAATTGAAAATTGTCTGTTTTTTTTGAGGATTGATCTACCATTAAAAAACGATAAAACCAAAAAAGCCGGCTATAAGCCGGCTTTTTAAAATATGATGCTTCTTTTAGCACCTAAAAATTTATGTTGATTATAGTTTACCTACTTCTTCAGCAAGGTCAACCAATTTGTTAGAATAGCCCCACTCATTATCATACCAAGCTACAACTTTTACAAATTTATCATTCAAAGCGATACCTGCACCGGCATCAAAAATGGAAGTACGCGGATCGCCTAAAAAATCCTGAGAAACTACATCTTCTTCAGTATAACCTAAAATTCCTTTTAGTTCGCCTTCAGATGCTTCTTTCATGGCCTTTTTAATATCGTCATAAGAAGCAGAATCACGTAGTTTAACCGTTAAATCCACTACAGAAACATCAGGAACCGGCACGCGGAAAGACATACCGGTTAATTTTCCTTTCAACTCCGGGATAACCAAAGTAACCGCTTTTGCAGCACCCGTTGATGACGGAATGATATTTTGCGCAGCACCACGGCCGCCTCTCCAGTCTTTATGAGACGGGCCGTCAACTGTTTTTTGTGTAGCAGTTGTGGCGTGTACCGTACTCATTAAACCTTCTTCAATACCAAATTTATCATTTAAAACTTTAGCCAGAGGAGCCAGGCAGTTTGTGGTACAGCTTGCATTAGAAACGATCGTTTGATCTGCTCTTAACTCTTTATTGTTTACACCCATTACAAAAGTTGGCGTATCATCTTTTGCCGGTGCAGACATGATTACTTTTTTGGCACCTGCATCAATATGTTTCTGGGCCAGTTCTTTAGTTAAAAATAAACCGGTTGATTCGATAATCACTTCGGCACCAACTTCGTTCCATTTTAAATTTGCCGGATCTTTTTCCGCTGTAACGCGGATTGTTTTTCCGTTTACAACTAAATTTCCGCCTTCTACAGCAATCGTACCTTTAAATTCGCCGTGTGTAGAATCGTATTTTAACATATAAGCCATATAATCCGGGTCAACCAGATCATTAATTCCAACAATTTCGATGTTGGGTCTGTCAATGGCAGCTCTTAAAGCCAAACGGCCAATGCGGCCGAAGCCATTTATTCCTATTTTCATAATTTTAATTTTTACTGATATAATATGTTAATAAGTTATTGATAGGCTCTTTGATGATATTGGCGATTAAAATATCTTTTTCTATAGCTGTTTCCTGCAGCAATGTTTGATAATGGGCAGCAACTGTACCTACAAAATAAACCGGCGAAGCAGGATTTTCGTTAATCAGCGGTATGGTATAAGTAGTTAAAAATTTGCGAAACCCGGTTTTGATCAGATCGCTCATATAAGGATCTTTACTATTTTCTTTGACAAAGTTTCGGAAAGAACTTAAAAAAACGGCAGGTTGTGGTTGCTTGTACACTTTATCCAGAATTTGTTTTCGGTCGAAGTCAAACTTTTCTATAAACTTTTTATAAAGTTCATCCGGCAAAGTTTTATTTAGAAAAGCTTTAACAATTTTCATTCCCAACCAGTTAGCAGAACCTTCGTCTGCCAGGATATAACCTAAACCATAGTTATTAGGTTTGATTTTTTTTCCATCAAAGTAAGCTGCGTTAGAACCACTGCCGAGAATACAAACAATCCCGGGCTGATTCTGACAAGTTGCCAGTGCTGCAGCGTAAATATCATCTGCTACAATTACCTTTCCGAAACGAAAGAATTTTGAAAAAGCATTGTAAACAATTTGTTTTTGTTTATGGGAAGTGATGCCGGGACCGAAAAAGTAAATTTTTTTTATTTCTTCGGCATGATGGATCAGGTGGATATTTTTGTTGAGTAAAAGAAGTATGCTCTTTTCATCAACAGAAAACGGATTGATGCCGTTGGTTCTAAAAGATTGAACAATAGTTCGTTTTTGTGCCAGTTTCCATGTTGCAAAATTAGAACCACTATATACAACTGCAATCATTTTCGGTTAAATAGCTAATATATCAACCATGTCCAGCAAATCAGGCTCCAGCTTAAACTCATGATGCGAAATAGCTTCTTCAAGTTCTGCCAGTTGAATGGTGTTTCCTTTTAAACCAACCATTTTGCGGGTTTCGCCGTTAATTAAAGCATTAACCGCGGCATAACCTAAGCGGCTTCCCAGCACGCGGTCAAAGCTGCTTGGGCTGCCACCGCGCTGCAAATGGCCCAGGATAGTTACTTTAACATCATAGGAAGGCACATGTTCTTTCACTTTTTTAGCAATACCGTAAGCACCGCCGTTTTTATCACCTTCGGCAACAATTACAATACTGGAAGTTTTTTTATTGCTGCCCGATTTCAGGTTTTCGATCAGTTCATCAATAGCTGTTTCTTTTTCTGGGAGTAAAATTGCTTCTGCACCGCCGGCAATCCCGGCACGTAAAGCAATACAGCCGGAATCACGGCCCATTACTTCTATAAAAAATAACCGGTCGTGTGCGTCCGCAGTATCACGCAGTTTATCTAACGCCTCTACAACTGTATTGGTTGCCGTATCAAAGCCAAGTGTAAAATCAGATCCGTATAAATCGTTATCAATTGTTCCCGGAATCCCGATTACCGGTATATCATAAATATTAGAAAACCGTTCGGCACCGGTAAAAGTTCCGTCGCCGCCAATTACAATCAGGCCGTCAACCCCTCTGCTTTTCAGGTTTTGATATCCTCTTTCTAAGCCGCTTTCTTCTTTAAATTCCAGGCAGCGGGCTGTTTTTAATATCGTACCACCTAAATGCAGGATGTTACTTACAGACCGTTCGTTCATATCATACATATTATTGTTGATCAAACCCTGGTAGCCCTGTTTAACACCTACAACTTCCAGCCCGTGGTAAATACCCGTGCGTACAACAGCCCTGATGCACGGATTCATACCCGGCGCATCCCCCCCTGAAGTTAAAACGGCAATCTTGTTTACTTTAGACATCTTTATAACCAGTTCCTTAATTTCGCGAAGATAAGGTGTATTGTTTACACTAAGTAATATTTATTTGTTAAATTTGAGCAAACGCCAAGCTACATCGCAAACCCTTTTAAATTGGAAACAATATTACCAAAATTCGATTCGGTTTTTTCTATTGATTGCGTAATCTTTGGCTTTCAGACTAATGAACTCAAAATTTTACTGATCGAAAGAAACGAAGAGCCTTATAAAAGCTGGCACGCGCTGCCTGGTTATTTTGTAAAAAACGATGAAAGTATAGATGATGCCGCCGAACGTATTTTGTACGAGTTAACCGGTTTGCGCGATCTGCATATGGAGCAGTTTCATACTTTTGGTGATGTAGACCGGCATCCGCAGGGTAGGGTAATTACGGTTGCTTATTATGCTTTGATAAGGATTGATGGCCAGCAAGAGCTAAAACCAGTTAGCAGTTATGCAAAAAGCGCGTTTTGGTATCCGGTTAACGAGCTAGAGAAATTACCTTTTGATCATGGTAAAGTTTTTGAAACCAGTTTCCGGAAATTGCGCCGGAGGTTACATTACCAGCCAATTGCTTTTGAACTGCTGCCCGAAAAGTTTACGTTAACCCAGTTACAAACGCTTTACGAAGCCATTTTGAATAAGAAACTTGATAAACGTAATTTCCGAAAAAAAATGCTGAGCTATGGTTTTTTAAAGGAACTGGACGAGAAACAGAAAGGTGTATCGTACCGTGCAGCAACTTTATACCGTTTTGACCGCCGAAAATACAACAAGATCTTTCAGAATGAACTGACCGTTAACGGCTGATCAATACTTCTTTTACCAATACTTTTTAAGAGCTTCAACCTAATTCCCTCTCCAAAAAAGAGAGACTCAAAAAACTTTGTGCAGCTACTCCCTTTTCTCTGGAGAGGATCGGGGATAGGCTCTTAAAACAAAAACCTGCTTCTATTAATAAAAGCAGGTTTTTTTGGTGTTAAAAGAAGCATTTACTTTGCCAGCGGTGCTAACTCTAAATGGTATTTTACCAGATCATCTATCGGCGAACGGATGATGCGGCCAATGCTCATCCCATATTCTATCGCGGTTTCTTCCAAAACGTTGCGGAAATTGTATCCGACAGAACCAATACAATTGAAAGAGTAATTTTTATAATCCGGATAATGGCTCACTAAATTCTTAAAGAAATCATCAAAAGATGTTTTTACCAGGTTGCGCGAATATTCAATATTAGCCGTGTTATCGTAAACAAACTTGCTAAAGCTGGCGCAAAAACGGTTGGGCAAAGGTTGCGTATAAATCTGATCGATAATAGCATCAGGTGTTAAAGCAAAAGTTTCCCAGAAATTATCGCGGACTTCCTGCGGCATGTAACCACGAATATAATCCGACAATAATTTTTTGCCGATATAGCAGCCGCTGCCTTCATCACCTAAAATATAAGCCAACGAATTTATTTTGAAGGTAACATCCTTGCCATCGTAAATACAGGTGTTTGTGCCTGTGCCCAAAATAGCAGCAAAACCAGTATTTAAACCAAGTAATGCACGTGCAGAAGCTAATAAATCATGGCCGACAAAAATGCTGGCAGATTTAAAAACAGCTTTCATAGCTTCTTCTACAATCAAAATTTTATCCTGCACATCGCAACCCGCCCCATAATAATACAATTCGGTGATCGCATCTTTTTTAAGATCTGTAGGCAAATTTTCTATCAACGAATTGATGATATATGCCTTATCAACAAAAAAAGGATTATAACCTTCGGTGTTGTAATAAACTTTTTTTCCGAATTCGTTAATCAGGCACCAATTTGTTTTGGTTGATCCGCCATCTGCTATTATGATCATAAGTTTACGGTATGCGTTATTTGAGGGTTTAAAAGTACAATATTAACTACTAATTCCGTGAAAATAAAAAATCCTGACTGCTTGTGGCGTCAGGATCGTACTATTAACGTATACTTTTAAATTTTTATGATTTCTAATGTGCTTCTTTTGCCTTATAAAAATCGAGCACTAACTGATCCATACTGCCGTATTTGTATTTTTTATTCTTGATCTTTTCTACTATTTCAGGTTCGCTGGCCATTATTTCCGTCATGATCGGGATAAATTCATCCCGTTTTAATTCGGTTAAAGCCGTTGGGTTATCACCGTAAAAATAAGCGTTTTTGCCTTTTCCGCCACGGCCTCCGCCTAAATTAATGCCCAAGCCGCCGCCCACACCGCTGCCGAAACTGCCTCCGCCGATACCAAAACTTGGTGAAATCCCGGGCGACATACCGCCGCCGCCGCCGGTTGTAGCATATAATTTCATGGGTTCATTCACCAAAACCTTTACAAAATCGATACTTCTGCCCGGCCACGCACGTGATTGCGGCGCGTGCGCAACGGTAAAGCTGTCTTTTCCGGCTACGAAAGAACGTACCATCGAAGCTGTTAATTTTTCTTTTTCTTCGCCTTTATCTTTTCGGAACAAAATAAAACCTTCGCTGTCCTGCGGGCTTCTGCCGGACGGGCTTACCACAATCTGTCCGGATACTTTTTGGCCGTTCGCATCATAAAAATAACCATCGTCCCACTGGTTTAAACCAAGCTGTGCCGAAGCCGAAAAGGCAATCAGTAAAAATGAAAAAATTAAAAAAGATGAGCGCATTGTTTGTAAGTTTTAAATTATAGCATTAACCTTTAACTACTGTTTTTATTATGCTTTCTTTACGTATCAATTTTGTTAAGACTGTGGCAGATGTAAAACGTTTATCTCAAATTTGGAAAAAATTTAATATAAATAAACTGCGGATTTACAGCTGCAAAAATAAGGATAAAATGATTGTTGATTTAAGAAGTGATACCGTAACCAAACCAACGCCGGGCATGTTAGATGCGATGTGGAGCGCAAAAGTAGGCGACGATGTTTACGGTGAAGATGAAACGATAAACGAACTGGAAGCCAAAGCGGCAGCGATGTTCGGCATGGAAGCGGCTATATTTTGCCCTTCCGGAACGATGACAAACCAGATTGCTATCAAATGTTTTACGCAGCCGTTAGATGAATTGATTGCCGATCAAACGGCGCACGTTTACCGTTACGAAGGCGGCGGGATTGCTTTTAATTCAGCAGTTTCTACCCGTTTGCTAAATGGTAAACGAGGAATTATCACTGCTGAAATGATCGAGCCGGAAATCAATGCCGAGAATATCCATTTCCCGCACACCAGTTTGGTGGTGCTGGAAAACACGGTAAATAAAGGCGGCGGAAATTGTTATCATTTAGAACAAATTAAACCGACTGCAGAATTATGTGCTAAAAGAAGCATCAAGCTGCATTTGGATGGCGCACGGATTTTTAACGCTTTAACTTTTACCAAAGATCAGGCTGCGGATTATGGCAAATACTTTGACGGGATTTCGGTGTGTTTGTCCAAAGGTTTGGGCGCGCCGATTGGTTCGGTTTTTTTAGCTGATAAACAAACGATTAAATATGCCCGCCGTTTGCGTAAAGTTTTAGGCGGCGGAATGCGGCAAGCTGGTTTTTTGGCCGCTGCCGGAATTTATGCTTTAGATAATCAGGTGAAACGTTTGCAGGAAGATCATGATCACGCTAAATTACTGGAAGAAACGTTGAACAATTGTAATTGGGTTACGGGCGTTTTAACGGTCGAAACCAATATCAACATTTTTGATACGGTAAAAGAAGCATCGTATTATTTGCAGAAACTTGCAGAAAAAGGTATTAAAGCTTCGGCAAATGATGTGCGGCGGATTCGGTTTGTAACGCATTTGGATGTACATCCTGATCAAATTCAACATACAATCGATGTTTTAAAAAGCCTGAACGAATAGATGGAATATGCCAAATTAGGAAAATCAGATTTACAAGTCAGTAAAATTGGATTTGGTTGTATGTCGTTCCGCGGAGATGAGAAAGAAAACCAAACTTTGATTACCAAAGCATTGGAATCAGGCATCAATTACTTCGATACCGCCGATGTGTATGAAGATGGTGAAAATGAAATCAAATTAGGTAAACTGTTAAAATCCAACCGAAATAATATTATAATTGCAAGTAAAGTCGGCAATCAAAAACAACCCGACGGCAGCACAACATGGAATGCAAGTAAAGCTTATATTCTAAAATGTATTGATGTAAGTTTGCAGCGTTTGCAAACTGATTATTTAGACTTATACCAGTTGCACGGCGGCATGATAGAAGATAACATTGATGAAACTATCGAAGCTTTTGAATTGCTGAAACAACAAGGTAAAATCAGATATTACGGTATTTCTTCTATACGGCCAAACGTAATCCGAGAATATGTATCCAAATCAAATATTACAAGTGTAATGATGCAATACAGTTTGCTGGATCGCCGGCCGGAAGAAACTTGTTTTGAATTGTTGGAGAAAAATCAAATCAGCGTGGTAACGCGTGGCAGTGTGGCGCAAGGTTTGCTTGTAGATAAACCTGCCAAATCTTATCTCAATTATTCTGAAAAAGAAGTGCTAAAAGCAGCAAAAGCTGTTAAAGAAGTTACAAGTTTGGATAGAAGTGCAGCACAAACTTCTATCCAATTTGCTTTGGCTCCAAAAGTAGTTGCCAGTGCTGTTGTTGGTATCAGAACCATAAAACAATTGGAAGATACAGTTACAACTTTGGATGTGCCGCAACTTACCAAAGAGGAATTGGATTTATTGAAAAAAAGTATTGTGCTAAGTTTATATGAGCAGCATCGTTAACGCGATGCTGTTTTTAAAAGATTATTTATCAATTGCTTAACTGCCTTTTTAAATTATTTAGCAGAAATAACATTAATATTTTGTGCAGTATTTAATTAGTGATTGAAATAAAATTTAAACTGTAATTAATTTATTTCTCATCAAAACACTAATCATTCAATCCTTTTCCGTTAAGAATTTGCTCTATACATTTTTCAATCCTTAGCTCCCGTGTTTTGGCTTGTTTAGGGGCAGAAAAATAAAGATAGTAAGCCCTTTGCCGGCCAGGCGTTAAAGCTTCAAAAGCCTTTTTTAAAATGGCGTTTTCAGTCAGTTTTAGTTGAAATTCTTTGGGAATATTAAACTCGTTTGTCTTTTTCAAACCTACTTTTAAACCAGCCTTTTCCACTTCAACAGCTTCAAAAACATAAGCTTTTATGATGTCTGTTAATTTAACAATCTGGTTAACACTTGTAAATCTAAGCTGGCGCGCCGATTGCACATTTTCTGTTTGTTGTGTCAGAATGTTCTCTGTATCTTTTAACAAAGCACCTTTAAAAAACAACAAAGCACAATATTCTTTAAAATCATGCAGCAAAACGATGTTTACATTTTGATAAGTATAACAAGGTTTACCCCATTTTAATTCTTCAGGTAAATTACAATCTAAAATGATTTTTCGTAATTGTTCCAATTCGGGCTGCCACTTTTTGGCTTTGTTAAAGTAGAAGTTTACGTTTGAGTTCATGAGATTGTTAGAGGATTTAGTAGGTTAGTTGAATTAACTTTCTAATTCATTTTTCGCTTCTTTTAAAATTTATCATAAAGTCCATAAAAATATTAGGATCAATTTTATCTTGTAAAATGTCATCCATATATTGTTTTGAATCAAATCCAAATTTGTTGGAGTTAAAAGGCGAACCTTTAGATGTAATAATAAAATTATATCTTGAAAGATATCTAACTCTAAGCTTGGCATTTAAAGTATCTTTAATTTTTCCATTTAAAACTGTTGCTCCATCATCATAGTCTTCTCTACGTATAGGTATTTCTTGTCCAGCCCAGTTTCTAATTAAACCATATTCTTCCCAGCTGTATCCAAAAGTATCTATATTTTTTTTAATATTCTCTTCATTATTATTATACAAACCTGTTTGTTTTTCGCCATTTACTTCAACATATATAAAAGCATTATGATCTGATCGTCCACGGTAAGAAGCAATTCTTTTAATTTTTAACTGTTCATAATTAAGGAGTATTTTTCTTCTTCCTATTCTTAATTCTTTTTTAATGTGTGATGAACTTGTATCTCTAAACCACCAAATTGGATCTGTTGCAAACTCTCTTTTCTCAAATTCAAAACACAGAGGTTCTCGTAATAAAATATTTAGTCTTTTTGTTGCTTCAAAAGGATCATTAAACCAGCAAACGCCTCTCTCGCCAGGAAATGCACTAGCCATTCTTCTATAAAAGAATGAAGTTGATGATTCTCCAGGATGTTTAACTCGATCATCAATTTGTTTGTCTTTAGTTTTAATTTTTAAATAGATGTTATTAAAAAACTCTTTTGCTGAATTTGTAATTAGGATTAGGTAAAAAACAAGCAAGAGAATTAATAACCAAATTTTTATCTCGATATCCTTATTAAAAAAAATTGTTAGTGAATTAAATGATTCTGTGAAAGGCACTTTGGAAAAAATATTTTTTATTAATGCATAAATACTAGCTAAAATAAAGCTTATTACTGCAATTATTCCAGCTGAAATAACTTTGCTCCAAACAGGGTCTTTCCAATTCTCTTGAATAATTGTAACTGCTTTTTTCATGTTTAATTCCTGCAAAGGGAATTATTAAATTTAGTTCATATTTGATTTAATTACTTCAATATTATTTAAAGATTTTGATAAACAGTGTGTTATTTAAAAATCAATTATTGTATCAATCAAAAAAGCCGAAACTCTCGTTCCGGCTTTCCTCTAAATCAAACATTAATTTTTACCTTATAAAAACAGTATCCTTATCCTTGCTGCCTGTCACTTCCTTGGCGTTCCACCATCCAGCCGGGATATTCTTTCGGCAAAGCACTAATTTCGTCAATACGTTTCAGTTCATCTGCATTCAAAGTCAGTTCGATAGAGTGCAGGTTAGATTTTAATTGTTCCGGGTTTTTGGCACCAATAATGGTACTGGTTACCAACGGCTGCTGCCTAACCCAGGCCAGCGCAATCTCTGCTGCTTTTACCTCGTAATTTTTACCGATCTCGTTCAACACATCCACAATATCGTAACCTTTTTCTTTGTTAACCGGCGGGAAATCGAAGCTGTCGCGACGGGAATTTCCTGCTTTTTCGTTTTCACGCGTGTATTTGCCGGACAAGAAGCCGCCGGCCAGCGGACTCCAGGGCATTACGGCTAAATTTTCATCGGCAGCCAAAGGCAATATTTCCCGTTCAATATCCCGCCCGGAAAGCGAATAAAAATATTGCATGCCTGCAAATTTGTTCCATCCGTGTTTTTCGGCGATGCCTAAAGCTTTCATCACCATCCAAGCCGGCCAGTTACAAACAGCTACGTAACGCACTTTCCCGGTGAGGACTATATCGTTCAGCGAGCGTACAATTTCTTCAATCGGAGTAATCGGATCAACGCCGTGAACATATAAAACATCAATATGATCCAGTTGCAAACGCTGCAAACTTTCATCCACAGAAGCAAAAATATGATAGCGCGACAAGCCGACGTTGTTTTTGCCTTCGCCCATTTTACCGCGTACTTTGGTGGCGATCACTAAATCATTTCGGCTTAAACCTAAATTTTTGATGGATTGGCCAAGCAGTTTTTCGGATTGCCCGAAGGAGTAAACGTTGGCCGTATCAATAAAATTGATTCCGGCATCAACCGCCTGTTTCATTAAATCGTTGGCACCGTGCTGGTCAACGCCACCGATAGCTTCCCACATCCCGCCAGAGCCAAAAGTCATGGTTCCGAAGCAAAGTTCGGATACTAGTAAACCGGTATTCCCAAAAATATTGTATTTCATCATGCTGTTTTTATCGTATAAAAAAGTTAACCCTGCGTGCCTTAATTTTGTTCTGCCCAAATAGGTTAAACTATCATTAACGCTACATAAAACCTCTGTTGTAAAACAGTGTTATTTAAAAACATGCAGCAACTTCGTAAACAGTTAGAAAAAATTGGCCGAGACCCAAAAATAACCGCCCGTGCCGTAGGGTTAAGATATGTAAGTGATTCTTCCCCGGGTTATACACGCGAAAAAAAGGATGACGAATACGAGTTTTTAGATGCTAAAAGAAGCATTGTGAAAGACGAAGTTTTGCTGGAGCGTTTCCGCAAAATGGTGATCCCGCCGGCTTATACTGATGTTTGGATTTGCCCGTACGAAAACGGCCACCTGCAGTTTACCGGCGTGGATGCTGCCGGCCGTAAACAATACCGTTACCACACATCATGGAACAAAATCCGCAATCAATCCAAATATCACCGTATGGAAACTTTTGCCGGTTTTCTTCCGGCGATCAGGGCGCGTATCGAAAAAGATTTATCCCATAAAAACCTGGATAAGCAAAAAGTGCTGGCTTTGGTAGTGCGGTTGATGGAACTGACCCACATCCGGGTAGGAAACGAAAATTACCGAAAACTGTATGGTTCTTACGGTTTAACAACTATGAACGACCGCCATGTAAAAATTGAAGGCGGAACGATCAGGTTTGGTTTTAAAGGCAAAAAAGGTGTTTACCATGATATGAAACTGGAAAGCCCAAAGCTGGCCAAACTGGTTAAACAATGCAGGGATATACCCGGGAAAGAGCTTTTTCAATATTATGATGAAGAGGGAAACCACCAGCAAATTGACAGCGGCGATGTTAATACCTATTTACACGAAATTACCGGCGAAGATTTTACGGCAAAAGATTTTAGAACATGGAGCGGTAGTGTACATGCTTTATATGCTTTTAAAGCGGCAGGCGGTTTTACTTCTGCCACAGAATGTAAAAAAAACATAACTAAAGTTTTGGATGAAGTTGCCTTTAACCTGGGGAATACGCGCACCGTTTGCAAAAAATATTACGTACACCCAACGCTGTTAAAAAGTTACGAAGAAGGAAATATCCATGCTTACCTTGAACAGATTACAGAGGAGGAACCGCTGTCTGTTCCGGGTTTAAACCAGGCAGAAAAAGTATTGATAGAATTGATTGGCAAGGAGAAAATTGCGGAAGCGTTATAAAGTTTTTTATCGATAAAAACAGTAAAGGCCGAAGAAATTCTTCGGCCTTTACTCGTTATAGAAACAAATTTAGCTTTCCGTTGGCGGCGTTCCTCTAAAAGCATCTAGTTTTTCAATGCGCTCTAATTGTACCGGTTTGTTCGTCCGGGCAGATTCATAAATGGCTTCCATAATTTTCTGATCCTGTAAACCTTCTTCGCCGGGCGTGTAAGGTGTTTTATTTTCGATTACACATTCCGAAAAGTGATCCATCTCCAAAGCAAACTGGTCCTTTTCCTGTATTTTCGGGTTCATTTTGTTTTCTACTTTTCCTTCCGCATGGCCTACTTCGGGCATCAAACCTTTATAATCAAAAGCCGGGTCCATACCAAACCAGCCGCCGTTATCCGCATAACAACGATAATGTTTGGAGTTGTGCGCACCATAACTGCAAGTATTATTGGCAATGGCACCGCTCGGGAAAAACATTTGGAACATCACTGCTTCTTCCACTTCCCTAAAACGCGGGTCGTTCGGCGTGGTATAAATTGAAGCATTTACCATGTACGGCTCCTCGCCTAAAAGGTAACGGTTGGTGTTGATGTCGTACAAGCCAATATCCGGCAGCGAACCGCCGCCGGCCAAAGCTTTGTTTAAACGCCATTGTTTCGGGTCGCCGATGTTTTGGATGTTGTTGGAAGAAATCACTTTTACCTTGCCATACTTCTTTTGCCGTACAAAATCCTTTATCTGTTTATTATTCGGTTCGTATTGAATTCGGTAAGCAATCATCAGTTTTTTTCCTGCTTTTTTGCAGGCATCAATCATTCTTTCTGCTGATTTGGAAGAAGTTGTCATCGGCTTTTCACACAAAACATGTTTGCCCGCTTTTGCTGCGCGGATTACAAACTCCTCGTGCATAGAATTTGGCAAAACGATGTAAACCGCATCAATATCCGGGTTGTTTTTAATCTCATCAAAATTTTGATAGCTATAAATATTTTTCTGCGGAACATCGTATTGCATGGCCACTTTTTTGGCTTTCTCGGCATCACCGCTAACTAAAGCCACCACTTTCGAGTTTTTTGCAGAACCGAAACCCGGTAAAATAGCTTCTAAAGTCAATTCGCCTATGCCTACAACCGCATAGCCAACGCGCTTGTCTTTTGGTAAAATCGTAGCGTAATTGGTTCGTTCACCTTCGCTTGCGGCGTGCTGGTTCGGGCCAACTACTTTTATGGCTTCAGACATTGGGCCTGGTGCCGCACTGCCTGCCAAGCTCTCTGCGCTGGCTGTGCCGGCCGAAGTAATGCCGCCAACTATCGTAGCTGCAATCAATCCTTTACCGGCACTTTCTATAAATTGCCGGCGGTCGTAAGCTTTATCAGTTGATATAAATGGTATTGTTTCTTTAAAATCCATTGTTTTTGTTTTAGTTGAAATATGCGTTCGATTATCCTGTTTTCGTTTAAAAAACTGTTTTGCAAGCAATTAGTTTATAATTAATTAAATTTTTACTTGTAAAAGGAGTATGCAAAATTCAACTCTTTTTTAGGTGATAAAAGAAGTATGCCGATTGGATTTCGTTTTCTGAAATTTCGGAACGGATTTGCCGGAATATATTAACTTCGTGCAAATGCAACTTTTCGACATAAGCTTTCTGCGGATAACTTTTTTTGATGTGCTCGATATTGTGTTCGTAGCCATTATTATTTATCAGATTTATAACCTGATTCGCGGAACAATTGCAGCCAATATTTTTATTGGTATGGCAATCCTTTTTGCTTTGTATTTTGTGGTGAAAGCCTTGAACATGCGCCTGCTTACCGGCATTTTGGGCAACTTTATGAATGTTGGTATTCTGGCGTTAATTGTGGTTTTTCAACCCGAAATCCGCCGGTTTTTACTGCTGGTTGGTCGCAATGCTTCTCTCCAAAGAAACAAAGCGTGGTGGAAATATTTCTTCGGGAAAACAGAAGAAGAGAAAAATAACCTCAGCCGGATAAAACCCATTATTGATGCGTGCAAAACGATGAAAGAAAGCCGCACCGGTGCTTTAATTGTGTTTGCCAAATATTACGATGAGGAGTTTTTCCATAACAGCTGCGAATACCTGGATGCCAAAATTACCAAACGTTTGCTGGAAAGTATCTTTCAAAAAAATAGTCCGCTGCACGACGGCGCGGTAATTATTGCGGCAAACAAAGTAAAATCTGCCAGCTGTATTTTGCCTTTAACCGATAAAACCGATTTGCCGCCGCAGTTTGGTTTGCGGCATCGTGCCGGAATCGGCATTTCTGAAGCAAGCGATGCCACCGCATTAATTGTTTCCGAAGAAACCGGCGAAATCGCTTACGCCAAACAGGGGAAAGTAAAAATGAATCTAACTTTCCCGGAACTCGAGAAACTTTTAAACAAAGATTTTAACTGATAAAAGAAGCATCGGCCAGCTGCAACTTTAACGGTAATTATTTGATACAAGGCTAAAGCAAAGGTTGCATATTTATTTATGCCCTTTTTATACCGATAAAAACAGCATCGTTACTTTGCTGCTTTTATCTCGTCGATAGATTTGGAAATGTAATCAGCCTGATCGTTTAACTGGCTTTTCAGCGTTCCGGAAGCACTTTTTGCCTGATCCTGTTTTTGCGTTTGCAGCTGGCTCAGCATCCCGATTACGTATTGATCCACACCGTATTGTTTATATTGAATTGCTAATTTCTTAAAAGTATCAATCCGTGGATTCACTTTTTGCGTGTCGTTCACTTTCCCAAGCATCGCAACATAACCTTGCATCACAGTAAATTTAGCTTGCGGGCCGGCTGTATCAAAAGCTTTGGCAACAAAAGGTAATTCTGCTTCCGATCCTTTTGTGGTGTAAAGAACCACCATCGATTGCGTGAGCGCACCTTTATTGTCTTTCTCGAAATTTTTTGCCAGTTTTAAAGCATCATCCGGGTTTTGTGCCGCCAACGCATTCAAAGCCGCGCCTTGAACTGCGTAAGATTGGCTACCCAACGCATTTTTAAACAAAGGCAGATCAGCAGGATTTCTCATTTTACCTAACGCGATAATTGCTGCTGCTTTTACCGTATTTTTTTCGTCGTGCTGCGCAATGTTTATAAGTGCCGGCAACGCTGCTTGTTTAATTTCGTTATTGCTGAGGTTGATGTTGCGGATTGCAAGCGTGCGTAAACCATAAAATTTATCTTTCAACGCGGCCAGCATTACTTTTTGCGCGCCGGCATCGCCTTGCTTACCGGTTAAAGCTGTCATCGCTTCGAGCCGGTCTAAATACAGCGGCGCGTTAAAATACTGAAACACGTATTCCTCACTGGTTTTGTTATCCGTTTTTTGGGCGAGTAAAACCTTATCGCCATCCACATTAACCAGATTTGGTTTTGAGGCAACTTTAAAAGTAAGCGTATCTGCTTTATCGCGCATCCTGATCTGGTGACGTTCTTTTTTCCCGCCAACGTATAAATCAACAGCCATTGGCAAGGTAAAAATTTGTCCTTCCTGCGTTTGGCTGAGGTAAACTGACTGTGTTTTATTGGCTTCGTCCCATTTGTAATCAATCTTTAAATCAGGATTGCCCGCGCCATAATACCACTGATTAAAAAACCAGTTTAAATCCTGTCCGCTAACTTTTTCCAATGCTAAACGGAGCTGCTGCGCTTCGCCGTTGCCCAAAGCATTTTGACGGAGATATAAATTTAAGCCGGCAAAAAAAGCATCCTCACCCAAATAATTCCGCAGCATATTTAAAATGCAACCACCTTTTTGATACGTAACCACATCAAAAACATCTTCTTTATCATTATAGTTAAAACGAACCAGATTTTTTGTCCGCGCATCTTTAGAGTTAAGGTAAGAAAGCTGATTTTCGTTGATATGCGCATCTCCTTCATCTTTTCCGTAGCGATGTTCGGCCCAAAGCGTTTCACTAAAATCAGCAAAAGATTCATTCACCGTTAAATTACTCCAGCTTTCGGTCGTAACATAATCGCCAAACCACTGATGGAAAAGTTCATGCGCGATGGTACTTTCACCCTGACTATAATTATCGTCCAGCATTTCGCGGGCTGTTTTTTGCACATATTCGCCGTGTAAAGTTGCGGTTGTATTTTCCATCGCACCGCTCACATAATCGCGGACAACAATCTGACTATATTTATTCCATGGATAATCCACGCCCAGTTTCTGCGAATAAAAACCGATCAGTTCCGGTGTAAAACCAAAAATTTGTTTGGCAAAAGGGGCAAAGGCAGGTTCCAGATAATAGTTTACTTCCTTGTCTTTCCATTTGTCTTTGTAGATTTTAAAATCGCCAACCGCCATCATAAAAAGATACGGCGAATGCGGCTTATCCATTTTCCAGGTATCCGTTCGTAAACCATTTCCGGCAGGTTTTTGGGAGATTAGTTTTCCGTTGGAAAGCGTAACGTATTTTGATGGCACCGTCATGCTGATTTCTTCCAGCGTTTTTTGATCGGGTTTATCGATCGTCGGGAACCAGGCCGATGAACTTTCGGTTTCGCCCTGCGTCCAGATTTGGATTGGTTTGGTTTTATCGGCACCATCCGGATTGATGAAATACAAACCTTTGGCATCGCTGATGGCCGAACTTCCTTTTACTTTCAACTGGTCCGGTTTGGCTGTATAACTTAAATATAGTGTATAGTTTTCTGCGGAAGTATATTTTTTATCGAGGTTGATTTTCAGCTGCAAACTATCGTACGAAAACTTTAACGGCACATTTTTACCATTTTTTACTATAGAAATATTGCTGATATCCATTCCTTTAGCATCCAAAGTCAAAGAATCTGTCGGATAAAAATGAGGTTTTAAAGTAAGCCATTCTTTGCCGTACAGATAATGTTTTGCATAATCAAAACGGACATCCAGTTTGGTATTAACCAGATCGTTTATTTTGGTTGGTGTGGCGCGGTAAATTTGCATCGCCTGGTTATCCGTTTTATTTTGTGCCGAAGCAGAAAGAAAAACCAGCGGGCTGGCCAGCATCAATATCGGGAAGATTAGTTTTTTGGAGATTGATATTTTCATAATTGAAATCGTAAAAGCAGCTCAAAATAAAAGGTTTTTGTTCAAACCAGCACAAAGAAAATCAACCCAAACTTAAAATTCATCGACAAGATTTTATGCCGGTAAAAGAAGCATCAGCAAAACAGATCAAAATAATGTTTAAATTTGAGTAAACGACAGCGTATGGAAACCCACGAAATCAGGAAAAAACTGCAGGATTACATTGCCTCTGCAGAAGAAGAAAAAGTAAAAGCAATTTATACTGTTTTAGAAAGTGATATTGACAATGTTTACGATCATTGGGACGACCCGGAATTTGTGGCCGAAATGGACAGCCGGATGAAATCTATCGAAGACGGAACTGCAGAAACGATTTCTATGGAAGAGATGTTTTCGAAAATGGACAAACATATCGAAGATTCAAAGCGCAAACATGCCGTTTAGAATAGAAACTGGTTCAAAAGTAATTAAAGAACTTACAGAAGCATTAGATTGGTACGGAGAACAGCAGGATAATTTAGATGAGTTGTTCAATCAATATTTTAGAAAAGAAGTTTTTAATATTTTACATAATCCCGAAATTTATCCCAAGTCCGGTAGCCGTTACCGGCAGGCTTTGATGGAAAAATTCCCTTATTTTATTATCTATTCAATCAACAAAAAGAAACAAGTTATTACTATCGTTTCCATCTTCCATACCAGCCGGCATCCAAAACAAAAGTTTAGAAAATAAAAAAATCCGGTAAGTTTAACTTTACAGGATTCTTGATTTTTATATTGATAAAAACAGTGTTAGCAATACTGATCGAAAGCACCGGCCAGGTTATCGGCAATCATTTGTGCCGGACGGCCTTCAATCTGACGGCGTTCTATAATGTGCACTAATTTACCGTCTTTAAACAAAGCCATCGCGGGGGAAGACGGCGGATAAGGCAGCATATAATCACGGGCTGCATCAACGGCATCCGTTTCCATACCTGCAAAAACCGTTACAAAACGGTCAGGCACTTTTCCGTTTTGCGTAACCATTTTAGCGGCCGGGCGTGCATTGGCAGCTGCGCAACCGCAAACAGAATTTACCATTACAAAAGTAGTTCCTGCTGCTTCAATAGCATTTTTTACTTCTTCGGCATTTTTCAATTCCTGGAAACCAACCTTGGTCAAATCTTCCCGCATCGGGGCAACTAAATATTCTGGATACATTTTCTTCGCTTTTTAAATTGTTACAAATCTAATCAATCCGAATTATTAGCACCAAAAGTTATAAAATATTAACACAGAACTGACAACATTCTGATACTTAATTTCGATACAAAAACTATAATAACTATTTTTGCACGATAAAAGAAGCATTTATGTCATTAGTAGAAACTTACACGCCTTACAGAGTAAAAGACATTAATTTGGCCGAGTGGGGCCGCAAAGAAATTGGTTTGGCCGAAGCAGAAATGCCCGGATTAATAGCGTTGCGCCAGGAATACGGTGCCTTAAAACCGCTAAAAGGCGCGCGGATTGCTGGTTGCTTGCACATGACGATCCAAACTGCGGTTTTGATTGAAACCTTGATCGAACTGGGCGCAGAAGTAACCTGGTCGAGCTGCAATATTTTCTCTACACAAGATCACGCCGCCGCGGCAATTGCTGCTGCCGGCATCCAAGTTTATGCTTGGAAGGGAATGAACGAGGAAGAATTTGAATGGTGCATTGAGCAAACTTTGCATTTTGGCGAAAATCAGGAACCTTTGAACATGATTTTGGATGATGGCGGTGATTTAACCAACTTGGTTTTGGATAAATATCCGGAATTGGTTGCGGCGATCAAAGGTTTATCCGAAGAAACGACAACAGGCGTTCACCGTTTGTACGAGCGCATGAAAAATGGCACATTGCCGCTTCCTGCAATCAACGTAAATGATTCGGTTACGAAATCCAAGTTTGATAATAAGTATGGTTGTCGTGAGTCTTTGGTTGATGCCATCCGCCGTGCAACTGATGTAATGATGGCCGGAAAAGTTGCCGTAGTTTGCGGTTATGGCGATGTAGGAAAAGGTTCTGCAGATTCTTTGCGCAATGCAGGTGTTCGTGTAATTGTAACGGAGATTGACCCGATTTGTGCTTTACAAGCTGCGATGGAAGGTTTTGAAGTGAAAAAACTAACAACTGCCATTGCAGAAGCTGATATTGTAGTTACGGCAACCGGAAACTGTGATATTGTAAAAGAACAACATTTCCGTGCATTAAAAGATAAAGCTATTGTTTGTAACATTGGCCACTTTGATAATGAAATTGATATGGCCTGGTTAAATTCAAATTACAGAACTTCCAAGATTGAAATTAAACCGCAAGTTGATAAATATACCATCAACGGTAAAGATGTAATTGTATTGGCAGAAGGCCGTTTGGTAAATTTAGGTTGTGCAACCGGGCATCCAAGTTTTGTGATGAGTGCTTCTTTTACCAACCAAACTTTGGCACAATTGGAACTTTGGATGAATACCAATAAGTATGAAAATAAGGTTTATACTTTACCAAAAACTTTGGATGAAAAAGTTGCAAGATTGCATCTTTCTAAAATTGGCGTAGAATTAGAAGAGTTGGAAACTTATCAGGCTGATTATATTGGTGTGCAAGTTGAAGGTCCGTTTAAACAGGAATATTACAGATATTAGTATAAAGTAATTAATTCAAGTTGCTAGATAAAGAGGAATAAGTAAGCATCAAAAACAAGAACTTTGGTTTACCACAACTAAAGAACCGATGATGATGCTTACCAAGGATAAAATTATAGGAATATTTTGTTTTATTGATGATTTATTGAAAACAAGTAACCATTATGAAGATAGCCGAAGGCAGGTAAGCGATAGTGAGATCATCACTACAGCAGTAGTGTCATCTTTGTATTTCGGAGGCCATCAGGATAAAGCAAGGCAGTTTATGAAAATGACAGGAATGATACCGGCAATGTTGGATAAGAGCCGTTTTAACCGCAGGTTACATCAGGTTGCAGAGCTTATATACAGCCTTTTCATGCAGGTTGGTTATTGTTTCAAGTATATCAGTTGTGAGATGAGCTATGTGCTGGATTCGTTTCCGGTAGCAGTCTGCGATAACATTCGTATTGCAAACTCTAAGATATTGACAGGCAAGCAGTGGCACGGGAAACAGAGCAGTATGCGCCGCTACTTTTATGGGGTAAAAGTACAATTACTGGTTACCAAAGATGGCATTCCGGTTGAATTCGGTTTCGTTCCAGGCAGTGAACATGATGCACAGGCTTTGAAGAAATTACCCTTGGAACTGCCTGCTGAAAGTGAGGTGTTTGCTGACTCAGCTTATACCAATTATGAGCTTGAGGACCAGTTGATGGAAACGGACTTGATCGCTTTGAAAGTGCATAGAAAATCAAATGCCAAAAGAACAGACAGCGTAAGTGCCGCCTTTATAAAGGAATACATGCGTAAAAGGATAGAAACGACTATTAGTGAGATCAAAGGATTGTTCCTTAGAAAGCTTCATGCGGTAACTTTTAAAGGCTGGCTGCTGAAAATTACATTGTTTGTCTTTGCTTTTACACTCGATAAATTAATACCTAACTAACAACTTGAGTTAATTAGTATTAAGTATCAAGCAATGGCTTCTAATTTTAGAAGCCATTTTTGTTTAGTAGAGTTTTTTATCTTTCAAATTATAGCGAACCTATCATGTATTATTAATGCCGAAAATAGAAGGTGGATTTTTAATTTTTGTTTCGGCTCTGTCCGGTTTTCTACATAAGGCAAAACTATTGGAGAAGTTATAAAAATGGTCAAAGAAATGATTAGTTTATGTATGTTAAACGTTTGGAGTTAAATGGAGAACAAGGCTGTTAGTATTTTTAGCTAATTTAGTTTAGAAATTACGGCCATTATAGAATAAGAATTTATGATAGGCGCCTTTTATCGGTATAAAACCGTTAAACAAAAAATCCGAATTAAAAAGGTTTGATAATAAGTAGTATTTTGGTGTTTAGTGCCTTGATAATTAAATTGTAACCACGTAACTTTATTTGTTTTAATAAACCTAAATTCTTATTCCGATGATTTTAAAATACTTTTTTGTATTTTATTTGTGCCTAATTTTTTGTGCCGGTTCCAAAGCGCAAACTTTGCCGTCTGATACGGGTCAGGCTTTAGTAATAAACAATTACACAAAATTTTATTTTGAAGAAATAAACGATAATTCGAGGTTGTATAATGGTCCGGAATATTTTGAATATGATCCTAAAATAAAAGGAAATGCTTACTATAATGATGTAAACACCTGGAAACTTGGAACTATATGTTATGATGATATTATATATAACAACGTGCCGATGATGTACGATGTTTACAAAGATTGTGTGGTGGCATTATATTACAATAAGGTTTTCAGTTACATTTTGCTGAATGATAAATTGAATTACTTTAATTTATCGGGCCATCATTTTGTATCTGTTCATGTAGATAGCCTTAGCAATCCAGGTATTCGCAATGGTATCTATGACCAATTGTACAGAGGGAAAACAGAGGTTTTGGTAAAAAGGCCAAAAACAATTCAAATTAGCACAACAGGAAATTTAGAAAATTACTTTAGCCAAGAGAAAAAAGAAATTTACCTGAAAAAAGAAGGTGCTTATTATAACATCAATAGCGTATCATCTATTTTGAAAACTTTGCAAGACAAGAAAAAACAAGTCCAGCTTTTTATCAGTGACAACCATATTAAGTATAAGACCGATCCGGAACGGGCATTGGTAAAAATTGCTTCTTACTACGACCAATTAGCAAACTGATATGAAAAAATGTTACTTAATTATTTGTCTGATTTTTTGTTTGAAGTTTGCCCTGGCACAGCAATCAGCAAAAAATATAAGTGTTAATTTCAAAGCTGCAAAGCTGGAACAGGTCGTTGCCGAATTAGAATTGAAAAGTGGCTATCGTTTTTTTTATAATTCGGCTCAGGCGGATAGTTTGCTTATTACACTCACCGTAAATGAAAAACCTTTGCAAGTAATTTTAGAACAGGCTTTTCTTAATACTGATTTTCATTACGCTATAACTACACAGCATCAGGTTTTCATTACTAAAGGCAGGATGATCCAAACTTCGCTTGCCGGTGGTTATTTCAAAGGAGAAAATCCAGCAAACCAAACCAAAGGAGTTACAAGTTTTATCGGTGACAAAGATAAACAAGTGATCGTTGCAACTACCGAGAACAAGTTGTATGAAATTGGAATAAAAACGAATGAAATTAAACCGGGTATGGCCACGCTGGCGGGTTATGTAAAAGATATTAAATCCGGGGAAGCGGTTATTGGTGCAAGTATTAAAGTTCTTGATTCCAAAATTGGTATTGCTACAGACCAGTTTGGTTATTACTCCCTTACCATTCCGCGTGGCCGTTTAACTTTAAGTATTCGGGGTTTGGCAATGCGCGATACGCGGAGGCAAATTATGTTGTATAGCGATGGTAACCTGAACATTGAAATGCAGGAGCAAATTACCACGCTAAAAGAAGTACAGATTTCGGCAGAAAAAGTGGCCAATGTAAGGAGTGCAGAACTTGGCGTTAACCGGTTAGATATTAAAAGTATCAAACAAGTTCCGGCTGTTTTTGGCGAAGCCGATGTGTTAAGGGTAATCCTGACATTGCCGGGCGTACAATCTGTTGGGGAAGCTACAACCGGTTTTAATGTTCGCGGCGGTTCTGCGGATCAAAACCTGATTTTATTAAACGATGCAACCATTTACAATCCGGCGCATTTTTTCGGCTTCTTTTCTGCCTTTAATCCGGATATTGTAAAAGATGTTCAGCTGTATAAAAGCAGTATCCCGGAAAAATACGGCGGCCGGTTGTCCTCGGTTTTAGATGTAACGGATCGCGAAGGCAACAAAAAAATATTCACCGGATCAGCAGGTATTGGCTTGCTAACCAGTAGGTTTAATATCGAAGGGCCGATCATTAAAGATAAAACTTCCTTTATTTTCGGCGGCAGAACAACTTATTCTGATTGGTTATTAAAGTTGTTGCCGCAAGATTATAAAAATAGTCAGGCATCTTTTTACGACCTTAATTTAGATATCAGTCATCAAATCAATGAAAGAAACAATATCTACATCACCAGTTATTTAAGTAACGATCATTTTAAGCTGAACAGTGATACGGCATATGCTTATAGCAACCGCAATTTAAATATTAAATGGAAACACAATTTCAGTAATAAACTTTATAGTGTTTTCACACTTGGGACTGATCATTATCAGTACAGTGTTTCGAGTTTTGAAAACCCGGTAAATGCTTACAAACTCGGATTCAACATTAACCAAAATAATTTTAAAAGTGATTTCACTTATTATGTCAATCCCAAACATACCGTTGACTTCGGTTTGAGTTCTATTCTATACAATTTAAATCCCGGTGATCTTGAACCAAATGGTAGTCAATCTTTAGTTTCACCCAATATTGTACCGGAAGAAAGAGCTTTGGAAAGTGCTTTTTATTTAGGCGATAAGTATGACATTACGCCAAATTTGTTGGTTAGTTTTGGCTTGCGTTATTCTTTATACAATTATCTCGGCCCGCAAACTGTTAATTATTACGCACCTAATTTGCCGAGGGAAAGTGTGAATCTTATCGATAGTACAACTTATAAAAAGAACCAGGTAATCAACACTTATCATGGACCGGAAATCAGGGCTTCAGTAAGATATAACCTTGCAAGTAATTTATCGGTAAAAGCAGGGTACAATACATTGAGGCAATATCTGCACTTGCTATCCAATACAACTTCTATATCACCAACTGATGTTTACAAGTTAAGCGATCCAAACATCAAACCACAATATGGTGATCAGGTTTCATTAGGATTATATCATAACGCTAAATCAAACACGATAGAACTTTCGGCAGAAGTTTATTATAAACGGCTTAAAGATTACCTGGACTATAAAAGCGGTGCCACTTTGGTTTTAAACCATCATGTTGAAACAGATGTAGTTGGTACTCGGGGAAAAGCTTACGGTGCTGAATTTTTAGTGCGAAAAACAGCAGGAAAATTAAACGGCTGGATGAGTTATACCTATTCGAGGACGTTTTTACAGCAGAACGATCCAACTTTAGGAGATTTAATTAACGGCGGCAACTATTATCCGGCAAATTATGATAAACCAAACGACTTTAATTTTACGGGAAATTACCGGTTTTCGCACCGTTTTAGTATTTCGTTAAATGCGACTTACAGTACCGGCAGGCCAATTACACTGCCTATTGCAAAGTACATTTATGCAGGCTCCGAAAGGGTTTTATATTCAGATAGAAACCAATATCGTATCCCTGATTATTTTCGGTCAGATTTTTCCATGAACATTGAAGGCAATCATAAAGTGCATCAGCGTTTCCATAATTCGTTTACCATTGGCATTTACAATTTAACCGGAAGGCAAAATGCATATTCCACTTATTTTACCGAACAGGGCGGCGCAATTAACGGATATCAGCTTTCCATATTTGCACGCCCTATCCCATTTATAAATTACAATATCAGATTTTAAATTTATGCGTATAAAAACAGCATTTCCATTTTTATTACTTCTTTGCATAAACTTAAGTTGTAAAAAACCATACGTTCCGCCTGCAGTAACGGCTATTACCAATTATTTGGTAGTTGAAGGTTTGATAAATACTGGTTCGGATTCAACGGTTATCAATATAAGTAGAACGGTTAAGCTAAACAATAACACAAAGCCCGAACTTCATGCACAAGTTGTTGTACAAAGCGATAACAATGCTAGTTACCCGTTAACCGAAATTGGCAGCGGAAAATATGCTTCATCCTTAAATTTAGATAATACTAAAAAGTACCGTTTACATATTCTAACTGCTAACGGTACAGAATATGCTTCGGATTATGAAGCATCAGTTAATACACCTGATATTGATAGCATCCCTTATACAGTAACCAGTACCGGAATCCAGTTTTATGTAAACACGCATGACCCAACAAATAATACCCGTTATTATCGTTGGAGCTTTGTGGAAACCTGGTCATATATTTCTTTCTATTATTCTATTTATGAGTTTTTAAATGAGAAAATAATTTATAGGCCGGCAAGCGATCTTGTATTTACATGTTATAAAACCAAACCATCACAGCAGGTTTTAATTGGTTCGTCAGCAAAATTAACACAAGACATTATTGCTATGCAACCGGTTAACTTTGTTGCAGCTGCTTCCGGCAAAATATCATTTGGTTATAGCTTTTTGTTAAATCAATATGGTTTAACAAAGGCGGCTTATGAATATTGGGACAACCTGAAAAAGAATACCGAAAGTTTAGGTTCTATATTTGATGCCCAGCCCTCAACTGCTACAGGTAATATCCATTGTATTACTCATTCTGAAATACCGGTTTTAGGTTATATCAGCGTTTCTACAGTTAAATCGCATCGAATATTTATAGATCATCATAATATTGCCTTGAACACGCCTTATTATGTTCCTCCTCTTGATTCTGTTGTCTGTAAACCGGATACAATATTTTTTGGGTCAAAAGATTATGATCAACGTCTTAAAAATATATTTGCAAAAAATGATTATATACCTATAACTGTTGATGCTTTAAAAGGTGTAATATATGCCTCCAAAGAATGCGTGGATTGCAGGTTTAAATTGCCATTTGGAACAAATGTCAAACCTATTTTTTGGAAATAAGCTAAAATATTAAAGACATGTTAATAAAACAACAATACTTCTTTTACCCATAAAAAATCAGTGCCACTTAATCCATTAGAACAAGAAAAAGCTTAATGCTTTTTATACGATAAAAGAAGTATCAAAAGCAAAACTAATCTGCTTTAAGAAATGAAAAATATTTTATCCGGTTTTATAATTTTACTATTGCTTTCATCCAATAGTAATGCACAAAACACAACTACAATTCAAAACCAATTTGAGATTTATCAGCAAAATATTTTACAGGAAAAACTGTTTGTACACACCGACAAAAGTAAATATTTAACAGGTGAAATCTTGTGGTTTAAAGTTTACAATGTTAACGCAAGTAACAACAAGCCTTTACAGCTAAGTAAGGTAGCTTATATTGAAGTTTTGGATGATAAGCAAACCCCGGTTATGCAAGCTAAAATTGCTTTAAAAGGTAATTCTGCTGGTTCATTTTATATACCGGTTTCGTTAGCAAGCGGTAATTATAAACTTCGGGCGTATACCAACTGGATGAAGAATTTTAGCGTGAACGGATTTTTTGAAAAAGACCTTACCATCCTCAATCCTTTGTTGTCGCCCGTAACAAATCTATCCAAACCAAAACCTGTTTATGATATACAATTTTTCCCCGAGGGAGGAAATTTGGTGGATGGTTTAACAAGCAAAGTTGCATTTAAAGTAGTTGATGGATATGGTAAAAGCGTAAATTTTAAAGGCGCCGTAATCAATCAAAATAACGATACTTTGGTAAAATTTAAACCTTTAAAGTTTGGGATGGGAACTTTTAAGTTTATGCCAAATCTTAAAAATAAATATCGGGCTGTAGTTAATATCTCCACGGAAAATAAATCCATAGTTACAAGTTTACCCGAAATTCATCAGTCGGGTTATGTGATGGAAATGAAAGACAATGAAAAACAGCTGCAAGTTGATGTGGTAAGTAATATAACAGGAAGCGAAGTATTTTTACTTGTTTCTGCAAAAAACGTTTCCAAATCTGTACAAGGCGCGCACTTGGTTAACGGAAGTGCCAGTTTTTTAATTAGCAAGGATTTACTTGGTGACGGCATTACGCATCTTACTGTTTTTAACAGTGAAAAAACACCTGTTTGCGAACGTTTGTATTTTAAACAACCCACACAAAATGTTTTCCTAAATGTGCTTCCCGATCAGCTACAATATGATTTGCGAAAAAAAATTAATATTGATGTAAATGCAAAAGATCGTTTGGGGAAACCGCTTGCAGTTGATTTTTCTACATCGGTTTATCAAACAGACTCTTTCCAGGATATTGACCCGATTAATATTGTAAATTACCTGGAGCTAACATCAGAACTTAGAGGCCATGTAGAATCGCCCGATTACTATTTTAACAGCAAAGATTCCTTGTTAAAAGAAGCTGCTGATGATTTAATGCTTACCCAAGGTTGGAGCAGTTTCAATTGGAATGAAGTGCTAAAAAATCAAAAACCATCTTTTACATTTTTACCCGAATACGAGGGACATATTGTAAATGCAAAGCTGACGAATATGGTTAGCAATCAGCCCGCAAAGGATGTAACTTGTTATCTTTCTGTTCCGGGCAAACGCGTACAATTTTACATTTCCAAAAGTGATTCTGCCGGTATCTTGCATTTCAATACAAACAATTTTTATGGTTCGGGAGAAATTATTGTTCAGACAAATGAAAAGGAAGACAGTACTTTTCATATTGAAATATTGAACCCTTTTTATGAAAAGTATGCAGCGAATACTTTGCAAGGTTTAAGTTTATCCGAAGAAATGAAAAGTGATTTGGAAGCTAAAACGATAGATATGCAAGTTCAAAACATATATTCCAATCGTCAGTTAAAGCAGTTTTTTGATCCTAAAATTGATAGCAGCGAATTTTTCGGAAAGCTGCATACATCATATTTATTAGATAATTACACACGATTTACAACGATGGAAGAAGTGCTACGGGAATACATAAAATCTGTAGTTGTAACAAAACAGCAAAAGAATTTTCGTTTAAAAATTATCGGAGAAAGGAGTTTTTTAGAAGGGCAGCCAACCATTCTTCTGGATGGCATTCCGGTTTTTGATATGAACAAACTGATAGCATTTGATCCGTTGAAAGTGAGAAAAATTGAATTGGTTAAAAACGGATATTTCTGGCAGTCCGCAGAATTGCAAGGCATCCTAAACTTTACAACTTACAAAGGTGATTTGGGCGGATATGAAATTGACCCAAAAGCAGTGGTGGTTGATTACGAAGGCATGCAATTGGAGCGCAAATTTTATTCGCCCGTTTATCAAACTAAAGAAGAAATTGCTGCAAGATTGCCTGATTTTAGGAACGTACTTTATTGGTCGCCGTCAACAATTACAGATCAAAACGGAAAAGCAAATTTAACTTTCTATACCTCTGATAAAGTAGGAAATTATGTAGGCGTGATGCAGGGAATTACAGCCAACGGCGAGGTAACGAGCCAATATTTTAAGTTTGAAGTGAAGCAGAATTATAGTGCAAGTACCAAGTAATTAAGTTTGAATATTGATTCTTACATGTTGAAATTTGGGCCGATGCTTCTTTTATCGGTAAAAAATTAGGGTGATAAAAACAGCATCCCGCAAACATCTTCCCCAAATCCCTACTTTTACCTGTATGACGCATTTATCGGTTAATATTAACAAAATAGCGACGCTGCGGAATTCGCGCGGCGGCAATAATCCTGATCTGGTAAAAGTTGCATTGGATTGCGAACGTTTCGGTGCCGAAGGAATCACGGTACATCCGCGGCCGGATGAACGGCATATTCGTTATCAGGATGTGTTCGACCTAAAAAAAGTAATTGCTACCGAATTCAATATTGAAGGCAATTGCAAGGAACAGAAATTTGTTGATTTGGTGCTGGCCAACCAGCCGGCGCAGGTTACTTTGGTGCCGGATGTTTTAGGTCAGATTACTTCCAACCACGGCTGGGACACGATTAAAAACCAGGATTATCTCAAAAAAATTATTACTGTTTTTAAGGCTGAAAATATCCGCGTTTCCATTTTTGTTGATCCTAATGTGGAAATGGTAGAAGCTGCCGCAACCACCGGAACAGATCGTATTGAATTGTACACCGAAGCTTATGCCTCCGGCTTTCATCAAAATAAAGAACAAGCCGTTGCGCCTTACCTAAAAGCTGCCGAAAAGGCGGTGGAGTTAGGTTTGGGTTTAAACGCCGGCCACGATCTGGATTTGCACAACTTAAAATACTTTGCCCAAAATATTCCCGGTTTGCTGGAAGTAAGCATCGGCCACGCCTTAATTGCAGATGCTTTGTACTTAGGTTTGGAGAACACGGTACAAATGTATCTGCGTTGTCTGGCTTAAATCTGGCAGCAAAACATCAGCTTAAAAAATACTTAGCCGAGTTTTTTGCAACTTACGGATTGATGATTTTTGGTACCGGCACCGTTGTTGTTAACCAGCAGTTTCCGGGCATGCTTTTTAACGGCAGTGGTGCGTTCGCTTTTGGGGTGATTGTTACGCTGATGATCTACGCTTTCGGCAAAACGTCTGGCGCAAACATGAATCCGGCAGTATCATTTACGTTTGCCTGGCTTAAAAAGCACACGTACCGGGATGCGGTTTTGTACACCATTTTCCAAACGGCCGGCGCGCTCAGTGCTTCTTTTACCTTGCATTTTTTGTTCCCTCGAAATCAGTTTTTAGGCGGAACATTGCCTGCCGGAAGCGAAATGCAATCTTTTTTACTCGAAATTTTCCTCACGTTTTTACTGATTCTGATTGTTTTATTGCTGGATCATGCCTCGCCTAAAATCAAAAAATGGGCCGCGGTTTTAATTGGTTTGGTAGTTGGACTGGAAGCTTATTTTGCCGGTCCGATCTGCGGTGCTTCCATGAATCCGGCGCGATCATTGGCTCCGGCAATGGTTTCCGGTCAGCTGCAGCATTTGTGGATTTATTTGCTTGCTCCTTTTATCGGTGCTTTTTTGGCGGCAATTGTTTGGAAATTCAGATTCAAACTAAAATAATCAGGTTTTCTGCGGAGAAATTACGCTTCATCTGCTTAAAAAAGTAATGTAAAAACAGCATCCAAAATTATTGTGTAAAGCTCCTGTAACGATTGCGCAAAACGTTGATCGAGAAAAGGTAAAACTATACCTTTGCGCCTTCATTTCATCCAGCTACATGAAGTTAAATATCGATTACCAGGAAAAATTTCAGAACAGACATATTGCTCCCGATCAAACAGATACGGTTGAAATGCTGCAAAAAATTGGTGTAGATTCTATCGATCAGCTAATCAATCAAACTATTCCGGCAGCTATTCAGCTTAAAAAACCACTCAATCTGCCGGCTGCAAAAAGCGAGTTCGATTACCTGAATAATCTCAAAACTACAGCTTTCAAAAATAAAGTTTTTAAATCTTACATCGGAAAAGGTTATTACGATGTGATCGTTCCGGGCGTTATTCAACGCAATATTTTGGAAAATCCTGGCTGGTACACGCAATATACGCCGTATCAAGCTGAAATTGCGCAAGGTCGTTTGCAGGCTTTGCTAAATTTCCAAACGATGGTGATCGATTTAACCGGGATGGAAATTGCCAATGCTTCTTTGCTGGATGAAGGAACGGCGGCTGCCGAAGCGATGTTTATGCAATATTCACTGCGTAAAAATACCAAAGCCAAAAAGTTTTTTGTTTCTGAGGAGGTTTTCCCGCAAACCATCGATATTTTAAAAACACGTTCGCAGCCGCTGGATTTGGAACTGGTGATTGGCAATCATCAAATAGTAGACTTAGACGACAGTTTTTTTGGTGCCATCGTTCAATATCCTGCTTCCAACGGCGAAGTTTACGATTACCGCAATTTTGCTGATTCTCTCCACCAAAAAAACATCAAATTAACGGTTGTTGCAGATTTAATGAGCTTAGTTTTGCTAACGCCGCCGGGCGAATGGGGCGCAGATGTGGTGGTGGGTTCTACGCAGCGTTTTGGTGTGCCGATGGGTTTCGGTGGCCCGCACGCTGCTTTTTTTGCCACAAAAGATGCCTATAAAAGAAGTATTCCCGGACGGATTATCGGTGTAACCATTGATAATGCAGGCAATTATGCTTTGCGCATGGCTTTGCAAACCCGCGAGCAGCACATCCGCAGAGATAAGGCTACCTCAAATATTTGCACGGCGCAGGCTTTGCTTGCCATTATGGCCGGCATGTACGCGGCGTATCATAGTTCAAAAGGCTTAAAGCTGATTGCCGAACGGATTCACGGTTTATCGGTTTTACTGTCAGATTCGCTTAAATCTTTAAGTTATCCGCAGCAAAATGAGACTTATTTTGATACCTTAACTTTTGATACCGGGCAAGTTGCAAATACAATTCATGCAGAAGCGTTGAATCAGGAAATGAATTTTTATTATAAAAATTCTTTGGTTTCTATTTCGGTGGATGAAACTACTTCTGTAGAAGACATCCAAACCATCGTTAAAATTTTTGCGAAAGCGAAAGGCAAAACGCTGGCTGATGTTGATTTTGAATCGATAAAAACAGCATTGCAATCGCCGGTTCCTGCGGATTTGCAACGTACTTCTGCGTTTTTAAATCATCAGGTTTTCAACTCGCATCATTCTGAACACGAAATGCTGCGTTACATTAAATCACTGGAAGCGAAGGATTTATCGCTTTGCCATTCTATGATTGCACTTGGTTCCTGCACCATGAAACTGAATGCAACAACCGAAATGGTGCCGGTTACCTGGCCGGAATTCAGTAAAATGCACCCGTTTGCACCCACCGATCAGGTTGGCGGTTACATGCAGATTTTTGATGAATTGAACACTTGGCTAAGCGAAATTACCGGTTTTGCAGCAATGAGTTTACAACCAAACGCCGGTGCCCAAGGTGAATATGCCGGTTTGCTGGTTATCCGCGCGTATCATCTCGCTAACGGTGATGCGCATCGTAATATTGCTTTAATTCCTTCATCTGCACACGGCACCAATCCGGCTTCAGCAGCAATGGCGGGCATGAAAATTATCGTGGTAAAATGTGACGATAACGGGAATATTGATGTTGCTGATTTGAAAGCAAAAGCAGAACAATACAGTAATGATCTTTCTTGCTTGATGGTAACTTATCCGTCAACGCACGGCGTTTTTGAAGAATCAATTATCGAGATTTGTGATATCATCCATCAGCATGGCGGGCAAGTTTACATGGACGGTGCCAACATGAACGCACAGGTTGGGCTAACCAGTCCGGCTGCTATTGGTGCCGATGTTTGCCACTTAAATCTGCATAAAACCTTTTGTATTCCGCATGGCGGAGGTGGTCCGGGCATGGGCCCGATTGGTGTTGCCAAACACTTGGTTCAGTTTTTACCAGGCCATGCCATGGTGGACATTGAGCAGGGAAAATCGATTCCGGCGGTTTCTGCTGCGCCTTGGGGTTCTGCTTCGATCTTATTAATTTCTCATGCTTATATTGCCATGATGGGCAGCGAAGGTTTAACGGATGCAACACGTTATGCCATTTTAAATGCTAATTATATCAAATCACGATTAGAAAAACATTTCCCGGTTTTATATGCCGGCGCAAACGGACGTTGTGCACACGAAATGATTCTGGATTGCCGTGCCTTTAAAAACTTCGGTATTGAAGTAACTGATATTGCCAAACGATTGATGGATTACGGTTTCCATGCGCCAACCGTTTCTTTCCCGGTTGCCGGAACGGTAATGGTAGAACCTACAGAATCAGAACCGAAGCACGAACTGGATCGTTTTTGCGATGCCATGATTTCCATCCGCAACGAAATTGAAGATGTGGAAAAAGGTGTGTCAGACAAGCTAAATAATCCCCTAAAAAATGCACCGCATACTGCTGCCGTAATTACCGGCAATGAGTGGGAGCATCCTTACACGCGGCAAAAAGCGGCGTTCCCGCTGCCTTATGTTTCGGCATTTAAATTTTGGCCATCGGTTGGCCGGGTTAACGATACACATGGCGACAGAACCTTAATTTGTACTTGCCCGCCTTTAGAAAGTTATGCTTTTGAAGAAAATTTAACTGAGTAGCAACAGGCTTATAGAAAAGATTAATTTAAAAAGCAGCTTGCGAAAACTGCTTACACAACGTTATCGTAAATAGTGTTTTAAAAAATAATTTTTTAATCTCTGGATTAAGGTTGTTTGAGATTGAAGAAAATTTTTATTTCAGCAGCTGTTGTTTTAAGTATAAACGGTGCTGTAAAAATTTATTATGAATGAACACAACTTTACTATATCACCTTTCGTAAAAACTTTCATGAGTGTAAGTCAAAAGCCTGTTAATATTATGTTGGTTGATGATGATGAAATTAATAATTTCATCACCGTTAAACTGATTAGAAAGGCTTATCCGGATGCAGTTATTTCTACGTTTTTAAACGGCCTTTTAGCTATAGAACGTTTAAAAGAACTCCTTCAAAATTTTTCGGATAATATACCCGATTATATTTTACTGGATATTAACATGCCTATTATGAACGGTTGGGAATTTTTGGAAGCGTATAAAAATTTAAATTTAGATATCGATAAAAAACTTACAATTTACATCTTGTCATCTTCTGTTTTTAGTAACGATATTGATAAAGCAAAATCGTATCAATCCGTTGCCAACTTCATTTCCAAACCACTCAACTTAGAGGCGATAAAAGAAGTATTTAGTGTAGCAAGCATGCACAGTAATTAATCTTCATAACTTTTTACCGAAAATCCGTTTTCAGCTGTAACCTTGCCAATCGCAAGGTTTTTTGCATGATAAAACAAGCATATCCAATCTTCTGCAGCAGCTTGTTTCCCAAATTCTTCGCGTAATTCCATTGCTTTCCTTCCGTCAAAATCGTATTTGGCAGCAAACTTTCTGATCAATTGTTCGGGTTCCGGCAAAACATCTCCACCAAAAAAATAAGTTTTTCCTTCAGAAATGATTTTAAAAACCTGATGATACTGGCAATGTCCACCGGTCAATTCATAGGAAATTCCGTTTTTGAGCGTACCGCTTCCTTCTACTAAATTAATGTTGGCAGAACGCTGTAAAATTTCAAATCTCGGTTCCTGATACGAGGTTGATTTGCCGGAAAAAGCTGTTTCCCACTCGCCACGCTGTATCACATGCTCCGCATCAGGAAAAGCAGGTTCCGTTTTTCCATGCTGTTCCGTAACCAAACCGCCGGTATGGTCATTGTGCAAATGCGACATTAAAACGAGCGTAACTTCTTTCGGTTCAAAACCTGCTTTTCTGATATTGTCGTAAAGCATCAGTTCGCCGTTCGGATTTTTAAACCCTAAACCGGCATCCATCAAAATTAAATCGTTTTCGGTTTGAAGTAAAAATGGTTGTACGTGGATAAAAAGAGAGCCTTTCCGGTCTTGCGAATTATCAGTTAACGGATTAAACGGAACGAATTTTTTGGTCGAATCAACAGAAAAAGAACCTTCGCCCAATGCGTGTATTTTCATAGAAATGCTAAAATCTGTTTAAACGTGTATAATGATAAGTCAATAACTATCTTTACGGTTTGAACTTTTTAAAGATATGCAAAAGCGATGGGTTTTAGAGCAGGAAGGCAGCCGGCAGCAGGTTTTGCAACTTGCAGAAGTTTTGCAGATTGATGAAGTTTTAAGCAGTTTACTGGTACAGCGCGGCGTAAATTCTTTTGAGGAAGCTAAGTATTTTTTCCGGCCGGATATTGGCCATCTGCATGATCCTTTTTTGATGCAGGACATGGAAAAAGCAGTTCTGCGGATTGAAAAAGCCATCCTCAACCAGGAAAAAATATTGATTTACGGCGATTACGATGTAGACGGAACAACTTCCGTTGCTGTAGTTTATCAGTTTTTTAAAAAGCTTTACGATCACGTTTCATTTTATATTCCTAACAGATATACAGAAGGTTACGGTATTTCTACAGCCGGAATTGATTTTGCTGCCGAGAATAACTTTAGTTTAATTATTGCTTTGGATTGCGGCATTAAAGCAAATGATAAAGTAATTTATGCCGGTAAAAGAAGCATTGATTTTATTATCTGTGATCACCATTTGCCCGGAGCAGAATTGCCTCAGGCAGTTGCCGTTTTAGATCCGAAAAGGAGCGATTGTGATTATCCGTATAAAGAATTATCCGGCTGCGGAATCGGTTTTAAACTGATCCAGGCGTATGCCGAAAAAAATAATATTCCCTGGGAAGAAGTTAGTTGTTACCTCGATTTAGTTGCCGTTAGCATTGCCTGCGATCTGGTTCATGTTAACGGAGAAAACAGAACTTTGGCTGCTTTTGGCCTGGAAAAACTGAATACAAATCCGTCCATCGGCTTAAAAGCTTTGATGAATGTGGCCGGAAAATCCGGAAATTACAGCATTACCGATCTGGTTTTTTCTATCGGCCCGCGCATCAATGCCGCCGGTAGGATTGACGATGCCAAACATGCAGTCGAATTATTAATTGCGGATTGTACTGATGCTGCTTTTGACAACGGAGAACTGATCAACTTAAAAAATACCGAACGCAAGGAACATGATTTAAGTATAACCGGCCAGGCGTTAAATATGATCGATCAAAACCCGTTGATGATCAACCGGCGGTCGACCGTGGTTTTTCAGGAAAATTGGCACAAAGGCGTTATCGGGATTGTAGCTTCCCGGCTTACCGAAAAATATTATCGGCCAACCGTTGTTTTAACACAAAACAACGGCCGCGTTACCGGTTCTGCAAGGTCTGTTTACGGGTTTGATTTATACGAAGCTTTACGCGGCTGCAGCGATTTGCTGTTGCAGTTTGGCGGACACAAATACGCGGCAGGTTTAACTTTGCTGCCCGAAAATGTAACTGCTTTTAGCGAACGTTTTGAACAGATTGTCGCTTCAAACATTACGGATGAACAGCTGGTACAACGAATCAGGATTGATGCAGAACTGAATCTTAACCAGCTTACACCGCGTTTTTTCAGGATATTAAAACAGCTTGCTCCTTTCGGCCCGGAAAATATGACGCCGGTTTTCATAACCAAAAATGTGTATGTTAGCGGCGATGTAAACCTGGTGGGAGGCAAACATTTAAAGATGTGCGTGATGCAGGATGGCTCCCCGATTTTTAGCTGTATCGGTTTTAGTTTGGGAGAACAAATTTCATCTGTTAAAAACAGTATGCCGTTGGATATTTGTTATACGATTGAAGAAAACAGCTGGAAAGAACAAAAAACCCTTCAGTTAAACCTGAAAGGAATTAGAGTAAATCCTGATTACGACATCTGAAAAAGCATGATTTTAAAAGCAGAAAATTTAATTAAAAAATACAAGCAGCGAACAGTTGTTAACGATGTTACTTTTGATGTAAAGCAAGGGGAAATTGTAGGTTTGCTTGGCCCGAACGGTGCCGGAAAAACGACATCTTTTTACATGATTGTAGGTTTGATTAAACCGAACCAGGGTAATATCTACCTGGAGGATGAAAATATTACCGATGCGCCCATGTATCGCCGTGCACAAAAAGGAATTGGTTACCTGGCGCAGGAAGCTTCTGTTTTTAGGAAGCTGACCGTTGAAGATAACATTAAAGCGGTGCTGGAAATGGGCAAATTATCTGCTGCACAGCAAAAGGATAAACTGGAAGAACTGATTGAAGAATTTAGTTTGCATATAGTTCGTAAAAACCGCGGTGATTTACTTTCGGGAGGCGAACGTAGGCGGACAGAAATAGCCCGTGCACTGGCTGCAGAACCTAAGTTTATTTTGCTGGATGAGCCGTTTGCAGGTGTTGACCCGATTGCGGTAGAAGAAATCCAATCAATGGTAGCTAAATTAAGAACGCGTAATATCGGCATCCTGATTACAGACCACAATGTGCAGGAAACTTTATCAATCACAGACCGCGCTTACCTGCTTTTTGAGGGAAAAATTTTGCGTTACGGAGAACCCGAAGTGCTGGCAGAAGACCCGATTGTGCGCAAATTATACCTTGGTTCCAACTTCGTTTTAAAAAGAAAAACTTTCGCCTAAAACCTTATGACGTTTATTAACTCGTTGGTTACCTGGATCATGAAAAAGCGGATGCACCAGATCGAGCTTTTTATGAAGTATCCGAACGAAGTACAGGATGAGTGGTTTGAAAACCTGATTACCAGTGCAGAAAATACGGAATGGGGAAAAAAATATGATTATAAAAGTATAGAAAGCGTACAGGATTTCCGGCAGCGTTTCCCGATCCAGACTTACGATACACTGAAACCTTATATCGAACGTATGATGAAAGGCGAGCAAAACGTGCTCTGGCCTTCAGAAATAAAATGGTTTGCCAAATCATCCGGCACAACCAGTGATCGCAGTAAATTTATTCCGGTTAGCGAAGAAGCGATGGAAGAATGCCATTTTAAAGGTGGCAAAGATATGCTTACTTTATACTGTAATAACCGGCCGGAAGCGAAATTATTTACCGGTAAAACACTGGTTTTAGGCGGAAGCCATCAAATTAATCAGTTAAATACCGATTCATATTACGGTGATCTTTCAGCAGTTCTCCTTAAAAATTTACCGCTTTGGGCGGAGTTTTATCGAACGCCCGAACTATCTGTTACCTTGCTCGAAAACTACGAGGAAAAGATAGAAAAGATCGCCCGGATTACACAGCTTCAAAATGTTACCGCAATTAGTGGTGTGCCAACCTGGAATATCGTTTTAGCCAAACGTCTACTGGAACTTACCGGAAAAGACAACCTGCTGGAAATTTGGCCGAATTTAGAATTATACGTGCATGGTGCAGTTTCTTTTACGCCGTATCGCGATCATTTTAAAAAGCTGATTCCAAATAAGGAGATGTATTATATGGAAACTTATAATGCTTCGGAAGGATTTTTCGGCATACAGGATTTATCAGATTCTGAGGAAATGCTGCTGATGCTGGATTACGGCGTTTTCTACGAATTTTTACCTGTAGAACATCTTTTTGATGAAGATCCGCAAACTTTGCTGTTGGATCAGGTAGTAGCAGGCACAAATTATGCGTTGATTATCTCCACCAATTCCGGTTTATGGCGATACATGATTGGTGATACCGTGCAGTTTACGTCGCTTTCACCTTTTCGCATCCGCATCACGGGCCGCACCAAACATTTTATCAATGCTTTTGGCGAAGAAGTAATTATCGATAACAGCGAACGTGCCCTAAAAGAAGCATGTACACAAACCGGAGCGATCATCCGCGAATATACTGCAGCACCGCTTTATTTTGAAGGAAACCAAGCGGGTGGACATGAATGGATCATCGAATTTGAAAAAAAGCCGGACGAATTTGAACGTTTTGTGGACTTGCTGGATGAGACTTTACGAAAAGTAAACTCTGATTACGATGCCAAACGCTTTAAAGATATGGCTTTGAAACGGCCGATTGTCCACCTCGCTGCAGACGGTACTTTTTATAAGTGGCTGAAGCAAAAAGGCAAACTTGGCGGCCAGCATAAAGTGCCGCGCCTGGCCAATAACAGAGAATATGTGGATTCTATTTTGATGCTGATGAGCGGTGTAATGGTTTAATTTTTAAGAAATACAGTTTTCATATTACCCTTAAAAAACACATGTTACGAACTGATTTTCTTTGTTTAAAATTCACAAAATCAATAGGTTTAACTTCAGCAAATAGTTGAAATCCGGGTATTAATACCAACAAAAGCAGCAGAACGTTTTTCATAAGTTTGAATTGGAAAAGGAAATATCAGAGAAATAATCCTGATTGCAATACTTCTTTTACCGCCTATTTTTTGCGTTCGGTAGTAAAACGAACCAACTGCTCCAAGCCTGTTTTAAACTGATTTTCGGGGAATGTATTTAAAACAACAAAAGCCTCTTCCTGGTATTTAAGCATCTGCGTTTCCGCGTAAGCCAAACCACCGGAATCTTTTACAAAAGCAATAATTTCGGCTACTTTTTTAGGTTCCTCATTGTGGTTTTTAACCAGGTTGATGATATTTTTTCGATCAGTTTTCGGTGCTTTGTTTAAGGCATGAATTAACGGAAGCGTGATTTTTTTTTCCTTAATGTCGATGCCTAACGGTTTGCCTACATCATCTACACCAAAATCAAACATATCATCTTTTATTTGGAAGGCGATACCGATTTTCTCGCCAAAAAGCCGCATTTTTTCAACCGTTTCTGTATCTGCACCGGCAGAAGCTGCGCCGCAAGCACAGCAGGAGGCAATTAACGAAGCAGTTTTTTGTCGGATAACTTCATAATAAATAGGTTCGCCGACATCCATTTTCCTAACTTTTTCAATCTGCAGCAATTCGCCTTCGCTCATTTGCTTAACCGCTTCGGATACTATTTTTAGCAGGCGAAAATCATCGTTATCCAGTGAAAGCAGTAAACCTTTAGAAAGCAAATAATCGCCAACCAAAACAGCAATTTTATTTTTCCAAAGTGCATTAATGGAGAAAAAACCGCGCCGCTGATAAGAGTTATCTACCACATCATCATGCACTAAAGTAGCAGTGTGCAAAAGCTCTACCAATGCCGCGCCGCGATGCGTAGAATCGTTAATGCCACCGCATAAACCGGCACTAAAAAAAACGAACATCGGCCGTATCTGCTTGCCTTTCCGTTTAACAATATAATGGGTGATGCGATCAAGCAGTGGGACCGAACTATACATCGATGCCTTGAACGTATCTTCAAAAACATCAATTTCGGCAGCTATCGGCTTTTTAATTTCCTCAATGCTAAGCATTTACAGGTTTTATGGATTAGTAATAAATTAGAAAAAGCCCAAGGCTAAAACGTATTTAAATATATTTTTTGTGGCAGCAGCCAAAGATACAAATCCGTAAATAAAAAAACACAACAAGCAGTTTCTGTACAGAATGCTCATTGTGTTTCAGATTAAAAATAAACGATTAATATTACTCTTCTCCGCCAACTTTCAATTGGTCGGGGTCTTCGTGATAACCTGTCCCTTCAGTATCCGGCTGTTCGGCAGCATCACCTTTGTTTGTGGATGGCGAATCTACTTCTTCCAGTTGTTCTTCGGTTAAATTGGTGGTTCCGCTGGTATTTTCCCAAGGTTTCTCGCCTTCTTGTTCTATTGTCATTGCTTTTGGTATTTCGTGTCCTTCTTCAGTTGCGTTATTGGTATCGCCGGATGTATCCTGTTCTTCGTCATCCAAAAATCCCGGATCATCATGTGTGCGATTGTTGTCGTCGGTTCTTGCCTGATCGTCCAGGTCTCTAAAAACCTCATCTTTAGGATCTATCATTTTTATATAGTTTAAGGTTGAAAATTTACTACATAAAAAAAGCATCTAACAGCTGTATTGTTTTGCCGGCTACAGATAAACCGGTTTAAAACAAACACAAAACGGCTTATAATTAAAATCTACACCATCTTTAAATTATATTTGGAGATGAACTCATTTCTCATCATAACAATTTTGGTTGTTATCAGTGCAGTTTTTTCTTATGTAAATGCCCGCTTTTTAAAACTCCCCGGCGTTATCGGTATCATCACCATTGCAGTGCTGGTTTCGGTAATTGCTGTTTTTACCGGTAAAGTTTTCCCGGTGATTTTTCAAAGTATAACCGGGTTAAATAAAAATATTGATTTTTCGCAAACCTTGCTAAATGTGATGCTTGGGTTTTTGCTTTTTGCCGGTTCGTTGCGTTTCGATTGGACTGAACTTAAAAAGCAAATCCGGCCGGTTTTTATTTTGAGTACGATCAGCGTAATCGTTTCAACCTTGGTTTTCGGTTTGCTTTTCGATTGGTTAACCAGCTTGGTAAAAGTGGATATTCCTTTTATTTATTGTTTGCTTTTCGGTGCTTTGATTTCGCCAACTGATCCTGTCGCCGTTTCTGCCGTTCTAAAAAACTCTAAAATACCAAAGCATCTGGAAACCATTATAACCGGCGAATCGCTTTTTAATGATGGGATCGGGTTGATCCTTTTTGTAAGTATTTTAGAATATATTTCCCAATCCGGAGGCGAAGTGCATCCCAGGCATATTGCCATTTTATTTGCGCAAGAAGTTTTCGGAGGAATTTTTTTAGGTGGTTTCCTGGCTTTTATAACCTTTAGGCTGATGCGTAAAGTAGATGATTTCCAAACGCTGGTTATGTCGTCGCTCGCACTGGTTATGGGTATTTCGGTGCTGGCTACCAAACTGCATTTATCAATTCCGCTGGCTGTGGTTGCCGCCGGCTTGCTGATCGGTAATTTGCGTTTCGGTAAAGATCCTTCCGGGAAGATGAATGCGTTTTTAGAAAAATTCTGGACTTTGATTGATGAGCTGCTCAACACAATTTTATTTGTGATGATCGGTTTGCAAATTGTGATGATGCCGTTTTTAACTTACTACTGGTTTGTTTGTATTATTGGGATATTGATTGTTTTGATTGCCAGATTATTAAGTGTTTTGGCACCGATTATTTTTTTGGGCCGCGCTTTGCAGGTAAACTTTAATAATGTTGGTATTTTAACCTGGGCAGGCGTTCGGGGCGGAATTTCAATTGCGCTGGCATTATCAATCCCGGCTTCTAAATACAGTCATATTATTATTGCAGGCTGTTATTTTATCGTAATCTTTTCGGTTGTTTTACAAGGACTCACCTTAAATAAGGTAACCGCATATTTTGTTAAAAAGGAACCTTTTTATATTCCTAAATCTTAAAATTACAACGCTTCCAGCATCTGTTTTAAAACCGCCTGCGCCGCCCATTCCCGGTTTGATGCTTCTTTTATCACGATAGAATTTGGGCCGTCTAAAATTTCTGCGGATAATTCCAGATCGCGCCGAACCGGCAAACAGTGCATTACTTTTGCATTGTTGGTGTATATTAATTTCTCATTCGTCAGCATCCAGTCTTTATTTCCCGGAATAACTTTCCCGTAAGGCTCAAAAGCCGACCAGTTTTTTACGTAGATAAAATCCGCGTGCTGTAAAGCTTCCTCCTGATTATGTGTGATGGTTGCGCCTTGTGTAAACTCCGTAGAAAGCTCCAGTCCGGCCGGATGCGCAATTGTAAAATCAACATCAGCCTTACACATCCACTCCGAAAACGAATTTGGAACCGCCTGCGGTAACGCTTTTACATGCGGTGCCCAGGTTAAAACCACTTTTGGGCGAGGTTTGGTTTTAAGTTCTTCAATCGTAATTAAATCCGCCAAACTTTGCAGCGGATGCCGCGTGGCCGATTCTAAACTCACCACCGGAACGCCGCAAAGTTTCACAAACTTGTTAAAAATCGCTTCGCTATAATCTTCATCGCGATCTTTCAATCCCGGGAAAGAGCGCAAACCCAAAATATCAACATATTGCCCCATTACGGCAGCCGCTTCTCGGATATGTTCTACCGTTGTGCCATCCATTTTCACGCCGTCCTGAAGTTCTAAAGCCCAGCCTTCTTTATCAATATTTAAAACCATTACGTTCATACCCAGATTCATAGCTGCTTTTTGGGTACTCATACGTGTGCGTAAACTTGGGTTCATAAAAACCAAACCAATCGTTTTATTTTTACCCAAATGCTGGAAAGCGAAAGGATTTTTTTTCAAATCCAATGCTTCTTTTACCAGGTAATTTATGTCGGCAACGTCGTTTACGGAGGAGAATAATTTCATTTCTATATTGAAGGAATTTTATTAGGATTGACAGATCGCCGCTTTGTCATCCCGACGATAGGAGGAATCTTCTGTCATTTCGACTGCAAGGAGAAATCTTCATTAAGCAATCTAAATTTTTCGATGAAGATTTCTCCCATCGGTTGAAATGACAAAAAAATCGAATGGCAACAAATTCTACATCGAAGGATTGAACTCTGCAACAGGCGCGTTTTTCAAAGCTAAACTAAAACTTTCCAAAAAACGATCCGCATAAGCTTTAGTCAGATTCAAAGCCGGTAATAAACGAATCACGTTCGGCTTAGCTTCACCCGTAAAAATATGATACTTAAATAAAAGTTCGGCTTTAACATGCGCCAGATATTCCGGCAATTCAATCCCGATCATCAAACCACGGCCGCGTACTTCTTTTACCTGCTCAAATTTCTTTAATTCTTCGATTAGATATTTCCCCAAATCGGCAGCGTTTTGCATTAAGTTATCGCGTTCCATCACTTCCAAAACGGCCAATCCTGCCGCACAGGCCAAATGGTTTCCGCCAAAAGTAGTGCCCAGCATATAATAAACCGGTTTTATTTTTGGGGAAATAGAAATGCCGCCAATCGGGAAACCGTTGCCCATTCCTTTGGCCATGGTGTAGATATCAGCATCAACACCGGCAAAATCATGCGAATAAAACTTACCCGTCCGGCCGTAACCGCATTGTACAGAATCAGCGATAAAAACAGCATTGTATTCATCACAAAGCGAACGGATTTTTTGCAGGAAACTTTCTGTTGCTACGCGAATCCCGCCAACACCTTGGATGCCTTCAATAATAACAGAGCTGATTTCATTTTGAGCAAAAGCATGTTCCAGCGCAGCTTCATCATTAAAAGGCAGAAAAACTACATGATCCGTTTCGTTAACCGGAGCCAGAATTTTCGGATTATCCGTAACCGCAACCGCCAAAGATGTACGGCCGTGGAACGCTTTGCTAAACGCAATTACCTTCTTTCTGCCGTTATAAAATGAAGCTAATTTTAGCGCATTTTCATTTGCTTCAGCACCGGAATTACACAAAAAAAGTTGATAATCATCTCGTCCGGAAACTTTCCCCAACTTCTCCGCAAACTCTTTTTGAATTGGTATTTCAATCGAATTACTGTAAAAACCCAACTGGTGCAACTGATTTTCAAGTCGCTCCACATAATGCGGATTGGTGTGGCCAATGGAAATTACTGCGTGTCCGCCGTATAAATCCAGATATTCCTGGCCTTTATCGTCCCAAACTAAACTGCCTTGGCCTTTTACGATATTAATATGGTTGATTGGGTAAACGTCAAATGGTTTCATGTTGAGTTTTAAGTTTTATGTTGTAAGTTTTAAGTGAAAAGCATGGTTTAGACCTTTCTAACTTTGGTTATTAATGAAATCAGCATTGCTTTGATTTCATTAATCTGTTCAGCTAAAATATCATGATCAGCAACCAAAAAGTAACTTAAATCTTTAGCAAGTAATAAATGATATTCTGTTTCATTTGCAGAACCTAATGAGGTATTTAAGTAATGCGCTAATTCCAATTGCGAGTTTTTGCCACAGCCTTCCGCAATATTTGCTGGAATGGAAGCAGCCGATCGTCGGATTTGACTGGTTAAACCATAGATTTTATCCTTTGGAAATAGCTTAGTTAATTGATAAATTTTTAACGTAAGCTGATGTGCTTTGTCCCAAACTTTTAAATCTTTGTAGTTTTGCATAACTTAAAACGTATAACTTATCACTTAAAACTTCTTCTAAAAAGCGTTTGCTTTTAGTTTAAGTCCGGCAGTTTCTTCCAGGCCAAACATTAAATTCATGTTTTGAACTGCTTGTCCGGATGCTCCTTTTAGCAGATTATCCATTATGCTGATCAGGAAAATTTTATTACCGTGTTTCTTCACTAGGATAAAGCATTTGTTGGTGTTTACAACTTGCTTTAAATCGATATCTCGGTTGGTAACGTGTGTAAAAGGATGTTCAGCGTAAAAATCAGTGTAAAGTTTCAACGCTTCTTCTTCACTCAAATTACATTCGGTATAAATGGAAGCTAAAATGCCACGCGTAAAATCTCCCCGGTAGGGAATGAAATTAAGTTTGTTTTTATCAGAAGGATAAACCGGAAAATCGTTTTGCAGCTGATTTAGCGACTGACTAATTTCGTGCAAATGCTGATGATTAAAAGCTTTGTAAACCGACAAATTATCATTGCGCCAGGTAAAGTGCGAAGTAGGAGCAAGGCTTTGGCCGGCACCCGTAGAACCTGTGGTGGCCGAAATATGTACTTCGTTTAGCAGCAAATTTTTATGTGCTAAAGGAAGCAACGCCAGCTGAATGCAAGTGGCAAAGCAACCCGGATTGGCAATGTTAGATGCTGTTTTTATCACCTCTTTTTGAAGTTCGGGTAAGCCGTAAGTGAAGGTTCGAGTTTGTAGTTTTGAGTTGCCAGTCAATCTAAAATCCTGACTTAAATCGATGATTTTGATATGATCAGCAACGGCGTTTGCTTCCAGAAACTTTTTCGCATCGCCGTGGCCAACGCATAAAAATAAAACATCAATTTTATCAGATAAATCACTGCTGAATTTCAATTCTGTATCGCCGAAAAGATCTTTATGTACATCGTAAATATAATTGCCGGCGTTGCTGCTGCTGTTTATAAAAGCAATTTCTACGTTAGGGTGATTGAGCAAAATCCGCAGCATTTCGCCGCCGGTATAACCTGCGCCACCAACAATTCCGGCTTTAATTTTTTGTTCAGCCATTTTTAGTTTTCCTGCTGGCCGTTTACTTTATGATAAATCACTACCTGATTACCAAAAATTTTCGAAAATCCTTTCACATCATCGCCGGTCCAGGTATTATTCATTTCGCCGTAGCTGCCAAATTTGTTCGACATTAAATCGTGTTTGGATTCAATTCCCAAAACCTGGAAACGATACGGATACAACTGCACAAAAACTTTACCCGAAACCTGCTGCTGTGTATCGGTTAAAAAAGCTTCAATGTTACGCATAATCGGATCGTGAAACTGTCCTTCATGCAACCAATTTCCATAGAAAGTAGAAAGCTGATCTTTCCAACTCAGCTGCCATTTGGTTAGCGTATGTTTTTCTAAAGTGTGATGCGCCTTGATGATCACCATTGGCGCAGCAGCTTCAAAACCAACGCGGCCTTTAATACCGATAATTGTATCGCCCACGTGAATATCGCGGCCAATGGCGTAAGGCGCGGCAATTTCCTGTAGTTTTTGGATGGCTTTTGTTGGATGATCGAAAGATTCATCATTCACGCCAATTAATTCGCCTTGCTTAAATTCCAGCGTTACTTTTTCTGAACCTTCTTTGGTCAGTTGCGTTGGCCAGGCATCATCCGGCAGACCTTCGTGAGAAGTTAAAGTTTCTTTTCCACCAACCGAAGTTCCCCAAATACCTTTATTGATCGAGTATTTGGCTTTTTCAAAATTCATTTCTACGCCATGCTCTTTCAGGTATTTGATTTCTGCTTCGCGGCTTAATTTTAAATCACGGATTGGCGTTAAAATTTTTACTTCCGGAATGATAATGTTAAAAATCATATCAAACCGAACTTGATCGTTGCCCGCGCCGGTGCTGCCATGCGCCACATAATCAGCACCGATTTTTTTGGCGTACAAAGCAATTGCCGTTGCCTGGCTCACCCGTTCGGCACTTACAGAAAGCGGATAAGTATTGTTTTTCAGCACATTTCCGTAAATCAGATAGCGCACACAGGTATTGTAAAAGTTCTCTGTTTCATCTACCACATGATGAGAAACAACGCCCATTTTATAAGCGCGGCGTTCTACATCGGCCAGTTCTTCTGCACTGAAACCGCCGGTATTTACGATGACAGAATGAACTTCCAAACCTAAATCCTGCGACAAATAAATACTGCAAAACGAAGTATCCAAACCTCCGCTAAACGCTAAAACTACTTTTTCTTTCATGTTATAAGTTGATTGTTCGGCAGCGGCCAAAACTTAAAATTGCATTATTTTGGTGGATTTTTTTAACGCATTTTCAATCCGTTCCAGCAAGGTAGCTTTATGGTTCATTTTTTTCATCTTTTCCTCAATCTCTTTTGCCTTTTCTTCCGGATCAAAAAGCATGGCCGTACACATACAATTTTTGCGTTCTTTGCTCATCAAAATATCATAGTTTACGCAGCTTTTGCAGCCTTGCCAAAAGGCTTCGTCCTGTGTTAATTCTGAATAAGTTACCGGTTCGTATCCTAATTCAGAATTGATTTTCATTACTGCTAAACCGGTTGTTAACCCAAAAATTTTGGCATCAGGATATTTTTTGCGGGAAAGGTTAAAAACTTGTTCTTTAATGGCTTTAGCCAAGCCAACTTTACGGAAAGCCGGGTTCACAATTAAACCCGAATTAGCCACAAACTGCCCGTGGCTCCAGGTTTCGATATAACAAAAACCTGCCCAAGTGCCATCTTTATAAATGGCAATAATAGCTTTGCCTTCCAGCATTTTACCAGCCACATATTCTGGCGAGCGTGTTGCAATGCCGGTGCCGCGTGCTTTAGCAGACTCGGACATTTCATCGCAAATTTTGGCAGCATAATCTGCATGTTCTGCTGAGGCTACCTGTATTTTAAAATCTTGAATTGTCATGAAGAAACACAAATATTTCCGTTTGAAAAAAGGCTTTTAAGGCCGGAAGCATTGTAAATGGCACGAATTGATGTCTGATTTTCCGGCAGATGAACGATGAATAAACTGTTAATTAATTCAAAGTCTGGAAATAAAAAACCGTCGTCGTCTTAACAACAAGGAGAAAGTGGAAACCAAACCTAACGCACATGCTACCGGAGCAAAAACTGCTCTTACAGTAGGCATAAAAAAGCGTTGTTGATCCATGATTTGTCTAATTTAATATTCCTTAGAAAATGCTGCAATTATCGTATAAATTTTCGATTTATACTATCGGGTTTTCTAAAAGTTACATTTATGATAGAATCTTTTGGAACTTGTTTAAATTTTATTCGTTTAAATTAAAATACTTGATTAAAATCCAATTAGTTTTTACTAATTAAATTAGTATTTTTAGCCATGAAACAGTTGTTCAACACAGAACCTTTTACCAAGATAAGCAAGCGAGATTACCTACTGATTATTCCTTTGGCAGAAGATATTGTTTCAAAATTCATTTACTTTAAGTTAAAAGCGTGGGAGTTGATCGGAGATTTCCCGTCGCTCCACAGCAAAGCGCATATTACCATAAACCACGATCATAATATCCAATCCTTTATTTTTGAAGAAAAACTGGCGTATTATCAGCGTAAATTACCTTTGATTAATGCTTTTGAAATTAGGGTTTGCGGCTTTGATTTTTTTAAACACAGCCAAAACAGCTACACCGTTTATGCCAAAGTTAACGTGGATACAACGATGAAAACCACGCTTCACCGTTTTACCAGAACGTTTTCTAAAGGCACTATCCAAACGCCGCACATTACCATTGCTAAAGAAATTTCTAAAGAAAAGTATGAAATATTATGGCAATATTTTAAAAACTTAAAATATGACAGCTTCTTTTATGCCGATAAAATTACGATTTTAGAAACGCCGACACGCAAGTTTTACAATCTGCCGATGCGTTTAAAAACGGAAATCGGATTGCTGTCTCCGCATCAAAAACTGGTAATTTTGAAATAATTAACGCACAATTTAAAAATTTTTCTACTTTTGTGGCGGGTAAGTCTTTTACGACCAGCTCCTTTTGAACTCCCCCAGGGTGGGAACGCAGCAAGGGTAGAGAGTTGTAGCGGTGCGATAGAAGTAGCTTACCCACTTTTTGTTTTACAACCCAACCTTCTTCTTTTTTAATTGTATATCAGCCGGAAGTTTCCGGCTTTTGTTTTTTAATGATTTTTTACCGGTAAAAGAAGCACGCATCAGCTGAAATATTTGATGCTTCTTTTATCACACTAAAATGTATGCTTGATTTATTCATTATTGGCGGCGGCCCGATTGGTTTGGCCTGTGCTTTAGAGGCTAAAAAAGCTGGTTTAACTTACCTGATTGCGGAAAAAGGCACGCTGGTAAACTCCTTGTATAATTACCCGGCCGGGATGACGTTTTTTTCGACCTCGGAGAAGCTGGAAATCGGCGGCGTTCCTTTTGTTTCCAACAGCATCAAACCAACGCGGTCAGAATCGCTGGAATATTATCGCCGAGTGGCTACATCGAACGAATTAAACATCCATCTTTTTGAAACCGTTTTAAATAATCAGCCTAAAAACGGCGGTTACGAAATTACAACCAGCAAAGCGGTTTACGAGGCAAAAAACATCATTATTGCTACCGGTTTTTACGATGTGCCGGTTAAAATGAATATTCCGGGTGAGGATTTGCCCAAAGTGCGGCATTATTATAAAGATCCAAGTTTTTATACGATGCAAAAAGTGCTGGTGGTTGGTGCCAGTAATTCTTCTGTTGATGCTGCGCTGGAAACGTTTAGAAAAGGTGCGGAAGTAACGATGGTTGTTAGAAAAAATGATATTAGCGACCGGGTAAAATATTGGGTCCGGCCGGATATCATCAACCGGATTAAAGAAGGAACGATCAAAGTTTATTATCAATCCAATCTTTCTGCGGTTAGAGAATTTGAAGTTGATATACAAACACCTGAAGGTTTGATTACGATTCCGAATGATTTTGTGCTGGCATTAACGGGTTATCAGCCAAATTTCGACTTTTTAAAAACCATGGGTATTGTGCTTTCTGCGGATGAAAAGCTGCTTCCGGCGTACGACCCGCAAACGATGGAAACCAGCCGAAAGGGGATTTATTTAGCCGGCGTAGTTTGCGGCGGCATGGATACACATTTGTGGTTTATTGAAAATTCCAGGGTTCATGCAGAACAAATAATCAGTAACATCATCCAAAATACAGAGAAAGTTTAATTTTAACTTGCTGTTTTTATGCCGGTAAAAGAAGTATCGGTACTTTCAGTCCTAAATGATAATTTTTTTGATGCTAAAGTATTTTCAAACGAAATTAAACATCATCAAAAAACGCTATATTTAGAAAATTTGTAGCAAGCAGCAGAACTTATTCATCATCACAAGCCAATTACTTTTGACATTTACCGATTTTAACTTCGATCCAAACCTGCAGGAAGGATTAGACAGCATGGGTTTCCGCAAACCTACACCGATACAGCAGCAAGCCATCCCTTACATATTAAACAAGCACGATTTAATTGCCTGCGCCCAAACCGGCACCGGCAAAACTGCTGCTTATCTGCTGCCGATTATGAACCAGATTTGTACAGCTAAAGAAAAAAGTATCGTAAATACTTTGATTCTGGCTCCGACACGTGAACTGGTTCAGCAAATTGATCAGCAAACGGAAGGACTGGCTTATTTTACCGGCATTAGTTCTATCGCGGTTTTTGGCGGAGGAGACGGCATTAGCTACGAGCAGCAGCGCCGTGCTTTAAATGAAGGTGTAGATATTATTATTGCTACGCCGGGCAGGTTAATTGCACATTTAACTTCGGGCGTGGTTAAGCTTAACCAGTTGCAGCATTTAATTTTAGACGAAGCAGACCGGATGCTGGACATGGGTTTTTATGACGATATTATCCGGATAATCAGTTATCTGCCTGCAAACCGGCAAACGCTTTTGTTTTCGGCAACGATGCCCAACAAAATCCGGCAACTTTCCCAAAAAATATTACGCGAACCAGAGCAGATCAATATTGCTATTTCACAGCCGGCCGTAGGTATTTTACAGCAGGTTTACATGGTTTTTGATCATCAGAAAATAGCATTGATCAAATCGATTTTAAAAGAAGGGAATTATGCAAGCACCATTGTATTTGTATCAACCAAAGAAAAAGTAAAGCAATTATACCAAACGCTTTACCGTGCCGGCTTTGAAGTAGAGGCTTTTCATTCTGATTTAGAGCAGGAGCAAAGGGAACATATTTTACGTGCCTTTAAAAGCAGACAGTTGCCGGTTATTATCGGTACGGACGTTTTATCCCGGGGAATTGATGTGGAGGGAATCAGTTTAGTTATAAATTACGACGTGCCACATGATCCTGAAGATTATATTCACAGGATCGGCCGAACTGCCCGCGCAGAAACTACCGGCACGGCAATTACTTTTATCAATGAAAAAGATCAGCGTAAATTTAGAGACATAGAAACTTTGATCGGTAAATCAATCAATCGAATGCCTTTACCGGAAGAACTTGGAGAAGCACCTTTGTATCAGCCGGAATTAAAAAGGCCTTCTACCGGTTTTAAAAAAGTATGGCGCAAAAAGAAAAGCTGATACTTCTTTTAATAGGTAATTTTTAACCTGCAAACTGATTAATAACGTTATACCAAAAACGTTTTTGGTATAACAGTAGTTTAAAACAGAAAACTTGTACTGTTAATTAGTCAATACGTTAATTATCTACTTAATCAATCGATTGATTATTTTATTAACAGAATGTATTTTTTATACTTCAAACTCAAACACTTAGCTAAGATTTATAAAATTTAACATTTGCCAATACCTTTTTGGCAGCATTTTTTAGGTAGAAGAGGAAATGATTGTACAAGTAATGACTAATATATTGTACAAAAATTAACATTAAATTTATCTGAAAAATGAAATCAAAGATTACAAAGTTGGCTATTACCTTATCGGCAGTAGGATTATCAACATCAGTTTTTGCTCAGACTATGAATTCTGATACGGCAAAACGTTTTGATAAAAAAAGTTTTCGTACATGGTCAATCGGCCTTAACGGAGGAATGCTAACACACTTTACACCTTTTAACAATGCTGCAAACGGTGATTTCCGTACGCCAGAAGAAACTTGGGGTTACGGCGGTTACATTAAAAAACAAGTTTTACCGGGTTTTGGTATTCAGGCAGATTTTTTGGCCGGTAAAGTAAGAGGTTACCAAGCTAACGCACTTCCTTCACCAACAATTGCTCAAAACAACAGTAGTTTTACTACAAACATTCAATGGTCAGCAGCTTTAAATGCAAATCTTACCATTGCAAATTTAAGCCTTAACCACAAACGCAGTGCCTTATCCCCATATGTTACTGCAGGTGCAGGTTACATGTCATCAAGTGCATTTGTACAAGGTATTGCTAACGAAGGCGGATATTACAGAGAAAATTGGTTCGTGCCGATTGGTGCAGGTTTAAAGTTCGGTTTATCTAAAACCATAAACATTGATTTAGGCTATAACGTATTTTTTATGAAGACACCTATTTTTGATGGTGTTCGCGGAGGTGCAAATGACAGATTTTCTTACGCACATGCTGGTTTAGAATTCTCTTTGGGTAGAAAAAAATCTTCTCAATTAGCAAATTACAGTCCTATTGCAGCTTTGAGAGAAGAAAGTGCCGCTGAAAGTGCAGAATTAAAAAACATGCTCGCAATGTCTGAGCAAAACCGATTGCGCGATCAGCAACAAATTAAAGATCAATATGCCAAGGATTTAGGTGATGATGATGCAGATGGCGTAGCAAACAAATTTGATAAATGCCCGGGTACGCCTTCTGGTACTGCAGTTGATGGTTCAGGATGTGCTTTGCCAGTAAACAAACCGGATGTAAAAGTTTATGTAACAGAGGAAGATAAAAAAGTAGTTAGAGATGCAATTTCAAACTTAGAATTTGATTTAGGCAAAGCAACTATTCGTGACCATTCTTTCCCAAGTTTAGATAGAGTTGCGGAATTACTTATCAGCAAAAATTTTACTCTAAAATTAGCCGGACACACAGATAATACCGGTTCTGCTGCCCTGAACATGAAATTATCTAAAGATCGTGCAGAAGCAGTAAGACAATACTTGGTAAATAAAGGTGCCAATGCATCGCGTATTGAAGCTACAGGCTATGGTCAAACCCAGCCAATTGCAACAAACAAAACAGCTGCTGGCCGTCAACAAAACCGCCGTGTAGTATTTACTTTATATTAGTAACTGATATAATATAACTGCTAAAGGTGTACTGGTTAACCAGTACACCTTTTTTGTTTATCAGAAATGTATGTTAAAAGAAGTACTTCATTTTTTTTAAGAATACTGTATACTTTAAAAAAGTTATTAAAAATAATTTTTAATAATAGTAAATTATACATTTAATAATAGTAGTTTTGAAATAGATATACAATCAATTAAAAAACAATAATGAACATTTTTGTAGGTAGCCTTCCATTTTCCTTGGAAGAAACTAAGTTAAAAGAAGTCTTTGAAGCTTATGGTGAAGTATCATCAGTAAAAATCATTATCGATAAGTTTTCAGGAAGAAGTAAAGGATTCGGCTTTGTTGAAATGCCTGATGACACAATGGCTCAAAAAGCAATTGACGAGCTAAATGGTTCTTCTGTTGAAGGAAGGTCTATTGTGGTAAACAAATCTGAAGACAAAAGAGACGATTCCAGAAGGAGTAGTTTTGGTGGCGGAAATAGTGGTGGTGGTTACAAAGGCGGAAATAGCGGTGGAGGTTATGGCGGCGGCGGCAGCAGAGGTGGAAGTGGCGGCGGTTATAGTGGTGGCGGAAGCAGCAGAAGCGGGTATGACAAAGGTGGTTATAAAGGTGGCAATGGCGGCAGTGGTGGTTATAAAGGTGGTAGCGGCGGTCGTAAAGATGAATATTAATAACAGAACATTGTATAATTAGTAATTAGCTAATAGAACAGCTGGTATTAATTTTAGAATATAATAAAAAGGTGATAAAAGAAGCATTTGCTTCTTTTATCACCTTTTTATTTGAACGAAATTGTAAATGAATTAAAAAAATTTGTGAATCATATTTTAATTTCTTTTTTAGCATTGCTGAGTAGTACAAGGTTTATATCTTTGTCAAAGATTTAAACTTATTACTTTAGAATCAGTAGCAAGTTTTTGTTGCATTTTGGCCCGTTCGTCTAGGGGTTAGGACGTTAGATTTTCATTCTAGAAACAGGGGTTCGATTCCCCTACGGGCTACATAAAACAATACCAAAAGATGCTAAAAGGCTGCAAATCACAAGTTTGCAGCCTTTTTTATTGGCATCAAAACACCATTTTATGCACCAAAACGCAACAAAAATGAGCGTAATCCGGTGCGTATCTGATGGAAAAACACTACGCACCGAATTGCTTTTAATTATTTGATTATCAACCTGTTCACCTATTGAACATCTTGATAAAAGCAGGCTACAAACTTACTTTTGTTTCATTTTAAGCTTGTCATTATGAAAAGTAATTTTCACCTGCTTTTTTACATCAGAAAGCAAAAAAACTACAAAGGGGGTGTGATGCCCATCTACATGCGCATTACGGTTAATGGCAAACGTGCGGATATGTCCGCTGGCCGTGATTGCGACCCCGCTAAATGGAGCAGCCGTGCGGGACGTGCCATTGGAACTAAAGAAGAAGTTAAGGCACTTAACAATTACCTGGACAGTTTGCAAACCAAACTCCGAAATGCACATCAAGTGCTGATTGACGCAAACCAACCGGTAACAACGGAAAGCCTGCAAAATCAATTTACAGGTAAAATCCAAAAAAGCCGCTTCCTGATGCAATTATTCAAAGAGCATAATACCAAAGTAAAGGCATTGATAGGAAACGGTTTTGAGGCCAATACATTAAAAGGGTATAACACTTCCGAAAAACATCTTACAGGTTACCTGCAAAAGGAATACGGTAAAACCGATATCGAAATTAACCGGTTAAACCATGTTTTTATCACTGGGTTTGAATTTTACCTGAAAGCCGAATGTAAAATTAGCGGGGTATCGGCAGCCAAATACATTAAGCACTTAAAGAAAATTGTCAATCACTGTATTGCCAATAATTGGTTAGAGCAAAACCCCTTCGTCAATTTTAGATCTACCGCAAAAGCAAAAGAGCGTACATTTTTAACACAACAAGAACTGGACGCTATCACAAATAAAAAATTTGCCATAGAACGTTTAGCACAAGTACGGGATGTTTTTGTCTTTTGCTGCTATACCGGATTATCTTATGCCGATGTTAAAAAACTAAGAAGAAATGAGATAGGAATAGGCATGGACGGCGACAAATGGATATTTACAAGCAGGCAAAAAACAGACACCTCTTCCAGGATACCGCTTTTACCAGCAGCTGTAGAAATTTTAAACCGCTATCAGGACCACCCGCAATGCGAAAATCAAGGTTTACTATTGCCTGTATTGAGCAACCAGAAGATGAATGCTTACTTAAAGGAGATAGCAGACCTTTCTAGTGTAATTAAGCATTTGACATTTCACTTGGCCCGGCACACGTTTGCCACTACCGTAACACTGTCTAATAATGTGCCTATCGAAACGGTCAGCAAAATGCTCGGTCATACTAATATTAAAACAACACAGCACTACGCTAAAATATTAGACATGAAGGTCAGCCAGGATATGGCATTGCTAAAAGAGAAATATAAAGCAGGTACTTGTTGAAAAAGAAACCTAAAACCACTGGGAACTAACAAAAGATGAATTTATTAAACAACTATATTTGTATGAGCGCAACACATCAAATTATGAGCAGCACGACCACAAACGATTTACGTTCAGTTTCAATCTTTGATCTGTCGCAAGATGAGCTGCGGGAACGACTGAGAGCTACTGCTGAAAAAGTTAAACAGGAAGCGTTTGCAAAAGACAGCTACCTTCCGTATTACGATCCTTTGGTTTGCCCGACCACCGCACATGCCGTACACGAGTACCGTGACCGGAAAGAACTGGTATGGATTGATCATAACGGCAAAGAAAACTTCTTAAAAACACTTTGATCATATGTCAGATAACCCGCAGCTACTATTTGTCGCGGGGCCGAATGGTGCAGGGAAATCGACCTTTTCCAAAGAATTGTCAGAACCTGGTGCTGTTATTTTTGATGTGGACAAAGTTATTGCCCGCATCCAGGCCCAATCACTTGGTATGCCTAAGAAACAGGTGTATGATACAGCGACCCATGAATTTTTTGACCAGGCTAATGAGGCAGTCAGGTTAAAACAGCATTTCACTTTAGAAACTAATTTCAGGGATAAAGAATTAGTGGATATTGCTGGCCAGTTTAAACGATTTGGTTATACAACCAATATGGTCTATCTAGCTTTAGAAAGTGTTGAACTATCAACTGCCAGGGTGAACAAAAGGGTTTTAGATGGCGGTCATTCTGTAGACCGTAAAAATATCCTACTGAATTATAATGAAGGCTTACAATATCTTGAGCGTTATGCGGACCGATTTGACAACCTCGAAATCATCGATGCTTCTGGAGGTATCGGCGAATTCGAACTAAAATTGAAGATAAAGCAACAGCAGCTTGTCTACCTAAGCGGAGATTTGCCTGCCAGCCTTGAACAAACGGTTATAGGTATTGCTGACCGTTTTAGGGATAATTCCAGAGATGACGATAATAATGAAGGACAAGGGTGGGATTATAGTTTAAGACGATAAAAATCTTAGAAGAAAAGCCGTTTTCATATTTCGCCAAGCTGTAATTGCGAAAAACGCTTTTTCTACCAGCTGAAAGACATTGTTCGCCCACTCATAACCTTTTCTTCCCGGCGCTTACCTTATTTACCGACACCGCGAAGGTAGGACAAAGCGTCACGGCTATAGCAAGCGGGTTGGTTTGTTTTTGCTTTGGCCCGGCCTTGTTATTTTGCCCGGTTTGTCAATTTAGTTGCTCAACGGTGAATGAGGCCAGCCTTTTTAGTTAAAGTTGGACGGGACTCGAATTATTTGCTTAACAAGCCGGTACGCCAAAATCAAATTACTACTGTTTTTAAGGCTGATATTTGCGTAAGGAACTACTTTGTCCAAACTATCCATCACACTTCCACGAATATTTTGCGCGATACTGGTTTTCCATCCAAGCAAACAAAAAATGATTGGTAAATACTTGATAATCTATTTTACTGAGATTTTTTAGTAATGAGGTTGTAATGAATAACCAAAGGAGAGCAAAAGATTATGAGTCTTCTACTCTAACCAACTGAGCACGACTAAAGGTATTTTTCTTCTTTTTGATTTGAAATGCGCCAAAAACGCGTCAAATTATGTTTACAGAACCCAAAATTGTTACCTCAGATGATTTAACCACATGCTCGTACGTAACCTTCTATCTTAACAAACAACGAATTAGAGAGTACAATGGTAGCAGTCTTAATTTATTAATCCATCCAAACCGCGTTAATTCTGTTAGCGAAAGAAATCAGTTATTAAGAAAATTATAATTTGAACTGCATAAAGCCTTAGAAGCTGATTGCTATCCCGCAAAAAAAGTAGAGCTTGCTAAAGAAATTATACTTGTAAGGCAATCCGCTAGAGAACTCCTTTTAGATGCTTTGAATAAAAAATTGACTGTTGACCTTAGCAAAACCTATAAAAGAAATTTAAAAAATATCCATCGGCAGTTTACTAGGTTTTTAAACGGCGATGAGCTAAATGGAGACATTGAAAAGATTTCCAGAAACCGAATTGATGAGTTTTTATGAGGCTTTGATTCTTCTGGAACTTACTACATAGATAAACGGAGGGATTTAGGAGTATTATTTTCTATGGTGGCAAGAATCATAGATAAACCGCTTAAAGCCGTAAAAGAATCTAAACGTCGCCGTGCAAAGGCAAAGCTCCATAAATTGTACGAAAAGGAGCATTTGAAGCCAATTTTAAATTACTTAAAAAAGAACAGTCCTAACGTTTATCTATGCTGTTTATTAACCTATGGTTCAAGGCTGATGCCACACGAAGAAGTTAGGCTACTTACTAAAGGCCATTTCAAAAATAGCAATACTGAAATTCATTAATCAGGAGATGAAAATAAAGGTGGAAAAGTAAGGGTCGTATATGTACCAAATTTTATTCAAGAAGAATTAATGCTGATACTACCAAGGTTAAAACCTGACGAAAATATCTTTACGCTAAGACCTCAATTTATGCCGTGAAAGCTCTTTTTTGATACTACCTTGAAGCTTGGACATAGGAGGGCAAAGGCAACCGTTCCCAATCTACCCTTGCTAACTTTGCTTGCAATACATTGATTGCTTGTGGGTAGTGGGTTAATCTTAAATTTTTGCCATCAAAAAGTTAATTCCTAAGAAATAGATTTAGTACATTACAAATTATTCTAATCGCCATTTAAACGACGATTATTATAACTTAAACTATGCTTATACTTATCTTATGAAAATAGTACCTAATATTTTCAAAATTGATAAACTTCACAGGGATATCGCCGGTCTACCCGATACGGAAGCTATTATTCGAAGGATGATAAGTCACTCCTATAAGAAAAAAAACAGGAGCTTTAATTCTGAGAACCTTAAACTTAATAGTTTTAAAAAAGAAGATTTTGAATATTTTCTTTATATGTACCGTGCAGAAAATTTAGAATCCGATTGGTCAAATTTCCTTCCTGAAGAACTTAAAGATAATGCAATATTTTCTCAGACTAAAGTAAACTTGATAATTTTTATAGAAACTGAAGAAGAACTATTTGCAATTGTGGGTGGGTCTGCTTATTGGATAATCGCAAGTTTCATAGATCATCTTTTCGGGCTATTAACATATGATCGACTCATTTCTTTAGAGCATGACGAAGCAATCTCAACCAAATCGAGAGGTATGACAGGTCAAAGAGTAGGAGTAAACGAGCAGTTTAGGGATGATTACCGTATAATTAACTATCTCCAATTTGGAAAGGTGCCAAAGGAGCTGCACATTAAATTAGCTAGTGATACTAGTGTTCTACATTTTCGATTTTTGCTTAATAAACCATTAGAAAAACTTCAAATAGCCGCTGGAAAAGCTTTCAAAATTAATAAGGAGGTGGATTTTGCATCTCTTCATAAGATAATAAAAGAACTATCAGTAATAGTAACGATGGCTCCCAAGGATTTTATAAGTTCTTACATTCAGGTAAGTGATTCCAAATACATAAAACTTTTAAATGAAGAACTAAATAGAAAGATTTACAATAACATTGGCTACGTTGTCAACCATAATAATGACCCACGTGATATATTTGAATTCGATTTTTGCAATCCAAATAAGATTGAGGAATTTTATGAAGCTGAGCGGTATGAATTAGTAGAAAAAACAGAGACTGGAAAAAAGAAAGACGGGCACTTTGCCACCGTTACTGATAAAAGCGAAATTTACAAAACAGTTATTACAAGAGCATATGAGGTAAAAGGCAATAATGAACTTGGCGTATTTTTTTATTTATATGGAGTAAGTGTACAATGCTATGTAGGAAAGAAGCAGACCGCAAGCTCTGGATTTATGTACCATTTTAATGCAGAATTCTCGATTAAAAATGAATCTATTTTTTTAGTAGATAGTAAATGGTACCGGTTAAAAGAATCGTTTATTGATAGTCTTAAAAGTCAAACGGAGCGTATTCTAAGAAATTCAAAATTAACAGTTGGAATATTACATCACCCTTGGACGTTTGATACAGTACGAATGAAATTTAGTGAGGAGGGCAAATACAACCTTCTTTATGATAAATTGATAAACTATATTGTATTAGATACGATAATTGTAGACGGAGTTGAGCTGTGTGATATACTTTATATTACTCCAACAGAATTATATCTTATCCATGTGAAACACAGTTTTACATCAAGAGTTCGGGAGTTAACTAATCAAATATTGATAAGTGCACGAAGATTGAGAGAGGCAATAGCATCAAAACAAAGAACATTCTTCGATAAACTATATGATAGTTTGTTGATTAAAAAGCGTAGCACAACTGGGTTAAATAAAGATGATTTCTATACCTTATTTTTATTACGGAAGCCCATTTATGTGTTTGCTACAGCATCACAATTAGTTAATGATCTAATTATTGAAGACAATATGGATAATTATGATTCAAATATTGCCCGTTTCTCATTAACTACTTGCTCTGGAGAAATGCAAACTAATTATTATGAATTAAGAACTTTCCAAATTGTCAGAGCATATCCATAAGCTGAAAACCAATTCAAAAAACAGTGAATTTTATACTTATAGAGGTAGTAAAAATCTTGAATTGAGAAGTCAATATTGTTTTTCAAACTTCTTTGAAATCTATTAAACGCTCACCAACCTCAGAAAAAACAGCTCCATCTCTATCAGTAGTGCACATGAGAGGTTGCCCTTTATAAGATTCAGGAAATAATCCAGTTTTCCCTTCTTTTTTAAGTGTCTCAAAGCTTTTCTTTAATAATTCTACTAAAAATTCTGAATCTTCTTTGGGCTTCTCGTTAAAACAGCAAAGTATAAAAAATCTGTTTCTGTTTTTTTCCCATGCTAAAGGAATAATAAGAAGTGGTTTGCCGGTCTTATCATCCTCCGATTCAATAATACACGAGTACAATTGTCCATGCTTTAACTTAAAGAAAGCTTCTTTTAGCTTCACTAAGCAATTATAGGTTTCTAAATAAATATTGTCATCCACTTCTTCAAACTCAAGTAAAAATTCTTTACCGCAATTCTCACATTTATTATAACCATTTCCTAAATAAATATCATTGCTACCACAATTAGGGCAATTAGTGTCTTCGATCATAACATACGATTAATATTTCAATACTAATCTTTTTTTGCATCATATTATAATCTAGATAAAGTTTTTAAAAGGTATTATAATTTCGAACAATTCTAAAAATCCAAAAACAAGACGTTTTATACTTTATAGTAGTCACCAAATTCTTGAATTGGAAAGTTAATTACCCATATTCGTATTAGTCAATAAAGGTAAAAATAAGCCGATGTAAACAACTTAAAGTTTCAACTATAGTGATTTATTCATTAAGTTTACATCTCTATTCCTAAGCCATTTAAACATGAAAAACCTGCTATTTATCCTGCTATTTAGTGTATTTTCTTCACGAAGTTTACCTGTAAAGCATAATAATGTAAAATTATTTGCAACTTGTAAAGGTAACACACCTTGTCATGCTTGTAAAAATTGCAAGTATTTTAAACGTTACGCTAAAGATGGTTTAACTTGTGGTGTTTGTAAGAAATCAAATGAGTTTTAAATAGATGCAAATTAAATAGATGAAAGTTGTTTCTTCATATTACTTTAAATACTTAACTAAAGAGTAGTGTTAAACTACGTTTCGTTTTGGCAATAAATAAAAAAATAAAGTATATATTTTTATAAAAGAAAGAATTATGGCTATTGCAATTTCAACAGAATTTCCTGAAGATTTGATTTTGAAAATCAGAAAGTTTATTGCTGAAGAAAACTTTCCAAATTGGAAATGGAACTGGGAACATGACTGCATTGTAAGATTAGGACAAATAGACGAATCAGAAATTGAATATCGTTATACTATCGAAGATAACTTATTGAGATTATTTGTTTTTCCTTCCAAGATTACAAAAGAAGTATATACTGATGTTTTTGTAATGCCAAAAGAAAACTATCACTTCTTGATACAACAATTTTTAGATTTTATCAATAAATATTTCAAACACTCGATTGAAGAAATCACTGCTACAGAGGAAGCCTTAAGTGCAGATGAATTGCTTAATCAAACAAATTATTTTGATAAGTATCATCGGTTGCACCAATAGAGTAGTTATTATATTAGTGAATTAAAAGTATTTTATCCATATGATGTTAATCCTGCCTTAATCTTTCTAATTTGATAGCTTTAAGGATCGAAAAAAAAAGCTGTAATAAAACCTAACAATAGGACAATATAGATTCAGAAATGGTAACTTCCTTAGCTACTATTATTTTGAGAATATTTACTTTTAAAGTAACATATTGAATAGTCAGGATAACAGAAATCAGCGTTTAATTTTATTCAAATGTTAGCCAGTTTGTAACTAAAGATGAAAGCTCATCAAAAGTAAGTTCGTTTACAAGCCAATTACTTTCTATACAAAGTTCAGGCAATACAATTAAAAAATCTTTGTATTCTTTAACAATTATCCCTGGGCTTGGAATGGTCTCAGATGTATATTTAGTTAGCCAATTTCGAATACATTTTATTGCTTCTTCTGGATTATTGTGATGAGATTTGATATCTTGTCCTGACAAATCTGAAATGAATTCTTTAAAGCGAAACTGTTCGCTTTCAATTATTAGATATTCTTTTTCTTTGTGTCTCTTTGTTCCAAATTCGTTACAACCTATGAATATACCAAGTTCCAATGGCATATTGAATCTTGGTAATGAGGCTGTAGTTTCAACAGTTACCCGTGATAAATCGTGTATTGATAATTTTGATTCATTAATAAGTCCTATTATGTTTTTTATCCTAATACTACCAGAATCTTCAAATTCCTTTGCACACCTTAATATAAAACCGCACTTGTGGACAGTAAATAATATCGCTTGAAATATTTCTTCATAACCGGGATCAAAAGGGCAATTAATGAAAACATTACGATTATAATTTAAAACAGCTTTCATCGAGTTACTTTTTTTTGCTATTTTTTATCTTCAATACCGCGCTTTCTGCTTTCTTGGCCACTGCTTTTTTAACACTAGGATTTGCTTTGACTTTAGTTTTTTCTTTGCGTACCCCTTTAAAGGGCGTTCCATCTGACTTGACATCAATAAACCTTCCTGTATTAGTATCTCTTTTAACATAATTTCCAGTAGAGGGATTGTAGACCTGTGATCGTTCTTTTACCGCACCTTGCCGACTACCTTTACCTTTGTTTATAGCCATAATATTTAACTTATCGATTTACTCTTATTTTAATCAGGTGAAAAAGATTTTATAATTAATAAAACAACAATCATTACCCTATTTACATTTAAATTCAAATGTAGTATTTGGCTTTGAATATTTAGGTATGCGCAAGCCGTACCAGCGAGTAGAGCAAATTGTATGAGCAACTCAATCTGTTAAAAACTTTTTATCAATAAATTGCTAATTACATTAGTAATTTAGCATTTCATTTCTTAAAATTGTTGTATTAAATTAATCAATATGAATTTTAACCTGTCAACACTTTTAGAAGTAATCAATCGCAATTCGGGAACGTCAGTTGATTTGCTTCTTTCCAAAGATTCGAAGGTAGTTTTGAAAGCTGGGGAAACCGCTTACACTTTTGACAATGAGAAACTGGAAGATGTATTAAAAGACCACTCCTTTAATTATTTCCATCAGGCAGATACGGTAGAGAAAATCAACGAAGTATTAAGCAAGCACATCATCAACCAGCTTACCATAAAAAAGCTAAAAAATGGCACCAACTGCTGAACTAATTATAGACTTTAACCTGACTTACGGCAATTTAACTGGTTATTCTATTAACTGCAAGGTGTATGATGATGACAGTGCATTTCATATGTTATTCAACGGGCAATACGTTGGAACAATCGAGTCGACCAGAAACAGGATATTGGAACTAACTACCGGCGTACCAATACCAGAAACCACACTTTCTTTAGTCAAGGAAAAGATTGAAGGGTTTTACGGATAAGTTTTAACACTACCATCCTGTACGCGAGCCGTCCTGCGAGTGGAGGCCAAGGTCTTCAGAGAGAAGGCACAAAGTGCGGCTATGAAGAATGCGTCACAAGAGACTGGCCGCTGCATTTGATTTATGGGCTTGTGCTGTTGGCTTTTCAAATGCTGTGACAGTGTTGATGCCTTGGCCGACGATGCAGGCGAGCCAAGCAAGGAAAGCGCAAAGCTTCAATGAGGGTTGTAATGCAATGGAAACGCTGTTGAAGGTTTCGAGAGCTTTCATGGAGGCTTACTTTACTCAAAATCAAACAGCATGACAAGTCAGATGCATCTGGTGGAGATAATGTGCTTGCAAAGCTTATTATCGTAACACAACTTGGCGTGGTGTTTTGATGAGTTTAGGAATGCCGGAATACCATGTTTCCTGGTGTGTGAAAGGCCTAACCGCCAGAAAGGCTATGAGCTGAGCTTTCCTTTCACCTGAAGTTTCGGGAGATAATCCAAGAGAAAATTATTAGCCATTGGCATTACAAACCATAGCGGCGCATTGGTTACTTCATACTCCAAAGTTTGACGACGTATGGACTGCTTATTCCTGACATTAAACGTACCAATGTTAGGCCAATAAAAGATAACTGAACATTATCAATAATTTCTCTACATATTTTTGCTTAATGCTTCTATAGAAATTCTCGAAAGCAAATACCTCCAAGATAAGTATTAGTTGCATGATATCGGTTTAGGGATATTCTAAATGTTATCATCTTTGTTTATATTGTCAATTATGTATCCCCGATGAAAGAATACTTTAAACCCCTTGCCCGCTTCAAAAAGCGCGAACATCCGTTCGATATTGGCATGCCCTTTTCCTGGTGGCGGGGCCATTACGACCGCCATTTCCTTAACAACTTATATGAGCGAAAAGAAAGCGAGTTTGAATCCTTTTACAAATATCATCTGAATCATTTTTTAGAGGTAAATGCAGGATCGCAAGAGGTGGAATTTTACAAGCACCTAAGAGACCTTATTCAGGACGGGATTGCGGTACTAATCAAAGAAGACAAACCCGGCTCAAAAACCAAGCATGAGCGAACCAACGTACAAAAAGCACAGCTGCGGGCATTTGCCGGTTACCTGGATTCCATTGACCAATGGGCCGTTCGCCCCCGGCTTGAAGTTTATACTGAAAAAGACGCAACCATTGTAAGGCTGCAAAACCAGATTGCAGCATTAGAGAAGCAAATTAGCGAAATGAAGGAATACGACGTGGTACAGAAGATCAGGATAGAGGAAGGCCATTTGCCAACAGTCATTGATCTAATTCAGCAACTCCGCGACCTGCAATTACCTACTGGCCGGGCGCTGCTCCGTTGCGATTACAAAACGCCCTATTACAAGATGATCAGTAAGTATTTTTCAATCGACGGCAAAGACATACCCATAGAGACTGCCAAGAATTATTTCTTCGATAAACAAAACGATGTAAGTGTCAAAGGCACTTTGGTTCCAACCGAAAACAAGCTTTTCAAGATCATACCTGACACGCAAAAAAAGGCGGTTAAGAAAAGTAATCAAGCTTAAAAGGTATTTTCTTATCGCTGTTAGCCAGTTTTCACCCTATTCTTTCATAGGTGGCCTAACCTACATTATTTCAACCCCTTAAGTCTAACAATACCCATCTTGTTCGCCTCTTATACATGACCATCAGTTTCCGTTGGTCATGAGATCAGCTATTTGGCGGTATACATTCGTCCCGTTAACCAAAAAACGGAGTACAGATGCAAGTAGAGCTATTAACTAAAGAAGACCTGAAACAGTTTAGGGCAGAACTGGTACAGGAACTAAAAGACGCATTCGGCGCAGGCGCAAAACCACCAAACAAGGAATGGCTGAAAAGTAACGAGGTAAGAAAGCTGCTGGGCATCTCGCCTGGTACCTTACAAAACCTGCGTATTAACGGTACACTCACCTATTCCAAAATAGGCGGTATGATGTATTACCGGCACCAGGATATCATAAAGCTTTTGGAAAAAGGAGGTGTTAAATGAAAAAAGCACCTCCCGAACTGGCCTTGCTAAAAGACATCCAGCGGCACAAAGGGCTAAGCCCTTTTCATATCAGCCTGTATACCGCAATACTTTCCTTATGGCAGGAACAGCAGTACAACACTCCTTTCCGGGTAACCCGGAGCAGGCTAATGGCAACCTCCGGCATCCGTTCACCGGCCACTTACCACAAGTGTTTAAAGGAACTGATCAGCCTTGAGTATATCATTTATGAGCCTTCTTTTGATAAGCATATTGCAAGCTTGGTAACCTTAGTAACGGACAAAGCAGGTATGTAAAATGAACAGCTTAAAATCATTTGCGACACGAAATATCGGGATAAATAGCAGCGGGATATTCTATCCGCCTGTAAGTAGCAAGTTTGTGTATTTGCCCCCGCAAATACTCCCCGGAAGGCCTGCAGCCAACGGGTAAACTTGCCACCTGCGCCTGTTAGTTGCAGGTGGGAAATGAACGGAGAGACCGATCAATTGATAGGATGATCGCAAGAAATAAAGATAGGAAGAGATGGAGATCAGCGGAAAGAAACAAGAAGGTAAGCCAGCAACTGGCGGCCTAAAACACAAAGGCGGCAGGCCAAAATTAGCTGTCAAGCGGGAAAGGGAAATGAAGATCAGGCTGAGCAACACCGAGGAGTTTTATATCAAAACGAAAGCGAAGCAGGCAGGTATGCAGGTTAGCACCTGGTTCCGGGCAGCCGCTCAAAACGCGAAGATCATTCCCCGGCTGTCGGTCGAAGATCGCGGCCTTTTGCATATGCTCACCGGTATGGCAAATAACCTGAACCAGCTCGCGAAACAGGCCAACATAGGCAACCTGCTGCTCATTGCAAGGAAATGCCATGAGCTGTTGAGCGAAATAGATACCGCTTTAAAATACTTTAACCGCGATGATCGGCAAGATACCTAAACCCGGAAAAAGCTTTGGTGGCTGCGTGAAGTACAACGTGCTGAAAAAGGACGCTGCTATTCTATTTGCTGATGGCGTGCGCAAGAGTAACATCGAGCAGACCATCCGGGACTTTAACATGCAACGAAAGATGAACCCGGGATTAGGTCAGGCAGTGGGCCATATTGCATTAAGCTGGAGCGTAAACGATTTGGATAAATTGAATGATGAAATTATGGTTGAGGTTGCCAGAGCTTACTTGCAAAAAATGAAGGTACAGGACACGCAGGTGTTAATGGTCAGACACCATGATAAGAACCACCCCCACCTGCATTTAGTCTATAACCGGGTAGATAATCAGGGCAAGACCATATCTGACCGCTTCCAGCGGCAGAACAATATCAAAGTTTGCAGGGAACTGACCTTGAAGTATGGCTTCTATATCGCGCCGGACAAGGAAAAGGTAAACAGGCAGCAGCTCAAGGGCGAGGACAAAGTGAAGTACGAACTGTTCGATGCGATCAAGTTCGCAAGTTGCCAGGTCAGTAGCATGGATGAATTGAAGATAGTGCTGAAGCGCAGAGGCATTGAGATTCAGTACAAGTTTAAAAGCGGCACTAAAGAGGTTCAGGGCATCAGTTTCAGCAAGGACGGCTACAAATTTAAAGGTTCGGAAATAGACCGCAGTTTAAGTTATAGTAGGCTTATTGCCGCCATTCAAGAAAAAATGAAAGAGCAGCAGGCACAGGGTGAAAAAGAGCAACAATCACAACCAAAGATGCAATTAAGATCGCTGGCCGACCAGATCAGGGAAGCCATGAAAGAAAATCAGGACAACAAGCAGCCAACCATTCCGGAACATATTCAGGTTAGCTATGATGATTCTGTAGCAGGAGAAGACAGCACCCTGAAAGCAGTGATAACCGGCGGAATGGAGTTGCTGGAAGAAATGCTCGGCAACATACAGGCAGAGCCGGACTTTCCTGGCAAAAAAAAGAAAAAGAAAGGCCAAGGGCAGGACGAGGAACAATACCGCGGGCAGGGCAGATAACCGGTAATTATTAAACTACAAATCAAAAGAAAAATGGACAACGAAAATCTGACCAACAAAAATATCAATGAGGAGATCATCGATAACTTAGTGATACAAGTAAACGCTTTAGAAAAGCGGGAAGTTAAACTGCCGGACTATAACGAACGGTTTGGTGCCATAGAAAGACTGATCTTGCAGTTGGTACCCGATCAGGAGAAAATGATGGAAGAGCTGAAAGCCGAAATCAATCAGCATAATTTGGCTTACCCGGCAGAAGAAATAAAATCACAAATCAATACCTTAAGAAACGAGGTAGCGCACATTCCCAAAATGATCCCGGTAAAAAACCATCATCATCTCGACCTGAAGACCAAGCCATTTATAATTGCTGGCAGTTTGCTGCTGATCTTTGTTGCCTTAAGTGCCGGCCTGAATATTTATCTATGGATAGCGAATAGTCGTCTTGAAGCTGGTGATATTAAATTCCGCATGACCAGGCAGATGTACCCGGTGCAGGCAAACGAGGCAGACGCTGAATATACCCGAGATCCTACAGCAATGGAAAAGCTGACAATTAAATACGAAACCGAGGCGTTGGAAAGGTCTAAAGCGGCAGATATTGCCGAACAAAAGGAACGGGAGGCTAAGGAAGCAAAGGATAAGCTGAATAAATTAAAAAAGCATCAACATTAAAGCTTCGTAGTTACTTAGAAAAAATGCACACGCATTGATTTTTTATCAGCAGGACTTGTTACCTCGATGAAGACAAAACCCTTGCATAATTTTTTTATCGCGGGCGATCTTGATAGTAGAAACACAGCTGAAAGAATTTCGGTTTGGTTTTTTCTAAGGGAGAATCGCCTACAGACAGTTTGACCCTGTTTATAGGCTTGTATGATTACTGTTTGCCTTTTAAAAGTTCATTCTTTTCTTTTTCAGCTAGTAATAAGCGTTCAAGGAGTGCGATTTTTTCATCGTACAGTGTCACAATTTTTTCTATCGGGCTAAAATTATAGTAATGACCGTAAGAGGCGGCATTGTCATTATAGGTATTTGCGATAAAATTAATGGTTGCTTCGTCACTATAGTTTTTAATCGCTTCGCTATTTACACCAAGAACTTTAGCGACCTTTTCTAAAACGTCATCGTCCAAAACTTCGCTTTGTTCCATTCGCGAGACACTTTGTTGACTAACACCTAATTCCGATGCAAGATGTTCCTGTTTGATCCCACGTATTTCTCGGATACGGCTGATTTTTCTACCAATGTGAGTATTTGATGGTTTAGTCGATGTTTCCATAGTTCAAATATACGAAAGTTTCTTATCGGTAAATATAACGCCAAAACAGGTAAAATACACACTATTTGAGTTCCATACGCAACCGCACTTCTTGAAATTTGGCTAACAAGCAGAAGGAGGCGCTATGAAAGTAATAATCAATAACATCAGCATCTATCACATTCATGACAACAAGTACTTTAACAATGGGCATAACAATCGCTTAAACGTCGACTACGGTAAAAGGCAAGATGCAGACCTGACCGACTTTAGTTCGCATATCGTTGTCGATGATGGATTTGATAACAATGATAATCCGTTAGTTTCCCAATTAAAGGCTCGCATACTACAAAGCGAAAGCGAGGTAAAGGAACTTATTGAAAAACTAAACAATGAAGGGCAATAACGTTATGGAAAAGACCACGTTCAATTTATCAAGCGCACAGTACTTAGAGCTGAAAGAAATCATTACCTCACTGGTCGCGAAGTATGAGGTAGAATACATTTTCTGTTTCGGCTGCTCAGACGAGCATTATAAATCTATTGGTTGCTTTACATATTGCTTCATTGCTCGTAAAACCCATTATTTTCTGCTAATGCTAACAACGCAGGTAACTCGTATCGAACATGAGGTTCACGATCATGTAAATAGCCTATCTAAAGACTTTACCATTTCAATAATTGTGCATGGACTGCAAACAGCTACCGATGCAGTGTCACAGGGTAGCCGCTTTTTTTGCAGCGCATGCCGAGATGGGATGCAACTATATTCGGCCAGCGGCTTACGGCTGATTTTGGACTATCCCAATCTAAATCCCGCTATAACGTTTGCAAAAGCGCAAAAGCATTACTTCCATAGGTTCGGGATGGCTTGTGGCTTCATGGAATCGGCAAGCACTTCTTATGATAACGGGTTTTATAGCAATTGCATGTTTGAATTACACCAATGTATGGAGCAGGCATGTATAGCTATAATCAGGGTTTACATGGCTTACCGTTCCGATATGCATAATCTTGCACGCTTGCTAAACCTATATCCTCTGTGCTTTCCAGCAACCGTGTCATTGACACTTTTCCGGATTTAATCACTTTTAAACTATCTAGTGATTGGTAATGCTCAAAATTTTGTGGTAAATTATTTACTGCTGCCTTTTCATTTACTAGATATTTAAATCCGAAAATTGCAACAACACTAATAAATAATAATAGGCAGCACCAATATAACATCTTCACGAAACTCTATATAGCAAACATACAAAGCTAACAAATATCACATATGTGTGATATAATTAATGGAAATATTTCAGCTATGGGGTTTACTTAAATACGCATCAACCGCCGCCGTTTAGGTGTAGATAAGTTCTAAGAACTGCCTGAGCGCTTTTTTGATCTCTTCCTGTCCTTCCGCCTGTTGAATGTTTATCCCACAAAAAGTGTTTTCCTGCATTTTAGCATGTAAAGTAAGATAGTATACACCGCCCATCATAATAGCATACATTGCCCGGAAATTTTTATCACTATGGGCGAAATGCTTTTCCATAACTTCACTTAATACCAGTTCACCAATGTTCTCCCGCTTCAGATCAAGTTCCTTTAAAACAGGCAATTTCTCACTTAGTCCCCAGGTGATGATGCGGCGCATTTCTTCATTGCCTATCAGGCTGTTGAACTGCTCTTCCAATACTTTGTAAGCAAGTGTTTTTCCCGCATCTTCCCTGGCATTTTCAATAAGGCCATTAACATCATCTGATTTTATATTCCAGTAATCTTTGTTATTCAAATATTCCCGCACAAGCCCTTCAAGACCACCGAAATAATCGTAGATCAGTCGCCTGTCAACTTTAGCTTCATCCGCAACGCTTCGGGCACTAAGACCCGAGAAGCCATTCTTTTTAAGTATTTTTCCAAGCGCTGTTATCAAATTCGCTTTCGTACGTTCCTTGTTCCTAACCGGACCATCAGTAATTTTCCTTGCCATCTAAACTAACTTTGCTGCAATTTGCATCCATATTTCTTAGCATCAAAGGCATTCGGGCGTCTTTTATTTCATATTCTCAGAAAATCAATGCAGCGGATCATGGCAAAATATGGCCAACGGCAACAAAACACCTGTTGATCTGGTACTTTTATCTTAGCTAGTCGATCTGGAACAGGATTATGTATTCTCAAATGTTGACATTTTACAGGCGCAGTCACAGCCGAATTTTACTTCTTAGGCAATTATAACAAAGTTGAAGGCACAGTTAGGGCAGTAATGGGTAAGTTGAAGATCATACGGAAGAGCAACGGGAAGGTATTCCAGATCATTGATCTGGCAAAGATGGAAGAGCCTACGGAAAATGTCATGACCATCATTTTTTGTAACGTAGAAGTGGTTAATTCAGAAGAGCAAATTATACGACTTTCCCGTAATGTAGGAAACGATCAATCCATATTACTCATTGAATGGCATGCCAGGTTGCGGCACTTTGAATGCGCAAACACTCAGAGAAATTGAAGGTTGATAGATGTTATCAAGGTTAGGCTGGCAAGCTTGGCATAACAGCTAATTATGACCGATCAAAGCGTTCATAACAACTTTTGACAATACTTGCTTATAACTTTATGGGTTTCTGGAGCGTAAAGTAGTGAATCAGCCAAATATGCTAACCTTTACCTACATCAACACGGCTATTCCTCACGTTATTTGTGAATAAAGATAATAAAAACAATGTATCGACTATTCACTGATATCTATGACCGGCTATTAGTGCAACAGGTCCCACTCGTTTCCATACGGATAATTATAACTCGTAGCTATAGACAATTAAATATATCTCACGTAGGTGATATATTTAATTGCTACTTTTACTGTCGAAGGAGATAAATTAAAGGCTGACTCTCATGTAAATGATACCGTAATAAAGCAAATGAAGATTAAATATATTTTATTAACTGCCATCGGCATGCTGATATCAGCCGTCTTAGGTTATAAATTGGGAACCTACAGGGCACGAAAGGCAGTCGTTCTTGCAGCTACGACTGCGCAACAAACCGATAGTGTCAGTGTAAACGGATGGGCAAGCGAGCAAGAATACAATTATTGGAAAAATGCAACATTTACCATTCCTGAGTATAACGGCATCCCCTTGCCGTTTCAACGTGCAATAGTTAAAATTTTAATAGACAATAAATATTTTTCGACCAATGAATATTTTTTCACCAAAATCAAGGACCGCGCAAGGAAGGTGATAGCGTACGGGGATTTTACCGGGAATAAGGATAAGGAAATGGCATTTTTGCTGGAAAAACGAGATTATTCCAGTAGTGCTATCTGGATCATCACAGAAAAGGGAAATATCATTTACTGGAAGGGGATAGATGGTGAGCTACCAACTATCAAGCGTTTTTCAAAGGGAGAACTAATTTACATGGAAAAGAAGGAGTTGGTTCCCGCTTCAAGCAACGGCTTGATATTACAAACGAAATCAGGTAAACATGTGCTGATTTACAACCGACAAACCAAAACTTTTGATTCACATTACCAATACACCGCTGAGGATATCCGGTCGGCCAGGCAAGACCTTGAGGAGCAAACTTCTGACTCGAACGACACATCTTCCAGCGACTCAAACTAACTTAAAATATATAAATGGGCTTGTAATGCTTTAGGAGTATGCATTGTTGTTATTTAAATGGTACTTATAAATCTCTTATTTAACATAACCAACAAGGGTAATTGCATTCAGTACCGCATTGCAGTTTATTAAAAATAGGATTTGCATGAACAACAGATGTAAAAATTTCTAACTATGAATGACCGCCTGAAAATTTTACGTTCGCCGCTGTTTGTTTTCTGCCTTGTTGCGCTGATCGTCAACGACTTTTTCCTCAAAGCCGCTTTCCACAATGTGATTACCGGAAAGCTATCTGATTTTTGCGGACTTTTTATTTTTCCCATTTTCTGGTCCACCCTATTTCCGAAACAAAAATTATGGATTTTTTTGTCAACAGCAATCTTTTTTACTTTTTGGAAAAGTGAATATGCCTCGGTTATTATTCAAGTCATCAAACCCTATTTTAGTATTGGAAGAACCGTTGATCTTTCTGATCTGTTGGCGTTACTCATGTTATTTTTTGCCTGGCTTCACTTGAAGCGCTATCCCATCCGGTTTATCAGCACAGCGTTAAGGGCGCGATTGGGCACCTACTTTGTAGGCATTGCGGCGATCTTCTCTTTCTGTGCCACCACCCAGCAAAAATATATACAATCTTTCGATCAACCACAGTATGTACTGTTACAAGATCCAATACTTAATGATTTTGATTCCTATAGTGAACTAGAATTATTTAATAAAGATTCGCTACTTGTTGTTAAAATAAACTATTTAAATATCAGCAAGCCTGTGAAGAATGATGATTATAATAAAAACCGATCCATCAAAGATCTTGATCTGGACGTTTTGCATACCATTGCAGATAGTGCCAGCTTGGTTCCAGCAGGCAGAATAACGGTTACAATTGTAAATACAGAGCAGGGAATTGATTCCTTAAGGTTTAATAGCGGGCGACTTGACGGACGGTTCACAAGAACAAAAAAAGGTAAACCTATCATTGAGGGATTTTATAAGATGGGTCTGGAAGACTCAACCTGGATTATCAGCGACACTACCGGTAATGATAAGATCATACAGACGTTTGTGGACGGTGAGACTATCAGCATCAAGCACTATGTACATGGGAAACTCGAGTCGGATTCACACATTAATACCCGTTCTGATACCATTTTCATCGCCTATATTCATTTGGCTATCCTTATTTTAACTATGGCAGGAATATGCTTTTGGTTATATACAAATTATCGCAAGGCAACTGCTGAACAATTTAAGCTTAATTTACTCTGGAAATTGCTGTTGTGCTTTATAGCGCCGCTTTTTGTTTGGTTGTTTTACTTCGGGATCAGGCTATTGCTTGCGAACTATAATCAGGATATTTTCGAAACACTGGCAACGATCATGTTTATTTATATAGCGGTTTGCCCATTAATGTTTGTCGTTGTTTTCTGGATCAGGATCAGAAAGGAGATAGATGTCCTTCTTTACTGCCTCCTATTCGCCCTTGCGTGTAGCATCTGGGCAACGTATTCAACGATTGAACTACTATCAAGCTGAGTTGATAGGCTAATGTACTCTAGTAGATTGAATACAAGCACTAGCTATTGTTGTCTACAAATATTTCACGTCTTTCTTTGCTATTAATCACGTTTAGAAGCCAAAGCCCCCCTGTCAAAATCTTCCTCATCCAGCCATTCCCACGGCGAAGTACTATTATAAGCCGCTCTTTTTTTATATCTAAATTCAACAATAAGAAGTTCTTTGTCAAATAGGAAAAACTTCCCTTCAGCATCACTGCCGGCTTTTTCAATCTTCGCTGAATGATCCTCTTTAATGTTTATTTTATATTTGTCAGTCTGCAAAACCAATTGGTTGTCCTGTGCATAAAGAGCAGTAAATAAGTTGTCACAAATGCAATAAACACCCTTGATTATATGTTTCGTGCTTTGACCTAGTAATATATGAATTGATAGATCATAAACCTTCTCACTCAAGTTGAAATTTTTTAATAGCATAGATTGTTAGCTATTTATGGTCAATAATTAGAATTAAGCCGCCTGCTTCGCCTGCACCAGCATAGCATGCAATACTTCGGTAGAAAAACCATGTAGCAGTAACCGATGGCTACATATACTAAACTTTGTAAAATCAGAGGCATACGTCTACCTTAAATAAGGTATGCTGGTCAATAAACTCTTAATTACACATTCCTGTTTTACACCTTTACTAAGACCTTGCCCCGCTTCATAACCGTTACCCTCTTTTTGCCCCATTTACGATTATACCATATAATGAACCCTGTAATCGGCAAGCTTGCACCTATAATACACACTATAAATGCCAATATCTTGGTGGGCAGTCCCAATATTTGCCCGGTGTGTATATCAAAGTTCATTTTAAATACCTTTTCGCCTGTTGATAGCTGCTGGTAAGGTTTACCGGCGTCGTTATTAAGCTTTAACGGTTTTAAGGTGTATTGATCGTAAAAATAGCTTGCACGATCATAAATCAAGGTTCCGTCGCCGAAAAATACATCTACTTCATAAGTCTCTTTGGCTTTTTCGGGAAGTCCTATTACCATACGGCCAAAGTTTTCGCCATGCTTTTGCATCGCTATTTTCCAGATCTTATCTTCCGGTTTTATAAGCAGTGGTTTTTTGGTTATGGTAGTGTCTGAATAGGGTGCATATTGTTTAACTATTTCCCTGGTCTTCCAGGTTAAAGTTTTATATACACCATTGCCGAACCATTCAAAGGTAAATACAATGCCGGTAACGGTCAGGGCAATCATAAATAGAATGGCGTAAAACCCAAATACATTATGCAGGTCAATATTCAGCCGTTTCCAATTGGCGTTCCATTTAATCTTGAAGCTTTTGTCGCGCGTTTTCTTCGTCCATTTTTGTGGGTACCACCATATTAACCCGGTAATTAAAGTGATGAGGAAAATAATGCAGGCCGCTCCAACTACCGGGCTGCCTATCTTTTGGGGAAGCCAGAAAAAGCGATGCCCGGCCCTCACAAAAATAAAGAACTTTTCGGCAGCCGCAGGCTCGCGTTTATCTTTTAAGATCTCGCCTGTGTAAGGGTTGAGGAAGATCAGGGCAAACTTTTCGCCGGGTAAATCAAAATTGCAACTGGCCGACTTTCCGGCTTTGCCGTAAGTAACGCCGCCCGATACTGCGCCGGTATCCTTTTGACTTTTTAAATAAGCCTGTGATTTGGAGATGAGTTCTGATGGCAACAAGTAGGGTTTTTGCTGCGCCTCTACACGTTGGTAAGGCTCAGTAAAATAGAACACCTCGTACCTGAATACCCACAACCCGCCGGTAAGGCAAACCACAAATACGATGATGCCCGAAAACAGGCCCAGCCATAGGTGCAGCCATTCGGAAACTTTCCGAAAAACCGATTTCTTCTTTGCTGGTTTTTGTACATTTACTGTAAGCATTGCTTTAAAAGTAAGAACGGCTGCCCGGCTATTATTGTCGGGCAGCCGTTAGATGCAAAATTTTAAAATTTGAAGGTAAGCGTACCTAATACTTGTCTTAAAGTCTCGGGGATGCCGTAGTTAGTCCAGTAACGTTTGTTACCCATGTTATTGCCTTTAATCCCGAAACGCCATTTAGGCATGTCATAAAAAACAGAAGCATTAACTACGGTGTAAGAAGGTATCACGACAACGTTGGTAGCATCAAAATAATTATCACCAACATAGTTGCCACCCACGCCAAGTCCAAAATTCTTAAGTGTATTACCCATAAACTTATAGCTCACCCATAAGTTGGCAAAGTTGCGCGGGGTTTGTGCCTGGTACTTGCCTATGGCAGCAGGTGCCGCATTAATGATCTTGTAATTGTTTGTTGCATAACCGGCAATAATATTTAGCCCTAAGAAAGGGTTGGCAATTACTTCGGCCTCAAAACCTTTGCTTTTTGAGGTTGCATCTTGCAGGGTTATCTGGTTAACTATACGCGTATCATTACTGATCTTGATGTCATAATAGCTAAAGGTAGCACTCAGCTTTTTATTAAAGGCTTCTAACTTAACGCCGCCTTCCCATTGATTGGCCTGGCGTGGTTTCAAAGCAAGCACTGTACCATCCGGCTGGGTAACCGGGCCGTTATTTTGGAAACCATTCATATAGTTACCAAATACCGATACCTGATCCTTGAACACCTCGTAAACCAAACCTAATTTTGGTGAAAATGCAGTTTGTTTGTAAGCTCCCGTGGTACCGGCAATGCCATTGGCTATTGCCGCATCATTCTCAAACCGGTCTACACGTAAGCTCAGCATCGCCATTAACCGGTCGGTAATGTTCAGCACATCTGATGCATACGCGCTGTATGAACGTTGATTGTTTTCGGTATTGGTTTGCGCGGTATTGCCGACTATGGTGTTCACTTTTTCAAGGTTGATGCCCGGTATGTTCGGCGACACGTTCAGGTCGATCTGGTCATAAACACCTACGTTGGTAAAGCGCAAAAAGCTGCGGAAGGTGTAGGCGTTAAGACCTCCCAGTAAACGGTTGCGAAGACCTAAGAGCTTAAAGTCACCATTGAAATTTTGCTGTGCATTGAACGAGGTAAATATACGCGGACCATAATTGAATATGCTGCGATTGAATTTACCATTACCAGTCCACTGAGGGTAGATCTGGTTACTGTGCTCGATGCGGTTCTCACCGTAAGCCACCGAAGTTGTGGAGGTCCACTCATCCGAAATTTTGTATTTGGCCTCGGCGTAAAAGTTATTAGCTGTAAGGTCGGCATCAATATTCTCGCCACCTAACGAGATATTGAAAGGTACCGGAATGTCCTTGAAATTAGTATAAGTAGTATTTTGAAGGTTTTGATAGAAGGCCACAGTAGAGCGGTTAGTCTTATTCATTTCGGCTTCTAACAAAAAGGTAAGCCTATCGTTGGCCTTGTACAAAAAGCTTGGCGCAAAGGTATACATGCGTTTGTGGCCATAGTTTTGGAACGAGCCTTCGCTGTGTGCGGCTGCGTTCACTCGCAATAAGGCGGTTTTATCGGCATTAAGTGGCGTGTTGATGTCAGCTGTTAAGCGACTAAGCTGATAGCTGCCTAAAGTAAGCCCTACCTCACCTTTAAATTCGTCAAAAGGTTTTTTGGTCACCTGGTTAATGAGGCCGCCAAAGCCTACAATGCTTGATCCGAACAGCGTAGCGGACGGGCCTTTGATCACTTCGACACGTTCGATGTTAATCGGGTCGGATTGATAAGATTGCACAGCCAAACCGTTTCTAACGGTTGTGGTGGCATTAAACCCCCTTATAGTAGCCCCGGTACCACCTGCAGGATTATTGTTTGGTGCCACACCCGGTACATTACGTAATAGTTCTTTGAAGTCGACCACCTGTTGTTCAGCGATCAGTTCCTTGCTTACAGAAGAGTAAACCTGCGCATTTTCCAGGTTTGCCAGCGGCATACGCGCAACGTAATCGGTATTCTTATTGGCAAACTTATTAGCCTTGGCAACCGTAATATTTACTGCCTCCAGCTGTTGGGACGATTGTGCCAGTACAAAATTCACTTTGGTGCTGCTTCCTGCTGTTAAGGTTACCGTTTGCTCCTGCTGTTGAAAGCTAAGGAACCTGGTTATAAGTTTAAAGTTACCGGCGGGCAAACGACCGATACGAAATTCGCCCTTTTCATTCGTTGATGTATTGCGGTTAAGTTCGGGAATGGCGATAGTCACCAACTCAACGGGTTGGCCGTCGGTAGTTTTTACCGTTCCGGTAACTGTAGCGGTATTTTGAGCATGTACCGAGAGTGTCGCTCCAAGTAATAATACACATAATGTTAACAATGGTCTGTTAAGTATCCGTTGGGAATGGACGGGAAATAAAATTCTTTTGAGTAAGGATCTGATCATGATAAATAAATTTTTGAGTGAAACAAAAGTAGTAATTATTATTTATTCTAAATCTAAATAAAAACAGTATTGTAATTGAACTCGTGTGATAGTTTTGAATATGGCAAAGAAAACAGAGTAAGGTGCATTAAAAATGTAATGTTCTATTTTTGTGCAATTTTGAAATAGTTGTGAACCGCCGTTTAATTTTTTTATCTATTTCCACGAATACACACTTCTGTATACAGCAAACCAAAGCACGACCTGGACGGCTGTATCACCAAGGCATTAGCAACTCTTTCACAGCTTGATAAAAGTTATAATCAGGGCGATACGGCACTTAAACGCAGCGTTATAGATTCGATATATTCTGAAAAGCTGTGTTTTGACGGTGCTGGTTATCGAACCGCTCGGGTAAATGTTGCGGCGGAATAAGTTTACCTGATAAACAGCAAGTTAGGGGTAAAAAAAATCGGACAAACTTAGATTTATCTAAGCTGTCCGATTCGGTAGCGGGAACAGGACTCGAACCACTTTATCAAGTCTTATTATAACCGCAAATACCTTATACTCAACAAAGCATAAGCCATCCTTTCTCTAAAATACACACAATCAGCCTATTAGAATTTTTACAATTAAATTGGCGCATATTGCACAAAATTCTATCTTTGCAGCGTAAGATTCAGAGTTGATCTGCATACAATAATGGTGAGTAATTCGGTGCGTGTTTATCCGATATCCATTTAAGATATTAATAGTCAATAGGTTAAAATCATTATTCGATTCTCCTACGGGCTACCAAAGGGATTTTGCCCGGAAAAGGCTGAGGGTTGTTCTACAAAGAGCAGCCCTTTCTTATTGGCATTGAAGTAGTTAAGGGCAAAGGCATTGTTGATAAAAGGTGTTCTAAACACTCCTTCGGAATAAACCAAATTATGTTTGAACACCGCTTTAATGAGCTCATTCTTGGCACTAATACTAGCTTTTTCATATATGCCGAAAAAATCAGTTAAGACCGGTATTACCTTTTCCATGTGCTGCCATTTATTCATTCTAACTTCAAATCTACTCAATACCAAACACTAACACTTTAAATGTTCCCGGCACGGCATTTCGTGTTCCCTTCACCATATCGGCCACGCTGAAATAAATTTTATGGGTTTTGGTATCCAACGCCATTGTTTTTGCGCGATACTGCGTTTCCAGCGTTTGTAAAACTTCATAGCTGTCGGCTGTTTTTTGTTTGATAATAGTAGCCGTTCCATCACCGTTGGAAGCAAAAATCAGCTTGTTTGCCGCATCGTAAAGTACAGCATCCACGCCGGCACCAATCGGCACGGTTGCAATCACTTTTCCGCTCATCTCATCTACAACCGACATGCCTTTATTTTCCCGGCAAACCGTAAACAAACGATGATTATCAGCATCAAAAGCTAAGCCGGTTGGGCCGCCGCAAGGTGCCAGCGGGAAGTTTTTCAGCACTTTTAGGGTTTTGGCATCAATCACATCCATGCTGTTTTTATCCTCTAAATTATTGTAGATTTTCCCTCGGCCATCCGAAACAGCAAACTCGGGCGCGCCGCTTAAAGCTACCGTGCCAATCTGTTTCATCGTTTTCGAATCAATTACGGCCGCGTTGTTACTCTCTCCGCAGAAAGTTAAAATACGTTTGCTAAACGGATCATACATAATCGCATCCGGCCCGTTTACCGAAGAAAGTGCGATGGTTTGGATGGTTTTAAAGGTTTTCAAATCAAAAACAACCACCGCATTTGCCTTGCCATCGCTGATAAAACCTCGGTTTAAGCCATCAGCAAAAGCAATTCCGTGGTTACCTTTCATGCCCGTAATCATGCCGATCGGTTTCTCCGTAGCCAAATCAATCACGTTTACCGCCGTGCTGTGCGAAACGTACAGATTGTTGTTAGGCACATCTATCGCCAGATAATCGTAGCCGCCATCGCCGGGCAGCGGGATGGTTTTTTGCAGCACGTACTTTTGTGCGTGTAGGTGCAAAGAAATACTGCATAAAAACAGCATCGCTAAAAATTTTGTGGTTGGTTTCATACTTCTTTTATGGGTTAATTTTATGTTGAAGGAATTTTAAGCAGGATTAATTTCGGTTAAATTATGGATGGATTGCGCTGTTTCGTTCCGGTATAAAATCCGGATCATACTCGGTAAAACGATCAGCAGTAAAGGCAGCGCAATAATGAAACCACCGATAACGGCAATGGCCAGCGGCTGGTGCAGCTGCGCGCCCGCACCGATGCCTAAAGCAAGCGGCAATAACGCAATGATAGCGCCTAAAGCAGTCATTAATTTGGGGCGAAGACGTGTAGAGATGGCGTAGATTACGGCCTCATCCACAGAGCTTTCCGCAACACTTTGCTTAAATTGCAAGAAGGTAAAAATGGCGTTTTCACCTATGATGCCTACAATCATAATCAAACCGGTATAGCTGCCTACATTAAGCGGTGTATTAGTTAGAAGTAAAGCTAAAAAGCTACCCGAAATACCTAAAACAGCCACAATTAAAATCAAAAACGCGATCCTGAATTGTTTAAACAGGAATAAAATCACTCCAAAAACCAGCAAACTGGATGTGATTAAAATGATAAGCAGTTCTTTAAAAGATTGCTGCTGCTCGGCATAGGCACCGCCATATTCGATGTGGTAACCAGGCGGCAAATTTACGTTCCGGGCGATATGATTTTTAACATTTTCCATGACCGTACCCAAATCGCTGTTATCCAGCCGCGCACTGATTACACCCATCGACTGGAGGTTTTCACGCTGAATTTCCGCATCACCTGCCCGCAAATTCACATCAGCCAAACCGGTAATCGGGATCAGTTGGCCGTTGCTTAAAAAAAGGTTCATGTTTTTAATGCCTTCAATACTTAAACTGCGGTTGCCGGGGTAAACCATACGGATAGGCGATAACTGCTGCTGTTCGTACAAATTGCCTACCACGTTGCCTTCCAGCGCAGTTTGCACCTGGCTTTGCAGGTTGTTCGGGCTGATGTTGTATTGCGCCAGCTTGCGGTAATCCGGCACAATGCTTACCGCCGGGCCGGCAATTACGATGCCATCAAAAACATCGGCGGTGCCTTTAACACCGGTTACCACAGCGGCAATTTGCTTGGATAACGACTGTAATTTTTGCTGATCATCGCCAAAAATCTTGATCTCGATGGGTTGTGCAGATTCCATCAAATCGCCCAGCATATCGGTAATTACCTGCCCGAAATCTACCCGTAAAGCCGGTTGCGAAGTTTCAATTTTTTGCCGGAGATCGCTGCTAACTTCTTCTGTGGATTTATCGCGCTGTTTTTTAAGCTGGATGAGATAATCGCCCCGGTTAGGTTCGGTAATAAAAAAACCCATTTGCGTACCGGTTCGTCGCGAATAGGCAGCAACCTCCGGTTCTTTAACAATGATTTTTTCTACTTCGCGCAGCATCCGGTCGGTTTCCTCCAGCGAAGTTCCGGGTGGCGAGCTGTAATCTAAAACGATGCTGCCTTCGTCCATATCCGGTAAAAAACCGGTTGCCAATCGCCCTGGTACAAACACAATCACCAAAATTAAAACACCCGCAATGATAAAACTAAGGTAAGGCCGGAAAATAAAGAACGATACCCAGCGCTGTTTTTTTACAGGATGTTGTGCCGATGCTTTTTTTACCACCCTTTTTTTGTTGTTGCTGAGCAGGAGGTAGATTACCGGCAGCCCGATCCAGGTAACGAAAAATGAACATATCAGCGTGATAATCATGGTGTTGGTCATCACCTTAAAATACGAACCGGCCACGCCGCTCATCAGCACAAAAGGAATAAAAATAACGATGGTACTAACCGAAGACCCGATCATGGCGGGCAGTAAAAAGTTGATTGCTTTTTGCAGCAGGTTGCGCGTAGGCTCGTCCGGGTGTTCTTCGTGGGTGCGGTGGATCTGCTCAACCACCACAATCGCATCATCAATAATTAAACCGATGGCCGCGGCGATAGCACCCAAAGTCATGATATTGAACGTATAACCCATCACATACAAAACCAGTATGGTTAAACACAGCGTAACCGGAATGGTAATCAATATGGTGGCACTCGCTTTTAAGGAGCGTAAAAACAGTATCGCTACTACGATGGCCAGTGCTAGACCGATCCATAAACTGTCGCCAACGCTTTTTACAGATTCGTTTACAAAATCTGCCTGGATGTAATACGGTTTAATGGTTACGCCTTGCGGGAGGATTTTTTGCAGCTTTTTTACCTGCGCAGCCATATCCGCAGAAAGCGAAACGAGGTTGGCATTTGGCTGTTTGATAACGGCAATGAGCACGCCTTCATGTCCGTTTGCATTGATTTTGGTGTATTCGATGCCGGGATTAATCTGTACATCTGCAAAATCTTTGATGCGCAGCACGCGCTTGCTATCGTTACTAACCACTAAGTTTTCCAGCTGATCTTTGGCGCTTAACGTGGCATCGGTTACGGTTAAATACAGCATTTTATAATCCGACAAATATCCTTCGGATTTCACAAAATCAGTCTGACTAAGCGCATTGCTTACGGCATCCGGCGTGATGGAAAGGGCAGACATTTTTTGCCGGTCCAGCACCAGCCAGTATTCTTTGGCCTTGCCGCCGATCACGCGAATTTCCGAAACGCCGTTTACCTGAGATAAAAAAGGTTTGATGGTAAAAGTTGCCAGTAAACGAAGCTCGATGGGCGATTTGTTATGGCTTTCCAGCGTGTAACCGCTCACAGGCAGGATTGACGGGTTCATCTTTTCTACCGAAATATTTACATCGGCGGGCAGCTCATTCCTGATTTTACTGATCTGTGATTCAATGCGTTGCTGACTTAAATCGATATTGGCATTCCAGTTCATAAACGCCGAAATTTCGCAGCTGCCACGGCTGGTTGTACTGCGCACGGTTTGCAGATCAGGAATCTGCTTCACGGCGTTTTCCAGCGGTTTGGTAACCGTAATCATCATTTTGTTTACCGGCTGCAAACCTTCATCAGCAATGATTTTTATTTTGGGGAAGGTAATTTCCGGGAAAAGCGAAGTCTGCATTTTAGAAAAAGCAAACACGCCGCCAACCAAAATCAGCCCTAAAACCAGCGTAATCGGTTTTTTAAAGTAGATAAAAATATCCTTACCGGGCGCGCTCATGGCTTCACAATTTTAACTTTTGCGGTATCTGCCAAACTGTAATTGCCGGTGAGCACGATTTTATCCTGCGGAGAAAAAACCGGCGAAAGTATCTCAATACGATCATTGGTTTCGATGCCTTTTTTAACAGGTATTTTTACGGCAATGCTATCATTCAGCATTTTCATCACATAAAATTCGGTTTGGGCCTCGTTAGATAAAACCGCCGGTTTGGGCAGTGAATTGGCGTGTGCGCTGGACGATTTTACGATACGTGCTTTAGCCACCAGGTTTTCCGGAATATTCTGTGCCGAATTTACTTTAATAATTATGCCCTGCGTTTGCGAAAGCGTATCTACCGTTGGCATCGAAAGCGTTACTTCGCCGCGCAACTTCCCGCCGTCTGGCAAGGTTAAATCCACTTGTTGGTGCTCTTTCACTTCGGCGCGAAGTTCGTAAGGCAGCTGCATCAAAAACGCAAAACTGCCTTTATTAATAATCACAGCCAGCTGCTCGCCGTCCTGCACATAATCGCCGGGCTGGTGGTTTAGCTGACTGATGTAGCCGGATTGTGAAGCTTTTATCCGCCCCAAACCTGTAAAATGAAAAGTTGAATCAAGCACGTTGATGCTGTTGCCAATGCTGCGCTGTTCTTTGGTTTCTACGGAGAAAAGCATTTGTCCGCGCTGCACAAATTCGCCCGGCCGCACGTTCACTTTGCGCAAATAACCGTTGATATTGGCTTTAACATAACTTTTAAGCAGGTAAACCGAAGTGGCACTTAAATCGGTATAACTCGTCATCGCATCCTGGCTGATGGTGGTTACCGTAACCGGCGTTTTCGCATCGGCGGCCGGCACGTCTTCATCGGCTGTTTCTGTGGATTTGTTTTTGCAGGAAACGATAAGCACTAAAAAAAGTACGATAAAAGAAGCATGCAGAAAGGATTTTACAAGCATATTTTTCTTCATGTTAACGGTTCCAATAGTTTAACTGATTAATCAATTGCAGCCTGCCGATATTGGTTTGCGTAAGCAAATATTTTGCGTTTAGATAATTATTGATAGCCAGCACCAGATCAGCCACGCGCAAATCGCCGGTTTGCATCAGTTCAAAATCAACTGTAACCAATCGTTCCGAGTATTTCAATTGATCATTAATTTGTTTAATCAACACTTCGTTTGCATTAATTTGCTGCTTCAGCAGGGCAATTTGCTGACTGTATTGTTTGGTAAAAAAATTGCGGTAGTTTAAACGTGTATCTTCTGCCAGAGCCAGTTTTTTATATTGTAGTTTTCGTTGTCCGCCGTCATAAATCGGCATCGTTAATGAAAACCCGAAACCTGTACCAAAATTGTTCAGCAACGGCGAAATAAAACCCGTATAATAACCGCCGTTGGCAAACACGCCGGCGCGCGGCCGATACGTAAAATCAATCAGTTTGCGGTTGTTAATCAGCTTTAAACTGTCCAGTTCATACTGCTTAAAATAGATGCTGTTGTTTAAAGTTGGCGGATAGCTAATTTGAATGTCCGGCTGCTGTAAAATCACGCTGCCGGTATCAATAATACCAGTAATGTAGTTTAAAGAATCAACATCAGTTTGGTATTGTATCCGCGCCTGCGTTAACTGCAAATTCTGCTGTTTTAAGGTGACTAAAAACGTAAGATAATCGCTTTGGCGGTAAACGTTTTGCTGCGTAAGGGTTTTGAGGATGCGTTCTTCTTTGCGCAGCAACGTGTCTACCTGCTGGTTAAATTTAAGCTGCAGCAAACTGCCGTAAGCAGTAATATATTTGCCGATAACGGCTCTTTTTAAATCCTGCTCGGAAATGCGGGAAGTATTGCGGATAGAATCCGACTGTAAGCTGAGTGTTTGGGTTTGTGTTCTGATGTATCGTTTACTATCTAAAGATTGGTTTACGTTAACCAAACCATCAAAAGTTTGCACGTTGGTAACTGCTCCATCATAGCCAAAACCTCTGATTACCGGCGAAATTGCTGCCGAGCTGCTTAGGTTAACCTGCGGTTTGTAGCTTGCCCTAATCCTGGCGCTATCCACGCGGTTGGCGGCAACCTGGTTTTGGTAATCTTTTAAAAGCGGACTATTATTTAAAGCTTGCTCCTGATAAAATTGCAGCGTATTATTTTGGGTAAAAGCACTGAAACTATACATCACTAACCAGATTGTAAGGAAAGGAACGGATTTTTTTATCAGCATAAAAACCTTGAATCAATTAAAATGATATGCAAAGGTAAAAGCCCGGACAAGCGTTTGTAATTGGTCACGAAAAATTATGTTTTCCATTACTGCTAACTGCGTTTAATCCGTAAAGTGTGCAGGCACAAACCATAAATAATCATCAATATGGATAAAAAATTTGGATTATTGGTTACAGTTTGATGTTGAATAAAATGATTAAAGTAACCAATTAATGTTGTTGGGATGATGTAAGTTTTAAAAACTTTATTAATAGTTAACAGGAATTTTTTAGCGGTAAAAGAAGTATCACGAACCTTTCCTGATAAATCTTTCTGGGTAATGCAGTACGAAAACTCATGTTTAAAAGTGAAATAATACGACAAAGTTTATGTAAGAAAATGTACTCCTTTTATAGATACAGTTTAAAAAATCATTTTGATGCACCGCTATTGATCATATCAGAAACAATACTAAGGCTATTTTTCCGTTTGGCCCAAAACCCAACAACAATATGAACCATTTTTTTAAGTTGATAATTTTCCAAACAATTATATTTAATCTTCAGTTAAGATTTTAAATAATAAAATAATCGTTTTATAAAATAATCATGGAAAAATCACGCCGTCAATTTTTAACAAAGTCAGTTAAAAGTGCAGCACTGCTGGGTGCAGGCACTACCTTTTTAAGTGCTTTTTTGGATCCGATAACAAGCATGGCACAAGCTAGTTCTTCGGATGCAGCTTACCGTTCTAAAATTGCAAAGTTAGGAACAGCTTCCTTACAAACCAGCCAGTTGGCCATATCTAAAGCTACGAACCCGCAAGTTAAAATGTTTGCAAAGTTTGAAGCGGCAGAACAGCAAACAATCGGTAAAATATTGAAAGATATGGGAACGCCTGATGTTGCGCCGGGTGCCGAAGAACAAGCTATGCTTGCAAAATTGCAAAGCTCCAGTGGTTCAGCTTTTGACAAGGCTTATATGCAGGGCCAGGTACAAACACACCAAAAGCTGCACGAAGTAGTAAGTACTTATATGAATGCCAGTAAAGACAAGAATGTTAAACATCTTACCAGCCTTGCCCTTGCAATTATTGAGGAGCATACCCAAAGAGGGCAAATGATTGTGAGGCAGTTGGCTTAAAACCCATTTTAGGTGCCGGTAATAAATTACCCCGGTAATTATGGTTATGTTTAAAGTAATCAAAAGCTTTTACTTTCCGGCCTATTTGAGTTTAAATAGCTTTATGTTTTAGGAGTTGCTTAGTTATAAAAATGGACTGTCTCAGGCAGTCCATTTTTAGTTGAAATAAAACCCGTTTTTACGGTATTATTTTCTTGTTTTAGCGGTTTGTTGAAGCTTTTTTAAAATCATTGTTTGATACTCAAATCAAATCCTGCTACATTCTAAGTATTTTTTATCAGCAATATATTTTTCTCATTAGCCAGTTTTTTAGATACTGCCCGTAACAATGGTTTTGGTTTAATATAAACTCATTGTCATCAAAAAAACGTTCGCAACATTTTATAGCTGATAACAGCATTTTCAAGAGTAATTAAATTTAGTAATAATGCAATATTGTTGCTTTTTTGTTTGAGATTTGTGTAGATAAACAATGCTTTTATCACTAAAACCTGGCTAATAATTTTCCTCTTGATAATCTAAAATTATAGTTTTATAGGTTACAGTAAATTTTAAAAAGTACAACTTGCTTATTGATAATCTAATTATTTATTGCAACTTTGATGCTGTTTTTATCGGGTATAAATCTGTTTGCGCAAATTGCAGACGGATTTATAAAAGATGCTAAAAATAATCCGTTGCCATCGGTAACGGTAAAACTGGTCAGGGTTTCTGATTCTGTTTCCATCCTCACCACAAAAACTGATACAAAAGGTTTTTACCGGTTTGATCGTATTGCTTTAGGAAATTATATGGTGAAAACTTCTGCTGTCGGGATGCAAAGTATCAGCAGTCTGCCATTCAGCATCAAACAAAATCAAGCAATCTTTCATGTTCCCGTCTTGCAGCTAAAAGAAGAAATTAAGGTGCTAAAAGAAGTATCGGTTACTTCTGCCAAAAAAGCCATCGAAATGAGCGGCGGCAAATTAGTGTTTAATGTGGATCAAAGTCCGGCGGCATCCGGCAGTACCGCGTACGAATTATTACAACGGATGCCTGGTGTAAGCATCGATCAGGATGAAAACCTGCTGTTAAAAGGTTCTCCTTCGGTGAATGTGATGCTGGATTGAAAAATGACTTATCTTTCGGCCCGGCAGTTAAGCAGTTTGATGAAAAGTACACCGGCCGAAAATATCCGGCGGATTGAACTCATCAATTCGCCTTCCGCGCAATTTGATGCCGCCGGAAATAACGGAATCATCAACATTGTTACCAAAAAAAATAACAAGCCCGGTTACGCTGCTGATTTGAGTGCAGGGATTGGTAGCGGCCAGTATTTGCAATCCGCAGAAGGGATAATTGCCAGTTTAAAAACAAGTAAAATCAATCTGTTCGGCAGTTATAATTACAGTTACGATCATGCAGCTTTCCACCGGACAAGTTACCGGCGGGTTGATTATAACGGCGCAACCACTTATTACGACCGCCATTCAGAAGATCCGAGTATTGCAAATTACAATAGTTACCGCGCAGGAATTGACTATACGATCAGTAAAAACCAGCAAATTGGCTTTGTTTATAACGGTAATTTGAATAACTGGAGCCGTGATGCAGCCGGCCCGACTTATCTGCGCAACGGTAGCGAACAGGTAACGGCCACGGTGCAAAACCACAACATCACCACAGAACCGAATCGCAGGTTATAGGTTGATGATCTTAAAACGGCATAGCATCATTGCGTTTAGACTTAGTTTTGAGTAATTACATCCGGTTATTCAAAATTTTTCTTCGACAGCTTTTATCTCAAAATTTTCTTTTTTTATCTTAAATTTCTACTTTTGTAAATGCAATTATATTGCATTTTGAGATGAAGAAGTTAAAATCAAGTGTTAATTTAGATAAAATCGGTATTTCTGCTTCGGTGCTTTGTGCTATCCATTGTGCTTTCCTCCCGATCCTGATTACGATGCTTCCGCTTTTAGGGATTGGTTTTCTGCTAAAAGGCTGGACGGAAAGTTTGATGATCATATTATCTATTTTAATTGCGGGAGTTTCTATAGGTTCATCCTACAAAATCCACCAAAAATGTTTACCGCTGGTGCTGCTGATGATAGGACTTGTTTTAATTTTGGTTGCCCATTTGTTTTTGCCGGAAAACCTGGAACATATTGTGCTGCCTGCCGGCGGGTTAACCGTAGCAACTGCACATTATTTTAACTGGAGTTATGCCGGTAAATGTTCCGTTAATCATACTGATACCGTTTCCGTTAATCCCTCAGTAAAATGACAAACCAAACTGATTTTGAAGTAATTATTATTGGCGGAAGTTATGCCGGGCTTTCCGCAGCAATGACTTTAGGCCGGGCTTTGCGGCAGGTTTTAATTATTGATAGCGGCGAGCCATGCAACAAACAAGTACCTCACGCGCATAATCTGCTTACACGAGATGGCGAGCCGCCGGCTGAAATTGCAGCTAAAGCCAGAGAACAGGTTTTGAGCTATCCCACTATACATTTAATCAACGCAAAAGCAGCAGCCGTAATAAAGCATAACGGCGGATTTTTGTTAAACACGGCATCAGGAGAAAAATTTAGCTCGAAAAAAATATTACTTGCAACCGGCGTTGTTGATTTGATGCCCGATATAACAGGCTTTGCCGCATGTTGGGGCGTATCGGCTGCACAATGTCCGTACTGCCACGGATACGAAACAAGTAATACCAAAATAGGGGTTTTAGGTAACGGAGATGCAGGCTTCGAATTTGCTAAACTGATTAATAATTGGACGAATGACCTAACGTTATTTACCAACGGACAATCAACCTTAACGGCAGAGCAGGCAGCAAAATTAAAAGCACACCACATTACTATTGCGGAAGCTGAAATAGAAAGCATTGAGCAAGAAGGCGGACAGATTAAAAACTTTGTTTTAAAAAACGGATCCACTTTCCCGTTAACTACCTTATTTGCAAGGGTTCAATTTAAACATTCAACTGCAATTGCGCAGGATTTAGGGTGTGAGTTAACAGAAGCAGGTTTAATTAAAACGGATGCTTTCCAGAAAACAACTATCCAGGGCGTGTTTGCTGCCGGTGATAATTCTAACCTGATACGTTCGCTTGCTGCTGCAATAGCTGCGGGCGGAACAGCCGGTGGTTTAATTAACCACGAATTGGTTAATGATGATTTTTAACTGGTAAAAGAAGTATTAAATTTGTACCATGGCTATAAATAGGAACTTCGAATTGCTGTTGCATGATAATCAACTAAAGGTTACAAACCCAAGGCTGAGCGTTTTAAAATTGATTGCTGATCAGGAAGCTGCCACTTCCCAGCCGATGCTGGAGAAAGTGCTTGGCAAAGAAGTAGACCGGGTAACTTTGTACCGTATCCTAAAAACTTTTGAAGAAAAAGGCATCCTGCATAAAATTATCGATTTAAACGGTACGGCTAATTACGCCATTTGTTCTTCGGATTGTACTGCACATAACCACCGTGATGAGCATTTCCATTTTAATTGCAGCAACTGCCATAAAGTTTATTGTATGGATGATTTCCATTTGCCGGCTATTGCCATGCCTCCGGGATTTACCGCAGCTACGTTAAGTTTGGCAATTACCGGTATTTGCAATCACTGCAATCAGTAATTAAAAACTTAAACATCACCATCTTTTAAAGCAACGTTACTTCTTTTACCATATCATTTTTAGGTTATAAATTTTTTTTCGATGTAAAGACAATGCAATATAATTGCATTATTTTTGCTGACCTAATCGGAAGAAAACATGAAACAAACATTTTTAAAACTAACCTTAGCTTTTGCTTTTGCCTTCAGCATAATTTCCTGCAGCAACAATAATAAAAGTTTCCATGATCAATTGGTAAAAGACCATGAAAAGCTGAGTCAGGAAGATTCTGTAATGGAAGTGCAGCATCATCAAATGGAAGCAGACCACGCAAAATGGGCTAAAATTGAGGCCAATGAAAAGGATACCACAAAAATGGCCCAGCATAAAGCAATGGAAGAACAACATATTGCACTAATTGCAAAACATGATTCTATATTAAAGGCGCATCAGGATTTAACAGCCAAACACCAGCAACTGGAAGAGTTGCACAGTAAAGGAAATGTTGATGAAGCGCAAATCAGAAAAGATCATCTTGCAATGATGGAAGATCATGCACGGATGAAACAGGAACATGAACAGATGATGGCTGACCACGCAAAAATGAAAGCCGACCACGAAAAAATGATGGCTGATCACGGCGGCCATTAATTTTATACTGTAAAAGAAGCAGGGAATAATATTTTTCAAACTCCGCAATCATCAATAACATCAATTTTATAAGGTAAAAGAAGCATGCTTCTTTTACCTTATTTTTTTGGAAAGTATTGAAGACTATGAATTTTAAAACAGTTATTGATAATTCTGATCAGGTGCTTAAACCTTCAATACTTACAGTTTAATCTTTTACCAATTCGGCCTCCAGGAGATAAAATTCCGAGCGCATATCCCCGGAATTATTCAGGAAAAGCTTACCACGGATTTTTACCGGTTTATCTGTAAATTCAATTGCAGATTTCATGTGGATTTCTACCATCGCAGGTACATTGCCTGCACCGCAAAAAGCACATTGCGCCACGGGAAGTACCGACAGCATAAACAAATCATGCATCATACCTGCCTTTACAGCTATAATATAGCCGGGTAAAGTAACTGTTTTGTTGTTAAAAGCTTTTAAATCAGGTTTAAAAACCGGAACCCATTTCTTGCTGTCGTTATAAGTGTGTTTGTAATTACTAAAAGCAATCATTTCCCAAAGCGGCGTAATCAGCTGGTTATGGTCATCGCCCGTTTGAGGTTGGCTTTGTGCCTGAAGATGTACGCTGCTCCCCAAAAACAAGGAAATTAAAATACTTGTAAACTGCTTTTTCCCAAAACCCATTTATTTCAATGCTTTTTTTATCTGATAAAAATAAGCGGTTTTTCAGGATTTCGCAACAAGCATAATTTCTTAAAATATGGCAGTAAAAGGATCTGTAAAAGCGATCTGTTTTTTATAAAGTTCCTCTTCATTACCGGTAATCAGGCAGTTTTCAAGCTCGTGCAGCACCTGATCTTTATCCATATTCTGGCCGATAAAAACCAGTTCATTAATACGGTCGCCGTAATTGGCAGACCATCTGGCTTCGATTTCCTTTTGAGAATACACAAAATCACTGTACTGTGTCCTTTCTTGGTACGACATCGAAGCCCACCAAATACCCGCATAATCTATTTTGGATGAGCCGCCGGCCTGCGAAAAATTAATGGCTTCGTCTCGCCGTGAAGCCAGCCAGAACATCCCTTTGGCACGAATAATATTATCCGGGTATTCTTCATTTAAAAACTTCCAGAAACGCTCCGGATGAAAAGGTTTTTGCGCGCGGAAAACCACCGAACCGATGCCGTATTCTTCCGTTTCGGGGATGTGTTCTCCGTTCAGTTCTTTAATCCAGCCCGCTGCCTGCGATGCTTTATCAAAATCAAATTTGTTGGTATTTAAAATCCTGTCTAAAGCTACCTTTCCAAAAACGGTTTCAATCAGTTCTGCTTCCGGGTTTAGTTTTTTTATAAATTCCTTTAGCAAGCCTAAATCTTTCGGCACTATTAAATCTGTTTTGTTGAGCAGGATTACGTTTGCAAACTCAATCTGATCGGTCAGCAGGTTTACAATCGTTCTACGGTCTGTTTGGTCGTCCGTCAGTTTCCTGTCTGTAAGTTTTTCACTGCTGATGAAATCCTTAAAAAAGTTGGCACAATCAATCACGGTTACCATCGTATCCAAAGTACTGAAACGGCTTAAATCAATATTTTGATTATCATCCGCATAAGTAAAAGTTTGTGCCACGGGTATCGGTTCGGATATGCCTGTACTTTCAATCAGCAGGTAATCAAATCGGTTTTCTTTGGCTAAACGTTCCACTTCAATCATCAAATCCTCGCGCAACGTACAGCAAATGCAGCCGTTGCTCATCTCTACTAATTTTTCATCCGTTCTGGATAAAGTATTTTCGCTGGCAACTAAGCGGGCATCAATGTTAACCTCGCTCATATCGTTTACGATAACGGCCACTTTCATGCTGTTTTTATTGTGCAAAATATGGTTTAGCAAGGTAGTTTTGCCGCTTCCTAAAAAACCGCTCAATACGGTTACCGGTAATTTTTTGTCCATTTTTATCAAAATTGAACACAAAAATAAGTATTGAAACTATAAATGCAATAATGTTGCATTTATAGTTTCTTCTGAGGAGTTATGGAAATAGATTTTATTTTTGTTAGGATAGATCAGAAAAAATATAAATTTAAAAACGCAATAAAATTGCATTTGATTTGTTGTTATTTGGAAACGAAAAATGTTTTTTATGATTAGAAACGTAAGATTTCGATGGCTGATTGTTGCTTTGTTATCGGTTTTAAACCCGGCCTGCAAACACGGCCGGGCCGATGCGCAAACGCTGTATAACAAATATCTGCAGCAGCACCTTATCAAAATTCCTTCCGTTGTAAAACAAGCACATGCTACAGGTTCAATCAGTTCTGCATCAATATAAAGGCCAAGTTAAACTGCAATTTAACAACTGGCAGGTTAACCAGGGCGAACAATGGCTTTTACTCGGCAATTCGGGAAGCGGCAAAACTACGCTGATGCACATTATTTCGGGTTTGCTTAAACCTGCAGAAGGCGAGGTAATGATTAACAATCAATCTATTTATCAGCTAAAAACCGCTAAACTGGATCAGTTCCGGGGGCAGCATATCGGTATAGTTTTCCAGCAACCGCACCTCATCAGCAGCTTAACCGTTACCGAAAACCTGTTGATTGCACAGCGTTTTGCCGGCCTTCCGCAGGATAAAACCCGGGTAAAAGAAGTATTGTCATCCTTAAATATGTACGATAAAAGAAGCAGTAAACCGCAGCAGTTAAGCCAGGGGCAAATGCAGCGGATTGCGATTGCCCGTGCCGTAATTAACAAACCTGCGCTATTAGTTGCTGATGAACCAACTTCCAGCCTGGATGATGAAAACACAAAAGCGGTGCTGGATTTGCTCATCCAACAATCCGAACTAAATAATGCCACGCTGATTGTTGCCACGCACGATAATCGTGTAAAAGAAAAATTTACACATCAATATGTATTACAGGGATGAATATTTTCAGCATTAGTTATAAAGATTTAAAAGCGAACCCGCTGAATGCGCTGCTTAATTTACTGCTGATTTCTTTCGGAATTACCATTTTAACGGTTTTGCTGCTGGCAAGCACGCAAATTGGCGATAAGCTGGATCAAAACTCTAAAGATATAGACCTGGTGGTTGGCGCAAAAGGCAGTCCGCTGCAGCTTATTTTAAGCAGTATTTTTTATATTGATTTTCCTACGGGCAATATCCCTTTAAAAGATGCGCAAAAACTTGCCCGTAATCCATTGGTAAAGAGAGCTGTACCGCTGGCTTTGGGCGATAATTACAACGGGTACCGCATTGCCGGCACGGATACTTCTTTTATCAGCCTTTATCAGCTAAGCCTGGAAAAAGGTAAATTCTGGCAGCAGGATTTTGAAGTTACCGTTGGCCAAAACGTAGCTACAGCAGCACATTTAAAGGTAGGAAGCCGGTTTTTTGGCGCACACGGCTTAACCGGCAGCAGCGATATCCACAAAAGCCACGCTTATATTGTTACCGGAATTTTAAAACCGCAGCACAACGTTACCGATAATATCGTGCTGACTAATGTTGCAAGTGTTTGGAAAATGCACGAGCAGCCCGAAGAACACAAAGAAAAGGCAGCCGGAAACGGCAAACCCGAACCTTTTGAAAACGGCGAAAAAGAAATCACTTCTTTGTTAATACAGTATCGCTCGCCCATGTCGATTATTTTATTTCCGCGGATGGTAAACCAATCCACCAATATGCAGGCCGCTTCTCCGGCCATGGAAAGCACACGTCTTTTCAGTCTGATTGGTGTCGGGATTGATACGCTGCAATGGTTTGCTTATTTTATTATGGGCGTTTCTGCCGTCAGCGTTTTTATCAGTTTGTATAATTCTTTAAAAGAACGCCGTTACGATTTAGCCGTTATGCGAACCATGGGCGCATCGCCGGCTGCTTTGTTTACCCTTATTATTTTAAAAGCGGTTATCCTTACTTTGGTTGGCAGCATTATCGGCTTATTTTTCGGACATTTAATTATGCAGATCATCGGTTTGTATCAGGAATCTTCTCAAGCTAAATTAACCGGAATGGTTTTTATGAAAGACGAATTTTATCTGATTTTCACCGGTATTTGTATCGGCATTATCGCCGCAATTATCCCGGCAATTGAAGCTTATCGTACAGATATTTCTAAAACTTTATCCAGATCATCATGAAAAAAATATTAGTCGCCCTGGTAATTTTTACCTGTTTTTGCACCGCCGCTTTTGCCCAGCACAATATAACTTCTCCGAATTGGGAAATTTTAGCAACCAAAACATACAAGCTGAAAGAAGGTAGGTACAGCATTTATTTCCCTCCCGAATTAAAAGCATTGAATGCCAAAGTGATTGATTTGCCGGGATACATGGTTCCGATTAAAGCGGGAAGGCTGCATCAGGAATTTATGTTATCTGTACTGCCGATAGAACAATGTCCGTTTTGCGGCCAGGGAGATATTCCGTCGATGGTACAAATTAAACTGGATGAACCGATTGAATACATCGACCATGTAATTACGATAAAAGGAAAACTGGTTTTAGATGAAACAGATAATTCTCCGGCAGAATTTCGCTTGCTGAACGCCAAATTAGTTTCAAAATGAAAAGGCTGATGCTTCTTTTACCGGTTGTTTTTATGCTGATGCCGGGCCTGTTAAAAGCGCAGCATAAAGCCACAGACCAGATGGATTCTTTTAACTGGGGAATTATCGGCATGGTGAAATTTAACCAGGTTAGCCCGACAGAAATTTACCCGGTTTACGATGAAACGGTAACGCGTTTTAACAATCGCCCTTTTGAACTGGAAGGCTACATGATCCCTTTAAAAGGCGGCCGCAAGCAAAATAAATTTCTGTTATCCACTTTGCCCATTAACCAGTGTGCTTTTTGCGGGAAAAACGGCAACCCGATCATGATTTTGATTGAAATGAACGACCCGGCGGATTTCACTTTTAAAACGGTAAGGGTAAAAGGAACGCTAAAGTTAGAGCATAAAAATGTTGCGGTGGATATACCTGTTATTTTAACAAACGCCAGTCTGGATTTATGAAAACGAAGTCCTGCTTCCCATTAAAATACCTGATACTGTTTTTAGCAGGTATAAATTTTGTTTCCTGCAAATCTCATTATCAGTTAGTTAAGGCAAACCGTACAGAATATTCTATCAGTAATCAGTTAAATGCGGATTCTGCCATTTTGAAAGATTATCAGCCTTACAAACAGCAGCTGGATGCACAAATGAATGCGGTAATTGGCCGCAGCACGCAGGAACTTACCAAAAGCAACGAACCGGAAAGTTTACTGGGTAACTTTTTCTCGGATGCAGTTTTAGTTGAAGCAAAGAAAATCGACCCCAATATTGATTTTACCATGCCCAGCACCAAAGGCGGTTTGCGTAACATTTTGCCTAAAGGCGACATCCGTTTAACCAATGTTTTTGAATTGATGCCTTTTGAAAACGAACTGGTTGTTTTAAAATTAAACGGAACAGACACGCAGTCGTTTTTAACGGCAATCGCCGCTTCGGGCGGCCAGCCGGAAGCCGGTTTGAAAATGCAGATCATCAATAAAAAACCCGAAAATGTGCTGATTGCCGGAAAGCCCTTCGACCCGAATAAAAGCTATACAATCCTGACTTCGGATTATGTTGCCGACGGCGGAGATCATATCAACGGTTTGCAAAATCCGCAGGAAAAAAAGGTTTTAGGTTTAAAAATTCGCGATGCACTCATCAATTATATCAAAACACAAACTGCTGAAGGGAAACCAGTTAACGCCGAATTAGATGGAAGAATTACAAAAAATTAACCGCAGAAATTTTATCAGGCAAAGCAGCATTGCAGCCACGGCTTTTGCTTTAAGCGCAAGTTCTTTAGATGCTTTGGCGGGCGGAGATTTGCGGCGGCTAACCATTTTACATACCAACGATGTGCACAGCCGTATTGATCCTTTCCCGATGGATGGTTCCAGAAACCAAGGCTTGGGCGGCGTGGCCAGGCGGGCGGCGTTGATTAAAAAAATCAGGGCAGAACAAAAAGACGTGCTTTTGCTGGATGCCGGCGACATTTTCCAGGGAACGCCTTATTTTAATTTGTTTGGCGGAGAAGTGGAAATGAAGCTGATGAGCGAGCTGCGTTACGATGCTTCGACAATGGGAAACCATGATTTTGATAACGGCATAGCAGGTTTTTACAAGCAGTTGCCAAATGCTAATTTCCCGATTCTGGTAAGCAATTATGATTTTTCTGATACGGTGATGAAAAATGCTTATTTGCCGTATAAAATCTTTAAAAAAGGAAACCTGAAAATTGGTGTTTTTGGTTTGGGTATTGAGTTAAAAGGTTTGGTTGACCAGAAAAATTATCTGGAAACGGTTTACCTCGACCCGATAAAAAAAGGAAACGAGTATGCGGCAATTTTAAAAAACGACTATAAATGTGACTTGGTAATTTGCCTTTCGCATTTGGGTTATAAATATAATGACGACAAGGTTTCTGACCAGGTATTGGCGAAAAATACTAGAAATATCGACCTGATTATCGGCGGCCACACGCATACTTTTATGGAGCAGCCGGAAGATATTAAAAACCTGGACGGCAAAATTACCACGATTAACCAGGTTGGCTGGGCCGGGATTAATTTAGGCCGGATTGATTACTATTTTGAAAAAGGATCGGCAAAAATAGCTAAACAGGCAGCTGCTTACCAGATTTCTAATCAGTTGGAAAGTTAAATAATTGCCAAGTTTGGTTTAAGCTGATGCTTCTTTTATCAGGTAAAAATTAGGAAACGGCCGGCCGGAAAACTTTTATTTTCTGCGGGTTACATTCTAAATAAGGGCCGTTAATCAGATCAATACAATAAGGAACGGCCGGGAAAACAGCTTCTATACAAGTGCTTATGGCAGCAGGTTTCCCCGGTAAATTGATCATCAGGGTTTGGTTACGGATGCCTGCCGTTTGCCGCGACAGGATAGCGGTTGCAACCTGCTCTAAACTTACTTTCCGCATCAATTCGCCAAAACCGGGCAGCATTTTCTGGCAAACCGCTTCGGTTGCTTCGGGCGTTACGTCTCTTTTGGCCGGCCCGGTTCCGCCGGTGGTAATAATCAGGCAGCAGTTTTCTTCATCTGCTAATCGAATAAGGGAATTTTCAATCAATTCCTGTTCATCCGGGATCACGTGGTAAACAGCTTCCCAATCAGTAACTAAATATTCTTTCAATAAACTGATGATGTATTTCCCCGAAACATCTTCATAAACCTTTGCGCTTGCCCTGTCGGATACGGTTAAAATGCCAATCTTAATTGCCGGTTTCATGCTGATTTTTAGGTGATAAAAGAAGCATGCACATTAAAAGTTAATTTTTTAAAAAATTAAAGTATTGATGTGTTCAGAGTCGTGTTTATAGTTCGATACAAATCGATGTTAACATTAATACGAATAATCTTTTGCCAAATTACTATTATATAAACACTGCCGCAGCATTTTTTCAAAACCTTCGGGCTTTAGTTTTTTGCCGATAAAAACAATACGGCTAAGGCGTTCTTCGTCTGCCGTCCAATTATTTCCGGTAGCGAGCGACAGATCGTAGGAAACGGATTGCAGGATAATTTTTTCCTCCTGATTGTGCGCGTTGATAATCCCTTTTACACGATAAATATCCTTCGCCTGGAAATTTAAAAAAACGGTTAAACGATGAAATAAAGCTTCCAGATCAAATGTTTCCGTAAAATAAAAACACAAAGAAACCACATCATCGTGCTGATGATGATCGTGTTTTACACCAAAATTTCCTGCAAATTTTGGTGCCTTAACGGTAATGAGTTTATTCGGTTCGGCTTCAAATGCTTCTTTTAACGGGTAATTTTCTTTATTGCCGATAAGAACGATGGAAAAAGGATTGATCTTTTTCAGTATTTTTTTCACGTTTTGCAACTGTTCTTCATCTACTAAATCTGTTTTGGTGATCATCAAAATATCACTAAAACTGATTTGCTTCCGTGCTTCCTCCGTTTCTTTCAACTGGTTTTCAATCAGCCGGGCATCAATCAAACAAATTACTCTTTTTAGCCGGTAATAATTGCTGAGGGAAGGATTGGTGAGAAACGGACTGGCAACCGAAGCCGGATCTGCAATGCCGGTAGTTTCGATCACCAGTTCATCAAAACTATCTTTTTTGCCCCATAACGTTTCCAGCAGCGCATAAAAATCATCATTGAGCGAACAGCAGATACAGCCGTTGCTCAGTTCAAACAAATTTTCTTCGGCACCGATAACTAATTGTCCGTCAATGCTTTCTTTACCAAATTCATTTTCGATGATGGCCAGTTTGATATCTTTTTTGTAGGCAATTATTGCGTTTAAAAAAGTAGTTTTGCCGGCACCCAAAAAGCCGGTTAAAATGGTAACGGGTTTAGCTTGTGTTGCAATCATGCGAAAACAGTTTGATCAGCCTGGTAAAACCAGCCGAGTACGTTTTGGTAATGTTCTTCGCCATAAAGCTGGATAAAACTGATGGTTTGGCTGTCGTTCCTGTTCTCCATAGCGGCAATGCGTGTTTGGATAAAATTTTTATCCATTTTAATTTTGCAAGCCTGTGTAATGCAATGGTGCCATTCGTTATAACTTTGCGGAATCATGTTTTTTAATATTTACCAGGCAAAGATAATAGTAAAATCATTAAATGCAGTGATGTTGCATTTGTTAAGAGTTTATTAATTTTGCTAAAAAATTGTCCCTTTGAAATTACTTATCGCCTGTATCGGCTTCCTGATAAATCCATTTTTGCTAAACAGCAACAGTTTTCCGGCAGATTCTATAAAACCGTCGTTCGGTATTAAAACAGTTATTATAGATCCCGGCCACGGCGGAAAAGATCCCGGAGCGCGCGGATCTTATTCTTTAGAAAAAAATGTAGCACTTAGCATCGGGAAAAAGTTGAAGGCTGAGATTACAAAAGATATTCCGGGTGTTAATGTGATCCTCACCAGAACCACAGATACGTTTGTTGAATTGAAAAAGAGAGCAGCCATTGCCAATGAAAACCATGGTAATTTATTTATTTCCATTCATTGTAATTCTTCCCCGGAAGGAATTGCCGGTTCTGTACGCAAACAGGCCGGCGCAATGGTGCTGGTTTACGGTTTCCACAGAAAAGAAGAGCAGGTTGAAGCAATCAGGGAAAATTCTGCTATTTATCAGGAAAAAGATTATCAAAAAAACTATAAGCACCTTACCGATCAGGATCCCAGCAACGCAATTATGATAAACGCTTTTTTGCAGAAGTACCGTAAGCAAAGTATTTTATTTGGTAAATTGTTGATCAACGAGTTTAAGGAACACGATAACCGGCTTAGCCTTGGCGTTAAAGAACAGGGCGTACTTGTGCTGGCCGAAAGTGCCATGCCGGCTGTATTGGTAGAAACAGGTTTTATTAACAATCCGATTGAGGAAAGGTATTTAAATTCTTCTGCCGGCCAGCAGGAAATCGTTCAAACGGTATTAAGGTCATTACGGCATTATTGGAAAAAATCCCTCAACTAAGTAATAATTGAAACTTTTATTTGAGGAAAATCTTTGTTTCGGATAAGGGCAAAGCCGGTTGATCTTAAAGTCTGTCATTATAATGTTACTGCAACATGACTGCACTGATAGCAATAACACCCTATTTTTGAACGCGAAATGATGTTGCATTAACAACTGGTTTAAATTGATTGTTAAAAAATTGTTACGGGTATTTTGAATAAAAGCAAATTACATCTGATTTTTTCCTGGACACTGCTGCTCATTTTTGCAGCGGGGCAGTTTATATTGTATGCCCATCAGCACAATTTTAAATGTGAATCAGCAGTTTATCACATCCATAATCCCGGCGGTTCTCATCAAGTTGTATTAGAAAAATGTGCGCTTTGCGACCAGATGTACCATGCGCCGGTTTACTGGAATCAGATACATTTTTATTATTACCTTCAAACCCCGGCTATCCGGATCTTTGAAACTGCACAGCATTTTTACAAAGGAAATTCTTTAGTTCATGCCGATGGATTATCGCCACCGGTTTTAGTTTGATTTTGATTACCGGCTGATCCGGCTATTTATTATTTAAACAGAACAATTACACTTTATTTCCTATGTTATGAAAATTAAGATTTCCCTCTTAATACTATTTTTATCTGCCTTTTTTTTACCTGCTTATTCTGCCGATGTTGTTGCCTTAACCGGCCGGGTAATTGATGCAGAAACTAAAGAACCTTTGCCTGGCGCAGTTATTTCTATCCCGCAAATTAAAGTTACGGCTACCACAAATGCAAATGGCGAGTTTTCGCTTAATTCTATTCCTAAAAGAGGCCGTTTTTTGGTTCAGGTAGAGTTTATCGGTTATAAAACCAGTTCGCAAACCATTGATTTTTCTACCAATACAGCACTTGAATTTGCTTTACAGCCCAGCATTATTGAAGGCAGTGAAGTGGTGGTTGTTGGTACGCCCATCAGTTCTAACAGTAAGCAAAACAGTACTTCGGTTTCTACTTTAAACCGTACGCAACTGCTGCTTCCTTCCACGAATTTAATTGATGCTATTGCCCGGCAGGTACCCGGCGTTTCGCAAATTACAACCGGCCCGTCTATTTCCAAACCGGTTATCCGCGGTTTAGGTTATAACCGCGTGGTTACGTTGGATGACGGCGTTAAACAGCAAGGCCAGCAGTGGGGCGATGAACACGGAATAGAAATTGACCAGTATAAAGTTGGAAGGGCAGAAATACTGCGCGGTGCAGCTTCTTTACTGTACGGCTCTGATGCTTTGGGCGGTGTAATTAATTTACTGGAACCGCTGCCTGCCCCGGAAGGACAAATTCAGGGCGAGGTTTTATCTAATTACTCAACCAATAATGGTTTATCCGGCAGTTCTTTAATGTTAACCGGTAACGAAAAAGGTTTTGTTTGGCGTGCCCGCGGCAGTTACCTCAACGCTTATTCTTTTAAAACGCCGAGCGGTTATTTCCCGAATTCCGGTTATAATGAAACGAATTTGAGCGGTATGATCGGCCTGAATAAAGAGTGGGGTTATTCGCACATTAATGTTTCTTACTTTAAAAATAATATTGGTTTTTATGATGCTGAGCCGGGCGATCCGATAGCTGTAGATGATAAAGGAAGCCGTACGCTGGATTTTCCAAGGCAGGATATCCGCCATTATAAAGTTGGCTGGAACAGTAATTTCATCCTGCCTGCCGGTCAGTTAAAAGTTGATCTGGGTTATCAGAAAAATCAACGCCGCGAATTGGATGAAGCCGATCCTGCTTTGTTTTTCGACCTGAATACTTACACCGCTGATTTAAAATATTACCTGGACGAAAGCAATGGATGGCAGCCGGTTTTTGGTGTTAGCGGAGATGCAGGGCATAGTTTAAATAAAGGAACCGAATTTTTAATCCCTGCTTATGATACTTACGGCATCGGTGCTTTTGCATACGTTAAAAAAACCTGGACAAAAAATACATTCAATGCAGGTGTGCGCTACGATTACCGTAAAAATAACGGCCAAGGTTTAATTGATGAAGGCGAAACCAGGTTTACTCCTTTTACCAATACTTTTTCTAACATCAGCGGTGCTTTAGGTTATACGCACGAATTTAATGATTACCTCAGTTTTAAAGCCAATGCAGGTTCTGCTTTCCGGGCACCAAATCCGGCAGAATTAGGTTCAAACGGTGTACACGAAGGTACTTTCCGTTACGAAGTTGGCAACCCGAACCTGGCACCGGAAAGGAGTTACCAGGCAGATGCAACTTTAGAATACGACAGCAAGTTTGTTACCGGAAGCGTTGGGATTTACGAAAACTATATCCATAATTTTATCTATGCCTCCAATGTAAAAGGCGATAATATTACAGTTATTGATGATAACGGTAACCCGCAGCTTTACCCGGTTTTCCGTTACGGGCAGGTAAATGCCAATTTGTATGGTTTTGAAGGAAGTTTAACCCTGCATCCAACTTCTTTTATCCATTTTGAAAACACGTTTGGTTATACACATGCACAAAACACTTCGGCTGATAAACCTTTATCTTTTGTTCCTGCCGGAAATTTGCGCAATACCTTACGCTTTGAGCCAAAAATTAAAAGTACCCGCGAGTCGTTTATTGCAGTTGGGATTGAAAACTTCTTTTCACAAAACCGTTACGATCCTGATTTTGAAACCCCGACCATCGGTTACACTTTGCTAAATGCCAGCATCGGGACTACTTTAATGCTGAAAAATCAGCCTTTGAGGTTAACCATCACCGGAAATAATTTGTTGAATAAAGCTTATTACGATGCTTTAAGCCGTTTAAAACCAGGGCGTTTAGACCAAACCGATCCAACTTTTGGTGTTTACAACATGGGCCGGAATATTACTTTCGGAGTTTATATTCCGTTGTTGCTTAAAAAATAGCGTTAAAAACAGTATGAAAAGCTCTGCCCTGTAAAACGGCAGGGCTTTTTGTTTTTATGCTTCTGCGATAAAAAGAAGTATAACAGAAAATAGCTTATCCGCCTGAAATCTTTTTAATAAAAAATGAACCTTGTTTAATGTTGATCAGCATAAAAATAATCATGTTTCTTTTATGCCGGTAAATTCTGTTTTTGTATTTGATATTGATGTAAAAAGCAGGAAGCTGCCATGTTTTTTAGGTGATAAAAGAAGCATTATAAATCAGCAGATTTTATTTTAGAAACTTTCATTCATCCTGCTTTTAGCTGGTCTTTTTAGTAGCACCAGTTCTAATTCAGCTTTTTTTCTTTTAGTTTAAAATATTATCATAATAGGATTAAGTCAAAACATAAATAAAGTAGGGATGTTCAATTTTAATCTGTTTAAAAAATTTACTAAAACAGGTAAATAAAGATTAACTAATTATTAAAAAACAAAAAATGAAAGAACAGGAATTGAAGGAGCTGGTTAAACAAGGTTTTGCAGCTATGAAAGCCGGGAGCAAAGTAGCAGCAGATGCTACAGATGAAATACAGGATGCCGCAAAAAACACCGAGCTTAAAAATGCACTGAAAGAAGGCAATGAAAAGTCAAAAATCTGGTTACAAAGAATTGATCGTGCCTTGGAAGAAGCGGGCGGCAGCGCAGAAGAGGAAAACGAAATTTTGAAGGCACATTATGAAGTTAGTAAAAAGATCAGAGACAAAGCACCCGATGATGACACCCGCGATTTAGGTATAATTGCCAGCGGGCAGTTAGCAATACATTACTGGATTGCTGCTTTTGGTACCCAGTTAAGTTATGCTTCACAGGCAGGCCTTAGCCAGGCCCAGCAGGATATGCAGGCATGCTTGGATGAAGCCAAAAAAGGTGATGACGAGCATACGAAAATTGCAAAAAGTATTTTGCAGTCTATGTAGTTTTTTCCAAAACAGCCACCAATTTATTGGTGGCTGTTTTTGCAATCTGCCCTTTTACCTTCGTTGCCTCACACTTGCATTCCGGGTATTAAAGCTTTTCAACTTAATCAATTTCCCTCCGTAATTTTAAGTTTTAGGCTTTCTTACTATATTTAGGCACAATCGTGCCTCAAATGAAGTTATCCCGATCAGTATTTTACCTGCTGCTATTTTTAACGCTCCACACTCAGGCGCAAATCACATCTGTTTCAGGGACAGTACAAGATGAAAAGCATTTGGCCCTTCCGGGAGCTACTGTTTTTTTAACCAATACCAAAAGCATTACAGCCTCAGACAATAAAGGAGATTTCCATTTGGATAACCTGATGCCGGGTGCGTATCAGGTAGTTGTAAAGATGATCGGCTACGCGGCTTTTGTGCAGCAAGTTCAGTTAAAAGACGGACCGGTACAGTTAAAAATCAGGCTTCGGCCCAGCAGTTTGTTTTTAAAGGAAATTAAGGTTCATCCGGATTATGAACGGGAAAAGCATCTGGCACTTTTTAAAAAAGAATTTTTAGGCCAGAGCTACAACGTTAGATACTGTAAACTCATTAATCCGAATGTATTGTTTTTCAATTACGATAAAAAAGCAAAAGTATTGACAGCCAATTCAGATGAGTTTTTGATCGTCGAAAATAAAGCTTTGGGCTACGAAATCAAATATTTACTGGCAGACTTCCAATTTAACGAGAACACCCAAATTGTTACTTTTCAAGGTTATCCATCTTTCAAGGAACTAAGCGGCAGCCCTGCCCAGCAGGCAAACTGGATCAAAAACAGGAAAACCGCTTATTTAGGATCTATTAATCACTTTATCAAATCTGTTTACAGTGGCCGCGTTTCCGAGGAAGGCTTTGTGGTGATGAAACTTTTAAACCGCCCCATGCAGGGAATTATATCTGAAAATGGAAAGCAGCCCGTTCTGGAAGATAGGATTATCTCCTTTGACAGCCTGCTTATAACCTCAAACAAGGATTTTAAAAAACTGAGTTTTAACGATTGCCTGTTCGTGATCTACACCAAAGAAAAAGAACCGGCAGAATTTAGTAATTACAGCTTTGGCGATATCCGGGAGCCGGCTGCAGACATTCCAAAAGGGCAAACGTCTCTTGTTTATCTGTTGGCACCATCCGTAAACCTGGACAAAAACGGACTTTACGAACCTGCTAACGGTCTTTTCTTTGAAGGTTACTGGGCCTGGGAAAAAGCCGCAGAATTAATGCCGTTGGATTATGATGAAAATTTGTAACCCTTTTTAAATCATACAAAAAGCAAGTTTTATGGAAACGGGAATTTAGCTTATGCTTCTTTTATCACCTAAAAAACAGTAACTACTGTTCTTTTTGGGTTGATATAGCATGCGCAATTTATAGGCATAAAAGAAGCATCAGTTTTTTGAGATATAAATTTATAGGCTCTTAAAAACTAAACTGATTTTGTTTTTAGAATATGAAACTATTTGATCTTTTAGTTTTGTAGCGGATAGTAAAGTGATACTTACATTAAATTAATTTTGTAAATACGTATTACCGGCAGAAATGCAAAAGAAAAGTTAGACAACAAACAACTGACGGAAATTGATCATGATAAAAGGACTTTTTGAAACTCATTTATTTGTTGAAAACTTAGAAAACTCAATTACCTTTTACAAAAATATACTTGGACTTAAACAATGTTATTTTGAGGTAGAACGACAAACTGCATTTTTTTGGATAGGAAAACCGAAAGAAGCAATGTTGGGACTTTGGGAAAAACCAAAAGCTGAAATTGACAAACGGCATTTTGCTTTTCGTTGTGATAAAGACTTTATTTTGAACAAGTCGGTTGACTTTTTAAAAAAACACAATTTAAATCCTTATAACTTTTTAAATGACGGAACTGAAAGACCAATGGTATTTGCTTGGGTGCCAGCAATTGCAATTTATTTTAATGATCCAGACGGCCATTATCTTGAGTTTATTTCAATCTTAGATGGAAATGGAAGGCCAGAATTAGGAATTATTTCTTACGAAGAATGGATAAAATCTGAGACTAAAATTTGAGATAAAACTACTATAATGTTGGTTTGGCAAAAGCTGGCGGACAGAATAAAACGTCAACTTTTTTTACTATTATACTTCAGTTTCCGTAGATAAAACAAAAAATTTGCCGGTAAAAGAAGCATCAGTTTTTAATCATAAATTTAACTTTGATTATAAATGGAAGAGTTTTTTAAATTCCAGTTATTAATCAAATTTGTTTCGTTGTTTTAGTTAGAATTAGCATAAAACCTGTAAAAGAATAACTTTAAAATATTCGCGCTGATTTTTTAGATCAGGATAAGTTAAATAAGTATTATAAAAGAATTAGGCCATCAGGATAAATTTGACGGATAAACCTTTACTATTTTTAGTAAACTTAATGCTTATTTCAACTTTGTTATGAATTCTATCAACCTAAAGTATCCTGCTGTTTTGTTTTGTTTGATAACGTTATTTTTAAATGGCTTTGCACAAACCGTATCTTATAATATCAGTTCTTACGGCGCGGTAAAAAATACCGGAAAGGTGTACACAAAGGCTTTGCAGGCAGCGGTTGATGCCTGTAATGCTGCCGGCGGCGGTATCGTTGTTATTCCTTCAGGCGTGTTTGTAATAGGCACGGTTAACCTCAAAAGTAACGTTCATTTGTATTTAGAAAGCGGTGCTGTTTTGCAGGGAAGCAAAATTTTGAGCGATTATGAACCTTATACGCCCGAAAAGCCATATTTGCCAATACACAAAGGCATGTTTTTTACCGAAGATGCAGAAAATATAAGCATCACCGGCGAAGGACAAATAGATGGCAGCGGCGATACTTATTTAGAAGCAAACCAGGCTAAAAAGCTGGATACGGTTATAACCAAATATTCCCGTCAGAAAAACAATTTCAGGCATGTAGAAGCAGGTATCGGAGACGGCCCTTTAGTGCCTAAAGACCGGCCTTATCAAATGTTCGTTTTCAGCAACTGCAAAAAAGTTACCGTAAAAGATGTGTTTATCAAATCAGCCCCGTTTTGGTGCATGCACTTTGCGGATTGTGATGCCGTGCATGTTAGCGGCATCCGGTTGTGGAACAATATGCTTGCCCCGAATGCGGATGGTATTGATGTAACCAGCTGCACCAACGTAATTATTGATGGCTGCGATATCCGTACGGGAGACGATGCCCTGGCGATTGTAGGCTTTAACCATCATTTTGAGATACCTGGTTTTAAGCATCTCAGGCATCTTTCAGAAAATATCGTGATCAGTAATTGTAACCTGCAATCTTCTTCGAGCGGTATCCGGATCGGGTTTTTAGATCAGAACTCGGTTCAGAATATCCGTGTCAGCAATGTCAATATCACCAATTCTACCAGAGGGATCGGGATTTTTTTACGGGATGAAGGCTCTTTAAAAAATATATCTTTTTCTAATATTTATATCGAAACCAAACTTCGTACCGGCGATTGGTGGGGAAACGGAGAACCGATCCATATTTCTGCCATCCGGGGAAACGAAAATGTTAAACTGGGTACTATTGAAAATGTGCAGTTCAACAATATTATCTGTAAAGGAGAGGCCGGGATGCTGGTTTATGGTACAGAGGAAAGTGTAATCAAAAATGTATCTTTTAAAAATATTTTATTTGAACTGACGGATAGTAAATTGAACGAGACAGCAGGAGGCAACATTGATTTGCGCGGCGTGATGGGCGAAAAGAATCAGATTTTTGCAAAAGATATTCCCGGGTTTCTGGCCGAACATGTGGACGGGTTAACCATCGAAGATTTTAAGCTTTCGTGGACAAATGCCCGCGCAACATTTTTAAGTAATGGTATCGAAGTAAATAACTTTAAAAATTTAAAGATCAGGGAATTTCAAGGTACCGGCGCACCAAATAACCGCAAAGCTTATCCTGTTAAAATAGAAAACGGCACTGATTTTCAAACCGATTTGGATACCAAACTTGTAAATAGGATTAACGTGAAGCAATAGCTTTTTTGGCCTTTTGTGGGGATAATTATTTGATCCCTGAATTTAATTCATGCTAACGGAATTATTATCTTAATGCTTCTTTTAACGGTAAAAATTATAATCGCACCTTTGTAACTTAATTTCGTTTTTCAGATTATAATTATGTGTAAAAGAGATACCAAAAAAGCAATCGGCTATTTTACAAAAGTCGTTTTTGCTCTGTTAATTTTGTTTAGTATATCAAAAGTTAGTTTTGCCCAAAAGCCTTTGCGGGTTGTTGTTGCAGGTTTAAACCATGATCATGTTCATGGAATATTAAGCCTTTACAATAAAGGTTCGGTAGATATTGTGGGTATTGCCGAACCTGATCAGCAGTTACAGCAAAAGTTTAGCAAGTTGTATCATTTGCCGGAATCGCTTTTTGCTGCCGATTTAAAAAAGTTATTGGTAGCTAAAAAGCCTGATGCGGTTTTAGGTTACAACGCCGTTGGAAAACATTTGGAAGTTGTAGAAATATGCGCTCCTTTAGGAATTTCGGTTATGGTAGAAAAACCTTTGGCAGCAACTTTAGCACAGGCAAAACAGATCGAATCATTAGCGAATAAATATCACATCAAGGTGTTAACTAACTTTGAAACAACGTGGTATGCTTCATACAAAGATGTTTATAACACCATAAACAGCGATAGTATCGGCCGGATTAAAAAAATGGTTGTACACGACGGGCATCAGGGTCCGAAAGAAATTGGCTGTAGTCCGGCGTTTTTAAGCTGGCTGACGGATCCTGTTTTGAATGGTGCAGGTGCGTTAAATGATTTTGGATGTTACGGGGCAGATTTGATGACCTGGCTGATGAAAGGAAATAAACCAATTGCGGTTACCGCAATTACCCGGCATTACAAACCTGCTGTTTACCCTAAAGTGGAGGATGATGCAACCGTAATTTTAGAATATCCGGAAGCGATAGGAATGATTGAAGCGTCCTGGAACTGGCCGTTTTCGATAAAAGATATGGAAGTGTTCGGCGAAAAAGGATATCTGCACGCATTAAATAACGAGAACATTACCAGCAGGATGCGGGAAAATATTAAAGGTTCTAAAAAAGCGGAACCTTTGGCTGCTGATATCGCTTCTCCGATTACTTATCTCACTGCCGTTCTTCAAAACAAAATCCCGGGAACGGACGACTTATCATCATTAAAATATAATATGATCGTTATGGAAATACTGGATGCTGCAAAGCGTTCTGCCGCAACCGGTAAAAGAGTAGTTTTATAAGGAAGATAGCTTTGAAAACATAGCTGTAATAATTTTACCAATGCGTTTTTGGTATTCTTTTTTTATTGCAGAAAAACATCAAAGAGTTTATTTAATCTACAACAACTTTTAAGTTGCGGTTAAATCTAAGCTAAGCATCCACAAAAAAGGCCTGCATTTTTTATTTTGCAGGCCTTTTAACAGTTCCTGTTTAGTTTACAGGTTCATCCTTGAGGGATTGTATATCAATTACATATCGATAATGTACTTCTTCATCCATCATTTTATCGTAGGCATCGTTGATATCCTGAATTTTGATCATTTGGATTTCCGGCAAAATATCATGCTGTGCACAAAAATCTAATACTTCCTGTGTTTCGGCAATGCCGCCGATAAGCGAACCGGCCACAGACCTTCGGTGCATAGCCATATTCATATTATTTAGTGCTTTAGAATAAGGTGCCAGCAAACCTACTGTTGTTAATACGCCGTTTCGTTTTAACAAATTTATGTAATTGTTTACTTCAAACTCATCCGGGATAGTAATTAGTAAGAAATCGAGCGTTAGCTCGTGTTTTGTCATTTCCTTTTTATTAGTAGAAATCAGCACTTGTTTGGCACCGAAACGTTCGGCATCCGCACGCTTTTCCTTATCACGGGTAATAGCGGTTACTTCGGCACCCATCGCGGTAGCTATTTTGATAGCCATGTGGCCCAAACCGCCAACCCCAACAACGCCAACTTTGCTTCCTGGTTTAATTCCCCAGTGTTTTAAAGGCGAATAAGTGGTAATACCTGCACATAAAATCGGTGCTGCGGCTTTAATATCCAAGGCATCAGGTATTTTTAAAACGAATGCTTCTTTTACCACTATTTTATCCGAGTAGCCGCCGTACGTATTGTAGCCGCTGCCATCCGGTTTCATCGGCCCGTTGTAGGTAGCCGTCCAGCTTACCGGGCCTTCGCAGTAGTTTTCTTCTCCTTCTTCACAAGGGTTACAATGTCCGCAGGAATCAATCATACAACCTACGCCAACCAAATCGCCGGTTTTGTACTTTGTAACACTGCTGCCTACCTGCATCACCTTGCCTACAATTTCGTGGCCGGGCACACAAGGATACAAGGTATTGCCCCAGTCGTTTTTTACCTGATGCAAATCCGAGTGGCATACGCCGCAATACAAAATATCAATCAGTACTTCGTCTTCTTTTGGTGGTGTACGTTCAAATGTCATCGGTTTTAAACTGTTGAGGATAGAACCGGTTGCGCCGTAACCTTTTGCTTTTAATTGTTCCATAATTATTATTTTGTTAAGAAGAAATATTAACAGCTAATTAAAATCATGGTTTGGATTAATATTGATTCTATCTTTGTTTTTGGTGAAAATTTCAGAAAATATTTATGCCGGTTCTGTCGATGTGAAAAACGACGAATTACAACGAGGGCAATTTTCCGGCGAATGCTTCTTTTACACCTGTTTATTCATGTTCCCGCTTTATACTAAACAAAAATAAAATTTAGCCAATTGCTTCATTAAAATAAGAAATAGCTTTTGGCGAATGTAACGCTGCAGTTGATTCTAACGTTTGGGCTGCCGTTTCCGAATTTCTGGCCAGCATCTGTTTTTCGTATGCTGCAATTGCTTCTTGTAAATTTTTATATATATTATTTGTTAAGCACTGGCTTAATTCTAAAGCATCCAGCATCGCCATATTTACGCCTTCGCCGGCATAAGGCGGCATTAAATGCGCTGCATCGCCCAACATGGTAAGGTTAGGCAAGGCTTCCCAGGCCTGGTCTAAAGGCATACAATATTGCGGGCGGGGTATAAAAGCAGCACTTGCGTTTTCAAATAATTCCTGCCATAAATCGCTCCAGCCAGCGTATTCGGTTTTAAACCATGCAAGAACCTGGGCTTTATCGGTAAAATCGATTCCGCAATCGCGGCTCCAGCTTTCGGCAGTTTTGCAGCCGGTATAAAAAACCAGGCTTCCGTCTCCTTTAGAACTTACGATCAGGCTTTTTTCATCATCCAGGGCAAATATTTTTCCGCCGTGTAATAATTCGTGTACTTTCGGACTCGCTATTTCAGAATTATAAACGGCACCTTCTACCATGGTAACGCCGGAATAGAAAGGTTTGACGGGCGTAACATACGGGCGGATTTTTGAGTTTGCGCCATCCGCAGCTATCACTAAATCGGCATAAGCAGAGGTACCGTTTTTAAATTCTAACCGCCATGAATTATCCTGCGGGTGCAATGCTACAAACTGGCTGTCCCAAACTACGGTATCGGGTTGTAAGGAATCGAGCAGGATTTTTTGCAGCGGCCCACGGTCTATCTCCGGGCGTGATAATTCGTCTCCTCTGTTCACATTATCTTCTATCACTATATTTCCATTTTTGTTTACGATCCGTAAATGGTCTGCACCCGGCCGGTAATTAGCCATAAACTCTGCCATTAAACCCGCTTCTCTGATTGCTTTTAAGCCGGATTCATCGTGCAAATCCAGTGTAGCGCCTTTCGCTCTGGCATCGCTGTTATGGTCTCTTTCATAAACTTTAACGCTTGCACCTTTTGTTTGTAAAAGCCTGGCAAGTGTTAAACCGCCTGGGCCGCAGCCAACAATTGCGATCTGGATGTTTTTAATTAAGTTCATTGTTTCTAATTTATTTGGTGTTAATTTATTTTAGCATTCCTTTAATTACCGCTTCACAGCAAGCTGAAAGCACTTCTACGGTAATAATTTGTTCGTGCCTTGCCTCATAATCAAAATATTCGTTAACAAGATCAAAAATTGGTGAAAACAACATTGCACGGTGTACATCAAAAGGAAAATCATTGATGATGCCGGCTGCTGCCTGCCTTTGTATGAAATGTTGGATAAGGCCAAAAAAATCTCCTTGTTTAATATTTTTCTGCTGATAAGCTTTGTTAAGCAGGGGAGAAGATTTGCCGTATTGGATAAGGGCAAAAGCGTGCCGGTTGCCGGTTAAAAACTTAAAAGTATTTTGCCAGAGTTTTTTTATGCCTTCGGCGAAACCTGCTTCCGGATCAAAGTTTTCCAGCACTGCTTTTTCATAGGCACCCAAAACTTCTTCAATAAAAAGTTTAACCAGCAAATCTTCCTTGTTTTCGTATTTAATATAGATTGTTCGCGGAGAAATATTGGCGGCTTTAGCTAATTTTTGCATACTTAAATTTTCCAGGCCTTCTTCTGCAATTATCTGCAACGCAATTGTGCGGATGGCTTCCTCTTTTTCTAAACTTTTGGGTCTCATAATTTACCTGCTAAAAGAAGTATCATTTTTTCCGATACAAAAATAAGTAAATGTTTATTTACTAAAAAATTTATGTTAAAATAATTTTTTGGTTTGAAGGAAGAATCAGAAAAATAACAACTAATACTAAGTTTTAAACCTTACTTGTGGGATACCGAAACAAGTTCGGCATGACAAAAAGTTTTTCGAACACTTGTAGTTATATTTCGATGCTTCTTTTACCACACATTTTCTATCGTCAGCATTTCAATTTATAATTCCGTTTAGTTCGAGGTTAGCCTTTTCCGGATGTTTAATCAAACTAAAAAATTATAAAAAATATTTGCTAAATAGTTTTAGTATTAATAGGTTTGATTAACCAATTTTTTATAAACCAAATACTCCGGCCTTTTAGTGATTTAACCGATAGTGTATTTTATAAGCGTTTGCTTGTATTTTTTTAATCTTAAAACAAGTAGGCTTGATAAAAAGCTGCCTTTATTATTAAAACCGGAGAGTTGTTTTTAATACTAAACAATTATAATATGATAGATTTTACATTACTTAAAAAATGGAAAACTCCAACTGCCTGCTTTTTCTTAATCATTTTTTTAGGTTTTAAAAGCAATGCGCAGAGCAGAACAATTACCGGGAAAGTAGTTGATGGCAAAACCAATGAAACGTTGATTGGGGCTACCGTGCAAATTAAAGGCAGTACAACAGGTACCGCCACAGATTTAAACGGTAGTTTTTCGCTCCAGGCAACTGAAGGTGCTTTATTGGAGGTTAAAAGTATTGGTTATGCAACGGTAACACTGCCGGTAGATTTTAACGCGCCGATGCTTATTAAGCTAAACGCAACAAGTAATGCCTTAAACGAAGTATTGGTTGTGGGTTACGCTACACAGCGTAAAGTAGATTTAACAGGTGCCGTATCCAGCATAAAAAGTAGTGATATTGCCAGTTTGCCGGTTGGAGGGGCCGATCAGATTTTACAGGGAAAAGCAGCGGGCGTTGCAGTAACACAAAATACAGGTGCACCGGGTGATGGTATCAACATCCGGATCAGAGGTGTCGGAACGATTAATAACAACAACCCGCTTTATATTATTGATGGCGTGCCTACGCCAAATGGGATCAATCAAATATCTCCAAACGATATTGAGAGTATTAACGTGCTAAAAGATGCATCATCAGCAGCTATTTACGGTGCCAGGGCAGCTAATGGCGTTGTAATTGTAACTACAAAAAAAGGTAGAAGCGGCCCGCCGAAAGTAAACCTTAATGCTTATACAGGCGTGCAAACACCACAGCATTTAATAAAAATGGCAAATACCAGCCAGTACGTGGCAGCATTTAACACGGCTGCTGCTAATGATGGGCGTGCACAAATCCCGGCGAGCATCAGCAGTAATTTGCCGGATGTTAACTGGCAGAAAGAAGTTTTAAGGCCGTCGCCTATCAGTAACGTACAATTGGGTATCAGCGGAGGCAGCGATAATACAACTTATATTGTTTCTGCAAATTATTTTACCCAGGATGGCTTAATCCAAAATTCCTCTTATAACCGGTTAAACCTGCGTACTTCCATCAACAGTACCATTTCAAAAATATTTACAACCGGCATTAACCTCAACTTAAGTTATTCAAAAAATCGTCAGGTTGGTACTTCTGGGGATGGTTTCGGAACAGGCAATCCGGGTGCAAGTGTAACCCGTTATGCTTTGTTCAGAACGCCGGCGACACCTGTTTTTAACCAGAACGGGCAATATGTAGATCTTCCGGCTCATCCGGAATTTTTTGGTGATGGTTTAAACCCGGCAGGTTTTGCAGATAATTACGACCGGAACTTTAATAATTATGGTTTGCTGGGCAATGTATTTTTAGAAATCAATCCCATCAAAAACTTAAAAATCAGAAGTGATTTCGGTACCAATTTTTTAATGTCAGATTACAAACAGTTTTTTGCTACCTGGGGGATTGACCGGTTTTTTAACTCACCAAATAGCCTGGCGCAATCCAACTCTAACCAGTTTGATTACAACTGGACAAATACGGCAACTTATAACTTAACACTTGCAGAAAAACATGTATTTACTTTTTTAGCAGGAAGTGAATTGATTAAAAGCAATTCGCAGGCGTTAAGTGCTTCCCGTAATACGTTTGCAGATCAGAGTCCTACATTTCAATACTTAAATAATGGTGCCATCAGTTCGGCTTTAAACGGAAGCGGACAAAGTCATTGGGCTTTATTCTCTCTGTTTGGCCGTATAAATTATGCTTATAATGATAAATATCTGGCAACTTTAAATTACAGGCGGGATGGTTCTTCGCGATTGGATCAGCATAACCAGTACGGCAACTTTTACGGCGGTTCGGTAGGCTGGAGGTTGGATCAGGAAGAATTTCTAAAGAATGTAAAACCGATCAGTTTATTAAAACTGCGTGCAGGTATTGGCCAGTTGGGTAATCAGGAAATTGGTAATTACAGTTATGTAACACAAGTGGATAACACCGGATATTATCCTTTTGGCGGCGTAAGTAATCAAGGCAATTCGGTTATCTATCTGGGTAACCCAAATGTGCGTTGGGAAACCAGTACACAAACAGATGTGGGTTTAGATATCGGTTTATTTGATGGTGCATTAGCTGTTTCTACCGATTATTTTATTAAAAACACTTCAGGTATGCTGCTGCAACCTCAGCCGCCGTCAAGCGTAGGTTCTGTAGCAAGCGGATTTGTAAACGCCGGTAAAATGCGTAACCAGGGTTTTGAGTTAGAGGTTAACTATCGCAGTAGCATCAACAAAAAATTTAAATATAATATTATCGGCAATTTTGCCACCGTTAAAAATGAAGTTACTTCATTAGCCGGCGGTGCACCTTTGGTTGGCGGGCGTGTAGATAATAATTATTATGCTACACAAACGGAAGTTGGGCACCCGGTAGGGTCATTTTACTTGTTGCAGCAGGAAGGTATTTTCCAAAATGCACAGCAGGTTTTTACCCATGCTTACCAGGGGCCGGGGATTAAACCGGGTGATGTAATGTTTAAAGATATAAGCGGGCCAAAAGGAATACCTGATGGTGTGATAGATAATTACGACCGCAGTTATGTGGGAAGCCCTATCCCTAAATTTACTTATGGTTTAACTACTAATTTTTCTTACGCCAGGTTTGATATAAGCTTGTTTTTCCAGGGTGTACAGGGCAATAAATTATACAACCAGATCAATACCGATATAGAGGGTTTTTACCGTTCTTTTAACATTACCGAACGTATAGCAACACAAAGCTGGACCGGCGAGGGAAGCACAAACGAGTTCCCGCGTTTATCATGGAATGGTGCAAATAATAACAAACAGCCATCAACCCGCTTTTTGGAAAACGGCTCTTATCTGCGCTTAAAAAATGTACAGTTGGGTTATACTTTGGGTAATCAAACTTTAAAAGCACTTAAATTATCTTCTGTACGGTTTTTTGCAAGTGCGCAGAATGTATTTACCGTTACAAAATATACCGGCATCGACCCGGAAATTTACTCCAACAGTAATTCTGCAGGTGATGGTGTAAGAGCTGTAGGGATTGATTGGGGTACTTATCCGTCAGCCCGTACACTTACCATCGGTATCAACGCAAACTTTTAATCATAAAATCTTAAAGTGATGATCAAAAAATATATTTATGTAGTTATTGCATCCGGTTTGTTTTTTGCGGGTTGCAAAAAGGCATTGGATCAGCCCATATTAGGCACCTATCAGGCAGATAAATACTTTACTTCTTTAGCCAATGCAAATGCTGCTGTAAACGCAGCTTATGTGCCGCTGAATTATACCGATGCGTTCTCAAACGAATTATGGGTTTTAGGCGATGTAGCTTCTGATGATGCTGTAAAAGGCGGTTTGGCAGGCGACCAAGCGGATATTGACCGGATTAATAATTTTGATATTATAACTACTAATTCCGCTGTCGAATCTGTATGGGGCAGATATTATGACGGTATATCTAAAGCCAACTTTGTTGTACAAGGTTTACCTGCTGATAATAAAACAGTTTCTGATGCTGATAAGGCAACCATTATTGCACAGGCAAAATTTTTAAGGGCATATTACTATTTCACGTTAACCAATAGCTACGGTGATATTCCGCTGCGCTTGCAGGTAGCTACAGCTGATAATTTAGGATCGCCGGCTTTACCTCAAACACAGATTTATGCTCAGGTAGAAAAGGATTGCATGGAAGCTGCCGCAGCTCTGCCAGCCACTTGGACCGGTGCAAATATCGGCCGCGCAACAAAAGGCGCGGCACTTTCTTTACTGGCTAAAACTTATTTGTTTGAGGCAAAATTTACCCTGGCTGCTTCGACAGCGCAGCAAGTGGAGGCTTTAGGCATTTATGATTTAACCGCTAAATTCACGGATAACTTTACCGCCGGCACAAAAAATAATAAAGAAGCTATCTTTTCAATATTACACACAGCCGGATTAAGCCCTAAACAAGGTAACGGACTGAACCAGGCTTTTGCGCCGAGAGGAGCTTTAAACGGTTATGGTTTTTTCCAGCCAACGCAAAGCTTGGTTGATAATTTTGAAAAATCTGCAACCGGTGTAGTTGATCCGAGGCTGGATTATACCGTTGGCCGTGCCGGTCAGCCGTATTTTGACAGTCAGTTCGATGCCAGCTGGACAGCTACCGGTTACATCACCAAAAAACAAATACAACCGCTTTCAGAAATCTCTGCATCCACCAAAGGTGATGGCAATTTAAACGTTGAAGCCATCCGTTTTGCAGATGTTTTGCTGATTGAAGCCGAAGCTTTAAACGAAGCCGGAAACAGTGCTGCAGCTTTGGTTCCGCTTAATAAAATAAGAAAACGGGCACGTGAAAGTTATTTAAATGATAATACTTTAACAGGTTTTGGTACGATACCAACAGGTTTGCTGCCTGATATAACCACAACCAGCCAAACCCAGCTTCGTGATTTGATCCGCAGAGAAAGAAGATCAGAACTGGCTTTAGAGTTCGGCCGTTTTTTCGATTTAATTCGTTACGGCAGTGCTTATGCAACCAATGCTTTAAAGGATACACCAAACTTTAATTTCGCTAATAATAAGTTTTTTCCAATCCCGCAAAGCGAACGTTCAACCAATAAATTGTTAGGCAAATAATTAAAATAGTAAGTTATGAAGATTTTTAACAAATATTTAGGTTTTTTAATGTTGGCAATCGTGCTTTCATTGGCTTTTTTTGCCTGTAAAAAGAGTACCAACCAGGTAAGTTTTAATGCTGATAAAAACAGTATCAGCAAAGCAATTGATTCTGCTACTGCGTTTTACAACAATTCTGTAGAAGGAAAAAGGGCTGGCAACTATTCTGTCGGTTCCCGTGCTGACTTAAAAACAGCTATCGATCTGGCAACTGCTGTAAAAGGATCGGCACAATACAGCCAGCAGGAAGTAGATAATGCAACCGCAAACCTGCGCCGCGCCATCATCGCGTTTCAATCCAGGCTGATCCAGGATGTTTCCGCCGATAATTTAATCGCACAATGGAAATTTACAGGCAATGCAAATGATGCTTCCGGCCACGGCCATAACGGAACACTCATGACGGGTTATATCAGCAGCGGTTCTTCCAATGTTGACGGCAATACGCTCCCGCAATTAATTGCAGATCGTTTTAACATAGCCAACAGTGCTTATGATTTTCAAAACGGTTCTAATATTGAAGTGCCTTATACTGCCGATTTAAACCCAAAAGAATTTACGATAACACTCTGGGTAAAACGCCACGAAACCAACCCGGATAACTACATGTTTTCTTTAAATACTTACAACGGTTTCAAATTTCAGTTGCAGGGTGCCAACTTTTTGTTTTTTACTTTTAAAGGTGATAACGGCTATCATGATGTGGATAGCAATCCGGGTGTTGTGCCGGCAGATGTTTGGACTTACATCGCCGTATCCTACACCAACGGAACCATGAAGTTTTATGTAAATGATAAATTAGTAAAAACTGCTGCGGTTACGGGTACACCGGTTACAATATCACCGCCTGTAAACCTGGTTATCGGCCAGAGTTTGCCAAAAAGCCAGATGGGCAATTCTTATTTTAAAGGCTCTATGGATGATATTCGTTTTTATAACCGGGCTTTAACAGATGCCGAAGCACTTTCCATTTACACTATCGAACAGCCATAATCAAACAATATTTATGTTTAAAACTAAAACAGAACCGGCTATTGCTAATGCTTCTTTTAGCACCCTTTTTTTATTGTTTTTACTGATTAACGCTCAGCTTGCTTTCGCCCAAAAAAATGTACTCCCGGCTTGGGCTTTCGGCGGTTTTAAACGGCCGGCAAAGTTCAACCCGATTATCTCGCCGGATCCGAGTGCTACTTTTATCGACCCGATTTTAAAAAAATCTGTTGCCTGGGAATCCAACGATACGTTTAACCCGGCTGCTGCACTCATCAGTAATAAAATAGTGGTTTTGTACCGGTCTGAAGATAAATCCGGCGTTGGCATCGGCTTTCGTACTTCGAGATTAGGTTATGCTGAGAGTACGGATGGTTTCCATTTTAAACGCAGCAAAACACCGGTTTTTTACCCGGCAGAAGATGATCAGAAAAAATACGAATGGCCCGGCGGCTGCGAAGATCCAAGGGTTGCGGTTACAGAAACCGGAACTTATGTTGTTTTTTACACACAATGGAACCGCGATGTGCCGCGTTTGGGCGTTGCAACTTCTACCGATTTAAAAAACTGGAAAAAGCACGGGCCTATTTTTGAAGATGCTTATCAGGGAAAATTCCTGAATATTCCGCATAAATCGGCTTCCATCTTAACCAAAATTAAAAATGGCAAACAGGTTATCACAAAAATCAACGGAAAATATTGGATGTACTGGGGCGAACTGCATGTGTTTGCAGCAACTTCTGCCAATTTGGTTGACTGGGAACCGGTGGTTAATAGTGACGGCACTTTGAAAGAATTGATCTCGCCGAGGAAAGGTTATTTTGATAGCGAACTGACTGAATGCGGTCCGCCGGCTTTGCTGACAGATAAAGGGATCATCCTTTTTTACAACGGAAAAAATAAAGCCGGCGAGGATGGCGACAAGCGTTTCAACGGAAATTCTTACTGCGCAGGCCAGGCTTTGTTCGATAAAAATGATCCTTCAAAACCATTGGGAAGATTAGATGTGCCGTTTTTAAGGCCGATGGAAGCATTTGAAAAAAGCGGCCAATATGTAAACGGAACGGTTTTTATTGAGGGAATGGTTTACTTCCGAAAAAAATGGTTTTTGTATTACGGCTGTGCCGATTCGCGCGTGGCGGTTGCGGTTTATGATCCTGCACATTCGGAACCGCCGGATCCGATCCGATAATTATAGCGGTAAAAACAGTCTCGCAAAATCTAATTAACATTTAATTTTTGTTTTTGAGGGAAATTATAAATCAATACACGTAATTAGAATTCGGGTTTATTTATATGCTGTTTGATGAAGAAAAAGTTATCGATAAAAGATATTGCCAAAGAATTAAATGTATCGATAACCACGGTTTCCTTTATTTTAAACGGCAAGGCAAAAGATATGCGGATCAGCGATCAGCTGATTGAAAAAGTTAATCTTTTTATCCGGGAAAAAAACTATCAGCCCAACCAGTTTGCCCGGAGTTTACGAACAGGGAAAACTAAAATGATCGCCTTGTTTGTGGAAGACATTGCCGATTCTTTTTTTGCCAGTATTGCACGGTTGATTGAGGAAAGTGCTTACGAAAAAGGCTACAAAATAATTTATTGCAGTACGGAAGACGATCTTGAAAGAACCAAAGAACTGATCGGGTTATTTAAAAGCAGGAATGTTGACGGCTATATTATTACGCCGCCAAAAGGAATTGAAAAGGATGTAAAACAGTTATTGCACGAGGAGTTGCCATTTGTGCTTTTTGATCGTTATTTCCCTAAAATAACTACAGATTACGTTATTATTGATAATTACAAAGGGGCTTATTCGGCCATACAGCACTTTTGGGAGCAGGGTTTTAAAAACATTGCTTTTATAACATTGGATTCCGACCAGACACAAATGGTTGACCGTTTAAAAGGTTATAAAGCTGCTGTAAATGAATATAAGCTGGCGGAATATATCTTGAAAATCCCCTTTAAATCAGACGCTGAAAAAGTTATTGAGCAGTTTACCGCATTTTTATCCGGTCATAAAAACCTTGACGCCGTGCTTTTTGCTACCAATTATTTAGCGGTAAAAGGTTTTGAAACGCTGCGCAATTTGGAGCTGAAAATCCCGCAAGACCTGGCCGTAATTGCTTTTGATGACCATGAGTTTTTTAAAGTTTTTAATCCGCCGATAACTGCCGTTGCGCAGCCGATGAAAGAGTTATCCGATCATTTAATTTCGATACTGCTCAAAAAGCTTCATCCGGAAGGAAACAGCCAAACGTTATCGCAGGAACATGTTGTGCTGCCGGCAAAACTGATCGTCAGAAATTCATCGATAAAAGAAGTAAAAGAATCAAAATAATTAGATCGCGTTTGATAAACTGAAAAGTGCGGAAACTTTTTGGTATAGCTCGTTTTGATCAACCGGTTTCGTCATATAATCATTGGCACCCAGTTCAAATACCTTTTCTTTGGTAGAAGCGGTTATGTCTGCAGTAAGCACAATAATCGGGATATTTGTGTTTTGATTGCCCACAAAACCGCTCCGAATGGCTGCAATAGCTTCGTAACCGTCTAAAACCGGCATCTGCAAATCCATTAAAACTACGTCGACGCTTTCGGTTTTTAATACTTCCAAACTTTGGGCACCATCATCAGCAAAACTTACAGTTGTATTATTCCAGCGTTTCAGCATCATTTTAATCACCATTTGGTTCATCTTGTTGTCTTCCACCACTAAAATATGTTTGCCTAATAAATCGTAAGAGCCGGAAATTTGTACAGGGGCAGGTTTTTCCCGGGCAACCAGCGGATAAGTAATAGCAATCCGGCAGCTTGTGCCTTCATTTACGATACTATCCAGCGTAACATTTCCGCCATGCAAATCAACCAAAGCTTTTACAACAGTTAACCCGACACCAAAGCCGCCGAATTTACGCTTGTGGTTAACATCAGTTTGAGAAAACATACCAAACACAGAATCGATTTTTTCTTTGGAAATACCAATTCCGGTATCAGAAATTGTTAAGATTAAGTTTAACTGGTTGTTTTTAACTTTGGTTAGCACTTTAAGTTTTACCGATCCTTTTTGGGTAAACTTTACGGCATTATTGAGGACGTTATAAATAATCTGTTCAAGGCGCGTGGCATCTCCAACAACTGTAATATCTTCTGTTAAAGTGGTGAAAAGCTCAAATGTTAATCCTTTTTCTTCAGCCAGCCTGCGTGTATTGGTACTCATTCTGTGGAGGATGCTGTAAGGATTAAACTCGGCGTGATCTAATTTTAATTCTCCCTTTTCTATTTTAGAAAAATCAAGGATATCATTTACAGATGAAATTAAGCTGTAAGAAGCATATTTAATGGTTTCGCAGTTTGATTTTACCTTTAAATCTTCCGTTTCGGTTTCCATCAAACTGGTTAATCCTAAAATTGCATTTAAAGGCGTGCGCAATTCGTGGCTCATATTGGATAAGAAATATGATTTTACATCATTCATTTCTTCCGATTTCTGTAAGGCGATAACTTGCAGTTCTTCCTGTTTGCTTTTGAGTAAACGGATTCGGTTGGCCATCGATAAAGAAAGTGCAATAATCTCCAAACCGATACCCGGTTTGGTGATATTATCGATGGCCATGTGTTCCGGGAAAACGCCGAAATTCATCAAGATCGCCATTAAAATACAAACAAACAGGATTAAAATGCCACTGGCATAAAATATATCGATGCTTTGCTTACGGTAAACAAGCAGTATAATGCAGGATAAAATAAGCAGCATGCCGGCCAGCGTGAGTACGTTTACGATAGGATAAGAGTATTTTAAGAACGACGGAAAAAGGATGATGCCGGTTAAAACCGCGCCCAATAAAAGGTAAAGAGCTTTAAAAATTTTGTGGATTATGGTGTTCCTGGTTTTAATTTTCAGGATAAGCTCACTGTATTTTCCGAAGAAATAAGAACCAAAAATGGCAGAAATAATAACAGCATGCAAATTGAACCAGGAGTTGCTCTCGCCTATAAACTGATGGTAAAAGCCATCTAATGCAAACTGGCAAAGGCCAACAAAACTTACGTACAGCGAGTAATACAAAAAAGAAAGTTCGCTAAGCGCGAAGTAGAAAAAGAAGTAAGTTATGGCTATTACAAATAAAACGCCGTAAAAAAGGCCCATTATCATTTGGTCTTTATAAGTGTTTTCGAGGAGTTTTTGCTGACTGATCAAATCCAGCGGCAAGCTGTTTTTTTCGCCGTCATTTCTAATTTCCATGTACGCCTGCTTCTGCTCGCCCGGATTCAGTTCTATTTTAAAAAGCGTTTTTTGGAAAGGCAGGCTTCGTTTAGCAAACAAAATATTATCACCGCTTTGCTGCACAGCTGTTTCTCCCAAACCATTAATCAAATATAAATCAACGTTATCCGTAACGGGTTCGGCAGTTTGCAGGTAATAAAATAGCGGGTTTTTTGTGGCGTTTTTCAACTCAAACTTCAGCCAGTAATTATGGTTGGTAAAACCCAGATTACCAAACTTACCGCTAAGCTGCTTATATTTTAAAGCTGTTGTATTGTTTTTTACTTGCTTAAAAGTGAAGTTTTTAAGTCCGGCATCTGCAATAACAGCATGGTTTAAAATAGAAATATGCTCCGGCAGGCTGTCCGGTTTAAAAATGTATTGCGCGTTAACCGAAACAGAAAGCAGGATTAGTGCCAGCGAAAAGAAGATTTTTTGTGGAAAAACAACTTTTTTAGGTGTAAAAGAAGTATGAAGATAAAAAGCTGTATCACTCCTGATCATAAAATATATAGTAATATCGATAACTTATATTTATTTGATTTGCTGGTATCCATAAAATCAATTTGCCTTTTTACGGCGTTAAGCAGATTAGGTTAATGATATTAGATGTTGTAATGGAACTGCTTTGATATTTATAATTATTTATGTTGAAACAGAAAAAAGGGTGATAAAAGAAGCATGCTTTCTATTCTGGTTTGCCGGTGTGTAAAAGCTGCAGCACTTTTGCTTTTTGAGAAGCTTCAACCAGTTGCTTCAGTTGGTCGATTTGTTTTTGCTGTTCTTTGATGGCATTGATCAAAACCGGGACAATCTCAGCATAATTCATTCCTAATTTCTCTTTGGCTTCATCACCGATTACCACCTCCGGGATCAGTTTCCTAACATCCTGCGCAATTAAACCGATTTTATTTTCCGGATGTGCCGTATCTTTCCAATTATAACTTACCGGCTGCAAGGCCAATACTTCTTTTAAGCCATAATTTAAGGGCTTGATGTTGGTTTTCAATCTTCTGTCTGAAGTATTGATGGTTCCATTTGTTGCATATAATACTGTCCATCGGTTACCACTTGCGCCTAAAGTGTAAGCATTATCAGTACTTGGGGCAACAATACCTGCAACCGCTAATTTAAACGCAGGTGTGGTGGTGCCGATACCTACATTTCCTCCGGCAAGGATTGACATGCGTGAAGTACTTGAGGTGTAAAAATCCATTCCGTACTGGTTTCCTCCCGTAGTACGTTTGGAAGAAATAGTTTCGCCGCTGGATGGGCCACCAAAAATTAAACCTGGTGTTTTTGTCCCTGCATTCGTATTGGCAGCATCAATATATACTGCATTGGCTACGCTTATATTTCCGTTTACATCCAATGGCTGGGTAGGCGTTGTTGTGCCGATGCCAATGTTTCCTGTTCCGTTAATGCGCATCCTTTCATTAGTAGCTGTACCGCCTGTAAAAAATAAGAGGTTTTTACCTAAAGTTCCGTTACCAATTGCAAAATCATTTCCCATCCCGTAGAGGTAAGCTGTATTTGCACCGCCAAGAACGCCTGTGGTATTGTTAGCACTGCTATTGATGCCCATATCTACAAAGTTTGCAGTTTCACTTGCATTATCGGCAGAAGCTACCACATCAGAACTTGCACTTGCCCCAGCACTATTATTCTGGATATTAAGCTGTAAATAATTATTAAGGTTTCCTTTTCCGCTGATCACATTGAAAGAATTTTCAGTACCGGCATCAACCAAAAGCTGCTCCGGGTTTGTACTGTTGAAAGTAGTAGTACCGATACCGAAATCGCCAAGCGAACTAATCCTTGCTCTTTCTGTATTGCTGGTTTTCATCACAAAATCCTGGGCATCGGTAGTACCGATAAAATTTGTTCCGGGAGTGGTGGCAGAATTGCCGGTTGTTGTCCATGAAAAATTATTGGCGTTAGCCCAGGTAGGCGCAGCACCCGCACCGGAAGAAGCCAGGAAATAGCCAGCCGTCCCTGCATTGTTGTTTGGCATTAAAGCACCGCTAAACTTTAAATTACCGGTAATATCCAGTTTTTCTGTCGGGCCGATGTTATTAATACCAACATTACCAGTTCCGTCAATGCGCATCCTTTCGTTGGTTGCAGTACCGCCTGTAAAAAATAAGAGGTTTTTGCCGGAAGTTCCGTTACCTATTGCAAAATCATTTCCCATCCCGTACAGGTAAGCTGTATTTGCACCGCCAAGAACGCCGGTAGTATTGTTAGCACTGCTGTTGATACCCATATCCACAAAATTTGCGGTTTCGCTTGCATTATCAGCAGAAGCTACCACATCAGAACTTGCAGTTGTTCCGGCGTTGTTATTCTGAATATTAAGCTGCAGATAATTGTTAAAGTTTCCTTTTCCGGTGATCACGTTAAAAGAACTTGTATTACCGGCATCAACTAAAAGCTTTTCCGGATTGCTTGAATTAACCGTTGTTGAACCGGTGCTGCTTACAACAAAATTTCCGGCCAGGTTACCGGTACCCGCACTTGTAATCCTGGCCCGTTCTACATTGTTGGTTTTCATCACCAAATCGGTTAAATCTGTAGTACCTAAAAAATTAGTCCCGGCAGTTGTGCCGGCATTTCCTATTGTCGACCAGCCGTTTGCCGAGGTACTTAATGCAACCCAGGCTGTACCGCTATAATAGTAATAACCAGGTACAACATTATTTGGGGCCGTACCCGCCGTAGCCGTATTATAAACTAAAAGAGATGTAGCCGGAGAAGTAACCGGACCGGCAGCATTGGTTGCCGTAAGCGCAACGCGCGGAATTAATAAACCTTTATTTGTAAAACTAACATCTAAAGCAGCGGAAGCATCGGGTGCAAAGGAGCTGGAAGAACTGATACCAACATTTTGTGCCGATGTAATTTTAACTGATAAAATACAAAGCAGTAGTGCAAATGAGTTTGAAACCTGTTGTAATGTTTTCATACAGATAATTGATACGGCTGTTTTACGTATCAATTATCTGCTTTGTTCATTTTATTCATTGTTAATTTTAACCAATAGATAAAATATGTTTTCCATGTATAAAATCCGTTGTTTTAAAAATGAAGCTTAACCATAAAAGTGCCTTAAAAGAAGCATGCTTTTGATTTTGAAATTTTACAACAAAGCAACAAGCCCTGTCCAGCCGGTTTGATGGCTTGCGCCTAAACCTTTACCGCTGTCTCCGTGGAAATACTCGTGGAAAAGAATGTAATCTTTAAAATTAGGATCGGTGTTAAATTTTTCATGTCCGCCAAAAACGGGCCGTTCACCTTTTTCATTTCTTAAAAAAATATTTTTTACACGATTTCCTAATGCCCGGGCAATTTCTGCAAGCGAACAATAGCTGCCGGAACCGGTTGGATATTCTACCTTGAAATCATCCGTGTAATAATCCTGAAAATTATATAAAGACTGGATAAGCAGGTAGTTAACCGGCATCCAGATCGGGCCGCGCCAGTTGCTGTTGCCGCCAAACATACCTGTATCACTTTCGGCAGGATTGTATTTTACTTCGTAATCTGTTCCGTTTAATAAATAATGATAAGGATTGTCCTGATATTCTTTTGAGATCGAGCGGATCCCAAAATCAGATAAAAACTCGTTCGGATCGAGCATCCGGCGCAGTAAAAGTTTCATCCGATGGCCGCGCAGCAGCGAAAATAAATGCTGCTCGTTACCTTTGGTATCTTTCCAGTAACTTACCAAACGAACCAAATCCGGCCGCTGCACCATAAACCAGTCCAGCCGTTCTTTTAAACCGTGCAGTTTATTCCATTTGTCTTCATCAAACACAATTACGGCAAACATCGGTATTAATCCAACCAAAGTTCGCAGGCGTAAACGGTCGTTCGTACCATCCGGCTTGCGCAGTAAATCGTAATAAAAACCGTCCTCATCGTCCCACAAACCCAAAGAATCTTCGCCCATGTAAGCAATAGAACCCGCCATGTACAGAAAATGCTCTGCAAATTTAATCGCCATGTTTTCGTAAACCGGATTATACATTGCCAGTTCGATACTGATTTGCAGCATGTTAAGCGCGTACATTGCCATCCAGCTGGAGCCATCGGCCTGTTCTAAAAAACCACCTCCCGGTACCGGCGAACTCCGGTTAAAAACGCCAATATTGTCCAGCCCTAAAAAACCGCCCTCAAAAATGTTGTTGCCTTCGCTGTCTTTCTGGTTTACCCACCAGGTAAAATTGAGCAGTAATTTCTGGAAAATACCCTCTAAAAAGAGTATGTCTTCTTTGCCGTTTACTTTTTTATCCAGCTGATATAATTGCCAGGCAGCCAAAGCATGTACCGGCGGATTGGCATCGCTAAAATCCCATTCGTAAGCAGGGAGCTGCCCGTTGGGATGAATATAATTGGCACTAACAAGCAAATTGAGCTGCTTTTTGGCAAAATCAGGATCGATTTTGGCAAAGGTTAAACAATGAAAAGCCAGATCCCAGGCCGCAAACCAGGGATATTCCCACTTATCCGGCATGGATAAAATATCATCTGCAATAAAATGTTTCCAGTTGTGGTTGCGCAGTTTAAAACGGTTTTGCGGCGGCGCAACCTGATCAGGATCACCATTAAGCCAGGAATTTACACTATAAAAGAAGTATTGCTTGCTCCAGAGCATGCCCGCAAATGCCTGCCGCTGCACCAGTTTTTCGTCTGCACTGGTTACCTGTTGCTGCTTATCTGCATAAAAAGCGTTAGCTTCTGTTTTACGTTTGTTTACGATGCTGTCAAAATCTTCAAAAGCATCGGTTTGGTGATTGGCAGAAAGCCGTAATTTAAGGGTGATGCTTTGCTCTGCCGGAACATTCAGCTGGTACCATAATGCTGTTTTTGTGCCTGTTTTTTGCGGATTAACAGATGAAGTATTACCATTTACAACGCGTTCGTTAATGCCGTCTTTTACAAAAGCAGCCGCATTTGGTGCGTGATACAGCCGTTCGTTATTGGTTTCATTTTCGGTAAATAACAATTCTGCATCGGTATCAATATGTAAATAATACTGGCCGGGCTGCGCCGATTGCAAAAACAAAGTGCTTTTATCCAGATGCGAAATCTGCGGTTTTACAGCTTGCGGGTTCCAGCTCCAGTTGTTGCGAAACCACAATTGCGGCAGCACATGCAAATCAGCATTTTGCCTGCCGCGGTTGTGGATGGTGTATTGAATTAAAATATCATCTTCCGTGTTTTTAATGTATTCGATAAACACATCAAAATACCGGTTCTGATCAAATAAACCGGTGTCAATCAGTTCAAATTCCGGGTCTAACTTGCCGCGCCGCTGGTTTTCGTTAATCAGCAATTCGTACGGATAAGCATCCTGCACGTATTTGTACAGCATTTTCATGTAGCTGTGCGTTGGCGTGCTGTCCAGATAATAATAAAGTTCTTTTACATCTTCGCCGTGGTTGCCCTCGCCATTGGTTAAGCCGAAAAGCCGTTCTTTTAAAATTGCATCTTTTCCGTTCCATAAACCAAGCCCTAAACAAAGCAGTTGCTTCTCATCGCTAAAACCGCCGATACCTTCTTCGCCCCAGCGATACGCTTTGCTGCGGGCCATATCGTGTGTAATATAATTCCAGGCATCGCCGTTTTCGCTGTAATCTTCCCGAACGGTTCCCCATTGCCGTTCGGATAAATACGGCCCCCATTTTAACCAGTTCGTTTTTTTACTGTAGTTGTCTGATAGGCGGGTTTGTTCGGCAGTCATGTTCAATTCCATTCAAATCAATTTAAAAATACAAATTGTAATCAAGCCAAAGCAGCTTTAAAAGTTATAAATATGATAATTATAGTAGTAAACGAAGCTGATGCTGCATAATAAAAGTTGAACTAACTTTTTAAAAGCGCATACGTAAAAGCGGTTATTCCACCTAATTGCTGATTTTAATTTTAAAAAACGATCATGAAACACTTATCAATGATTTTTATTTATCCGTTCCTGCTGTTTAACGATATCCACATTTCGATGTCTACAGATATGCCGCTGGAAGATTTGCGGAAGCAATCCAAAAAAACAATGAAAATGTATATGCAAAGAAAAGAAGGGTAAAAACAGTATCCGTTTTTTTGAGTAAGATATTTGGTATTCGGATTACCCGGTTTTGCTTCGGGTAATCATTTTTTATCAAACAAACGCTGCCTTGGCTTAGTAGTAAGTTATTTATGGCAGCATCCAACAAAACTATTTACAGCGCATTAGCAGCAAACCTGCTTATTGCGGTTACCAAATTTATAGCAGGCGCAATCAGCAACAGTGCTGCCATGTTAGCCGAAGGTATCCATTCGCTGGTTGATACCGTGAACGAACTGCTTTTGCTTTTAGGCCTGCATCAAAGCAAAAAAGAACCCGATGTTTATCATCCGTTCGGCTACGGTAAAGAGCTTTATTTCTGGTCTTTTATTGTTTCTATCCTGATTTTTGGTTTAGGCGGAGGCGTTTCCATTTACCAGGGGATTGTGCACATCATCAAACCGGAACCGCTGGCAAGCCCAACGTTAATTTATATCGTAATCGGTTTATCAATTACCTTTGAAGGTACTTCTTTCATTATTGCAGCTAAAGAATTTAATAAATCCAGAGGTAACCAAACCTGGTGGCAGGCCGTGGTAAAAAGTAAAGATCCTTCCAGTTTCCTGGTTTTGTTTGAGGATAGTGCCGCCGTAATCGGGTTATTTATCGTGCTGATCTGCACTTTTTTTAATTATAAATATCACCTTCCGGTTTTAGATGGCATCGCTTCTGTGCTGGTTGGTTTACTTTTGATTGCCGTTTCTTCTATCTTAGCGAGGGAAAGCCGGAGTTTGCTGATGGGCGAGGGCCTAACCCGCGAAACCAAAGTTAAAATAAGTAAACTGGTTGAAAAAGATGAAACTGTAACCAAGGTAATGCACATTCTATCCACTTATCAGGCTCCGGAAGAAGTGATTTTAATGCTGATTGTTGCTTTTGAAGAAAACCTTAATACGCAGGTTATTAACGAAGCGATAGACCGTATCCGGGAAAACGTAAAGCAGGAATTCAAATTGGTACGCTTTGTAATGGTACAGCCGGAAACCATCCATCATACTACTTTTATGGAGTAAAAATCAGCAGGTTTCGCCTCAGTCCAAATTTATATAAGCTGGTTTCACTGTGTAGATGCTGCGTCATTTATCGTTGGTGTGAGGATGATTAAGCCGGATAAACTTTAAATTTGATTAGTAATCAGGGATGCTTCTTTTACCGGTGTTTTCCTGTTAAAATCAAAATCAAGATGGCACAACATACATTATCAACTATAAAATATTCTGTTTTAGATCTTGCATCCGTTAGAGAAGGGCAAACGGCGGCAGATACCTTTAAGCAAAGCCTGGATTTAGCCAGGTTTGCCGAAAAGCTCGGTTACACGCGTTACTGGTTTGCCGAACATCATAATATGATTAGTGTGGCCAGTTCTGCGCCGCCGATTTTAATCGGTTACATTGCCAACGGCACAACTTCAATCCGGGTAGGTTCCGGCGGAATTATGCTGCCAAACCATTCGCCTTTAGTTGTTGCCGAGCAGTTCGGAACGCTGGCATCTTTGTATCCGAACCGGATTGATTTGGGTTTGGGCAGGGCACCGGGTTCTGACCAGTTAACGGCGATGGCAATCCGCGGAGAAAACTTTAACGCCGCACATCATTTTCCGCAGGATGTGCAAAAATTACAAAATTATCTTTCAGAAGATAACAGCTTGTCTAACGTTCGCGCTATGCCGGGAGAAGGTTTGGATATACCGATCTGGATTTTAGGTTCGAGTACGGATAGTGCAAGGTTAGCAGCAGCGATGGGTTTGCCTTATGCTTTCGCCAGCCACTTTGCACCACCTTATTTTTTAGAAGCCATCAGCATCTACCGGAAAAACTTCCAGCCATCGGCACATTTAAAAACGCCTTATGTAATGGCTTGTGTAAATGTTGTTGCGGCTGATACAGATGCCGAAGCAAAGCGGTTAGCTACTTCTTTACAGCAATTATTTATCGGGATCATCACCGGAAAACGGAAACAATTGCAGGCACCGGTTGAAAATATGGATGAGCACTGGAACATTTATGAAAAAGAAGCTGTGCAGCAAATGCTGACTTATATGTTTACCGGCGGCCCGGAAAAAATTAATCACGAGATGCAGGCTTTTGTTGAAAAAACACAGGTAAACGAAGTAATGGTAACTTCACATATTTTTGATCATCAGGCAAGGCTGCATTCTTATGAAATTTTTGCGGAAGCTTTAAAGGAAGTCCCTCAGCACGAGTTTCAATAATTGTTGAGATAAAATTTAACTAAAAACGCCATTCTTGTCGACAAGGATGGCGTTTTTGGTTCTTACAAATTCATGCTTCTTTTATCACCTAAAAACTCGGTTTTAAAGATATATTAGTTTAATTATTGCCGTTGGCTTCAGCCAACGGATAAAATGAAATTGCAGTGGTTGGCTTTAGCCAAAAAACTTTGTAGTATTCGGTTAAAGCAAAATAGGAATATAAAAGTTAGTCAAAAACTGTTTTTAAACAGGCTCTCATTTACTTAATTCGCTGATCCTGCTTTGCGAATAGCTGATATAAGTTTGCTGTTTTACGGATGGTTTTGTCTGCAGATATTTCTTGTAATACTTTACCGCAGTTTTTTTATCGTTCAAATCTCTATCATACAAAGTGGCCAGCGTATAATAAATCAGGTCTTTTTCTTTAAAAAACTGTTCTTTTTCGTAAGCTTCCGCAGCAACTTCAAATTGCCCGGTTTTAAAAGATGCATCACCTTTTTCATTGTAATAAACGTTGGTGTAAGGCGAAATTGCTTCGCCTAAAGTTTTATCAAAGTAATCTGCCGCTTGTTTGTATTTCCTTAAAGCCTTGTAACTCATTGCTGTTAAATAATAAGTACGTTCTGTTTGAGAAATTAAAGCGGTAAAGTTTTCAATGGCGCAATCGTAAATTTTAATCATGTAATAGGCGGTAGCCAGCATACTTTGCACATCGCCCGAAGCGTTACCAAGCAATTTTATTTTTTCGCAGGTTTTAATTGCTTCTTTAAACTGATCATTGGTGTATTCCAGTTTGGCCAAACTGCGTAATAAAAGCAGGTTCGACGAATCTGCCGCCAGCGCGCGGCCTAACACGGCTTCTGCCGGTTTAAATTTTTTCATGATCACCAGCAAAAAACTCAAATCAGAAGCAACATCTGCTTCTTCCGGTTGGATCAGATTTGCTTTTTGCAGGTTTTTTAAGGCAGCCGAAGTATCTGATTTTTCCAGATACAAACGGCCCATTTGTTTATAAACAGAAAAATTGCCGGTATCAATCCGCGCAGCTTTTTCATAATAAAACAAAGCTTTAGCATCATTTTCTCTTTTGATTTGGATGCCGGCCAGGTTTAGTAAAACTGCAATATTGGTAGAATCTTGGTTGTAAATCCGTAAATAATAGCTTTCTGCTTCCGGCAGTTTCCCGGCCATCCGGTTTGCATAAGCAAAACGGGATAAAATTTTTACATCGATAATCGGTTCCAGATAATTGTTTTTGAGATATGCCGCGGCTTCTGCAAAACGCTGGTTCTGGTACAAATCGATCAAAAGTGCATCATTTAAATTATTCTGCTGCGCTTTGGCACCAAAGGAAAGGCCGGTTAACGAAAAAAGCAGAACAAGGGCCAGGATTTTCATAAGTATAAATCATTTTAACTAATCTATTAGTTTATTAGCTATGATTCAAACTTTATTTTACTTTTTCTGTGGATTATTTCTTTTTGTGGAATTTTCCGTGTCAGGATTCCCCAAAATTCCACAATTAAAATTGATCACAGTTTCCGTCAGACGGAAATCGGCATTCGTTTAGGGATAATTTTCCGTTGCGCAGCACCTGGTTGCGGATGGGCAGTATTTCTTCTGCGGAAACAAATTTGATCATCACGTTTGCTTTATTGCCGGCAGCCTTAATCTTTTATCGCTGCTTTTACCGGCCTTTTCTTCCTGCGAAATAACCGCTTTTTTCTTACTTGTTTTTTGCCTGTTAAAAACAGCATCCGGCAGCTTTTGATTTGCTGCTCCTTGCTTGCTGGCATTCTTATTGGCTATACCTCTGCGGAATCAATCAAAAATTAAAAAAACTTTAAAAAAACTTATCATGAAAAAAGTATTACTCTTCGCCCTAACCCTGGTAACCCTGGCCAGCTGTAAAAAAGACAAAAACCAGGGCACGTCCGCTTCAGTGCCGGTTGGCGAAAACTACGCCGCCCTGAACATCCGCACCACTGACCAGGTGGTAAAGGTATCTACTGCTGCGAACGTACTGAACATGGTTTACAACGAAGACGTTACGCTGATTTTGGACTCGGCCAAACTGGGCGGCTCCTGGGCGGTACACTTAAAAGAAGATTTTACCGGGACACAGCTCGCCGCCTACGATTACCATTCTTTGACCAAATACGGCGTAAACGCAACCAATTGGGTAGACGATAACCTGAACAACATCGTGCTACGCAGCAGCAAGGACACGGTGATTGCAGGCCGGGTGTTTGTTAAAAAATGCATCACCCGCACGTTCATCTACCAAAAATCCTACGCTTCTGCTGCCGATGCCGCCGGGGTGATGAACCAGCTGCTGCAACAAACCGACATCATAGCCTTTAACGCTTGGTTTACACCCGCCGAACCCGATGAGGCCAAAACCGTTAACACCGCAAAACTTATCTACGTCAAGCTGTAAGGCAGTAACTTCTAACTAAAACAGAATAAAACCAACCTATTTTTAAAACCACATTACCAGATAAAGCCATGTTTTTTAACCAAGTTCCGCTGCGCAATAAAATCCTAAAGTTGATTGTAAACAATCCGGTTCCGTTACGCAATACCGATATTTTAAGCCCTTATTTAATCCTGAGTATTACGTTTTTCTTCAATCGGTATAAATCAGTAATTGTAAACGAATTATACTTTAAAGGATTGATCGATTTACACGGAGATGTGGATTTGTTTATGAAAGCAAAACGCGCCAAAGACACCAAATATCTGCGCATTTCCGCATCGCTCACCGCAAAAGGAAAGGCTTATTACCAGCTGCATGTTGAAAAACCGGAAGAAGAATTGGACTTGAAAACAACAGAACAATATACTGCACCGGCAGCACAACCCCGCCCGAAAAGAACGCTAAATATTGTGCGGTAAAAGAAGCATCAGCTTTTAACAACAAAACCAATAGCTAATAGATAAGAACCAGAAAGTGTTAATTTTTGCAGTGATTCCCAAAAAGGAGTGCGGGAACTAAAACCGCCTCCTTTTTAAAATCCGCGAAAAAGAATGATGGATCGAACAATTTGCTTCTCCCCAAAAGGGAACATAAAATAAACGTAAAGCAGGATTAAGCAATTAGTCCTGCTTTGTTATTCGGATCAAAAACCAATGCTTCTTTTACCGGCAAAATTTTTTAAACAACCGGCTGATCATCTAATAATAAAGGAATTACGTTATAGAGGATTAAACAGAACACCTTTGCACTTAGCTTGTTGCAGCTATTATGAAAGTATTAATTGCCGGTGCTAACGGATATATCGGGACAAGGCTGATCCCGGTTTTACTTGATAACGGCCATGAGGTGGTTTGCCTGGTTAGGGATAAGCGCAGGTTTCGGGAAAACAGTGATTTTAGTAACCGCGTTACCTTGATAACCGGCGATTTACTGCTCGAAAAAAGCATCGAAAGTTTCCCTGCGGATATTGAAGCAGCTTTTTACTTGGTGCATTCCATGGCGCAGTCTAATGATTTTTCTAATCTGGAAGCCGAATCCGCACATCATTTTATCGGTCAGATTAACAAAACCTCCTGTAAACAAATCATTTATTTAAGCGGTATTACAAACGATGATAACCTGTCTGAACATTTAAAATCGCGCCGGAATGTGGAAGATATTTTGCGGGAAGGAAGTGCCGCTTTAACTGTTTTAAGGGCCGCAATTATTATCGGATCGGGGAGTGCTTCTTTTGAAATCATCCGGGATTTGACCGAGAAATTACCCTTGATGACGGTTCCGCGCTGGGTTAACACGCGCTGCCAGCCGATTGCCATCCGTGATGTACTTTTTTACCTGGAAAATGTGCTGCTAAACGAAGCAACATTTAACAAAACGTTTGATATCGGCGGCCCGGATATCCTTACTTTCAAGGAAATGATGCTGGTTTATGCAAAGGTTAGAAACTTAAACCGCTACATGATTACGCTGCCTTTTCTCTCGCCTAAAATATCGTCCTACTGGCTTTACTTTGTTACTTCGATCAGTTATCCGCTCGCACAAAGTTTGGTTAACAGTATGAAAAACGAAACGATATGCCGGGATCAGGAAATTAATATTTTGATACCGCACCAATGCGTAAGTTATGAAGACGCGCTCCTTTTGGCATTTGAAAAAATTGAACAAAATTCGATTGTTTCCAGCTGGAAAGATGCTTTAAATACAGGTTATCTCAATCCTGCATTTATGGATCAAATCAAGGTTCCGCAAAATGGTACGAAAGAATACAAAGTAAAAATACCTTTTCGACGAAAAACGGAAGAAGTGTTAAATAATATCTGGTCAATCGGCGGAAACCGCGGCTGGTATTATTGGGACTGGATTTGGAATTTAAGAGGTTTTTTGGATAAAATGGTCGGCGGCGTTGGTTCAAGGCGCGGCCGTACCAGTAACAATAATATTTCGCCGGGCGATGCCATTGATTTCTGGCGGGTAATTTTAGCTGATAAAGTAAACAAACGGTTGCTGCTTTATGCGGAAATGAAGTTGCCCGGCGAAGCTTGGCTTGAATTTAAAATTGTAGAATGGCACGGTGAAAAATTTATCAGCCAGGTTGCCACTTTCCGGCCAAATGGTTTGTGGGGAAGGTTGTACTGGGCGGCCATGTTCCCTTTTCATATTTTTATTTTTAAGGGGATGGCCCGCGAACTTATCCATTACGGCCAGGCTACCTGAGTATCAAATTATATCAATTCTATAATTTTTAGGTAGGATAATTTGAAATTACTTAAAAATTAAACAGTAATTAAATTTTCCTTTGTCTTAAAATTTATTCTGAAAGATAATTTTGTTAATTTACCGGTAATTACGATAAAGCAAACGAAATTATCAAAAACGAATCTGTAGATAACGGGAAAACTCTTTTTCTTGATTTAAAACAAGGAAGCAAAACAGCTTTTGAACAGATTTATGACCAATATTGGAAAAGCCTTTATCGGTACGCTTATAATATTATTCGTGATGAAGAAGTTTGCGAGGAAATAATCCAGGAAACATTTTTTTCTTTATGGCATAAAAGCCGGCATTTGCAAATTACACATTCCCTGCAATCCTATCTTTTTACGGCTGTTAAATTTCAAACCTTAAATTATATCCGCTCAAAAAAAGTTCGTGCTGCTTTTGTAGATACTTTTTCGGCGTTTGAAAATAATTTGATTGATAACTCTAATGAAGAAAGTATTTACTTTTCTGATTTAAAGCAAAGAATTGAATCCGAAGTATCAAAACTTCCCGAAAAATGTCAGCAAATCTTCAGAATGAGCCGTAATGAACATTATTCTATAAAAAAAATTTCAGATTTGCTTAGTTTATCCCATAAAACTGTTGAAAATCAGTTAAGTAAAGCATTAAAACAGTTAAAATTATCTTTAGAAGATTATTTGTTATTAATATTTGTACCTTTTTTATCTTTTCAATATATTTTTAAAGCTTTTTTATTCTTAAATGAGGTTTTGGTTTGAATTATTCTATCTTTTTTTGAAGTTTTTTTTATTTTAGATAGGTGTATAGCAGTTGTAAATTGACATACATATAGATTGCTGCAAATTTGTAGTAGATATGAATGAAAGAAAGCGATTTTGATAAATTAATTGATCAGTATTTAAAAGATCAGTTAAATTCGGGAGAAAAACAAAAAGTAGAATACTGGCTGAACCATTTAGCCGAAGATCAGGTTTTTGATCAGCTTTCCGAAAAAGAACAAGTTGCCATTAAAGCCAATATAAAATATCAGTTATTTAATCAGGAAAAGTGTTTAAAAAAGCCGGCAGAAACGGCAAAAACTACCTGGTTAAAACCGTTTCTAAAAATTGCTTCCTGTATAGCTGTAATCAGTGTTTTAATATTTAGTTTTCGTACACAGTTAAAAGAGCTTTTTAATATCGGGCAATCTATTTCTGTCGTAAATATCCAGGGCCGGATTACAAAAAGTATCCTTGCTGACGGTACAATTGTTTGGCTGAAAGGGAATAGCAAACTCAGTTTCCCGGTAAAGTTTAAAGGTCAGTTTCGCGTAGTTGAACTGCAAGGGGAAGCTTTATTTGAAGTTGCTAAAGATGCGGCTCATCCTTTTATTATCCATAGCGGCGCATTAACTACACGTGTTTTGGGTACGAGTTTCAACATCAAACATTTAAATGATAAAGTTGAAGTAACTGTTTTAACCGGACATGTTTTTTTAAGCTCTAAAAACCCAGCTGCAGTTAATTTGCTGCCTTATCAAAAAGCGATTTTTTTTGAACGCAAAAAAATACTGGTAAAAGAAGCAAAGCCAAAGTTCCAGGTTACAGATTTAACAAACGGTACAGATTACAATATGCTTTTTGATGATGCCGGTTTGGCAGAAATTATCCGGCGGATAGAAAAAAAGTTTGAAGTCAGCATCTTTTTAAAAAACCCGGAATTAAGTAAAAACCTGATTACGGCAGACCTGACAGATCAATCTTTAACAAACTCGCTGGATATGATTTGCGGTACCTTAAACCTTAATTATAGCATCAGTAATCAGCAAGTTTTTATCAGCAAACACAACTCGAATTAAACTAATATACAGCAATTTAACTACTTAAAACCGCCTATGAATAAACTAAAACTCACTTTGTAAAAAGCAGGAGTGGCTTCAATACTCCTGCTTTTAAAAACTCCATAAATGTTTGATAAACAAACTGTTGGTTAAGGAATCTACTTATCTCATTCGACTTAAAAAATCTACAAAATCTAAAAATTCTATGCAAAAAAGCAATGAAAAAAATACTCTTTTAATCAGGCTCATGCGCTCCTCAGTTTTACAATTTATTACCGTAATTATGCTTTCGGGCATAGCTTATGCCAGCCCGGATTTTGCGCAAGATATTTTAAACAAAAGGATTTCAATCAACCTTAAAAATGTATCGCTAAAAGAAGCATTAGGTCAAATTCAGACTAAAACCGATATAAAATTTGTTTACAGTTCCAGCGTAATTCCGTTGAATCATCAGGTAAGCATACAGGCCGATCAGGAAAAATTAAGCGTAATCCTGAATAAATTACTGGTTGATTTACAAGTAAATTACATTGCAAATGAACAAAGCGGATACATCATCCTGAAGAAAATTGCTGATGCTTCTTTTACCGCTGTTTTTTCGGGAGAAAATATTTTGGCCGATAACCAGGAACGCACCATCACCGGAAAAGTAACTTCTAAACTGGATAATGCCGGTTTACCGGGCGTAAGCGTGATTATTAAAGGTACCAACAAAGGCACGGTTACCGATATGGACGGAAAATATAAAATTTCTGTTCCGGGAAGTGCCACGCTGGTTTTTACTTACATCAGTTTTGAAACGCAGGAAGTGGCTGTGGGTAATCAAAATGTGATCAACATACAATTGGCCGAAAGCTCAAAAACGCTGAACGAAGTTGTAGTTACGGCGGCCGGTATCAAGCGTGAAAAATCATCTTTAGGTTATTCGGTTACCACAGTTAGTGCCGATAAATTGGCGCAAAAATCCGAACCTGATCCGTTGCGGGCATTAACCGGGAAAGTTGCCGGCGTAAATATCCAATCATCCGGCGGTGTGGCAGGCGGCGGAACGAATATTACCATCCGCGGAAATTCCTCTTTAAATGGCAATAACCAGCCGCTTTTTGTGGTTGATGGTGTTCCGTTTGATAATTCCAGCTTTACAAACGTTGGTGCTACAAGCGTTGGTGCTTCGGGCGTTACCAACCGCGCTTTTGATCTGGATCCGAACAATATCCAAAGCATGACGGTGCTGAAGGGTGCGGCCGCGGCGGCTTTATACGGATCCCGGGCAGCAAACGGCGCGGTTATCATCACTACAAAATCCGGTAAAAAACAAAGCCGGAAAGGTACGGAAATTACGTACAGCACTTCCTATGCGATTGAAAACGTTTCCGGCTTGCCGGATTATCAAACCAAATACGGACAAGGCACCAACAACGATACGCGGCAAGGCGTTTACGCTTCCTGGGGGCAACCTTATCAGGGCGTACAAAGCCTTTTGCCAACGCGGGCAACCATTCCGGTGCAGTTAACGCGGACTTTTAGTTCGGCTGTTTTTCCGCAGTTTTATCAGGCGGATGGTGTTACGCCGATCCAGGTTCCCTATCAATCATACGCAGAACAAAACGCAAAAAACTTTTTCCGAACCGGCCATGTGTATGAAAATGCTTTGTCGATTTCATCCGGAAGTGAAAAAGGAAATTTCACCGCAGGTTTCTCCAGAACGAACAATACCGGCGTAGTGCCGAATAATGAGATCAACCGGACATCCATCACCGTTGGCGGAAACATCAAACTGGAGAATAAATTTTACGTGAGCGGCTCGATCAATTACGTGGTAACTGATCAAAAAACGCCACCGATTGGCGGTACAACCGGTTCCATCATGTCAACCTTGTTGTACACGCCAACCAGTTACGATTTAACCCATTATCCTTATGAAAATCCGTTGGATGGCACAAATGTGTACGATTATACCGGCGTAGATAACCCGTACTGGGCGGTAAAACACAGCGTTTCTACCAGCAATGTTGATCGTTATTACGGCAATTTAGTTTTGGGTTTTGATCCACTGCCCTGGTTAAATATCCAGAATACGGCCGGTTTTAATGCTTATACAGATCGGCGGGTAAATGTACGTGGAAAAGGTTCGTCTTCTTATCCAAATGGAAGTATTACTAACGATAATATTTACCGCCAGGAGTTGGACAATACCTTTTTAGTAACGGCAAACAAAGCATTGACCAGTGATCTGACTTTGCGCTGGATTGTGGGTAATAACATCAATCAGCGCATGACTAACCGTACAGCTTTTTATGGTGATGGGATTATTGTTGCTGATTTAAACACGATTACCAATACCAGTTCGGTTACGCCGATTCAGCTTGCTAACAACCGCAATTTGCTGGAGCAACGTTTCTATGCTTTTTTTACCGATATAACTTTTGATTATAAAAACTACGCTTCGTTAAACATCGTTGGCCGTAACGATGTATCGTCAACTTTGCCGCCAAATAACCGGAGTTATATTTACGGCGGTGCGAACGGTTCGTTCATCTTCACCAAAGCCTTAAAAATCCCGGACAATATTTTAAATTTTGGTAAGATACGCGGCGGTTATACACGTGTTGGTAATGAGGCAACACCTTATCAAACGGCAGAATTTTATTTGATTAATTCGCCATTGGGCGCAAATTCCGGCACGGGTTCTGTCGGTGCGCCGTTTACTTCTTCCGCCGGAACTTATAATTCGGTTACTTTATCTAATCTGCTGACGAACGCCAATTTAAAACCGGAGTTTATTACGGAGCTTGAATTAGGTTCGGAGTTGCAGTTTTTTGATAACCGTATCGGCATCGATTTTACTTACTACAGTAAAAAAAGTACGTCGCAGATTTTTGAGGTAACGGCGGCACCATCATCAGGTTTTACCACGCAGATTTTGAACCTGGGGAAAGCAACTAATAAAGGGATTGAAGTTGCTTTAAGTTTATCACCTTTCCGAAACCCCAAAGGTTTTAACTGGGATATTTCTACCGTTTTTACGCGCAACCGCAACATCATCAATGATTTGGGTGGATACACGCAGTTTGTTTACGGCGGCGCAAACGGTACCAGCAGCGTGCACATTGTTGGTCAGCCTTACGGTTTAATTTACGGAACCGCTTATGCAAGAGACGATGCAGGTGACATTTTGATCGACCCGAACACCGGCAAACCACTTGTTTCCGGTGCATTAAAAGCAATTGGCAACCCGAATCCGGATTTTATTTTGGGCCTCACCAATACTTTTACCTATAAAAATTTTACGCTGAGTGCTTTGTTTGATTGGAAAAAAGGTGGTAAGCTTTACTCAAATACAGTCGGGCAAATGCTTTCACGCGGTGTAACTAAAGATACCGAAAACAGGGAATTCCAGATTGTTTCGCCGGGTGTTCTGGGCAATGCTTCTACCTTAAAACCTTTGTTGGATGTCAACGGAAAAACCATCCCAAATAACGTGGCTATTTCTTACGAAGATTACTTTTTTAATAACGGCCTCGGGCCGGGCGGCGTAGATGAAGGTTCTATTTTTGATGCCACGGTTTACCGTTTACGCGAAGTTTCTTTGGCTTACTCCTTGCCGAAAAGCTTTTTAAAAGGCACGCCGTTCGGTTCGGCTTTAATTTCTATCAGCGGAAGGAACTTGTTTTATTACGCGCCCAACTTCCCGAAATATACCAATTTTGATCCGGAAGTTAGCTCTTTGGGCGTTGGCAATTCGCAAGGTTATGATAACCTGGCCGTGCCTACCACCAAAAGATTTGGTTTTAACCTCAGATTCAGCTTTTAAAAATGGAATCAACCCTCAACTCAAACATCCTCATGAAATATACCTATAAAAGAAGCATCCTGTTGCTAACGGTTCTGCTGTTATCGGTTAGTTCCTGCAAAAAATTTGTGGATATCAATGCCGACCCCAACAACCCGACATCGGCGCAATTGAACCTATTGCTGCCATCTACCCAAATCTCGATGGTAGGTAATATGTACCAATTGAACAGCGGCACGTCCACCATTATGCAGCAAGCAGTTTTTTCGACTAACCAAAGCCGTTACCAGCAATCGGGAACGGATTATAATAATTCCTGGGACGGTTTTTACAGCCAAACTTTGAACGATCTGGAATCCATCATCGCCACCGGCACTGCGCAGCAAAGCTGGGGTTACGTGGCCATTGCCAAGTTTGAAAAAGTGTATTTATACAGTTTGATGGTGGATATGTGGGGCGATATTCCGTATAGCGATGCCGAACAAGGACAGGTAAATACCAGTCCGCCGTTAGAAAAAGGTGCCGCCATTTACGATAAGTTATTGATTTTGCTGGATGCCGGAATTGCCGATGCCGCAAAAGTAAACACCACGACATTAGTGCCGGCTACGGCCGATGTTTTTTATGGCGGAACAAAAACTTCCTGGGTGGCAATGGCTAATTCGTTAAAGCTGAAATTGTATAACCAGATTCGTTTGGTTGATCCTGCAAGATCTGTAACAGCAATTAAAGCCTTGATTGCCAGTCCGGCAACTTTAATCAGTAGTAACACGCTTGATTTTACATTTAAGTTCGGCTCTTCTCAAAACCCGAATAACCGCCATCCCTGGCACCGGGCGGATTACCAGGCCGGGAAAACTTTTTACCAAAGCCAGTCGTGGATGGATTTATTGCTGAATGGCGACGACCCGCGTTTGCGTTACTTTATTTACCGGCAAAATGCGACGGCCGGTTTAAATAATTCGACCAATAGCAACGGTTATTACGGCCGTAATCCGGGTGACGGAACGGCTGCCCCGGCAGATCAATCCAGAAGATCAACTTTCGGCATTTATCCAGCAGGAGGTTTGTACGATAATGCGCCGATAAATAGCCTCACCGCAGCAAATCTTTATTTAATCAATACCGGCGCAACAAGTACCTTAAAAGTAGTGGCCGTAACTGATGGAACCGGTGCCGGCGTAATGCCTTTAATTACTTATGCGATGGTTAAATTTACCCGTGCAGAAGCAGCATTAACGCTGGCAACCGGCGATGATGCCCGGCAAAGTTTCAGCGACGGCGTTACGGCAAACCTCAATAGCGTAAGCACTTATGCGGCGGCAAACGGCGGCGTGGCTTTATCTGCAACGGCGATTACCGGTTTTGTAAACCGCTTGCTGGTACAGTACGATGCAGCCAATGCTGGTGGGAAATTAAACCTGGTGATGTCGCAAAAGTACATTGCAGATTACGGCAACGGCATGGAAGCGTACAACGATTACCGCCGCACAAACCTGCCGGTTTTGCGCACGCTTTTATCGCCGCTGAACGGGTTTCCAAAGCGGCTGTATTATTCGCAAACGGAACTTTCTGCCAATACTACTTTAGTTGCAAATTCAAGTTCGATCCAGGTGGCGCAGCAAATTACGCCGGTTTTCTGGAACAAATAATTTATGCCGATAAAAGAAGTATCACCACAAAAAAACGATTTCATGAAAAATTTCCTACTGGCCATAGCTGTAATTTTACTCGGTTTAAGTGCCTGTAAAAAAGTGCATTACGAATGGGAAGATTACACTTATACCGCCGCCCCGATTGTTACCATCGATACTACAAAAACTGCCCTGCCAACGCGGCAAACCGGTAAAGTTACTTTTTTTAATTTGAAGGATGCCAACCTCGCCAACGAACAGTTTTCTTTTACACTGAACTGGCAGGGTTTCGGCCTGGCAACGGTTAGCTCGATAGAAGTTTATACGAGTTTTAACAAAGCAGAATCCAGCGTGCCGGCTTACCCGATTGTCATTTCTTCTCCCGGAAACCAGTACCCGAATATTGCACAGTTTCCGCTTCCGAGCATTGTCGGAACGAACGATAAACTGCTGGAAACGGTAACCACTTTCCCCAAAACTTATACCTATACTGCTGCACAATTGGCTACCTTAAACGGTGTGGCTTTAAGTTCTGCCGCGGTGAATGATTATTTTTTGTTCAAGTTTATTTTGAATTTGACCGACGGCCGCCGGATCGTAACTTTTTTTAACAATGTTTGCGATGAATCCCGCGGAGAACCAGGCGATTGTCGGACAGGCGTGCGGTTTAAAAGTCAGTAATCATTAAAAAAACCAATGCTATTTTTACCGGCAAAATTCTCTTATCCAAAAGAAATCTATTATAATCAACACTAAAAAAACACTGATAAAAACAGTATTGCTTTCGGAAGTAAATATTAAATACTCCTTCAAAAAACAAAAACTAACCAAGAACAATAAAACCAATAATAATGATTAGTAAATTTTACCGCATGCTTTTTTTACCGCTGATTTTTTCCGTTTTGGTAACTCAGGCACAAAAAATCCCTTCGCCCAAAGAGCATTTTGGGTTTAATATCGGCGATGATTACAAGCTGGCCAATTACACGCAAACGGAAGCTTACTTTAAAAAACTGTCTGCTTCCCCGCGCACTAAATTAGTCGATATCGGGATGACGGAAGAAGGCCGGCACCAGTATATGATGATTGTTTCTTCGCCGGAAAATATTAAAAAACTGGGTCGATATAAAGAAATTTCCCAAAAGCTGGCCCACGCGGATGGATTGAATGATATGCAGGCAAAAACGCTTGCTGCCGAAGGAAAATCTGTGATTTGGATTGATGGCGGACTGCACGCATCCGAAGTTGTGGGTACGCATCAGCTGATCGAAACGATGTACCAGCTGATTACCCGAAACGATGAGGAAACGCTGAATATTTTGAAAAACGACGTGATCTTGCTTACCCATTGCAACCCCGACGGGCAGGAACTGGTTTCCAACTGGTACATGCGGGAAGCTGATCCGAAAAAACGCAAAATGGATGTGCCCCGTTTATGGCAGAAATATATCGGCCATGACAATAACCGAGATTTTTTTATGATGAACATGAAGGAAAGCCAGAACATCAGCAAGCAATTGTTTGTGGAATGGATCCCGCAGATTATGTACAACCACCATCAGCGCGGCCCTGCCGGTTCTGTTTTGGCCGGCCCGCCGTACCGCGATCCTTTTAATTATGTTTATGATCCGCTGATTGTAACCAGTATTGATGCCGTTGGCGCGGCAATGAACAATCGGCTGAATGCAGAAAATAAACCCGGTTACACGCAACGTGCAGGTTCACAGTTTTCTACCTGGTGGAACGGCGGTTTGCGCACAACGCCTTATTTCCACAATATGGTTGGTTTGCTAACGGAGATTATCGGCGGCCCCACACCGGAAACGGTTGCTTTAGTGCCTGATCGGTTGATCCCGAACGGTGCTACGCCAAATCCGGTGGTGCCGCAGGTATGGCATTTCCGGCAATCCATTGATTATTCGGTTTCCTTAAATTATGCCGTGCTGGATTATGCCGCCCGTTACCGTACGATATTACTTTATAATATTTACAAAATGGGCAAAAATGCTATCGGGCGAGGTGATGAAGACCACTGGACTTTCTATCCGAAATACATTGATTCCATCAAAACAGCTTATACCAGGGATAAAAAAGCAGCTAAAAAAGACAGCAGCCGGAATGCTTCCGGCGAGTTTTCTTTTGGCCGGGAAGATACGATCCCGAATAAATATTATACGCAGGTTCTAAAAAATCCGGTTAACCGTGATGCCCGCGGTTACATTATTCCGGCTGATCAAACTGATTTCCCTACGGCGATAAAATTTATCAATGCACTGCTTTATTCGGGCATTCAAGTTCAAAAAGCGACGGCTGATTTTACCGTTGCCGGGAAAAAATATCCGGCCGGTTCTTATATTGTGAAGAACGATCAGGCTTTCCGGCCGCATGTGATGGATATGTTTGAACCGCAGGACCATCCGAATGATTTCCAATACGAAGGCGGCCCGCCGATTCGTCCGTATGATTCTGCCGGCTGGACTTTAGCTTTCCAAATGGGCGTAAAGTTTGACCGGATTATGAATGGATTTACCGGCCCGTTCCAGAAAGTAGCTTACGGTGCCATACAATCTCCCCCAAAACAAAACCTGACTACGGCTAAAGGCGGTTATTTGCTGAGCCCTTCGATCAATAATTCTTTTGTTGCCGTAAATGATTTGTTAAAGGCGGGCGTTCAGGTTTATCGTTTAACAAAAATTTCGGCGCAAATGGCTGCCGGCACATTTTTCGTTCCTGCTTCAACCCAAGCCCAAAATGTACTGGTAAAAGAAGCATCCGATTTTGGATTGAAAGTTTCGGATATTGCTGCAATGCCGGCCGGAGCAGTCAAAATTTCATCCGTGCGGATTGGTTTGTGGAATAATTACGGCGGATCGATGCCTTCCGGTTGGGTGCGCTGGTTGATGGAGCAGTATCATTATGCTTATACGCAGGTTTATCCGCAGGAAATTGATGCCGGTAATTTGAACCAGAAATACGATGTGCTGGTTTTTGTTACCGGTGCCATCCCGGCTATCGGAAGGGGAGAAGCTCCGGTTGGCGAAGGCGGACCGGTACGCCAGCCGAAGGCGGATTCTATTCCTGCCGAATACCGGCCGTGGCTGGGCAGGATTACTGCGGAGAAATCCATCCCTCAAATTAAAAAATTTATGGAAGCCGGCGGAACGGTAGTTACTATCGGCACAAGTACCAATTTAGCTTATCACTTAGGTTTGCCGGTGCATAGTTATCTAACCGAAACAGGCCCGAACGGTAAAGAACGGCCACTTCCCGGAACCAAATATTACATTCCCGGCAGTTTGTTGAAAGCTAATTTTGATACTTCCGAACCGGCCAATTATGGGATGCAGCCCGAAACGGATGTTGATTTTGACCGTAGCCCGGTTTTTAAATTAGATGCGGATGCCGAAGCAAAAGGCGTAAAACGGTTGGCCTGGTTTGCAACCGATAAACCGTTGGACAGCGGCTGGGCCTGGGGGCAAAAATATTTGAAAGACGGTACGGCAGCTTTTGTGGCGAAAGTTGGTTCGGGTAAATTGTATGCTTTCGGGCCGGAAATTACTTTCAGGGCGCAGGCGCAAAATACGTTCCGGCTGCTGTTTAATCAGTTGTATATGACTAAGTAATTTAGGGTGATAAAAGAAGTATCGCCGTTGCTCCCTCTCCTTTGGAGAGGGTTGGGGGTGAGGCTCTGATACTTCTTTTATCGATACATTTTCAGTCTAAAAAAAGATCATCCCCCTAACCCCCTTCAAAAGGGGGAAGCATAGTTTGCTACCTTTCTAATTTGCTTTTATAGATTTAGAAAGGTCTGGAAGCGATTTCTCCTATCGAGAGGGGTTAGGGTGTGTCTCTTCATTTTAATAACAAATGAATTAATGTTTAACTTAATACTGTTTTTATGAAGATAAAATTAACGTTCGCAATGCTGAGCCTGTTGCTGCTCGGCATTGCTGTTCGGGCACAAACAGTGCCTTCGCCAAAAGCACATTTTGGTTTTAACATCGGCGATGATTACCAGCTGGCCAACTACACGCAAACGGAAGCTTATTTTAAAAAAGTTGCCGCGGCATCTAACCGCACTAAATTAGTTGATATCGGTTTAACGGAGGAAGGCCGGCACCAGTATATGATGATTGTTTCTTCTCCCGAAAACATTAAAAACCTGAATCAATACAAAGAAATCTCCCAAAAACTGGCCCGTGCCGAAGGTTTAACCGATCAGCAGGCGTTGGCACTGGCCGCAAAAGGCAAAGCGGTGGTTTGGATTGACGGCGGAATCCATGCTACAGAAGTAGTTAGTCCGCACCAGCTGATTGAAACGATATATGATCTGGTAAGCCGTAAAGACCCGGAAACGATGCGCATTCTGGATAACGTGATCGTATTGCTAACGCACGCCAACCCGGACGGGCAGGAGCTGGTTTCCGATTGGTACATGCAGGAAAGCGATCTTAAAAAGCGTAATATGAATATCCCGAGGCTGTATGAAAAATACATCGGGCATGATAACAACCGCGATTTTTATATGATGAATACGAAGGAAAGCAGTAATTTGAACCGGCAGCTTTTTGTAGAGTGGTTTCCGCAGATTATGTACAACCACCACCAGCGCGGCCCGGAAGGTTCTGTGCTGGCCGGCCCGCCGTACCGCGATCCTTTTAATTACGTTTTTGATCCGCTGATGATTACCGGTATCGATGCGCTTGGCGCGGCGATGTACAGCAGATTGAATGTGGAGAATAAGCCGGGCTATACCCGTTTAACCGGTTCCAGCTTTTCTACCTGGTACAACGGCGGCCTGCGTACCACCACGCAGTTTCACAACATGATCGGTTTACTGACGGAGATTATCGGCAGTCCGACTCCAGAGAAAATTCCGGTTGTTCCGGCGCGTTTAATCCCGAACGGTGCTACGCCGAATCCGGTTTTACCGCAGGATGTTTGGCACTTTAAGCAATCTATCGACTATTCGGTTTCCCTGAACTATGCGGTGCTGGATTATGCTGCCCGTCAGCGCGACGAGGTGCTGTTTAATATTTATCGAATGGGCAAAAATTCTATCGAACGCGGCAGTAAAGATTACTGGACACTTTCGCCAAAACGTGCCGATGCCATTACCGCAGCTTACCGGAACGACCAGAAAAGTACCGATAAAAACAGTACGGCCGCAGTCGGCGATCCGATGGGTTGGATGACCAGAGGAAGCGAAATCCCGATGAAGTATTATGATGCTGTTTTAAAAAATCAGGAACTGCGTGATGCGCGCGGTTATATTTTACCGGCTGATCAGCCTGATTTTCCAACGGCTGTTAAATTTATCAATACGTTGATCAAAGCCGGGATCCGGGTAGAAAAGGCGACTGCTGATTTCTCGGTTGCCGGGAAAAAATATCCCGCAGGTTCTTACGTGGTTAAAACTGATCAGGCTTTCCGGCCGCACGTGCTGGATATGTTCGAGCCGCAGGATCATCCGAATGATTTTTTGTATCCCGGCGGCCCGCCGATCCGCCCGTACGATTCTGCCGGCTGGACTTTGGCTTTCCAGATGGGCTTAAAATTTGACCGTGTGCTGGATGGTTTCAACGGCCCTTTTCAAAAAATCCCTTACGGCGAAGTTCAATCTCCGCCAAAACAAATGATTGCTTCCAATGCGGGTGCAGGATATTTGCTGAGTGCTCAGGTTAACAATTCTTTTATCGCCGTAAATGATTTATTGAAAGCCGGTGTAACAGTTTACCGCTTGCCGAAAGGAGTTGCCAATATGCCGGAAACGGGTACATTTTTTGTGCCTGCCGGCGAAAAAGCAAAAGCACAATTAGAAAAATCTGCTGCGGAGCTGGGCATTAAAGTAACCGGCATTAGTGCGCGCCCGGCCGATGCCGTTAAAGTTTCTGCCATGCGCATCGCACTTTGGGATACTTACGGCGGCTCGATCCCTTCCGGCTGGACACGCTGGGTTTTAGAACAATACCATTTTCCTTACGAAAGGATTTATTCGCAGGAGATTGATGCCGGCAACCTCAAAAGCAAATATGATCTGATTTTATTTGTAACCAGGGCAATTCCTCCTGTCGGCGGCGAGGCCAGGGACAGAAGTTTATATGCAGACCGTGCGCCAAAACCGGAAGAAATACCTGTAGAATTTCATAAGATGCTGGGCAGTATTACGCCCGAAAAATCAATCCCGCAGTTAAAAGCATTTTTGGAAGCAGGCGGTTCTGTGGTAACCATCGGCACAAGCACCAATCTGGCTTATCATCTTGGCCTGCCTGTTCATAATATGTTGGTGGAGAAGAACAATAACGGAGAAGTACGGCCATTGTCCGGCACAAAATATTACATTCCGGGAAGTGTTTTACGTGTGCAGGCTGATCCGCAGGAACCGGCAGATTGGGGAATGACGGCGGAAGCCGATATCGATTTTGATAACAGTCCGGTTTTTAAATTAGATGCAAACGCAGCCGAAAAGGGCGTAAAACCTTTGATCTGGTTCCCGAACGATAAACCGCTGCGCAGTGGCTGGGCCTGGGGGCAAGCGTATTTAAAGGACGGCGTTACCGGTTTTGTGGCATCGGTTGGAGCCGGAAAACTTTATGCTTTCGGGCCGGAAATAGTTTTCCGCGGGCAATCTCACGGAACGTTTAAACTGCTTTTTAACCAGTTGTATTCCGGTTCTGCAACTGCTGCACCGGCTGCCAAAACTGATTGATAAAACAGCAGTTATCTTCACTAAATAATTAATAATCAAAAGTTCCTGTAAACTATTTTACAGGAACTTTTTTTATAAAATCCATGTTTTAACCTAAATTTTTAGCCGATAAAAGAAGCATCATCAATATTATCAAACTGTTTTTAGCAGCTTTATTTATTTTGTCATATAAAAACAGTATTATGCAGCATATTTTTCAGCATATGTTAAAACTCTCCGGATTACTCTTTGGCTGCCTGTTTTCAGCAGCAACATTTAGTCAAACTACAAAGCCGATTTCCATCATTCCGCAACCGGTAAGCCTGGTAAAAAGTGTGGGTCAGTTTACGTTGCCGGCAACCGTAATTATAAATGCGGGTACTTCTTCGGAAATGATTCCGGTTACCGATTATCTTAAAAATAAAATTGCTGTTTCTACCGGCAAACCGGTTTCGATAAAAAGCAATGCTTCTTTTAGCACTATAAAATTAGTGCTGAACAAAGCAGAAAATCCTTCTCTCGGAAAAGAAGGTTATCAGCTGTCTGTTACTACAAAAGGCGTTGTAGTTAAAGCCAATCAAGTTGCCGGTTTATTTTACGGCGTGCAAACGCTGATGCAATTGCTGCCAAAAGAAATTGAAAGCAAAACGGCTGTTAAAAATGTAAAATGGTCGGTTCCATGCGTACAAGTTACAGATTATCCGCGTTTTGGCTGGCGCGGATTGATGTTCGATGTTTCCCGTCATTTTTTTACTGTTCCCGAAGTAAAGCAATATATTGATGCGATGGTTCGGTATAAATACAATTTGCTGCACTTGCATTTGGCCGATGATGAAGGTTGGCGCATCGAAATTAAAAGTCTGCCGCGTTTAACAGAAGTTGGCGCATACAATGCAAAAAGAGTTGGTTATTTCGGCACTTTTGCTGCGCCGGCTGCTGATGAACCGCGCAATTATGGTGGTTTTTATACACAGGAAGATATTAAAGAATTGGTAAAATATGCCAAAGAACGTTTTGTAAATATTTTGCCGGAGATTGATGTTCCCGGCCACAGTTTGGCAGCAATTGCTTCTTATCCGGAGTTATCCTGCACGCCGGGTGCCGATCAATATAAAGTTCGTTCCGGAGAAGTAATTATGGATTGGTCGCACGGTCAGCCGCCTATTGCTTTGATTGATAATACTTTATGCCCGGCAAACGAAAAGGTGTACGAGTTTATGGACAAGATAATTACCGAACTGGCACAGCTTTTTCCTTTTGAATACATCCATTTAGGCGGAGACGAATGCCCGAAGAATTTTTGGGCGAAAAGTGATGCCGTTAAAGCTTTGATGCAAAAGGAAAATTTGAAAGATATGGAGGAAGTGCAAAGCTATTTTGAGAAGCGGGTAGAAAAAATTGTGGAATCTAAAGGGAAAAAGTTTATGGGCTGGGACGAGATCCTGCAAGGCGGCCTGGCACCGAATGCTGCTGTAATGAGCTGGCGCGGAATGAAGGGCGGCATCCAGGCGGCAAAAATGGGACATGAAGTGGTGATGAGTCCGACAGATTTTGCTTACATTGATTATATGCAGGGCGATCCTTCTATTGAATCAAAAGTTTATGCTACGCTTCGATTAGACAAAACTTATACGTTTGAACCTGTTCCGGATAGCGTAGATGCAAAATTAATTAAAGGCGGACAGGCAAATTTATGGACAGAACAGGTTTACAACATGCGCCGTGCCGAATACATGACCTGGCCGCGAGGATTTGCCATCGCAGAATCGCTTTGGTCGCCAAAAGCAACAAAAAATTGGACTAATTTTGCCGAAAGGGTAGAAAATCAATTCCCCCGATTGGAAGAAGCTGAAATTAATTATGCACCCAGCATGTACGATCCGATTGTGAATGTTTCCAGGAGAGACAGCACCATGACGATTGCTTTATCTACAGAAATTAAACCGTTAGATATATATTACAGTTTCGATAATTCTTTCCCAGACAGGTTTTATCCAAAATACACACAGCCTTTAGTTGTACCGAAAGAAGCCGCGCAAATTAAGATGATTACTTATCGCGGCAAGCAACCTATCGGCCGGATGATGAGTATCCCGATTGCTGATTTAACTGCAAGGCTTCCGCAGAAAAAATAAAATTTTTATACTGATAAAAGTTGTATCATCTGTTTTATTGATACTTCTTTTATCGATATAAATTCATTAACACAAAGTCCTGCTTCCCAAAAAGGAGCAGGACTTTTTTATTAAAAAAATATTTTCAGAAATAATTAGGAAATCTAAAAATCATATTTACATTTGTAGTGTACTATTTATCTAATACACTAAATATGATAAAGATTTCTAACTTAACTTTTGGTTACAGCAAGAAAAAATTGTTCCAAAACCTGAACCTGCAAATGCAGGAAGGGCACATTTATGGTTTGCTGGGTAAAAATGGTGCCGGCAAATCAACTTTATTAAAAAATATTGCCGGTTTGGTTTTTCCGCAGAAAGGGATTTGCGAAGTAAACGGTTTTAATGCGGCCAAGCGTTTGCCGGCTTTTTTGCAGGATTTATTTTTTATCCCGGAAGAGGTTTATATGCCGGCGTTAACAGCAAAACAGTTTGTAAAAAGTACAGGCCATTTTTATCCTGGTTTTGATGAAAAGCAGTTTGACCAAATGCTGGCCGAATTTGATGTGCCGAATGATAGTTTGTTAAATAGACTTTCGTTCGGTCAGCAAAAAAAGGTGATGATTGCTTTCGGGCTTTCTACCAATACTTCGCTGCTGATTATGGACGAGCCGACAAATGGTTTGGATATTCCTTCTAAAAGCCAGTTCCGTAAAATCATCGCTTCCGCCTTGACAGAAAATCGTTGCATTATAATTTCCACGCATCAGGTTCGTGATCTGGACAACTTGATTGATAGCATATTAGTGGTTCATAATCAGCAAATTGTGTTGAATAAAAGCCTGGATGAAATTTCGGAACGCTTAAAATTTAGTACCACATCCACAGCCGGAACGGATGTTTTATATGCGGAGGATAGCGTTCGCGGAATGAATACCATCACCAGAAACACGGATGGCAGCTACAGCAAAGTAGATATGGAACTGCTTTTTAATGCCATTATCAACAATGATCAAACTATTACCGAAATTTTAAAATAAGTATCATGAACCAAACATTTAACTCCGGCCGGTTTGCTGCATTGTTTAAAAAGCATACGCTGGAAAACTACAAAACGTATTTTATGTCAGTCGGCGTTTTGGCCGGCCTCCTGATTTTATTTATGGGCATTGCTTCTTTCGCAAACAACGGCCATTTATTATTAGGTGCACAGGAAGCCTTTTTTATCATTTTTTTATTGTTGGCAGGCTGCATTTTTACCAGTTTGGTTTTTGCTGATTTAGGTGATAAAAAGAAAGCAATCCCGGCGTTAACCCTGCCCGCATCGCATTTTGAAAAGTACCTGGTGAGCTGGCTGTATTCCTTCCTCATCTATCAATTGCTGTACGTTGGCCTGTTTTATTTAATTGCAACCATCGTAATTAGTTTTGGCCATAATGTGCCCGGCCGCGAAAACGTTTTACTGGATTTATTTGATAAAGACCGGATGGCTTATATCGCCTTTGTACTCTACCCGGTATTACATGCTATTATTTTATTCGGTGCTATTTATTTCGAGAAGCTACATTTCATCAAATCAGGCTTTGCTTTTTTTATCGGTATTTTTTTGTTGGGATTGATCAACAGGCCAATAATAAGTTCGATGATTGACAAGACAATTGTAGGCATAACAATTTTTAGTCCGCTGGAAATTACCGATGGAAAAGCATATTGGGAAATTTTTCCGCCGGAAATTCAGAAGCAAACAATCGGTATCGTCATCGTAATTGTTGTAGTGTTATTATGGATTAGTGCCTATTTCAGGCTTAAAGAAAAGGAAGTTTAATTATGGATTTTAGAGATAACGAGCCTATATATATGCAAATTGCAGCTTATGTAAGCGAAAATATAACATTGGATAAATGGCAGGCCGAACAAAAAATTCCGTCGGTACGGGATTTGGCGGTAGAGTTACAGGTAAACCCGAATACGGTTGCACGGACTTATGATTTCCTGCAAAACCAGGAAGTGATTTTTAATAAGCGTGGCATTGGTTATTTTGTAAATGCTGATGCCAAAAATAAAGTGAAAAGTTACCGTAAAGAGCGTTTTTTACAACAGGAACTGCCGGAATTTTTCAAAAATATCTTCCTGTTAGACATCAGTTTAGAAGAAATTGAAAAACGTTACGAAGCATTTAGAACACAAAATTATCAGGCATAAAAACAGTATCATGAAAACAAGTAATAAATTATTTTTTACGGCTGCTTTAATCGTCATCATTTCTTTGATTACTTACGATTTGGCTTTGCGGGCAGAATATAAAAAAGGCACTTATAAAAGCAGGTTTTATGGTTTCGAGAAAACAACCGCTTTTAATGGTTTCAACAATATTGATAACCGCGCTGCCAACCTTATTTCCATTCAGGTTGAAAAAGGAAATGAACCCGGTATCTGGGTAAAAAGTGTTTGGAAAGACCGTTTCAATATTTCGCGCAAGGGAAACGCTTTGATAATCAACGTAGATAACAAGCAATCAACCCGCGTTAGTGCTTACGATAATAGCATCACTATAATTTGTCCTTCTTTGGATAGCGTAACTACAGCTCCTTATCTTGGTAAATCTGGCCAAAATCTAATTCATTCCAAAGGTACAACAACTGTATCAGGTTTCACTTTGGAGAAATTATCCTTGAAAATAAGTAAAGGCGTTGACCTGTTTTTAGAAAGAAACAAGATTGCCGATTTACGGGCCTTGGTAGGCGATAAGTCGTCTGATAATGCAAAACTGATTATTTCTTTAAGTAACCAAATCGATAATGCAACCATTAACGTACCCGGTAAAAATCATTTAGAAATTGAAAATTCTGTTATTGCTAAAAGAAATTTTACCATTGCGGATAGTGCCACAGTTACTTTCAGCGGAAGATTTTTAAAGCTGATGAACAAGTAAAAGGCCAATTTTCGCAAAATCAGACTTTACTATAAACAATATGAAAAAATTAATCCTAAACACAAATCCGTTCATACTTCTTTTAGCACCAATTTTTTTGATTACGGCCACTTACTTTTACATGCCTGTTTTGCATTTGCAGTTGCCGGATGTTAATTCGGAAATTACCGGTTTGTTTAATCAAAAAACTTTGTTTCAGGTTACCTGCGAAGTTGTAAAAGATTTGATTTGGTAATATTTCCCCGGAGATCAATTTTATTAACGCAACTTTGCTGATCAATAACTGATCAGCATTTTGAAAAACGTTTCTACCGGATTGATATTTGCAGCTTTATGGGCATCCGCTTCCGCAGCAACAAAGTTTGGGTTGATGTCTGCACAACCTTTTACCATCGCGCTTACACGGTTTTCTATTGCAGCAGTATTGATGCTGGTTTACACACATTTGATCCGCAGAAACAGGTTGCCTTTAAAGCACGAATGGAAACCGTTAATGATTTACGGTTTCCTAAATATCACCTTGTATTTGGGTTGCTATGTGCTGGCAATGAAACAGGTTTCGGCAGGAATAGGCAGTTTATCGGTTGCAATCGGGCCGCTGCTTATTAGCGTTGTTTCTGCTTTCTGGTTAAAAAGAGCTTTGAAACAAAAGGAAATTATCAGTTTATTTTTAGGCTTGGCTGGCGTTGCAATTGCTACTTACCCGCTGCTGGTTAGGAGTTTTGCCACCGTTCCGGGCTTGCTTATTCTTGCCGTAAGCATGTTTTCTTATTCCGTTGCAACGGTTTATTATTCAAATATTGATTGGACTTTGGAGCGGTTAACCATAAATGCCTGGCAAATTGCTTTGGGCGGATTATTTTTGATGCCGGTTACTCTGTTTTTTTATCACTCGGGTGATAACCGTTTTGATCAGCGTTTCTGGTTTTCGGTTGCCTGGCTGGTGGTTCCGGTTTCTATTGCTGCAGTAAATTTGTGGCTGTATTTAGTTAAAATTGATACCGTTCGTGCTTCGGTTTGGCTGTTTTTATGTCCGATTTTTGGTTTCGTTTACGCTTATTTTCTTTTGCACGAACCGATTACGATTTACACTTTTATTGGAACGGCATTGGTAATTGCCGGGCAATTGTTAGTTCAAAACCAGCAATCACAAAAACAGGAAATCGCAGAAGCCGGTTAACTGTTTTTAGATGCTAAAAGAAGTATACTGTTTTTATCAACATAAAAATGATGAATAATCCTGTATTAAACGGTTTGGTTTTGGCCGGCGGAAAAAGTTTACGTATGGGAAGAGATAAAGCTGGCATAAACTGGCATGGCAAAGCGCAGCAATATTATTTGGCAGATTTATTGAAAAATTTGTGCAGTGAAGTATTTATTTCCTGTAGCGCGGCGCAAGTTCATACGATTGATCCTGCGTATTCCTTTATTCCGGATTTATTTGATCGCGGCGGGCCTTACGAAGCTATTTTAACAGCTTTCCGTCAAAAACCGGATTGTGCCTGGCTGGTTATTGCCTGCGATATGCCGCTTTTGGATTTACAAACTTTACAATATCTTAATAAAAACAGAAATCCCGATGCTGTTGCTACCGTTTTTGAAGGTTCAACAAATCTTCCGGAACCTTTAGCAGCAATTTGGGAACCTGCAAGTTATCCGTTATTAAATATTTCCAACGGGAAAAAGCAAATTTCTTTAAGGATTTTTTTGATTGAGAATAGTGCTGAAATAATTAAAGCACCAAATCCTGGTGCTTTAATCAATATTAATACGCCGGAAGAGGCGAGTAGGATTTCTAAATTACTGCAAGAAAAACCTTAACGCTTCTCCCCAATAAACAGGTGATAAAAACAGTATAACTTAAAAATTAAGCCACTGCTTTATCTTTTTTTATTTCTTCTTCTTTGGAAAGAAAATCCTGAAAAGCTAATTTTATACCTTCCGGGAGTTCAACTGTATGTTTCCATCCAAACGAATGCAGTTTTTCTACATCCATTAATTTACGCGGCGTTCCGTCAGGTTTTGTAGTGTCGAAGCTGATTTCACCCTCAAAACCAATGATATCTTTAACTAAATAAGCCAATTCTTTAATGGTAACATCTGTACCGATGCCAACATTAATCGGTGCCGGTTCGTTATAATTTTCCATTAAAAAGAAGCAGGCTTCAGCTAAATCATCTGCAAATAAAAACTCTCTTTTTGGCGAACCTGTTCCCCAAATTACAACTTCATCTTTCTTTGCTTCTTTTGCCTCATAAAATCTGCGGATCATGGCCGGCAGCACATGCGAATTTTGCGGATGATAATTATCGTTGTAACCATACAGGTTGGTTGGCATCACCGAAATAAAATTACAGCCGTATTGCGCTCGGTAAGCGTCGCACATTTTAATGCCGGCAATTTTTGCAATTGCATAAGGTTCGTTGGTTTCTTCCAGTAAACCTGTTAGCAAGTATTCTTCTTTTAAAGGCTGCGGAGCCATTTTCGGATAGATACAGCTTGAACCTAAAAACATCAGTTTTTTAACTTCGTTTACATAAGAATTATGGATGATGTTGTTTTGGATAGCTAAGTTTTCGTAGATAAAATCTGCCCGATAAGTGTTGTTGGCAACAATTCCGCCAACTTTTGCTGCTGCCAAAAACACATAATCAGGTTTTTCTGCTGCAAAAAACCCGGTAACCGCATCTTGGTTTCTCAAATCCAGTTCTTTGGAAGAACGTGTGATAATATTATTGTAACCTTCTGCTACAAGTTTCCTAACGATAGCCGAACCAACCATCCCTCTATGGCCGGCTACATATATTTTGGCACTTTTTTCCAATATAATAAATTTAAGTAGAAGTGGATAATTGTTCTATTCGTATTGATTTTTGATGGTATAGCCCAATTCTTTTAATGCTTTTTCCTTTTTGAAAAGCTTTAAATCAGCACTCATCATATCCTGAACCAGCATTGGCAAATCGTATTTAATTTTCCAGCCTAATTTAGTAATCGATTTTGTTGGATCGCCAATCAATAATTCAACTTCAGTAGGGCGGAAGTAAGCCGGATCAACCGCAACAACTTCTTTTCCTATCTCCACCTGAAACTCCGGGTTGCTGCAAGAAACTACGTAACCTTTTTCGTTAACACCTTCTCCTTTAAATTCAACTTCGATGCCAGCTTCTTTAAAAGCCATTTTTACAAAATCCCGAACCGGAGTAGTAATGCCTGTCGCAATCACAAAATCTTCAGGTTTTTCCTGTTGTAAAATCAGCCACATGGCTTCTACATAATCTTTCGCATGTCCCCAATCTCTGCGGGCATCCAAGTTACCCAAATATAATTTTTTTTGTAAACCTAAAGCTATTTTAGATGCACCGCGGGTGATTTTGCGCGTTACAAAGGTTTCCCCGCGTAATGGGCTTTCGTGGTTAAACAGGATGCCGTTACAGGCAAACATATCATAAGCTTCGCGATAATTTACGGTAATCCAGTAAGCATACAATTTTGCTACGGCATAAGGCGAACGCGGATAAAAAGGTGTTGTTTCTGATTGCGGTACAGCCTGAACCAAACCATACAACTCTGAAGTTGAAGCCTGATATATTTTGGTTTTTTTAGTTAAACCTAATAAACGAACGGCTTCTAAAATTCTTAAAGTACCAATACCGTCTGCATTTGCAGTGTATTCCGGTGTATCAAAACTTACTTTAACATGAGACATGGCACCGAGATTGTAAATTTCATCCGGTTGTATTTGCTGTATGATGCGGATCAGATTGGTAGAATCTGATAAGTCTCCGTAGTGCATAAAAAAGCTGACATTCGCTTCATGCGGATCCTGATACAAGTGATCTATACGATCAGTATTAAACGAAGAACTCCTGCGTTTGATACCATGAACTTCGTAATCTTTGGATAATAATAATTCTGCAAGATAGGCTCCATCCTGACCAGTAATCCCTGTAACCAAGGCTTTCTTTTTCATATTTATTTGTGTTGAAATTTAATTTAAACTGAGAAAATTTTTGAGTTGTATTTTGTTAAATGATTAATCAATTATTATATTTTGAGTATTGTTTTACTGATATGATCAAAATAAAAATATTAAATTTATTTAAAAAAGGAAAAACTAATAAGCATTTTCCTCACCTTTTGCTGTATTAATTACGGTTAAAAATATAATTTTAATATCCAGCATTAAAGACCAGTTTTCAATATACCAAATGTCGTGTTCTACGCGCTTTACCATTTGTTTATGATCTTTTGTTTCTCCGCGGTACCCGTTAACTTGTGCCCAGCCTGTAATTCCGGGCTTTAACAATTGCCTAACCATATACTGGTGCACAATTGCTTTATACTCTTCTGTATGCTTAACCATATGCGGGCGCGGGCCAACAATGCTCATGTTCCCAATTAATACGTTAAAAAACTGCGGTAGTTCGTCAATACTTGTTTTGCGCATAAAGGCACCGATTTGCGTTACCCTTGAATCTCCTTTTGTTGCCTGGATATGTTCGCTGTTTTCATTCATAGTCATACTCCGGAACTTGTAACACCAAAAAGGCTTATTATCTTTCCCGGAACGTAACTGCATAAAAAATACCGGTCCTCTCGACTGCATTTTAATAATTACAGCCAGAATTGGTATTAGCCAGGAAAGTATGAAAACAACAACGCATAAGCTGTAAAACATATCAAAAGCACGTTTGGCAATCCGGTAAGTAATGTGTTCTAATGGTTCTGAACGGGTGCTTAAAACCGGTATTTCATCAAAATAAGTATTGATTGCATAATCAGAATTTATAATTTTGGTTACATCAGGGATGAATTTAAAGCGAACACAATTTTGTTCTGCAACTGATACCAGTTCGTTTAAATTTTGATAATCCTCCGGAAATAAAGTCGAATAAACTTCTGCAACTTCATTTTCTACAGCATAATCCATCAAACTATCAATCGGGCGTATAATTTCCTGGTTGGTTTTATCAATATAACTGTCTGTCGTATGATCAAAAAAACCGGTAAAATTATATGCCATCTGGTTTTTCAAAAAGTAATCTGCCAAACGTTTTGCTGTTTCGTTATATCCAACGATGGCAATTTTTTTCTTGTATCTTACCCTTTTGATATGATATTGTTCAAAAGCAGTAATCACAAACCGGCTGATTACAAATGCACATATCTCGAATATGAAAATGTAAATCAGAAAGCTTTTTGAATAGGAAGCATAATTGGTTAATAAAATAACAACATTAAAAGTTAATGCGTGTAAAACAACAGTTCTCCAGGTTTTTTGAAATACAAATTCTGTGCGCTGCGCCGTTTCCCGATGATATAACTGCATAAAAATAGCAGAAGCTATCCAGGTTGCATTAAAAATTAATAAATCAAGATTATAATGGGAGGATTGTATAATTGCATTATTCTGGCTATCCCAGAAATAAGCAATCATAAAAGAACAATTAATAGCTATTAAATCGCCCAGAAAGAGTAAAACAATTAAAAAAAATATATAACGGTTTTCCATATTGGCAATTACCTTAAATTAAGGTATTTGATTGATGTTGTTAAATTATTGATGTTGTAATTGATAGATGTACTTGTTAATTTAAAAGTATGTTGTTATAGTTACTACTGTTTTTATGCTGTAAAATCATAACTAAATGCTGTAAATTCATGGATTATACAAAATCCATATCCTGTACATATTTCTTTAGCACTTCATCAATTGAAAGATGGTTTTTTGCATAATTTCTCGCATTGTTGTTAATAGTTCCATCTACATGATTTAGAGCATTTTTTATGGCATTTGTTAGCGCGTTTTGATTTTCCGGTTCTGCAAGTATGCCCATGTTATGTGTGCTAACAATTCTGAACAAGCTTGATAAAGGAGGTGCTGTTATAACTGCAAGACCGCCGACAGCTAATATGGCGGTAAGTTTTGACGGCATGACCAAATCACTTGCGTTTGTTTTTTGAATAACTAAATGGACATCAGCCATATTTAAAAACATGTTTAATTTTTCTGCAGGTTGCAGCGGTAAAAAAAACACGTTTTGTAATTGCAGCGATTCCTTTAAATTTTCTAACTTTTTTTTGTAAGGCCCGGATCCGCAGATTATAAACTTTAGATCAGGATTAGCTTTTAAAGATTTTGCAGTATTTAATATGGCTTCCAATCCTTGTTTTTCACCGATTGCCCCGGAGTATAAAATAATACTATCCTCTCTTTTAAATCCGAATACTTCTTTTAAGGCACCTTTTTCCGGTAGAGGATAATATAATTTTGTATCAACCCAGTTTGGGAAAAAACTTACTTTATTTTTACCTGATTTCTGCTTTATCCGTTCAATCATTCCTTCCGAAATACTGCTGATCATATCTGCCTGTTTCATGATAACCTTTTCGATCCTGAAAAGTAATTTGATCAACATACGAGATTTTATCATTTGCAAATCTGCAGCAGCATCAATTTGTAGGTCTTGTACGTGATAAAAAAACTTTCCGCCTTTAATTTTTTTATAAATTACTGCTAAAATTCCGGTTAAAAAAGGCGGAGAAACAGTGATTATGTAATCATATTTTTTTTTAAACAGCAAATAAAATACCATTACTACACATGAAATACAAAAAGAAATGTCTGACAAAATACGTGTAAGTCCGGATGGATTTTCCGGAACAAAATGCGGACATCGGTATATTTTGACGGCGTTGGCAGGAATTGAATTTGTAGTTTTATATTCTTTACTAAACCAATGCGCCTTTTTTAGATACGGTTCCTTAATATTCCAATCCGGGTAATAGGGGTAAGTGGTAATAACTGTACAATCGTTTCCATGCTCAGCGAGCCATTCAATCATTTCACCGTTGTATTTTCCTATTCCGGTGAGTTCGGGATAAAAATTTCCTCCGATCAATAAAATTCTTTTCTGTGTCATTAAACAACTTTAAACTAACCCACAGATTTACGTTTACGGACGCTTACCGCGGGATTACCTGCATATATAGTCCATTCTTGTAATTCTTTAGTTGCTACGGAATTAACTGTTAAAATGGAATGAGATTTACAAACAATGCCCGGACAAACAACTGATTTTGCACCAATCCAAACACCATCCTCTAAAATTATTTTTCCTAATCTGTAAGGAAAATCGCTTACAGTATAATCATGATTTCCGGTTAGCAGCATTGCGCCCTGCGATAAGCAAACATGATTACCAATTTTTACATCCTCCAGATTATCAATCCAAACAGATTCGCCGATCCAGCAGTGATGCCCGATTTGCAATTTCCACGGATTTTTAATCCTAACCTTTGTTTTTATAATTAAACCCTCGCCAATTTGTGCTCCAAATAATTTTAGTAAAGCTCTTTTTACAGAATACGGCCAAGGGATAGCACTATAGAAAACAAAGTAGTTAATAAAGTGCCATACAAAAACTTTCCATTTTGGCCCTGCACTATAATTACCAATTGTAAATGATGATAAATCTGTTTGCATCAATATTTTTGGTGCTTCTTTTACACGTATTTTTTTAAAAAGAAAGCTAAAGTATTACAAATTTTTGATGAATTATTTTAAATCATATTATTAATCAGGCATAAAAAAAGCCTATATCTGCGTAAAAATAGCAATTATAAGCTTAATATTTAATGATTTTATAAACAATCCTAAATTTAGTTTACCGTTTTATCCGGTAATTGCTTTCAGGAAATTATTTGCAGCAGGGCTTACTGCAAAGTATTTTTCGTAGCAGTTACGGGCATTTCTTCTCATTTCATTTTTTTGTTCTGTGGATAATTTATTCCAGTGATCCAATAACTTTGAAGTTCCTGCCGCTGTATCTGCTGCAATTATACCTGCGTTAGAAGCAGCTATTTCTGACCAGATATTAACTTGATCGGAGATTAAAACCGGTATACCACAGGCTAAAGCTTCAACTACGGCGATACCAAAATTTTCCTGATGGCTTGGTAGAATAAACGCTTCGCATCCATAAAACGCTCCCCATTTTGCGTCGCCGGTAAGCATCTCCGGGAAAAAAACAGCTTTTTCTGTTTCTTTTATTCGAGATGCTAAAATTTTAATTTTTTGGCCATAAGCGGTTTCTATACCCGGCCCGGCCACTACAAGTTTTTCATCGATAAAAGAAGCATTAGTCGATTGAATCTTCGGTTCGCCAGCTTTGATGTAAGCAGTTATCAATAAATCAACTCCTTTTTTTTCATGTATTCGGCTAATAAACAGGAGATAAGGCTGGCCATGCAGTTTAGGGCATTTTTTTACAAAAGCATCACGCATCGCAACTGTAAAAGCCGGAGGTTCCTCCACACCCAAACCAACAACTAATTCTTTATTCGGATGATAAGGTGAAAATGTTTTTCGGGCCAGCTGCAGTTCAGCTTCACAAGTAAACAATAACCCATCAGCCAGGTTAACTACTTTACGTTCAATGAGTTTCCAGTAAATCCAATTACGAACAGCCTTCAATTTTCTGCCGGCTGCTTTTTGAAAATACGGGTCTAACATTCCGTGAGGCATCACGAAAAATTTAGTGTTAAACGAAGCATTATTGTTATTGGCAGATTTACTTTTTAGCTTTCTTAATACTTTTATTAACCCAAAACCCTGATAATTCCATAACCCGTGTAAAACTACAGCATCGTATTTAAATAAATTTTGAAGCAGCCAGGGAACATAGTTCGAGTTTTGAAACCAAGGACCTTTTCCGGATCCTAAAGCATGAATTTGATATAAATTTGTGTTGATAAAAGAAGCATCGGGATCATCAAAACTTACAATTTCATTCTGCACATCCGGATAAGCATTCAAACCATTAACCGTTGTTTTCAAAGCCTGACAAACGCCTCCTAATTTGGGGTCCATACTGGCTGTAACATGTAGTATTTTCAATGTTTATTTTTGATTTTGAAGGATGCTTTCATAAATTTTTTCAATTTGATCTAAAGCATGATCAACATTAAAACGCTTTGCATTTTCAACTCCGGCACTAATTACATTGGAACGTTTTTCAGATGAAAAGAACACAATTTCTTCAACTATTTTTGCCGCATTTGCCGCCCAAGGTTTAACTTCTACAGGAGTGTTCGGCTGCTTCGGAATTAAAAAACCTGCATCGCCTGCAACTTCTGTCATTGGTGCTTCCCCGGTTGTAATAACCGGGCAACCACAAGCCATTGCTTCGGCAATCGGCCAACCAAAACCTTCGGCTAGCGAAGGAAAAAGAAACGCAGTTGCACCGGAATAGGCATCGTTAATTAAGTCATCTTCAACATTATTAAAACTATAAATAGCAGATTTGTATTTGGATTGGTTAATTCGGATGTTTAGTTTTTCATCAGGTTTTTCGCCAATTAACAGAAGTGGGATGGAAAGCTCAGTTAAATCCCGCCAGGCATCATATATTTCAACTACTGCTAACCGATTTTTATACCATTGATTGCCGCCGATATGTAGTAAATAACCGTTTTTTAAATCGATTCCGGTTTTGTTACTAATCTTGTTTCGGGCAACTACTGCATCCTTTACTTCAAAAAACTGGTTAAGGCCATTATAAACAACGTATGATTTTACCTGTGATGGATCAATAAACGTATGTAAATCCTGCTGTGTCTTAATTGAAACAGAGATAAAATTTTTTCCTTTAGAATAACCTCTGCGGATATAGGCCTGATATTGCTTGCCAGTCCAAGAAGTTGGATTTTCCGAAATCAAATTAAGTGCAGATTGCTGGGCAAGAAAATCATGACAATGAACAACATTTGGCAAACCAGCAACAACAGGTAACCAGGGCCCAAGCGCATGATCCGTAAAAACAAATAAGATATCTTGTTTCGCAGATTTTAAATGTTGTTTTATTTGTACCGGAAAAACGATGTACTGATCAATATAACCCAGCCACTTTTTGAAGAATTTGGGAAAAGGCAAGTTATAAAATTTTGGTTTAGGAGACCATATTTCTACCACATGCCCTCGCTTTTGCATTCCATCTGCCAGCATTTTAGCAAAACGTGGCATACTTTGATGGCCAAGGAAATTTGGATGAGTGAAGAAGGTGAGGTTCAAAGTAAACTTTATATAGTCAAAAATAGTTTTTCAATGATTTATAAAGCATACTTCCTAGTGTTTGTAGCTACTCTCTAACTGATTTTTTGATTCTCTGGGATTTAATGAAGCAAACATGAGTCCGCCTATCATTACGTAAAAACCTAAATAAGTAGGTTGTGACCAGCCTATCTCTAATAATGTTAACAAACCATAACTTAATAGTACCCAAGGCAATAAATCATTTGCTGCCAATCTTTTGTAACAAGCTAATGAAATTTTAATTGTTAATCCCACGCGTAAAAATATGACAATCATACCCATTAATGCCCCCATTTCTCCAATTAATCTTGGCCATTCATCTTCAGCAATTAAATAGACTGTAGTTCTTCCAGATAGTAGCATACTTCCCACCTTTGTACCCATACCCACTCCAAAGCCAAAATAAGGTTTATCTGCAGCCTCGGTAAATGCAAGTGTTAAACCGGCAGTAAACCGGTTACCCAAAGTACCTTTTATCATTCCGCCTTCGTTTTTTCCGGCAGTAGTGAACCGTTCTGTAAATGCTTCTATTGGTTTGCTTAGAAAACTAATTTGGCCAAGAATCATAATTACTACTGTAGCTCCAGCAATTGCAATTAGGATTTTACCAATATTTTCCGGTTTTCTAAATGCTGCTAATAAAACAAAGATAAATGTAACGGCAATTTGATAAAGCAAACTTCGGCTTATAGAAAAAGGTACAGCGGCAAAAAGGCTTATTGTAGCAGCAACAAGTAGAAGTTTATTGACTTGTTTAATATTGAATAAGAAGTAAAATATATAGCAAGCAGCAAAACTATAAAAAGCAGTAGTGCCTGTTGTAAAAGAAAAAGTAGCAGGCGGCCTAAAAAAGCCCTGCGCACCAATATACCCGGCCCCGGCCATATCTCCACCAACACCCCGATTTACCCAGGCAGATTGTGGGCTATAAAATTGCATACCAATCAATATTGTCATTGGTATCGTCATCCATAACGTAGCTTTTCCAATCCTAATTACATCATCTCTATTAAAGATTCTACCAATTACAAATACAAGTGGAAAATGAATTAAAAAAGGTCTTACGCCGTACAAGGCAACTAACAAATTTCCGTGTCCTAAAAAAACTGCTGTGAAAATACTAATCACTCCAATTAAAGCCATTGCTTTTAAATATATTGAAGAAGGTAAAAGCCCTCTTTGCCAACATTTGATAATCAACCAAACAGCAACCGGGTCGCGGATAATTAGTAAAGGAGTTGCTAAACCGGGTAAAATCCATTTTCTTAAAGCACCTTCAAAAATTAGTAACAGAAAATAAACCCAAATGCCCTGTTTAAGCCCATGATTAGGATCAGCGGATTTCTTTTTTACTACTGTATACTGCTTTTCAAGAACTAAAGCCGGATTAATATCAATATTTACCATTTAATCTAATTTTTATATTCATACTTAAATTTATGATTTTAATCATTCTTAAAGAATATTTAAACTTGATTCAATATTCTTTATGTACTTCTTTTATCTTCTAAAAATCCAAAAACCTAATGCTGAAGGAAGAAAAATTAACACAAATTTTTAGTCATAAAAGAAGTATTAGTATTCCCGTTAATAATTTAAATAAGCTCTTATATTTAATATGTTTTATTTATTGCCCTAACCAATTCCTGCTGATATATATCCCAAGTCCGTTTTTTAGCAGTTTTCATTGCTTCGCGCCCTACTTCTGCAACTATATTAGGTTGATGTAAAAGTTCTTCAACAGCAACCTGTAGAGCATTTGTTGAGCCTGCTTCAACCAACCATCCGTTCTCTCCATGTTTGATTAAATCCGGACCGGCGGTGCGGTCTGTAGTAATAACTGGTGTACCTTGCGACATTGCTTCTGTAATTACCAACCCAAAACCTTCAAACAGGGAAGGAAAAACTAGTACGTCATGTTCTCGCATCAGTTCCAAAACCTTAAAATGAGGTAAACTTGGAATCCAACGGTGTTTTGCCAGTGCTGCATCCAAAGCGGGACATTGATCAGCTATTTTTTTTCCGACAACTGTTAATTCAACATGGTTTTTAAGCTTTTCAACTACTGCAAACAGATCAGCAATACCTTTTCTTTGCGATAATCCTCCTACAAAAAGTAATTTTATTGGTTTAGAATTTAAAATTGAAGTGTAATTACGTGAACTGGCAACAGGCGGAAAGGCGTAAGGTATTACTTCAATTGGTGCCAATTTACCGGGATAATCTTTTAATGTATTTGATGTAAATTGGCTGGCAACAAAGATCTTGTCGGCTAAAAGAAGCTCCTCATCTTTCCGTGCTAATTTTTCTTCAGAATCTTCCATACCTATCAATGTTGGAGACCATTCCGGCCAGCGTTCGCATTCTACTTCCAAAAGACGTTTTGCCGTACGCCAATAACCAATTGGCAGATCATAGAAACGTTTCAGTTGCAGTTTTTTTGCTTCCCGAAAAGAAAACAAAGCTCCGTCTTCATAAGCATATACCGCATTGGTTCCGTTAGTAGCCATTTGTTTTAAACTTTTAGCTACCCTTTTATCTAAGTTCCTGTAAACCCTATCTACACTAAAAATTCCGGTTTCGTGTTTAATCAAATTTTTAAGCCCTGCTTTTGTGGCGGCAAACCTTGCCAGTTCGTACCATGGCCAGGCTTGTGAATAAGTTGCTAATGCCGGATCATAATTTCTTCTTCCAAATTCGGCGAAAGGGCCAAAACTGCTTAATTTATCAAATATATTACCTGGGAAGGTAGCTACGGTAGTCCTGAAACCGGCAAGCATTCCGGCTTTTTGAAGGCCAATTGCAGCACCACGAAAAGATTCATTACCGGTTGGGTGCGAAATAACTACTTTCATTAATTTATTTTATAGCTAATTTTACTGCTTTTTCAATCACGTCCAGGTAACGCTGTGAAACTATATTGGGATAGTGTTTAGTAAGATGATTTTTTGCCGCATCCCGAAGCTGTTGTTCTAATTCAGGCTGTTCTAACAATCTTTTAATACACAAAACCATTGCCTCAGTATCGCCACGTTTAAAACTAATACCTGCATTCCCAATCGCATCCGGTAAACCCCCGCCATCAGAAACAATAGGTAAGCAACCGCAAGCCATTCCTTCTAAAACAACGTTGCCAAAAGGTTCTTCCCATAAAGACGGAACTAGTATATATCGATGTTTATTTAAACAAACGGCAATATCGTTACCTCTAAGCGAACCGTTAAAATGGACATATTCTGTTATTTTAAGATCGGCAGTAAGCTTTTCCAATTTAAATCTCTCCGGACCATCTCCTATGATTGTTAAAGTTGGCTTGAAAGTTAAAAACTTTTCTTTTTTATCCAGTAAAATCAATTTCTGAATTGCTTTTATAGCTTCGTCTACACCTTTATTGGATACCAATCTACCCAAAAAAACAAAGCCTTCATTTTTAACAATACCCGGGATAATTTTAAAAACTGCTGATTGATACGGATTGCCGATTACAATAGCCGGTGGAAAACTATGCTTTCTAATCGCATCACTTACTGCTATTACTTTAGCTGCACGTTTGAACCATAAAAATTTCAACCGGTCTTGCAAACCAATTTTTCCATGAACACCAGTTTCTTCGTCAATACGAGAAACCCAGGTATTTAGAGCAACAATAGAAGTATGGTTAAAAATTAGGTTTGGCCACGCTAAGCGTAAACATGGATTATTTTCGAATACCAAGTCTGCCCATTTATGCTCTTTAAGTAATTGTATAGTCGAAGGATTTCTAATAATTTGGAAAGGAAAAATGTTTTCTCTGGAATACATTGTCCAAGTTAAAACCCGGACATCATGACCGGCTTTATAAAAAGCACGTGATAAAATATCAGAATTTGCCTCAATACCACCAATAAAAGGATAAAAGTTATGTGATAAAAATAGTATTTTCAAATCAAATATATAGGAAAAGGTTAAACAGGATTAAGTTAGTACAAATGCTTCTTTTACCCTGCTTTTTTATTAGTCAAGATAGTTTAATTATTACTCAAAATAGCTAAATATTTTTGAGTAATTGTATGCCAGCTCAAATTGTGCTCATAAAATTGAACTACATTTTTTTGTATTGATTTTTTTAAATCCTCACGGTTATTTAAATACTTTACAGCATTTACCCAATCTTCTACTTGATATGGGTTATTTACAAATAAAATATTTACTTTATTTTGCAATGCATTTTCATCTGTCATATCACCTTTTGATGTAATTACAGGTAAACCCCAATTTAAAGCTGCTGCCAAACTTCCATTTTTTAAAGATGCGCCGCCTCTTCCTTGTGCGTCAATTCTCTCCATGTGTATAAACAAGTTGAGGTTATTAAAGCATTCTTCCATACCGGTAGGAGATAAAGTGCCGGTTATAATTAAATTTGGTTTATTATAAAAGTTATGCTTTGTCCAAACATCATTATTGGCCTTGCTTTGTTTACCTATTAAATATACTAGGCCTAAATTATTTTCTAAAATTTGATCTACAACTGCTGCAAAAAAGGCATCAACCCGATTGGCGAAGCAACCAATAGCTGGTAAATCATTAATGTTTTGATTAATACTTTTATTTCTTGTAAAATTACTTGGAATTGGTAAAAATATAAAATGAAAAGGCCTTAATTGTTTAGCATTAAATGTAGTAGAGGTTGTTCGTGCAGAAGATAAAGCAGTTATAAAATAAGCAACAGTAAGTTGCAAAAGACTAACTATAATTTTTTTAGGACTTGAAATATATAACCTGGTTGCTACCTCATGAAACATTACCGAAATTTTATAACCTTTAATCCTTAGCATCAAAGAAATGTAGATTAAATATAAAGGAATACCAATTTTGCTAAACGAATAAGCTTCGTATTGAAAAATAATAGTGTTAACTTGTTTTGGCGGTTTTAGATGTTGTAACCAGGAAACAATACTTTTTTCATATCCTTTTTTAATTACATGTATCCTTTCTGTTTCTATAACATCTTTAGAAAAAGTGATAATATGTACATCAATACCTGTATCCATTAAGTTTTTAGATAAAAAACTTGTATAATCTCCAATTCCGCAGATATCAGGAGGATAATTAGGTGTTACAATATAAATAGTTTTATTTCCATCAAAAGAAGTTGTGTGTTCATTAACTATTGGTTCCAGTGTATTTTGTTTGCTGTCGGCATTAAAAGTTATACTGGTTTGCTGGTAAGACTTTTTTACTAATTTTAATATAGTTAAAGGCACTAGCCGGTTAACAACATTATATTTATTAATTAACCTTAAACCAGGTTTTATTTTGAAAAAAACTTTAAAAGCGTACTCAAGTATATCTGTTATCTTTTTGTTGTTTGTCGATTCTTTAAAAGCAATTTGCCTGGTAGCATCCTGCAAACTATAGATCGTAATCAGTGTTTTATCAAAGTTATTTTCAGTAAGATATTTTAAAACAGCAGCCGACGATTGCAACAGCCTTCTGTCTTTTATAATTTGATTTTCTTTTTGTTCTGTAAAAACAGAGAAATTATCTTTATGCTTCCGCCAAACAGATAAAGGTTCATCCAAAAAAAAGCTTTTTCCTAATGGTAAGATTGCTAATAAAAGAAATTCATCAATATACATATCAACAGTATTCGGGATATTGATTGTTTTAAGTATTGATGCTCTTGCAGCATAAGTAGTTCCTCCGCCAAAAAACATATTACTACTATAAAAACGTTGTAAAAGCCAGTTACCATACAAAGGTTTTCCTAATATATCTTTTGGTAACTTTTCAGTTATGAATGTGTTATTATATTGATATAATACTTTTGCAGCTGTTCCAACATGTACAATTGTATCGTCTTTTTCAAATACTTTTACATACTCAGCTATTTTAGTTTGCAAAAAATAATCATCAGCATCCAGGTTAAAAACATATTTTCCGGTACATCTTTTTATAGCATTAAAAGTAGCATTGGCTTTTCCTTTGTTTTCCTGATAATAATATTGGATTATATTTTTGTCGATCAAATCTTTTAAAACCTCAGAAGTATCATCTGTCGAACCATCGTCAACTACAATTATTTCGATTTTCTCTTTAGGATAAGTTTGAGACAGAACACTATTAATAGCTTCGATAATATAATTATTATAATTATAAGTTGGAATGATAACGGAAACTAACGGCTGCAGCATTTATCTTAATTCTTCTAATTCCATTTTATTCAACATCAATCTCATATCGTTAAGATCTATATACATGTGTGTATCTGTTTCAATAATATTATTATTTTCATCATAAAATTTCTCTCCCCGATCTGTATATAATAAATAATAATCTAAGTTAAATCCATTTGATAAATCATGAAAAGCCTTTCTATAATGGATATTATGTGTAATATGTCTAATCTCACAAATCTTTGTACCCGGTTTACAAAATATAATATTCGTTAATTGTGAACCATGGCAAGAAATAATATGTGTAGCTTGTTGAAATATGTTTATCTGCTCGTCAATTGAAAAATCCTCGTTGTGCAAGCATTTAAATCCATACAACTTTAACAATTCAACTACTGCATCTTCGTTTAAAACTTTCCTCGTATTAACTCTGGATCTGCTTAAATATATTCTTTTCGGAAAATCCTTATTAATTCTTTTTGGTTGAATAACTTTTAACAAATAATCCTTGTACCAATCACCTTTCCGGTCATACCAAGAGGCAAATATCAATCTTTCACATTCATAACAATCTTTTTCGTCATAAAGTCTTACTTGCTTTTCAAGAGGAATCCCTACTCTTGTAAAAATACTATTATTATCTATTATTTGATCCTGAATAATAAAATGATCTATTTTTTTAAAATCGAATCCAGCCAAATCAGCCAAGTATAAAATTGGAATTCCATCTTGCATTTTATGCCAATATGCACCGCCTCTTACGATAAGAGAAATTCCTTTTAATTTTTTGCATTTTGGAAGAAACATTGTACTGAAAGCCGGATGAGATTTTCTATCATCACCGTAGTAATTAGAAACAGGAGCTAACAAATAATTATCTTCTGTTAGGGAAAAGAAAAATTTACTATAAATCCGAATATTCGGCATTGAGTATGCATGTTCAGTTGTTTTTGTTTTGTATGCTGAAACTTCTGCACCTGGTACAGGTGTGCCAATTGTAAATACAGGATCTTTAATTTTTATTTCTTGATCAAAAAATTTCCAGGAGAAATAAGGCAATCCAAGTTCTTTTTTCTTTCCGATATAAGCATCAATTTCTTCAAATGATAACAATGCAGATTTTGGGCCGCCTAAATATTTTGATTTTATATTAAGCGGATTAAACAGGTATGAATTAATACCTTTTATCATCAAAGATTTAAACTGCTGGAAATTATTAATACCAAATTTTAGATACTTGTTTCTAAAGAATTTATTAGAGCTTGAAAAAAAATTTTGCACAAATATTAAAATGATGTTTATCTAATTTAGCTAATTCTAACGTAAGCACTTTTGAAAAGTTATTACTAATTGATTTAAAGCTGGTACAAATTGCATAAACGAATGCGTATAGTTTTAAAATTTTAAATAAGAATTAATTTTTATGTGTTAATATATATAAAGAAAAATATAACTGTAGCATATCATAAATGATTTTTCTAAAAAACCCTTTAAATTTATATTTAGCAGCGTTTATTAAAGTGTTTTTGAAGAATGAATTGTAAAATGCAACTAAATAATACTTACAATTTATATCTTTTTTACGCTCCGGATGTTTTTTTAAAAAGTACAAAGTTGATTTAAATCTTTTTAAAGTAATGTCCCGCATGTTTTTTTGTTGTCTCCATGGATGGATCACAAATGCTTCTTTTACAAAGGTTTTTTTAATGTTGATTTGGTTAATCCTATAATCCAAGTCAACGTCTTCCATTGCTGCATATGGAAAGTTTTCATCAAAACCGTTCAAATCATTTAAGAAGAGACTTTTGCTAATCATAAAATTACACGACCATAAATAACCGCCAGTTTCATTAACCGGGGATTCCTCTGCTAAATCTTGTTGTTTCCTATCCGCTTTAATACATCCTTCAAAAACTAATACTGATTTGTGCTTTGTAATTGCTTTCTGATAATTTCTAATTAAATCTTTATTCGGCAAGCAATCATCATCTATAAAAACTAACCAATCTCCATTTGCATTTTTAGCACCATAATTCCGGTTGGCTGCCGGCCCGATTTGAGGCCCGGCAATCCATTTTACCCAATTATAACTTTCTGCTATTAATTTTTTTGCCTGATGTTGTTTGCTGTCATCTGTAACAATAACTTCATACTGGTCTGAACTTATAACTTGACTATTTGAACTTAACAAATCTAAACATTGCTTCAATAAAGCATTACGATTACAAGTTGGAATAATTATAGAAAACATTATTATTTACTATCCTGATTACCTAATTATTATTTTAAAAATAATAATTTTTACTCTTTATCTAAAATTTCTATATCAATTAGATCAAGTATTTTACTATCAACTTTACTATCAAATTTCCTCGCGAAAGGTTTGTCTTGAGATTTTAAAATATCTATGTCTTCTGCTTTCCAAATTATGGGGTTAGGGGCATTATAGTCGGCAAAAACAGTTCGTAAATTTGCAACACGATTAGCATACTTTGAATTAAGTAATAGTGTTTGAAAATACATTTCAGCAGAATGGATAGTATATTTATAAAAATCTTTTAATGTTTTGTTTTTATTGTATTCTTTAACAATAAATTCGGCAATATCAAAAGGTAAAATGAACCATTGTCGTCCTACAAAAGGTTTAACTCCTTTCAAAAATATTCTTTTAGGAAGTAGTTTAGTTAGTATTCTTGCTAAAAATGGAATTTCTTTTGGATTAAATAAGCCTTTTTTGTTATAATTGAAATAGTCAGCAAAATAATAACGGTTTATATTGTTAACTTTTTTGAGATCGTGATTTTCAGGTTCGTACTCTATTAGTGCTATTCCTTCATATTTTTTTAAATATTTCTCAATACTTATATTGTTCATGATAGGATAATCTTGTCCACTAATATATACTATGCTTTTAGGATGATATATTAAAACAGAATTAATAAGTTCAACTGCTGCTTTAATTGTATTAAATCCTCCCCATTTTGGCTTAAATCTTTTTTCCAAAAAACTAATATTGTCAGGATTCTTAGATAAAATTTCTTTTTTGAAATCTTCTATATTTGCATTATAGTCAACATGTATTGAAAAAACAGTATTTTCCGTGTTTAATTTATTTATCAATCTGGCAACTTGCTTTGGGTTTTTGTGAACAAGTATAATGTAAGCGATTTTCATTTTAAAAGCATTATTTTGTTTTAATATTCTTATTCTATAAATGTTTAGTTATTTAAAAATTTGTGATGATAGTTTTTCAATCATTTCTATATAATGATCTTTTAAACTGTCCCAAGAATAATATTTATAGACATCTTGTATTAAATTTAAATGATTCAATTGTGGATTTTCTATATCTAAATATTGTGCTAACTCATTTTCTTTTTGCATATTTAAATATACCCCGTGTATACCTAAAACCTGTCTGGCATTGATATAATCATGAACGATACAAGGTAAACCATAACTTAAAGCTTCGATTAATACCCGGCCAAAACCTTCATTTAAAGAAGCTAACACAAATATATCTGCTGCAATATAATAATCTTTTACCTGATTAAAGGAAACATTAGCAATTGTACACCTTCCTGATAATTTATTTTTGGCTAAAGACATCAATTGTTCCGTTTCTACTTCAAATTGCCCTAATATAATCAAGTAATAGTTTGATCCAAGTTTGGCAGTTTCATTAATAATGTAATCCATTCTTTTATGATGCATATTTACCGCTCCAATAGAAAGTATTATTTTTTGAGTATTAGAAAATCCTAAACGTTCTCTAATGATATTTTTCTTATTTAAACTTGTAAGCCGTTCCTCAATATTTATGTCAAAACCATAAGGTAACAATGTTTGCATCTCTGCTGATGCACCTTGTTTTATAGCTTGTTCTAAATAAACAGGTGACAGTTGCTGCACATGGTCTTCTGTTTTAAAAGGTGGCCCATTTGGTGCTCCGTTAGAAAAAAGCAATTTGTATCTTAGGTTTAATAATTTTCTTATATGCCACAAGTAAGTACCTAATTTAAAATCACTATAGTAAATTACAGCAGGCTTTTTAAAAAGAATTAATGGAAGCAATGATAAGCAAAATGTAAACTGTTCTATTGTATAAGCTTCAGTAGAAAAACACTTTGCTAAAAAATTTGCTGTTTTTTTTATGCGGGGAAGATTGGGTAATGTAATTTCATTATTAATGCTTTTACCACCACCTTTTATCAAGTAAAGCTTAAATTCTTTAGCATCTTTTAAAGCATCAAAACATTCTCTGGTGAAAGATTCATAACCACGATTAATGTGACCTAAACCTGTACAAACTAAAAAAACATTCATACTGTTTTTATCATAGTTTTTCCCTGAATCGTTCTGATTACTTTTTTAAATCCAAACAAACTAACATTTAATGAAGATTTAAATAATACAAGTGTAAAAGCGGGAGACAAGTACAATAACGATTTTGTTATAAATTTTATTTCCTTTAAAGTAAGCGAAATTCGTTTTCTGGATACTTCTAATAACACACTAAACAAGTATATATCTATGTATTTTATTTTTTGCTTTAAGGAAATTCTTTTTCCAACTTTATGATAAGCATATAATCCAATTTTCAATTTTTCCAACAAAAAAATTTTGTAAGTATCTTTTCTATGATGGTTGGAACGGCTAACAGAAGTGTTGGATTGTCTGAAATAATTTAAATTTTTTGGTAAATACACTATGTAATTATCAAAACAGATGTCAATCCAAAATTGCCAGTCGCCACAAATTTTATATCCTTTAAAAGAAGTATTTACTTTATAAAAATTTTCTTTTTTAAAAATTACAGCACTAGCATTTGGAATGATCGGATGAAAAAAAAAAGCATTTCTGCATTCCTCAAATCCGTTGTTTAAATAATAACCATTTTGGTTATCAAAAACATCTTGTACAAGTTCACCTATATTTATACCTCTTTCATCAACCTTATTTGAACCACAAAAAAGTAATCCAACATTAGAATCTTTATTTGCAATACTTACTAAAGATTCTAAAAAAGTATTATCCGAAAAATCATCACTTTCGGCTATCCAAATGTAATCTCCCTTTGCTAATGTAATGCCTTTTTCCCATTGTAAAAATGTACTTCCAGAGTTATTTGCATTATAAACAATTTGTTCAACTTTGGAATTTTTTCTATATTGTTCAATTATAGTTTTACTGTTATCTGTAGAACAATCATCTAAAATAATAATTTCAAAATTTTGATAAGTCTGGTTCAGTATGGAATCTATCCGTTGGTTTAAATACTTTTCGTGGTTATAGTTTGGGATAATAACAGAAACTAAATTAACCATTATAAGAAATCAAGATACAATTTATATTTACTTGTGATGATGCTTCTTTTACCAATAAAAAACTCAAGTTCTGTTACAATTTTATCCAAGTAGGAAATTGTAGATGAATGTTTCTGTTAACATCTTCTATTGCCGACCATTTATCAGGAGCAATAATAACTTTATGAGGATTACTATTTAAAACTGCACCCCACCAGCTAAAAGTACTATTTGCAATTATATTATGACTGCAATTTTGCATTAATTTCAAATCAATATAATCAGGATTATTATAAACATAATAATTTAGCGAATTAGTTTTAACATGTTGTTTTACCCAATCCAAATCATCAGAAAAAAAGTAAAAAGTTGGACTTAATACTTTCTGCTCCATATAATTAATTGCTTTTTGATAATATGTTAAAGGTAAAACACCCATCAAATAATTGGCACCAGAATCTGTAACGTAATCTCCGCGGCGAATGTGAACAGCAACGGAAAACGGATCATTTTTAATTCTTGATTGCCAGTTTTCTGCTTCACCATTTAAAGGTTCTTTAAAAGTTAATTCTTTAAAAATTTGAGCCGGCATATTTTCAAAATATTTATAATGCTGCCAGTAACCATCTATGTACACATCTTTTGGCGTTTTAAAAATGTTTGGTTCTAAAATCCACCAAGTTGATTCTTTAAAATAATTTTTTGTATGCTTTGGGAAGAAAACAGGTTCCAGTTTTCTATATACTTTAGCTGATATAGAGGTTTGCTGATGTAAATCCTGGTATCGCTTAATTTCTTTTTTAAAAGGATTAATATCAGATTCAATTGCAACTTGTGCATCAATATTAAAATGATCAAGTTTATAACTTCGCAGGTTTTGATCTGTAAAAAATGAAGTATCTAATTTTAAAGGAACTTCTTTTATAATAGATAATTGCCGGCCGATTGCATATTGTAACAACTGATTTCCTAAACCACTGATTAATCTTGTAACGATCAATTATAAATTTTGATTAAATATATAAAGTAAGAATGGTTAATTAAGTAACTTGCTGGATGCTTAATGAAAGAAAATCTTTTATTTTTTGATGGACTATTTCTTTAGAAAAATAATGTAAAATATTCCAGGCATTACTTACATACTTTTGATAAGTTTCTATGTTTGCTATAATTTCTGATAGTTGGTTTGCAATTTCATGTTCATCATTTGTTTCTATACATACCCCGCAATTGTTCTCTTTTAAAAAGCTGTTATTAGCAGCGTAGGAGGGAGCACAACTAATAATCAACCTTTTAGATTTACAATAATCTGTAATCTTGGTTTGTAAAGAGGCTTTAGAATGCGTATAATTTTCCTCGTTAAAAGAAGCAGTAATTAACAAAGCATCTGCCTGGTTTAGCTTTTGATGTATTTGATTATAAGGCAAATGACCTTTGTAAACAACTCCAAGCGGTTCCAATTGATTTTTCCGCCAGTTCCATTGGCTTTCTTGGGTATAAAGAATTAATTGTATATTTTGGTTATTATTAACAAGCTTTACCGCTTTTGCAAAAGCGTAAAAACTATCAAAGTGCATTGGCCATAATGCACCTGCATAAGCAATTGTAAAAGGATTATTTTTATGATAAATATTATTAACAGGTGCATCTGATAAATCTACAGGGTTTCTGATATACAATACTTTTGACGGATTTGCCTCATAGCGTTCTTCTAAAATTTCTTTTAGTTCTTTACTAATCATCATCCAATATTTGTTTTTTTGTAAGGTATTTTTAATGATTTTATCTACAAGTTTACCTGTATTATCCTGCTTAATTTTATACATCCAATCATCCATAAAATAGGGTATGATTGGGCAGTTAAGTTCTTTAATATTTAATAGTTTATCATGCATTAAAATACCGGAAGCAGTATTTGAACAGGAAATAATTATATCCGGCGCAAAAAGCCTGATTTCATTTCTTAACTTTTGATAACTGTTCTTGAGAAAAATAAAAAAGTTTATCTTTTGAATTATTGGGTATATAAGTTTCGTAAACCTGTTTAACGGAATATTGATCCGGTTAAGTTTATAACTTTTGTACCTGTTCGTGTAAGGTTCTGTCGAACCAATTTTTAAAAGGCTTTTTTGGTCAACTTCTGTAATTCCCAAAAAATCTTCCGGCTTTATAAATGAAAATAGGTTATACAAGGTTTGATTAATTCCTCCTTCATTTAAAGCCATAGGAGCATCTCCAAACAATAAAATTTTCAATGGAATATTATGAATGTTTTACTATTTTTTTACCAATTATCTTTTTCATCCAATATTTCGAATAAATTGGAAAAAGTTCAACCCAAAAACTTTTGTACTTCCAGAAAGTATTTAATAGTACAGAAAAATGTTTCTCTGTATCAAACCTATTTTCATAGTATAACAGCTTGATAATATTTGCGGGGAAATAACTTTTAATCAAGTTAACATTTGTAATATCTAATATTTTTTTATTGTAATTTTCCTTTATTAAGGATTTCAAGATGAAGTTATAATTTTTAGCAAAAGTTGTAACGAACTGATAACCTCCGGAGTTATTTTGTTTTGCTGCAATTAATGGTGTTTCAACAAGAATATTTTCAGCTGCTGCAAACACTGCTTTTATCGTCCAATAAACCTGGACGATATTTGTATTCATATATTTTTGATAAGTAAAATCAGCCGGAAGAAGTGATTTATTAATAATATTTCCACTAATAAATGTAACGTAATAATGTATCTTTTCAATAAATTCTAAAGGATTTTTAAAGGTAGTAATCTGCACATTAGATACGGAATTTTGATTTAATTCTTCTTCTTTATGAAACGGAATACAGTGCAAATAAACATCGCCATAGTTTTTATTTTCAAGAAGGTTTAGAATAATTTTAAGACTTCCGTCTATCAAAAATTCATCATCACCTAAAATCCAAACGTATTTTCCGGTAGCTTTACTAAAGCACAAGGAACTTGTAGAATCAGGGCCTAAATTAACTTTATTTTCAAAGTAACTTATTTTTGCTTTGTCGGAGTATCTGGTAATAATTTCTTTTGTATGATCGGTTGAAGCATTGTTTGCAATGATCAATTCTATGTTTTGTTCTATTCCGTCTAATTGCGAAATAATTGAGTTTAAACACCGATCTAAATAATTTGCCCGATTATAGGTTGGAATCCCGATAGTTAGCAATTTTTTCTGCATAAGCAAAAATTTGTTTAGTTAAATTGATGATGGAAGTACTTCTTTATGGCAAAAAAAATACCTTATTTCAGTTCTTTTATAATTGGGAAGTATTGATGTAAACTTTTAAAAAAACCTTCTTTACTTAAATGTTTTTCCCAAAACGCACGGTTATCTTTCTGTAATTGTAAAAAGTCATCAGGATGGATAGACTGATGAAAATCCAAAACGTACTCATCTGCCCTGTTTGCATCTTTTTCTTCTATCCAAACTACGTGTTTTTTCCAATCAATAAATTCTTCAAAAGGTAAAACACAATCTGTATTTATAAATATTGGGATCCGGCCTGCACTTAAAACTTCATATAATCTAAATGAGTAATTACCATGTCCGCTTACACAGAGATTGTACTGGTTATTAAATATATTACTTACAAAAGGTAGTTTACTATTTACCGGATCCCAGCTTTGCTCTAAAGTTGTAAGTGTAAAATCTGTGGTAATCTTTTTGTTATTTAAACATGATACCATTGCATCTCGTCTCGCTAAATAACCAAAGTTGTAATGCAAATCAAACTGTTTACCAATTCCCATTTGTTTAAATGCTTCGTTTAGCTGCCTTTTTATAGCCAATTTTGTGGGAAGTTTTACGGGTGCCGCTTGTCCGCGAAATCCGATTGTTGGAATAGTAGTTTTTTTTAACCACAATTTTTCATCAACAACTTCCTTTCGTTTTTTTAAATCTTTTGTATAAGCTGGCATGGCAAATTCATTTAGAGCTTTTGTATGATTTAATAAAGAGGTACGAAAAACAACAGCATTGTCGATCCTAATTTTTTCAATTGGATCAAAATAATAAAAAATGATAACTTTTTTATTGTTGTTTTTTGCCATAGTTATTATGGAAGAAAGGGTAGTTTTTAAAGTTTCAATTTCTTCCGGCTCGTACTTGTAATGTTTGTAATCCTGCTCTTTATAGCCGTAGAGTTTTTCATAATTAATCGGAAAAACAAAAAAATCTGCCCGCTCCGGTTGTTCAACAATTAAGGAATTTTGCGACAATGGAAATATGATTTCATTTGTTTCATACTTTGCCGAATAACCTGATCCTGTATAAAGTTTAAACATCAATCAGCAAAAGATCAATAAGTTTATTTGAGACTTATAATGATTTTTTAGGTATAAAAGAAGCATGACTATCAAATTAATTACCACATCCGCCATTCGTTAGCATCAATTCCGTACCAAAGATTAGCATTCCTTCTCATCCCAATAAACAAACCAACATTGGAACTGAAAGTACCTACAAAAATTGTAGACTTGTACAAAACTTCTGTATCTATTAACAGCTTTAAGGTAATCTTTTTCTTATCTTCTTTATTTAACTTGTTATAAGCACCTTCGCTGAAGCCTTGCTCATTTTCCTCACAAAAAGTATAAGTATTGTATTCCGGAGAGGATTGTTTTATATCTTTGATATTTTTATAATCATCTGTTAACACAAATAACTCTTTTAACTCAGTTACATTTTTTATGTAATTGATATATGTATTTGCTGATGATATTTTGGCTTCTGATACTTTATCACCACTTCTTAAATGTACGCCAATATAATTTGCAGGAAGGTTTAGAGTGTTTATCCGGTTATCTATTTCCCGTTGTATTATTGGTTGAAAATTCCAGATATGATTTACAACTATTTGCAAAGCACTTACTAAATTTCCGGAAATATCCAATTCCGGAAAATTAAAAGTTTCACTATGGAATTTAGCATCTCTTATAAAATTCCAAACATCTTGTGTTAAAAAATCAACGCCTAATAATTTTCTAACTAATTTTGTTTTGATGATATTAGGAATAGTTGGCTTAACCTGATAACTTCTTGCATTATATTTAAGATGTAACTTGGAATCACTTTCTTCGCAAAAAGGAAGGAAATAATCAACCCAACCTTTTTCATAGGAAAAGTTACTATTTGCGGAAGATAATACAAATTTGATATTATGTTTTAAGCAATACAAGATTGCAAGAAACATGTGGTTAATTTCAGAGAATAGTCCGGCTTGTATGCCAACTCTAAATACTAAAGTTTTTTGAAAGGAATTGTTTAACCTGTTATAATTTTTAATCCAATCTTTACTTTCCATTCCGGCTGATCAGAAAAAAACCATATTCATTATAAGTTAAATCTTTACCGGTTGCAGTAAGCCGGCCATGTTTAACCAATGAAATTCCATCAATGGTAAGATATCTTTCCATATTCGGATAATCGAGTTCAATATTCATATAATATTCACCATTTACAAAGTTGGAAGGAATATGTAAATGATCTTTAAAAGTAAAGGTACCTTTTGCAATGGTCAATATCTCTGCATATAAATGGGCCGGACTGTAAAACGATACCAATACGCCTTCTAAAGTAAATATCTTCAGTTCAATGTTAAATTGCAACGATTCAGCAGCAAAACCATTGATCTCAATTTCCAAACTATTTTCTTCAGCGGCTATTTCTATAGAAGCATCCGTATGATGATTAATTAAAATATGATCAATTGTTAAAGCCGAATGCTTCACTTTAATCAATTCCTTTAAAGTCTTTTTCTCTTTAACAATTCCCTGTTCTTTGTAATAATGTATGGCGTTTTCTACCGATCCAATCAAACCGATACTTCCTTTATCCAATACAATTCCGTTTTTACAAAGCTGTTTTACAGAAGCCATATTATGGCTCACAAACAGAACTGTTCTACCTTCTCCCTGGCTAACTTCTCCCATTTTGCCCAAGCATTTTTTTTGAAATTCGGCATCGCCAACTGCTAAAACTTCATCAACAATTAAAATTTCTGATTCCAAATGCGCTGCGACAGCAAAAGCTAAACGAACATACATGCCTGATGAATAACGTTTCACCGGTGTATCAACATACCGCTCTATGCCGGCAAAATCAACAATTTCATCAAATTTTTTGGTGATTTCTCTTTTGCGCATTCCTAAAATTGCGCCATTTAAAAAGATGTTTTCACGTCCGCTCAACTCCGGATGAAAGCCTGTACCCACTTCCAGCAGACTTGCAATCCGACCTTTTACTTTGATATTACCTGTAGTAGGGGCAGTAACCCTGCTTAATAACTTTAGTAAAGTGCTTTTACCTGCACCGTTGCGGCCGATAATGCCAACAGCATCACCTTGTTCAATAGAGAAATTTAAGTCTTTTAAACTCCATACAATATCACTTGTTCCTTTACTAGTGCGATCGTTCGTTTCACCAATTTTTAAATATGGATCCTCTTTTCCACGAAGCCGGGCAATCCAGCGTTCCAAATCCCTTGAAATAGTACCTGTACCAAATTGCCCTAATTGATAAGCTTTAGAAAGATTTTTTACTTGAATGGCTGTTGGCATGGGTTAGTATTTAAAGAATTAAATTTACTCTATAAAGTATTTAATTCTTCAATAAACTTTAATAGTTCTCTCGCCCAATAAGCTTTTTAACATGGAAAAACATATAGTTGACTAATTTGGTGTTACGGATGTAAGTTAATAAGTCTCTAATTTCTTTTGCCTTGCCTATTCCTATTAATTTAGATATATTTAAAAAAACTATACTGTCAAAAAGATCATATACGACTGAGGAATTATACATTTCTAATTTTGCCGATTCGGCCAGGTCAGGAAATAAATTTGAACAATGATAACCTACTTCAAAAAAAGCTTTATCAACAGCTTCGTTAGCTTTATTTCCAGCAATTGAAAACATTATTTTTTTATATGACTTAATAGACTTTAACCAGGATATCATCGAAGCTTTAGTTCTACTTGTAGATAAACTATTAGGGTTTCCAGCTCTGTAATAAGCCAACGCCTCTCCACCGACCATTACTACGCCATTTGATGCCGCTATTACTCTATAAAAGTATTCTCCATCATCATTAAGTGTCAAATGTTCGTCCCAAGGACCTGCTAATTGAATCAATTTTTTAGAAACTAACCATGTATGTGGTATCATATATGGGCGGTCCATCAACCATCTAATTTTATTAAAGTAAGTGTTTTCAGAAAAATCAAAAGGCATTGTTTTAAAGCTTCTACTTATATCATCTTTAAAATATCTCCATTTGCATCCTATTAATTCTAATTCTGAATTACTTTTTAATGTATTAATTTGACATTCTATTTTTTTGCGGTCAAGAATATCATCTGCATCTAAATATTGTATAAATTCTCCTTTAGCTAATTTTAAACCATGATTCCGGGCAGCACTTGCACCTTTGTTTGTTTGCTGTACTAAAATAATAGAAGGGTTTTTGTACTCTTTTACTTTTTCAAATGATAAATCTTTTGAGCCATCATCTACTATTATTATTTCAATATTATTATAGGTCTGTTCCAGTACAGAATCAATGGTTTTTGATATAAAATTTTCAGCATTGTATAAAGGAATTATGACTGAAACTAAAGGTTGCATAAACTGAATTGATTTGTTGTTGGTGGTTTTAATACTATTAATACTAATGAAACCACCTTATATAAGAAGTTTGATAATTTAGATCAGTACGCCGATTTGCACGAAATTTTGCAGGAAGCCCGGTATATATACCAAATGCAACAGTAGATTTTGTAAGTAAAGATTTTGCGCCCAATACAGATCCTTCTTCCATTGTAACCCCTGGTAAAATCATAGCATCAGAACCAATAAAAACATAATCTTTAATCACGATTTCTTTTTGTCTGCCTTGCAAATCAATAGCATGAATATCATGATCTGCTGTTATCAAATTAACACAGGGAGAAATGGAAACATTATTACCTATTTTGATTACACCTCGGTTATCCATGCGACAATTTTGGTTTATCGTACTGTTTTCACCCAAATGAAATTCCGTCACTGAAGTGAACTGACAACCTAAATGGATCGAGCTACCTTTACCTATTTTAAATTTCATTACATGTTTATAATACCACAATCGTACAAAATGAAAGGGAATAAACGCTACAAAGAAATTACAGATATATAAATTAAAGTCGTACAGCATTATATTATTCCTTAAATTGATCTTTTTTAATTGCAAAACAACTTTTCATGTATACGTTATTCGGACTATTAATATTTCTTGTTTTGAGTAAATTTTCGCACGTGTTTCAAATAAATTTACTTAGTAAAAAGTATTTTTAAAAATTGTAAGTAAGTTGCAGGTTTGTACCATAAATAGTTACTGAAATTTTTAAAAGATAGTAAACGTTTTCTTGCCTCATTATAGTTCTGCATGGAGATGTAATAGCTTATAACCATAGAAAGATGTGCTTTCATGATTTCATGAAAAACTTCTGGGTGAGCTTTGTCTGTTTCAAATTCGCACAATATTTTTAACATTTTTTCCGTTGCATCGTTATTAAAACTATTCGTCACAGAATTTTCCAAAACAGAGTACACCGTTGTATATTGGTCTAAGTAAATAAAATTTAGTTTTTCTACAACAGCTGCACGTAAGGCAAAATCAAAATCGCAAGCAGTACCACTTAATTTAGGAGATCTATAACCCAACTTTTTGGCAAAAGAAGTTTCAAGAATAAAACCATCATTAGGACATTGTTGAAGCATTGCCATTACAACACTATTTTTTTGTTTTCCTGCAAATTCCGCACTCCTTTGGTAATCAGCATTGCCTTTTTTTGATCGTTCGTAATCAAATTCTTTAACCAACACTAACTGTTTGCCAAAAATTATACAATAAGGATTTTTTTTTGCTTCGTTGATAAGCGTTTTTATTGTACCCTCTAAAAAATAATCATCATCGTGCATCAGGCAAAAGAAATCACCTTTCGCTCTTCCAATCAGGGAGGCTACATTTTCATTTTGACCTTTTGATATTTCGTGGTGCAGATAATCTAAAGTTATGTTATCAGGCAGTATCTTCTTAATTTCAGTTAGATGATTGTAATTATTCTTTTTAGAATCGTCACCAATCAATATTTCGATGTTAAATTGATCAATTTCAACCTGCGTTATTATGGAATTCAATACCCTTTTTAATAAATCTGGGCGTTCATAAGCAGGAATTCCTATTGATAAAGTAATCATGTGCAGAATAATATGTTAATGAATATTGACATCAAATTAAATTTATGGACTCGGTAGCTATCATTTTAAATTAATATTAAAGTGACTTTACCTTTCTAAATCCCTTATTTTGATTATAAAACAAACTGTCATAAATATAATAGAAACCCTTAATTTAGTTTGGTTCGGTACAATTTTAAAAAACGTTTGCTGATATCACTTAATAGATACTTCCTGGACTCTTGCTTACATCTTTCAGACAAATCAGCATATTCTATATCGTTAAGTTCTAAAATTTCGATTACTTTTTTGGCAAAAGCCTCTCTATTACCGGGTTCAATTAGTAAAGATGCGTCCAAATTGTTTAATATGTCTGTTGGACCCGGTACTTTATAAGCCACAACTGGAATGCCACATGCTAACTGCTCCACAACAGCTAATCCAAAACCTTCAACATAACTTGGAAAAAGACCTACTTTGCAGGTTTTTAAATATTTAGAAAGTTCTTCCGGTCTAAAGGATGGTACAATTTTCAAAAGATTTTGATTCTTTTTATCAAAATCTTTTTTAACGTGTTCCTCACCATAATATCCGCCCAATAAATAGAAATCTTTAATATTAATTCGTTTGCGAATTAGAGTTATAATATGATCAAAATCTTTTATCCCTTTTCTTAGAGTCCAAGAGCCAACAAAAGATAACGAATTCACTTTTTCATTTATCGGCTCTTTATTAAAAGCATTTATAATATTGTCATCTAATCCATTCGGTATAAGTGCCAACTTTTTCTTAGAGATTCCGTAATTAAGTAAGTATCTATACTCTTCTGTATTTAAGCAATGAATAATGTCGGCATATTTGACAGAAGCATAAAACTCCTTAAGCCCAACTTCTTTTTGTAAAGACCGGTAAATGTTACCCAGTCTTGTTTTAAATTTAATGTTTGAATATTCTTTTGTAAGCGTTTCTTTAAAGCTTTTAATATTTTCAGCTAATTGGTAAACTGGTTGCATTCCGTGAGACCTTGCCAGCAACAAGCCTTTAAAGTTGAAAGATTCCTTGGGGTAAACAATATACCAAATATTTGCATCAATCACATCATATTTGTAAGCATTGCTTTTAAGATAATTCCAAAATTTAACAGTTGGTAAAACCCCAAATATTTTTCTAAAAGCGGTTCTGCCTTTGGGATAAACTATAGAATAATCTAAGACATCTACTTCATGTCCTTGCTTTTCGTATTCTTCTTTTAGCTCATAATGCACTTTTAAAACACCTGATATGTTCGTTAGTACACCATCTGCTACAAGCAGTATTTTTAGTTTTTCCATAAATAAGCTCTTGCCGCATTGTAAAATTGCCTAACAAATAAACTTTTATTAATACTGAATATAAAAGCAAAAGACCGAATAGTATCCAAAAAACTACTCTTGAGTTTAATCATTTCGTTTAATTGGATGCGCATTTCAATGCCTAAATCCTGATATAGTTGTTTTTTTCCTTGTTTTGGAAAAGAAGGTTTTAAACGTTGCCAAAAATAATAGCGAGCCATAAACCGCTCTTTAAAATAATTGATAGTAGACCTCGTGCCTTTCTTAAAATTGTCTGTGCCTTGCTGAAAAAAGTTTAAAGCATCTCTTTTATAAGCAATATCACAATGTATTACTATTGAAATGAAAAAAAACCAATCGCCGCAATATTTAAAGTTTTTGAGATAATCAAAGTTTACGTACTGTAGCAAACCTTTTTTAAAAATCATTGCACTAGTGTTGTTTATTGTACATTCAAAAAACAGGTTTTCTTTCAGTTCATTTATACCTGTTCTTGTATAATCATAATTCCATTTATCTGTTTTAAAACGCTCGTTTCTAAAATTTTTATAAAAGTCTAAATGAACTACATCTTGGGCATCTACAGTATTGGAATCTACAAAAGCTACGCCTATTTTTTCATTTTCGATTAAATAAGGTAATAGAACTTCTAAAAATCTAACATCGGCATAATCGTCACTTTCAGCAATCCACAGGTAATCATATTTGGCTAATACAAAACCTTTTTGCCACTGTAAAAACGGACTTCCAGAATTTTGTTCATTAAAAACAGTATGACTAACTTTTGAATGATTCTTATATTCATTGATAATATCTTTGCTATTATCTGTAGAACAATCATCTAATATAATTAACTCAAAGTTTTGGTAAGTTTGAGTTAAAACCGATTCTATACGCTTTTTTAGAAAAGGTGCATGATTGTAGTTGGGGATGATTACAGATACATATGGAGCTATTTCCGTTTCCATATATTTGTTTTGGCATACGCAGAAATAATCAACTTGGTTATTGTTAAAGCTTTTCGAATTGAAAAAAAGTTTTTAAATCCATATCCAAAACCAACAGCAAAAAACTGAGTTAACGAGAATTTAAATTGTGCCATTCTAAGTAAAAAAGTAATTCTATTATTCCATTCAATCTTACTTTGTATTTTATAATTCACCTTACCTTTTGGTAACAAATCTTTCCATTTATCATGAAAAATTATTGTTTCGTCAATCCAGCTCTTATCATAAGAACCCATAGAAAAATGTTCTAATAAAACAGTATTGGTAACCAGTACTGTTTTGGTAAGTCCAACCTGGAAAGAAAAATCAAGGTCGTAACAATGAAAGTTAGTAAAAGTAAGCTCATCAAATTTATTTTCTGCCCAGATGCTTTTTTTAGTAAACAAAAAAACACCATCTAAACATACTACTTCTTCAAATTTATTAGGCAAATAATTTACATACTCATTTTTTTTACTTTTAGAGTGCTGAATAATGTTAATCCGATCCAATTCCACCACTCCGCTTAGCCATATACTCGGCGAAATACTTTTATATCTGCCACCAGCAATTCCTATAACTCCTGTAGATATATCCGTTTCAAATTTATTAATCAGCGGTTTAGACCAATTAATAGTTTTAAAAGAAATGTCTTCATGCATAAAGCATAAATATGGAAAGTTTGCTTTTGTAGCTCCCAAATTATAAGCACTGCATATACTCATCATTCCTTTATTTTCTATAGCTAATATTTCAAATGGAACACCTATAGTTTCTAAAATATTACGCTTTAATTTTTCTAAGTAATTTGGCTGGTAAGATGAAATAATAATTGAAACCATTATTTTAAATTGTTATCAGCATAGTTTTTGTCACTATTAAAAATTGTAAGTTAATCTTTCCGGCTCTTTTTTAAATATTTATTTTTTAAATATTTAAAAAAAGAACGAGTAGGATTATTTTTGTCTTGCTTATAATAAATAGACTCTTCACTCAATTCTGCATACAATTTTATAAACAAATCAAAATGTTTCTCGTAAATGTATTTCAATTTCTTTTTGTATATATCTGCATTACCTTCATTTGTAGAGGTGATTAAAGAACCAGGCATAACTCTGTAGTAATAAAGTTCTTCATTTAAATGGAAAAATTTCCATCCTAATTGTGCAATTCTAATCCAAAACTCCCAATCTTCGTGTCCAATTAATATCCTTTCTTCATCAAATCCTTCTACACTTTCCCAAACCTTTTTTCTGATTACACTGCACATATCAATATAATTGCTTACAAGTAAAGTATAAATACTAAAAGGTTGAGCCGAGAAAAAGCGCTTTTCGTCTGACACACCAAAAAAGGAAGGGTTGGCATACACAACACCAACTTCAGCATCATTATTTAATATCTCTATTGCCTTCTCTACATAGGATTTTTTTATTTTATTATCACTATCTAGAAATATTAAAAATTCTCCATTTGATCTTTTTACCGCTGTGTTTCTTGCGCTTGCTGGTCCTTTATTTTCTTGATGTAAAATCAGATATTCACTAGATTTAGATAACTTGCTTAGAATATTAATAGTATTTTGATCAGATGATCCATCATCTGTTATAATAATTTCATATGGATAAATCTTTGAAACTATTTTCACACTTTCTATTGCTTCGAGTAGATAATTACCAGAATTGTAACAAGGAATTATAACTGAAATTACAGGAGACATTTTATATTATAAATAGAATAAATTTTTCAATTTTTTTAATGTAATATCTAATCTAAATGCAATTTTATACAACTTCTTTTGTGATATAGTTCTATAGCTATCTAGTTCACTTATTAACTCTTGGACATATATTGGGACTAAGTTTTTCCACATTGCCTTCATTTCATTTTGATATAAAGCTCGATTTGAAGTACTGACACCACCATAGTCAAAAACAACAAGAGGGTAATTGATATGTCTGAACATTTTACCTGCAATAAAACATTTTAAAAACAGCCAGTGGTCTCCTGCTAGTTTGTAATTTTCAGGATAAAGGCCAAATTCTTTAAAGATAGTTGATTTAGTAAATGAAGCTTGATGATTGATATTTTGATTTTTTAAAAAACTTAAAGTTAGCTCAACAGGATGTTGATGTAGCCAAGTACTTTTAGAGTGATTTATAAGCCCCAAAATATCACCATAAAAAATATCTGTTTCAGGGTATTTAGTGATATATTCCATAGACAAGCTTGTTATATTATCATCACTGAGGCAATCTCCACTATTTAAAAACATCAGATACTCTCCTGAGGCTTTAATAATTCCTTTATTAATTGCATCATATATTCCATTGTCTTTTTCACTTACCCAATAACTAACTTTCTCAGCATATTTTGAAATTATATAATTACTTGCATCAGTAGAACCACCATCTACTATTATGTATTCGAAACTCTTATCAATTTGTTTTATAACTGATCTTATAGTTTTTTCTAAAGCAAGTGCATTATTGTAATTGATTGTGATGATAGATAAATTCATTTAAACAAATAACATAAAAAACAGAATTGAGTTACTTAAATTAGTCGTTAGGAATTTTTTGAGCCGTGTGTAAATATAATGCTCTTTCTATTTGTAGAAAGTTAAATTAAGATTACATTATACAAAAACAAAAATACTGTAACCCGTATTTTAACGTATAAAAAGAAATTTTACAAATAACAGTTAAGAAAACTTCTATTTAATTGTTATGCTAATTTTTTATAAATGTTGAAGGTTTGTTGTCGGCATTTTTCCCAAGTAAAAAGTTTCAACTGTTTTTGTCCACTGTTAATTAAAGATGACCTTAAATCAGAATTGTATAAAATACTGTTTGCAGCATCACTAATCTCCTGATAACTTTTTGGGTCAAAATATAATGCTGCATTTCCTGCAACTTCTGGCAATGATCCTCCTGTACTTGATATAACAGGACAATTACATGCAAATGCTTCTAAAATTGGAAAACCAAAGCCTTCATATAAAGAAGGAAATATGAAGAATAACGCATTACTATAAGCCCAAGCTAACTCATCATCTCCAATTAAGTAAACATGGTGCATTTGTTTATCTATCTGATAATCTTTAAAAAAATGTAATTCGTCAACTGTAAATGGAACTCCCGAGCACAGTACATTAATCGTCTTATCATTTCTTAGTATTTTTGATAATGCTATAATAGGAAAGTAAAAATTTTTATACAGTCCTCTACTACCAACAAAAAGTATAAAATTTTCCACTTCACCTATAGTCTCAGGCTTTTTTGGTACTGCCTTATCAAAATTAGATGCAAGAAGAATGGTTGTAATTTTTTCCTCTGGAACTCTGAAGATTGAAATTAAATCTTCTTTAGTTCTTTCCGATATAGCTATTATATGATTTGCCTTTTCGCATAATAATTTTTTGTTGTGGCTTGTTATGTCATTAACTGGAAAATACTCTTTGTAAATTTCATGTATCATGTCATAAACCGTTAACACAAAAGGCTTATCAGATATTTTAAGAAAGTAGGGATCATAGTAGGTTGGATGAAACAAATCAAAATCATTACCAGATAAAACGCTTAAGGCTTCTTGTGGCAATGCTATATGCTGTTCATCTGTTTTAGATATACTGGTTTTCTTCTTTACATATCTCAAGCCCCGCGAAATCAGGTCTTCTTTATTCACAGAATTATTTTTAGTAATAAATAGATCGGGATCTATTTTATCAAAACTAAAATTTGGATAGTCTGCCTGCATTAGCTCATTAAAATACCGACTAATACCACCAAATTTTTGAGCTACAAAGATTTGGTGGTCATATAATAACTTCATAGTAATTTTAAAATGGTTATTTTAATAAATATTTATTATAAAACATTACTCCAATAATTCACCACATCTCTTATACTATCTTCCAAGCTGTACTCGGTTTCCCAATCACATGCTTTTTTTAATTTATCATTGTTACCTACAATGATGCTATTGTCACTTGGTCTAATAAGGGATTCATCTATCTTGATATTCACATTCATACCTAATATTTCGGTCATTATTTTAACAACCGTTTGCAATGAAGTTCCAAAACCACTGCAAACATTATACACTTGGCCTTTTTCTCCTTTATGCAGGAGTAAATAATACGCTTTAACAACGTCGCGAACATCAAGAAAGTCTCTAATAATAGCCAAATTACCTGTAGTAAGCTCAGCTGGAAGGTTATTTTTTTTTATGTTGACCAGCTGACTTGCAAAAGACGGAATTACAAAAATGTTGCGTTGCCCAGGTCCAATATGGTTAAAAGACCTTGTTAAAACGATGTCTAGACCAAAACCCTCAACGTATACTTTTGAAAGCATTTCTTGTGATACCCGTGCTACCGCGTACGGGCTAACTGGGTTAAGTTTGTGACTTTCTAATAAAGGGATGTCTTTTTCAAAAACGTTACCATACTCTTCTGATGACCCAACAGATAAAATTCGACACTTGAGATTTAAGGCCCTTATCTGTTCTAACAGATTTAAAAAAATGTTTGTGTTATTAGCAAAGCTGGCAACCGGATTTTTCCAACTAAATGCTACACTACTGTAAGAAGCAAGGTGCAATATATAATCCGGTTTAAATTGAAATATTATATTGTCAACTTTGCTCTTATCTAAAAGGTCTATCTTGTTAAAAGTACATTTTACTTTACTGTAACTGGAATATATAAAATCTGGATAATTTATATCCAATCCGTACACTGTAACCTGTTTGCTAAGTGATTCTAAGTATTCTAAAAAGTGTTTACTAACAAATCCCGAAAAGCCCGTAATTAAATATTTCTCCATTATGTAAATTCTATGTTATTACTATAATACAAAAACACTTAATAGTAGATGTTAATTTATTACTTCTAAGTTCCATTTGCAATTAACAAAAACACAACCATAATCACTATTACCATACATGTGAAAGTCTGTCCCAGTTTCCAAAATTGTAAATTCTAAAATATCCTTTTGCAAATCCAAAAACTCCACATTTGGAATATGAAGTGCAAAATTTATTCTATAAATATTCGGAACTAAAAGATTTGAAGGAATGTTTATTAAAAAGCTTAAATTTGAATTGAAGTTTATTTTATTGGTATAATCTGATACTCCGACTTCTGAAGTAAATACAATACGTTCCGTTTTATCAACAACTTGTACACTAATTTTAGCATTTAAATGTTCTTTTAATATATTTAATTTACACTCTATAAATATATCTTCATCAAATCTAAATTCGCTTCTTTGATTCCTATCACTGTCCACAATTTTAATGTAGGTGAAGGAGCTTTTGTTGCTTTCAGATTTTAGAGAATGATATATGGAAGCCGGAGATTTTGCATTAATAGTTACGTATTTTTTTATACCAGTATCTAAATCTCCCTGGAAATTTAATGATCCATTTTGGAGTATAACAACGTTACTACACAAAGCTTTGATTGATCCCATATTATGACTTACAAATAATACTGTCCTACCTTCACCTTTACTTACATCACTCATTTTTCCAATACATTTCTTTTGAAATTCAGCATCGCCTACAGCCAATACTTCATCTACAATCAAAATTTCGGATTCTAGATGAGCTGCTACTGCAAAAGCTAAACGCACGTACATCCCGGAGGAATACCGTTTAACCGGCGTATCAATGTACCTTTCTACTCCTGCAAAATCAACAATCTGATCAAACTTGCGAGCAATTTCTTTTTTACGCATCCCTAAAATAGCACCGTTTAAAAAAATGTTTTCGCGGCCAGTTAATTCCGGATGAAAGCCAGTACCAACTTCAAGTAAACTTGCGATACGTCCTTTGACTTTAATGCTGCCAGAGGTAGGGGAGGTAACCCGGCTTAGCAATTTTAATAGGGTACTTTTACCGGCTCCGTTTCGGCCTATTATACCCACAGCGTCGCCTTGCTCAATATCAAAACTTACATCATTCAAACTTAATACTACATCGCTAGTGCCTTTTACAGAACGATCGTTCGCTTCTCCAATAGTTAAAAATGGGTCTTCTTTACCGCGTACCCTGGCAATCCAGCGTTCCAAATCGCGGGAAAGGGTACCGGTACCAATTGTACCTAACTGATATGCTTTAGAGAGATTTTCAACCTTAATGGCTGTTGACATAATGGTATTTTTTATTTTAAAAAATAATCGGTAAAAATAGTATGCTGTTTTAAGAAACTATTATAGATTGAGATGTAAGTACAAATGTTTGTAAAAACCCTGCGGTGTAAAATAAGTCTTCCAGATATTTCTAATAGCCTTTTGTAAAGCTTTAAATTCTTCGTCTGATAATTTATTATGAAATTCCAATATTTTTTCCGGTATCCTGTTGATATCTTTTTCTTCTACCCAAACACAGTAATTTTTCCAATCAATCAAAAAGTCATAAGGTAAAACACAATCGGTATTTAAAAGAACAGGAATCCGGCCACAACACAACGCTTCAAAAAAACGCATCGAATTATTACCATAACCTCTTACACACAATGTATAATCTGTATTTACTATGTTTTCTACATATTGTTGCCTAAAAGTAGCATTTAATTCTTTTATGCCTCCGGGGAAAAGTGCGCCTTCGGGTCCGCCAAAACCGAAATTAGACCGGATGATAATTTTTTTCTTTACTTTATTACTTTTAGCCAATGATAAAAGTGCCCTGACCCGGTAAGAATGTGCCGAAACAGAAGGTAAAAACCGCATTATGCCAAGATAATTTAAGCCTAAACGCAAAACTTCTTTTACTTTAAGTACTCCGAATTTTAGTTTAAGCGGTGGTGCAAACCCGCAGAAGCCAATGGTTGAAATATTCTCCTTGGTTCTGATCGGTAATATATTTTTGTAATACTTTGTGATAAAATCTTCGAAAAAAAAAGTAAATGCAAATTGATTACTTTTTCTTTTTGATTGGTATAAGGTATTACAAAAAATAATTGCGTTTTTAATTTTAACATTAAACTGATCAATATCGGAACCTAAAAAAACAAAAGTTTTTTTCCCACTTGCCTCAACTAAATCGGTAAAAGCCTGAATTTCTTTTTCGAACGCTAAATCATTTTCTTTTTGCGAATATCGGATAGGCAGGAGGCAGGCATCACAATCTTCTAATGAACTTAATTCAAAAAAATCTTTTCCTTCAATTTCATAAGCATCAAACCTGCCAATAGTTAGGTTTCGTTCGGGGTCTTTTTCTTTGCTGCTCTGGCCGCAAAAAGGTACTAATAAATCAACTAACGGCTGATCTATATTAAGAAGACTTAGATCAGTATAGAGTTTTATTTTAGTAAGAGGCAAGCTTAAGTTGTAGATGGATCAGCAATCAAATAGTGATCTGATTAATTATTATATACAGAGGATAGTAGTTGCTGGCTTTGTTCGAAGAAAGGATGCTTGCAAGTATAAGACTGTATTTTATTGTTTGCAACAGCATCCATCGTTAACAAATCAGAAGCACCATGTTTTAAAGGTGTTTGAATGCGAAGCAGTTTGGTTGCTGCATCGTTAAATAGTGCATAAGCATGTGTACCAATATGGCCGCCTTGTTTTTTTAACATAGAAGAGTGATCTCTCGGATAACTCTTTTTTTTACGTATAACAGCTTGTGTTTTTATCCCTAAGTAATATAAAAGGTTTACAAAATGATAATACTTTAATCGACCCCAAAAACTGAAATTATTATTAAATATATGCCCTAAAAACAGTAATTCACAATCAGCCGGAACTTGTTGTAATGTTTCAGCCAAATAATGTAAATTGTTTTCAACCGGTGTAGCATCATCTTCTAAAATCAGAACTTTAGTAAAGTTATTTTCTGCAATGTATTGGTACATTTTTTTATGAGATGAGGCAACAGCAATTTGATTTTTTAAAAGCGGCCCTACATTCAAATTCAAATAATCAATATTTGCCTGCTTATATATTTCATCAATGTTTTCTGCAACCTCGCCGTTTTGTTTCATCTCAGTGATATTAAGTGTACTGCCATCCACACCTAAAAACACTTTGAAATTAAGGCCGTTAAAGTTTTTGTTAATATCATCTAATCGATACAAGTTTCTTTCAATGGTTAACAGAAGTATTTTATCAAAATAATTGTTTAAAATATCAATAGTAGTTTTGGTAAGCATTATGAAAGCGGATAATTCTATTTAATTGTATTAAACAGTATCAACAAAGCTTTTTTCTACCTTATTAAAAATGATTGTTCCAAGCATCAAAAATATAACTGTTACTATAGTTGAGTATCCTAATGCCGGCCAGTTAAAGCTTCCTCTACCCAAAAATCCATATCTAAAAGTTTCAATAAGTTCCGTCATTGGGTTAGCTGCAATTAGCCAACGATATTTTGTACTTGCTGCAGATAAAGGATAAATTACGGTAGTTGCGTACATTAATAATTGAATACCAAAAGTGATTAAGAATGCTAAGTCACGGTATTTTGTAGTTAAGGCAGAAATGATCATGCCAGCACCTAAACCCATTGCCGCCATTAAAATAACAACTACCGGAAATAATACAATTGCCCAAGTTGGATGAAAAGCTGCACCATGGAATGCATAATATGCCACAACACATAAAAATAAAAGAAATTGTACACCGAAGCGTACAAGATTACTTAATACGATACTCAATGGCATAATCAACCTTGGAAAATAAACTTTTCCAAAAATATCAGCATTATCTTTAAAAACAGTTGATGTTTTAGTTAAGCAGTCTGCAAAATAATTCCAGGCAGTTATACCCGCCATATAAAATAATGGCTGAGGTAAGCCGTCTGTAGATATTCCTGCCAGCCTGCCAAAAACAAAGGTAAACATAATTGTTGTGAGTAATGGCTGTACAAAAAACCATAATGGACCCAAAATGGTCTGTTTATAAAAGGATACAAAATCTCTTCTTACTAAAAGACCTAGTAAATCTCTGTATTTCCAGACATCGTTTAAATGCAAATCAAATGCACTGCTTCGAGGTTTAATTTCCAAGTCCCAAGTTTGATCCTTAACGGATACGTTTTCGGTTATCATTATTTTTAGTTGATTTTAAAAAAAGGTTATAAAAAGTTATTACTTAATGAAAAATACTTTTTAATTAACGTTAAAAGGTATGGTATAAAAGAAGTATTATAAAGTTGTAATACTTTTCTAATTATTTAGAACCATGCTTAATATTAAATATTATAAAATTATAATTCAATACTCATAATTAAAGTTATAATTATAAATATGATTACGGCTTCGCCAATTCAGTCCCACAAACTGATTTTTATTGCAATTATAGTCATATTGATTATGCAAATAAAATTTGATTTTTACTTGCAAAAATATAAATTACGCTTTATTGCAAGCATAATTTGTATTTGTAAGGGCTTTAAAATTTAGTATTATATATAAATAAATGAAAGAATAGTTAGAACCTGGCTATAAGGTTTTTAAAAATAGATTTAGCCGAAGTCTTTTTCGTACTCTGGGTATAGTAGCTATTGTCGTAATGATAACCACTACCAAATTTATTATTTTGGACACCATTGAAAATGATGTTGAGCGTTTTTAACCGTCTATCCTTAGCAACACGTTTAATAAAATCAAGTTCTTCTTTAGAGGTGTAGCCCTGCCTGATTATGTAAAGTGTAACGTCTGCTAAATCAGCTATAATAAAAGCATCGGTTACCAGATGGACAGGAGGGGTATCCAGCAATATATCGTTATACTCTGCCTTTAGTGCATCTATTAAATCCTGCATTCTGTAATTTTCTAAAAGCTCGGCTGGATTGTCTGGTATAGTTCCGGCACCAATGATAAACAGGTTAGAACGCAGGGAAGATGTTTGGATAATTTTACTAATATCGTTAACCTTACCAGATAAGAAATCACTTATCCCCAAATGCCCGGGATCTAAATTATAGATTTTAGAGATTTTGGGCTTTCTCATATCCAGTTCTAAAATGATTGTTTTTTTTCCGGATGCGGCTATAGTAGCACCTAAATTACTTGTAATAAAGCTTTTGCCTTCGGCAGAAGTACTGGAGGTTAATAAGGTAACACGGCTGATTGGTTTCTTTTGATGTAAATAGGATAATTTGGTTCGCAACTCCCTAAACTGTTCCCCCAAAATATTTCCGCTTCGGCTAAGGGTATCTTGCAAAGAATTATCTTCCTCATAATTAATTTCAGTAATAACCGGGATATTCGTGCTGCTTTCAATTTCTCTTTTATCTAAAATCTGATTTTTAATAGAATTTCTACCATAAACGAAACCAGCAGGTAAAATCAACCCTAACAAAAAAGCGCAGGTTAATATAGTTGGTGTTTTAGATGGGGCAATGCCTGCATCATGCGGTTCATCTACAATTTGTACATCAGCGATAGTAGATGCATAGTTGAGTGCAATGTTTTCACGCTGTTGGGATAAATAGATATACTGATCTTCTTTAAGTGACTTTTGCCGTGTAATGTTTACAAATTCTTTTTCCTGGTCAGGTACTTCTTTAAACGAGGATTCAAATTTGGAATTGTTTGCCTCTAACTGTCTTTTAGTTGTATTTAAAGAGGTCCTTACACCACGTATAGTTTCTTTAATAGCATCTTTTAGCGATGCAATTTGCTTGTTAAGCGGTTCAAGGATGGGATTGCTTTCTTGTGTAGTAGCCAGTAGTTTATTTTTTTGCTGTATAGCAGTAGATAACTGGCCTACTAAACTTCCTAAACTTGGATCGGTAATGCCGGTTACCGTAGGTGCATTGCCTTCATTTCGTGAAGAATTAACATAGTTTTCTATTCCGGCCAGCAGATCTAATTGTATATTTAGTTCAGCAAGCTTAGCATCATTATTCTGAACGTTTCCTAAGTAAGCTCCGCCTTTAGCAGAAATATCAGTAAATTTATTACTGCTTTTGTATCCGGCAGCCTTTCTTTCTGCATCATTTAAATCCTGAGAAACAGAGGTCAAGCGATTATTCAGAAAATTTAATGCATTTGCAGTTGCTTGTTTTTTGCCCTCTTTAGTAGCATTAATATAATTTATAATTATAGCATTTAAAAATGCTTTTCCTCTTTCAGGTACTGCATCATTAACGCTTATATTAACTAAATTAGATTCGAGTGTTGGTGTTTGGGCGAATATGCCGCTTTGATAACCAGCAGCAACGAGATCAGGATTATAAACGGTTATCCTGATTCTTTTACCTATATAATCGTTGAGGTTATTAGTTGTTTCTAATTTCCATTCACCAAAATTATTTTTTAAGATATTATCAAACGAAGCATTTAAAAACGTACCGTCTGACTTGGCTAATGAAAACCGATTACCTGCAAGTACAATTATCTCAAAAATTTGCTGTGTTGTAATTTTTTTATTTCCAATCAATTTAAAATGGACAGGGGTTGTAGCATAAATATCCTTTTGGTAATACTTACCAATTTCTTCATAACTGATGTTTAAGTTAAGATCTGTAACAGCTTTACTAACTAAAGGCCTGCTTTTTAATATTTCTATTTCGTTATCGACCCCTTTTGATGCACTGGCTGCATTTAAACTTTGTAAGGTAGGGGCTTCATTTGCTTTTCCGATATTAACTAATAACCTGGCACTCGCCGTGTATGAAGGTTTTGCCGACCGTGTAATATAATAAGCTATGCCAGTTGTTAGTAATATCCCTATCAAAAACAATGGCCAATGGTACAAGCATTGTGAAAGAAAATATTTTAATTGTTTAAAATTATCTTCCTGAGCAGTAGCCGGCGTTTCATAATATACCTGGTTGTTATCCATTTTTTATTTTCTGATTAATAAATATGTAACTGTAATAGCAATTGACAAAATAGAGGAGACAATACCAAAATTTCTATTTAAATTATCAACAGCTAAAGTGGATTTATATTTACCAGGTGTTACGTAAATGATATCGTTATTTTTAAGATAATAATATGGAGAGTTAAATACATCTTTAGAAGTGAGGTCTATTGGAATGTATTGCCTTTTGCCGTTTTGTTCGCGAATGATCAAAATATTGTTCCTAACTGCAGTTTGGGTTAAATCACCAGCAAGGCTTATAGCATCTGTAAATGAAATACGTTCATTTTGTACACGTAGTATTCCAGGCCGGCCAACATCACCCAAAACTGTAATTTTAAAATTAGAAATGGTGACTGTAACATAAGGTTCTTTTAAATACTTCGACAATAAAGTAGTTAAGGATTGTTTAAATTCCGGAACGGAAAGCCCCGATGCTTTTATATTGCCTAATATTGGTAATTGTATCTGTCCGTTTTGATCAACCAAATACCCACTTGCTACACCAACCTGATCTGTTGTGCCGGAAGTGGTAGTTGTTGGGTTATTGCTTACAACACCCCGATTATATACAGCAGAGGCATCTGCATTGGCACTACTAATAATAATAGTCAAGATATCTAAAGGTTGTATGGTAACAGGTTTATAGGCTTCTGCATTTTCAACAGTTACTACGGACCTGTTTACATCTTTGAAGTAAACTAAATCTTTATTACTTGCACAGGAAGAAATAAATAAGACGAACAAAACGCCGAAAAATAAATTTTTAATCATATAATTAAACTTAATTTGGGGGTAAATATAATGGTATAAGTACTACAATCAAAACGATTTTGAAGGTTCAGATATCGTGTTTTTTACTAATACGTTAATTTGAAGCAGGGGTTATGCTTTCTTGATATTTTTACCAAACTGTTATAATTTTTTCTTTAGACTTTATATTTTGCTAAGACCTGTAGTTGTAATTCAACTAACCATTCTTGTTTTTTTAATCTTACATCGTAAAATTTTAACAAAATATTATTACGAATGCGTTAACAGCATAGTTTATTCACACTGATACAAAGTAAATAGGTGTTGTTTTCAAATATATAATGACTATAAAATTCAGTAATAGTTCTTCAGTGAAGCAACTCTTTTTAGTTGTAAAAAATGAACAAATTATTCCAATTTATTTGTTTTCTTAATCAAAAGAAATTTATCATACATTAAGAAATACAAGCTAAATTTTAAACTACTTTATTTCTATACTTCTTTTATCACCTTGAAATTTTTTTTACACCATTACAGCATAACAAATACTTATTATATGTCTGTAAAAGAAGCACTGCATTTACCCCAGCTTGCTAAATTTTTTTTACACGATTACAATCAGAACAGGCATTGCGAGTGTAAGCCAGTTAGCATTATCTCAAATGTACAGGTCAATCAATAAATACTAATTTCAAAATACAAGATAATTTTTAAAGATCAAATCTTATCTAAAAAGTGTTGTTTTTAAAGTATTGTATTGTTAGCAATTACCTGTACATTAAAAATAGTTCTAATAAAAACAAAAGCTGATACTTTACAATAGTAAATATATTAACCAAAGGCTTTTTTTAACCCGTAATAAGTCCATTTTAAACCATCAATTAAGGCAATTATTGGTTTGCCGGAATAGTAAGCATTTAACACTATGTATTTAAAACCGATAATGTAATTACGCGTGTACAAGTTTATTATAGCTTGATCGTTTATTAATAGTTTATGATGCTCTTTCAAAAGCTTTGCAGCAAAATTTTTGCTTAAATTTAATTTATTTTCTGACAGATAAGCGTGGGTAACTTTAATAATTTCTTCACGGACTGTAACTTTAGATTTAATCATTTTCATGGCATTATGTGTGGTGTTATTGCCATGTGTTCTAGATAATAATTTTGCCTCAGATCTAGAATCATGATAAAAATAAAACCCTTCAAAAGCCATCCTAAAAAAGTATTCCCAATCTTCGAAGCCATAACTTGCTTTCATAAATCCGATTTTATCGTAAATCGTTTTTCTCATGATGACACAACCTGGTAAAAAAAAGTTTGTTGGAATCAGATTAGCTATAATCATTTCACCTTTTCCTGAGATTAGTTCCTGTGTAAAAAAATTAGCAGGTGTTAATTTTCTATCAGGGTCTTTATCAAGAAAGCCTAAAATATCACTGTAAACTAAATCAATTTCCGGGTTCTCTTCCATTAACTGTACCTGCAGGTTCAGTTTTTCCTTTTCCAATAAATCATCAGCATCTAAAAACTGAATGTATTTTCCACTTGATACTGCTAAACCAGTATTTCTAGCTGCAGAGTGTCCTGCATTCTTTTGATAAATGTATTTAAAACGGGAATCAGAGTTTTTATATTTTCGTCCGATAAGCTCACTATTGTCAGTCGAGCCATCATTCACCACAATACATTCCCAGTTAAAATAAGTCTGTGCTAATATACTATCTAATGCTTCTGCTAAAAATTTTCCGTAATTATAGCATGGAATTATAACGGAAACTAAAGGTTTAAAACTCATTTTTGCATTGGTTATACAATAAGTTATAGTACAGCGTATGTAGTTTTTTCGTAAAATCTATCTAAGTAGAACACTTTAAGATAGTAGCAATCTATTTCAACACCTTGTCACACTGATAAAGGAAAGATTAAAACCAATAATAAGCAAGTTTAAACTACTTTGTATTTTTTATTAATAAGCTTATAAACAATTTTTTTAAATAATCTTTTATAAGTAAAATCTTTATACTTGTACTTTTTAAAAGGAGTTAGCTTAATATAATGCCAATATAGATACTTGTAAGGGTGATAGTTTAGATAATGCCAAGGTTTAGTAGGACTATTATAATGTACTATTAAAGGTATTTTTTCACACTTCTGCTGTAAATGCAATGCATTGTATTTATCACTAATCTGCCCCCACTTATTTAAAAAACAAATGTTTAATATATCCTGATCCCACCAAAGGATTCTATCCATATATTCATTTGCAATTGAAATTAGTTTTGCTGAAGTATTTTCTAATCTCCAAGCTTCTAAATCTATCCACATTACACCAGAGTTAAAATAAGTTTGTACAGGAACTCCTATTTTGTTTAATCTTGGTATAGTAATATCTAATTCACCATCTGGTACTGCTAATAAATATTTACTATCGAAACTAACTTTAAATAATTCTTTTAATGATCCTGTAACAATAACATCAGAATCTAAATATAGAATTTTGTTAATTGTATTAGGAAGTATATCAGCAAGCAATAACCTAAAATATACTGCTTTAGATATATGATGTGTTATTTTATATTTTGCAAAAGTAGAATCATCAACTTCTATAAATTTTAATTCAGTTTCATATGCATCATTTATAAATTTCTTAATTTTATCTAAAAGACTTAGATCTTCTATATTGTGTATTACATAAATACAAAATCTGATATCTTTATTATTTTCTAAAAGAGATACTACTGTTACTGTAAAATGCTGAATAAAGTTCCCATCAATAGTAAATACTACATTAAATATTTCTTCCATTTACACAAGTTTATTTATCAAACTATTGTTCGTTCCAATTTTTATCATAAAAGTATTATAATCCATTTTATATTATAGATATTACTTACCAAAACTAATTTATATGTTTTGTTTTAATAGTTGTCTTTAAAAAACAAACAGAATTAGGTTAAGCGAACTTTATACCACTATCACTTCAAATGTAAATGTTATTTCAATCAATTCGTAATAAACCTATATACTTGTTGTTAATCTAAAGATATTATAACAATAATAATTATGTTTGTTATTAGAGCTTTTTTAAATTTTATTCAACTTATTTTCCGTGCTTCATCTAAACATAAATTTATTAATTCTTCAGATTTTCCGTGTTAAAACAATTGTTTAACAAAAAATTTATATGCATAAAAGAAGCACTATAAATTTTAATGATAGAAATTTAAATAGGCTCATAAGTAATAAATATGAAAATTTTATATGATTACCAAATTTTCGAATGGCAGAAAGTTGGAGGAATTTCAAGATACTTTTATGAATTAATGGCATATTTTACTAAAGACGATTCTGTCAATGTAGTATTGCCGCTCTTATATTCCAATAATGAATATTTGAAAAACAGTTTACTTTTTCCTGCAAAAGCATTACCTAATCCTGTACGAATAGGTGATTATCATTCTTTATCCTCTAAAGCAAATTATCTAAAGGAAAAAGTATTGCATAAAATAAAAGGTAAATATGCAAATGGATCTTTGGAATTTATTGAAACAATTAAAAACAAGGCATTAAATATTGAAGAAATAAAAAAAGGTGATTTTGATATTTTTCATCCAACCAGCCACGACCATTATTTTTTACCTTATATAAACGATAAGCCTTTTATTTATACGGTGTATGATATTATAACAACAGTATTTAGTGAGTTTTTTTTATATGAGAAATTGGATGTGAATCAACAATTACTTGACAAAGCTAAGAAAGTAATTGCCATTTCTGAAAGTACGAAAAAGGATATAGTTAATGTATTTAATATAGACGAAACTAAAATAGAAGTTGTGTATCTTGCAAGTTCTTTAGATGAAAACTTAAGTAATGTTTCACTTGAATTTAAAGAAAATCTGCCTGAAACGTATCTTTTGTTTGTAGGATTTAGAGAACGACATAAAAATTTTATGTTTTTTATACAGATGTTTTCGTTTTTGAAAATCAAAGAGATTGATCTTCATGTAATTTGTACAGGTTTTCCATTTAGTGATTCTGAACGTTTTTTATTTAATAAATTAGGAATCCAAAACAAAGTTCACTTTATTTATGCTAATGATCAAGAGTTAGCATTTCTTTATAAACACGCACTCGCTTTTGTATTTCCATCAATGTATGAAGGCTTCGGCTTACCTGTATTGGAAGCATTTAGCTGTGGTTGTCCGGTTATAGTTAGTAATTCAACTTCTTTGTCAGAAATCGGGGGTGATGCTGCAGTGTATTTTGAACCTAAAGATCCAAAGTCTATGTTAGATGCTTTAAAAAGTGTAATTAATAGTGCTTCTTTAAGAGACGAAAAAGTTACTAAAGGCTATATCCAGCTGAAGAAATTTTCTTGGGAAAAAACGGCAATTAAAACAAAAGAAATTTATAAGCAGGCACTATCAAATATGTAGGTCGAGCTCGTTTTAAATTTTAGACTGGTTTTAGGCCTTTCTTCAGCAATTATGTTAAAAATTGTATAAAAATTGAGGTGATAACTTCATCTAATTAAGTCAAGTTGTCAGACAAAAAGGTGAAGGAGTAAGCATCATTATCAGTCCTATAATTGTTGTAAACCAAAGTTCTCTTTTTTACGCTTACTTCTTATCCCGTATTTTATTAAACAACTTGAGTTAATTAACAAAAAAATATATTTTATTATGCTTGTTTTCTTGTCAAGAAAATACTTTTATTATACCACCCTTTAGCAGTGAGCATATGCCATTTTTTTCTTAACCATTCTGATGTAAGTTGAACTCTGTTTAAATTACTTTTTGCTGGTTTAAATTTTATTTGTTGATAAGTGTTTCTATTTGTAATGAGTGATGGTAATGTAGTTAAGGCATTAAAACCCGGTCCACGTAAAGTAAAAACTAAATGTACAGCTATTACCTCTTTATTAATGTTATTTGAAACTGTAGGCTTCAAGATTTGCTGAGCCATTACAATTTGCTGATCATCAAAATAATTCAGTTTTCCAGTTTTAGTTGCAAGATAAGCCCACAACGTTTGTTCAAGCCATGATATTTTTTTTGTAACACCTTTATAAATTATAACATCATTCAATAACTTCTCTATATAATCTAAATCGTACCATTTTCTTGGAAAGAAAAACAAACCCGAATTTACATAAGGGAAAATCGGATACTTCAATTGCCAAAAGTCTACTGGTTGAAAAGAATAAGCATTATGTGTATCCTCCATAAATGTAGGAACCTGATCAAATTTTGGAAGGATGAATTTTTTTATAAAAAAAATGTCACTGTCGATATAAAATATATCTTCATCATCAAATAATGCAAGATCAAATAATTTCTGTGCGTAATTGCTAGTGTTTCTATAATAGAAGCATTTTGGGTGGTCGCTTAGTTTTTTTACTACAGTTTTTTCTCTTAAATTCTTATCCACGATAACAGACTTGGGTAAGGCAGACGTAAGATGTTTTTTGTCATCACAAGTTAGTGAACCATCCTCAAAAATTTGCAAGTGAATTTCCTGTTCTGCATTTTCTATGAAACTCCGTAAGCAAGTTATAGAAAAATCTAAATTATTGTGTCCTAAAAGTGTTTTAAATTTATAAATGTCTGACATAATTAAGGAGATAGTAAATATACACACATATATCCTGCTAAAGTATAATTCATTTTTGTGATAAAGAATTTTTTCTTGAAGGCTATTAACATGTTAGTAAATTTACTATTTGCAATTAACAAGATTTGTACACAAACTTATCCATTAATGAATTTAAATTAGTATAAACAAGCATTTTTAAACTTAGTACGTAAATTTTATCAATCTCTGTGACAACTGAAAACCTTGAAATCTATTTTTAATCATTCATAAAGATGATAAACATGCTTTTTTTATGTGTATAAAATAAATCTTCACGGTCATTTCTTTTAACTCTTATTTTTTAAAAATGGTGGATAAAAAACGTTCTTTTTAATTATAAAAGAATTGAACTTACATAGTACACGTTTTACTTCCCCGTAAACTTCAACTTGTATAAAACCATTGCTTTTTGGCTAACAGTCTTTTGGGTAACCCGCAAATATGCAGGTGCTGATTTATCTGCACCGGTATCTACAGTACCGTTTATACCAGCCGGATTATAACTGCCTATTTTGAATGTTAGATTGCCGCCAATATAGCTAAACTTGAAATCGTAGAAATTGCTCCCAATCCCTGGATAGTAAAACTCGTTTATGTCCCCATCTGCTACTACAATATTATTTACACGCAAATAAGTGTGATAGCCATGAGGTATGTCACAATAAGCTTCAAAACGTACTATTATTTTACCAGAAACATCTAACAATTCTAAATAATTAGAATCATCCGGGCCGGTACCTGCATAAGAACCTTGCATACCTACCCCTCCAATTAATGACCAGGCGTTTAAGGGTTTATTGTTATTTAGTGAACGCCTTACAATTTTAGTAGTGTTTCCACCAATATATAAATCCACTGAATCCTTGCGGTACATAAACAGTGAAGTAGGCATACTCAATCCATTTATAGGTTGGTCAACAATCCAGCCGTTCCCACCAGTAAAAGTGCTTTTATAAGAAATGCCGCCCATGAGACTGGAGGGATCGCTAATTGGTATATTAGTTGCACTAACAGTAATTGGTATTGCTTGCACAGCTATGGTATTTAAACCACTGACATGCCAGCTGTGAACGCCGGCATGTACAGATTCATCACAATGGACGATATAGTAATCGTTGCCTACTTTTGCGATCCCTGTACTAATAGCATTTCCTGCAAATTCAGCCGCATTATAGGAGGCCTTTGTTGTACCGAAATGGCCAATTAGGAGTCCATCATCACTAAAATGATTCCATATATTTATTTCCGAGCTTTTCCAAAATTCGCCGTTTACATTCCAAAAAATATCATGGTCGTAAACCATTGCATGGGTGAGGCTGTGTTGACCGGGCCAGCCATTACCAATATCAAAATCACCGTTTGTAGGATAACTACCTTGGAAATTTGTCCGTGTACTTTGTGATGCTTTCCACAAAAAACTTGTCTCATTAGGTTTCATGGCACCTAAATGATAACCTAATGTAGCATCAGGGTCATAATTACCCTGCCCCGGTGATTGCTGGTTAAAAAAAATGTACCGATCTGAAGCGTTGGTATGGCCGGTATTTGCTTCATAACCGGTTGCAGGACTATAAACATTTTGTGTACCTGAAGGGGTAGAAACAAATAGTATCTTTGGGCCTCGAACTGGGTTACCCTCTACCGTATAACCTGTAAGGACACGTTTGTATACATTTTCATGATCATTAAACTGGTTTTGAGGATAAAAAACAGTGCCGTCCCTTCCCACAAATCCAAGTCCATTATTTGCACCTGCAAAGTTATCTAAATGCCTATCTGTTCCGGTTTCTCTCAGACCTGTAGCTGTTAATTCAACTTCCCGCGGCCCTTCGCTTATTGTTCCGTAAGTTCTGCCATTATAATAGGTATTTACGTCTGTAAAACCTAAATATTCATCCTTTGAATAAATACCACGCCAGTTTGCTTTAAACTTCCAGCTTCCGTTTGTTCCGGCAAGTGGTTTGGAATAATCCCGTTCGTATTCTATAAAGTTAGAAAAAATACGTGTTGGATCTGTCTGGCTGATTGCTGCAGACCTTGAAACTGGAACAAAAGCAATATTTTCTTTGTAAGTAAAATTTGCATTGAAATGCTGATAACGGTTGTTATCCCGATCTCCTACCCAAATACTACCATCAGGCTGATATTTTACAAAGTTGATTTGGTTAAATTTATTATCAGCAGCATAAGGATTACTTACATAGCTTATCCCTGTTCCCAAAATATTTGTTGTGCTTCCCCCGTTAACATTGTAAAATTTAACCTGGTTTGTTGCATTATCGCTAATTGCAATAGTAGAATTATCCGGCGAAACATCGACAAAACCCGGATTTGTTAAATTGTTAAAAGAAATATTCAAATCGGTGAGTACTCCTGCCGTTGTTACAGAAAATTTGTGTAGAGTATTATTATACACCATATATAAATTCCCGTTGTCATCGCAAGAAACAGCTGTGGGGTTCGTGTAGGTTAAAGCTTGAAGTATTGCACCGGATAATGGCCGTTTATCAATTATTTGCAATTGATTTAAACCAGCTCTTACAATAAATAACAGGTTTCCTGATTTTTGCACGCAAATTGAACTAATACGGCCATTTTCATTGTTTAAACTAAGTGAAATTACGCTTGGATAAATAACGCGCCCAGTTCCGCTGTTGAAATTATTGATTGCTTGGCCGTTTGAAAAACTAACTGTTTTTGATGCGTCACCGTTTGCATTATCACCAGGCAGTTCTCCAAAAATGTAAAAATTCTTTTGCTCTCCGTCATTACCACTCCATCCGCCCCAATAAACAATGTTGCCATCCGAACAAACCACTTCTGAAGCTTGTCCGGTAACAAGGTAAGGCTCGTTTGCTAATCTTTGCGGATTTGTAGTCAGGAAACACCTTTGCGCCGATTGGTGCTCAGAATAGCTCGTAGGATAAAAAGCTTTTGTACCTGCAAAACAAAGGCCGGCCATTGCGTTGCCTTTATGGTAATAATTGCCCGTAAAATCATCGCTTGTATTACCAATCACTCCTTCCCAAGTGTATTTTACATTATTAGTTAATACTTTAACCTGATAGTTCCCGGGTGGTGCCAAGGTTCCGTCATCCATCACACCACTCCATACTGCTTTATAATTACCTGCATCATAACGAACACCACTCCATAAGGTACGGATTAAGTTTCCATCTGCATTATAGACACCAGCAGAAGTATTAACGCTAGAGGATAATGTGAAATTAACAGTATTGGTCTCAGTAACAGACCTTGATAGTGCATTAGTAGTTGCTGCATTATCATTAATAATAATAGTGGATTTCTTTTCGATTGTAGAACAAGGATCAACCAAAGTAACTTGTACATCCTGAGCTTGTAATTTGAGAATAGTAAAGAATGATAGTAGTATCCAAAGAAACGTCTTCATGTATAAATTATAAGACCTTGCAAGTTGAGATTGTAGTAGTTTATTTTTATGCACTTAATATTAAAAATAAAAAATACATTTAATATTTTGTAATCCAATTCAAAAATGTATAAGTTTTACTTTTAATCGCATATTTTTTTATAAATAATTATTGATAATAACACATCATATCTCCTATCAATATTAAGTTCGAATCACCCATTGTAACGATAATCTCCTGTATAAAGTTATCATTAATTCAACAAATCTAATCAATTACCGCCTTTGCAACAATCTAAAAACTATTTGTCAATTATAAGAGAAAAATTAAAGTGATTTCTCCAATTATTTAACAACATACTTTTCCAATTTCAAAAACCTATAGAAAATTAAATTATTATTTCATTTAAAGATTAGTATTTTCATCAAACTGAATTCAAATTTTAAATACAAAAATTTATTTGATAAAAGAAGTATCGGAATTTGTATTTAAAAAACTGCCAGATTTAAGGAATGTTGATATACAATCTATCAGTTAAATAAGTTGCTATCAGTATTTAAATGCTACCTGTAAAAATCTTTTTACCTCAAATTTCGTAACTCCTGAAACTGTGAATCTTATTAAAAAGGACAAATGTTTATGCTACATACTTACATCACTAATCTAAAACCAAACCATTATGAAAATTAAAATATTTATTGCAGCAGCATTAACAATGCTACTGTTTTTTGTGGGTGTAAAAGCCATCAACATTAAAACATCAAAAAAAGTAACACGCAAAACAGCAATTGACGACAAAAGTGCGCTGATTGCAGAACTTACCCACAACGTGGAGTATGATTTTGCCAAAGCCTCTGTCCGCGATACGTATTACGATAACCTGAACAAGCTGGCTAAACTGGTGATCGAAGATGATTACGTGGTTTCGCTGCGCGGTCATGCGGATTCTATCGGCCAGTACAAACCGAACTGGGTTCTGTCCGAAAAAAGGGCTGTAGAGGTTAAAGATTATTTGGTAGCAAAAGGTGTAAAAAAAGACCGTATTGTAGCAATTCCTTACGGCAGCACGATCCCGATTGCAACAAACAAAACTGCAGAGGGCCGCCAAAAAAACCGCAGGGTAGAAATCAAACTTAAAGAAATAAGCAAGTAACAATTTTTGCATGGTAAAAGAAGCATGTTATCATTTAATTTTCATAACTCGTGTAATAATTTTTTTATCATGAGTTATAAAAATTAAATTGTATATCAACTACTCCTACAGTATATTATATTTGCATTTTAGTTTTTAATAAACAAAATATTTGAATCATCCATATGAAGCTAAGTTTTAAAATTGTTTCCCTGTTATTTATTTATCAGATATTGATTTCTTCATGTGCTGACGTTAAAAAATCAATTTATTTCTCCAGTCAGCGGGATACCACGATCAATTCAAAAAACGAAGCTCCGTTAACGTATATTCAACCGAATGATTTATTAAGTATTGCAGTAAGCAGCTTAAATCCTGCCGCTACCGCAATATTTAATACACCTAATAATTCTTATGTCAGTTCTTCTTCAGCTTCGGGGATAAACTTACAATCACCCGGATACTTGGTTAATACGGATGGTTTTATTCAGTTTCCTGTTTTAGGAAACATGAAAGTTACCGGCTTAACAACTACCCAGCTTAAAGATCAACTTTCCAAAGAACTTTTAGACAAAAAGCTTTTGGTTGATCCGGTTGTGGTGGTAAGGCAGCTAAACTTTAAAGTAAGTGTTTTGGGAGAAGTTGGGCATCCAACAGTAATCAATGTTCCAAGCGAGAAGATTTCTTTGCTGGAAGCGTTAGGGCTGGCAGGAGATATTACCGTTTTTGGAAGAAAAGATAATGTAACAGTTGTTAGAGAGGAAAGCGGAAAGAAAATTATTAAACACTTAAATTTAAACTCCAATCAAATATTTTACTCACCATACTACTATTTAAAATCTAACGATATTGTAATTGTGCAGGCCAATAAATCAAAAATATCCAGTTCCGGCCGTACTGTAGTTGTTCTTCCAATCGTGTTAAGTGCCTTATCCTTTATTGCAATTATAGTTAGTAGCATCATTAGAAATTAGATTACAAATTATTTTTTTATTATGAACAGAAAAGTTTCTGAAGATAAGGACTCCAATTTTAGCAGCAGCTTTATATTTAGATATCTGCCTTACTGGCCGCTATTTTTAATTTTAACAGCGATAGCAATAGGCGGTGCCTGGTTTTATTTAAAACTTTCTACACCTATTTATGAAACTAATGCCCGGATTTTAATTAAAGATGAAAAAAAGGGATCAGAAGATTCAAAAACTTTGGAGTCTTTAGATTTGATTTCGCCCAAAAAAATCATTGATAATGAAATAGAAGTTATTCAATCTAAAACCCTGCTCAGCACAGTTGTTCAAAATCTTAACCTGTACACTCCGGTATCAGAAGAACTAAGGTTTAATAAAAGTATTTCGGCCTACACCAGCTCGCCGGTTATTGTTATTGCTGATAGTACCAATACAAAGCACGCAGACAAAGTTTATTTTACGGCAAATAACAGCAGTGTTAAAATAGGTAAAAATACTTATTTGCTAAACGAGTGGGTTGATACTCCTTTTGGCAGGTTAAAATTTAAAAAGAATCGTTATCATACCGCCGATGAAACGAATAGAAAGCTTTATTTTTCGTTAATCGATCCCAAAAAAGTAGTGTCTTCTTTAAGTTCAAGGCTTAAAGTTACAGCTGCAAACAAATTATCAAGTATTGTTAATATCAGCTTTACAGATGAAATCCCATCGCGCGGAGAAGACATTGTAAACAACCTGATACTGGTTTACAACAATTCTATTTTAGAAGAAAAAAACAAGCTTGCATTTAATACTTCAAAATTTATAGATGCAAGTTTGGCACGTGTAGAAGATGATTTGGTAGCAATTGAGCATAAATTGCAAGCGTACAAAGCCGGTAAAGGTGCTGTGGATGTTGATACGCAGGGAAAGTTGTTTTTAGAAAACGTTAGCAGTAACGATCAGAAAGTTAGTGATATTAATACTAAATTATCCGTATTAAATCAGGTTGAAAATTCTGTTAAATCAAAAGATTTGTCCGGCGGGATTGTACCGTCAATGGCTGGCGTTGATGATCCTGCATTAACGCAAATGGTTAAAAATATTTTTGACTTAGAAATTGAAGCCGAAAGTTTAAAGAAAACAACAGGTGAAAACAATCCGCTGTATGTAACTTATCTGGACAGGATAAATAAGATCAGGCCGCAGATTTTAGAAAATATCCAAAATCAGAAACAAAATTTAACAGCGAGTAAAGGTAATTTATCAAGCACCAATAGTTCCTATTCGAGTGTGTTACAAGCCATGCCCGAAACACAAAGGCAGCTGGTTGACATAAACCGTGAACAGGCAATTAAAAGTAACCTTTACAGTTTTTTGCAGCAAAAAAGGGAGGAAACAGAACTGTCTTACGTTTCTAATTCTTTTGGCAGCCAGATTATTGATAAGGCAGAGTCTTCTGATTATCCGGTTAGCCCGAAAAAGAAATTTGTTTATTTAAGTTCTGTGATTTTAGCTTTGATATTAGGGTTCGGAGTAGTAGTAGGAAAAGAGACACTGCGGAGTAAAGTAATGTTCCAGAAGGAAATTGAAAGCTTAACTCAGCTTCCTGTAATCGGAGAAATTACCGCAGAAAAATCAAAAAGTTCTATTGTAATCGGTAATAATCAAAAAACGCTTATTGCAGAACAGTTTAGAAAATTAAGGACGACCCTTAATTATTTAGGGATCGGTGCCAAGCAAAAGCGTATTCTGATAACCTCTGCCATATCCGGTGAAGGAAAAAGTTTCGTGGCTGTAAATTTGGCTATCAGTTTGGCTTTAACAGGTAAAAAAGTTGTTCTGCTTGATTTTGATTTAAACAATCCGTCTTTAGCAAGCAAACTAAATGTAGATTCGGATCATCCCGGAATTACAGAATATCTACAGGGAACTGCCGGCCCTGATAAAATTATCCGCTCAACCGAAGTTGATGAAAACCTATTTTTTGTTTCTACCGGAAAACTACCGAAAAACCCTTCTGAATTAATTATGAATGAAAAAGCAGAGGATTTATTGAATTATTTGGATGGCTTGTATGATTATATTGTAATTGATATTGCGCCGGTTGGGCCGGTTTCCGATGCGTACATTTTATCACCGTTTTGTGATGCAACACTTTATATTGTGCGCCATGGTTACACGCCAAAAGTTTTTGTTGAAAGGATAGATGAGAATAACAGGCTGAATAAATTAAACAATGCTGCAATTGTATTTAACGGCGTATCTAACAGAGGTATTGGCAGTAAATACGGTTATGGATACGGCTACGGTTATGGCTACGGTTACACTTACGAAGAGAAAAAAACTAAATCGCTTCCTGCTTTTAAAAAGTAAGTTTTGGTAATTGATCAATATAATTATAAGGCAGGCTAAGTTAACTTTTGTAAGCATTTAAAATTAAAAGATACATTAATCCCGAAATTTAGGTGGTAAAAGAAGCACGTAGTTTATTAACTTCTAATCATTCATCAATCCAAATTTCAATAATAATTGCATAAACTATTCTTTGTTATCTTTGGCATTTATCAAGTAATTAAAGAAAGTATAAGTTCTTTTCATGAATAAAAAAGTTTTAAAGTGGAATTTTGTATTTCAATATGGTTATGTATTAACGAACATATTTAATTCGATAATTTTACTGCCACTTTATGTTAAACATATTGATTCTGCAACGTTAGGAATATGGCTGGCCACCGGAAATGTTTTAAATTGGATTACCTTAACAGACCCTGGCGTTGGCGATGTTTTACAGCAAAAAATTGCAGAACTTAAAGGGAAAAGTTTAAATAAAGAAGTTGGCCAAACCATCGGTGCAGGTTTTTTTGCATCCTCCATTATTTTAGTTGTTTCTATTTTGGTTGGCTTTGTGTTTTACTTCCTTCTGGGTACAATTATTAATAAAGATGTATCCATTTATCCGCACTTGCAAACTGCTTTAATGCTCTCTATTATTGCTATCGGTATGTCATTGGTTTCATTCAGCATGTCTGGCATTAACCAGGGTTTACAAAATTCTGCCGATGTTGCAATTGCTACCATCTTAGCAAATGTTCTATTTTTAATAACCAACGTGATTTTGTTATACGAAGGTTTTGGTGTGATATCAATTGCTTTTTCCAATTTAACGAGATCTGTTTTCATCAATATTTATAATTTAACTTCTATGTTAAAAGTATTGAAAAAGGAAAACCTGAAAGCAGAATTTGACTTTAAGTTTTTTAAAAGCTTCATCAAAATATTTTCTTTTACATCCATATCCAGAATTATTACAGGTCTGTCCGGCAGCGTGGATATGATTATGCTTGCCCGTTTTATACCGCCAGGTATGATTACCATTTACGAGATTAATAAACGGCCGATCAATATGACTGCCGGTTTAATCGGCCGTCATTCTGTTGCATTAATGCCTTTAATTTCACACGGAAAAGGCAAAGGTGATGAAGAAAATATTACCAGCTTTATCGGCAGCCAGTTCCGTATTTATGCCTATGCGGTTCTTTTTGCCTCTTTGATGTTTTGGCTTACTTACCAAAATCTTATTTCCCTTTGGACGGGAAGTTCGAAGTATGCCGGCAATACAGTTTTATATTTCCTGGTAGCAAACTTTTTCCTCGGTTTAATCGGCTACTTCATGTCTAACATGTGTTACGCTTTGGGAGACATCAAGATGAACAGTTTAATTAATATGGTAAAAGGAGTATTGTTAGGGGTTACCATGTATTTTGTTGCTCAGAAATACGGCATCATCGGCACGCTTTGTGTTTTCCTTTTCATCGGTTCCATCACAGATATCGGTTATTTTTCTTACCGGCTTTTTAAACTTGGGTTTTTGAAATCAGCATTAATCAAAAATATTTTTAGTGTTTGGATATTCATCGTACCTACAAGTTTACTTGCCGGCTGGGGTTTAAAAATGCTGGTAAGCCGTCTTTTTTCCGAAAATATTTATTTATTAAAACTGTTGGTAAGCGGGTCATTGTTTACCATTTTTTTTATGCTGATGGTGTTACTTTTTGATCCGGAAATACGTAATACAGTAAAGGATTTAAAAGACAAATTATTAGTAGGCCCGTTTTATAAATTGAAACTTCGGAGAGCCTGATTAAAAAGTTTTGTAAATTATAGCCGTAATCATAAGCTTTAAAATATGCCGAAATTAGTCCTGATGCTTCGTGTAAAAGACGGAATATTCTTTGTTGATGAATGGCTGGAAAATGTAGAGAAATTAGTTGATGAGATTGTTGTAGTTGACAATGGCTCTACAGACGGAACATTTGAAGCGTTAAAAGCACATCCGAAAGTTGCTGATATTGTTTGTACGGAAGGCTTTAATGAAGGCCGTGATAAGAACCTGGTTTATGCAATGGCACGTAAAAGAAACCCGGATTGGTGTTTGTGGATAGATGTGGATGAGCTGTTTGAACCGGAACTTACCCGTAAAGATTTTGACCGGTTAATGTTGCGTAAAGGTGTTAATAAATATGGTTTCAGGCGGTTTCATTTTATAGACCGAGAGTATTTTGCCGGTTCCCGTGCCAGATTACATTATTCTGCCGGCCATGATCGTGTGTTATGGCGGGAATCTCCGAAAGGATATTTTGAAGATTTTATTATCGATTCGCCAAATGTTAAAGGGATCTCAGGATTACAAATCAATACAGATTTCCGGATTAAACATCTCGGCTACATCAACAAAGAAATAGTTGATAAAAAAGCCGAAATCTACCGGGCGATCATACCGGAAAAAGAAGATACTTTCCAGGAAATGTATCTGCATAATGAAAAAAAAATAAAATGGGTTGATAAAAGAAGTAGTTTAAAAGTGCTGAAATTAAACTGGCTTTTAACTTACCTCAGGCTCACTACTTTGCTGCCCAGGATTATCAGGAAAATCTCAGGATTGATTACTGATAAAATCAAAAGTCCTGCATTGCAAAATAAGTTAAAGTAAAATGAATACAGTTGTCAAAATATTCAATTACCAGTTTACGATAAAAGAATTTCTGATTCTGTTTTTTGGTTACTTGTTTATGGAGCAAATTTTTTCGTGGTTATTTGCACCAACTTCCGCAATTATACAGCCTTACACCAAAATGTTCGGGTTTGTAATTTATGGTTTCATGTTGTATAATATCAATGAGCTAAAATTTAACGAAAAAATATTTCTCGGCATATTCACACTTTTATTAGTTAGGCTGGTACTGGAATCTTTAGCTGTGTACAATACTTTTTTCCAGCAATTAACTATGTATTATGTGCTGTTCCCTGCAATATACACCATTTTTGTAAAAAATATGTGCCGCAAGTACGACTTCGACTTGTTAGAGTTTATGGCCAAGTTTTATCTCTATACCTATATCATTTTTATGGTTATTTATGGTCGAGGTTTTTCGTTTTCTTTAGAAGGTTTGGATCTGGAAGATTTGGGTGTATTTTCTGGTGACGGGCGGATTATCCACGCTACTTCCATATTCATGATGATCCTGCCTTTTTTATGGTATTTAAATAAGTTTATTAAAACGAAAAAAGGAAAAGATTTTATTCCGTTTGCCTTCTGTTTTGTCGTTATCCTTATCCACCAGCATCGCTCCGTATGGAGCAGTTGTATTATAGCACTTTTTATTTATTTAGGTATCACCATCAGGGTAAAAAAAGAGCGTATTCCCAGAATTTGGGGCTTGGCAGTAGGCGGTGTTATCGTTTTATTTTTTACCTATTTCTTTGTTTCGACCTTATTTCCGGAGCTGACAAACTTTATGGGTGAAAGGTTTAGCGAAATTTTTGATCCGGCACAACAGGAAAGTACAGGCCGTTTTCGGGTAGAGCAACGGGAAGTTTACGGTCAGCTTTTTTTACAGCGGCCTTTCTTCGGCTGGACATTTGAAGGCTTTGAAATGCCCAATCCGTTGGTAGACTGGTGGCCGGAAAAAACAGGACAGCATTTTCATGAAGGTTTTATGGAGATCCTTTTTTACCATGGGATAGTTGGGCTTTTGTTTAAATACTCATTTGTGTTTTACCTCGGCCTACGGGCTTTCAGCAAAAATATTACCGAACCAACAATTATCCTGATCGCGTTTTGCCTTTCGGGATTGCTGTTTTCATTAAGCTACGTACCGCAAACCATTTTTTGGGGCCACGTAGGTTTATGTTTGTATTATCTCGAAAAAGACGATTTGCAAGTTGAAGAAGAAGAAATTGACGAAGTAGAATACTACGAAGAAGAACAAAGCAGTTTACCAGAACCTATTTTTAAAGGCAGAAGAAAAATTGCCGAATTAGATACGCAATAAGCACAACAATTACCATGAATTATATATGTACCTGGCTTTGTGCAGATAAAAAAGGAGAAGAAAGTTCTTTTCCGCAAACCGGCGAATTGTCTTCTTCGCAAAAGCATCAGAATATTTACTGGCGTTGCATCCTGTTATTTTATATCACGAGCAAGCGTTTTAATAAAACCGAAAAGCATCTTTTATTTACCAACGTTTCCTCTTTACCTGTTATTGATGGCAGGCCGGTTAGTAAAATTTTAGAAGAATTGGATGTAAAAGTTATTTATACAGATTTTAAATATAAAACGCCGGAAAACTATTTCGGCTCTTTTCAAAATCAGTTTTACGAATTTTCCATTCTAGAATATATTGCTGAAAACGATCAAAATCTGGCTGATCAATATTTAATTCTCGATTCTGATTGTATTTTTATTAAACCGGTTCAGCGTTTATTTGAAGCTGCAGCACCTCAAGGTTTTATCTCTTTTGAAGATCCGGTTAAAGCGGATTATGTAATCAACGGTTTGAGTAGAAGTGATTTGAAAACCATTTATCAGGAGTTATTAAAAACGGAAATAGCAGAAATTCCATCCTATCATTTGGGCGAATTTTTACTTTGCGGTGTGCAAAACATTCATAAAATCTACGCGGATTTTAAAGAATTGTGGCCACAGCTTTTAGAACGAAATGCCAAAGGCTTAATTAAATTTAATGAAGAAGCGCACACTTTAAGTTACCTGTATTTTAAAAACGGTTTCAGGGCAAGTAATGATGCTTCTTTTATGAGGAGAATTTGGACGAACCCTGTTTTCTACCGGGAAGTCAGATCCTCAGATACGCAATTAGCAATCTGGCATTTGCCTTCAGAAAAAATATTCGGTATCCACACTTTATATAATCTATTTTTTAATCAGTCAGAAAATTATGGCCTAAATATCAGTGATCAGCACTTCATTCCAATTGTTCAAAGGGCAGTAAGCGTTCCGCGATTGTCTTTCAAAATGAAGTTGAAATATTACATCGTCAGTTATTATAAAGCTTTGAAAAAAAGGTTTGTTAAAGCTCCTGTTGTTAAAAAACTTCTGCTAAAAACAGCATAATCATTTTCCTGACATGACGATTGCCGTATTACTCACAACCTTTAATAGAAAGCAGAAAACTTTAGCCTGCCTGCAAAGCTTAAAAGATCAGCAGCTGCCGGAAGATGTAATTTTAAAGGTTTTTTTAACAGACGATGCTTCTGCAGATGGTACAGCAGATGCTGTAAAAAATACTTTTCCGGATACAAAAATATTTAATGGCAACGGTTCTATGTTTTGGGCAGGAGGGATGCGAAATACCTGGCGGCAAGCATTAACTTCTAACGCGGATTATTATTTGCTGTTAAATGATGATACTTTGTTAAAAAATACGGCTGTTTTTTCTTTGTTGCAATGCAGTAATTACGCTAAAAGTAAAAGTTTAAAATCTGCTATTTGTGTTGGAAGTACTGCGGACGACGAAACCGGGGAAATATCCTACGGAGGCAGAAAACTTAGTTCACAAAAAAGCTGGGACGGCGGTTCGTTCGTATATAGCGAAACAGAATATGTAAATTGTGATGTTGCCAATGCAAATATTTTATTAGTTCCGGCCGAAATTGTGAAAGATATAGGAATATTATCAGATAAGTTTACACATGGTTTGGCAGATTACGATTATACTTTGAAAGCTAAAAGAGCCGGATACGGTTTGTTAATTGCACCCGGTTTTTTAGGAACTTGTATTGATGATCATGGTAACAATTGGAAATCTGCAAACACAACTTTAAAAGAACGAATAGCTTATTTAAAAAGCCCGAAAGGTTTGGCTTACAAAGAGTTTTTAGGCTTTATCAAAGAACATTTCCCAAAATCATATCCCGCTGCATTTATCAAACTTTGGCTTAAAACTTTATTTCCGTTCATCTGGGATAAATTCAAAAAATAATGGAGAAAACGATCATAGGAGTTTTTTGCTATAAAAGAGCTTCAAAATTGAAAGCATCTATGGAAGCCTTACTTAAAAACCCGGAGTGTGCATCTATGGATATTATTTTTTTTGCAGATGGTTACAAAGGTGAAAAGGATAAGCAAGGCGTTTTGGAAACAAGGGCTTATATTGATTCGTTGACCGGATTTAAAAATGTTTATAAGCATTACAGAGATAAAAATTTTAGTACCGGCCCAAACTTTCATACGGGTTTAACTTATCTAAGTAACAATTATGATCGGTTTATTATTGTAGAAGATGATTTGGTTGTTACACCCAACTATGTTAAATATTTATTAGATGCTTTGGATTTTTATAAAGAGCAAAAATCTGTATTTTGTGTAACCGGTTTTTGCTTTCCGCTGAGAATAAAAAATTATCCGTACGATAGTATAATTGCAAACCGGTTTTGCTCTTACGGCTGGGCAAGCTGGGCCGACAGGGTGAAAGATGTAATTTGGGATAAAGAAGGATTAAGTAATTTAATTAAAACATCATCCAATTTTAAAAATCGTTTAAATGAGGAAGGAATGGATTTATACCGGATGGTTAAAAAAGAAATTGACGGTACAATTTCCACTTGGGACATTCAAATGCAAGTCCATGTTTCAGAACATCGTTTAAAAGTAGTTTATCCAATTATATCCAAAGGAACCAATATTGGTTTTGATGAAGAATCTACCAATACTTTTGGTATTGATTATTTGCAAACACCGCAAGACTCCGGAGTTAAGAGAGAATTTAAATTTTGCGGCGTTGATGTAATTGAGCCTTCTTTACAAAAGCAATTAAAAAAGCCTTACGGTTTACCTGCTTTGGCTTCTCGCAAGATCATTAACGAGCTGATCAAATTTCGTTCTAAATTTATAAAAAGCAATTAATTATGATGCTTCTTTTACCATATAAATTTTTGTTGATAAGATCATATCATCTTAAATAAATAACAAAATTCTACTTGTAAAAGAAGTATCAGATTAGGCAAACATTATAACAAAAAACATCAATGAAAAAAGCCATAGTAATTGGATCAGGAGTTTCCGGTTTGAGTATTTCCAGAATGTTGACAGATAATTATGAAGTTCAAATTCTGGAAAAATCCGACAAGGCCGGTGGTTTAATTAAGTGTGACAGAATTGATGGAAACTTGTTTCACAAAGTTGGCGGCCATGTTTTTAATAGTAAAGATACAGCAGTTTTAAATTGGTTTTGGCAACATTTTGATAGGGATCAGGAGTTTTTAAAAGCAACAAGAAATGCAAAGATCTTATTAAATAATAAGTTAATTGGTTATCCTTTAGAAAATTACTTGTATCAGTTACCGGAAAATGAAACCAGGGCAATTGTGGATGAATTGATTTCGATGCTGGTTGCAGAAAAGGAAAAAGATACAAGTTATGATAACTTTAAAGACTTCTTAATTGGAAACTTTGGTGAAAATTTATACCGGTTATATTTTGGTCCTTACAATTCTAAAATTTGGCATACAGATATAAGTAAAGTACCGCTCGAATGGTTAGACGGAAAGTTGCCAATGCCACAAATTAAAGAAGTAATCATCAGCAATATTGTAAAAAAGGAAGAAAGTACAATGGTACATGCTTCCTTCTTTTATCCTAAAAGAGATGGTTCTCAGTTTATTGTAAATCGTTTATCCGAAGGTCAAAATATCAATCTTTCGTTTAATGTTGATGAGATTTCGGTAACTACCAATAACCAATTGGCTATAAATAATGGTAGCATTGTAACTGATTTAATTGTTTATTGCGGAGATGTACGCAAGTTAAATTCGATAGTAAGTATTGAGGATAATATATTAAAAGCTACACTTGAAGCAGTTACCGATCTGCCATCAAACGGAACATCAAATGTTCTATGTGAAACGGATGATAATGATATTTCCTGGTTGTATCTTCCGGAGGAAAAATTTAAGGCACACCGGATTATTTATACCGGAAATTTTAGCGATACCAATAATGAGGGAACTAATCGAAAAACTTGTGTTGTAGAATTTTCCGGTAAGCAGGATCAGGAAACAATGTTAGAAGAGTTAAAAAATTTACCGGGAAATTTAAAACCTTTAGCTTTTAATTATGAACCTAATTCTTATATCATACAACATAAAGGAACCAGAAGTAAAATTACAGAATTAAAAACCAGCCTGGCTAAATATAATATTTATTTGTTAGGAAGATTTGCAGAATGGGAATATTATAATATGGATAAAGCAATAGAATCTGCCATGGAATTGAACCGTAAATTGGCTTAATTACTTCCTATTTTTTAATCTGATTTAAATTGAAAGTTTTAATAATCCATACAAGTTATAAATACAAGGGTGGCGAGGATACAGTTGTAACCGAAGAAATTAAACTTTTACAATCGGCAGGAATTGAAGTAGAATTATTAGAGTTTAATAATTATAAAAATGCACTTTTAAAACTTATACAACTACCATTCAATTTTAAATCATACTTTAAAACAAAACAAAAGTTAGCAGTATTTAAGCCTGATATCGTCCATATCCATAACCTTCATTTTGGAGGATCGGCATCCGTAATTTATGCTCTTAAAAAAAGTAAAACTCCATTCGTAACTACATTACATAATTTTAGAATGTTGTGTCCTTCGGGGATTCTTTTTTTTAATGGAAAAACTTTTCTTAATTCTTTAGATGAAAATTTTCCGTGGACAGCAGTAAAGCTTGGTGTTTATAAAAATTCCAAGTTGGTTACTTTTTGGCTGGGTTTATCTATGTATATTCATCAAATCTTAGGAACTTGGAAAGTAAGTAACCGTTATATTGTATTAAGCGAACATGCAAAAAAACTTTTTCTAAATTCCAAGTTAGGATTATCGGAAAGCCAGTTAGTTATAAAGCCAAATTTTAGTTCGATCCCTGTTTTAAAAGAACATCAAGCCGAAGATTACTTTTTATATGTTGGCCGGCTTTCGGACGAAAAAGGAATCATGCTTCTTTTATCGGTGTTTTCTTCTTGCCCTTATACAATCAAAATTACAGGAGATGGCCCGTTAAAAGAACAGGTTATTCGTTATAGTTCTCAATATCCTAATATCCAATTTTTAGGAATTTCGGATAAAATAGAAGTGTTTAATTTATTGCAAACTTGTACTGCGCTTGTTTTCCCTTCGATTTGGTTTGAAGGTATGCCTTTAACTATTATTGAAGCTTTCGCTTGCGGTACAGCAGTTATTTCTTCTAAAACCGGAGCTATGGAAACCATGATTACTAATGGTTATAACGGATTGCATTTTAAATCTCAGAGTGAACCGGATTTCAAATTAAAGTTGGATACCTGGTTTAAAATGGATGAAAAGCAGAAGAAACAATATCGTTTAAATGCACATCAAACTTATGAAGACTTATATACACCGGTTAAAAATATTGAACATCTTTTAACTATTTATAATGCCGTTATAAGTGAATCTGAATTTAAATATTTAAATAAAGTACAAAAATGAATTACAAGGTTGCACTTATTTTTGTTTTCAATCACAAGTATGATAAGAATATAGAGATTTTAGAAAATCTTTATCGGGATAGGTTTTCAAATATCTATCACTTGGTTCCTTTTTATGAAGGTGATAAGCAAAACGTGATCCCTGTTTATGAAAGTTCGCAGCATTTTCAAGGATATTTGGCACAGGGATTTAAAAAATATTTTAAAGAAGAATATGAACACTATTTTTTTATTGGTGATGATTTAATTTTGAATCCAGCTATCAACGAAAATAATTATCAGGATTACTTTAACCTTACAAAAGATACAAGTTATATCCCCGAAATTCATACTTTACACAATTTAACCAACAATGATACTTTGCGTTTTTTACCTGTTAAAAGTATTACCGGTAAACCTCGCTGGCATTGGTGCAAGATAAAAGAGTTAGTCGAAAATTATGAGCATAAGTCTAATGGTGTAGAAAACGAAAACGAAATACCGTCTTATTCACAAGCTAAAGAAATGTTAAATAAACATGGTTATGATGTGGAACCGGTTACTTATAAAGATTTGCATGGAGATATTTTACCTTTAACATCCGCCACTGTAAAGTACACTTCACATTTAACATCCTATTTTAAAAAGTTTAAGTTAGCTTATCCGGTTGTTGGATCGTATTCTGATATTGTAATTGTTCCTAAACTATCAATCAAAAAATTCTGTCATTATTGTGGTGTTTTCGCAACGAATAAATTATTTGTAGAATTTGCAATTCCAACAGCTTTACTATTGGCTTCGGAGAAAGTGATTACGGAGAAAGAAATTGGTAAAAGAGGAAGTATTTATTGGCTTTACACGCCTCAGGAGCTTGCTAAATATAACCAGGATATGAAACCTTTTAATCAAAGTTTGGATGAACTGATGCGTAAGTTTCCGTCTGATAAATTGTATATTCATCCGATAAAATTATCCAAGTGGAAGACGTAAGCTTCTTTTATCAATCGGGCTTTAATTGTAGTTATTAGTATGAAGTAACATATTTTGGTTTTCTCATGCTTTTAGCTTTATATTTTAATACTTTGTAAATAAAAACCGGCCCGTAGTACAGGTATCTTTTCCACATCCGCCTCGGTTCGTTAATTAACCGGCCAAACCATTCAAACCCTAAACTGATCCACAAATCTCCCGGACGGTTGGTTGTGCCGGCATAAAAATCAAAAACAGCACCTACCGAACTAATAATTCTCGCATCCAGTTCCTTTTTGTGTGCAATGGCCCACTTTTCCTGCTTCGGCGCGGTCATCCCTACAAACAGGGCATCCGGGGAAAACCGGTTTACGGCGGCAACCATCCCGGCATTGTCTTCTTCCGAAAAAACAGCTTTAAAAGGAGGCGAATAAGTGCCGACACGGATGTTCGGGTATTCAAGGGCAAGCCTGGCTTTGATCTTTTTTAAGGTTTGTTCTGATGCGCCGAGGTAAAAGCAGCTGCCGTATTCTTGGTTGAGCTTGTTTAACAGGTAGGTGTGCAAGCTGGAACCGGAAATCTTTTTGATCGTTTGCCCGGATTGCAGCTTTACGGCAGCTAAAATACCCACGCCGTCCGGCAGCAGCACCTCGGATTGCAGCAGGGCGCGCTTAAACTCGGGTTCCCTTTCTGCCAGGCAAAAAGAGTATTGGTTAATCGTACTGATTACAATTTTAGGCAATTTAGGTAAATCTGTTAAAGATTTATTAAACAAATTGTAACTCAAATAATTATGAATAACCCCGTCCATGTTATGTGAAGTATATTTTATAAAAGATCAAAGCATAAACCAAAAAAACAGTTTTTTATTCGGCTTAAATAAAATACATACGTTCTAATCTAAATTACAGATTTGAATAATTGATGTAATTTTAGAAATTGACAGGGCAAGAGTTTAAGAGAATAAACGCTATTTATTGTAAACATTTAGTTTGCCTAAAGTATTGGAGATTGCCTTATATCCTTTATTTAAGGACTGTGTAAATTTTTTCCGCTTTGTTTTCCATGCTTCTTTTATCACCTAAAAAATAGCAGGAGTTATTTAAAAACTGTTTTTTAAGCAGGCTCTAAGTTATACATACTGTTTTTACAGCTTAATTATTAAAACTTTCCTTTATATTGATGAATTGGATATCAGAATTATAAAAAGGACATACTAATCAAGCTTTCTAATTTATAAAGGGTAGAACTTCCTTTTTTAGAAATCAAATGATGAGTTTTCGAGACGAACATGCCTAAGCCAAAGCGAACAGTCTTGAATCGTAGAAATCCCAAATGTATTTACTTTTTATAAAAGACTAAATTAAGAATAACGGTAACACAGATCACGCTCCTTAGTATCTTAATGGCATTATGCAAGGTGTTGTAAACGGTGCGCTCACTCAGGCCGGTTTGGCAGGCAATATCTTTAAAAGATACGGTATCAAAATAACGCAGGCGGATAATTTCCTTTTGGCGGGGTGTTAACTGATTAAGTGCCTTTTGCAGCCGCTTTTTGTTATGCTCATCATGCTGGCTGGCAATCAGTATTGATTCGTACGATGGCTCACTCAGGGTTTTATCAATATAAATATTATCAAATAAACCATTGGTTTGGGTTGCTTCTGATAATTGCAGGTAGGTTTTATACAGGATACGTTTGTAAATAATAAGTGTGTATTGCTGTATATTTTGTACACCGGCCAGCTTCTGCTTTATTTTCCAAAGCTCCAGGAACAAGTTATTGATTCCTTCTTTAACCAACCCGGGATTTTTGTAAAGTGAAAGGCCAAAACGGTACAGGTCGTCATAAAAAAGATTAAAACATTCGTAAAGCCCCTGCTTGTCGCCTTCTGCAAGTAATTGCCAATTTTTACTAACGTCTTTGTTTTTAGGGCCAGCGAACACTGTTTTTGATGCTTCCATTTCAAAAAATTGGCAATTAATGGTGGATTTGTAGATGCAATTACTTTCAAAAAAGTATTACTAAGGCTAAATGTAACTTATTGAATAATATAATTACACATTTTAAAAATAAAAAGTAAAATTTATTTGGAAAAACATTGGTAAAAAAGAATAATCTGTTGCACTTGTGTGTAAATTTTCAATAAATATTTTAAATGGACTATTCTTTACACCAAATAGAAGATTTTTTAACAGACGACAGCTTCATCGCTTACTGCTATAATGACGACCATGCTGCAGTTGCCAAGTGGGAAAATATCCTGGCCGAAAACCCGCAGCTGAACCAGAAAGTAAACGAAGCCCGTGAACTTTGCCTGTTGCTGAATATCAAGATAAGCCCTGCCGAAAAAGCCGTTGCCCTGGAGCGCATCAAAAATACTATCAGTGCGGAGGGTGAGTTTAAACCGGTTAAAGGCAGCATTATCGGTATCCGCAATTACTTTACCAAATGGGTTGCCTTTGCAGCCGCTTTGCTTGTTGCGGCAGGCGTATTTGCCCTTTATCAAATGGGTAATAATTACCCAAGCGGTGCCGAATTGTACAGTGCTGCTATAGATGCCAATTATAAGCTGATAGGGAAAACAGATTTTGGCCACCGTAAATTAATCAAATTACCTGATGGCAGTTTGGTATTACTCAACGGATTAAGCACGTTAAAAATAGCTAACGATTACAATGCCAGCAACCGCCACCTGTTATTAAGCGGCGAAGCCTTCTTTTCGGTTACCAAAAACAAACACAAACCGTTTGTAGTGATTACCGGCAAAACAGCAACCACTGCCTTGGGTACTTCTTTTAAGGTAGAAAGTTACAGTAATGCAAAGGTTGCCAGTGTAATGTTATCAACAGGAAAAGTTAAGGTACAAAGCACACAGCCCGATCTAAAAGTGGAGGATATTACGCTCGTTCCCGGTCAAAAAGCGGCTTTATATAATGGCAACAAGGCTTTTACCCAAACTACTTTTTACGCTAAAGACCTGCAAAACTGGATAGATAGGAAACTAATATTTAAAAGTGCCGGCCTGAAGGAGATAGCAGCTAAACTGAAAACTGTTTACGGTGTGGATGTGATTGCGAAAGATAAAGCAGCAGATGATCTATCTTTTACTGGTGAATTTACAGGGAAAGAGCTTACGGAAATATTGGATGCCATCGGTTTTACCAATCATTTTACTTACAAACAAACCGGTAATAGCGTGCAGTTACAATTTTAAAAGCGTTGCAGGCTGTTTAATTTATAGCAGCAGGATGAATGATGCTTCTTTTATGCCTGTAAATTTTGCTTTTACATCTATCAATATAAATAGAAAAAGTGTAGCGGGGGTAACGTTTTTTAGGTGATAAAAGAAGCATCTAAGATTTATCCATAAAATTTATTTAAACATATTGTGTCCAGATTTTTAAACTATTCAAAACCAAAACCATATGCAAAAACCATTACCTTACCCAAAATTACGATTATGGATACTGATGCGGATAATCCCGTCGGTATTGCTTGTCTTATCGTTATCCGGGCACGCGCAGTCATCATCATCCGCAGCGTATTCATTCAACTGGAAAAATACGCCCGTGCCAGCTGTTTTTACGCAGGTTGAAAAAGCAGCTAACGTACATTTTTCATACAACCCGAAGGATATCGACCTTCAAAAAAAGATCAGCCTAATGGTTAACGGGCAAAGCCTGCAGCAGGTAATTAACATGATTGCTAAAGAACTGCGTGTTCAATACAAAATCGTTGGCGAAACCGTGATGATCCAATCACAAAAACCAGCTGTTAAGGTAACATCACAAATAGCAGATGATTTTAATTTAACAGGCCGGGTTACTGATAATCAGAATTTACCGCTGCCCGGCGTAACCATTGTTAATACTACTAAAGGCCGCACTGCAGCCAGTACCGAAACCGGCAGCTTTGTAATACCGGTTAGCAATGGTGATATCATTACTTTTAACATGATCGGTTATGAAACTACTTCCATTATTGCTACTGATAAGGCTAAAACGGTAAACATAACCCTTAAAACCAAATCTATTGAACTGAATACCGTTGTTGTAACCGCTTTAGGTATAAAAAGGGAAGAACGCTCATTAGGTTATGCCACTGCCGAAGTGGATGGCAACGAACTTAAAAAAGCGCGTGAAACAAATGTAATTAATTCCTTAGCGGGTAAAGTACCGGGCTTGATTATCAACAGTACTGCCGGCGGCCCTGCCGGTTCGTCAAGGGTAATTATCAGGGGCAATACCAGTATAACCGGCAATAACCAACCGCTTTACGTGGTGGATGGGGTTCCTATCGATAACTCTAACTATGGCCAGGTAGGCGGTGGTAAATACTCTGGCGGTTTTGATTTTGGCGATGCCATTTCGGCCATCAATCCTGATGATATTGATAAAATTTCGGTATTAAAAGGCCCTTCTGCATCAGCACTTTATGGTAGCCGTGCAGGTAATGGTGTAATATTGATTACCACTAAAAAAGGAAACGCTAAACGCGAACTGGGTATTGAGGTAAACAGCACAACATCAATAGAAAACCAGCTTACACACTATAACGATTACCAGTATATTTACGGGCAAGGCACTGCCGAGCAGATAGTTGTGGATCCGTCGCAGGCTAAAAACACACTTTTTAACAACTTTGGCCCAAGGCTCGACCCCAGTTTACAAGTGGTTGGCTTTGATGGCAAATACCGGCCTTACAGCAATGTAAAAAATAATATCGATAACTTTTTTCGCACCGGGGCCACAACCACCAATAACATAGCTTTCGCCAACTCAAATGATGTTTCGTCATTTCGTTTATCAATAGGCGACCTCCGCAGCCGTGATATTGTACCGGGTAGCAACCTGCGCCGCAGCACTTTTAACTTTACCGGCAGCTCAAAATTCAGTAGTAAGGTTACCATATCGGCTAAGGTAATGTACCTTAATGAAGATGTAGTTAACAGGCCTGCACTGGCCGATGACCCTGGTAATATCGGCAACGCTTTTGTTGGCCTGGCAAACAATGTTGATCAGGCTTACTTCAAAAATGGTTACAAAGATTCTGAAGGTAATTATGTTGATTGGGGCGGCGGCCAGTACCGTTTAGACCCATATTGGGTAATTAATAAAATGAAAAATGAAACTACCAAAAACAGGTTTATCGGTAACCTGCAGGGTAATTATGTAATTACCAGCTGGCTTAATTTACAAGGCCGTATTTCAACAGATTTTACGTATTTAAATTATAGCAAATTTAGTCCGCGTACCACGCCAGGTACTTTAGCCGGTGAACTTGATCAGGCTGCTCAGAAATTAAGTACCACCGAAGGCGACGCTTTACTTACCGCCCAAAAGCAGGTAACCCCGTCGCTCAATTTAGCTTTAAGGATTGGTGCAAGTTTTTCGAGGGTTGATAACCCGGGCACTACATCAACATTTATCAACCTTAATGTTCCTGATGTAATCAGCCCTAACAGCTTTTCTGATAAATCAGTAGTTGAAAATCACTACCGCAAACGTAATAATGGTGCGTATTCTTTGTTAAGCATCGGTTATAAATCCTATCTGTATCTTGATGCCAGTGTACGTAAAGATGCTTCATCAACACTGCCTGAAAATAATAACAGCTATGTTTATCCGTCGGCCGCCGCCAGCTTTGTATTCAGTGATTTTTTCAAGATCGATCATTCTATATTGTCATTTGGTAAATTAAGGTTGTCTGCGGCTGAGGTAGGTAACGATACAGACCCTTATCTTTTAAATTTAAATTACAACCTGTACCCGCAAACTTTTAACGGTACTTCGGTTGGAGGCATAGCAAGCACTGTTTTACCTAACAAGAATTTAAAACCAACCCGTACAAAATCATACGAGATCGGTACGCAACTGAAATTTTTTGGTGAAAGGTTAGGACTGGATGTATCTTATTATAATTCTAAATCGCGCGATCAGATCAACCTGGTACCCGCTCCGCTTTCATCAGGCTTCGCCCAACAATTGGTTAATGCAGGTGTAATCGGTAATAAAGGAGTGGAGATTGCATTGAACGGTTCACCGGTGCAAACTAAAAGTTTTAGCTGGGACATCAATGTAAATTTTGCCAAAAACACCAATACTGTTTTATCATTGGCCGATGAAATCCCTTACCTCTCGCTGTCGGATGCACGCTGGTTAGGTGTATCTGTTGTAGCTAAACCGGGTTCGCCTTACGGTGCTATTTTAGGGTTTGATTATCTGCGCGACCCGAAAGGCAACATTATACTTGACCCGCAAACGCTGGCCCCAAAACAAGCTGCCGAGCGTACTGTATTGGGTAAAGGAACATGGAGCTGGACAGGTGGTTTAACTAATAATTTTCGATACAAAAACTGGGGTTTAAGTGTTCTGATCGATATTAAGCATGGTGCTGATCTGTTCTCGATGACTAATATGTTTGCCATTATCCGCGGCAGCCAAGTATCTACCTTGCCCGGCCGTGCTGAATGGATCAAATCAGAAGAGAACCGCCAAAGCGCAGGGATGACTGTTGACGCCTGGCGTGCAGCGGGTAAAATGCAGGGTTATACCCCGCAGGGTGTGGTACAAACCGGTACAAGTGCCAACGGAGATCCCATCTACACTAAAAACACCACTGTGGTTGATCCGTCAAACTACTGGTCGCAATTTTATAGTGATGGTAATGGTGTAGCTACCCCTTTTATTTATGATGCAAGCTACATTAAAATGCGGGAGATTACTTTAAGCTACCGTTTCCCGGCACGCTCCACCGCTAAACTGGGTATTAAAGAACTAACGGTTGCCGTAGTAAGCCGGAACCCTTTTATTATCCATAAAAACGTTCCTAATGTTGACCCCGATTCAAACTATAACAATGGTAACGGGCAGGGGCTGGAGTACGGCTCACTGCCATCAAGAAAAAGTTGGGGCTTTAACTTAAACTTCAGATTTTAACAGGGTTATTAATTTTTAGAACGAACAAGATGAAAAGAACTTTAAATAAATATACAATTCTTACACTCCTGATGCCAATAATGTTGTTTTCGTGCAAAAAATTCGGAGATGTAAATATCGATCCCACTAAATCTGCCAACCTTGACCCAATTAACCAGCTCAATTATGTTGAGCTGCGTTTTGGCGGCGATTTAACCATTAACGAACGTACCAGCATTATACTAACTATGCCTATGGCACAACAAATTGGGGGCGCATATTATACCCGCTATGGCAGTGCTTATATTGAAAACAGGCAATACATGAGCGAACTTTGGGAACTGGGATACCCAAATGATGTATTGAACATTGTTGATGCCGTTGTGCGTACAACAGACAAACCCAACCTAAATGCCATTTGCCGCATTATGAAGGTTTACGTGTTTGCCCGGCTTACTGACTTGTATGGAGATATTCCATACACCCAAGCAGGTAAAGCGTATATTGAAGGTACCATACGGCCAAAATTTGATACCCAGAAAGATATATACGCTGATTTTTTTAAGGAACTAAAAGCAGCTGCAGCCCAGCTCGATGTATCAAAAGACGCGGTAAATACTGAACTTTTTTATCATGGCGATCTTGCTAAATGGAAAAAGTTTGCCAATTCATTGCGTTTGCGCCTGGCTATGCGGTTAATTAAAATTGATGACGCAACTGCAAAAGCCGAAGCAACGGATGCTTTTAACGCAGGCCTGATTGCCGGTAATAACGATATCTGCAAAATGGATTATAATAATATAACCAACGGATATGCTGAAATTCGCGGTAATGGCGTATCGGTAGGGATCAACCAGTATCAGGACGACGGGCGTCCGCGTATTTGCAACACTTTACTTAACGTAATGAAAAGCTCTAACGACCCGCGTTTAAATTATATAGCCAGGGATTATTGGGTTAACCCCGATAAACTTACGGATCGGCTTGATGTTACCGCACAGGTAAAAGCCCAGGTAGGGTTGATTGGTGTTGGGCCGGGTAAATACAATTATGATGACTTTTTGGGAGCTATAAACATTGATTATCCCGGCCGTGGTACGCTGTCTGTTCCGAACGGAGGTCAAAAAGTGCAGCTGGCTGATTTTATAGTACGCAGCGACGCTCCATATTTCCACATGACGTATGCCGAAGTTGAATTTTTATTAGCCGAAGCCAACACGCGCTGGGGCTTAACATTGGGCGGTACTGCCAGGCAGCATTACGAAAACGGATTGGAAGCAGCCTGCCAGCAACTGGCACTTTACCCTACCGGGCCTGCATTATCAGCTACCGAAATACAAAATTTTAAACAGAGCAACCAGCTTGCACCGGGTAAAGAGCTACTGCAAATCGATACCCAGATATGGTTAGCACAACTGATGAATGGCCCCGAGGCATATTCTACCTGGCGCCGTACAGGTTTCCCGGTATTGGTACCTGGCGTAACGGCCGAATCAGACGTTACAACCATACCACGAAGGTTTGTGTACCCTTTAACCGAGCGTGAACAAAATTCGACAAACATTGCAGCAGCCATTGCGGCACTTGGTGGTAATAATACCTGGACAGCACATGTTTGGTGGGATAAATAATTATAGGTTATAAATAACAAACAAATGAATAGTTATAAAAATAAAATTCTGTTAATACTTGGCTTTTTTACAACAGTAACGATAGTTGCATGTAAAAAAAGCATGGTTAAGGCAGAAGGCATTGATAGTAACAATACCACAACAGCCAGATTTAAAGTGGTAGGTTACCTTCCTTATCAGGGAAACCTGCTTGATGAAGTCAATGCGATTGATATGAGTAAGATAACGCATCTTAATATAGCTTTTATTAACCCCGATGCAGATGGCAATTTTACAGCCGATGCAAACCTGCAAAAGGTAGTAAATATGGCCCATAATCAAAAAGTACAGGTTCTTGCAGCTATAGCAGGCGGTTCTCCTCCTGCTTATTTTAGTAAGTTGATGGAGCCGGCCATGCAGGCAAAGGTTATAGCCAACCTGGTAAAATTTACCCAGGATAATAGCCTGGACGGTATTGATGTAGATATTGAACAAAGCCTGATCAATAGTAATTATGAATCATTTGTTACGAGTTTGACAGCCCTGTTAAAAGCTAAAGGAAAGCTAACCACAGCTGCCATTGCCACTGTTTATGCTGCCAGTTATTCTGATAAAGCATTAGCCGGTTTTAATTTTCTCAATGTTATGTCATACGATAAAACCGGGCCGTGGAATCCCAGGAATCCGGGCCAGCATTCTCCGTACACAATGGCTGTTGAGGATTTGGCATATTGGAGCGGTACACGTGGTATTGCCATAGAAAAGCTGAACTTGGGAGTACCTTTTTACGGCTACGGCTTTGGTACTAACGCGCCTTCCTTACATTTTCGGCAATTATTGCGGCGTACCCCGGTTCAGAAAATCAGGATCAGGTAACGGTTACCGGCGGCGGTATTGTTTATTATAACGGTATCCCAACCATAAAAAATAAAACCCGGCTGGCACTTGGAAACGCGGGCGGTGTTATGATCTGGCAACTGCTGCAGGATGCAAAAGGGCCAAATTCGTTACTGGGAACCATCAATGCAGAGATAAAATCACACTAAAATTGATCAACACAAAAGATTAAAAAAATAAAAGATGAAAAAGATTAAATATACCTCAATACCGGCACTGATACTGGTTATCTTTATGATATTTACAGGTTGTAAAAAGGATGAAGTAAAAAGCCAGGAAAGTGCTAATCCTTATTTCCCCCGTATATTTGATAACCTCCGTAAACTATCGGCACCGCAGATTATCAACGAAGGGGCAACGGCAAATTTTAACGGTTTGCAGTTTTCGCCTGCCAATAAAGTAAAAATCAGCTGGAAGGTAAATGGTAAAGAAATGTCTTCAGATACTGCGTTTGCCTTTAAACCGACCGCCGGCGGCGAGTATATAATCAAGCTTGATGTCACTTATAACGGTGATTCGACATCGAGGCAAACCAAGGTACTGGTTAATCCCTCAACCTATACTTTTAAACCATTTACCAGCATTGTATTAGCTAACCTTACCGAAGACGGTACCGCTGCCAACGTAGTATGGACGAATATTACGCACCTGGAATATCAGGTAGGTAAAGTATCTGCCGATGGCAGCCTTGATGTTTCAAAAGGGACTATAGCCCAACATGCTGATGAAATAGTAGCACGCGCGCATATTGCCGGCGTACCGGTTATCATGGGTATCAGCGGCCACCTTTCCGGTATTGACGGCTGGGCAATTTATGAAAGTAATGATTTCGGGACAGCTATCCGCGATGCCGCTTCGATGGCTAAACTTGTAGCTTCGGTAAAGGCATACGTAGCTGCCGAAAAAATGGATGGTGTTGATATTTATATGACGGACATCAACTCGGACAGTGCGCCTTTAAATATCCATGCTATCGGGCCGTTTTTAACGGCACTTAAAGCGGCGTTACCGGCAAATGCCATCGTTACGGTTACTGCACCCGTAAATTACCAGCACTGGGAATATCCTAATCTTTCGGCTGCATCTTGGGTAAATATCCACGCTTTTGAGGATAATATTCATATCGGCCCGGATGCACCGGTTGGCCAGTCGTCGAGCTATGATTTTATGGTATCCGGAGCAGGTATCTGGACTAGTTTTCATCTTCCCGCAAATAAATTGGTTGTTGGCATACCAGCTTTTGGTTTGCGTTACAATACGTTAAATGCCGCCGGTAATAATCTTAGCTACGGGTCCTACGATTACATCACTTATAAAGATATTATAGCTGCTAACGCTGCCAACGCAACTAAAGAAAAAGCTGATATCGCCCGCGGTGTTTATTTTAACGGTTTGCCGCTGGTAACTAAAAAAGCAGCTTACATAAAAGCTAACGGTTTTAAAGGTGCTTATCTTTGGGCAGCAGATTATGATGCTGTTGGTACTAATTCCTTAGGTGCAGTTATTTATAATACTTTAAAATAACCGGTGAATTTCAAGGCTGTTAAATTGTTTATGCAGATTAAACCCTGTTAAAATATTATTGAGTTTATTTCGATGCTTCTTTTATCAACCTAAAAATAGAGGGTTTTAAAATTTCTTCTATTTGTATAGATTGAAAGCTCATTATAGTTTTTATTGAATTTATTTCGATGCTTCTTTTATCACCTAAAAATTAAGACACTTTTTTTATTTTTAGAATTTTAAAATCATAATTTACAGGCATAAAAGAAGCATCGTTAACCTTGCTGATTCAATTTTAAAATAGCCATGTATAATTGAATATGACAGATCCGCTAAGCCGCAGAAATTTTTTGAGGTTATCCGCAATTGCAGGTATCACAATCGGGATGGAAAAGCAGGCAGAAGGGATGGGATTATTTAACGGGCCGTCGGGCCTTCGGGTTGGGATCATCGGCCTTGATGTTTCGCACAGTGTTGTATTTACCAAATTGCTGAACGCCCCTGACGCACCAAAAGAATACGGCGGTTACAAAGTAGTAGCTGCCTATCCGAAAGGCAGTAATGATATAGCCACCAGTACAAGCAGGATACCCGAATTTACGAAGCAGGTGCAAGCCCTTGGCGTAACGATTGTAACTTCTGTTGATGAGTTGCTGGGCATGGTAGATGTTGTAATGCTGAATACTAACGACGGCAGGCTGCACCTCCGGCAGGCAATCCAGGTTTTTAAATCAGGAAAAAGAATGTTTATTGATAAACCGTTCGCCGCCGATTTAAAAGATGTAGCAGCCATTTTTAAAATGGCCGATAGCTATCATTTGCCGGTATTTTCCGCTTCATCCTTGCGGTACATGGAAAACCGCAACGCCTTAAAGCCGGATCAGATCGGCGAAATTTTAGGGGTTGATACTTACAGCCCTGCCACATTAGAAAAAACACATACCGATTTGTTTTGGTACGGCATACACGGGGTTGAGATGTTGTACACTTTACTTGGAACGGGATGCAAAACAGTACGCCGGATTTATACCCCCAATACGGATATTGTGATCGGAAGCTGGCCGGGCAACCGCCTGGGTACTTTCCGGGGCACAAGGACAGGCCCGCATGATTACGGCGGGATTGTTTTTGGGGAGAAAGCAACGGTACCTATCCAGCCGGCAAACGGGTTTGACGGATTAATGAGAGACATAATACGTTTTTTTCAAACCGGCAAATCACCTGTACCTGCAGCAGAAACAATGGAGATTTACGCCTTTATGCAAGCTGCGGACGAAAGCAAAAAACAAGGCGGCGCAGTTATAGAAATCAGTGATGTGATGAAAACAGTGAGCTAAGGATAAAACGTATTGAATAAATATCATAAATGGAACCTAATCAAATCTCCCGCAGAAAATTTATAACAAAAGGTGCCGTAGCTGTAGGCGGACTTGCGGCCATGCGCTTGCCTGCTTTAGGGGCTAACGTATTTAAAAGCAGTAAGCTGAGGCTTGGCCTTATCGGAACAGGTTCCAGAGGCACGGGGCTGGCAATATTAATTAAAGATATGGCCGATATTGAACTCGTTGCTTGTTGTGATATTATCCCCGAGCATTTGAAAACCGGTATGAACTACGCCGCTAAAGGTGCAGTTGCTTATACGGATTATAGAAAATTACTGGAAGACAAAAACATTGATGCCGTAATTATCGCCACGCCGCTTTACACGCACTATCTTTTAGCAGTTGATGCGCTGAGTGCCGGCAAACACATCTACCTGGAAAAATCAATGACATTTAATATCCCTCAATCTATTGATCTGGTTAAAAGGGTAAATGATACAAAGCTGGTTTTTCAGATCGGTTTTCAGTACCGTTATTATGGTTTATATAAACGGGTTAAAGAAGTAATGGACCAGAACTGGTTAGGAAAAGTGAGCCATTTTGAATGCCAGTATAACCAAAATTCCAACTGGCGGAAACCCCTAAATGACCCCAAAATGGAAAAAGCCATCAACTGGCGCATGTACCGGGAATACTGCGGCGGCCCGTTATCCGAGTTGTGTGCCCACCAGATAGATATGGTTAATTATATGCTCGGCAGCCATCCGCTTAAAGTTACGGGGATAGGCGGTATTGATTACTGGAAAGACGGCAGGGACACTTATGATAATATCCGTACCATTTACGAATACCCAAACGGTGTAAAATCGAGCGTTACCTCTGTGCTGTCGAACGCCTATAACGGGTATAATATCCGCATCCTCGGCGATAGGGCTACCGTTGATATCCAGCGAGACAAAGCGTTTATCTATGCAGAATCACTTGAAAATAAAAGAGGTACGGTTGATGGCGTTACCGGGGCCACCATCGCCGCTATAACCCAAGGTAAACCCATCGAGCTGAAATTTGAGGAACCAGATGGTACAAACCTTGAGCCGACAACTTATTGCCTGCAAGATTTTTTTAATTGTGTAGTTAATCATAAAAAGCCTATATCTAATGTAGAAACCGCTATGGAAACTTCTATTGCTATCCATATGGGAAATACGGCAGCGGATACCGGTTTAATGCAAACCTGGAAACCTTCCTACAACAGTTAATAATCCGCTTAACGCCTGGCATGGTTTTTTTATAGGCAGAAATAACAATGCTTCTTTTATGCCTGTAAATTTTGTATCTGGATTTGATCATGATGCACAAATCATATAGTCCTGATGGTTTTTAGGTGATAAAAGAAGCATCGGAAAAAAATTAAATAAATCTTAAAACAAGTTTGTAACGGCAAAAAAAATCACAGTTAAAAACCATCGATGTGAAAATAAAAGATCGCCTTTCGTCTTTAGGTCCCGGGATTATTACTGCCGCGTTAGTTTTCGGGCCGAGCAAAATCCTGATAACTTCCAAACTCGGTGCCGATTTTGGCTTTGCCTTACTCTGGATCGTGGTTGTTGCCATCATTTTCATGGTTACTTTTACATCGATGGCCGCCCGTATCGGGATAGCAACCGAGCAGTCGCTGCTTACTACGATAAAATTACGTTGGGGCAGGTTTGCCGGTATTGCAGCAGGGATAGGGATATTTTTGGTAACCGCATCATTTCAGGCCGGTAACGCCATTGGCATTGGTATTTCCATGTCCGAAATGTTCCATACGTCAACCGTTCCCTGGATCATCGTATTTAATCTTGTCGGTATAGGTTTGCTATTTTTCAGGGCTTTTTATAAAGTGCTCGAGCGGATCATGATTTTACTTGTTACGGTGATGCTTGTGGCTTTTTTAACAACCCTAATTTTGGTAAAACCACAGGTAACAGCAGTAGCGGCCGGGTTTGTACCGTCTGTTCCTCCGGGTTCTTCGGCATTGGTAATTGCTTTTATCGCATCCTGTTTTTCTATCGTGGGTGCTTTTTATCAATCCTATTTATTACAGGAAAGAAAGCGGGCATCACCCGGTATTAAACACACCAACAAAAGTTTTACAGGTATATTTATATTGGGTATCATGAGTGCCATAGTGCTTATTTGCGCCGCTGCAGTGCTGCATCCAACAGGGATAAAGGTGCAAACTGCAACAGCCATGGCAAAAGCTTTGGAACCATTATTTGGCAAGTACGCCTCCATACTGTTTTTATGCGGATTATTTGGTGCATCTTTTTCTGCGCTTATTGGCAATGCTACGGTGGGAGGGACTTTATTGGGAGATGCTTTTGGAGCAGGAAGTCAGCTTAATTCAAAAAACGTGCGCTATCTGATTGCGTTGATTATGATTATAGGTACTTCAATCGCCATTATTTTCGGAAGCCTCCCCTTACAGCTCATCATCTTTGCGCAAACCGTAACGATATTGATTGTTCCTTTAATCGGGCTGGCCATGTATATCATATCCAATGATGCAACGCTGATGAAAGAACACAAAAATAGCATCACCGTTAAAATAATAGGTGCACTCGGCCTGATCGTTATTACCGGCCTTGCCTTTCAAAGTTTCACTACCATTTTTTTCAAATAAATCAATTCTTCAATAATGATAGATGTAGAAAACGTTTACCGTCAACTGCTTAAACCTTCTGCAGCTTTGATTGCCGACCTTGCAGCTTTGGACGGCGATATCCTTATACTTGGCGTAGGCGGTAAAATGGGGCCGGATTTGGCACGGCTTGCCAAAAACGCGTTAGACATTGCCGGCATCAAAAAAAAGGTGATTGGGGTTTCAAGGTTTTCTGAAACCGGTTTGCAGCATGATTTAGAGTTGGCAGGCATCGAAACTTACAAGGCTGATCTATTAAATGATGAAGAATTACAGCATCTTCCGGATGTTAAAAACGTTATTTACCTTGCCGGCACAAAATTCGGAACGACCGGAAATGAATCCTTTACCTGGGCAATGAATGCTTATTTACCAGGCAGGATTGCCCAAAAATATAAATCTTCTAACATCGTAGTTTTCTCAACAGGCAATGTTTATCCCTTAACATCAGTTGGAATGGGCGGCGCAGACGAAAATTTATCGGTGCAGCCAATTGGTGAGTATGCGCAATCTTGCCTCGGAAGAGAACGAATATTTCAATATTATGCTTTGAAACAGCATACATCAACCTTAATTTACAGGTTAAATTATGCTAATGATGTGAGTTATGGCGTATTACTGGAAATTGCCAAAGCGGTGAAGCATCAGCAGCCTATTGATTTACGTATGGGGAATGTTAACGTTATATGGCAGGCAGATGCAAATGAAATGGCTTTAAGAGCTTTACACCATTGTACCGTGCCGGTTAAAATCCTGAACATTGCAGGCCCGGAAACCATATCGGTAAGATGGCTTGCTGTTGAGTTTGGCAAAATGTTTGGCACAACCCCGGAGTTTGTGAATGAGGAACAGCCAACGGCACTATTAAGCAACGCTGCCGAGGCGTTCCGTTTGTTCGGTTATCCAAAAACAACGTTAAAAATGATGATGGAGCTGTTAGCGGCATGGGTAAATGCAGGCGGCAGGACAATTAGTAAACCCACCCATTTCCAGGAGCGGGACGGGCAGTTTTAAACAGATTTATACATGAACGAACTCGACGAAAAGATCGGCAAGTTACTGTCAACCGGAACTGTTATACCTGCCCATCCGCTGGCTTTAAACCAGCATCGCAAAATCGATACTGCAAAACAACGGCGGTTAACCAGGTATTACATGGCTTGCGGCACGGGCGGTGTTGCCGTTGGTGTACATACCACCCAATTTGAAATTAGGAAACCCTCGGTCAATTTGTTAGAAACGGTTTATGAAATTGCTGCGGAGGAGATCGCGAAAGCTTCATTAGAACGCCCTTTTATAAAAGTTGCAGGCATCTGCGGCAATACCGATCAGGCACTTAAAGAAGCGGATTTTGCCTTAAAGTACGGTTATCATTTGGGTTTGTTGAGTTTAGGCGGATTAAACAACTGGTCGGACGAAGAGCTGGTACAACATGTTAAAATTATTGCTGATGTTATACCTGTTATCGGATTTTATCTTCAGCCTGCCGTTGGTGGGCGGGTTTTAAGTTATAATTTCTGGCGGCAGTTTGCCGAAATCCCTAATGTAAAAGCAATTAAAGTTGCGGCGTTTAACAGGTATCAAACATTGGATGTGGTAAGGGCTGTTTGCGCTTCCGGCCGGATTGATGATATTGCACTGTACACAGGCAATGATGATCATATTGCCGGTGATTTGCTTACATCCTATAAATTTAATATCGACGGCAAAACGGTAGAAAAAAGGTTTGTCGGCGGTCTTCTCGGCCACTGGTCGGTTTGGACAAAAAGTGCTGTAACTCTTTTCGAGACTATTAAAAATTGTGTTAGCAACCAATATATAAATTGCGATAGTTTATTGAGTACAGGCATAGAAGTTACTGATATGAACGCGGCAATATTCGATTCAAAAAATAGTTTTCACGGTTGTATCCCCGGGATTTATGAGGTTCTCCGCAGGCAGGGTTTACTGGATGGAAACTGGTGCCTTAACCCGGAGGAAGTGCTATCTGCAGGACAATTGGAAGAAATAGACAGGGTGTGCAAAAGCTATCCGGGTTTAACGGACGATTTATTTGTTAAAGAGTTTTTGTTGAAAGACAAGATGAATAACGGAGCTTAAATCGTGTTTAAAATTTTATGTGGTTTATTTGCGATGCTTCTTTTATCACCTAAAAAACACGAAAACTTTTTATTCTTTCAGGTATGAAAACAAGTTACCAAGCTGCTGTTCTGATCCTGATTAATTACCTGGTAGTTTGTATAAATGTAGCTTTTGCACAGTCAAATTTCAAACCAATCTATATAAATGGTTACACGCAGGGTACAACTTATCACCTAACTTACTATGCCAAAGACAGCATTGTCCGCAAGCAGGAAATAACAGAAATCTTAAATAAAATCGACAGTTCCCTTTCGGTTTACAAGCCTTACTCGCTCATCAGTAAATTCAATAACCCGGCTTGTATGGAAGTTATTATGGATGAACATTTACGAAAAGTTGTAAAAAAATCTTTAGAGATTTATAAAAAATCAGGCGGAATATTTGATATTACAGTATACCCTTTGGTACGGGCCTGGGGGTTTAGCAATAAAGAAATAAGCGGCTTACCGGATGCTGCAACCATTAAACAAATACTTCCTTACGTTGGCTCTGATAAACTGTTGTTGAAGGATAATAAACTATCAAAAAAAATCCCCGGTGTACAAATTGATGTCGATGGAATAGCACAGGGATATACTGTTGATGTAATTTCTGAATATTTTAACAAAAAGAAAATTAAAAATTATTTGGTTGAAGTAGGCGGAGAATTGCGTGTAAAAGGAAAAAAGCAGCCGGAAAATAAAACGATGCAGGTTGGTATTGAAGGGCCTGCCAAAAACGCACAGGATGAACCGGTTATCCAAAAAGTGGTAAAAATGGACAATGGAGGAATAACAACTTCAGGTAATTACCGAAAGTATTTTAAGGAGGGTGATAAGGTATTTTCTCATTCCATTGATCCGAAAACGGGGTATCCGGTACAAAATCAACTGATAGCCGTAACGGTAAAGGCAAAAGATGCAATTACAGCCGATGGATACGATAACGTACTGATTGGAATGGGTTTAACCAATGCCTTGAAATTTTTAAAACATCACACCTTTTTGCAGGCCTACTTCATCTACCATAAAAAAAACGGAATAGTTACCGATACAGCAACTGCCGGTTTTTTTAAATTGAAGTAAACAGGTTTGTATTTAGCTGTTATTCCTTTTTCAGGACAAGACATTTTAAGGATTGATACGGCAAAAGGTTAATAATTGCCACCTATTTAAAATAAGAAAGCCTAACTGTTGTTTTATAAGCAGTTAGGCTTTGTAGCAGTCGGGATGGCAGGATTCGAACCTGCGGCCTCCACATCCCAAATGTGGCGCGATACCGGGCTACGCTACATCCCGTTTGGGATTGCAAAAGTAGAATTTTTATCAGGAATGCAAAATAAAAAATCAAAAATAACTTTCTAAAACTTTTAAACGATAAGCAATTATTTCATTATGAACAGGTTAAATTTTTCTTTCATACCTCTATAATTTTATAAAATCAGTTAAACCAGTTCTGCAACTACAAACGTACTTCCGCCGGCAAAAATAAGATCGTCCTGGCTTGCATTGATTTTTGCTGCCTGCAATGCTTCTTTTACACTACTAAAATAATTTCCTTTTAAACCGTAACCTTCTGCCTCGATTTTTAAAGTCTCTGCGTCTAAACCTCGCGGCATGTCCGGTTTACAAAAGTAATAAGTAGCTGTTTTTGGTAATAATGACAGGATTTTCCCGATATCTTTATCAGCTACCATACCTAAAATAAAATGTAAATTTTGGTGAGAAGTCGAATTTATATTTTTTACAACTTCCGTAATTCCTTCCGGATTGTGGCCGGTATCACAAATTATTAACGGATTTTGACTTAAAGTTTGCCATCTTCCCATTAAACCTGTTAACTTTTTTACTTCTTTTAATGCCATAAAAACAGCATCATTCGAAATTTTAAAATTCTTTTTTCTTAATTCATCTAAAGCAGACAAAACATTTTTCAAATTTTTAAGCTGGTATAAACCAGTAAGATCAAGTTTTAAAACCAGATGTGAAAAGGAAGTCCAAATACCATCTGCCGGTCTCACGCGCACTTCCAAATAATCTAAAACTTGTTTTTCACTTTCAACTTTTTCAATCAACCATTCTTCCGAAGCAAACCGAAGCGGCGCATTTTCCTGCTTTGCTTTCTCCGTAAAAACTGTAGCGATTTCGGGTTGATATTCGCCAATAATAACCGGCGTATTTTTTTTGATGATACCGGCTTTCTCGGCAGCAATTTCCGGCAACGAATTACCAAGCAAATTCATATGATCCCAACCGATATTGGTAATAACGGAAAGCAGCGGGGCAATTACATTGGTCGAATCCAGCCTTCCGCCTAAACCAACTTCTATAACGGCAATATCCACTTTTTCACGCGCAAAATAATCGAAAGCCATCGCAACGGTCATCTCAAAAAAGGAAGGTTTAATCTGATCCATATTTTCCTGCTGATCTGCCACAAAATCAATCACTTTTTCTTCCGAAATCATCTCGCCATTGATGCGGATGCGTTCGCGGAAATCTTTTAAATGAGGCGAAGTGTACAGGCCGGTTTTATATCCGGCGGTTTGTAAAATTGCCGCCAGCATGTGCGAAGTAGAACCTTTTCCATTGGTGCCGCCAACATGTATAGTTTTAAATTTATGCTGAGGATTGCCCAATTTTTCGCAAAGCAGTAACGTATTGGTTAAATCTTTTTTAAAAGCCGAAGTGCCAACACGGGTAAACATGGGCAGCTGCTGATACAGATAATCAAGGGTTTGCTGATAGTCCATAGTTTGATTATAAATTTCGGGTTTCCTGTTCACAGTTCAACTCCGAACAAAAACATCTTACCAAAAATTGTTACAAATTTTATGTCGATAAAAGAAGCATGGTTTCAAATATTTATACTGAAAACTGATTGCTGAAAGCTAAACCTATTGCACTTTAAATACAAAAACAACCGTCCCGTTTTGGGTTTCGGGCGCGTTTTCAGATGCGTTCAGCTTTGTATTCAATACAGCTGTTTCGCATTTTTGCAGCAAATCGCTGTCGCTGATTGTGGTTCCGCGGGCACCGGCACGCGCATAAGTTACATTTCCGTTTTTATCCACGCGGATATCAACTACAATTTTTCCCGCACGATGGTTGTCATCCGTAACACTTGGCTTGCTCAGGAAGTTACGCTGTGTCATGTTTAAATTGCCGCCGTTGCCAGAACCGGTTCCGTTATAATTGTTTGTTAAAGTGGTACCGGTTACTTTCCCCTGGTTGCCGGGCTTGTTTCCGGTGCCGTCACCTTCGCCGGTTCCGTCATTCTTCTTGCCTTTGTACAAAGCGTTCTGGTTAATCTGCGGCTTTGCTTCTTTTACATCTGTTTTTGTGGCAACCGTATTACTGGGTTTTTTGCTGTTTGGGGCAACTTCCGGCGCATCCTCTGTAGTTTGGGTAACAATTTTTTTATCACTGTTATCAGCACTTACTTTTTCGGTTGGCTGCGTTTCCGGTTTTACTTTGTCGGGTTTACTTTTATTGGCTTTCTCTGCAACAGAAGGTTCCTCCATACTCATGTAATCGTTGCCCGTTCCTTCGTCGGTTGTGCCGTAATTTACCAGGATTCCGCCCGTACCTTCTTCCTGTTTTGGCGGCATGGAAAATACCAGGAAATAGGCGATCAGCAAAAATAATCCCAATACAATTCCGGTTAGCAAAAAAGCTTTCGGATAATTGTTTTCTTCCTGCTGATGTATCATTATTTAGGTTCTGTGGCCAGCACTAATTTGATATTCAGTTTTTGCGATGTGTCCATCACCTCCACTACATCCTGTATTGCTACGGTTTTATCAACGTACAAAACTATGGTTAGTTCTGTGGCTAATTTTTTGTAGGATTGAAGCGTTGCCGATAAATTTTCTACCGGAACTTCCTTTTTATCAACGTAATATCTAAGATCCTTGGTGATAGAAACGGTTATGGTTTTTTTGGAAACTGCTTGTCCGGAGGAAGATTTTGGCAGCATCAATTTAATCACGTTCGGATTGGTTACCGTAGAAGCAATCAGGAAAAACAACAGCAAAAAAAACATAATATCGTTCATGGCCGAAGTATTTACTTCTGCATGCGCGCGGAGATGTCGTTTCCTTAAATTCATTTGCTGGGTTCTTCTAATAAATCTATAAACTCAACCGAGTCGGTTTCCAGCTTCAAAATTACTTTATCAACCATCATTTGAAGGATGTTGTAACCAACGAAAGCAACAATCCCAACCAGTAATCCTGCTGCAGAAGTTACCATTTTAACATATAAACCACCGGAAATTACGCCCATGCTGATGTTATCCGTTTGAGAAATATCGTAGAAAATCTTGATTACACCGGCAATCGTTCCCAAAAAACCAAACATCGGCGCAATACCGGCTACAATCCCTAAAATGCCGATGTTTTTTTCTAACCGGGAAACTTCTAACCGGCCAATATTTTCGATGGCACTTTCAATATCTTTAATCGGGCGGCCAATCCGCATCAAACCTTTTTGCAGCATGCGGCCAAGCGGCGAGTTGCTGTTACGGCAAATGGCAATGGCCGAATCCAGCTTGCCGGAACTAACGTTTGATTTTACCTGCGACATTAACGCTGCTTCGTTTATGCCTGCTTTCCGGATGGTAAAAAACCGTTCAAAAAATATAACCAAACCCAGCACGGCCAAAATACCGATCGGCACCATTACCCAGCCGCCTTTCACCAGCAAATCGCCAAAACGGAGTTCGTGAGGTTGTGCGGCACCGGGTTGTACTGCCCTGTTTAAAGTATCAACAGCTCTTGCTGCCGTATCGGTTACCTGTAAAAATAATGAAATCATTTATTGTAGTGTTGTATATAAGCTTCTGAATGAACATCTTTTGCGCGTATTTTCTCTAACGCGGCCTGCGCGGATTCTTTGTCCGGGAAAGAGCCGAAAGTGATCAGCATAGATTTTCCGGCTGTGCTTCTTAATATTTTAGGACTGTGCATTCCTTTTGATTTCAACTGATTTAAAAATGTTTTTGCTCCTTTTAACGTTTTAAATGCGGCACCAATTATCTCGTATTGAGATTTCTCTACGATATCCGGATCCGCAGCAGTAATTGCGGCTGTTGCCGGCGGAACCGTAATAACTGGTTCCGGCCTGATTTTTTTAACCGGTTTTGGTACCGTCGCTACCATTTTCGACTGCGCAGCGGTTGTATCGGCAGCAGGCGTAGTTTCAGCAGGTTTTGTTGCCACCGTATCTTTAACTGTTAATTTTTCTACAACAACTTTACTGGCCGAATCCGGTTTTGGTTCCCGGATTATAGTAGGAAGCTGTTTTTCCTGCGGCCTGAACCTGCTGAATAAATCCGGGTGATAAGTGTATAAAGCATAGATCCCGGCAAAACATAAAATTAAAAGTGCCGCTGCCGCAGCCCACAAACCTGTACTTTTTTTAGGCTTTGTTTCTACAGGTTCTTCCGGTAAATTTTTGGAAAACTCGCGGTAAAAATTTTCTACGTAATCATGTTTGCTAACAACTTCCTCTTCATTATTTTTCGATCTGATTGTAGTGAGATTAACCGGCGGCAAACCAAAATTTTCCTCATTAAAAGCAGTATCCGGTTTTTGTGTTTCCGGCGATAACTCATCTCCCGGAGGAAATAATACTTCGTTTACCGGCAAATTTATTGCGGCAGAATCTTTTTTCAGCTGATCAGCAAACTTCTCAATAAAGTATTTTGCGGCTTGCAGGGAAATATTTTTCTGTTCGCTGATGTAGTTTTCCAGTGCCTGATCCGTTTTTTCATCAGCTGTAAAATCGATACTGTTTTTAGGCGGATAAAATTTTTGCTGCTCCTGGTTGTAAGTGCCGGCCGTTTTTTTAGTAGAAAACGTACCCAAACCAGGCACATAAACCACCTGCTCACGGTAAAGCAGTTCTTTAATATAAGCCGCTACATCCATCAGGTTAAAAATAAGGGTAAATTTAAAAACATCAAAATCGATCAAAAACCAACACTTAAACCACCAAATATATTAAAACCGTTTGCGGGATAATAAAGATAAGTTTGGTATTTATTGCTCAGTAAATTATTGGCTTGTACGAAAACCGAGATGCGTTTGGATACTTTATAATCTACACCACCGCTTAAATCAGCAAAGGCAGGCAAAGAAAATACCTGAAAAGCTGTTGCAGAAGTAAAAATCCGGTCGTTTGTTTCGCCTCGAATCAGTAAAGATCCGTTAATGTTGATTTTTTTATTAAGGTGGATATTTGTTCCGGCAGTAAATTTTGTAGTTGGTAAATTCCAGGCTTCTGCTTCTGTAGCCAATGAATATTTGCGGTATTCCAGCTTGCCAAAAATGTCTAATGTTTCTGAGGCTTTAAAATCAAGATCACCGTTAAAACCGGTTACCGTTGATTTGCCGCCATCGTAAATCACGATAAATTTATTCTGGCCTCTGCTAAAATTAAAGTTGTTTACAAACAGGGGCAAACCGGTTATACTTTGGCGGATAAAAGCAGCTTTAAAACCTAAGCCCGGCGCGATCGTTCCTTTTAAACCTGCGCTGATGGTTAAACGGTTAATAGAATTTCTGATATCAATATTCTGATCCAGGAAAGGGTTGCTTTCTGTTAAATTACGAAGCAGGGTTTTATCAATGTCGCCGCGCAATTCGCCAAAAATCCGAACGTATTTTGGGATTACCTGAAACTCAATTTTTGCTGCCGGAAATAAACGCAGGCTGCTTTTACTGCCAAATTCTGAAACTAAATTTACACCTGCATCAATTTTATAATTTTCGCCCTGTAGTTTCAGGTAAGGATTTGCACGCAAAATATTGTTGCTCACGTTATACAAACTGTCTTTCGTGCTTCCCGCATCCAACGAAGCATTTAATCCTGCATAAAATTGTTTGATGGTTTGATTAAGCGAAACACTAATTAAAATATTATTTTCTTTAGCCTTGTAAGCATTATTAAAAATATAACCGTTGATTTTTGCTGCATAAACGAAGTCGTTCTCAACGTCTTTATAATTCTTGGCAATTTCTGCTTCGCCTTCAATCGTATTAAAATGTTGCTTGCCCGGGATTAGGTTTGTTGGCGGGTTATCCTGATCAAATCCGTAAAAATAATTATTGCGGCGTGTATAATTAATGTGGCCGCTCACGCTGTTATTCTCGCCCACACTTTTACCAAAAACACCAAGTTCCTGCCGGCTTGCTTTTTGTTTAGGCAAATTTCCCTGCTGCGAAAAATGTTTGGCAAAACCGCCATATTGCAAAGCCTGGTCGCGGCCATTATTTAGGTACAACTCTCCGAAAGTAGTATTTAAATTACCAATCCCGGCCTTTGCGTAATTATTGTACAAGGTATCATTTGCCGTTTTCGGTATTTGCATTGCATCCAAAGGGCGGATGCCGGTGTTGTTATCCAAACGTTTATCCAGCAGGTTAGTGTAGGAAAACGACGGTTTAAAATCCTGCCTGTCGTCCAGGTTCGGGTTACGCCTAATTTTTACCGCATCTGCCAAAACCGGTTTATAAGCACTGGTTACTACAATTTCTTCATTTAAGCTTTGCTGCGGTGCAGGTTGTTTAGCAGTTTTATTTCCAGTTTTTTTGGTGGTATCCGATACTGTTTTTACCGTACTTTTTTTGGTGGATGTTACCGTTTTAACAGGTATTTTTTTGGTTGAAGTCGTAGTTTTTTTCTGTGCCGGTTTTTGTTGTGCAAATCCGGGAAACACAAAAAACAGCAGGCCAAACAGCAAAACCGTAAATATATATTTTAACTTCATTGCTTAGTTCTCTTTCTTGGTATTTGTTTGGTTATTCAATTTTTCCAGTTTTGCTTTGGCTTCGGGCAAAATTTCGTCTTTCCCTTTGTAGTTTTCAATTACGCTTTGTAATGTACTTTTAGCCTGGAAAACGTCTTTCAACGCAACATAATTATCGGCCAGCAAAACAAATGTTTTAGTAACCCAGTAATCATAATCGCCTAATTTATTAATCAGCTCGAAACATGTTTTTTGCGATGTTTTGTAATTACGGCGCAAATACTCCAAATTTGCCACGTTGTATTTTGCTTCGGCAGCAGCAACCGTTTTGGTATTGGCAACCACGTAATTAAATTCTTTGCTGGCATTGGTAGTATCACCTTTTAGAAGATAAGCTTTGCCGGCATACAAACCCGTTTTGTATTTATCTTCTTCGGATGATTTTTCGTTGGTGCGAACCAAAGCCGCGTATTTTAACGATTCGTCCGGCATCTGCATTTCCGAGTACGACAGCAGTAAATTATTGATCGCAAAGCTGTAATCAGCTTTATATTCAGAATTGGTTTCCAGATGTTTCAAAAACACAACCGCTTCGTTATACTTCTTTTGCCGCAGATAAATGTTAGACATGCTGATGAGCGATTTCTCGGTATAAACGCTTGTCCAGTCGTTCAAAATATAATTGTAATCTGCAACCGCTTCTTCCGGTTTACCTAACTTTACATAGCTTTCTGCCCTTAAAAAGTGTGCTTCTTTATCGTTGATCGGCTTGGAAAATTTATCGAAATAGGCGTTTGCAGCATTTACAGCACCATTATAATCTCCGCGGGAATACAAATTGTTAGCCGCCGTAAACATCAGATTATCCTGCTGCGCAGAACTGTAATTGCCGATCGGCGTAGTTGCGGCGTAATCGATAAAGGTTTTGGCATCGCCGTTATCGGTATAAATTTTCTCGATTTGTTTAAGTGATTGCTTGGCTTCATCCGTGGAAGGATAATCTTTTACCACGCGTTTAAAAGCTTCCAGTGCCGGCTCATCCTGATTGGCGTTGTAATCGATCAAACCAATTGTAACCAAAGCGCGCGGCACATAACTGCTTTGCGGATATTTCTGGATCATGGCGGTTAAATCATTCCGCGACTGATCGCCATTATTTTTGAGGAAATACGTATAAGCCATTTCAAAACTGGCATCATCCGCATAATCCGAAGTAGGGTACTGATTTAACAAACTTTGCAATGTGCTGATTTTTGTATCCAATTGTCCCTGCAAACCCTGGATCATGCCGCGTTGAAACAAAGCATAATCTTCGCCTTTAGCATGTTGAGATAAAATTCGGTTATAGTATTCATTTGCGCGACCGTAATTCTTCAGCACAAAATAACTATCGCCTAAACGAAGCACGGCATCGTTTACCGTATTTTTATCGCGCTCGCTGCCCTGGATAAACTGTTCAAAATTGTTCGCCGCTTTCTGGTATTTTTCATCACCGAAAGCAGCATAGCCCAAAGCGTAATTAGCATAGTTGTAAACGCTTGTTTTTTTTGCGCCGGGCATATTTTCAAACTTCTCAAAGTTCTCTACAGATTCATCGTATTTGCGGACTTCATACATGGATTCGGCCATCCAGTAGGTAGTTAACGCTTCAATCCGGTCATCAACCGGATCTTTTAAGGATCGTAAAAAGATACCGATGGCGTTTTCAAAAGCACGTTCATTATAAAACTGCAAACCGCGATAATAAGTTACTTTTTGATATGCTTCTTTTGCCGCCTCATTTTTGTTGGTTACCGATTCTAAAATATCAACCGCTTCTTTGTAATTACTGGTAGAAAGTAAAATCTCACCTAATAAAACTTTGGCATCGTTGGTTTTGGCTGATCGCGGATAATTTTTGAGATATAAACGGATGGCATCCAGTGCCTGGTTGTTAAACTGCAGTTCGTAAGAAAGTTTGGCATACTGATAAAGTGCATCTTCCTGCAAAGCTCGGTCAAAATCTAATTTTGATGCCACCTGGAAAGCATTCCGGGCACTTTGCTTGTTATTCACTTTCAGGAAAACATTACCTAAAGTATAATTTCCGCTCTGGCTGTAAGAATCTGTTTTATCAATCAGTTTTTCCAGTTCGCGGATGGCACGCGGATTATTTCCTGTCTTAAAATAAGCATAACCCATTTGGTAGCTATCCTGATTGTTCTGGGTTTTATTTTGATCGCCTGCCTGGAAACGTTCGTAGTATTTTAAGGCATCCGGATAGTCGATTTTTGCAAAATAGGAAGCAGCGATAATCCGCAGCATTTCCGTTTCGTTTGCCTGTTTCGTACTGTTGATGATCGGCACGGCGTAAGCAATTACATCGTCATACCGTTTATCCAGATAATAAACCGCCGTGATATAATACGGATAACTGGCTTCGTACTTTTTAGAATTTTTTAGCTTTTCAAAGTTGAGCAGTGCTAAATGATAATCCTTATTTAAATACGCGATGTAGGCAAAATAATAAGTGGCATCCTCGGAATAAGGCGTTTTCCGATCTTTTAGATCACTAAAAATTAGTTGTGCATTTTTGTAATCCTTCAGTTCAAAATAAGCATAACCTTTATCAAATTTATATTCTGCGTTTTCTTTTCCGGTGAGTTCTGCAGCCTGCACTTTCTCAAACCAGGTTAAAGCATCCTGATATTTTTCCTGTTTAAAGTACGATTTCCCAATTTGAAAGTAGGCTACTTTTGCCAGCGGATTTTCCGGATGTTCCTTAATAAAACGCAAAAACATGCTTTCCGCATCATCATTTCCCAGGTTTAAAGCGCAAACAGCTTCAAAATAATAAGAATTTTCTTTCAGTAAAGAAGTTTCCGATTCAAAAACGGGTTGATTGCCGGTTTTATTTCTTGGTTTTTCTACTAACCTAAACTGCTCTGCAGCAGCTACGTACTTGCCTTTATCCAGCAATTCCATCGCCGCATTGTAGTTTCGGTATAAGTTAAAATAAGCAGTTTGTTGTGCGTGAGAAGAAAGTATGGTTAAAAGAAGCAGCGAAATAGAAACGTATAGTGCTTTGATCATAATTAATTAAAAAACGATGGCGCTAAATTAAAGACCTTAAAGATAATAACCGCGCAAAAAATTTGCTGATGCATTAAACATACGGGTAACGTGAGATTAAAGTTAAGCAGTATTGCCGATTTAAAAATAATTGCTCAGGACATTTGTCCGGCCAGCAAATACAAAACCGCCATCCGTACCGCAACGCCATTTTCTACCTGATCTAAAATAATGGATTGCTTGCTGTCGGCTACGTCGCTGGTAATTTCCACGCCGCGATTGATCGGCCCTGGATGCATAACGGTAATTTCTTTATCCAGCGAATCGAGAATTTTTTTGTTTAATCCGTAAAGCATCGTGTATTCTCGCAGTGACGGAAAATATTTAATATCCTGCCGTTCCAATTGAATGCGCAGCATGTTGGCCACGTCGCACCAGTTTAAGGCTTTTTGAAGATTGTGTTCCACCTGTACACCCAGTGAGCCGATAAACTTTGGGATCAACGTTGTCGGGCCGCAAACCATTACTTCTGCGCCTAATTGTTTTAAACATAATATGTTAGATAAGGCAACCCGCGAATGTAAAATATCGCCCACGATTACTACTTTTTTGCCGCTTACTTCGCCGTATTTTTCCCGAATAGAAAAAGCATCCAGCAAAGCCTGCGTTGGATGTTCGTGTGCGCCATCTCCGGCATTTACAATTTGTGCTTTGATGTGCCGCGATAGAAAAATACCGGCACCGGCATACGGATGGCGCATCACCACCATGTCCACTTTCATGGCCAAAATGTTGTTGACGGTATCAATCAGCGTTTCGCCTTTGCTAACGGAGGATGAAGCAGCCGCAAAGTTGACCGTATCCGCAGAAAGCCTTTTTTGCGCCAGCTCGAATGACAAACGCGTTCGGGTAGAGTTTTCAAAAAAGATATTGGCAATGGTTATATCGCGCAGGGAAGGGACTTTTTTGATTGGGCGGTTTAAAACTGCTTTAAAATTTGTGGCCGTTTCAAAGATCAATTCGATATCGTTTCGGTTGAGGTCTTTGATGCCTAATAAATGTCTGGAGCTTAGTTTTTGCTGATCGGCCATTACTATTTTTCTGATAACAAAACTACTTTATCTGCTTCGTCTGCTTCTTTCCAGCTCACAATTACTTTTTGGGAAGCGATAGAATCTACCTGGATGCCGATATAATCCGGTTCAATTGGCAAGTGGCGTGAATAGCGCCGGTCTACCAAAACCAGTAATTCTACTTTTTGCGGCCTTCCGAATGCCAGCATCGCGTCCATTGCGGCACGAATGGTTCGGCCTGTCCATAAAACGTCATCTACTAAAATCACTTTTTTATCTTCAATGATGAAATCGATTTTAGTTTGATTGGGCACTAAGGGATTTTGCCGTCTCCGGAAATCATCCCTAAAAAAAGTAATATCCAAATCGCCGGAAAAAATAGCTGCCTGTGGCAAAATGCTTTTTAGTTCTGCTGCAATTCGTTTTGACAAAAAAGGGCCGCGGGGTTGTATGCCAAGGATTACAGAGTTGGAGAAATCATTATGGTTTTCAATCAACTGCCTGCAAAGCCGTTGAATGGTGATTTGAAATTTCGGGCCGTCAAGCAGGGTAAGATTTTGCATTAGCGGTGGATTTGGGCAAAAGTAGGAATTTATTTGAAATCCTTAAATGAATTTAGGTTTGAGTTTGTCATGCCGAACTTGTTTCGGCATCCAACACGCAAGGTCTGCTATTTTTACTGAAACAAGTTCAAGCTAACCAAACTCTATTTTAGGTGGATAAAAGAAGCATCAGTCATGCCGAACTTGTTTCGGCATCCAACACGCAAGGTCTGCTATTTTTACTGAAACAAGTTCAAGCTAACCAAAC
>CAHJWG010000002.1 GCA_903642215.1 Sphingobacteriaceae bacterium | reverse complement strand
TTGCCGGGGCTTCGTTCTTTTGTCTTGAAACAAAAGAACCAAAAGTTCAAGCATTTCGGATCGCCTCCGGGCGAAATGTAGCCCAACGCGCCTGAGTGGTTACTTTGCAAGTTGCCTTTCTTTCGGTTGACCTTTCTTCCACTTAACTTTTTGGGATTCTTCTTTTATCAACTATTTTATGTCCGCCATGCTGTCATCCCGACCGCAGGGAGGGATCTTCTTTTAATTTTAACAGTCTCCACCAGAACGGTAACCACCACGGTGCGGAAAGGCCCGGCAAAACGCCCGGAGGGATCGGGTTTGTCTTGATTTTTTGGTTCTTTTTGATCAAGCAAAAAGAACGAAAGCAAGGGCTACAAGCCTGCTTAAATACAATTTTATGCTGATAAAAGAAGCAAGTCGCAATTAAGTAAACGGTTATACAAGAAAAACAAAATTTAAAAAAGATTTCTCTCTTCGTTCGAGATGGCCAAAAAAATCCCACAAAACAAAAAATCCGATAGATCATCTCTACCGGATTTTTTAGGTGATAAAAGAAGTATTAAAAGCTGTAACGCAAGCCAAACTGCATTTGCCATCTCGAAGCAAAAGGGTCAACCGCATAAGGTACGCCCGGATCACGGAAAGTGTAAATCGGGTAAGTGGTTGCAGCATTTGCAAAAGATGGTGTGGTTGCCCTGCTTAAACCAACGCTGGAAGTTGAATTGAACGTGTTTGGTGAGAAATAATAATGTCCCCAAGCTTTGTTCAGCAGTGCGGTTAAGTTGATGATATCGTACGTAAACGTAATGGTTTGTTTGTGTTTTTCCGGGCCGAAGTTAAAATCCTGGGAAAAACGAAAATCAGCTTGCGTATTCCAAGGCGTACGGGCGGCATTACGTTCTGTAAACTGGCCGCGGCGGGTTTTTAAGTAATTATCAGCATCAATAAAAGCATCAAAAGCATTTGCCTGCGCTTGTTGCGTTGCGGTTGGCGCTGTTGGAGTTGTGCTGAAGAATTTGATCGTTTCGCCGGCATTCGGAATGTAAGCTAAGTTAACCTGCTGGCCGGTTCCGTTGATGGCCGTGTTATAGAAACCAAACGTATAAGGCGTTCCGGATGCTGCGCTGAAAAAGATCGAAAAGTTAGAAACAAATGCTTTTGAAGCAGAAACCAAGTGGTAATTTAAAGTAGAAACGATGCGGTGGCGGATATCAAAATTAGAATAAGCTGCCTGCGGGTTGTTCGGGTTTAAAGCCTGGTTTAATTGCCAGTTAGACTCCATCGAGTTACGGATACCGTTGGTTACATCCTTGGATTTACCATAAGTATAAGCCGCGTTAGCCGTAAAACCAAAAGGGAAGGATTTCTCAATTTGTCCGGTTAAACTGTAACGATAACCCTGGTTGGTGTTGGATAATTCGTAAGCATTGGTGTAGGAAGGGTTGATGGCCTGGTTTACAAAAATCGGTTGCTGATGTTGTGCATCATAAGGATAGTAGGTAACATTATCAACCGTGTTTACCTGCTGGAATTTAAGATCGTGGATAACTTTGGTGTAGATTCCTTCAGCAGTAAATTTCCACTGATCCGGTGTTTTGATATCCAAAGCTAAACTGCTTCTCCAAACCTGCGGCATTTTAAAGTTATTGTCGATTAAATCTACCTGAGTTGGGCCGGCAGCGGTAGTGTTTGGAATAGGTGCGGTAGTTTGCTGGTTAACAAAATTTAAACCGCCGTTTGCCGGTGCCTGGATCGGATTTGTTCCGGGCGTGATCGTATTGGTTGTACCGATGTTGTTTCTATCGAAAGCACCGTAAGTAACGCCGTTATTGTAAAAAGCATAACCAAACCAGGCGAAAGGGATCCGGCCGGTGAAAGTTCCGCTGCCGCCTCGTAAAACTAAACTTTGATCGCCGTTTATATCATAATTAAAAGAAACGCGCGGGTTAACTTCCACATTATTCAGGTAACTGTTTTTAATGTCCCGTGGCTTGGTGTAGGTAAAAGTATTGCCGTATCTTGGGTCAACCGGCGCATTGCTGGTTTTAGTGCTGATCGGTTGTCTGTCTGGTACGTTGGCATAATCCAAACGCACACCGGCTGTCAGTTTAAAATTATCTGTTAAGTTGATCTCATCCTGACCATAAAAACTAAGCAAGTTTACTTTAAATTGGGCAGAAGGGTTGGCCAGGATATAATCCCTTGTGTTGTTGGTGTAATTGTAATTGTTACGCACGCGGGTTGGCGCAGCGGCTAAAAAATTTGCGATACTGCTGTAAGCATCGCGGCCGTTCCAGGCGTTTACAAAGTTATAGGTGATATCGTAAAACTCGTTGTGCGTACCCAAAGTAAAGGTGTTTTTACCGGCTGTTAAAGTAAGGTTATCGGTAAACTCGGTTGTTTTTTGGTGCATATCAAAGATAGCGGCTTCGCGGTCTGTTCCCATAAAAATGGTAGAACCGGGCGAGTTGCCGGTAATTTCAATTTGCGGCAAAGCCGGGTTAGAGTTTGGGTCGCGGTAATCATGCACGCTCGAATAACCAATCACCAAACTGTTATTGATAGCATTATTCAGTTTCGACTTTAACTCTCCAACGGTAGAAGAGGAGTTGTTGTGCGAGGTATAATCGATCCCGCCAAAACGGAAGTTAAAATTATCGCGCTCTAAATTTGTAGCTGTTGAAGTAATGTAATTATTGCGGATAGTTAACTGGTTATTATCGTTGATATTCCAATCCAAACGGTTAAAAAATTTATTGGATCGGGAATAAATGGAAGTATTGTCAAACGTTCCGGGACTGATGCCGCCGGTATATTTCTGGAAAGCAGCAGTGAGGTTTTGGGCATCGGCTACCGAAAGGATGTTGGCCGAACCGGCACTTCCGGCACCAAAAATAACCGGATCCTGGCGGCGGGTAATTTCTTCATTGGTGAAGAAGAACAATTTGTTTTTAATGATCGGGAAACCTACGCGGAAGCCGGTTTGATATTCGTGGAAATCACTCGGCTCTTTGGCACCGTCGCCGCCAACCTTAGTAGGGATATTATTTTTACCGATTAAATTAGCGTTCCTTCCGAAACCGTAAACAGAACCGGTAACTTTATTGGTTCCGCTTCGGGTAACTGCGTTGATACTTCCGCCCAAAACATTACCGATTTTAATATCGTAAGGCGCCACATAAACCTGTATATCCTGGATGGCATCTATTGAAACCGGGTTGGTACGCGTGCTGCTTCCAACCTGTCCGGATTGGTTAGTTTGTCCGCCGAGCGAAGGGCTAAAACCGATGGCATCATTGTTAATCGCGCCGTCAATAGTTACGTTGTTGTAGCGGAAGTTAGTTCCCTGGAAAGAGTTGTTACTGCTTTGCGGCGTAGTGCGGGTTAAATCCTGCAAACTGCGGGAAACGGTTGGTAAATTACGGATCTGGCTCTGGCTGATCCTTGTTCCGGTACCAGTTTTCGGTGCGCCGGCAGTAGCGGTAACGGTTACTTCTTTTAAGGCAGTAGTTTCATCAGCCATGGTAAAATTGTAGGTGGCATTACCTAAACTCAAGGTGATATTGTTACGTTCAATTGTTTTAAAGCCGATATAAGTCAGGGTGATGGTATAAGTTCCTGCGTTTACGTTTGGCAAAGTATAACGGCCTTCTGCATTGGTTTGCGTACCGTATTTTGTGCCGGTATTAGCGTTTACCGCAACTACAGAAACACCGGGAAGTGTTATTCCTTTAGGATCAGAAACCCGGCCGCTGATTTGAGCGCTTGAAATCTGCGCATGTAATTTCCCTGACAGAACAAGCATCAAACAGGAAAAAATAATAAGGTAAAGTTTCTTCATTGTATCTTGGATTTTGATACAAAGGTTGCTTCGGCACATTACCTCAACATTAAGAATGTGTTAAGCTACTATTATAAACTTGTTAATTTAATATGAAAGTATGGTTTGAATCTTTTTTGATGATACTGTTTTTAGCAATGTTTTTTGGGATTGAGAAACGCCTATTCTCTTTTAGTTTTTATGTTGAAGAAAGCAACTCATCTAAAGTATATCGGTAAAAGAAGCATTACCTTCTTCTAAAAATTAACAAAATTTTATTCCGAAATTTATTTATTTTTGTTTATCATCAAACAAATACACAGCATGAAAAAAAATGAAAATCAAGTTCCTGTTGGCATTCCTTCATTTTTGAGTAAAGTGATACAGGACAAAAAGGACATTAAACAAGCGTTAAAGGATAAAAGATCCCTAAGTGATTTGGCTAAAGAAAAGGGGATCAGCTTTGCTAAACCTTTATAAAATAGAGCTTTCTGAAAACGGGCTTACTTACACTTTTACTACAAGATACCATATCAAATATCAATTAGCATTAACTACTTACCTTTTGGGAGAAGTTAATGCCTTTTCTTTATCATTATACCCGGAAACGGAACCAACACACTTTGATTATTGGATTAAAAACACAGTAATAAGTATTATTGCTGATATACTCCTCAAAGATTCTAATGTAATATTTTATATATGTGATAATAGTGATGACAAGGAAGATAAAAGATATAACGTGTTTGATTATTGGTATGAGAAAGTTTCTACAATTTACCCTTACGTCGGTAAATATAATTATTGCATACAATCTAAAAACGGATACAAATTGAATTCATCAATCTTGTACAACACAAATAATTATCTTCGTAATTACATTATTGAAGAATTTGAAAAGGCTTTAAAAATAAGTTAAGCCTGTTTATTATTCAATTTAGGAAATAAAAATATACAAGATAAAAGAAGCATCCATAATTGATGTAGCTCCATTTCCCTCCTGAGAGGGCCAGGGTGAGGCCGAAACTTAGCTTCAGTAAAAATCAAAACACCTGCGTGCGCCGGGAAATTTTTTAGAACCCTGGTCACGGGCGGGGAGGGTTGTTTCGTAACCCAGGCTGCCTTCGGTAGAACCGGTAGAATTAGTGTAATTTGTTTTAGAATGATTTGCATCATGGCTTATCCCAAACCTAACTTTTTCGCCGCCGTCGCGATTGATAAATAGATCAAAAATCAATGTTAAAACAAGTGCTTCCTGGCCGGTATTACTGCTGCTGCGGTACCACAAACCAGCGTTGATATTGCGCCTTTTATATTGCAGGCCGGCGTTGATAGAACTTACTTTTGCCTGGTTATAAAACACAACCGAAGGGATCACGAAAGAGCCGTCGTCATCATCCTCATCGCCGTAACTATCCAGCGGCAACCGGTAACTGATATGAAAAGTAGAACGTATGGGCAGTATTGCTTTCGCCCCGGAAAAAGATTCGTTTGGCCGGTTAATATGCTGCAGCGCGCCGCCGACAAGCAGCCGGTTTAGCGTTAAAGAAACGCCGGCACCAGAATCAAAATAATATTTATTGTTGAAAGCCGGCAATTCTGCTGAAGTGGTTTGTCCGGGAATAATACCAATATTTTGATCCAGCTGATCATCAAAAATCAGCTTGCTCCAATCGATTACACGATTGGTAAGGCCGCCTTGCAAGCCGAAAGAAAGTACATAATCATCAGAACCGACACTGTAAGAATATAATCCGGAGATGTTATTTTTGGTGAGATAAGCAGTTCCTTCGGCAGAACGTGTAAATATCAAACCTAAACCGCCGCCAAAACGGGGTACGTTATAATCCAGAGAAGCGGTGATGTAGGATAACGTTCCCGGAACCGAAGCCCACTGGTTGCGGTAGATGAGGTTCATCCTGAAATCACCTTTAAACTGTCCGTTCAGTGCCGGATTTAAGTATAAAGGCGAATTAAAAAACTGAGAATACATATGATCCTGTGCCGAAGATTTAAGCTGAACCAAAAAAAAGCACAGTAAAAGAAGTATTCCCGACTTTCTCATTTTTCTTCCTGAGGTACAAAAAAGCCGATTTGCGGCTTACTGTTTTGTACGGCAGAAGTTGCAAATGGTTACTCTGTTTTAGTATGATAAAAGAAGTACGGATCAGCCAAAAAACAGATAGGAAAGTAAAATTGCAGCAATTACGCCGGTAAAATCGGCAATTAAACCGGCCGGGATTGCATATCGTGTTTTTTTGATCCCTACAGAACCAAAATACAGCGCAACAATGTAAAAAGTGGTATCGGCAGAACCGTATAAAACGCTGGATAAGTGGCCGATAAAACTATCCGTACCAAAATGGCGCATGTTATCCAGCATCATGGCGCGGGAACCGGCACCGCTTAAAGGCCGCATAAAACCGATCGGTAAAACTTCGGTAAAACGGGTATCCATATTGAGGTGGCCGAATCCCCATTTAAAAACATCTACTAAATATCCCAAAGCACCGGAAGCACGGAAAACGCTGATGGCAGCCAGCATGGCAACCAGATATGGAATAATGCGAAACGAAGTTTCCAAGCCACCTTTTGCACCTTCGATAAAAACCTCGAAAACATTAATCTTTTTGCGGAGTGCACCCAGAATAAACAAAACCGGGATGGCCAGCAAAATTAAATTACTGGCTACTTTGGATACTTCGCTGATTTGCTGCTTATCCAGATACAGCTTAAAATAAGCAACCAGAGCAGCCAAAATCAAGGTAATTCCGCCCAACCAACCCAGAACTACCGAATCTAAAAGTTTCAATTTCTGCTTGTAAGCCACCGCAAGTAACCCGGCCAATGTTGCTACGTAAGTTGCGATAATGCAGGGAATAAAAATATCGGTTGGGTCATGCGCGCCCAAAATAGCGCGCTGTGCAATGATGGAAATCGGCAGAATAGTTAAGCCGGAAGCATGCAGCACCAAAAACATAATTTCGGCATCAGAAGCTGTATCTTTTTGCGGGTTGAGTTCGTGCAGGCTTTCCATGGCTTTCAACCCTAAAGGTGTTGCGGCGTTATCCAAACCTAATAAATTGGCCGAAAAATTCATCATCATGGCTCCGTTTGCCGGGTGGTTTTTAGGAACTTCCGGAAACAAACGATGAAAAAACGGGCCAACCAAACGCGACAAAAAATTAATTGCTCCGGCTTTTTCGCCGATATTCATAATACCAAGCCAAAACGCCATTGTGCCAATCAGCGGCAAAGCAATATCCATAACGGATGATTTCGTAGAATCAAAAATGCCATCCACCAGCAATTTAAAAATTTCGGTATCGCCAAAAAAGATCAGCTTGATTAAGGCGATAAAAAAAGCAACGATAAAAAAAGCAACCCAAACGTAATTTAATGCCATAAGTTAGTGATGGAGTTTGTTGGGTTTGAAGATAGAAAAATTTGAGTTGTATTTTTATAGTTTCTGGAATTCATCCCCTTAACCCCCTTCAAAAGGAGGAAGCATAGTTTGCTACCTTTCTAAGTTTAGCCTTCCTGTTTTTGCACCTTTTATCTTACTACCGTTTAGTTTTTTTATAATTTAAAAAAGTCTGCTTTAGGCTTCTCCCTTTCGAAGAGGGTTAGGGGGGATGATGTTTACTAAAAGAATTTTATCTTCTCATAATCTTATAAAAACAATCCCAAATCTTATAAATCTTCTGCTTGTTCGATACTTATTTTTGTACGATAAAAGAAGCATCATGGATAAAAACATCATTCATAAAACAATTCCGGTAACCGGCATGAGCTGTGCTTCCTGCGCCATGAGTGTGCAAAGTATGGCAGCTTCGGTTCCGGGTGTGCAGCAGGCGAATGTAAATTATGCCACACAAGCGTTGGATGTTTATTTTAATCCAAAGCAAACCGGTCCGCAGCAAATTCAGAAAGCCATACAAAATGTTGGTTATGATTTAATCTTGGATGAAGAAAACGCTTTTGATCAGCAGGAAGAACAACAGGAAAAAGCTCTTCTTCAATTGAAGAAACAAACTTTAGGTGCGGTTTTATTAACGGTTCCGATTGTGTTGCTCGATATGGTTTTTATGGATTGGGAACCGGCTAATTGGATCCTGCTGATATTAACTTCCATTGTGCTTTTTGTTTTTGGAAATCAGTTTTTTACAAGTGCCCGGAAGCAAGCCAAACATGCACAAGTTAACATGGATTCGCTGGTGGCAATCAGTACCGGTACTGCCTATTTGTTCAGTTTGTTTAATACAATTTATCCGGGTTTCTGGCTTTCCCGCGGCATTGTTCCGCATGTTTACTTTGAAGCAGCGGCGGTTGTAATTACTTTTATTTTGATTGGAAAACTGTTGGAAGAACGCGCAAAATCCGGCACTTCTGCTTCCGTAAAAAAGCTGATGGGTTTACAAGTAAGATCGGTGAACTTGATCAAAGACGGGATTGAAATTAAAACAAACATTGCCAATATTTTAGTTGGAGATTTGATCCGTATTAAACCGGGCGAATGGATTCCGGTGGATGGTGAAATTGCAGATGGTGCTTCTTTTATCGATGAATCTTTGATGACCGGCGAACCGATGCCAGTTTCCCGGAAAACCGGCGATACTGTGTTCTCCGGTACCATCAATCATAAAGGAAGTTTTGTGTTGAAAGCTACGAAAGTTGGGAACGAAACTTTACTTTCTAAAATGATAAAAGCTGTACAAAATGCACAAGGTTCTAAAGCAAAAGTTCAAAAATTGGCGGATCAAATTGCATCCGTATTTGTTCCGGCGGTGATGGTAATTGCAATAATCAGCGCAATTACTTGGTTGATTTTTGGCGGAGAAAAAGCTTTTGGCCAAGGTTTATTAAGTTTTGTAACGGTACTGATTGTTGCTTGCCCTTGTGCTTTAGGTTTGGCAACGCCGACTGCCATTATGGTTGGCGTTGGAAAAGGCGCTGAAAAAGGAATCCTGATCCGCGATGCAGAAACTTTGGAACGAGCTTATAAAGTAAATACAATTGTGTTGGATAAAACAGGTACAATTACCGAAGGAAAACCAAAAGTTACGCGCTTAAATTGGAATAAAAGTTTAACCGAAAATGAACAAGCTTTTTTATCCGGGATTTTACTTGCTGCCGAATTACAATCCGAACATCCGATTGCAGATGCAATTGTCAATTTTTTACCGGTAAAAGAAGCATCGGCACAAACCATTTCTAATTTTAAAAGTATAACTGGTGCCGGGATTTTTGTCATCCACCAAAACCAAACTTATTATATCGGAAAGCCGGATTGGGTGAATGGAACTTGTGATTTATCTTCTTTAAATTTGGATATTGATATTGATCAAAATAATTTAAATACCATAATTTATTTTGCAACACAAGGAAAATTATTAGCTATTTTAACGGTTACAGATGAGATTCGTTCCAACGCCATGGCAACAATTACGCAATTAAAAAAAGCCGGTATTGAAGTTTGGATGCTTACCGGCGATGCTGCTACAACCGCTAATTATGTTGCTGCAAAAACCGGAATCGTGAATATAGTTTCCGGTATTTCCCCTTCAGGAAAAGCCGAACTGATTAAAAAGTTACAACAAAAGGGAAAAATTGTAGCGATGGCCGGAGACGGGATCAATGATGCAGAAGCTTTGGCAACAGCTGATGTTTCTATTGCGATGGGCTTGGGTTCTGATATTGCGATGAATGTTGCGCGCATCACTTTGGTTTCTTCCAATATTGGATTGCTGCCGGAAGTTTTAAAATTATCGGCACAAACTATTCGTACTATCAGGCAAAATCTTTTCTGGGCTTTTATTTATAATTTAACCATGATTCCGGTTGCAGCAGGAGCGTTGTATCCAATTTGGAATATCCAATTGAACCCAATGTTTGCCGGAGCAGCAATGGCGTTAAGTTCGGTTTCAGTTGTAACAAATAGTTTGAGATTGAAGTGGAAGAAATAAATTTATCTGTTATGGAAAAAATAAAATTAGCATTGATTATTGAAAGAGAAGATATCGAACTAACAGGTCGTGTTACTTATAATGATAATTTGATTATAGATAATGCACAAACATTACCGGAACTGGAGAAAAGTTTAAAAAATATACTTTGGGAATTTGAAGGATTAGAAATTGAAACAATAGAGTTCGAGCATTATTTTACCTGATTTATTACAGATACTTCCATTCTATTTTTATGTTGATAAAAAAAGTATCAGTAATGAATAATATAATATTTATCCAAAGCTTGTCTTCGTGTTTTGTACCATATAAAATTTTTATAGATAATTTCGTTTGGATAATTATCAATCACTTTTATAATTTCTATGTTGTGTTTTTGCTGAAGGTTTTTCAAAGTTATTTCATCTACATAAACAATTTTTTTTATAGATACTTGGTTTTTTAAATCAGCTTTTGATAAAAGTTGCACCGGTTGTTCGCAATAAAATTGGAAAGCATTTTTTAAACTATCCGTTACATAAACAGGTTTACCCGGAAGCTTTTGATTGACATAAACCGGTGCTTGTACATCTGCTTTGTAAGATGTTAATAAAGGATAAAAAATAGTGTTGAGATAAAAGTTTATAAAAAGTATTGCACAACACGACAACAAAAAATAAAAATTAAAACCAGAAGTTCTTCTACTTAAGTAGAAAAGTAATATTCCAAAACCAGCTGCTTCGGTTAAAAATAGGGTTGTAATTGTGGGTTGTAAAAAATAGTTAAATACAAAAACAGCCAGTAACAATATACAAACTTGTAAAACTTGTATAATTTTAAAAAAGCCGAACCTGTTGTTTAAAAGAGCTTTTCTAAAAACGGCTGCGGCAATTATCGAAAAAAAAGGAAAAATAATATTGGTATAAAAAGGTAATTGGAAACTGGAAAGCGAAAAGATCAGCCACATACTTAACCCTCCGCAAAGCGTATAATACTCGTTTAATTGTTTTTTGAATGCTGTTTTTACAGCGGTAAAAACAGCATAAGCCAGCATAAAAAACCAAGGTGCAAAAGCCCAAATCAAAGTATGCACATAAAAAAATATACTTCCTGATTTACGCGTAATCGGGCCGTTGTTTATAAATCTTCCAAATTGGCTATCCCACAAAAACCAACGGATACCGGAAATATGCGTATTTTGAAAAGTGAGTTTATCAGGCTGACTATCAAATTGTAGATACAAACTATAAATTTCGGGTAGGATAAAAACGATAGTTAATACAATTGCGAGCAGCCATTTCCAACGGAAAATCGCTGAAAAACGCTTTTTAAAAATCAATTCTCCAATCACACTTGCACCGATCGGGATCAAAGCAAAAATCCCTTTCGTCATTACCGCACAACCTGCAAGTAAACTTCCGAGGAGCAAATCAATCCAAGTAAATCTTTTTTCGAGCCGATAAAAATGATAAACGCTGCCGATGATTAAAGCCATTAAATAAGGTTCGGCACGTACATCTGTGTTAGACATTAAAATATGCTGTGCCGAAAAAAGGATCAAAACTGCCATAAAAGCGGTTTTTTGATCGTAGTTTTTTTTGGCGAATAAGTAAGTGTAAAAGCCGGACAATAGAAAGAAAAGCAAGGCCGGCAATTTGTAGCTCCAGGTAGCAATACCGAATATTTTAAAGCTTAAAGCCGCCATCCAAAACGGAAAATGCGGTTTATCAAGCCAGTCTTTCCCGTAGGAAAAAAGTTCCCAATAGTTGCCGCGCAGCACCATATTTTTGGCAAGTGCTGCGTACAAAGCAGGGTCATCAGTGAAAAAGCCAATATTTATGCCCGAAAAATTTACGGCTACTGCCAAAAGTAATACCAGCAGCCAGGGGAAATCTTTTTTTAAATTAAAGGGCATAGTTTAAACAAAGCGTAAGTATCTGTAATTATGATGAGCTAAACAAGTTTGAAGTGTTTAATATTGTTATCCAAAGATTGCTTCAATATAAAAATCTCAAAACTTAAAAAATGCCAAACAATTACGATGCTGCTGCCTGGTTTTATGATGCGCTGGCACAATTGGTTTTTGGTAAAGCTTTGGTAAAAGCACAACGATTTTTAATTCAATATATTAAACCGAAAACAAATATTTTAATTGTTGGCGGCGGGACAGGCTGGATATTGGAAGAAATTGCCCGCGTACAAACTTTAACTTTAAAAATTACTTATGTTGAAATTTCCGGCAGGATGATTGATTTATCAAAAAAGAGAAACTACCTGCAAAATGAGTTAACTTTTATCCATGCAGCGATAGAAGATTGTAAACTTGTGCAACAATACGATGTAATTTTAACACCTTTTTTGTTTGATAATTTCCTGGAAAACCGGGTTCAGAAAGTTTTTAATCAGTTAGATCAGAATTTAAAATCGGGAGGATTATGGTTAATGGCAGATTTCCAGATTCAGGATAATTACAAATCGCTGTGGCAAAAAGCTTTTTTGCAAATGATGTACTTGTTTTTTGGCTTGCTCTGCGGCGTGGAAACTAAAAAGCTTGTTAAAATAAAGCCATACTTTATCAATAAAAATTATGCTGCTTTAAAAGAAAAACTTTTTTACGGTGATTTTATAATTTCCAAAGTTTATCAAAAGCAATAAAAAATACCGCTAAAAAAAGCATCAGGATACATCCTTAATACCGTTTAAATCCGTTCGGCCAGAATTTTGGGTTAATATTTTATGAAGATTGTAGATCAACTTTTCATCCTTTTTTTCACCGTTGATTAAGCCATGATCATACAACGGTTTTAATATTTCTTCGGCTTGCACTGTTGTAATTTCCTCCGCAGTATTTGCTTGTTTAAGTTTCTCAACAATCTCATTTGTAGTAGCTTTGCCTAATTGTGCTAAAGCAAAAATAAGTTTTTGTTCGTCCGAATCATCTTTATTGTAACGATAAGGCACATGTATCGGTTCTAAATTCATGCTGTTGGTTTTTAGGTAAATCTAACATATTTATGCTTGTTCTGCTGCTATCCATGATATATTTTTATCGATAAAAAGAGCTTCCGTTTTTAGCAGTTTCATCCGCGTATTTTTAAACTAATTTCTGCGGAGGTTTTACATATCAGTATATTTGGCGCATGAACCACCTGATTGCCCCTTCTGTTCTTGCTGCGGATTTTACCAATTTGCAGCGCGATATGGAAATGTTAAACAACAGCGAAGCCGACTGGATTCATTTTGATGTAATGGACGGCGTTTTCGTTCCGAATATTTCTTTCGGTTTCCCGATTTTAAAAGCCATTAAACCGCTAACCGTCAAACCGATAGATGTGCATTTGATGATCGTTAATCCGGATCATTACATCGAGCAGTTTGCGCAGGCAGGTGCTACTAATATTACCGTTCATTTTGAAGCTTGCATACATTTAAACCGGACTATCCAAGCTATAAAAAGTGCCGGCTGTAAGGCAGGCGTAGCTTTAAATCCGCATACGCCAATTAGTTTTTTGGAGGATATTATTACCGAGCTGGATTTAGTGTTGATTATGTCTGTAAATCCTGGTTTTGGCGGACAAAAATTTATCCCGAACACGTATAAGAAATTATATGATTTAAAAGCACTCAGCAAAAACCGGAATCCGGATTTAAAAATTGAGGTTGATGGCGGCGTAAGTGATGAAAATTGCAAGGAATTACTGGAAGCCGGCGCAAACGTTTTGGTGGCAGGCAATTCTGTTTTTGCTGCTGCTGATCCTTTGCAGGCCATCTCTAAATTAAAACATCCTTAAAAGAAGCATGTAATTACAATGGAATTGTAAACAAAACCTCTTCCCGGTTAAAATATCTGTAAATAACTTATGCTCAGCAATTCTTATTTTATAAATTCGCCCCGCCGGTGGTTTCTATCTTTCATTTCTTATTTTCCGGTTAAATAGATTAAACACATGAAGCATAATTTTGGTGCAGGTCCGGGTATTTTACCGCACGAAGTACTTAAACAATCAGCCGAAGCAGTTCTGGATTTAAACGGAATTGGCTTGTCTTTATTAGAAATTTCACACCGTTCGCCCGAGTTTGAATCGGTTTTAAATGAAGCCGTAAGTTTGGTTAAAGAGTTGCTGCACGTTCCGGCAGGTTACTCGGTTTTGTTTTTACAAGGCGGTGCCAGTTTGCAGTTTAGCATGGTGCCGTATAATTTATTGCCGCAGGATAAAACAGCTGCTTATCTGGAAACCGGCGTTTGGGCAAATAAGGCCATAAAAGAAGCAAAGCTTTTTGGTACGCCGGTTGTTGTTGCTACGGATAAGGAAAACAATTTTAGGACGATTCCAAAAAAATACGAAGTTCCTTCCGATGCGGTATATTTTCACATCACTTCCAATAATACCATTTATGGTACGCAGATACACGAGTTTCCAAAATCCGAAATTCCTTTAGTTTGCGATATGTCATCAGATATTTTCAGCAGAGATATTAGCGTTGCTGATTTTGGGTTGATTTACGCCGGTGCGCAAAAAAATATGGGTCCGGCAGGCACAACTTTAGTGATTGTAAAAGATGATTTATTAGGAAAATCCGGGCGGGCAATTCCTTCGATGTTAAATTATCAGTTAGAAATTGATAATGGTTCGATGTACAACACGCCGCCGGTTTTTGCCATTTATGTTTCTATGCTTACCCTGCGCTGGATTAAAGCCAAAGGCGGCGTTGCAGCAATAGAAAAAGCAAACGAAGAAAAGGCGAGGATACTTTATGAAGAAATAGACCGCAACCCTTTGTTTAAAGGTGTTTGTTCGGCCGAAGACCGCTCAACCATGAATGTTTGTTTTATTATGGAAAAGCCGGAACTGGAAAAACCATTTTTAAAATTTGCCGAAGAACGTGATATTATCGGCATTAAAGGCCACCGCAGTGCAGGCGGATTCCGCGCTTCCATTTACAATGCCATGCCAATCACCAGCATCCATGCTCTGGTAGATGTGATGCAGGAGTTTGCCGAGAAAAATAAATAGTAAGATACTTCTTTTATCCATAAAATATTAATGATCAAAATTTTAGCAAATGACGGGATTGATCCCGCAGGAAAATCACTTTTGGAAGCTGTAGGTTTTGTAGTAGAAACCGAACATGTTCCACAAGAACTTTTAGCCGAGCAACTTAATAATTTTGATGCCGTTACCGTAAGAAGTGCTACAAAAATTCGCCGGTCATTAATCGATGCCTGCCCTAATTTAAAGTTGATTGGCCGCGGCGGCGTTGGCATGGATAATATTGATGTAGAATATGCCCGAAATAAAGGTGTTGCCGTAGTTAATACGCCGGCATCGTCTTCACTTTCTGTTGCCGAACTGGTTTTTGCACACTTATTTACCGGTATCCGTTTTTTACAGGATAGTAACCGGAAAATGCCGGCAGAAGGCAATACCAAATTTAATGAGTTAAAAAAAGCTTATGCCAAAGGGATTGAGCTGCGCGGAAAAACAATCGGTATTTTAGGTTTCGGTAGGATTGGCCGCGAAGTTGCCAAAGTTGCCATCGGTTTAGGAATGAAGGTTTTAGCGTATGATCTTTTCCCTTTTGAAACGGAATTAGCTTTAGAATTAGGCGACGGACAGTTGGTAAAAGTATCGGTAAAAACAGCATCCAAAGATGAAGTTGTTGCGCAAAGCGATTTTATCAGTATCCATACGCCTTTTAGCGAAAAACCAATTTTAGGAGCGGAGGAATTTGCAGCGATGAAAAAAGGAGCGGCGGTTGTTAACGCTTCCCGCGGCGGCACGATTGATGAATCCGCTTTGCTGGAAGCTTTAAACAATGGGAAATTAGCTTTCGCCGGTTTGGATGTTTTTGATAATGAACCGGCACCTCGGCAGGATTTATTAAATCACCCTAAAATTTCTTTAACCCCGCATATCGGTGCTTCCACCAACGAAGCGCAGGAACGGATTGGTGTAGAGCTGGCCAATTTGATTATTCAGCATTTTAAACAGTAAAATAGAATTATGTAAAAAAGGCTTCCGGAGTTGGTTAGGAAGCCTTTTTTTATTTTACAATGTTGAATGTGCCGCTAACGTAAATAGAATCTGTTGGAGAAAAAGGCGAATCATATAAATAAAAACTATAATTTCCGGCTGCAGTGAGAGCTAAAGTATCCATTTTAGCTACCGTAAGTTTCGCAGTACCGGACGAATTAATGGTAGCGTAGTTTTTTTTGTTGAGAGTTAACTGTCCGCTGGTGAGCACGTATTTCTTGTTGGTACTGTCTAAAATATAAGAAAACCCGAAATCAAGTAAATTAGTTTGGCTGCTGTTACTACCATTTATACTATACTGAGTAGCGGTTGATGAACCTGTTCCGGTAGTTATCGGAACAAAAATAGCATATCCGGGATCTTTATTAGTCAGACTATAAGTTGTATTGTTAACTTTTAAGGCAATGTTACTGGCATTTGAAGTTTTTGTAGAACCATTTAGCGGTTTTAAAATCGGCATTTCTTCTGTGCATGATTGTAAGAAAACACCGCATAAAAAAAGCATGGCAGGCGTAAAAAACATCCTGCCGAAATTTAAAGGTTTACTCATATTTTTATTAGTTGATTAATACAAAAAGTATTTACAACTGATAAGCAAGCCCTTTTTTTGCAACCGTTACTGCATAACCATCATCGGTTAAAGTATCAGCTAAAGCCTGCATACTCGTTGTTTCCCCGTGTACGAGAAAAACCTGTTTAAGTTGTGCAGAATTTTGCTGTTTTACTGTATTTACCAAATCATCATGGCCGCCATGTGCGCTAAATAAATCTGTTTGTTTGATGGTTGCATAAACCGCCAGATCCCGGTCTTTTACATGTACAATCGAGTCTCCGCGAAGCAAACGGTTTCCTAAAGTTCCTTTTGCGCAGTAACCGATAAATAAAATCGTACAATAATAATTTTGAATATTATAAAAAAGATGATCCTGGATGCGGCCGCCTTCCAGCATTCCGGCAGAAGAAATAATGATACAAGGTTCAAAATAATTGGAAACCTGGCGGCTGTCCTTCAAATTTTCAACATAAACCAAATTGTCAAATTCAAACTGATCACCGGATTTACGATAAAACTCCTGCGATTCTTCGCTTAATAAAGCGTGATGTTTTCTAAAAATCCCGGTTGATGAATTTGCCATCGGGCTATCCACAAAAACTTTAACCGGTGGCAGTAATCCTTTAGAAAATAATTTATTAAGGGAGAAAACCAAAGCTTGCGTTCTGCCGATACTAAAAGCCGGAATAATTAAACGGCCTGCTTCTTTTACACAACATTTTTCAATGGTTTCCAGCAAAACTTCTTCAATTGTTTTTCCGGTTGAATGATTACGGCCACCATAAGTAGATTCGGAAACTAAATAATCGGTAGGAGGAAGTACATGCGGATCCGGCAGGGTTGGATAATTTTTACGGCCGATATCGCCCGTAAAAGTAATCGTTTTTTCTTCACCGTTCTCGTTGATTTTTAGGGCAGCGGCGGCGGCTCCCAACAAGTGCCCAACCGGAATAAATGTTAATTCGATATCACCGTTAATCTTAAAAGTTCTGTTAAAACCGATAGTTACAAAACGGTCAATGGTATCTAAAACGTGTTTGTGCAGGTAAAGCGGTTGCATTGTCCTGCTGCCGTCACGTTGTTTATGTCCGCGATGTTTTCTGCTTTTTTTTGCTTTGCTCATGAAGATGCTTACCGAATCCATCAGCAGCAGTTCGGCAAGCTCGGCAGTTGGCGGCGTACACAAAATCTGTCCTTCAAAACCCATCCGTACCAAAGTTGGTAAATTACCGGAGTGGTCTATGTGTGCGTGGGTGAGGATAACCAGATCAATTTCGCCCGGATTAAAAGGGAAATCTTCATTGGTTTGTACATTGTGGTCGCGCTCGTAATCTAAACCGCAATCTATTAAAATCTTGTAATTATTTTCTGTTGTGAGCAGGTGCATACTCCCGGTAACCTGTTCGGCTGCACCCCAAATCGTTAATTTCATTCTAAATCTTTCTGCGTATATGTTACGCTAATTTTTATGCGGTAAAAGAAGCATCGATGTTTAAATTTTAACTACTAAACTTCAAATTGCAAGCTGCTAAGATAGCGATAAAGGCCGCCTTCATATGTAATTAATTCTTCGTGTGTGCCGCTTTCTTTTACTTTTCCTTTTTCTAAAACAATAATTTTATCTGCTTCGCGGATGGTAGACAGGCGATGGGCGATGATAATTGAAGTACGGTTTTTCATCAGTTCTTCCAATGCTTCCTGCACCAAACGTTCTGATTCTGAATCGAGTGAAGAGGTTGCTTCATCTAAAATTAAAATCGCCGGATTTTTTAACAAAGCCCGCGCAATGGCAATCCGCTGACGTTGTCCGCCGGATAATTTAACGCCTCGCTCGCCCACAATCGTATCATAACTTTCGGGGAAACCGGTAATAAACTGATGTGCGTTGGCGCGTTGTGCTGCCTTTATGATTTCTTCCTCGGTCGAATCCAGCTTGCCGTAAGCAATATTTTCGCGGATCGTTCCGCCAAAAAGCAAAACATCCTGCGGAACAATGGCAACCTGGTTACGGATATCTGTGAGCGAATAGGAGGAAGCCGGCTTGCCGTCAAACAAAATTGTTCCGTTTTGCGGATGATAAAACTGTAAAATCAAACCTGCAATGGTTGATTTACCGGCACCGCTCGGCCCAACAATTGCAATCCGCTCGCCGGAGTGTGCGTTAAAGGATACTTCGTTTAGCACTGTAATTTCGGTACGCGAAGGATAAGCAAAAACAACATTCTCAAAATTCAGATCACCGGAAATACGTTGTTTAATTTGATTATCAGCTGTTTTTATCGAAATTTCTTCACCTCGTTCGTCTAAAATTTCCAGCACACGTTCGCTTGCGCCAACTGCTTTTTGTAAACCTGCATACAAATCCGGGAAACTGCCCATAGCTGCACCCACAAAAATGGAGTACAAAATAAATGTAGTGAGGTTGCCGACAGACATTTCTCCGTGGCTTACCAAAACCGATCCGTACCAGATGACGGCTACGATTGCGCCGAACAAACAAAACACGATAAAAGAAGCAAACAGGCCGCGAAATTTAGCACCTCGAATGGCAATTCCGGCAACTTCGCGAATCTTTTTTTCGTATCGCCCGGCTTCAAATGCTTCGTTTACAAATGCTTTTACGTTGGAAATCCCTTGCAGCGTTTCCTCTACAATTGTGTTCGATTCTGCCAGTTTATCCTGTGCTTCGCGGGAGATTTTTCGGATAAATTTTCCAAAAACAATCGCAACTACAATTAATATTGGTAAAATCAGTAATAACGTTAAAGTGAGTTTGATGGAAAAAATCGTGAGTAAAATAATTCCGCCAACCATCAAAACTAACTGCCTGATCATTTCTGCCAGCGTTGTGGTAATAGCATCCTGGATTTGGGAAAGATCGGCAGAAATCCGGCTGTTTAATTCACCAACTCTTCTGTTAGAAAAAAAGTTCATCGGCAGCGTAATCAGCTTAAAATAAGTATCTCTGCGGATATCTGCCAGCGCGTTTTCTGCAACCTGCACAAACCAGATCACCCTAAAATATGAAACCAAAGCCTGCACCAGCAATACGATAAAGGCCAGTGAACCAATGGCATTGATGGTTGGCGGCAAAAAAGCGTAACGCTGTTTACCTTGGGCTGCATCAATCAGCGCACCCAAAAAAGATGGAAACGCCAGGCCGGTTAAACTGGTTAAAAAAAGAAAAACCAATGCCGAAAAAAACTTAACGCGGTACGGTTTTAGGTAAACTAATAATTTGGTTATTTTTAACAGGTTTTCCCGGTTTAATTTTGCTTTGGGCAAATCCTGTTCCTGTGTGTTACCACTGTTTAATCGCGCTCTGGCCATTTATTTTAATCAAATCTGTAAATAGCAGCGATTTAAAGAAATAGTTTGGTTTTGTCAATTCAGCCTGCTTTAGTTGACTTAATTTTGATGATTGAAAACAGGAGGATCAAAATTAATACTGTTACGCCGATTAGTAATTGTTTCAGGCTTTCGATATGACTTTCGCTTTCGGCAATCTCCGTTTTCAATTTTTCCGTTTGGTTGCGCAGCTTGTTAATTGTGCCGATAAAAGAAGTATTGCGGTTTTCTGATTCCCGAGACTGATCCTGAACCTGCGTTTGTACGGTAGAACGGTAATCTAGCAACACTTTTAGTTCCTTAAAAACAGCATTATCGGTTTTAACAATATCCATCAAAATATCATTAGAGCGGCGGATATCTTTTTTAGTTTGCAAGCCAAAAATGCCGGTGTGCAAATCCAAACTTTCAAAATACTGATTAAATTTCTGCGTTCTCAGACTCAGCAAAGTGTTCACTTTTTTACGCTGAAGCTGATAAGCCAAAGAATCTGTTTGCTGGGCAAAAGTTGTAACGGCAGCAAAAAACAGGCATAAAAACAGTATCGGTTTTGAAAAGTTCATGGGTGATTGATTATGGTTGATGGCAGATAATGAATGCTTGTAAACAATATTAATCATTTGTAATTAAGTTAGCCAAGTGCTGTCTGCGTCCAACCATCAACTATAAACTATCACCCATCAACTATTGTCTATTAACCATCAGCTACCAACCATCAACTATTGTCTATTAACCATCAGCTACCAACCATCAACTTTTCTCTAAAAACTCAATCCGCACAATATCGCCAACATTTAATCCGAGCAAACCGCTTGCGTTTCCTTTATTAATCGCAATTTCCAAATGATCGCTTATCCCAAATAAACAAAGTTTTTCGCCTTCGGGCACTTCATTATAATGCCAGCTGAGTTTGTTGATGGATTCGTTTCGCTTAAAATAAAGCACAAACTGCCGCCCGTTCTGCACCTCTGTAAAAAGATTTTTGGTGATATTGGTGATTACGTTTTGGAACGAATCAATATAAATAACACTTCCTTTAATTAACTTCTGATCGATAACCGGTTGCAGTGTCATCTTTGGTTCCAGCCGAATTATCGGAATACCAATAGCTGTCAGTTTTCCTTTTTGGGCGAGGTGACAAGCTGCTTTCACAAAAATGTCTGCTAATGGAAAATGAAGGAATTTTAAGTCCTGCAAAATATTTATTTCAACAATTTCATCCGGGATGCGGTCGAAGATCAGCGAAAAAATACCGTTATCCGCACCAACAAAATAATGGTTTTGATAGCGGATGGCTAAATAACGGGTATTTGCATTATAAACGGTATCAATACCGATGAGGTGAACGGTTTCTTCCGGAAAGTAATGGTAACTATTTTTAAGTATAAATGCAGCTTGCGGAACGTTAAATACTGATATAGAATGCGTTATATCTACAATATTAACACCTGGCAACAACTTTAAGATACTACCTTTTAGGGCAGCCTGATAGATGTCTTTATCGCCCAGATCTGTAGTTAAAGTTATGATTGCCATTTAAAATTTTGGATATTTATTACTAATCTTGTGGATAGCTATAAACTGCTGCAAATATTAAATTTTTAAGGATAAAAAATGACAACTAAAAATTCTTAACACTTGAACGAATTAAATTTAACGATTGATGCCATAAATCCTGCCGTATTATGGGGTGCCAATAATGATCATTTTGAGATCATCAAAAAACAATATCCCAAGTTAAAAATTGTAGCCCGCGGCAGCGAGGTTAAGGTTTTGGGTGATGAAGCGGAGATTAAAAATTTTGAAGAAAAACTGAGCCAGCTGATTATCCATGTAGAAAAATTCCAGAAATTAAACCTGCAGGATGTTGAACGCATTATTGGGAAAGGTCTTTTGCCTGTTCTCGTTCCCGATCAAAACGGGCAGGATAAAATGAACGGAAACGGGGAGGTGATCGTTTTCGGTACCAACGGCATGATGATTAAAGCGCGAACGCCCAACCAGCAGCGCATGGTAAACAGCATCACTAAAAACGACATTGTATTTGCCATTGGCCCTGCCGGAACCGGTAAAACTTATACGGCAGTTGCGCTTGCCGTTAGGGCACTTAAAAACAAAGAAATTAAGCGGATTATTTTAACCAGGCCGGCGGTTGAAGCAGGAGAGAACCTGGGCTTTTTACCGGGAGATTTGAAAGAGAAAATTGATCCGTATCTGCGCCCTTTATATGATGCTTTAGATGATATGATCCCGGCAGAACGATTAAAAGTTTATCTGGAAAACAGAACTATTGAGATTGCACCTTTGGCTTTTATGCGTGGCCGTACGTTGGATAATTGCTTTGTAATTTTGGATGAAGCACAAAATACTACCGATATGCAGTTAAAAATGTTTTTAACCCGGATGGGGCCAACCGCAAAATTTATTGTTACCGGTGATGTTACGCAAATCGATCTTCCGCGTAAACAGCAATCCGGCCTGCATTTAGGGTTAAGGATTTTAGCTGACATCAAAGGAATCGACATTATTTACTTAACCGGTGATGATGTTGTGCGCCACAAATTAGTAAGAAGTATTTTAGAAGCCTACGGAGATATTCAGTAAAGTAAAAAAGTATCAAGTATTTAGTAGCAAGTATTTAGAAGCAAGTATTTGATTGATTAATTTGATTATTGTTTTAAACGGATCAAACATGCTTTTACTTATACTCGATACTAAATACTTGCTACAAATTACTTCCTACTAAACAATCTGCTATTAATATATAATGAACGCGATTAAAGAGACAAATTTCAATTTTCCGGGACAGACAAATTTTTACAGGGGTAAAGTAAGAGATGTTTACACCATTAAAGATCAATATTTGGTGATGGTTGCAACAGATCGTATTTCTGCTTTTGACGTAGTTTTACCGGAAGCCGTACCTTTTAAAGGCCAGGTATTAAACCAGATTGCTGCCGGATTTTTAAAATCTACAGATGATATTATCCCAAACTGGGTAATAAATGTTCCCGATCCAAGTGTAACCATCGGCCGCATTTGCGAACCTTTTAAAGTAGAAATGGTGATTCGAGGTTACCTTTCCGGCCATGCCTGGCGCGAATATTTTGCCGGTAAAAGAAGCATATGCGGCGTAACTATGCCGGATGGTTTGAAAGAAAATGATGCCTTGCCTCAACCGATTATCACGCCAACAACCAAAGCAGCTGTTGGGCACGACGAAGATATTTCCAGGGAAGAAATTTTAGCTCAGGGAATTGTAACCGAAGCTGATTATATTGAACTGGAAAGATATACCCTTGCGCTTTTTAAACGCGGAACAGAAATAGCTGCAGAACGCGATTTAATTTTAGTGGATACCAAATACGAATTTGGAAAGGCAGACGGAAAAATATTTTTGATTGATGAAATCCATACACCCGATTCTTCCCGTTATTTCTATCAAAGCGGTTACCAGGAACGCCAGCAAAAAGGGGAACCGCAAAAACAGTTGTCTAAAGAGTTTGTTCGGCAATGGTTAATTTCGCACAATTTTTCTGGTCAGGAAGGACAAACCGTTCCGAATATGACAGCAGAAATTGTTCATTCCATTTCTGAGCGTTATATAGAATTGTACGAACATATTGCAGGCAACAAGTTTGAAAAATCAAAGGATGTAGATATCGTTAACCGGATTAAAAAAAATATTGAAGAAGCAATATTACTTTTACCCTGAATACTTTTTATTTCTACACGAAATTATTCTATCTTTAACTATTAATATTAAAGTATATGAAATTTACGGTTGATAAACATGAAAAATATGTTTTGATTAAGTTAAATGAATCAAAACTGAATTCATTGATTTCGCCACAGCTGAAATCAGAATTAATACTGATGAATACAGATGGTCAGCGAAATATCATCCTGGATTTATCGATGGTTAAATTTGCCGATTCTTCCGGTTTGAGCAGTTTACTGGTTGGCCATCGCATTTGTAAAAATGCAGAAGGCAGTTTTATTTTAACCGGTTTAAGTGATTCTGTTTCTCGTTTAATCTCCATCTCTCAATTAGAGAGCGTACTGCAAATTGTAAGCACTACAGAAGAAGCTATTGATCTTGTTTTTATGGAAGAGATTGAAAAAGATCTTAAAAAAGAAATAAAATAAACGGTTTTCTGTCCGCAAAATGAGATTTGATGTAACGATACTGGGCAGTAGTTCTGCAACACCGATATATAATAGAAACCCAACTTCCCAGGCGTTAAACATTAATGAACGAATTTATCTGATTGATTGCGGCGAGGGTACACAGCAGCAGATGTTGCGTTTTGATGTTAAACCAGGTAAAATAGATCATATTTTTATCAGTCATTTACATGGCGATCATTATCTCGGATTAATCGGCTTACTTTCTTCCATGCACTTAAATGGCCGTAAAAAGCCAATGTATCTTTTCGGTCCGCCGGATCTTCTGAAAATTATCAACGTACACTTTGAATATTCCTGGACAGCACTTAACTACGAAATTAAGTTTTATCCAACTCAAACTAATCATTCTGAACTGATTTACGAAAACCAGGATATTACTGTTGAAACCATCATTTTAAATCATCGGATTCCTTGTACAGGATTTGTTTTTAAACAAAAGCGGCCTCTTTTAAAGCTTAATGCTGATCAGTTAGAACATTATGAAGTAGGGCGAAACCAGTTTTTTAAGTTGAAGCAAGGCGAGGATTTTATTGCCGCTGACGGAGAAATTATTCCGAATGCAGTATTAACCATCAAACCGGAAGATCCCAAAAGTTATGCTTATTGCTCTGATACTTTAGTTGAAGACTCTTACTTACCACAAATACAAAATGTAGATTTGTTGTATCACGAAGCTACTTTTATGCATGATTTATTATCCCGTGCACAGGAAACCCATCATACAACTGCTTTACAGGCCGGAGAAACAGCGGTGAAAGCCGGCGTTAAAAAATTACTGATCGGGCATTTTTCTGCCCGTTATAAAACGTTGGATGGGTTACTGGAAGAAGCCAGATCAGCATTTAAAACAACCGATCTGGCCATAGAAGGTAAAGTATTTTCGGTTTAATTTTAGAGCTTAAACCTGCATACTTCTTTTATCAGTTATTTTTTTTGCCGCCGAAGATAGAGAAACTAACGTAACGTTTCGGATTGGCTTTTAAATCCTGCATCAGTTTATCTAAATCAGCAGCAGAACTGTTGAGGTTGTTGTACAATTTATCATCATTCAGCAACAATCCGATAGAACCTGTTCCGTTATTAATCTTGTTGATAGCAGCTTGCAAATCCGTCATTGCTTTGTTTGCATTAGTTAATGTTTCCTGGATATTCGTTTTGGCAACCTGATTGCTTAACTGATCAAAGTTGGAAACAATGTGCGAAATATGGTCATTATTATTGCGCAGGTTACTGGAAATTGATTCGAAATTGGACAGAATTTTTCCAATCCGTCCGCCTTCTATTCCTACCAATCCGTCCACTTTTTTGGTTGTTCCTTCAATGGTTTCCAACGTTGTTGCAATACTTTTAAAAGAACGATCCACATTTTTTTGAAATGAAGGATTTAAAATGGTGTTGACCGAAGTTAAAAGCGAATCCATTTTTGCAATGATATTTTCTGCCTTTTTCTGAACCGGCTGCACGGCTTCGGCTAAACTTCGCTCAACATTTGCGCGCAAAGTGTCTTTGTTTTCGGCATAAACGGTACTGTTTCCCAACTCAAATTCGATAGCTTTATTTCCCAACAAATCCGTGCTGATCAAACGTGCAACAGAATTATCAGGAATCGGATAATCTTTATTGATTTTAAACTCCACAATTGTTCTGCCACTGGGCTGCAGTTTCATATCTGATACCCGGCCAATCTGAAAACCATTTACCAGAACCGGTTTGGAAACGTTTAAACCATCTACATGGCTGTAAGCCGCATAAAATCGTTGCTCTCTGGACAAGATATCGTTTCCGCGTAAAAAATTATAACCTAAAATAAGTACAGTGATGGCTACAGCGGTAAGTGCACCAATTTTAGTTTCGTTAGCTATTTTCAAAATATAAAATTTAAATAAGTGTTAGATTAATCGTTTTCCTTGCGGTATTTTACAATTGCCCGGACGATGGAATTAACTATTTCATCCTGGCCGGCCTCAGAGTTTAAATATTTTTCGTCATCCGGATTGTTTATAAAACCTGTTTCTATTAAAACGGAAGGCATCGCACTGTGGCATAAAACTAAAACACTTTGTTCTATAACACCATTGCTGTGGCGCCCATCAGTTTCAACAAATTCATCATTTAACAAATTTGCAAAGCGGATACTTTTGGAACGGTACTTTTTTATGTAAGCTTTTGACAAAATTAATGTAGTTGGATCATTCGGATCGAAACCACTATTCATTTCATTCGTTTCCTTATCATTAAGCAAGGTTTCCTTTATTGCTTTTTCTTCTTCATCAGTTCTCCTAAATGTGTAAACTAAAATTAAAACGCCCGTCCCGGAACGGTTTGGCACTCTTATCCTTTTACCATGAACAGTTGATATTTTATCCGGCAAAGAATTGCAATGCAGCGAAATAAACAGGTTTCCCTTGTTTTCATTCGCAATGTCTGATCGTTTTTGCCAATCTACATCTTCTCCGTCGGTACGCGTCATCACTACTTTAATACCGCTTAATTCTTGTTGTATGGCTTTTTGTAACTTAAATGCAAGTGCTAGCGTTATATCTTTTTCGAGAGAAAAATCGCCTTTTGCACCAACTTTGCGGCCGCCGTGTCCGGCATCAATAACAATAGTTTTTAATCTGGGGCTGTGGTTTTCGGTTGTATCGGTTTTTAAAGATTTTTCCTCGGTAAAAGAAGTAGTGGTAATAAAAAGGTTAAAAATTGTTAAACAATAAATGAGGCTTTTCAATGTTTTATTTTTCATTAATTTTGAAACCGTACATAACATGATTTGCAAAAATACTATTCAAAATCGATTTTGAAATTTATAAAGTTTCTTTTTCCGGTACTGTTCATTACTATTTCTTTTTTTTCAGCTTTTTCTTCATCGATTATCCACTTCGCCGGTAATTATAAATTTTCGGTAAAAGATACAATTATTCGTCTGGATTCTTCAAAAAAACAAGACCGTTTGTTTTTAAAACGCGATACCCTTCCGGTAAAACGCAGTAAAACTTCTAAAAAAACAGCTGTAAAAACAGTATCGAAAAAAGATACTGCTTCAAAAACGGATACGATAAAAAATAATAATGGTTTAGGCGGAGAAGTAAAATATGCTGCCGAAGATTCTATTGTTTCTGATAACGCCCATGATGTGGTTTATTTATACGGCCGCGCACGGATTACTTACCAGGATGCAGCAATTGATGCAGATTACATCCGGTTGGATAAGGGGAACCATTTGGCTTATGCAAGAGGTGTGGTAAACCCTAAAACCAAACGTTATTCGGGCAAGCCAATCCTCAAACAAAAAAACGAAAGCCCTGTAACTGCGGATTCTCTGGTTTTTGATTATGTAACCAAAAAAGCGAAAATTTATCAGGCGTTTTCCGAGCAGCAGGGAAATTATATTTCCGGCGGACAAGCTAAAAAGCTGAACGAAGATGAAATTGCTTACCGGAACATTTTATTCAGCACCTGTAATTTGCCTTATCCGGATACGCATTTCGGTATCATCATTACAAAAGGTATTGCCGAAAAGAACCAGATTATTTCTGGCCCGGCTTACCTGGAAATCGAAGGCGTGCCGCTGCCGGTTGCTATCCCGTTCGGGTTTTTCCCCAAAATGGATAAACGAACTTCCGGGATCATTTTGCCAACTTTCGGGGAAGATGCCACGCTTGGTTTCAACCTGCGCAACTTTGGTTATTACATTGGTTTTGGTGATAAATTCGATTTAACCAACTACGGTTCCATCTATTCTAAAGGTTCTTTTGAGCTGAGTACCGATGCCCGGTATTTTGACCGTTATAAATATTCGGGAAACTTAGTATTGAGTTTTGGTTACCATAAATACGGTTTGGAAACAGACCCGGCTTCAAAAGATTTTAATATCCGCTGGTCTCACACGCAAAACCCGAATGCACATCCGGGAAGCACGTTCAGCGCATCGGTTAACGCCGGTACTTCAACTTATTATTCTAACAACGCCAGTACGGTTAATTATAATTTAACGGCTTTAACACAAAATACTTTGCGTTCCAGTATTGCTTACAGTAAAACTTGGGCGGGTACGCCGTTTAATTTTACGGCAAGCGCAAATCACAGTCAGCAACTTTCTACCAAAACAATCACTTTAGATTTGCCGAGTTTTACTTTTAACATGGCCAGCGTTAATCCTTTCGATAATAAAAACAGGGTTGGCGAACAAAAATGGTATCAGAAAATAAATGTCCAATATACTTTAACGGGCGATAACAAGGTAAATGCTGTGCCGGAATCACAGTTTTTTAGTAAAGATATTTTCAGAAAATTTGAGAACGGTTTTCAGCAGACTATTCCCGTAAGTTTAAGTTTAAATGTGTTTAAGCATTTTCAATTCTCATCCAGCGTAAATTATACCGAAGTAGATTATCTGCAAACCATTAACCAGCGTTATGCCAGAGGAAATACTTCCGGTGCGGATTCTTTGGTGCGGGATACTATTTCCGGGTTCAAACGTGCCGGTTCTTACAGTTTAAGTACCGGCTTATCAACCAAAGTTTACGGTACTGTAAATTTCAACAGAGGAAGGTTAAAAGCAATCCGCCATACCATGACGCCTTCGCTTAGTTTCAATTACCGTCCGGATTACAACAGCAATTCTTACGGCTATTACAAAAATGCGGTAAGCAACCCGGCACTGCCTTATCCTTACGCGGTAACGCGTTATTCCATTTTTGATGGCTTGCTTTACGGCGGGCCTTCCGGCGGAAGATCAGCAGGTTTAGCTTTAAGCGTTGATAATACCATCGAGGCAAAAGTGCGCGCCAAAAGCACGGATACCACCAACACAGATCGTAAAGTGCCGATTTTACAAGGATTAACTTTTTCTACTTTTTATAATTTCCTTGCAGATTCGTTAAAGCTTTCGCCCATCAGTGTTTCGGGCCGTACAGCTTTATTCAATCAAAAATTAGGGATCAACTTTGCCGGAACATTTGAACCTTATACCACCGTTGTCCGGGATTCGATCAGCAACGGTACCATCGTAAAATATGCCAGGCAAATTAATCAATACACTTTAGCAGCCGGCAAGCTGCCCAAGTTAACGGCGTTTTCTGTTTCCACTAATTTCAGCTTAAATTCTAATGCGATCAAAACACAGAACCAGCAGCGCCTGCAAAACCTAAATAATACAGCGCAAGGCATGACGCCGCAACAGGCCAGCCAGTTAGCACTGATTAACCGTGACCCAAATGCTTTTGTAGATTTTAATATTCCCTGGAATGTTTCTGTAAGTTACAGTTTTACCTACAACAATCAATATGTTTCCACTTCGGTTAGTAATGCGGTAAACCTCAACGGCGATTTTAACGTTACGCCGAAATGGAAGCTGCAATACACCACCGGTTATGATTTCCGGATAAACAAAGTCAGCACAACTTCCTTATCCATTTACCGCGATTTACATTGCTGGGATTTAGCTTTCCAGTGGATTCCTTTCGGTTATTACAAATATTACAGTGTTGATTTACGGGTTAAAGCAAGCATTTTGCAAACCCTGAAGCTGAACAAGCGAAAAGATTATTACAACAGTAACTAAAATGTTAGCAGAAATTATAACGATCGGAGATGAAATCCTGATCGGGCAAATCATCGATAGTAATTCGGCTTGGATGGCGCAGCAGCTCAATGCAGCCGGTATTCGTGTAAAACAAATTTCTTCGGTTTCCGATGATCGGGATCACATTATTACTGCCTTAAAAGAAGCATCGCAACGGGCAGATATAATTTTGATTACCGGCGGATTAGGGCCTACAAAAGACGATATCACCAAAACAACTTTAGCCGGTTATTTTGGTGTCGGGATGAAACGCGACCAGGAAACTTTGGATAACGTTGCCCGGATTTTTGCCAAATATAACCGGCCTTTGCTTGAAGTAAATATCAGCCAGGCCGATGTTCCCGAAAATTGCGAAGTGCTGATCAACAAAAACGGAACCGCGCCGGGAATGTGGTTTCAGGAAGACGGAAAAGTTTACGTTTCGATGCCAGGCGTTCCGTTTGAGATGATGTATTTGATGGAAGAGCTGGTGATCCCGAAACTGAAAGCAACTTTTAAGCTGCCAAAAATCCTGCATCAAACTATTTTAACTTTTGGCGAGGGCGAATCGTTTTTAGCTGAACGCATCGCTGATATTGAAGATCAGCTTCCACCGAAAATAAAATTAGCTTATCTGCCAAATTTAGGCCAGGTTCGGCTGCGTTTAAGTGCTTACGGCGACAACGAAGAACAGCTGAAGCAACAACTGAAAATCCAAACCCAAAAAATAACCCAACGCTTAGGTTCTGTTGTGGCCGCAACCGAAGATATCCCGCTGCAAAAGGCGATACTTCTTTTAATGGCAAAAAATAAGCAAACATTATCACTTGCCGAAAGCTGCACCGGCGGTTATTTGTCGCATTTATTTACCAGTTTGCCCGGTGCTTCCGGCGTTTTTTTGGGTGCCGCAGTTTCGTATTCCTACAAAATGAAAGAGCGTATGCTGGGTGTAAACGCCGATACTTTGTGGGAAACCGGTGCCGTAAGTGAACAAACCGTACGCGAAATGGCAGAAGGTGCTTTACGAAATTTTTCTTCGGATTATGCAATTGCCGTTACCGGGATAGCCGGACCGGATGGCGGAACGGAAGATAAACCCGTTGGAACGGTTTGGATTGCAGTTGCCCGGAAAGATAAAATGATTGCTAATAAGTATGTTTTTGGCAGCAAGCGTATCCAAAATATCGAGCGGACGGCCATCACTGCGATGAGCGATTTGTTGAAATTACTGCGCGAACCAAAATAAAACGTAATTTTATCCGACCAAAATCAAAGAATGGCTTTATACGAATTATTACTGCCGAGAATGGGCGAAAGCGTTGCCGAAGCTACAATAATAAAATGGCTGAAAACGCCCGGCGACATGATTGAACCGGATGATGCCGTGGTAGAAATTGCAACGGATAAAGTAGATTCTGAAGTAGTTTCCCCGGTGAAAGGAAAACTATCAAAACTGTTTTTTAAAGTTGATGAAGTTGCGCAGGTTGGTGCGGTACTCGCCTTGATCGAAACAAATATTGACCAGGAAAATGTGGTTAAAGCTCCGGTACAAATGCCACCGGCAATCCCGCAGCAAGAAAAAGTACCGGTAAAAGAAACATCCGCAGAAAAAGCACCGGTAAAAGAAGCATCGCCGCAACCGGTTTTGGTTCCGGGATTAGAACTTCTGGCACAAAAGCCGGTTACACCGATTGCTGCTGCCAATGATCAGATTCGTTTTTATTCGCCTTTGGTACGGAGCATTGCCGCACAGGAAGGGATAAAACAAAACGAACTGGAGCAGATAAAAGGAACAGGTTCTGATGGTCGTTTAACTAAAGACGACTTGCTGAATTATCTGCAAAACCGAAATCCTTCTGTAAAACCGATTAACAATAGTTTTCAGCCGGAACATATTTCACTCCCGGAAGAAACAATTTTTGCAGGAAATAAAACGATTGATCAACCGCAGATCAAAGAAAATATACACCCGGAACGTCCGGTTTCAAATGTTTTTGCCGGAGATGAAATAATTGAAATGGACCGGATGCGGAAACTGATTGCCGACCATATGGTAATTAGCAAGCAAACTGCTCCGCACGTAACTTCTTTCATCGAGGCTGATGTGACTAATTTGGTTCTTTGGCGCGAAAAACACAAAGCTTCATTTGAAAAGCGGGAAGGTGAAAAAATCACTTTTACACCGATTTTTATAGAAGTTGTTGCCAAAGCTTTAAAAGATATGCCGATGGTTAACGTTTCGATAAACGGAACGCAGATTATTCGTAAAAAAAATATTAATATTGGTATGGCTACGGCTTTGCCAAGCGGAAATCTGATTGTTCCGGTAATCAAAAATGCTGATCAGTTAAACTTACTGGGCATTACCAAAGCTGTAAACGATTTGGCAAACCGTGCACGCAACAATAAACTTCGGCCTGAAGAAGCACAAGACGGCACTTTTACCATCACCAATATCGGTTCTTTTGGTAATATTATGGGTACGCCGATTATTAACCAGCCGCAAGCTGCAATATTAGCTGTTGGTGTAATCAAGAAAAAACCTGCAGTTATAGAAACAGCATCCGGTGATATGATTGCCATCCGGCAGATGATGTACTTATCACTTTCTTACGACCACCGAATTATTGATGGTTCTTTAGGCGGAATGTTCATTAAAAAAGTAGCAGACTATCTGGAAAGCTGGGATTCCAAACGCGAAATCTGATACTTCTTTTATAGGTTGAATTCTATTACTATTTTAATTTCTATTTTGCTGCGGTAATTAGTTTTTACTTTTTTGTTTTATCCTAAAGTTGGAGGTTAACATCGATTAGAAAAACTTTAAAATCGATATTTTTTTAAGTGATAAAAGAAGCATGGAAACAAACCGGACAAAATTTAATAACCTCTTAGAAGTTCCAGAATAATCTTAAAATGTAGTTAATGTTGTTTTTGAGGGATTTCATGCGGATATTTTTTACTACGTGCACGGTATTGCTGTTTAGCACAACCTAATCCAATAACTGAAACAATCAACATTAATGCAGCTATTTTAAATACGATAGGTTTCATTTATCAAAATTAATCAGCAATAAATTTAAGCATTTAGTTGAAAATGAAAAAATCTTTACAATTTAGTAGATGATATTTATATTACTAAATTTACTATTTAATTCTAACATTATCTATTTAGTAATAGTAATTATTTACTTTTGAATTTCCTATTTTATACTTATGCCTAAAAATTTAAACTATCCGTTAGCATCTTTTCAAAAAGCTTATGAATTAGCTGAAGCAGTAGATGCGTTAGGAGGAAGTTGTTCCATCGAAAATTGTGCCCAAAAAATGCAGCGGAAAATAAGCGGAGGTTTTATGGTGATTATTTCTTCTGCCCAAAAGTTTACATTAGTTAATTCTGAAAAAGGTATTATTACTATTTCAGAAGAATATAAACTAATTAAACATTCTTACACAAATACAGAACGGATCGGGCTGCTGCAAAAAGCTTTCTTATCGCCACAAGTATTTTCAATTCTTTATGAAAAATTTAAAGGAAAAGAATTACCGATTACAATGCTGGATAAAATACTGATTCGTGAATTTGGTATAGAAGAAAATACAGCCGGACGAGTTGCCGGTTATTTTACAGATGGTTTAAAAACTTATAATTTACTAAATAGTGCCAATGTTATTCAAACTGTAGATGAACCGAATGTACCTGATTCTACTTCTACAAAAAATGAAATTAAAGAAACACATCTTGTTTCTAAGGTTGAGCAGCAACCGATAGAAAAAGAGCTTATTAACTCTACCGATACTTCTTTTACTAACGAAAAATCTGAGGGCTATATATTACAACTCTCAGGCCCGGGGATTAATACCAAAATCAATATCAAGGATGAAGAAGATTTACAAATTTTGGAAGCTATACTAAGAAAAATAAGAAAGGTTTTAATTTAGTACATATAGTGTATTACTATTTAATAATAGTAATACACTATCTATTGATTTTTTTTATAAAATTTTGAGTTGTACCAAAAGGATAGTTTTTACTCTTCGCCCAGATAATAAATGTCGAAATTCGATTTACAAATGCTTGCCCGGTATTTTTTACAACATGTTTAGGAAAGTTAAAACGTTCCGGCTGATTCAAATTAGTAAATTCCCAGGGATGGAAATACAAGTTTAGATAACCATCTTTTTTATAAGTTTGATTACAAAGCCATTTAATCAATCTAAATGGTAAATTATGAAACGTTAACCAAAATAGAGGAAAACGAATAACAGGGCTTACAGAAGATGGTAATTGTAAAACCTGATTTTGGTAAAACCAGGTGCGTGGTTTCTTAAAATTATTGTATCTGCCCGGCAGCCAGGTTGGATTGATAGATGAATTATAAGTATATCCTGCTTCAAAAATTTCTTTTTCATCTACTGGCATCATTCTCGCCATCCGGTAACCTAAAACTTTTTTTTGGGTTAACTGCTCCAATGCTTCTTTTGACTGCCTTAAATGTTCAACTTTAAAATTAGAATGGTAATAGCCGTGTGATGCTATTTCATGCCCGTTTGCAACTATTTTAGCTATGATATCAGGTTTATTTAAAGCATAATTTGCGGTGCAATAAAAGGTAGCACAGATATTGTGCTGTTTTAACAAGGATAAAATTTGCTCTGTTCCCTCGGTAGAAATAGATAATTGATCAGCAAAAGAAATAGTTCTGCCATATTCAAACGGCATATCAAATTCTTCAATATCAAAACTTAACAAGATCATGATTGATGTTTACCAGGTTTGAAGAGCGTACAATGTAATTTGGCCTTTGCTTAGCCTGCATAAAAAGTTTGCCGAGATACATGCCGATAATTCCTAAAACCATCAGTTGTAAGCCGCCAAAAAATACAATTGTAGCCAACAAAGAAGCCCAGCCTGATACAGAATATCCAGAAAAATAACTAATTAGTACATATGGTATATAGAACACAGCTAATACTGAAAAAAATAATCCAATGCCAGTAGCGAGGTATAAAGGTTTTACGCTAAATGACATAATACCATTAATAGCTAGTTTTATCAAACTGTAAAATGAATAACTAGCTTCTCCCAAATGCCTTTTTGCTGGAGTATATGGAATACCAATTTGTTTAAAACCAACCCACTTGATTAATCCACGCAAAAATACTGCATACTCGGTAACATTTTTTATTTGACTGACAACCTTGTTATCCAATAAACGGAAATCTGCAATTCCATCTTCTAATTCTATATCCGATAAAAAATTTATTATTTTATAAAAGAGCCTCGATGTTTTTTTCTGACTCTTTTTAGCATGTGGATTATCATTCGTACGATAAGTGTACACAGTATCAAAGCCTTGTTGCCACAAGGAAAGCATTTGTGGTATTAAGCTTGGGGGATGCTGCAAATCAGCATCCATAGTAATTACACAATCACCATGCGAAAGATCTATACCAACTTTTAGCGCATTATCTTTTCCAAAATTTTTTGACAGTTCTATATAAAATACATTTTCATAAATTTTGGATTGGTCTATAAGTACTGATAAAGTATTGTCTGAGCTTCCGTCATCAATTAAAATAATTTCGTAATCGTAATCAAGGGTTCGAAATGTATCGGCTAAGGCGGAAATTAATGTTGGTATATTAAGTTCTTCATTGTGAGCTGGTACAATTACTGATACTTTTTGTTGATTCATGAGGCTATTTGAGAGATACTATTATCAAATTTTCTAGTATAAATTTCATAGATTACATGTAGCCAAATAAAAAAACAAGGAAGTGCTTTTAAAGCAAATTTTACTATATACTCTGTTTTGATATTTTTAGGGAAAAGATCAGAAGGTGAAAGGCTCGTTAAAATAAAAGCAAAAATCATCAGTCCAATATGTAAATTAGTCAGCGGTCTTTTCAGATTGATAAACCATATTGCTACACCAACAAAAGCAATGATGTAGGTAGGAGATTCTGAACCAGAGCTAAATAAAACTGTGAATATTAAAGTAGAACTCAGAACTAGTAGTTGATAATTACTGTATTTGTATTTTCGTACAAATTGATAACAAGAACCAAATATAGTGATTGCAAAAAATAAAATATATAAATTATAAATTTTTGATAGATGAAATATCCGATGAACCATACCCATTACCGAAATATCTTGCATCAAAGATTCTGAATTTTCATCATTTTTGTGTATCAAGTCATGAAACCAATCCTGGTAAGTTTGGATTATAAATTTTGGCGAAGAGACGGTCATCGGCAGTAAAAAAAATACAATAGACCAAAAAACCAGACTGGCAACAAACTTCAGTTTCTGATCTGAAAAAAAGAAAAAAGCTAAACCAACAATCCCGTACAGTTTAATATAAGTGCCCAAAATAATAACACAAGCTGCCCACAAATCATTTTTTTGCCTTATAAAAACAAAGCTCAACAAAATAATTGCTGTCATGCACGGATTAAATTGTGTACTAAAAGAAGCAGTCATTAATTCGTGTGCACAAAGCAATAAGATGATGTTTTTCTGATGGTTAACTATTGGTAACTGCTTAATTGCTACAAACAAAATAAACGCATTAAACATCACCCATAAGCCTGCGCCCAAATGATCTGGCCACCATACAAAAGGCGCAATAAAAATTCCGAAAAGCGGCCCGTAATGGTTTACATCTAAATAATGCTCCGGCTGCGGCAAGTATAAATTATGCTGATGAATTAAATTGAAGAAAGTGTATTTGTAAATGAAGTAATTGTTATGAATATGGCCGAATACCTGTTTCATCGCCACAAAAAAACTCAACCCAAACCATATAAACAGAGAAGTTTTTTTTTGTAAAAGAAAATTTGAAAAGGCTGACATATTGCGAATCGGGCTGTTATTGCAAACATAAAAAAATTGTTGAATTAAGTTTTAATATTAGCAAAACTGTAAAACAAAAAAAGAGGGCACTGACCAGGTGCACCTCTTCAACAATTTAAATCTGATAAAAGAAATCTACTACAAAACTTATATCAGCCCTTTTATAACGCTTACCGGTTGGTTACAGCTATAAAAGCTTTGTCTTGTGATATACGGTGTTCATTTTCAATCAGATTTTTTAATTTGATATTTCCTGTAATAAATTTAAAATTATCAGAATAAAACCGTTCACTGATATGATCAAAGCCTAAAGCTTCAATTAAATGCTCGTCGTGGTAACGTAAATAAATATTGAGGCTGATGTTATTTGTAAACTGCAATCCGCCGGTATCGGCAGCTTTTTTGTATTCATAATGATAATCATAACGCAGCGCAGTAATATCTGACAGAACAGCCGAACCTGTTGGATGTCCGCCGGCACCTTTCCCAAAAAAGAACTGCTGATCTGCAAAAGCAGCCTGTACGATCACGCCGTTGTACTCATAATCTACGTTATACAAAAGCTCTTTTTTACTGATGAATTTCGGTAACACATATAGCGAAACATATTGATCGCCAATTTTTTGTGCAGAAGGTATCAGTTTGATTTTTAAGTTTTTCTCCTTCGCATACTGAATATCTTGTACAGATATATTTTGTATGCCGAGATTAAAAATATCTGCTGGTTTTACCACAATCCCGTAAGCGTGATAAGCAGCAATAACCAATTTAAACTTTGCATCATAGCCACCCACATCCATTGTTGGATCGGTTTCTGCAAAACCTAAATCCTGAGCTTGTTTTAAAGCGGTATGATAATCCAGGCCTTCGTTAAATCCTTTCGATAAAATGTAATTTGAAGAGCCGTTAAATATTCCGCTGATAGAATGCAGCAGTTCATTATCATAATATTCCTCCAGGTTCCGGATGATCGGAATACTGCCGCAAACCGCACCTTCATATAAAAGCGAAGTCCCGTATTGATGCTGCAGGTTAATCAGTTCTGCTAAATGCAGCGCAATCATTTTTTTACTGGCCGAAACTACATTCTTGCCCGCTTTCATTGCCGCCGAAACAATCTCGAAAGCTGCTTCTGTATCATTAATCAGTTCGACAACGGTGTTAATGTTTGGATCTTGGAGAATACTGTTTTTATCGGTAGAAAATAATTCTCCGGAAAGTGATCGTTTCTTTTCAGCATTTTTAATCACAAAACGTACAATTTCTAAATTGAGGTTTTTAGTTTTAACGATATCATACAAACCCTGGCCAACTACGCCAAAACCAAAAAGTCCGATAGTTAATTTTTTACTCATAATTAAATAATTCCGGCAACTTCAGAAATTTCTTCTGTAAATGCTTGTTTTAAAAACAATTGTATAATCCTGCTTAAAGCTTCTGTTTCAATCAAAAAGCCATCATGACCGAATAAAGATTTTACTTCTGTAAAAGAAGCATCAGGAATGTGCCTTGCTAAAAAGCGTTGTTCTTCGGGTGGAAATAATATATCCGAAGCAATTGCAATAATCAACGTTCGTGCTTTAATACGGCCTAAAGCGTTTTCAAAACTGATCCGGTTCCGGGCAACATTATGGCTATCCATTACTTTAGTTAAGTACCAGTAACTGTAAGCATTAAAGCGGTTTACTAATTTTTGTCCCTGATAATTTTGATAGGAGGAAGCGTTAAAGGAATCTTTTTTATGGAGATCATCCTCAGCTTGTGTTATCGCATACGTTTTATAACTGCGATAGGAAAGAAGTGCCAAACTCCGTGCTGCTTTTAACCCGGCATTTCCTCCATTCGGCAAACTTTTATAAAAAGTAGGATCGGCTGTTAAACACAATCTTTGCGATTCGTTAAAAGCAATTCCCCAGGGAGAATGCTTTGCATTGGTGGCCAGAATAATCAGTTGATTTATTTTTTTGGGTTCCGTAATGGCCCATTCTACTGCTTGTTGTCCGCCTAAAGAACCTCCGATTAATACTTCAATTTTATCTAAATTCAACCAATTTGCCAGTAACTGATGCGCTTTTACAACATCGCGGATAGTAAAAACCGGGAATGATAAATAATATGGTTCCTCACTTTTTGGATTGATGCTCAAAGGATTAGTGGTACCGTAAGCCGAACCCAAAATATTGGCACAAACAATAAAATGTTCCTGAGGATTAAACAAAGCTTTTTCGCCAAACAAACCCGGCCACCAATCCAACACATCCGAATTTGCTGTTAACGCATGGCAAACCCAAACTACATTATTTTTTTGTGCATTTAATTCGCCAAATGTATGGTAGCCGATTTCCAGCCGTTTTAACTGCTTCCCGGATTCCAGTTGAAAATCCTGATTATAAGTAAAAGTTTTTAAGCTCATCAGATAGAAAAACTGTCATCCTTAAATAGCAGGCGGAACGTTAGCAGCATTTTGTTAATGATTCTATTTTTGAATTTTAGTTTGAACCTGCAACAAGAAGTTTACTACAGAAATTTAAAGCGTTATAAGCTTTAATATTCATTTCAAAATCATTCAATAAACTAAGGTAAAAGCTCTTTTTATGCATGTTTTTTCAATTTATATTTCCCGGGGTTATTTGCCGGGCCAGGAATTGGCACCTTCTCTTTGCGGAGGGTTGCCAGTGGGTTTCAGAGCCTGATCTCTCGCCACTTCTTTATAAACCAAAGCCTTTGAAAGGAGTTGATTATGCCGGTATCGCTACCAAATAATGTTTCAAATATAGAATCAGAAAAGTAATTTCTCCAAATTTTATTCTTTTTAGTTTGAATTTGATAGCATTTTGCTATAAATCAGGATCAGGTTTTGATACTTCTTTTATCAGCAAAAAAATTCTTCGATACAAACACTTACACAGAAAGGGAAAGCACAGGATTTTATCCTAAATTGCCTAAATCCGGTTTCAATCAATCTATTGTAAAAACAGTTGTAAAAGAAGCATGCTGCCACTTCTATGCGTGCCGGCTTTCTAACAGTTACAGGTTTTTATAGTATTTTTGCACAAAATATCAGGTTATGCCAGGTTCTCTACAGGGTTTGTTAAACAACCCAAGGCTTTCTGCACAACAAAAAGCAATTGCTGCTAAAGTTCTCGAAAACGAGCGTATTACATTTGAGGACGGCGTTTATTTATACGAAAATTGCGAATTACCGTATTTAGGTATTTTGGCCAATTATATCCGCGAAAAACGGCATGGCGATAAAACTTATTTCAACCGTAATTTCCATATCGAACCAACTAATCTTTGTGTTTACGATTGCAAATTCTGCTCTTATTCGCGTTTGTTAAAACAACGGTCTGAAGGTTGGGAATATACAATGGATGATATGTTCAACATTGTAAAAAAGTATGATAACCAGCCTGTTACAGAAGTTCATATTGTTGGCGGCGTTTTGCCGCAGTATGATGTTCCGTTTTATCAGGAGCTTTTTCAGCGGATCAGAAACCACCGCCCGGATTTGCACATCAAAGCATTAACACCTGTAGAATATCATTATATTTTTAAGAAAGCGAAAATTAATTATGCAGAAGGGATGAAGCTGATGCTAGATGCCGGATTGCAATCGATCCCTGGCGGTGGTGCAGAAATTTTTCATCCTGAAATACGGGAGCAGATTGCGAAAGATAAATGTACGGCCGATCAGTGGCTGGCTATCCATGAAGAATGGCACAAGCTGGGCCAAAAATCTAATGCAACCATGCTTTACGGCCATATTGAAAAGTTTTGGCATCGTGTTGACCATATGGAAAGATTACGGCAGTTACAGGATAAAACCGGTGGTTTCCAAACGTTTATCCCTTTAAAATTTAGAAATCAGGATAACCAGATGTCTAACGTTCCAGAATCTACCGTGATTGAAGACTTGCGAAATTATGCCATTGCGCGTATTTATTTAGATAATTTTGATCATATCAAAGCATATTGGGCCATGATCAGCCGAAATACGGCACAGCTTTCTTTAAATTTTGGTGTCGATGACATCGATGGAACTTTAGACGATACTACCAAAATTTATTCGATGGCTGGTGCGGAAGAGAAGCATCCGGGCATGAGTACGAAAGAATTAGTAGAGCTGATTAAACAGGTTGGCCGCGAACCGGTTGAACGCGATACTTTGTATAATGTGGTTACCAATTACCAGGACTACGTTTTTGAGGACGAGATTAAGCCTCAATTTTATAAATTGCCGGTTCTGAATTAGGGCATCAGCTTTATCAAACACAGAACCTGTAAAATCATATACTTCTTTTAATGGCTAAAAAAACCCTTTATATTATCCGCCACGGCGAAACCGATTTAAACAAAGCCGGAATTGTACAAGGCCGGGGAATGGACACCAACTTGAATGAAACCGGCCGAAAACAAGGCGAAGCTTTTTATAAGGCTTACAAAGATGTCCCTTTTAACAAAATTTATACTTCGGTGTTAAAACGGACACATCAAACGGTACAAAAATTTATCGACAGCGGTATTGCATGGGAGCAGTTATCGGGTTTGGATGAAATGGCTTGGGGCGATTATGAAGGTAAAGCGGTAAGTGAAGAAACCCGGGGCCGTTTTAAAAAAATAATGCAAAGCTGGAAAGACGGTGATCTGGATGTGCGTTTTGAGAACGGCGAAAGCCCGAACGAAGTGCAGCTTCGGCAGATAGAAGCTCTAAAAACGATCATGTCGCAACCGGAAGAAACCACTGTTTTAATTTGTATGCACGGCCGAGCTATGCGCCTTTTACTTTGCCTGCTTAACAGACAGAAATTAACAGAGATGGACAATTATCCGCACCGAAACACTACTTTATACCGGGTTAATTTTGATGGTGAAAAATATCATATCGCCGACTTTAATAACACCGATCATCTAAAATATTTATTATAATATCTTGTGAATAATATTCGTATTTCGGCAGTAAGCTATACCAATACAAAGCCTTTTATTTATGGATTACAACATCATCCTATCAAAAATCAAATAGATTTAAGCTTAGATACTCCTTCAGATTGCGCTCAAAAACTTATTGATAATAATGTAGATATAGGTTTAATACCTGTCGCTGCAATCCTGCAATTGCCATATTGGCAGATAGTTTCCGATTATTGTATCGGAGCAGTAGGAGCGGTAAATTCTGTATTTATTTTTAGCAATTGTCCGATAAAAGAAGTACATAATATTCAGTTAGATCCGGAGTCCAGATCATCAAATAATCTTGCAAATGTATTGTTGAAAAACTTTTGGAAAATCAATCCAAAACAAATTATTAACGCCGAAGATTATGCAAAATCTACCAATATAAAAACAGCATTTGTACAAATCGGAGATCGTACTTTCGGCAAAAAAAACCGGTTTCCGTATGTTTATGATTTGGCAGAAATATGGCAGCAACTAACCGGTTTGCCTTTTGTTTTTGCTGCCTGGATTGCTAATAAACCAATCAACCCGGAATTTATGAAGGGTTTTAATGAAGCGTTAAAAATTGGTTTAGATGCCCGTGAACAATTAGTAAAAGATCTCCCGGTTTATCCGGATTTCAGTTTACATGATTACTTTTTCCACAAATTGGATTTCAATCTAACGGATCAAAAAAAAGAAGCATTAGATCTGTTTTTAGCTTATATCAAAGATTTATAAAATTATATTAACTGATTCGATTTTGATATCATCATAATTAAGCCAGTTAACAACGGCAATAAGCATTTCCTGTTGCTGCCTTACTCCATTGTCATGTAGCAATCAGCACAAAAATTACAACCCTACTAATTTAAATCAGTATAAGAACTTAAAAAACTGATTTATGTTCTATAAAGGTGTTATAATTGGGTTAGATTTTGATGGTACGGTGGTTACGCACGAGTTCCCTGCAATTGGTAAAGATTTGCCGCATTGTTTGGAAACGCTGAAAAAAATAACCGATCAGGGTGGAAAAATTGTGCTGATTACCATGAGGAGCGGCAAGCGTTTAGCCGAAGCCGTTGCTTACCTGAACGATCACGACATTCCGCTTTTTGGTGTAAATAATAATCCAACGCAGTTTTTACACTCTAAATCACCAAAAATTTACGCCAACATTTATATTGATGATGCCGCATTAGGCTGCCCGTTAATAACAAGCGGTTTGAGTGATAAAGCACATGTAGATTGGTTAGAAGTTGATAAACATCTTTTCCCAAAACACGGACAAAAGCAAATAACCAGTGCTTTAATGGAGGCGCCGGTTTACGACACCCTGCCGGATTACCGGCAAAACAAGCTGGTTACTTTTTTTCTGAGTTTGTTTTCGAGGTTGGGTTTGGAGTAAAGGCGTTATCAGCAGAAAAATGCTATAACTAAAAAAACCCTCGCTGTAAAATGCAGAGAGGGTTTTGGTACACCCATCTGGATTCGAACCAGAGACCGACGGTTTAGAAAACCGTTGCTCTATCCAACTGAGCTATGGGTGCTTGTAATGCTTCTTTTACCAGCTAAAATTTAAGGTGTTAAAAGAAGCACAAAATTATAAAATAATCAATTATAGGCAACGGCTATTTTTAAATTTATTATATCGTTGAGAACATTTTACGCTTAACTTTCTACTTCGTTTTTAAAGTTGATCCGTTTCTTACCTCATCCGTGGCAACTTTTACCAGTTCGTCGCCTTCGTTCAGCTTACCGTAAATTTCAACCTTATCTTCAGTTTCGCGGCCTTTTTTTACATTTATCCATTCTGCTTTGTGGTTATTCACTCTGATAACAAAAACTTTTTCTGTTGAGACAACCAATGCTGATTTCGGGATCACAAACGTACTATCCGTAGCCGGAAGCGGAATATTTACTTCCGCATACATACCCGGAAGCAGTTTTTTATCCTTGTTAAAAACATCCATTTCTAATCTTTCGGAACGCAAGTGTGCATCCAAAGCACCGGCCAGGCGTTTTACTTTAGCCGTAAACTGCTGATTGGGCAATGCTTTTACATCAAAAGTAACCTCGTCATTCATTTTTAAATAACCGGTATATAGTTCGGGTACGGAGATTACCAACCTTAACCGTTTTTGTTCCTGCAAAACAAATATGGGCAGATCAGAACCTTTGCCGGACGGACCGACATAAGCACCCGGATTAACGTTACGCGCGGTAACAACCGCATTAAAAGGAGCCCGGATATCCAGATAAGAACGCGTTGCAGCAACAGAATTATAGGCGGATTTTGCTGCTTCTAACTGCGCTTTATCAGAGTTTTTACGAGCCGTAGCCTGGTCTATATCGTTTTTAGAAATGGTGCCGGGAGTTTTGCTGGTTTCTATCAAACGGTTATAATTTGAATTACTGGCTGTATAAATTGCCGCCTGAGACTGTAACCTGGATTGTGCTGCTGCCAGGTTCGAGTTAATTTCCGGTGCTTCCATACTCACCAGCAACTGGCCTTGTTTTACTTCGGAACCAACATCAACAAAAACTTTTTTAACAAAACTGCTTTCTTTGGCATACAAATCTACCTGCTGGTAAGGCGCTAATTCTCCCGGAACCTGCATCGTGGTAGAGAGCATGCCTTTATGTAAAGAAACGGTTTCCGTTGTGGCCGGTGCCGTTTCCTGATCGGCATTCTCTGCTGCTTCTTTTTTACTGCCGGAGTTACAGGAAACTATACCCGCAAGGCCGAGCAGCACAAAGCATTTAAACAAATTATTCTTGATCAATCGGATTTTCATAAAGTGATGAAATATAGTGTTTACTTTCTTTGTCTTCCGGGTCTAAGGATACCGATTCTGTAGTTGCGCCGCCTTGCAGCCAGGCAAAAGCAAGCGGTAAAATAAGCAGGGCAGCAAAGGTTGAGGCAATTAATCCGCCGATTACGGCACGTGCCAGCGGTGAGGCTTGATCTCCGCCTTCCCCCAAACCGGATGCCATCGGGATCATACCTACAATCATTGCCAAACTGGTCATTAAAATAGGCCGTAAACGAAGTGCCGCAGCTTCGCGGGCAGATTCTAAAGCATTGCCGTTATGCTTGCGCAGATGTTCTGCATTGGTTACCATCAGCACCGCGTTGGATACGGATACGCCAACCGACATAATCATGCCCATATAAGATTGTAAATTCAAGGTTGAGCCGGTAAAGATCAGCAGGAGCATCGAACCCATCAATACAGCCGGAACAGTTGATAAAACAACCAGCGATACTTTAAACGACTGAAAATTAGCTGCCAGCATCAGGAAAATTACCACAACCGCAACAATCAAACCGGATTGCAGGCTGTCCAGCGTTTCGGTTAATACCTGGCTTAAACCTTTGGTATCGATGTTTAAACCGCGGGGCAGTTTCCCGATAGATTTTATTGCTTTATTTACATCGTTAGTTGCCGTACCCAAATCCATATGATTTAAATTAGCAGTTACCGAAAGCATTGGCAGTACTCCCAGGTTATCGTTTTCGCCATAAGTTTTTCCCTGCCGGATGCCGGCTACATCACCTAAAGCCGGCCGCGACTGGTTGTTTAATAATGGGATTTCCTGTATATCATTGATGCTGGCCATTTTATACTCCGGCACTTCTACCTGCACGCTATAGGTTTGCCCGGCTTTTTCATCAAGCCAAACATTTTTTTCAGTGAATCTGGAGGAGGAAGTGGAAGCAATCAGAGAACGGGAAATATCAGAAACACCTAAACCTAACTGTGCTGCACGCGTTCGGTCGATATCAATATTTATGGTTGGATAATCCGTTGCCTGCCCCAGCTGCACATCTCTCAAATACCGGATCTTTTTTAGTTTATCTATTACTTTAGCAGCGTATTCCTCGTTCAGTTTTTTATTTTTTCCCAAAACCCGAACTTCGATAGGCGTAGGCGAACCCTGGCTTAAAATTTTATCCGTTAGCTCAATCGGTTCAAAAGATAACTGAACATCCGGCATGGCAGCTTTCATTTTTCGCCTAAATTTTTCTTTCAGGTCATCCAAGTTCGTTTTGTAATCTTCACTCAGGTTTACCTGCAAAACAGCTTCCTGCGGGCCGGCCATAAATAAATAGATCGGGCTGGTAGAATACTGGCCCGGATGCTGACCTATAAAAGCAGAAGTAATCGCCACGTTTTTTTTGCCAACCATATCTTCCAGCAGGCGTAGTGTTTTTACCACATCAATTTCGGTACGTTCAATCCGTGTACCGGTTGGTGCCCTTAACCGTACCTGGAACTGTCCGCCGTTTACTTTTGGCAACACATCGCGACCGATTGTGGCCAGTAAAATACCGGTAATACCAAGGGCCGATATTGCGTAAACGGAAACCACAATTTTGCGATTTTTAAACAGGCTGTTCATCAAACGCAGGTAACCGGAACGGAATTTATCAAACCTTGTAGGCTGCGTTTCCAGATCTGCGGATGCTTTTTTTAGCAGCATTTTCTTTTGATCCCAGGTATCGCCTTCTTTATCAAGAACAAAATCTTTTTCATGCTGATCAATTTCATGTCCCTTCATCATCCAGTTAGCCATAATCGGCACAAATGTTTGCGCCAACAAATAGGAGGTGATCATGGAAAAACCGATGGCCAGTGCCAGCGGTAAAAACAGAGCACCCGGAATACCTTTCATCGTGATGGCCGGCGCAAAAACTGCCAGGATACAAAACAGGATCAATAGTTTTGGAAACGCAATTTCTTTACAGGCATCCCAAATGGCCAAACTTTTTGGCTTGCCCATATCCAGATGCTGGTGGATATTTTCGATTGTTACGGTTGATTCATCCACTAAAATACCGATGGCCAGGGATAAACCGCTCAAAGTCATAATGTTGATGGTTTGATGAAACAGGTATAAAAACATCACCCCGGAAACCAATGAAATCGGAATTGTAAAGATTACAATAAGTGCCGCGCGCCTGTCGCCCAAAAACAGCAGCACCATCAAACCGGTTAAAACGGCACCGATTGCACCTTCGGTAACCAAACTTTTTACAGAATTGATAACATAAACAGATTGGTCAAACTCGTAACTCAGCTTTACATCATCCGGTAGTAAGCTTTGTAAACGAGGCAATGATTTTTTAAGATTCTGTACAACTTCCCAGGTGGAGGCATCGGCAGATTTTGTAATTGCCAGATAGACAGATCTTTTGCCGTTAATCAAGGCATAGCTGCTGGTAATGTCCGCGCCGTCTTCTATAGTTGCCACATCCCGCAGGAAAACATTCTGGATACCACCTTTGTATATCGGCACGGTTTCAAAATCCTTTACTGTTTTTATGCTGGTATTTGTTGGGGTGAGGTAATTGATATCGCCGATACGTACGTTTCCGGCAGGCGAAGTTTGGTTGTTATCACGCAGTGCAGTAACAATCTGATCAGGGGTGAGGTTGTGCGAACGTAGCAGTTCCGGGTCAACTTTGATAACGATGGTACGGGCATTTCCGCCAAAAGGCGGCGGCGTTACCAAACCCGGGATCGAGGTAAAAGCAGAACGGATATAAACGTTGGCCAAATCCTGCAGTTCATTGTTGCTCCTGGTCGGGCTGCTTAAAACCAACTGACCAACCGGCAGCGTGGAAGCATCAAAGCGAAGGATAAACGGCGGCTGCGAACCCGGCGGAAAAACAGCCTGCGCCCGGTTGGCAAAAGCGGTTACCTCCGCTGCCGCCTGCGCCATATTCGTGCCTTCGTAAAACGTTAATTTCATCAGCGTTAAACCCTGGATATTACGTGTTTCGATGCTTTTTACGCCGGAAACATACAGCATTAAATTAACGTATTGCTTACCGAAATAAGCTTCCATTTGTGATGGCGCGTAACCGCCGTAAGGATGGGAAACATAGATAACCGGTAAATTTAAATCCGGGAAAATATCTATCTTGATATTACGGATGGCACTGATCCCGAAAAAGAAAACTCCGGCAACGATAACCAGGATGGTGATCGGTTTTCTGAGGGCACTTCTAATTAATCCCATACTGTTTTTATGCTGTATAAACCTTTATCGTGGGAATGATAAGGCGATTTAAAATTCATTATAAAATAATCCGAAATCTCCGCTGGCGGCAGCTTTAAAAAGCAGGGCCTGCCAAACGTTGTTAAAGGCAATATCGCGGTCGGTTTCGGCGCGGTTTAAAGTGTATAGGGCCTGCGTTACATCAACAATTGTAGCCAGCCCGTTTTTGTATAAAGTTGTTTTTTGCAGATAAGCATCGGATGCCGCTTTTAAACCGATCGGTGCCGCCTGATAATTTTTCAGCGCGTTTTGAATACGTGTTTTTGAAAGGGTTAACTGCGCGGTAAGCTGTTGGTTAACCACTTCGTATTCGTTGCGCAAACCTTCCGAATTAAATTGCTGCGACCGCACCTGTTCGTGCACCCGTAAAGGCGAAGTTAAATTCCAGCTCAAGCCAACTCCGAGTAAATAGTTGGATCGGGTTGGGTTAACACCGGTAAAATAATCATGCGTAAACAATGTTTGGGTAAGCGTGTAACTGTTAAACCCGGAACCTTTGCTTTGAAAAATATTAAACAAGGAAAAAGTTGGATAATTAAAAGTTCTGAAATATTTTTCCCGTTCTGTACTGATGTTGATCCGGTTTTGATAAAACTGCAGTAACGGATGATTTTTGATGTTAAAAGCAGTACTCGTATCCAGCGTTTTCGGGATTTTACTTACAAAGTTACTATCCAGCAAAAAATCAACCGGTGCAAGCGTTGTGTATTGTGCCAAAAGATTTCCCTGTTGCTGTACCACATCCTGCGCATTGGTTAAAGCAATTTGTGCGCTTGCCACTTCGGCATTTGCCAGCGATGAATCTACACCGGGATTTAGTCCGCTTTTAACCCTCGCCGCAATTACATCGCGTAAAGCTACGGCACGTTTCAGGTTTTTTTCCTGTGAAATACTTAATTGCTGGGAAGCCAGCAGGTTTAAATAAGCACCGGAAACGCGCACTTCCTGCTGAAACTGTTCCTGTACCAAATCACTTTGATCTAAAGTAACCTGACTGCGGGCAACTTTTATTTTTTCTTTGGATTTACCAAAAGCGAAGAAATCCCAGTTCAGGTTTGCTAAATAAAGTCCGCCAAAAGCAGCATTCCAGTTTTGTCCGGTTAAAATCGGCCCGCTCGAAGAAACCGCATATCCGCCCAAACCATAGGATGGGCCGTATTGCGAATTAACTGTACCGAAATCATTCTGTGCGGAAACATTTAGGTTCGGCAAATATTCACGTTTTGTTTCCTTCAATGTAGCTGCTGCTGCTTGCACATAATTAGCTTTGGCCTTAATGGTACCATAGTTTTGAAGCGTATTTTGGACAGCTTCTTTTAAGGTTAAAATTTTTTGCTGTGCAAAAACAGCATTACAGGCGCTTAATAAAAACATCAAGCATAACCCGTAGCAAAAATTTGTTCTGTAGAACATGTGCAGTTATGATGATAAAGATCAGGGTAAAAAAATAGTTAGAAAGAAGGATAAGGATTTGTAACGGCTGCTTGCACTTTCTAACAGCGCAAATATAGCTTTGCAAGGGTAAGCGATTTGTAACAACTTTATTAGGTTAGCAGGTATTTGCACACCATATTATGTATTTAATTAAAAACATAAGATAGCTCTTGGTTTTCAGTTTCGATAGAATTCAAAAATACTTAACAATTTCTTAACACAAGTTAAGCTACCTTTAACTCAAAATACGATCCTAATTATGTTTAAAACACTGGTACAATACTTCACTCCGAAAGGTAAAATATTATTTTTTCCATTGTTTGATCATGCTACGGAAAACGTTGTAGCCATGGCAACCTTGCTCCGGCAATCGTTACATAATACTTCTTTTATCGATACAAAAACACTGTATCATCAGATAGATCGGCTTGAAAACGTTGGCGATGATATTACGCATGAGATCAATATCGAGCTAAGCAAAAATTTTATTACGCCTTTTGACCGCGAAGATATCCACGCTTTAACCTCTTCGATTGATGATGTGGCAGATTATATCCATGAATCTGCAAACCGGATGTTTTTGTATGATTTAAAAGAATTTACGCAGCCGATGCTGGTGCTTGCAGATTTAATTTTAGATGCAAGCAAGGAATTACAAGTGTTAATTTTTGAGTTGAAAGACATTACAAACATCGATAAAATAGAATTTTACTGCGAATCGATTTATGCCATCGAAGCCAAAGCAGATCAGGTTTATAACAAAGCCGTTGCTGATCTTTTTGAATTTGAAAAAGATCCGATCAAAATGATCAAACTACAGGAAATTTTACTGGGATTGGAAACGGCTACGGATATGTGTAAAGATGTGGTGAAATCTGTAGAATCTATTATGATTAAATACGGCTGATACTTCTTTTATCACCTAAATTTAAGTTAATATTTTTATCTTTAAAGCAATATTAAACCTGCTTTAATGGTATTTGCGGAAGATTTGCTTCAATACATCTGGAAATTTCGCTTATATCGGCAGATCGATCTTCGCACAATCGACGGTTTAAGTTTGCAGGTTCTTTCTCCGGGAACGCATCATCATCACGCCGGGCCGGATTTCCAGAACGCAAAACTTCAAATTGGCGAAACGCTTTGGGCGGGAAACGTAGAAATCCACATTCGCTCATCTGACTGGCTGCGGCACGGCCACGAAAAAGACCTGGCTTACGACAACGTGATTTTGCATGTAGTTTATGTAAACGATGCCGAAATTTTTAACAGCTGCGGTTTGGCTATTCCGGTTTTGGTTTTAGAAAACCGCGTGTCCGACGTTCTTTTACAGCGATATCAAAGTTTGATGTACGAAAATCAGGTTGCATTTCCCTGCGAAAAAATGATCAGGAATGTTGACGAATTAACGCTGCAAAACTGGTTAGACCGTATGCTGATCGAACGTTTAGAAGAAAAATCAGCACATGTTTTTGAAATCATCTCTTTATTGAACGGCAATTGGGAAGAAGCTTTTTACCAGGTTCTGGCTGCCAGCTTCGGCTTTAAAATTAATGCGCTTCCGTTTGAAATGCTGGCGAAATCCCTACCGTTATCCATCCTGGCAAAATATACCTTCGATTTAACACAAACCGAAGCACTGCTTTTTGGCCAGGCCGGTTTTTTGGAGGATGAATTGGATGAGCCATATTTTTTAACTCTACAAAAGGAATATCGGTTTTTGAAACACAAATACGGCTTACTGCCGATAGAAAAACATCTTTGGAAATTCCTGAGATTGCGGCCGTTAAATTTCCCAACCATCCGGATTGCGCAATTTGCTGCGTTAATGCACCGAACAAACCGCTTTTTAGCAGCAATTGTAAAAACAGACGAGATCGAAAAAATCAATGCTTTGTTTACCGGTATAAATCCTTCGGCGTATTGGCTGGAGCATTATCTGTTTGGGAAAAAGGCCAAACCTGTTTCTAAAAAATTAGGACAAGCTTCGGTAGAAAATATTTTGATCAACACCGTTTGCGTGTTTCTTTTTGCTTTTGGGAAAACAAATCAATCGGAACCTTACATCAGCAAAGCCGTAAAAATTTTAGAAAATTTACCTTGCGAAAATAATTTTATAATCAGTAGTTTTATAACAGCAGGAATAAAAGTTGGTTCTGCGGGTAGTTCTCAGGCAATTATCGAATTAAAAAATAATTATTGTGATCGAAAACGCTGTCTGGAATGTGGAATTGGCAATAAACTTTTAAAATTAAGCTGATATGCTACAACGTATTTTAACCTTTTTTGAAAGATATTCTTTCGGTGTTTGCACTTATCTGGGCGAATTTTTCCATATTTCGATAGCCAAAATTCGGCTGTTTTTTATCTATTCTTCTTTTCTGGCGGTAGGTTTCCCACTTATATTTTACTTTCTGGCAGGTATTGTGCTTGATTTTAGGAATTACATAAAGCGGACCGGAACACGGCTGACAGACCTTTAATATCTAAATTGGATTTTAACCGTATAAAAGAAGCATTGTAAAACCCTTATACAACAAGATATGCAGCGGATTTATACATTGAAAAATATTATTCGTGTTTAATTAAAACTTAAATATAAATGCTTCTGCGTACAAATATTTTAACTTTGTTGTGCAAAAAAATCTGTTTAACGTAAATGCCTCCAAAAGGAAATCAGTTTAAGAATACTACTTTAAAGGAAGAAAATAAGTCCGGGGCACCTTACATGTTCCCCAAAAGCAAAAAAAGTAAACCCGAATTACCGTCATTTGATTTGAAAGACGGACGGATTGTAAAAGTTACAGGTTTGTTTTTTTTAATCATCTGCCTATACTTTCTTATCGCTTTTACATCCTATTTATTTACCTGGGAAGACGACCAGAGTTACGTACTTGAATCTAACGGTGGCTGGAGTAATTTCTGGAAAACACCGCAGGAATTAATTGACAGCGGCGTTACCAACCCTTTGGTGCAAAACTGGTTAGGCAAATTAGGCGCACTGCTTTCGCACCAGTTTATTTACGAATGGTTCGGTGTGGCTTCCTTTGTATTTGTAATTGTTTTTTTGGTGATCGGTTATCGTTTACTGTTTAAAGTCCGCCTGTTTTCCATCAGTAAAACATTAGGATATGCTTTTTTTAGCCTCCTTTTTTTATCGGTTGCCATCGGTTTTTTGCATGGATTGATTAATGATTATCCGCATTTTTTGGAAGGACAGTTTGGGTTTTGGACGAACCGTTTGCTTGATGTGCAGATTGGTGCAGCCGGAACTGCCGGTTTATTAATTTTTGCCGCGCTTACTTTCCTGATCGTTGTTTATAATATCGATTTTAAACTTCCCGAAAGAAAATTAAAATTAGAAACAGACACCATAAACGATACTGTAACTACGGCAACGGAAGAAGAACTTCCTGGTGTAAAACTCTCTCAAAATATTCCGCTAAACAAAGTAACCGTTGCGGAAGAGGAAGTTTTTGCGCCGTCATCCACAGAAAAACTTACCCAAAATTACCCGGTAAACGCAGTATCACCTTTAAAAACGGATATTGAAACAGCGGATAACTTCGAATTTAATATTCCTAAAAAGCGGCCCGCTGAAACAAATGTCCCGAAAATAATCCCGCTGACAGAAGTTTTCAAACCTGTTGTGCTTACACCAGAACCGGCTTTAGAAATTGAAGAGGATTTAGAGGAGGAAGTTAGAACGGAGCCAACTTTTACGGTGGCAGAGCCGGAAGTAGAGCAAACTGCAAATAAATTGGTGGAAGAATTTGGCTTGTATGATCCGGAACTTGACCTGAGTTCTTACGAGAAGCCACGAATTAGTTTACTGGAAAATTATGGCCCGAATAAAATCCAGATCAATAATGAAGAATTAGAATCCAACAAAGATAAAATTGTTGAAACGCTGAATCATTATAACATCGAGATTGCAAAAATCAAGGCAACCGTTGGCCCAACCGTAACTTTGTATGAAATTATCCCGGCACCGGGCGTACGTATTTCCAAAATAAAAAACCTGGAAGATGATATTGCGCTAAGTTTGGCCGCATTGGGTATCCGGATTATTGCGCCGATGCCGGGTAAAGGAACTATCGGTATTGAAGTGCCTAATCAGCATCCGGAAATGGTTTCTATGCGCTCGATTCTGGAAACAGAAAAATTCCAGAATAACACGATGGATTTGCCGATTGCACTTGGAAAAACCATTTCCAACGAAGTGTATATTGCTGATTTAGCCAAAATGCCGCATTTGTTGGTTGCCGGCGCAACCGGCCAGGGTAAATCCGTTGGAATCAACGCAATTCTGGTTTCCCTTTTGTACAGTAAACATCCTTCGCAATTAAAATTTGTGTTGGTTGATCCGAAGAAAGTAGAATTAACGTTGTTCCGAAAGATTGAAAGACATTTTCTGGCAAAACTGCCGGACGAAGCAGATGCTATTATTACAGATACGAAAAAGGTAATCAACACGCTTAATTCGCTTTGTATTGAGATGGATCAGCGTTATGATCTATTAAAAGATGCACAGGTTAGAAACCTGAAAGAATACAATTTGAAGTTTGTAAACCGCAAATTAGTACCTACCAGCGGCCATCGTTTTCTACCGTTTATCGTGTTGATTGTAGATGAATTTGCAGATTTAATGATGACGGCCGGTAAAGAAGTGGAAACCCCAATTGCCCGTTTAGCACAACTGGCCCGTGCGGTGGGCATCCATTTGGTAATTGCCACGCAACGCCCGTCCGTAAATATTATTACCGGAACGATCAAGGCGAATTTTCCGGCTCGCCTGGCTTTCCGGGTGTTATCTAAAATAGATTCGCGTACAATTCTGGATGCCGGCGGTGCTGATCAGTTGATTGGCCGCGGCGATATGCTTTTATCTACCGGAAACGATTTAATTCGTTTACAATGTGCTTTTGTAGATACGCCGGAAGTAGAAAAAATATCTGATTTTATCGGTAACCAGCGTGGTTATCCAACCGCTTTTATGCTGCCTGAATTTGTGGGAGAAGGCGGGGAAAGTAATCAGAAAGAATTTGATGCCGGCGACCGCGATCCGCTTTTTGAAGAAGCTGCCCGGTTAATTGTAATGCACCAGCAAGGTTCAACCTCCCTCATTCAGCGTAAATTAAAGTTAGGTTACAACCGTGCCGGCCGGATTATTGATCAGCTGGAAGCAGCGGGAATTGTTGGCCCGTTTGAGGGAAGTAAAGCGCGCGAAGTTTTAATGCCGGACGATTATGCGCTGGAACAGTTTTTAAGTAATATCGATTCAAAATAAACTTATGATACTAAAAAGAGTATGCAGTTGTGCGCTGATTTTGTTTGCCTGCGCAACTGTACAGGCACAAACGGATGCAAAAGCCAAAGTTATTTTGGATGGTGTGAGCAAAAAATATAAAGCTTTTTCGGCTATTAAATCAGATTTTAGTTACGTTTTAGATAATCCGCAGGAGAATATTAAAGGTTACAAACAAAGCGGAACCATCATTGCAAACCCAAAAACAAATAAATTTCGGGTAACGCTTTATGAAGGTTCTAATAGTGCAAAAAGTATTAGTCAGGAGATTATCAGCGATGGAAAAACCCAATGGACATACCTGAAAAAAGACAACGAAATACAGGTTAACGATGTGGATAACAGTTCGCAATCTTTAAACCCGGCACAAATTTTTACCATTTACGAAAAAGGGTACAAGTATTTATTTACGGGAGAAGTGAAGCAGCAAGGCATTGTATATCAGCAAATTGATTTAACGCCGGTGGATAGTAAAAAGCCTTTTTTCAAAATCAAACTGCAAATTAACAAATCAAAATCGTTGATTTACAGTGCAGCTGTTTCCGATAAAAACGGAAGTCGTTACACTTATATTTTAAATTCTGCCGCTACGGATTATAAAGGTTCTGATGCTGTTTTTGGTTTCAACAAAAAAAATTATCCCGGTGTTGAAGTAGTAGATTTAAGATGAGGATTGTGTTAGCACATGCTTCTTTTATCGGCTAAAAATCATTGCAAATAGATTTCAATTGATAACCATCAGCTAAAACCAACTGTGCGTATTACATTTTTAGGAACCGGAACTTCGCAGGGCGTGCCTGTAATTGCTTGTACTTGCGCAGTTTGCACTTCTACCGATCCGCACGACAAGCATTTGCGTTCCTCTATTTTAATTGAAGATAACGGTAAAAATGTGGTGATTGATTCTGGCCCGGATTTTCGTTACCAAATGCTGCGTGCGCAGGTTAAGCACCTGGAAGCTGTTGTTTTTACCCACGAACACAAAGATCATATTGCCGGTTTGGATGACATCCGAGCCTTTAATTATTTTCAAAATTCTGCTATCGATGTGTTTGCAAACCTGCGTGTTCAGGCTGCTTTAAAGCGTGAGTTTTCTTATATTTTTAGTGATTATCAATATCCGGGCATACCACAAATCAACTTAAAAACAATTGATCTTGAACCCTTTACGGCAGCCGGAATCCGGATGATCCCTATCGAGGTATTGCATTATAAACTGCCGGTTCTGGGTTTTCGCATCAAGGATTTTACCTATATTACCGATGCAAAAACAGTATCGGAAACGGAAACTGAAAAAATAAAAGGCAGCAAAATTTTAGTGCTTAATGCTTTACAGAAGGAAAAACACATTTCGCATTTTACGTTTCAGGAAGCGATTGCTTTTGCCGAAAAAATAGGAGCGGAGATGACTTATTTTACGCATATCAGTCATCGGTTAGGTAAATTCCAAGATGTTTCTACAGAGTTGCCGGCAAATATCAAGCTGGCTTACGATGGTTTGCAGTTGGATATTTAACTTTTTGGTGCCCGGAAGCGGATTCGAACCGCTACATCCTTTCGGACGCCACCCCCTCAAAGTGGTGCGTCTACCAATTTCGCCACCCGGGCATTTTTTAATTTGAGTGCTGCCAAAGATAAAAACGTTTTGTCAATTGTTGTTTAGCTTTTTAATTTTTTGCCGGTAAAAGAAGCATCGGTCTCGTTAGCTTTTTTAGGATTTGATGTTTATCTCACAGAATCAATCTGCATTAATTCGTGATTAAAATAAAAAGTTTTTCTACTTCGCTTTGAAACATTGGCTTTAATTTGCCAGCCAACAGGATTGCCCTTGTAAGCCGTCATAAAATCAATAAGTTCATCGCTGGTGGCCACCAATTCGTGCGAAAGCCGGTTACTGTCTTTTTTTGCCTGGTTCAATTCGGCAGTAGTTTTCATTTTAGCAATCCGCGCATCAATTCTTCTGCCGGCAAGTTTCAAACTGTCAATTTTATCCTGGTAATTTTTATATTGTTTCGTATTTGAAAATGAACTTCTTAAAACCTGGATTGAACTAAAGCTTGTGCTTTTGACTTTGAGACTTTTACGATTCAGGTAGTTTTTGACTAATTGTTGCGCTTTTTCCTGATCATACTGCGCATAAATTACAGCTGAATTTAAAATAGATAAAATGATGAGCAGTAGTGTTTTTTTCATGAAATATCAACCTCTTTTATTGCAGCAGAAATTTTTTTAGTTTTTTATTTGATACTTCTTTTACGGAATCAATTTAAAAAAGAATTAACAATTTTGCCAAAAAATCGGCAGCTACAAATGTAAAATATAAACACTTGCATTTATCTTTAGCCCGGATTTATAGTGATAAAACAGCTTTCAATAAAAAATAATGAACTACTTTTTAGTCAAATCAGAACCGCATAAATATAGCTGGGAAAAATTTAAGGAAGATAAATATACGATGTGGGACGGCGTTCGAAATTATCAGGCGCGCAATAACCTGAAAGAAATGAAAAAAGGTGATCTGGTTTTATATTATCACAGCAACGAAGGCAAAGAAGTGGTTGGAATTGCAAAAGTGGTGAAGTCCTTTTACCAAGATCCGACAACTTCCAACCCGAATTGGGTTGTGGTTGACCTGGAACCGGTACAGGATTTTAAAAAACCGGTAACACTTGCCGAAATCAAAGCTGATAAACAATTGGAAAATATCAGTTTGGTAAAGCAGGGAAGATTATCTGTTATGACACTTAAAGCAGAAGAATTTGACCGGATTGTTGCCTTTGGAAACGATGATTGAAAAATTTATTTTTATCTCTCCGCAAAAATAAGTGAGATTTTCAAATGGTAATTCCACAAAAATATTTCCTGTTTTTATACCGGTAAAAGAAGCATCAGTAAAATTGGATTAAGATTTTTTGCGGGAATATCCAAAACTAAATGCCATATCAGATTTTATTTCAAATTAAATTTTATTCCTTTTCGCACTCAAATATTTTCTAACCGGCATATCGTAAAATACCATTACCAGATAAGCAAAGCCAACTAAAAGGATTATACTGCCGGTAATAATATAAAATAGTTGACTTGTGCCGGGCTTGTAGGCATTGTAATAATTTGAAAACATCCAGATTACGGCGTAATGCGTCATGTATAAAGGATAAGATATATTGCCGGAGAACGTGCATATTTTTTTTAAACCTGCTTTTACAGTTGTTCCGGCACCCAAAGCGATAATTAATGGGAAGTAAAATAATACAACCAGTAGTTCGGCCAGCCAGTTCCATTTTAAATAAGGCATTATAAAAACCGGTATCAATAGTATCGACAAGCCGACGAAACCGAGTTTATTTTTTATGATCCAATTAGAACGATAAATAAACAATCCGGCCGAAAACGAGTAACCGATACGGGCGCAACCATGCCAAAAAGTATCTTTTCCCCAGCCGCCCATTAAGTTTTCTGCCTGATAATCAACCAGAAAAAGTGCCGAAGCAGAAATTATGATCAGCAAAAACAACCATCTTTGATTGATTTTAGATAGAAAAAAAGCGTAAAAAACATTGGCTATATATTCCCAAAATAAAGACCATGAAGGTGCATTAAAGCTGAACAAATTATATGCACGTTCCGGCATTGTTGGAAACGGAATCAGGAAAACAGAACTGATAAAAATGAGTATAATTCTACCGGTTTTATACAGTTGTGCCTGGCCGCCAAACGGATCAAATAAAAAAGTTAACAAACCCAATACTGAACCTAAAATTACCAACGGATGCAGCCGGATGATCCTGGATTTAAAAAATTCGATCAGGCCGATTTTTTTAATTCGGTCATCATAAGCGTAACCGATTACAAATCCTGATAAACAAAAAAAGAAATCTACCGCTAAAAAACCATGGCCGACAAAGTTTTTACTATAATCGGCTATAGCCATTTCCATGAAATGAAAAAGCACGACTGCAAGCGCGGCAATACCTCTTAATCCGTCGAGAACCGTAAAATGCTGCTTTGTTTTTATGATTTCGGGGTTAGGGTTCATCAGTATAATATTCGTTTTATCAAGATTAATTGTGAAAAATTTTTTAGCTCCGCGGATGATATTGGATAATAGTTTCCCGTAAATATTCCCGGTCCAAGTGTGTATAAATTTCTGTTGTAGTGATGCTTTCATGGCCCAGCATTTCTTGTACGGCGCGTAAATCCGCACCGCCTTCAATCAAATGTGTGGCAAAAGAATGGCGGAAAGTATGCGGACTGATGCTCTTTTTAAGGCCTGTTTTTTCGGCAAGGCTTTTAATAATCATAAAAACCATTACACGGGAAAGCAAGGTGCCGCGCTTACTCAAAAAAACATAATCTTCCTGTCCTTTTTTAATGTTGAGATGCACGCGGATTTGTTCCAAGTAAATCTTTAATAGTTTGCTGGCTTGTTCGCCAATTGGCACCAAACGTTCCTTGTTTCCTTTCCCAAGAATCTTGATAAAATCATCTTCCAAATACAAGTTAGATATTTTCAAAGTAATCAATTCCGTTACCCGCAAACCGCAACTGTACAGCACTTCCAGCATGGTTTTATTGCGAAAGCCATCGGGTTTGGATAGATCGATGGCAGCAATCAAAGCATCAATCTCTAAAATATTTAACGTATCGGGGAGTTTCCGCGTTAATCTTGGTGCTTCAATTTGTTCCGATGGATTGTGGGAAAGCAGGTTTTCCATCAGCATAAATTTGTAAAAAGCTTTGATGCCTGATAGAATCCGGGCTTGCGAAGCCGGTGTCATTCCCAGTTCGTTAACCCATTGGATAAAGGCTTTTAAATCTTGTGTAGAAACGGTTTCGGGTTTGCGCTGCGGAATTAATGAAGCGGAAAACTGCTGTAATTTGTCCATATCCTGCAAATATGCCTCCACAGAATTGGGCGACAAAAACTTTTCCAGCTTTAAATAGGAGCGAAAACCGTTGATTGTAGAAAGCCAGTCCAAAATTATTTACAGATTATATTTATGTTTGAGTGATGAAGATACAAATTATCAACGGACCAAATTTAAACCTGCTGGGTGTACGCGAGCCTTCAGTTTATGGCAATGCTTCTTTTACCGGTTATTTTTCGGGATTGCAGGCGCGTTTTCCGCAAATAGAATTCAGTTATTTTCAAAGCAACAAAGAAGGCGAACTGATTGATAAAATCCAGGAAGTTGGTTTTGAATTTGATGGAATTGTATTGAATGCGGGCGGTTATACGCATACTTCCATAGCCATTGCCGATGCCATTGCAGCGGTTACAACGCCGGTTGTGGAAGTCCATATTTCCAACGTACATCAACGCGAAACTTTTCGGCATCATTCTTTTTTATCCGCCAATTGCAAAGGTGTGATTTTAGGTTTTGGTTTGGATAGTTACCGGTTGGCAGTGGAAAGTTTTTCGGTGTAGTTGGATGCTGTTTTTACCGGATAAAAATTGGGCTCGATTTTATTTAAAACATTGAGCTTAATTTTATCAACTAATTACCGAAATAATCGTATTTTTATATGATGAAATTAGAGTTCGACATTACAAAATCCTTCGATAAGGATATGTCTGTTTTTTCTTCCGAACAAAGAGAAATGATAGGGAAGCAAATTAATTTTGTTTCTCAATCTCTATTAAACGGTAAAACTGCTTTTAAAGAAAATTCTTCTGTTCCGTATATTTTTAATTTAAAAGGCGGACTGGACAGTTCTTTGTTCCTTATAAAAGTTGATCAAGACAACAGAATGATTGCTGCTGTGGATGAAGATCCCATATTCGATAAAATTTCGCTTACACTTTTCCGATTAGTAAATAGAGACCAAGCAGAAAATGTTTACAAAGAAGTTGGCGAAGCAATCTATTCAAAGATTGGCATTTTGTAATTATTATGGCAGAAATAAAAGTTCTGTTAGATGCTTATGGTGTTATTTATGAAGCCAATAAAATCCTTCCTTTAATTGATTTAAAAATCAAGTTTCTGGAAGCTTTGGCAGAATTGGAAGACAACAATGCACACAAAACACGTCAATTTCCTAAAACCAGATTACATAAAGTAATTGGTGTAAAACAAACCATTTACAGGGCTGATATTGATAAAATTTCCGGCTGGAGATTACATGTCCAATATGTAGATAAGCAATTGCATTTGAAAGATATTGTTGATGGACAACTGCATGACGATGTTATCCGAATTATTCAATCCAAGAAGGATCGGTATGAATAGATTTGAGATCTTTAATTGGAAAAATCAAATACAAATACTGGTTAACAGAAGCTTAGAAATCGCAATAATCTCAAACTTTATTAAGACTACATTTAATATTAAAAAAGTGAAAAAAATATATTTCTTATTATTACTTCTCCTAATATTTTCCTGTACCAATAATAAAAATCAAAAGGAAAATAAAATAATAGAAAGAGATACAATTGTAAAAAATGATACCATTACAATTAAAGAAAATAAACCGGTAACAAGTAAAGCTGATACGAAACAACAACTGATTGGCAATTGGAAAGAACATTGGGGAATTGGCATGCAAACCAATGTTAATTCTGCTGATGTTTACCAAATTAAACTTGTAGCTAACGGAAATTTGGAGCTTACTTGTCCGGCTAAAAAGAAGTTTGCCATAGACCAAGTTTTATTTGACGGGCAAGAATTAACTTTTAGAAAACAAAACAAATCCTACCCAAAAGGTAAGTTCTATGTTTATTACAAGTTAAAACTCCACGATGATTACAATTGGATGGAAGGGCCAATCACCAATAATAAAAAGCAAAAGGATTATGTGAAGTGGGAAAAGGTTGAAGCTGCGAAATAAAAAAGGTTGTCTTTTATTCACAAGCATTAATTTCTAAATTTATAGAACTAATATTTGTTTAATTCCATCCTGAATAAAAATTAATTATGCTCAACATACATCCGCAATATATTACAGATCAATCCGGCGAAAAAATTTCTGTTGTCATTCCAATTCAGGAGTTTAATAATTTGTTAGAAGAATTGTAAGATTCAGAAGATGTCCGCCTTTATGATGAAGCAAAAAAAGAAGATGGTGAGCGCAATTCTTTTTCTGATTACTTGAGAAGTAGAAAAAATGTAGATGCATAATTATACAGCTGTATCCGCCTTCCCAATCGTTCCCTCATACTTCTTTTACCACCTTAAAATTAGCTTAGTTTGACATTTGCCTTTAACCGATTGTGCAATCGAAATTGTATTTTTGCATAAAATCGTAAAACACATGTCCCAAGATATTGAACACGTACAATGCCTGATTATCGGTTCCGGCCCTGCCGGTTATACTGCTGCTATTTATGCTGCCCGTGCTGATTTAAAACCGGTTTTATATACCGGAATGCTGGCCGGCGGCCAGTTAACGCAAACTACGGAAGTGGAAAATTTCCCGGGTTATCCGGATGGAATCCAAGGGCCGGAAATGATGGAGCATTTTCAAAAACAGGCCGAACGTTTTGGTACGGATATCAGGTTTGGTTACATCAGTTCGGTAGATTTGTCGGGTACGCCGCATAAAGTGGTTGTGGATGAGGTAAAAACGATTTTAGCAGATACCGTAATTATTTCTACAGGTGCATCAGCAAAATGGCTGGGTTTGGAATCCGAACAGAAGTACAATGGTTTTGGTGTTTCTGCCTGCGCGGTTTGTGATGGTTTTTTCTTCAAAAATCAGGATGTGGCGATTGTTGGGGCAGGCGATACCGCTGCCGAAGAAGCTACTTATCTGGCAAAATTATGCCGTAAAGTTTATATGATCGTTCGCCGGGAAGAGTTTCGTGCCTCCAAAGCAATGGTTAGCCGTGTACAAAATACACCTAATATTGAAATTTTTTATAGTTCTGAAACGCAGGAAATTGTTGGCGACGGACAAAGCGTAACCGGTGTTCGCATCAAAAATAACTTAACTTCTGAAGAGCGTTTATTGGATGTAACCGGGTTTTTTGTTGCCATCGGCCATCATCCAAACACAGATATTTTTAAAGAATATATTGAAACAGACGAAATCGGTTACATCATCACCAAATCGGGTTCTACCGAAACCAACGTGGAAGGTGTTTTTGCCTGCGGCGATGCGCAGGATAAGATTTTTCGCCAGGCAATTACTGCAGCCGGAACAGGTTGTATGGCAGCGTTGGAAGCAGAACGTTATTTAGCTGCTAAAGAAAGTGTTGTTGCAGCGAATTAAAACGGTTTGCTGAAATTTAACAAAGCTTCTGGCCGTTTTTGGCAGAAGCTTTTTTTATCGCATAAAAATCATGACGAACCGTAGTTCTGCAGGTGGCAGCCTGATCCGCTTTTTAATACTTTTAGTTATTGTGCTGGGCATAATGGCCGGCGGTTATTACTTCCTAAAAGGTAAATTATTTGGTTCCCGGAAAGAGTTTCACGAAGATGTAATGGTCGAAAAAATTATATCGATGGGCAAATTGGAACTGGTTAAATATTCAATGAAAGATGTGATCGAGCAAAAAGAAGTACGCGCTATTTTACCGGATAAACGGATTTTATTTGTGGCCGTTGGCGAAGTAACAGGTTGTATCGATTTGGTAAAAGTGCAAAAAAAAGATGTTGTGCAGGTTGGAGAAGATTCGGTAACCGTTTACCTGCCGCAGCCGGAAATCTGCTATGTAAAACTGGATCATCAAAAATCCAAAGTGTATGATGTTTCGGGTTCCTGGTTTCCAACCGATACCAAAGATTTGGTGGAAGGAATTTATAAAATTGCTGAACAGCGTTTGCTTAAAAACGCTTCGGATATGCAGTTGCTGGCAAAGACCAGGCAAAATGCTTTGCTGATTTTTAAGCCGATGCTCGAAAACTTATCTTCAAAAAAAGTAGGGATTATATTTAGGTAACTATTGTTTAAACGCATAGATTTTATAAAGCCGGATTATTTTATAGTTTTGGTGTTACAACTTTTTGTTTACGAATGATTTTCAAGCATTTCTGTATTTTTATATCTGTTTTTCTGTTAATTGCCGAGTATAGTTTTTCTCAAAATCCTGATCCAAACTTTGGTTTAATTCCGGCTCCGTACGCCGTTAAACAAAATGCAGGTCGATTTTTACTGCATAAAAGAAGCATCGTACAAACAGATTTAAAAGATGACCGCTCGGTTGCGTTCCTTTCTTCCTACCTCAATAATTTTACAAACAGCAATCAGAATTTAAAAAATGATACGGCCGCTTCTTTAATTATTTTAACAAATTCCGGCGCAGAAAACCTACCGGATGAAGGTTATCAGTTAAAAATCACCCCAACACAAATTAAGCTTATTGGCCGTGATGCAGGTTTATTTTACGGCGTGCAATCCTTAATTCAGTTGCTGGAAGATGCCAAATTACAGGGAAATTCAACCTTAAATTGTTTGGAAATTGAAGATCATCCGCGCTTTAAATACCGCGGTATGCACTTGGATGTTTCCCGTCATTTTTTCCCTGCTTCTTTTATCAAAGAATATATTGATTTGCTGGCTGCTTATAAAATCAACACTTTTCACTGGCATTTAACAGACGATCAGGGCTGGCGGATAGAGATTAAAAAATATCCCAAATTAACAGAAATCGGTAGTCAGCGTGCACAAACGCTGATCGGAAATACACGCCGGCGGGCAGATCAGCAGTTTGACCAAACACCGTACGGCGGTTTTTATACGCAGGAGGAAATCAAGGAAATTGTTAAATACGCTTCCGACCGGTACATTACGATTGTCCCAGAAATTGAAATGCCCGGCCACTCGCTGGCTGCTTTAGCGGCCTATCCGGAACTGAGCTGTAACCCGAAAAAGGTTTATAAAGTAGCCGAAACCTGGGGCGTTTTTGATGATGTTTATTGCCCCACAGAATATACTTTTAGCTTTCTGGAAGATGTGTTAACCGAAGTAATGGCTTTATTCCCGGGGAAATACATCCACATCGGCGGAGATGAAGTGCCGAAAAGCATCTGGCGGAGATCTGTTTTTTGCCAGCGTTTAATCAGGAAATTAAAGCTGAAAAATGAACACGGTTTACAAAGCTATTTTGTACAGCGAATCGAAAAGTTTTTGAATGATAACGGGCGAAGTGCTATCGGCTGGGACGAAATTTTACAAGGCGGATTAGCACCGAATGTAACCGTGATGAGCTGGAGAGGCGAAGCCGGCGGAATTGCAGCTGCCAAATTGAGCCACGATGTGATTATGACTTCCCAGAATTCGGGTTTGTATTTTGATAAAGCACAGTCAAAATCTATTCAGGAACCGCTTTCTATCGGCAGTTATGCGCCGTTACAGCAAACTTACGCTTACAATCCTGTTCCAACAGTTTTAACAACCGGGCAACAAGCTTATGTAATTGGTGTGCAGGCAAATTTATGGACGGAATATATTGCCACAACGGATAAAGTGGAATATATGCTGCTGCCGCGATTGCTGGCACTTTCTGAAATTGCGTGGACACCTTTGGCAAATAAAAACTACAAGGATTTTGCCGAAACGCGTTTGCCTCGGCATTTAAACCGTTTGGATGCGGCCTGTATCAACTTTCGTGTTCCGGAACCGATTGGCATCCGCGATACGGCAATCTTAACACAAAACGTAAATTATCAGTGGAAACCTTCGGTAAGGGATGCAAAACTTTATTACACTGTCGATGATCCTTTGCCGAAGGAATTGTTTGCAGATAATGGTTCAATCCACATTGATTTAGATAAAAACCAGGTTAAAACACTGCAAACGGTAGAATATACGCCAGCCGGAAAGCGAAGTATTGTCAATAAAATTTTACTGTATAACCGCGAACCATTAGCTGCCGTAAATGTACAGGCCGTTAGCGAAGGTTTAAAATACAAGGTATTGAGCGGCAATTTTACGGCTTCGGCACAACTGGATGATGCACCGGTAATCGATACCGGAATAACTAAAAACCTCAGCGTTACTGGTTTTAAAAAAAATAACCGGGTTTTTGGCGTAATTTACCAGGGTTATGTACGTATTGATCAGGATGGAAATTATAATTTAGGTTTAAAATCCGATGATGGTTCGCAACTGTATCTGGATGATGAACTGGTGGTTGATAATGAAGGAAAACGCACTTCTTCCCAGAAAAATAGTTTGGTGCCTTTATCCAAAGGATCGCATAAAATCAAAATCAAATACTTTGATGCAGGCGAATCAAGTACGTTAAGAGTTTATCTAAATCAGGTTGGAAAACCGCAAACAGAACTTCCGCCGGATATATTATTTAATTGATAGCTATGATGTTTTTAGGTGATAAAAGAAGCATATTACCGTTTGTAATTGCTGTTTTTACAGTAATAATTTCGGGTTGTAATACAAACGAACAGAGGCCGGTTCAAACCGTAACTACGCCGGGAAAAACTGTTTTAACGCAGCCTTTCCGGTTTCACAAAGTGGTTGAGGTTTCACCTGGAAACAGTTTTGATGTTTTTAGCTGGGGAAGAGGATCGACAGAAACAGGTTCATTTTTGATTTTGGCCTCCGATTCGGCAGAAGCAAAATACACCACCACAACAGGCGATTTGGACGGTGCAATTACTGATGTTTACAATACGGATATGGATATGGATGGTAACCCGGAGATTTTGATCCAGGCAAAATCAAAGGATTCTACCGTTCGTACACAGATTTATGCTTTTGAATACAAAGATAATAAAGCGCAAAAGCTGGATTTCCCAAAGCTAACTTCTTCACAAAGAAAAGGTTATCATGGCGAAGATAATTTTTATATTAAGGAAGGTGTTTTAATGCGCGAATTTCCTGTGGAGAACGGCAACGATACCACCGCAAAAGCTGATAAACGAATGCTGGAATATGGGATCCGTAACAATAATTTCACTGTAAAAACAGTATCACAAAAAGATCAGGCAGAAAAGCAAAATACTGTTTCAAAGCAGGATACTGCTGCAACAAAGCCTGCCGCGCCGGTTACTTCCACAAAAAATACTTCGCAAAAGAAGCATCGCCGTGTTGAATCGCGCAGAAGATCTTCAAAGAAAACAACGCATAAAAAGAGTAATAATTCTGGTAGAAAGCATAGAAAACACCACCGGTAATCTGCTAATAAACAAACTCTCCGAATTCAGAACGGATCGTTAGTTTTTTAACAGAAGCTGTTTCCACACGGCCAACTACTTGTGCAGCAATGTTAAAACTTTCTGAAATTTCAATAATTTTTTCAACCAGTTCTTCCGGCACGTATATTTCCATGCGGTGGCCCATGTTAAAAACCTTGTACATTTCCTGCCAGCCGGTGCCGGATTCCTGCTGAATTAACCGAAACAAAGGCGGCACCGGAAACATATTGTCCTTAATTACGTGTACATCATCCACAAAATGCAGCACTTTGGTTTGCGCGCCGCCGCTGCAATGTACCATTCCATGAATCTGCGAACGGTGATCCTGCAAAATCGCTTTAATAACAGGCGCATAAGTTCTTGTGGGAGAAAGCACTAACTTTCCGGCTGTTACGGTTTTGCCATTGCCGATATCGATTAAATCAGTCAGGTTTTTAGTGCCTGAAAAAACCAGTTCTTCCGGAACGGCCGGATCAAAACTTTCCGGAAATTTGCGGCCTAAAGCTTTGTTAAACACATCATGGCGGGCAGAAGTTAATCCGTTAGAACCCATTCCACCGTTATAATTATTTTCGTAGGAAGCTTGTCCGTCGGAAGCCAAACCAACAATTACATCTCCGGCTCGGATTCGGCTGTTATCAACTACATTCGCTCTTTTCATGCGGCAGGTTACGGTAGAATCCACAATAATCGTCCGTACTAAATCGCCAACATCGGCCGTTTCACCTCCCGTAGAATAAATCCCTATTCCTGCTTCGCGAAGCTGAGCCAGTAAATCTTCAGTGCCGTTGATGATCTCGGCAATCACTTCTCCGGGAATCAAATTTTTATTTCTGCCGATAGTGGAAGATAATAAAATATCATCCGTAGCACCAACGCAAAGCAAATCATCCAGATTCATGATTACGGCATCCTGCGCAATATCTTTCCAAACCGATAAATCGCCGGTTTCCTTCCAATATAAATAAGCCAGAGATGATTTTGTACCGGCACCGTCAGCATGCATAATATTGCAAAACGCCTCATCACGGCCTAAAATATCAGGAATTATCTTGCAGAAAGCTTTCGGAAAAATACCTTTGTCGATAGATTTTATGGCCTGATGTACGTCTTCTTTGGAAGCAGAAACGCCCCGCAGATCATAGCGCTGAGATGAAATCATGCGGCAAAAGTAGGGAAAAGGTGTGAGGTTTGAGGTACGAGCCGTGAGGTTTGAGGTATGCAAAGAGTTCATGGTTATTAGTTCATGGTTATTAGTTCATGGTTTGTGATAGTTCAATAAATGGCGTACTGTTTTTATCGGCATAAAAAAAGCTCCGGAAATTTTCCGAAGCTTTATATTTATCAAGCTCAAACCTAAAACCTCACGGCTCGTACCTCAAACCTCACCGCTAAAAACCTATTTAATAAACAACAATTCCCTGAATTTTGGCAGCGGCCATTGCGCATCATCAACCAATTGTTCCAATTTATCTACGTGATAACGGATCGGGTCGAAATAACTTTTTACATTTTCATCATAAGCAATCGCTTTTTCGCGGATATCTTCCAGCACATTTGCTTTTTTACGTTCTTCCAGCATTTTATTTGCGTTGGTTTTAACTTCATTGATATGGCCGGAAATTTTTCGGATTAAATCCATTTGTACTTCGTAAGCAGCTTCCTCCAAACCAATTTCTTTCAATCCTTTTACGTTATCAATCAATTTATTTTGATAAACAATGGCCGCCGGAAGGATGGAACTGTTGATTAATTCGCCGATAACGCGTGCTTCAATCTGTAATTTTTTGTAGAAGCTTTCCAGCAAAATTTCATGTCGGGCGTGAGATTCGCGATCACTGAAAACGCCTGTTTTATGGAATAATTCGGCTGTTTTTTCAGAAAGTAAAACATCTAAAGCTTTTGGCGTGGATTTAATGTTGGCTAAACCTCTTGTTACGGCTTCTTTTTCCCACTCTTCACTGTAACCGTTTCCTTCAAAACGGATAGATTTAGATTCTTTGATGTATCTTTTGATAACCGTCATCAAAGCCACATCTTTTTTCTCGCCTTTTTTTAGCAGCTTATCTACATCATATTTAAATTTGGTTAACTGATCGGCAACAATCAAATTTAAAATTGTCATCGGACTGGAAGAATTTGCCGATGAACCAACCGCGCGCAATTCAAATTTATTGCCGGTAAAGGCGAAAGGCGAAGTACGGTTACGATCGGTATTGTCGCGTAAAATCTGCGGGATTTTCGGGATGCCAGACCATAAAGAATTTTCGTCTTTCATGATTCGGCTGATGCGAGCGGTATCAATTTCGTCTAAAACCTCATTTAGCTGGCTTCCTAAAAAGATGGAAATAATAGCCGGCGGCGCTTCGTTCGCACCTAAACGATGATCGTTGGTTACGGAGGCAATGGAAGCACGCAACAAATCAGCATGTTCGTAAACCGCGCGAATGGTGTTTACAAAAAAGGTTAAAAACATCAAATTATTTTTAGGCGTTTTACCCGGCGAAAGCAAATTTTTACCTGTATTGGTAATCAGCGACCAGTTATTATGCTTGCCCGAGCCGTTGATGCCGGCATAAGGTTTCTCATGTAATAAAACTTTAAAATGATGGCGCAAGGCAACTTTATCCATCAAATCCATCAATAACTGGTTGTGATCGATAGCCAGGTTTATTTCTTCATAAATCGGCGCGCACTCAAATTGCGAAGGCGCAACTTCATTGTGCCGGGTTTTTAACGGGATGCCCAGTTTCAAGGCTTCGGTTTCAAAATCCTGCATGTAGGCGTAAACACGATCCGGGATCGACCCAAAATAATGATCTTCCAGTTGCTGGCTTTTGGCAGACATGTGTCCGAACAGCGTTCTTCCCGTCAGAAATAAATCCGGCCGGGCATTAAACAAGGCGATATCAACTAAAAAATATTCCTGCTCAATACCGAGAGAGGCGTTTACTTTTTCAATCCCTTTATCAAAATAATGGCAAACATCAACCGCAGCTTTGTCCAAAGCAACCAAAGCTTTTAACAAAGGCACTTTATAATCCAGTGCTTCACCGGTATACGAAACAAAAACGGTTGGAATACACAAAGTCTGGCTGATGATAAATGCCGGTGACGACGGATCCCAGGCCGTATAACCGCGTGCTTCAAATGTATTGCGGATGCCGCCGTTCGGGAAGCTGGAAGCATCCGGTTCCTGCTGCGAGAGCGCATCTCCGCTAAACTTTTCTATTCCGCTTCCGTCTCCGCTGGGTTCAAAAAAAGAATCATGTTTTTCTGCCGTGGTACCGGTTAAAGGTTGAAACCAGTGCGTGTAATGTGTAACTCCTTTGCTTACGGCCCAAGTTTTTAAGGCTGAGGCAATGTGTTCGGCAATTTCCCGATCAACCGGAACACCTTTATCAATCGAATCAATAATGCTTTGGTAAGCTTCTTTTGACAAGTATTCTTTCATTTTCTTTTTATCGAAAACGTTTGAACCGAAATAATCGGAAATTCTGGTTGAAGGTGCTTTTACTTCCGGTATTGTTCTGGTGGAAACAGATTGTAAAGCTTGAAATCGGATGTTAGACATTGGTTTATAATTTGGTTTATGTGTATGATTTGGCTTAAAATTCATCAAAGTTAATGCAAGTTTATGTAATGCAGAAACCTGATTAGTGTAATATTTTCTGTGTGAAATTGTACATTCTTTTGCTGAAAATTTCATTCGGAAAAAATTATTGAAAATAACACAATAACTACAATTTTAGTTCTACTAAATCGTTAGTTAATAAACAATTTAATTTTATCACATATGTTCCAGTCAAAATTTAATTTGTACAATGTGGAGTGGCTCGATGTTGTATTTTCAGAAAGAAACAAAAGTTATGGTGCTTACGAACTTCGGAAGCACTACAACAGCAATTTGTTGAAAGCTTTGCTGATTACGGCTGTGCTGTTTTCGGCCGGATTATTTTCTGCTTCTTATTTAATCCGTTCACATCAGGATTTGGCGGCTGTGATCAAACCGGATAAGGAAATAATAATCGATTTAAGTAATATTGAAACGCCGCCGGTTACGCCGGATAAACCGATCAGCAAAAAAACGGTTTTGCCGGCACAAAGTGCGGCGCAGAAACCGGTAGTATCCGTTTCGCAAAATATGAAACCGGTTGCAGATGCGCTGGCTAAAACCGACCCAAAACCCATAGAAGCACAAAATACAATTGCCGGAAATACGGATGTTCCGGGAGATTTACCTGGTTTAAATACGCCTGTAAATGGCGGCACAACCGGGGGCGAGGGTACAACAGATCAGCCGGATAATAGCATCAAAAATACAGCGATGGTAGAAAAACTGCCTGAGTTTCCGGGTGGGATGGAAGCCTGGGCAAAATTTCTCAGCAAAAACATGCGCTACCCGGAACAGGCTGCAAGTGATGGCGTTTCCGGACGCGTTTACATGAGTTTTGTGGTAGAGAAAGATGGTAAAATTACCGATATACAGGTGAGCCGGCCAGCCGGACATGGCTTTGATGAGGAGGCCAAACGCGTTTTAAAAATGGCACCGCAATGGAAACCAGGCATTCAAAACGGCAAACCGGTGCGGGTAAGATATACGATACCGATTAATTTTACTATTCAAGAATAAGGTTTTATTTTTAATTATATACCGGTAAAAGAAGCATCACCTAAACTGATGCTTCTTTTACGACCTATTTTTTGGGATGATTTGCACAGCTAATTGCGATTACGTTCGCTATCGTGCTTTAAATTTATAATTTTGGCCTTCCACCAAAAGCAAACAACTTGGAGTCGCAAAATTTAACTACCGAACAAACCGCCAAAGACCTTGGCCTGCTTCCCGAAGAATACAATCGCATTAAAGAAATATTAGGCCGCACGCCCAACTTTACCGAACTTTCTATTTTTTCGGTGATGTGGAGCGAACATTGTTCCTACAAAAACTCCATCACCTGGCTAAAAAAACTACCGAAAGATGGTCCGCGGATGCTGGCTAAGGCGGGAGAAGAAAACGCCGGTTTGGTTGATCTGGGTGATGGAATCGGCTGCGCTTTTAAAATCGAATCGCACAATCATCCTTCCGCGTTGGAACCTTATCAGGGCGCGGCAACAGGCGTTGGCGGCATCAACCGGGATATTTTTACGATGGGCGCGCGTCCGATTGCACAATTAAATTCACTTCGTTTTGGGGATCTGAAAAACGATCGCACAAAATGGTTGATAAAAGGAGTAGTAAAAGGAATTGGCGATTACGGTAATGCTTTTGGCATCCCAACCGTGGGCGGCGAGTTGTTTTTTGATGAATGCTACCAGGTAAATCCGTTGGTAAATGCGTTCTCTGCCGGAATTGTGAAGGCTGGCGAAACGGTTTCGGCAACTTCTTACGGCGTAGGTAATCCGGTTTATATTGTGGGTTCTTCAACCGGAAAAGACGGGATTCACGGTGCTGCTTTCGCCTCTAAAAATATCACGGAAGATTCTGTGAATGATTTGCCTGCCGTTCAGGTTGGCGATCCTTTTCAGGAAAAATTATTATTGGAAGCTTCTTTGGAAGTGATTAAAACCGGAGCCGTAATCGGGATGCAGGATATGGGCGCGGCCGGGATTATTTGTTCCAATTCAGAAATGTCTGCCAAAGGCGAACACGGAATGATTATCGATCTGGATAAAGTCCCAACGCGGCAAGAAAATATGCAGCCGTTTGAAATTCTACTTTCAGAATCACAGGAACGGATGCTGATTGTGGTGGAGAAAGGCCGCGAAGCAGAAGTGCAGGCTGTTTTTGACAAATGGGATTTAAACTGCGTGCAGATCGGTGAAGTAACCGATACCAAACGCTTAGTTTATTATCGTAATGGCGAAATGGTGGCAGATGTTCCGGCTGATGATTTGGTTTTAGGCGGAGGTGCGCCGGTTTACGAACGTGAATACCGCGAACCGGCTTACTTTGCGGAGAATAAAAAATTCAATATTGATCAGGTTCAGGAACCTGAAAATTTAAAAGTAGTTGCAGATCACTTGATTTCTCATCCGAATATTGCTTCCAAACGTTGGGTTACCGATCAGTACGATTCGATGGTTGGCACTTCCACTGTAACTACCAATCAGCCTTGCGATGCCGCAGTTGTTGCCGTAAAAGGAACCGATAAAGCCATTGTTTTAACGTTGGATTGTAATTCCAGATACGTTTATGCCGATCCTGAAATTGGTTGCCAGATTGCCGTTGCCGAAGCTGCGCGTAATATCACTTGTGCCGGCGGCGAGCCGGTTGCGATTACCAATTGCTTGAACTTTGGCAATCCATACGTTCCTGAAGTTTACTGGCAATTTGTGGGTGCGATTAAAGGAATGAGCGCGGCTTGCACCAAATTTGAAACGCCTGTTACGGGCGGAAATGTAAGTTTTTACAATCAATCGAGTGATGAAGGTCCGGTTTTTCCAACGCCAACGATCGGTATGCTGGGCGTAATGGACGATCTTTTAACCTTAACCCGTTCTGATTTCAGGAATGAAGGTGATCTGATCTATCTGATTGGCGAACCTAAAAACGATATTTCTTCTTCTCAATACTTAGCTTCTTTCCATCATATCTCAGCTTCGCCGGCTCCGTATTTTGATCTGGAAAAAGAGTATGCGATGCACCAGGTCATCAAACAACTGATCCACGAAAAGCTGCTCATTTCAGCGCATGATGTGGCTGATGGCGGTTTATACATCGCTTTACTGGAATCTTCGCTGCCAAACTCTTTAGGTTTTGAAATTGAAACGGATGAAGAAATCCGTAAAGATGCTTTCCTTTTTGGTGAAGCGCAAGGCAGGGTTGTGGTTTCCATTAAACCGGAAAATCAGGAAGCTTTGGTAGAATTGATGGCGACTTCGGAAACCGAATTTAGCTTTTTGGGAACCGTTACTTCTGGAAACCTGGAAGTTGACGACACTGATTTTGGGTCGATAAAAGAAGCATCAGCAGTTTATGATAACGTTTTGCACCAAATTTTAGGCGAATAAATCTGACTTAATCCAATCTATAAATCGTTTCAAAAATCTATGCAATCTTAACAACATGTTAAAAATCAATCAAATCCATCACATCGCCATTATCTGTTCGGATTACAAAGTTTCCAAGCAATTTTACACAGAAGTTTTAGGTTTTGAAATCGAAGCAGAAGTTTTTCGCGAAGCCAGAAATTCCTGGAAACTGGATTTAAAAGTTGCCGGACAATATCAGATCGAGCTTTTTTCTTTTCCTAATCCTGCGCCTCGTCCATCGCGACCGGAAGCTGCCGGTTTGCGCCATTTAGCTTTTGCGGTGGAGGATCTCGATGCAGCAGTACTGTTTTTATCGGATAAAAATGTGGAAACAGAACCAATCCGAATTGATGAATTTACCGGAAAGCGTTTTACTTTTTTTGCCGATCCGGACGGTTTGCCGCTGGAATTGTATGAAGTTTAAAATTGATTGTGGTTTTGCATCATTAAAAAGCCTTCTGCGGATAAATCTTCATCTAATTCGTCCCAATGAACCCATCTGCCACCGCATTCTATAGAATAATTTGACAATTGCTTTTCTGTTCCCTTACTCAAATTTGGATAACTTTTAACAGGTTCAAACACCACTCGTCCATCAGTCATTTCTACAAAAATATTGTTTTGGCTGAACCAAACCGACTTAATTAAAACCATAATTTATTAGGAAAAGATTCCGAATCTAATCAATATGTTTCATTTCAAGCAGTTTTCTGTAGATCAAACAAACTGCGCCATGAAAATTAATACCGATGGCGTTTTGCTTGGCGCAATTTCCTCCGCAGAAAACCCAAAAACGATTTTAGATATCGGAACCGGTACCGGCGTAATTGCTTTGATGCTGGCACAAAGGTTTCCCGATGCGCAGATTGATGCCGTCGAAATTGATCTTCCTTCCGCAGAAAAAGCTAAGCAAAATTTTACTAATTCTGTTTTTGCTGATCGGCTTCAAATTTATCCAATTTCGATACAAAATTTCTGGTTGCAAAAACAGCATCAGCAATACGATCTCATCGTTTCCAATCCGCCGTTTTACTTGGATACGTTAACTTCCCCGAAGGAAAACAAAACGCTGGCAAAACATGCCGAACTTGGTTTTTTTGAAGATTTGCTGAATCAAATTCCCAACTATTTATCGGCTAAAGGAAATTTCACCATAATTTTGCCGGTAAAAACAGCGTCAATTATAAAAAATATGGTGCAGGAACAACTGTTTTTAAATCGGGAAATTTCTATTTCTTCTTTTGAAAATGAAATGCCTCACAGACAAATTTTATCTTTCGGAGTAAATCAAACTAAAATCGAACATACTTCTTTTACCATCTATAAATCTCAAAAAGTTTACAGCGATGAATATCAGAATCTGCTGAAAAATTTTTTGATAATATTTTGAAAAGGTGCGGGGAGTGGGGTTTGAGGATCGGCTATTGACCATAGACTATAAACCATCAGCTATTTACTAAAACCAAATCCATGAAAAAAATCGGACTCATTTCTGATACGCACAGCTACCTCGATCCCGCAGTTTTTAAACATTTTGCCGAGGTTGACGAGATTTGGCACGCCGGAGATTTTGGCAATATTAATTTAGCCGATCAACTTGCAACTTTTAAACCCTTACGCGGCGTTTACGGCAATATTGACGGGCAGGATGTACGCATCGTTTATCCTTTAAATTTGCGTTTTTTTTGTGAAGAAGTTGACGTTTGGATCACGCATATTGGCGGCTATCCGGATAAATATAACGCAGCAGTTAAGCCCGAAATTTATAATAATCCGCCGGATTTATTTATCACCGGTCATTCGCATATTTTGAAAGTGATGTTTGATAAAAAAATCAATTGTTTACACTTAAATCCCGGTGCAGCAGGCAAACAAGGTTGGCATAAAACGCAAACTTTAATGCGTTTTTGTATTGATAAAAAAAGCATTACCAACCTGGAAGTAATCGAAATTGCAAAACCACAAACGGCAATTGTTTAGCTATAAATTAAGCCGATAAAAGAAGCATTACGTTTAAAATAGTTTTTCTTTAGCTGCCTCTGCTTCAAAAAAAACATCAGCCGGCAGGTTCGGTTGTTTAGCAGCGGCAACGGCCAGTTCATCGCAACGTTCATTTTCTGCGTGACCGGCATGGCCTTTTACCCAAACCAAACGTATTTGATGAAGCTTGAAAAGATCGATTAGCTGTAGCCATAAATCCTTATTTTTTTTATCCTTAAAGCCTTTTTTAATCCAGCCGTAAACCCATTTTTTTTCGATGGCATCAATAATATATTTAGAATCGGAGTAAAGAGTGATTGCTTGTCCGGATTTTTTAACCGCTTCCAATGCTTTGATCGCAGCTGTTAATTCCATCCGGTTGTTGGTAGTTTTACGGAAACCGCCGGAAAGTTCTTTGTAATGGCTGCCTGCTTTTAGTATCGCGCCGTAACCGCCCGGCCCCGGGTTTCCACTGCAAGCACCATCTGTAAAAATTTCAATCATACATTGGCAAAAGTAATTTTTTAGGTTGAAGAAAAATACCCGGTAAAAACAGCATGAAATTTTCGGCATAAAACCTCTTGACAATTACCCAAAGATTTTTACTTTTGTAACAGCAAAACGGTGGGCGTAGCTCAGTTGGTTAGAGTATTGGTTTGTGGTGCCGAGGGTCGTGGGTTCGAGCCCCATCGTCCACCCGTTAAAAAAAGTCCTTAACTTAAATGTTGAGGGCTTTTTGCTTTTTAGGCTTCTTTTATCGGCTTAAAATCAGTGTTTGTTGCTTCTGTATCTGCAAGCAGCAGAAGTAAATAATTACAAACTAAAAAAGCCGCATATTTAAAATACGCGGCTTTTGTTATTAAACAGAAAAACAAGTTTAGCTAAAAGACGGGTGGTCAATATCCGGGTCTTCGCCTTCTACACCTTCGCTGCCAAGTTTTGATTTTACGGCATCAACAGCTTTATCTTTTAAATTAGTGATCGCATCTTTACCTTGCTGCGCTTTATCGGCAACCGTTGTGCCTAAATCCTGCAAAGAGTTTCCAAGGTTACTTCTGGTTTCTGTACCTGCATCCGGCGCAAACAAAACACCCAATGCTGCACCTAAAACCAATCCGCCAATTAAAGCAATTGCTACAGAAGCTGCATGGCCGTCGCCGGTTTTATCTCTTGCATAAGATTTTGCATCAGAAGTGTAATCTTTAGCTTTATCTTTTGCATAACCTTTTGCAAATTCTGCATAGTCTTTAGCATGATCCTTAGCATAATCTTTTGCCTGATCTGCGTATTCTTTTGTCTTTTTCAACAATTCTTTTTTGATACTCATAGCATTGTGTTTTTTGTTTTTAACAATAGTAACATTTTTTAGTTTATTGTTTTTTATATTTTTAAGAAAATTAATCCTGTCCGTCCGTACACAAACACTTTTATAACATCCGTAAAAACCGAAATTAATGTGATTTTATACAACCGATTATCAGTTAATCATCTATTAAATTTGATTTGGACTGAAGCATCAGCAGATTTTACCGTTTATAATACCGTTTCAATTTGGCGGATTGCCGTTTCTTCTTTTGTGCCGAAACTGAACGAATTTAAAGCTTTGCTGCAACCGCAGGAAATTGAAAAAGCGATGCGTTATCAGCAGGAAAACGACCAAAATCAGCGGATTATCAGCAAAGCTGTTTTGCGAATTTTACTAAATAAATATACCAAAATTTCGCCGAAAGCAATTCGATTTTCAGCTGATCAAAACAAAAAACCATATTTTGAAAACGATTCGGCAGATCAAATTCACTTCAACATTTCTCATTCAGGGAATTATATTTTGATTGCCATCGCTTCCAATCCAATCGGGATTGATGTAGAAAAGATCGATACTTCTTTTACCTGGCAAAATATGTCGGACAGCAGTTTGAGTAAAATTGAAGCTGATTTTGTGGAAAATTCTGCCAACCCGAGTCAAAGTTTTTACCAGTTATGGACTCGCAAGGAAAGCCTGTTGAAAGCAACCGGAAAAGGTTTGGTTGATGATTTAGCACAGATTCCAAGTTTGGATGGCATCTATCAAGATCCTTTTGCAATTAATAATTCAAACGAAAACCGGCAAATTACAAGCTTTAAAGTTGATGAAAATTATATCGGCAGCGTAGCTTTTATACCGGTAAAAACAGCAATCCGGTTTTTTAACTTTCAGCTTTAATTAACATTTGGGCTGTGTTGCAGCTTAACTGCTCCAGTAAAATCGTTTTTCCGGCGGCTAGTTCCTGTAATAAAGCAGTTTGATAATGCCGTACCGTAATTAAATCTGTTTCGGTATTGTATTTGAAATTGAAATCTGGTTTCAATCTTTGTAATAAACGTTCAAATTTTGAGGTTACAAAATCAACACAAAAAGAAAAACTTAAAGCCGAATTCTGTGTCAGATTGACTTTAAAATGTAATTCTGCCAGAATTTTATAAATCTCGCTTAAATGATTTTCGGTGATAAAAGAATGATCTTTGGAAGAAACGGAAAACAAAACCTGGTTGGTTTTTACAATTATAACCGGCGTTTTAACCTGTAATTCTTCGCCGTTAATAACCGTCCCGCTTTCCAACGGCGTTAAAAATGGTTTTACAAACAACTCAATTTGAGCATTTTGCAGCGGTTTTATCGTTTTTGGATGGATGATACTGGCTCCGTAATAAGCCATTTCCATGGCTTCAGCATACGAAAGCTGATCAAATTTGACGATATTTTGAAACCGTTTCGGATCAGCATTAAAAACGCCGGCAACATCTTTCCAGATCGTAACCGAAGCCGCATTTAAGCAGGAAGCAAAAATTGCGGCGGTATAATCAGAACCTTCGCGGCCCAAAGTTGTGGTAAAATTTTCGGAAGTTCCACCCAAAAAACCTTGTGTTACAACAACTTCTTTTTGTAGTAAAACCGGAATATCCTGCCGGATCGATGCACAAGTTTTTTCCCAATCCACCAACCCTTCGCGGTAAGTATTATCCGTTTGGATGTAACTGCGGACATCCAGCCAACGGCTTTTTACACCTGCTGAATTTAAATATGAGGTGATAATCCGGGAAGAAACCAGCTCGCCGATAGAAACGATCTGATCGTAAATAAAATCAGGATCGTCATGCGGTTCTTCTTCGATCATCCATTCAATCTCAACAAAAGTATTTTCAACTTCATTAAAAACAGAATGTGCAGGTTCAAAAAGTTCCGATAAAATATCTTCATGGAAAGCACGGATTCCGGCAAAAATATTCTGAACATCTGCTCTTTGATTGATGTAAGCAAACGTGAGCCGCTCCAGCGCATTAGTCATTTTCCCCATCGCCGAAACCACAACCAGCAATTCGTTTTCCTTATAATTTTGAACGATGGCAGCCAGATTTTTTACACCTGCTGCATCTTTTACAGAAGCACCTCCGAATTTAAAAACCTGCATACTGTTTTTATCTATCTAATTTTTGTGTTTTCCTGGTTCTTCATGCTAAACTTATTTTAGTATCCCACAAGCAAAGTTATAAACTTGGTTTTGCTGGCTGCCTTTATGATGAGATACCGAAAAAATTTCGGCATGACAAAACCTTAACTTTATTTATCTTTCAACCCAAATCCGACAGATCAAAATCCTCAAATTGTTGTTTTTCGAGCGAAACATTGATCCAGCTGCCATCAAAAGAAGCATTGAGTTTTTCGTAAAATCCGATTGCCGGTTCATTCCAGTCTAAAACCTGCCACAACATACCGCTGAAACCTTTTTGCTGTGCTTCTTTTATCAGTGTTTTTATCAGGAGCGTACCAATGCCTTTGCCGCGATAAGTTTCGGTAATAATCAAATCTTCCAAGTACATGCGGCAGCCTTTCCAGGTAGAATAGCGAACGTAGTACAAGGCAAAACCAACGATAAAACCATCAGTTTCTGCTATAAAAGCTTTCCAAACGGGATTGTTCCCAAAGCCGGCAGCTTCCATTTCCGGCAGCGTTACGGTTACTTCTTCGGGTGCTTTTTCAAACAAAGCCAGTTCGGCAATCAGTTCCAGCAGGCGCGGACAATCGGCTTTTTCGGCAACTCTGACTAATAGATTCATTCGTGCAATTAATTATTTTTCCAGTGCGGGATTAACCGCTGGCCGAAAATTAAACTTCCAACCCGAACCATCGTGCTGCCTTGTTCCATCGCAATTTTATAATCTGAAGACATGCCGATGGAAAGTTCTTTAAACGAATCTTCCTTGCGGAAAAAGCTCGTTTTTATACCGTTAAAAAAAGTATGCAGTTCGTAAAATTCATCTTTTAATTGCTTTTCGTTATCCGTGTTGGTGGCAATTCCCATCAAGCCAACAATCCGAATATTTTTTAAGGCGAGGAAGTCTTCCGAACGTAGTAATTCTATCGCTTCATCAAAACCTAAACCGAATTTGGTTTCTTCATCAGCAATATAAATCTGCAATAAACAATCAATTATGCGCTTGTTTTTGGCGGCTTGCTTGTCGATCTCCTGTAACAATTTCAAACTGTCGACCGAATGAATCAGGCTGATAAAAGGAGCAATATATTTAACCTTGTTGCTTTGCAAATGGCCGATCAAATGCCATTCAATATCTTTTGGCAGCTGCTCCTGTTTTTCAACCATTTCCTGCACATTATTTTCCCCGAAAACACGCTGCCCGGCGTTGTATGCTTCCATTAAAACATCCGCCGGTTTTGTTTTAGAAACCGCAATCAGCTTTACGCCCCGGCCTTCTGTTTCCTTTTTTAACTTACTGATATTATCTGCAATGCTCATTAATCCGTAATTTTAACCTCAAATTGCTGCTAAATTACATAATGCGTTTTTATAATATCCTGTTTTCTTTATTCCTGCTTGTTTTGGCTGCCTGCCATCGCGATTCCGTTCCGGATAGTTTGATCGGAGAAGAAAAAATGATCCCGCTTTTGATAGATATCCATTTGGCGGATGGCTATTTAAGCGTTGGGCCGCAAGTTCCGGATAGTTTGAGTTATCGTGCCAACGGTTTGTATGCGGCTATTTTTAAAAAGTATCAGGTAGATTCTGGTAAGTTTAAAAAAAGCTTTCAGTATTATTCTGTTCATTTGGAGCAGATGAACAACATTTACAAAGCTGTTTCTGACCGGTTAAAGGCAAAACAGGATTCGATTACCAAACGGAATGCTGCCGAAGAAGTTAAGCTAAGTAAAAAAAGAACGGATTCTTTGGCTAAAATTTCCAAAATTGATTCTGCCAAAAAAGACGCTGTAAAAAGAGTACAAAAATTGAAACCAAAAAAGTAATTGCAGCAAAAACGATTTGCGAACCACAAATAATTTGAATGATCTATCCCAAAAACAGTGAAGATAAACTGGGTTTTACCGAAATAAAACAACTGATTAAAGCCAAATGCCTGAGTATTATGGGCCAGGAAATGGTTGATAAAATCCAGGTGATGAACAACTTTGACCAGATACAGAAGTTTTTACGACAAACTGCCGAGTTTAAAAATATTTTAACCAACGATACGGCTCTGCCGATCAGCAATTTCCATGACCTAAAATCACTGGCAAAAAAAGTACGCCTGGAAGGTGCTTTTTTATCTGAAGAAGAATTTTTCCAGATGCAGCAATCGCTGATTACGGTTTTTGCGGTGCTGGCTTATTTTAATGATCGCGCAGGTTTGTATCCAAATTTGGAAGCTTTGTTTGAGCATTTGCCGATTGAAAAAAATATTTTAAAAGCGATTGACCGTGTGCTGGATCCGAAAGGAAAAATCAGGCCCAATGCTTCGCGCGAATTGCAGGATATTACTTCCGGCATTGCGCAGGCTGAGCAGGCGGCACGCAAAACCATCGAACAGATTTTTAAAAACGCAGGGAATAATGGCTGGACGGCGGACGGCTCTTTAACTATTCGTGATGGCCGTTTGTGTATTCCGCTGCTTTCGGAAAATAAGCGAAAACTGAAAGGTTTTATTCATGATGAATCTTCGTCCGGGCAAACGGTTTACGTGGAACCGGAAGAAGTTTTTACGCTGAATAATAAAGTGCGCGATCTGGAATTTGAACGAAGAAGGGAAATTATCAAAATCCTGACTTTGTTAACCGATGAACTGCGGCCTTATGTTCCGATCCTGATTTCTTATCACGGCTTGTTAACCAAGCTGGATTTTGTGCGTGCAAAAGCTTTATTTGCTTTAGATGTTGAAGCAGAAATGCCAATCCTGGTTCCTGAAATGCGCGTAAACCTGATCAACGCCAGCCATCCTTTGCTTCTTTTATCATATAAAAAAGAGCAAAAAAGTGTGGTTCCGCTAAATATCAGGATTGATGAAACCGACCGAATTATTGTAGTTTCCGGTCCAAATGCCGGCGGAAAATCGGTTTGTATGAAAACGGTTGGTTTGCTGCAACTGATGGTTCAGGCCGGATTGTTGATTCCGGCTGCCGAGCAAAGCGAAATCGGAGTTTTCAGGCAGATTTTCTCAGACATTGGCGACGATCAATCTATCGAAAGTGATTTGAGTACTTACAGCGCACATCTGTCAAAAATGAAATATTTTGTGGAGATGGCCGATAGCAAAACGCTTATTTTAATCGATGAATTCGGCACCGGAACCGATCCGCAATTTGGCGGCCCGATTGCCGAAGCCGTGCTGGAATCCCTCAATCAAAAGAAAGTAAAAGGCGTTATCACCACACATTATTCTAATTTAAAATTGTTTGCAAGCGATACCAGCGGATTGGAAAATGCCTCGATGCTGTTTGATAATTTGCAGCTTCGGCCAATGTACATTTTAGAAGTTGGCAAACCCGGAAGTTCTTATGCGTTTGAGATTGCACAAAAAATTGGCTTGCCCGGTTATGTAATCAATTCGGCAAAAAATAAAATCGGTGTTAACCAGAAAAAAGTTGATACGTTGCTGATCGATTTGGAGCGCGATAAAAAAGAAGTGCTGGATGCAAAACTCAACCTGCAAAAACAGGAGCGAAAAGCCGGTATTTTATTAAAAGAGAATGAGGAATTGAAAAGTTACCTGGAAGAAAACAAAAAAGTTTTGCTTCGCGAAGCAAAATTACAGGCAAAAACAATTATCCAGGATGCTAATAAATTAGTTGAAAATACGATTTCGGAAATTAAAAGCAGTAATGCTGATAAAGAAACTACCCGTAACCTGCGCGAAAACCTCCAGCGCGAATTACAAAAAAATACGGTTAAGCCAGAAATTATACCTGTAAAAGAAGTACCGGATTTGCAGGTTGGCGATTGGGTAAAACTTACCGATTCTGAAACAATGGGCCAGGTTATTGAGTTGGCACGCGATAATGTGATTATTTCTATCGGCGATTTACGCACGGTTGCCAAACGTAAAAAAGTACAGAAAATAGCTAAAAAAGAAGTTCCGAAAGAAATCCGAAGATCTTACAATCCAGCTTTAAATGATACGGCAGGATTTAGTCCGGAAATTGACGTACGCGGCAAACGCGGTGAAGAAGCGTTATATGAAATCGAAAAATATTTTGATCGTGCGATCATGATGAGTGTGGGCAGTTTAAAAATTATCCACGGAAAAGGCGACGGTATTTTACGTAAATTGATTCGAGATTATCTTAAAAAATACAGCGAAGTAAGCCATATTGAAGATGAACATGCAGATAGAGGCGGAGACGGAATTACTTACGTTTACTTAAAATAAGTACCAGGCAATCAGTTTTCCAGCTACTTTTTCGGGCATTTTTTGCAGCGTTTGCCTTTTTTATATTTTTCGCAGCATGATTTAAAAGCGCACTCAAACTGAAACGAGCTTAGTATCTTACTTTCTATAGCATCAAAAAAAATAACTTTTTCTTCAGGAAATTGATATTTATCAGAATTCATTCGGGCGGTAATAGTACGGCACAAATATCCGTAAAAAACAATTATTTGTGTAGAATTAATCTAATTAAATTTAAAAATCATCTATGGTTTAGAATTTATCAAAAGCCGAAAAAGAAGAAATTAATAGCAAATATGTAATAACAATTAATTATATTTAAACTCTAAATAGGTTTTTAATAATTGTAAATTGTTATATATCAGCAAAATACTTTTTGTTATGCTATGCGTATTTTAATTTTTAGTACAGTTTTTTATCCTGTTTTAGGCGGAATTGAAAATTTAACACTTAATCTAAGTAAAGAGTTTATTAAGGAAGGACACGAGGTTAAAGTGATCACTTTTCAAAAACAAGACAAGCCGATAAAAGATATTAAAATATATTATGCTCCCGATTTTTTAAAAACTATCAGGCTGTTTTTATGGTGTGATGTTTATTATATGCCCAATATTTCTTTAAAAGGAATTTGGCCGCTGTTAATTAATCCGCGTAAAAAATGGATTGTTTCTCAAAATGATTTTTCACTTACCAGAAGCATTAATTTTTTATCGCTGTTAAAATTATTCCTGATCAAGTTTTCAACCAAAAATATTTCTGTAAGTAAAAGTGTTGCCAAATCATTGCACACCTCTTCAGAAATTATTTACAACTGTTATGATGATGCTGTTTTTACCACACAAAATTTTGTAGAACGAACTTTGGATTTTGTTTTTGTTGGCCGTTTAGTTTCGCAAAAAGGTTGTGATATTTTAATTAAAGCTTGTGCAGGTTTAAATCAAGCTTTTAAATTAACAATTATAGGCGACGGCCCGGAAATGGAGAAATTGAAGCTGCTGGCAGAGAAACTTTGCTTAACGGATCAAATCAATTTTGCCGGAACTTTGGATAGTGCTGATATTGCTACAATATTAAATCAGCATAAAGTTTTGATAGTTCCATCTAAAACCAAAGAAGGTTTTGGTATCGTTGTGTTAGAAGGATTGGCCTGCGGATGCAAAATTATTGCGGCAGATGCCGGTGGTTTGGCAGAAGCTGCAGGCAATTTTGGTAAACTATTTGAACCCGGAAACGTACAACAATTAAATTGCCTGTTAAAAGAAGTATTGCAAAATAACAACCAGCCAAATTATAATACAAACGAGATAAAACAATATTTAAGCAATTACAAAAAGCAGGTTGTTGCGCAAAAATATTTGTCTATTTTTGAATAATCAGTAATATACAATTCAAACTTTACAATTCAAACTTGTATCAGTCCAATTCTCTTAACGGAACAGAACTTCCCGATAAAACACTTTGCCTCACCTTTGATGACGGCCCGGGAATCCACACTCCCGAAATTGCCCGTTTCCTTTTTGAACATCACATAAAAGCTACATTTTTTGTAGTTGGAAAATACGCTTACCATCACCCGGAAATTTTACTGCAGTTAAAGCAGATGAACCATTTAATTGGTAATCATACTTTTGAGCACCCGGATATGCCTTATTATGTTTCTGCAGACGGAAATGTGCTGGATCAGGTGTTGCGTACCGATACCATCATAAAACCTTATGTCGATAGTCCGAATATATATTTCCGGGCACCTTATGGTAAATGGTCGGCAGAAGTTGCAAACGAACTGAATCAAAGCATCTTAACGCTTAACCATATCGGCCCTTTTCATTGGGAAATTGCCGGTGTAGATTGCTATTACTGGCAAAATAACTGGCTGGTTACAGATGCTGCCGAACGTTATTTAACAGATATTGAACGTGAAGGCCGTGGTATTATCGTAATGCACGATGATATTGCGGATATGGATGTAGTAAAACCGAAAAACCAAACATTAGATTTATTAAAAATTCTGATTCCGCAATTGTTGGAACTTGGATACAAGTTTATTCGTTTGGATGAAATTGAATCGGTAAAAAAAATAGCTGCAGAAAAACTTGTCTTTACTTTACACAACAAAAAAGGAAAATACATTTCTTTAATTAATGAGTTTGATTTGGAAGTTGAAGGTAAGCCGGGCAACCCCAATAATTTATTACAATTGGAAGATTTAGGTTATGGAAAAGTTGCCGTAAAAGCAGCAAATAATTTATATTTTAGTACCGGCGGCGATAAAACTTTTGAAGTTGTACTGGCAAATAAAATAATCATAACTGAAAATGAAACTTTTGATTTAATACCGGTTAACGCAAACGGGGTTATACTGCGTTGTACCAATGGAAATTATTTATCTGTTAATCATGGTAAGTTAACTTCACAAGCGCAATTTATCAGGCAGGCTGCTATTTTTAAATTTGCAAACCACAACTTACAAGTTAAAAATGAGTTAACACTTAACCAAAAGTTTTTATTATTTAAAAAGCAGGTATTATTTATTAAATCAAAGTTACTGCAAAAAGTTTAGTATACAAGTTGAGGTATTTTTTCCATATTGCTTATCTTGGAACAGCTTACAGCGGCTGGCAAAAACACCCGAATACAACAACAGTCCAGCAGGTTTTAGAAACAAAGTTAAGTCAGGTTTTAAAAGTACCGATAACTATAAACGGTTGCGGCAGGACCGATGCCGGTGTACATGCAAGCCAGTTCTTTTTCCATGCAGATGTACTGATTACCAATACGGATGAACTCCTTTTCAGGTTAAACAAAGCACTTCCGGCTGATATTTCTGTTTTCAATATTATCCAGGTTGCAAGTCATCAACATGCCCGTTTTGATGCTTATTTACGAAGATATGATTACCTGATCCATACTTACAAAAATCCATTTTTAAGTACAACAAGCTCTTTTTACCGGTTAAAAAATTTTAACATCGAAAATGTAAATAAAGCTTTACAATTACTGCTTTTATATCAGGATTATCATGCTTTTTGCACTTCGCCGGCAAAGTATGAACATACTATCTGCAAAGTAAGTTCGGCTGAATTGTATGTTGATGAAAGTGAAAAGTTTTTTCGGATCCAAATAGCTGCCAACCGGTTTTTAAGTAAAATGATTAGAATTATCGTTGGAAAATTATTAAAGATCGGATCCGGAACGATGAGTACAGATGAATTTGAATTTCACCTGATCAGCAAAGAAACACCGCTGATCCTGGATCTTGCTTATCCGCAAGGTTTGCATCTTTCTAAAGTTTCTTATCCTTTTTTGGATCTTCCAAACAAAGGAGAAATATTATTTTTGTGAAAGTATAACAGGGGGATACTTGTACTTATTTAAAAAATTATCTTTTATCAATCTTGTTTTTTTACCGGTAAAAGAAGCATTCAATTAATATAATTACCAGTTTAATCTTTCATAAACAGACATAAAAAAAGCCGACAAAGGTTGCCGGCTTTTCATGTATCAAATAAAAGCTTATTCTGCAATTATTTTAGTTTCTACGTTGCCGCGGGTTGCTTTAGAATACGGGCAACCTTTGTGCGCCGCATCCGCCAGTTTTTGTGCCTGCTCAACTTCAATTCCCGGAATATGCACATGCAATTCTGCCGATAAAGCATAAGATGCCGCACTTTCCTGGTTAAAACCGATATGCACATCAACAGTTGCTTCGCTCACATCCACGTTATCGCGCTTGCCTACAGAACCTAAAGCACCTAAATAACAGCTTCCCCAGGCAGCGGCAAAAAGTAATTCGGGATTAGCATATCCGGCTTCGCCACCCATTTCTACCGGTTTTTTCAATTGTAAATCGATCACGCCGTCAGCAGATTTTACCGTGCCTTCGCGGCCGCCTTTTGCAGTTACAACTGCTGTATATAATGTTTCCATTTCTTTTTATTTTTTGAACGGATAACGCAATGTTTAAAACTTTTGTTTGATTTTGATGAAACAAATTACTAATTACTTTAGTAATTTAGCTGCATGAATGATGAACGGATCAGAGAAAAACTTTCCATTTTAGCAGATGCCGCCAAGTATGATGTTTCCTGTGCATCCAGCGGCAGCAAGCGTAAAAATGACAATAAAGGTTTGGGCGATGCCAGCAACGGTATTTGCCACACTTATACCGAGGACGGCCGTTGTGTTTCGCTATTGAAAATTTTGCTGACCAACCATTGTATTTTCGATTGCGCGTATTGTGTTTCCCGGAAAAGCAACGACATTAAACGTGCTGCTTTTACCGTGCAGGAAGTGGTGGATTTAACCATGAACTTTTATCGCCGTAATTATATTGAAGGTTTATTTTTGAGTTCCGGGATTTTTAAGGATGCTGATTATACAATGGAAAGGTTGGTGCGCATCGCTAAAAAATTGCGTACCGAGCATAAATTTAACGGCTACATTCACCTAAAATCCATTCCCGGCGCAAGTGATGAATTGATGCGCGAAGCCGGTTTATATGCAGATCGTTTGAGCGTAAACCTGGAATTACCCACCGAAGCTGGTTTAAAATTATTGGCTCCGGATAAAAACCAGAAGGATATGATCAAACCGATGAACTTTATCAAAAACGAGATTATCCTCCGCAAAGAAGAAAAAACCTTGTTTAAAAAAGCACCGCTTTTTGCGCCGGCCGGGCAAAGTACCCAAATGGTAATCGGTGCCACGCCGGAAAACGACCAGCAGATTTTATATACGGCCAATCATTTTTACAATTCCTTTAACTTAAAACGGGTTTATTATTCCGGTTATGTGCCGGTGAGTAATGATAATCGGTTGCCGGGATTAAGTTCTGCAGTGCCGATGGTGCGCGAAAACCGTTTGTATCAGGCCGATTGGCTGATGCGTTTTTATGGTTTTAATGTGCGGGAAATTGTTGATCAGCAAAACCCGCATCTGGATCTGGACATCGACCCTAAACTAAGCTGGGCGATCCGTAATATGCAGTATTTTCCGGTTGACATTAATAAAGCTGATTTACAAATGATTTTGCGTGTGCCGGGAATCGGATTACAATCGGCACAGAAGTTGGTTAGTGCCCGGAAATTTGGTAAACTCAACTGGGAAAATTTGAAAGCGATGGGTATCGCGATTAACCGCGCCCGTTACTTCATTACCTGCAACAGTCAGGATTTTGAGCGGCGTGAATTATCCGGAACGAAGATTAAACAATTTATCCTGGCCGAATCTCAAAGCAAATATCTCAAGCAAAAACCTAATCAGTTAAGCCTTTTTTAAGATGACGATTTTAGAATACGACGGCACTTTTGAAGGCTTGCTTACGGTGGTTTTTGAAGTTTACGAACATAAATTAGGTTTGGTAAAAGTTTGCCGCGAAGGGATAACACAACAAGTTTTTTTTGATGATAAAAGAAGCATCGCTTCTAATGCTGCCAAGGCAAACCGCGTTTTAAAAGGGTTAACACAGCGGCTTTCGGCCGGCGGCGTGCAGCGTTTATATGCAGCACATCTATCGGAAATTTTAGGCGAAGAAGATAATTTGCTGGGTTTTATCCGTTACGCTTTTAGCAGCAGCGAAGCGGTAGAAAGTGATTATGGCAATAAATATGTAAACCGGGTTTCGGAAGTGATTAAAATGGTAAGGCGGGAAAAGCACCGGATGGAAGCTTTTGTACGTTTTCAAAAAATGGCCGACGGTATTTTTTATGCTTCTGTAGAACCTGATTTTAATGTTTTACCGCTGATTTTGCCACATTTTAAGAAGAGGTATGCAGATCAGCGCTGGATTATTTACGATTTAAAACGGGCTTACGGCATTTATTATGATTTAAACGAAGTAGAATTTGTACAGCTGGATTTTGCTTCGGGAACGCAATACAACAAAACCATTATTTCCTCTTATTCGGAGGATGAAATGCTGTACCAGGCATTATGGAAAGATTATTTTAAACATGTAAATATCCCGGCACGGAAAAATACAAAACTGCATTTACAACATATACCAAAGCGTTACTGGAAACATTTAACAGAAAAATTTTAGGTGATAAAAGAAGCATCAGCTTAAAATTACATCCGCAATTTTGGTAATATCAGAACTGATTTTCAGGATAAAACGCAGCTGATCTTCCAAAAATAAAATATCTGCCTGGCTGTTATCGGTAACATTTTCAGGAGTGTTATCAGAAGATTCAACTTGGGCAGCTTCTGTGGGATTTTCGATAATCACACCTAATTTTTTGTTCGTTTCCTTTAAAATAATCTGGGCATGGCGGGCAATTTTAAGTTGCGCCGGTAAACTGATACTGTTTTTATCAGGTAAATTTGCTGCAATGGCAGCAATTGCCGAAGAGAGCATGTGGTTTAAAACAACGAATTTATGAATATCTTTCGCGTGTTTTTGTTTGCTTTTCGGTTCGGCAATCATACGTTCAAATGCAGCAGATAAATTGCCTGATTCAACATAAACATCTTTTCGCGCCAGCTTATATTCAGTTGTGTTTAAGGGTAAACCGTTTAAACGCGCAGTTACGGTTTTAAGATAATTTTGATTGCTGATGATTACTTTACTCAAACTCTGGTTCAGTAAATCAGATTCCCAATTGGGGAAAATGATAAACGCAGAAGAAAACGCCAGTGCAGAACCGATAAAAGTATCCAGCACGCGTTCTTCTACGGTGTGAATCAGTTCGACACCCAAAAAACTAAAAACGATCAACACATAAGGTGTCATAAAAATAACGCTCACCACGTAATTTAACCGTAAAAAACTGTACGTAAACAACATCAGAAACAGCATGATAAAAAACTGAGCTGTTTTGTCGGGAATAAAAAACAGGATTAAAATCCCGATTAATCCGCCTGCAACTGTGCCGATAAGCCGCTGATAATTACGCTGTTTGGTAAAGCTGAAACCCGGTTTTAAGATCACAATAATGGTTAGCAAAATCCAGTAACTGTGGTGGCCGGTGACTACTGTTTTTGACAGGATAAAACCGAGGCCGCATACAATTGCAACCCGCAAAGCATGCTTAAAAGTAGTGGATTTGAACGTAAGGTTTTCAAAAAAAACATGCGGCGCATAATCCTGATGTGTTATAAAACGTGCATATTCTAAATTTTGCACTGTTTTTTTTACAGTTTGCGGTGCGCTGGTATAACTCGCCATATCGATTAAACGCGAGTTGATGTTGCGTAGGTTAATCAAGATTTTCTTCAGAAATAAAGTGCTGGTTTGCTGGTTTGCCGCAGCAATTTCATCAATATGGTTTTTTAACTGTTCCAGATCTTCGGTATGGGTGATCGTACTTTTATATTTTTTACGGGATTGTACTGAAAAACCAACCTGATCAAGCTCGCCTGCCATTTGGTTAATTAACCGGGAAATTTCTTCGAGCAAGCCGGTTTTTAAATAAATTTTCCGCAGATTATCGTAATCGTAATGGGTATAAGTAATCTGATCAAAAAGATCTACCAGATCAACAAAAATTAAAATCAGCATCCGGCTGGTATGCGTTGATTCTTTTACGATTGTCCGCGATTTAAAAAGCAATTCCCGAACGGCATCCTGGTGCTGGCTAACTTTAATTTGCTGGGAAACCAAATCTTTATAATTTTCGTCGGTATTGGTTTTTTCCGCATAAAACCTGGCTTTCAGTCTTAAATACAAGGCAACTTCGCTGATACATTCGCCCAAAGCCTGCTGCGCAGCACGGTACGGCCTGATCCCAAAAAAAAGTAAGCTTAAAACCGTGTACCAAATCCCTCCGGCTAAAATTAGCAAGCTGGAAGCAACCACCTGATGCGGTTCCATGCGCTTTTCGATCATAAAAATCATGATAAGCAGGGCACAGGTTCCGATAGAAGCAGTTTTGTTTCCATAAATGGGAAACATGGAAAAAAAGAAGGAAAAAAGTACCACTTCAACACCAAGTAAAATGTGATAGGGCTGGACAAACCCTGTAATCAGCGAAACCAAAAGCAGCAGTAAACAACAGATTATCATGCTGTTACGTTTATACACAACTGGCCCGGGCGCATCTACCACACTCACACACAACGCACCTAAAGCTACCGTAACACCGGTTGCCAGCTGGCCGATCCGGTTAAAAAAAAGTGCAGGGATTAAAACACCCAAAGTAATACGCAGCCCGTCAGAGAAATACTGACTGTAAAAGAAGCTGTAAATTTTTCTGGTTGGTAGCCGCATTATTAGTTTTGATTAAGATTAGCACATGCCTTTCTGTTTGCATCTGCAAAAATCTTCCGGCAAAATTAAACTAAGAAACGGTGGTTTTTTTAAGAACGATGCTTCTTTTAGCAGATAAAAATTTGATATAAAAACTTATAATAAACCTATTAATCTTTAATTTGCCGAAGATAAGCTTATCAATATCGTATGAAAATCAGCCAGAAAGAATTTGTATTTAACAATGAGGTAGTTACCCGATTTGATTTGTACAACAGTTTATTTTTAACCCTTCCGTTTTATCAGGTAAAATCTACCGGCACGCTGCTGCCATTTTTTAAAGCACATGTAGAAGAAGGAATTGGTAAAAAGCTGTCTCCGGTAGAAATTATTGAAAGCTTTTTTAGTAAATATCAGCAGTATATTAAGGATGCAGACCGGTTTCACTTGTTGTTCCGTTTTATCCAATATATTGAGCGTCAGGTTGTTTTGTTTGATGCGATTGAAGATTCTGCTTTTTCAAAATTAGAAACTACGGATGACAGTAGTTCGCTGCAGGTTTTATTGCAGCAGGTGGTAAACCAGCCGGATACCCATGCGAAAGTTAGGGAAGCACTGGAAAAATTTTCCCTGCGATTGGTTTTAACTGCGCATCCGACACAGTTTTATCCGGGCAGCGTATTGGGAATCATCACCGAATTAACCGAAGCACTTAAAGTAAACAACATCAACCAGATTTATTTACTGTTGCAGCAGCTGGGCAAAACACCTTTTTTAAACAAAGAAAAGCCAACGCCGGTTGACGAAGCTGTTTCTTTAGCTTGGTTTTTAGAGAACGTATTTTACCAGGCTGCATCTTCCATCAAAGAAAAATTAGATACAGAGTTTGATTTTTTAGCGGAAGACGAACACCAAACGGTAGAACTTGGTTTTTGGCCGGGCGGCGACCGGGATGGCAACCCGAACGTAAACCTGCAGTCAACACAAGCCGTAACAGAACTTTTGCGCAAGGTTATTTTTCGCTGTTATGCGCGGGATTACAAGCAGTTGCGCAAACGTTTAACTTTCCGCGGTGTAGAACAATTTATGGCCGAACTGGATAAACAGTTTAACAAACAAACGCGTGAAGGCGAGCTGCATAATAAAAATCAGCAGGTAATCATCCTGCAAAATCTGGAAAATATTAAGCAGGTTTTGCAAAAAGATCATGACGGTTTGTTTAGTAATCTGGTGGACGATCTGATCCGTAAAGTAAAAATCTTCGGGAGTTATTTCGCTACGCTGGACATCCGGCAGGATAGCAGAATCCTGAGAAAAACACATAATTATTACCTAACAGAATCACTTGTAAAACACAGACTTCCAATAGATTATAACGATCAAACGGAAGAAGAAAAACTGAAAAATATCCGTTTTACAGAAGCTGATTTTTACAGCCCTGATCTGGCAGATGATATGGTAAAAGATACGCTGGATACCATTCGTTACATGCGTGAAATACAGGAAACGAACGGCGAAAAAGCTTGTCACCGCTTCATCATCAGCAACTGCCAGGAAGCAACTGATATTTTGCAGCTGATGAATTTATTTTTGTGGAGCGGTTGGAAAGCAGAAACACTAACTGTTGATTTTGTACCGCTTTTTGAAACCGTAAATGATTTGCAGGAAGCTGGCGGAATTATGGAAAAGCTGTACACTAATCCGTTTTATACAAATCATTTAAAGAAGCGAAATAACCGGCAAACAATTATGCTGGGTTTTTCTGACAGTACAAAAGACGGCGGTTATTTGATGGCGAACTGGTCTATCTACAAGGCAAAAGTTGAGCTAACGGCTATGTCGAGAAAGTATAATATTGACCTCGCATTTTTCGACGGCAGGGGCGGGCCGCCTGCACGCGGCGGCGGCAAAACACACCGTTTTTATGCTTCAATGGGCCATGAAATTGCCAATGATTATATCCAGTTAACAATACAGGGACAAACAATCAGTACGCAATACGGCTCTGTTGACAGCGCACGTTTTAATATGGAACAGCTTATCAATGCCGGAATTGTATCTGCCCTGAACCAGGAAAGCGGTGATACCATTAATGATAACGGACGTGAATTAATACAAAATATGGCTGATGAAAGCTATCGTTATTTTATGGAACTGCGCGGCAATCCTTTGTTTTTGCCATATTTAGAGCATTTAAGTCCGCTAAAGTTATTGTCGGAAATCAATATTAGCAGCCGGCCGGTAAAAAGAAATTCGGGTGCAGAACTAAAGCTGGAAGATTTGCGAGCCATCAGTTTTGTAACGGCCTGGAGCCAGCTAAAACAGAATATTCCGGGTTTTTATGGTGTTGGAACAGCATTAAAAAAGATGGAAGATGAAGGCAAGTGGGAAGATTTAAAAAACCTGTACCGGCAGTCGAGCTTCTTCAAAACAATCATTGATAATTGTATGATGTCGATGTCTAAATCTAATTTTGATGTGACCGCGAAACTGGCAGACGATCCGGAATACGGTACTTTTTGGCTGATGCTGAAAGATGAATATGAACTGACCCGTACGTTACTTTTAAAACTATCCGACACAAAAGTTTTAATGGAAGAAGCACCTGTTGAAAGACAATCCATCGCTTTGCGCGAAAAAATTATTTTGCCTTTGGTTGTGATTCAGCACTATGCGTTACAGCAATTGCATTACCAGGATTTAAGCGAAGAAGTGGTTAGTTTATACAACAAATTAATTATTCGTACGGTTTACGGCATTGTAAACGCCGGGCGAAATTTAGCTTAATGCTTTTTTTATAAGGTAAAAGTTGTGCTGTAGTTATTAGGAAAATTTTGAAAGTATCCAAAATGCTTTTTATTGTATCTAAATAGCCGATACATTTATAAAAAGTAACTTCTCCAAAATTTTATTAAATCAATGATAAGCATTATTAATTTTATTTTCAATACTTCTTTTATCACCTAAAATATCAGAACTTCATACTACTGCACTTAATTCGATACAAACAAAATTTACAGGCATAAAAAAGTACGATTATTTTTACTGATAAAATTTAAACAGATTTTTATCATTGTAATTAGTTCTGTTCAGCCAGTTCTTTCAATTTTTTATTCATTTCTTCAAACCCGTTTTTTGTATTGCTGTTAAGTTGCTTTTTGAAAAATGGCACAAGTATTCCCTTAAATTTTTCACTTTGTTTAAAAATTGTTGTTCCGTTTCGATTATCAATAAGTTCAAATTTGTGTTCCCCCATCAAAAAGTCCTGCAAACAATAATTGCCCGAGCCAGCTTAGTTCCTTGTTGGTTTCAAATGTTAGAATTTTAGGTTTAAATGTCATTCCTTTTGATTCGGGTGGTTCTATATTTACTGTAATTTTGCTTCCAACTTTAACTTCTCCACTTATTGATTTTATAAATGGATTCCAACTTGGATAATTATTAAAATTTGTAAAAATTGACCACACTCTTTCAGGTGTTGCATTAATTAAAATTTCTGTTTTGATTTCCATTGACATTGCGTTTTAAATTACACTACAAATGTTCAAAAGAATGTTTACATTACTCTTGACAAAAATCAAGAAATTACGAAAGTTGTTTTCTTCTGATTCGACTAAAAGTTTCGGGTGTCATTCCAAGCATTGAAGCAATATATTGCAAAGGAACCTGATTAAAAAGTTCTTTATTATTCTCAAAAAAGTATTCATACCTTTCTTCGGCTGTCATGGATAAATGTCTGTAAATTCTTTCTTCTAAAATTATAAAACAACGAACAATAAATAACTTTTCTAATTCGTGCCATTTCGGGACTAATTCTCCTAATAATTTATAATTGTTTTTTGAAATAGTGGAAATTTCAGTATCAACTAATGCTTGAATTGATGAATGGGAAGGAGTCTCAAATATAAAACTTGATAAATCTGCAGCGAAATAGCCTTTTGTTGAAATCCACTGCGTTATTTCTTTATCTTCTGTTGAAATAAATGTTCTTAAAAGTCCTGATTGGACGAAACTTAATTTGCCACACTGTTTGCCTGATTTTAATAAAAAATCCCCTTTTTTAATAGTTGTCAATTTAAATAATGAAACTATTTTATCCAAGTCATTGGTATCAACAACTCCAAAGTAAGATTTTATGTACTGTTTAAGTTCTAACATATTCCATAATAAATTACTATATTACCGCTGATAGAAAAGGAATGATAATGTAACGACAATAATATTAAACAGCCAAAGCCAAATGTGTAATTTAATATTGATACTTCTTTTATCGGCTAAAATTTATAACATCAAGTACTGATATTGTAAACCTGATCTTTTGCATCGAAAATTTCAATTTTGTTTATCAATTAAATATTTTACTCACTGTCATTAGGTTCCCAAAGTTCAATCTTGTTACCTTCAGCATCAACGATATGAACAAACTTACCATAATCAAAAGTCTCAATTTCATCTACAATTGTTACGCCTTCATTTTTAAGTTGTTCCACAAGAGCTTCCAAGTTTTCGACTCTATAATTTATCATAAAGTCTTTTGATGAAGGCTCAAAATATTTTGTTGTTTCAGCAAACAGGCTCCATTGCGTAGATCCTTTTTTTGCCGGGTCTGCACTTTCTCGCCACTTAAAAGTTGCCCCGTATTCGTTTGTATCAAAACCTAAATGTGTTTTGTACCATTCGTTCATTTTTTTGGGATCTTTACATTTAAAAAAAATGCCGCCAATTCCAGTTACCTTTTTCATTCTTGTTGTATTGAAATTTTTTTGTTTGTTGAGTTGTCTGATTCATTTACGGAAATAAAAAGCTTACGATAAATCAACAATTAAAACTGATCAGCCAAAACCAAAATTAAATTTATATTCAATTGTTGATACTTCTTTTATCGGTTAAAAACTTATGCCGGTTGTACCGGGCTGCCCGTCCAATCGGTTCCGGTGGCTAATCTTTCGCCTTTCATTACTAAGGATAAAGCATCAATTTTACAATCCGTACCGATTTCGGTATCATATAAAATGATGGTTCCGGCACCGATGCTGCTCCTGGAACCGATTTTTACGGTTCCAACTTTCATTACCCGGTCTTCAAACAAATGCGTTTGCGGCCCGCAGTTTTCATTCAGTGCCACATCATCGCCTAAAGAAACCATATCAAATTCGGTAATATCGGTGGTATTCATCCAAACGCGTTTACAAACTTTTACGCCTAAAATCCGCATGGCAATTGGCAGCCAAGGCGTGCCGCGCATATAATCCAGCAAAAACGGTACAGACAAAGCTTCATAAGTGGTGGTGATGGCTTCGCTGCGCCATACTTTATCCGTCCACATCGGTTTTTGCTGTGCTTTAAATTTCCCGATGAAAACGTACTTTAAAATTACCGTGGTAAAAAAAGCAGGCAATCCCATAAAGCCCAAATAATAAAACGGGAACAACAAAATAATTTTGTACAGCGGTTCCTCGGTGATTAAATCGTGGCCGTAGGCGATAAAGAAAATGGAGAAGATGATAATTAAAGTTTCCGGCAAAACAATCCGGATAAATTCTACGGTTGCACGGGCTAATCTTCTTAAAATACTTGGTTTTGAAGTCAGTTCTTCGGAAAACGGGTTACTTTCCTGCCGGCGCGGAAGTGCGATTGCGGGCGACCCGAACCAGTCTTTCGCCTGATTTTGTTCGAGTTCATTTTTCTCTGGAGGGATCGATAAAACACCAATCAGCATATTGCCCGGCAGCTTTGTCCCCTGCGGAATCAGCGCACTGTTGCCCACAAAAGTACCGTTATCAATTTCTGTATAATCCAGGATTAAACGCTGGCCGCGGATATCAGATTCGCCTAAAACAACTGCATCGGCAATAAAAGCACCGCTACCAATTTTTAACAGCGGATGCGTAACGCTGCTGGCCGTAGAAATTTCGGTATTCTTACCGATTTTAGCTCCCAGTGCCCGGAAAAAAGCGGAGATGTAAACCGTTGCATAAATAGGATGCAAAACAATTAAACTTAAAGACATCAGCTGATCTGCAAACCATTTTCGCAGGTAAAAGCCACTGTAAATTGAATATGTTCCGGGTTTGATATTGCGCTGAAGCAAACGCGTTAATACAACGGTTTCCAACGCAAAAAGCAAAATATAAACCAATGCAAGCGTAGGAACAACCACGAGATAAGTAAAATCGTAATCATCCGCGGCGTTGTCTAATTTGTTAAGCGTAATAATGGTTGGTAAAAGAGGCAGCAGGATGGTGAAAGGAAAAATCAGCAGCGAAAGTGTAAAAATCAACATATATTTCCTTCGGGTTGAAGCAGAAACGGATAGCGGCTGCGGCAAAGCTGCCAAAGGTTTGGTTTCTTTTAAAACAGCCGGACTACCACGCCAAACTTCGCCCGGGCGGATGGTTTTGCCTTCCTGCAGGTAGCTTAAATCTTGTAATTCGCTCCATGATTCCATTGTGGCACCACCCGAAATAATAGCGCTGCTGCCGATATAGGCATGATCTCCCAAAGAAATAGAACGGATTTTTAACAGGCCGTCTTCCACCACCACGTTATTTAAATTAACACCGGAACTGATGCTTACGTCGCTGCCGATGGTAATCAGATCTTCGGCACCTAAAGTAAAATCCCCTAATTGTGCATCCGGAGAAATCTTCATCCCCAACAACCGCAAATAAGCCGGATATAAAGGCGTTCCGTTTAAAAACTGAACGGTAAGCAGCCGTTGAATCGTTTTTACAAACCACCAGCGGAAATAATAGCTTCCCCACAAGGGGTAATCGCCTTCTTTAAACTTACCGATAACCAGCCATTTGGTGCCGATGGAAATAAAAGAAAACAGGGGAGGGATCAGGCAAAAAAGCACCAGCGAAGTGGCTATGGCGTAACCTAAATTCCCGGTATCCTGTTCCACATAATAATACCCGAGGTACGGGATAAAAATTTGTATGGCAAACAAAGCATAGATAAAACCGAGTGCAAAAGTTTGCGCCAGCCAGCAGCAATAGTAATGTACTTTGTTTACCGGGTTAAATTTGCGCTCCGGTTTTTTATTAGCCGGGGTTTGCTGCTCCCAAACTTCTACTAATTTTTGGAGCGGCCGATGCAGGTAAATATCACGCAGCGAAGCTTTTGGTACGCCGCCGTCTCGCCGTAACCTGGATACCAAACCTGCTGCCAGCAGGGAATGTCCGCCCAGGTCATCAAAAAAATCCATTGATAGGTTGATAGTTTTATTGGGGAAGGTTTTACGGAGCATACTTAGCACCCGGTCTGGCAGCGGCGCGTTCATATCCAGTGTTTCTTCGGCGGCTTTTACAGCATTTTCCAGTAAAGACTCCGGCGTGGGTAAAGCTTTACGGTTAACTTTACCACTTGGCATACGCGGCATTTCGGATAGTAAAACAATCGTTGCCGGAACCATGTATGATGGTAAAACTTTGGCCAGTTCCAGGCGCAGCAGGTTTTCTTCCAGTTTGATATTTCCTTCGGTAACGATGTAACCAACTAATTGATCCTGTTCGGAATTATCTTTTTTTACCGCAACTGCAGCCGCAGAAACGTCCTGCAGGCCGGCTAATTTAGTTTCGATTTCGCCCAACTCAATCCGGTAACCGCGTAATTTAATCTGATCGTCAAACCGGCCTAAAAATTCGATACTGCCATCTTCTTTAATCAGCGCAGCGTCGCCGGTACGGTAAATCCTATCACCGGGTAAATCTTCCAGCGATACTGTTTTTACAATGAATTTTTCCTGTGATAACTGCGGTAGTTTCACATAACCTTCGGCAACGCCCGGGCCGGAAATAATCAGTTCACCGCGTTCGCCAAAAGGTAAAAAATTGAGCTTTTCATCAACCACAGCTAAATTATAATTTGGCAAAGGATCACCGATTGTAATCGGATCGCCGGGTTTTAGTGCGGCAAAAGTAGCACTCACTGTTGTTTCTGTAGGGCCGTAACTGTTGTAAAATATCCGGTTTGAGTTTGACCACCGGTTTAAAACCTGTACCGTACAAGCTTCGCCGCCGGCATTTACCAATCTTAAAGACGGGATGTCATCATCAATTACCGCCAGCAAACTTGGTACAGCGTGTAAAACGGTAATTTTTTCTCGTTTTAGCACATCGCTTAACTCATCAATGGCTTTGGAAGTTGTATTATCGGCCACCCAAATTGTGGCACCGGCAAAATAACTTACCCAGGTTTCTTCGCACCACATATCAAAAGAAACGGAAAACCCCTGGTAAACGCGGTCGGTTTCCAGGATGTTGATCACACTTTGTTCTGATCGTACCAAATGGCAGATTTGCCGGTGGCCAATCGGGATGCCTTTTGGTTTACCTGTACTGCCGGAAGTGTATAAAACGTATGCTAAGTTATCAGGTTCCGGGCCTGCCGGAATATCGAATACTTCGTTTAAGGCAGGTTTTTTGCGGATTTGCAGCATCGGGAAATCCAGGTTCAGCAAATCTGTACTGATGTAAGCCGATGCTTCCACCTCCGTAAAAATTGTTTCCACACGTTCTGCCGGAATTTCCCGGTCAACCGGAATATAAGCGGCACCTGCTTTAATAATGCCGATGATGGCCGCATGCAGTTCGAGGCCGCGTTTTTGCCAGATCCCAACTTTATCACCTTTTTTGATGCCGTATAAAGCTAAATCAGCCGCAATGGCATCGCTCCAAAGATCCAGCTCCTGGTAGGTAACACGGTCTTCTCCAAAAATCAATGCTGTTTTTACGGTATATTTTTTTGCAGTCTGGCGAAAGATATCGGCCAGGGTTTCATCACGGATAAAATCCGGACGGTCAGCGCCTTTTAAAACACTAACCCGGTTTAGAATAGTAGTTGGCATATATAGGTTAAGACTTGTAAAAAGGGCTTTGGTTTGTTGTGGCAAATCGGAATTATTATTCTAAATAATCAACAATAAGAATAAATTTTGGTTGTAGCACTATGCTGTTTTTATCGCCTAAAAAACAGTAAAAAGGATACGTTTAAACTTATAATGCAGACAGAATTTATTGATTTTACACCCAAAATAAAAGTGTGTAAACCTATTTTTGATCAGACAGCTGTTCCGGATACTTGTTTAAAAATTTCGGTTATTGTTCCTGCCCGTAACGAATACCGGAACATCCGAAAAACATTAGATGCTTTGCGCCTGCAAACCGATACTGACGGAAACCCTTTAAACCCTCAAATTTATGAAGTTTTACTGCTGGTTAACAACTGCAGCGATCAAACTTTTAAAATTGCTGAAAACTATCAAAAAAAATATCCAGAATTTCAATTACACCTTGCCGAAGCCTGGCTTCCGCCAAGTAAAGCCAATATCGGTTATGTACGCAGGCTTTTAATGGATGAGGCTTACCGGCGGTTAACTTATCATGGAAACTACAAGGGGATAATTGCTTCTACGGATTCTGATACACAAGTAGATACGCATTGGGTTACCAATATTATCAAGGAAATTGCCAATGGCTGCGATGCTGTTGGCGGCCGGATTTTAACCAGAAGCAGCAATAATGTTTCCCGTTTATATCATTTAAGGGATGTAACTTATCGGAGCCTGCTTTCCAGGATAGAATCTATTATCGACCCTGAAGAACATGATCCCTGGCCCCGGCATTTCCAATATTTTGGGGCGAGTATGGCCGTTACCTGTACAACTTACATGCAGGTTGGGCGCTTGCCGCAGGTTCCTTATCTGGAAGACAACGCTTTCCATCAGGCTTTGTTAAGGATGGATATCCGGGTGCGGAAAAGCCCGGAAGTAAAGGCTTATACTTCTACCAGATTATCCGGCAGGGTTGCCGTTGGATTTTCTGAGCAGTTAAAAAAATGGTCTGACTACGAAAAATCCGGGCATACACAGGATGTTGAACCGATAGCAGCCTGGATTACCAAGTTTAAATGCCGGCGGATGTTGCGGGAATGCCGAGAAGCGTATTTAAACGGTGGTTTGTACAACCAGCAATTAGTAAACACTGCTGCGCAGGAATTATGCATTAATCCAGACTGGCTGCACAAAGAACTGACGGATTCCTTATATTTCGGGCAGCTTTGGGAGAAAGTCCGCAAAAAATTAAATAATCCAAGATGGGCAGCAAAATGGAAATTGGTTTATATCACACAAGCAATTACTGAATTAAGGAGTTTCGTAAATAATTATACACCGGAAACTAAATAATCAGGCAAAAAAATTAAAGCTTATCTATCTTTCCTTCACTGTTTTGGATAATCCGATAATGCGGAGACAAAAGTTCTAATCCCGCTTTATTAAAATTATCCTGTATGTTTTCATACAATCTCGAATAAATTAAATCCTGTTGCCCTGCTTCTTTTGTGTAGGCATTAATCTGATAGCTCACATAATAATCATCCAAACTGGTTTGTAAAACATATGGCGAAGGGATTTGCTGGATATTTACGGTAGCCAGCGCAGCATCAATCAGCAATTGATGAACCTGCCGCCACGGCGTATCATAACCCATCGTAATTTTTGTGTTGAGAACCAGTCCGTCCTGTGCAATTTCGCTGCTGTAATTGATGGTAGGGCTACTTAAAACTGCTGAATTCGGGATGGAGATGATCTCATTTTTAATGGTTTTAATGCGAATAACCAATAAAGTTTCTTCAATAATATCCCCGATAACATCATTGATGCTCACACGGTCGCCGATTTTAAAAGAGCGCATATAAGTAAGTACCAAACCCGAAACTAGATTACCAAGCGGACCGGCAGAGCCGAAAGTGAACAGCACACCCAGGAAAACAGAAACGCCTTTAAAAGCAAGCGAATCCGAGCCGGGCAAGTATGGGAAGATCACAATCACCATAAAAGCCAATACTAAAACTCTGATAATGTGATAAGTAGGTGCTGCCCAATCCGGGTAAAAATTAGGTATTTTAAGGTGTCCTTTTTCAATTTCATCTTTTAAATAACTGATTCCCTTTAAAAAATACCGAAATACAGTTACGATCACGATAATGGTAAACAGATTGGGCAGATAATGCCAAAAAGCTAAAACGATACGCTTTGCCGGGTTCAAAAAATAGCCCAGCAATGTATTTGCGATTCCTTTTGTCCAGGGGAAAATGCCGAACAAAAGTGGTAAGGCCAAATAAACCAGCAAACCGATCAGCAGCCACCTAAAAACATTGGCTAAAAACAGCAGTACATCAATCTGCATACCGGCGTTAAATAATTCGTAGTCTTTAATCAGGATCCCTTTAATCCTTTTGCCGCTTTGCTGTTTAATATAAAGCCTTAGTTTTTTGTAAAACCTGTTCACTAGGAAAATTAAAAAGGTTAACACCAAAATAACCAGAATGGCCAGGGCAGTTTCTTTTAAATAAGTAATCCAACTGGTTGCGGCTTCGTTACCGGTAACTGCTGCAGCTATCCGGTTGCGGTAATCTATTGCCAGGCGCAGCCTGCTGGTTTTCATCCAAAGTGCGTCCGTTGTATCAACAGCAAATAAGGGTTGCCCGATGTAGGTAATTGCGATCGTAGCCGATGCCGTGTTGATTTTTAAAGAATCTTTTTGAAATTCAGCATGGTACGTTATCGCTCTGATTTTATCGATCAATATTTTAGCCCGTTCCTGTGGAGTAAAACTGCCGGAAGGACTAAAAATATAAAATAGGTTTTTATCGAACGGAATAACAGGAAAGCCGGCAACCAAATGTTTTAGAGAATCTACAAAATGAGGCTGATTACTATTACGCAACGAATCTGTTTTGTTGATGGATTTAAGATAGTTAAGCAGCGGAAAAACTTTAATACTATCTTTAGAGGTGATTCCCTGCAACTGTTTTAAGATGATTTTTTTTAAAGAATCACTTTTGCGGGAAGAAATTAACCCGTCTAAAACTGCTGACTGCCGGATCAGATTTGCATTTTTTAAAGAATCCTGATGTTTTACAACCTTCGGATCACGGGCGGGCAGATTTACAAAACACAAAATACAAAGCAGTAACAGTAGGATTTTTTTTGACATGTGCAGCAATCGTTAAAACTTCTCAAATAAATCTAATCTGAATTTTTCTTCACGCTGATGGAACAAATGTTTCAGATGCTTCTTTTGATGGCATAAATCCATGAAGTAATTGTGTACCTGATCACCGGTTAACGGATAATCGGGTACAAAAGGTGTCCAATGAACCAGCAATAATTGTCCGTTTGGCAGCAAATGTCCGATCATTAAATCAGCCAATTTCTTCAAATCTTCCCAGCCCAGATAATAACCAACTTCTGATAACAGGATCAAGTCAAAGTTTTTATCCGGGAAATCCTGCGGAACAAGCATTTTCTGCACTGTAACCTGCTTATAATCTTTAACGCGTTCCTGCGCTTTTTTAAATGCAAGATCCGCCGGTTCCACGGCCAGCAACTCCTTACATCTTGGTGCAAGTAATTTTGTTAAGACACCGATAGAACAGCCGATTTCAAAAACCTGCTGATAAGTTTCCTTTGGTAAAGCTGCGAGTGTAGCTTTATATTTACTCAGTTCGTACGCACTATTTTCAAAATCCCAGGGGTCATCATTTTGGCGATAAACATTATCAAAATAATCAGCAGGCAGGGAATTAGCAGAATCTGACATAAAAAAATCATGAATTAAGATTTAAAAATATTCTAAAAAAAGTTCATCCGCATAATCAAAATGAGCTAGAATTTCGGGCGAAAGGATAAAGCCTTTCGGGTCGTCATCAATCAACCGGCTCACTTGTGAAACGTGTGCCGCAATCGCATTTTTTTTCTGCTGAAAAACCGATGCTATTTTTACCAGATATAATTTACTGTGCTGATTGATAAGCAGATCAGACTGTTTGCCTAATTCCCAAATCCAGATTAAATATTGCAGAATGCGTGGTTTTTTTTGGAGAAGTGAAGCTGCTTTATTCACGATTTGCCAGCTTGCTCGATGATCCGGATGCGGATCTTTTTCCCAGGTTACCAGAATAGTTTCAGGATGCAAACTTTCCAGTTTTTCGTGCATTTGCTGCACTGTTGTATCAAAGTTCGGATCATTTTGATTGGGTACCGACCGGTCTTTTAACCGCATAAAAGAAGCATTGCCGGCCGGAACATCGAGTATTTCCAAAGCGTTTAAAGCTTCTGTTTCCCGAAGTTGGCGTAATTTTGCTGCCGGATATTTTTTTGAATTGGGATGAGATAAAGTTCCGTCACTAACAAAAATTACAAATACAGCCAAACCGGATTTTCTTAAAAGCGAAATAATGCCGCCGCAGCCTAAAGATTCATCATCCGGGTGCGGTGCAATTACAACCGTTGTACCAAACTTAACCAAATCAGCTTCGGTTAAAACAGTAGCTTTTTGCTGCCAGTTTGCACGTTCAGTTCCAGAGATCATCAGTTTTTTCCTGATTTAAAACATAACCGCCAATTTGAGTAAGCGTTGCATCCGGCCCCGGCTGTTTTAAATAAAGTGTTAAATCACGGTAAATACGTTCAAAAGCATCCGTTCGCATCAGGCCGCGCGCACCAACACATTGCCCTGCCAGGTGCATTACCCGTGTACAAATTTCCTCTGTAAAAGTGCGCAGCAAACCGGCGTGCGCAATTATTTTTTCCGGCGAAGTATTTTCACTAATCCATTGATCGGCTTTTTTTCCGGCTTCGTTTAACCACAAATTTCCACTTTCAATTAAATAAGCCATCTCCGCCATTCTTGCCCTTTGAAAAGGATCATCCAAACGATTCATCATGCGTAAAAAACGTTGTGCTTCGGCAAAAATAGCAGTTGCGCCACCTAATTGTACAGCTGCAAAACGAACGGAGCCGCCACTAAAAAAAGGTTCGCGGTAATAAGAATCCGGTTCTCCTAACAAATCTTTTTCCTGGATTTCGATACCTGTAAAATCCATTTTAAAACTGGCTGAAGCGCGCATGCCCAGTGGTTGCCAAAAGCTGGAATCTGTTAAAATCGGTTTTACTTTTTCCGTTGGAATAATGCACATTTGCCAGCCGCGTTTATCCGGGGAAACTAATTCGCCGGTGACGAGCGGACGGTTAATCCAACCGGAGCCGGAACAGAAAGTTTTACTACCTTCCAGCCGGTAATAGCCATCGCCTAAATCATGGATGCGAACACCATTTTCGGCTTGTGTATTCCAAACACCAAAAAGTTTTTGTTCTTTTTCGGCTTCTTTAAACCAGGTTTTTTTCTGGATGGGGTTTCCGTATAAAGCAATCAGCAGCAATGCGTTAATATGCCCTTCATAAATGCGTCCTACAGATAAATTTGCACTTCCGGTTTTTTTTAAAAGTTGTAATAAAGTTGCTGTTTTTGATTTGTTAAAATCCAGCAAGGCATCAGGATTTGTGATTGAAAGTAAACCTTCAGCTGCCATCCACTTAAATTCCTGTTCCGGGAAGCAGCCTTCCTGATCGATGTTAACTGCGTTAGCGGCAATTTTTTGGTGCAAATGATCTGTCAAAGTATTTTAAGATTAACGCTTATGTGGCTTAAATATACAGTTACCATTTCTAATTTGTTTGTAACCGGGTTTATATTTAAGCGGCAGGTTTTTTATTTGGTGTAAAGATTGGTTTGTTCATCCGCCATAAAAAAAACAGGCCACCCAAAATATACAGTAAAACGTCTGTCCAATCGGCTGTAAATTTTTGCGGGTAATACTTCGGCAGCAGCCATTCAAAAATGAAAGCAATATAAAGCACAATAAAAATTACGTGGCCGGCTTTCAAAACATATGTACTTCTTTTAGCGATGAAAATTCGTTGAAACCACAATCCAAGATTTGCAATAACCGGTACGGCCAGAAAATCAGTTAAATGCCCGGACAATAACGGAACAGGATGCTGGTTAATTTTCGATAGATAAAAGGCTGCCCAAACCGCACAAAAGCATAAAAACCAGCGGTTTAAAAGTGTTTTCATGCTTATGCGGAAACAATACCGATCAGCCACAAAAGAGCTGAAATAAACACTACGAAACCAATTTGCATGTAATAAATAGCCGTGCGGATTGGGCGTAAATTAGTTTTGAGTTTTTTTACAAATTCGCTGTCGGTTGGCCGGATAAACAAAAAATCATTTTCCTTTTTTACTTCCTTAACAATTTTTGTTTCAACCGATTTTGTAAAATTTTCAATCTCCAGGAACTCGCCGCAGTATAAACACCGGTCGTCGATATGGCCTCGCCATAAAGTCCATTCATGGCAATGCGGACATTTTATTTCCTGTTTAATACTCAATTTCGGTTTTCTTAAATTATCCTTATTTTGCAGCAATATGGAGATCAAAAATAACAAAAAGACTATCAACGCCTGGGCAATGTTTGATTGGGCAAACTCGTCCTACAACCTGGTTATTACTTCTACTATTTTCCCTGCCTATTATACAGCTATTACCACAACAAAAGAACATGGGGATAAAGTTTTTTTCTTTGGAAAAAGCTTTGTAAATACAGCGTTATCCAACTACGCACTCGCTGCAGCTTATTTAGTTATTGCCGTTTTAACGCCGTTTTTAACTTCTGTTGCAGATTATCGCGGCAATAAAAAAATATTTATACAGCTTTTTACCTGGATTGGCGCGCTGGCCTGCTGCGGTTTATATTTTTTTAAACTGGATACTTTAGAACTCGGCGTTATTTGCTTCGCGATTGCAGCAATCGGTTACTGCGGAGGCATCGTTTTTTATAATTCTTACCTGCCCGAAATTGCCACGATTGACCAGCAGGACAGCGTAAGTGCCAAAGGTTTTACCTATGGTTATGTGGGAAGCGTGATTTTACAGATTATTTGCTTCGTATTCGTTTTATCACCCAAAACTTTTGGGATTACAGACGGAACTTTCCCGGCCAGGCTCAGCTTTTTGCTTGTTGGTTTATGGTGGATCGGTTTTGCGCAAATCCCGTTTAAAGTTTTACCAAAAGGCAGTCCGAATTTTGATAAACTGAAGCAGCAAAAAGTACAAAACGGTTTTCAGGAACTACAAAAAGTTTGGCGGCAGGTTAAAGCGATGCCGTTGCTGAAGCGTTTTTTACCGGCATTTTTCTTTTATTCAATCGGCGTACAAACCATTATGCTGGTTGCTGCAAACTTTGGCGAAAAGGAGTTGCATCTGGGTACTTCTTCCCTAATAACCATTATTTTAATTATTCAATTAGTAGCAATTGGAGGCGCAACATTAATGTCGAAATTATCAGAAAAATATGGTAATGTATTGATTTTGATGGTAGTGGTAGTATTATGGATTTTGGTTTGTCTTGCTGCTTATTTCATCACTACGGCTGCACAATTTTACGGATTGGCGGTAGTTGTTGGTTTGGTAATGGGAGGGATACAGTCGCTTTCCCGCTCCACATATTCTAAATTTCTGCCTCAAAATATCCCGGATACGGCATCATTTTTCAGTTTTTATGATGTTACCGAAAAAGTGGCTATCGTTGCCGGTTTATTTGGTTTCGGCTTTATCGAAGAACTGACCGGCAACATGCGTAATTCCATCTTATTTTTAACAATCTTATTTATTGTTGGGTTGATTTTATTGTTTTCTTTACGGATGGGCGAAAAAAATATCAGCAGAAATCCTGAATTTTACAGCCTTGAAAATCCGGAGTATTAAATGAAAGTTGAATTATTTGTGCCATGTTTTATCGATCAGCTTTTCCCGGATACTGCTTTTAGCACCATAAAATTGCTGGAGAAAGTAGGCTGCGAAGTTATTTATAATCCGAACCAAACCTGCTGCGGCCAGCCTGCTTTTAACGCCGGTTTTTGGGATGATGCCAAAGCTGTGGGCAACAAGTTTTTGGAGGATTTTAGCGATCAGCATTTTATCGTTTCGCCATCTGCTTCCTGCACCGGGATGGTTAAAAATTATTATAACGATCTGTTTACCAACACCGCTGTGCATAATAAATGTCGCGCAATACAAAGTCAAATTTACGAATTATCAGATTTTTTGATCAATATTATGGAGCAGGATTATTTCGGTGCCGAACTGGAAGGCAAAGCCGTTTACCACGATAGTTGCGCTGCATTGCGCGAATGTAAGATCAAGGCAGAACCACGCAAATTATTAGAAAAAGTACACGGATTAGAATTGTTAGAATTGCCCGACAGCGATACCTGCTGCGGTTTCGGTGGCACATTTGCGGTTAAGTTTGAGGCAATTTCTACTGCCATGGCGCAGCAAAAGGTAGATCAGGCGATGACTTTGGATGCAGATTATATTATTTCCACGGATGCCTCCTGCTTGCTGCATTTGCAAGGTTACATCGACAAGAATAATTTACCGCTAAAAACAGTACACCTGGCTGATGTTTTAGCCGGCGGCTGGGGGAATATTTGAGGTTGATTTTTGGGTGATAAAAACAGCATCAAAATAAACTTAGCTTTAGCCTCAAATCAATAAGCCGGACAATTTCAAAGCTTTAACTTTCGATATGAACCGTAATGATATCCTTTGGAAAGCTGCTTTAGAAGATCTTTTTGATGATTTTTTGAGGTTTTTTTATCCGGATGCGGCACAAATATTTGATTTGGAGAAAGGGTTTGAATATTTAGATAAAGAGCTTGAGCAATTGTTCCCGCCGGATCAAAATCAGTTTGCACCGCGCTATGTAGATAAACTTGTTAAAGTTTTTACAAAAACCGGCTCGGAAGAATGGATACTGATACATGTTGAAGTTCAGGGCTATACCGACCCGAATTTTGCCAAAAGGATGTTCCAGTATTATTACCGCATCCTGGACCGGTATGATAAGCCAATTACTGCATTTGCAATTTTTGCCGATTATAACAAAAATTTTCATCCCCAATCTTACGAGCGGGAATACCTGGGGACAAAAGTACACTATAGCTATAACACGTATAAAATTTTAGATCAGGATGATGCCGCTTTGGAGGCAAGCAATAATCCTTTTGCTATGGCTGTACTGTCAGCTAAACTGGTGATTTCTAATAAAAAACTGGACGACCATCAACTATTTGACCTGGCATACGATTTAGCTAAACGTTTGTTGAACAAACAAATGCCAAAAGATAAAATACGTCGGGTAATGAATTTTTTGCGGTACTACCTTCGCTTTGAAAATCAAGAGATGTTCACTAAATTTGAACAAGAGATCAGCACTTTAACACAAAAAAATATCACGATGGGCATAGAAGAATTTTTATTAGACAAGGCACAAAATGAAGGCATCGAAAAAGGTAAACATGAAGAAGCTCTGGCAATTGCGCGCGAAATGAAAAAAGAAAATTTTCCTGTTCAGCAAATTGTTAGGTTTACTAAAATTTCTGTTGAGGAGATTGAGAAGCTTTAAACAATCTAATAATTTGTAAACTGCTGTTATAAATTTGTAGCGACCCCAATATTTACGTATAAAAACAGTACACCTGGCCGGCGGCTGGGGGAATATTTGAGGTAGATTTTAGGGTGATAAAAGAAGCATTAACCGTTTACCAATTTTCCGTTAAACTGATAAATATTTGGCATTCCTTTGTAGCATTTTTACAAGTTGGATCGTATTTAAATCAAAATGTGATTATGAAATATCTGTTTAGCTTACTAATGTTTAGCGTTTTGTTGTCTTGTCAAAAAGCAGGTGTTCCGGTTCAAAACATTAATTGCAACATGCAATCAGTCAAAGAACTTAACAGCAAAAAAGTTACGATTAGTCAAGGTGTTTGGGGAACAGTGTCGTTACGACAAGGTAATTGTATGCCAATGGTAGGTAGCCAATCTACAACCTGTTCAGAATGTCCGATAAAAAGAGAAGTAAGAGTTTATGCTTACACTACCACACAAGATGCAGAACCTAATACCGGAATTAAATCTTTTGACGGCTTTAAAACCCAACTGATTAGAATAATAAATGCAGATGAAAATGGATTTTTTCAAGCCACATTACCAAATGGGAAATATTCTGTAGTTTTTGTAGAAGAAGGGAAGTTGTATGCTAACAATTTTGATGGGTTTGGCGGGATATCAACTGCTACTATAAACAATAATAGTATCAATTTAAATCTTGTTCTCGATCATGCAGTTTACTAAACGTTAATGGCTAAACAGAAAACACTGTATCAAATTATTCAAATCATAATTATCCTTGTGATTTTGCTTTCTTATGTTCGTTCCAATGCACAAAAAACAATTAAGCAATATGTTCAAGAGAGTTCAACACGAATTGCAACCATAGAACCTGATTCAACTAATTACGAAGATTTAGAAGCGATTGGAAACGCAATCGGAGATTCAAAAGTTGTAATGTTAGGAGAACAAGATCATGGAGACGCCCCGACTTTTCTGGCAAAAACAAGATTGATTAAATACCTTCATGAAAAGAAAGGCTTTAATGTACTTGCATTTGAAAGTGATTTTTTGGGTTTGAATGAAGGTTGGGACAAGCTTAATAAAACCAAACCAGCAATTGAATTATTTTTAAGAGAAAACGTTTATCCCGTTTGGACAAGATGCAACACTTGCAACAACTTATTTTACGATTACATTCCGGAATCTTTTAAAACTGTTAATCCACTACAATTAACTGGTTTTGATAGTCAGGTATTTCTTCAATATTCTTCAAAAAATTTAGTTATTCAGTTAGATAGTTTGATCAAACATTGGAAACTACCAATTCAAGAACAACCAGAATATCCAACAATTCTTACATCAATTAAAGCATTAGAAAATTTTAATAAATTACCTGCAGACAGTAATGTTTACAATCAACTCAACAATAATTTATTACAGATTAAAAAAGAGTTGGGCGAAAAACTTGTTCCAACTGATTTTTGGATACAAGTTATGGATAACCTGATTCAGGAAAATCAGCAATGGAAATATCGGGATAAAGATCAATGGAAATCTTACGCTGCACGAGATTTACAGATGGCGAGAAATTTAAAGTGGCTGAGTGAAGTAAAATATCAGCATGAAAAGATTATCGTGTGGGCACATAATTATCACGTTTCAAAATTTAACGGTCATTATCCCGAAAGTTTCCTAAATAATATGGTTACAATGGGTGCTGTTTTTACACAAGAAAATTTCACAAAAGATAAAACTTATATTCTTGGTTTTACTTCGTATGAAGGAACTGCTGGACGAATTTTTTGGAAGAAATACAAGATCGAAAAGCCAAGATCAAATACTTTCGAAACTTGGATTGATCCAAAACTGGATTATGTTTTTGTAGATTTTAAAAAGTATAATTTACTCAATCCAAGTTTAAATGAATCATTTTATATGTCGGGTTCTATAAAGGGAAATGAGCAACATACCAATCATCAAGCACAATGGTCAAAAATATTTGATGGTGTGTTTTATATTAAAAGGATGTATCCATGTGATCAATAAATTTATTGGATCAGATTAAAGAAATAATACGCCATATACTTCAATGCTTCTTTTATCGGTATAATTCTTCCAGCAAAAAATCTCCGCCAAAATCCTACTTTTGCGCCAAAATCACTTTGTAGGTGATGCTGTTTTTATCCATATAAAATTTAAATCATAGTTGTAGATGATTCACTTAACGCTGCCGGACGGTTCTGTCCGCGAGTACGACAAAGGCATTACTGCCATGCAGGTTGCGCTGTCCATTTCCGAAGGTTTGGCCCGAAACGTTTTAGCTGCCGAAATTGATGGCAAAGTTTGGGATGCCAGCCGCCCGATTGAACAGGATGCTAAAATTAAACTGTTAACCTGGAACGATCCAGAAGGAAAAAATACGTTCTGGCATTCTTCCGCGCATTTAATGGCCGAAGCGTTGGAAGCTTTGTATCCGGGCGTAAAACTCGGCATCGGTCCGGCCATTGAAACCGGTTTTTATTACGATGTGGATTTTGGTGAGCAGCCGTTTTCTTCGGATGATTTTAAAAAGATCGAAGATAAAATGATGGAACTAGCGAAAGCAAAATCCGAGTTTATCAGAAAACCTGTTTCTAAAGCGCAGGCCACAGAATATTTTACAGAGAAAGGCGATGAATACAAACTGGATCTAATTAAGGATTTGCCGGATGGTTCGATCACTTTTTATTCGCAGGGAAACTTTACGGATTTGTGCCGAGGTCCGCATATTCCGAATACTTCTTTTATCAAGGCAATTAAGTTGATGAGCGTGGCTGGTGCGTACTGGCGCGGCGATGAAAGCCGGAAACAGTTAACCCGTATTTACGGAGTTACTTATCCGAAGCAAAGCGAACTGACTGAGTATTTAAAGTTTTTGGAGGAAGCAAAAAAGCGCGATCACAGAAAATTAGGTAAAGAACTGGAATTGTTTGCTTTCTCCGAAAAAGTAGGAATGGGTTTGCCTTTGTGGTTGCCAAAAGGAACTGCACTGCGTGAAAAACTAGTTCGTTTTCTGCAAAAAGCACAGGAAGAAGCTGGTTATGAGCAGGTTATCACGCCGCATATCGGCCATAAGAACCTATATGTAACTTCTGGTCATTATGATAAATATGGAGCTGATTCTTTTCAGCCGATAAAAACACCGCAGGAAGGCGAGGAGTTTTTTTTAAAACCGATGAACTGTCCGCATCACTGCGAAATCTATAAAACCAAGCCGCGATCTTATAAAGATTTGCCGGTTCGCTTTGCAGAGTTTGGTACGGTTTACCGCTATGAACAAAGCGGAGAACTGCATGGTTTAACGCGCGTTCGTGGTTTTACGCAGGATGATGCGCATTTATTTTGCCGCCCGGATCAGGTAAAAGAAGAATTTAAAAAAGTAATTGATCTGGTGCTTTACGTATTTAAAGCGTTAGGATTTGCTGATTATACAGCGCAGATTTCGCTTCGTGATCCGGAAAATAAAACGAAATATATCGGCACAGATGAAAATTGGTTGCTGGCAGAAGCCGCAATTATTGAAGCTGCACACGAAAAAGGTTTACCAACTGTAATTGAGTTTGGTGAAGCTGCTTTTTACGGGCCGAAACTGGATTTTATGGTGAAAGATGCTTTAGGCAGAAAATGGCAGTTAGGAACGATTCAGGTTGATTATAATTTGCCCGAACGTTTTGAACTGGAATATACCGGAAGCGATAACCAGAAACATCGCCCGGTGATGATTCATCGTGCACCTTTTGGTTCACTGGAAAGATTTGTGGCTGTTTTGATTGAGCATTGTGCCGGAAATTTTCCGTTGTGGTTAACGCCGGAGCAATTTTCAATTTTACCCATATCGGAAAAATATGAAGATTATGCAAAAAAACTTTCAGATACTTTAAAAAAATCCGATATTCGCGGTCTTATTGACTTACGGGATGAGAAGATCGGACGAAAAATCCGGGATGCGGAAGTCAAAAAAATACCATACATGCTAATTGTTGGAGAAAAGGAAGCAAGTGAAGGCACGGTTTCGGTAAGAAAACATGGTGAAGGAGACTTGGGCAGCATGCCTTTGGAAGAATTTAAATTATTAATAGAAAAAGAAATAAATATATAACTTGGCATTAAGCAAACCAAATTTCAGCAGAGGTCCGCGGCCTCCTTTTAAAAAGAAAGAAGCTGAACACAACATCAATCAGTTTATCAGGGTTCCGGAAATTCGCTTGGTTGGTGATAACGTAGAACCAGGAATTTTCAACACAAAAGTTGCTTTGGCTATGGCTGAAGAACAAGAGTTGGACTTGGTTGAAATCTCTCCGAATGCAGTTCCACCTGTTTGTAAAATTATAGACTATAACAAGTTTATTTACGAGCAGAAGAAAAAGTTGAAGGAAATTAAAAGCAATGCCAAGCAAACTGTAATTAAAGAAATTCGCTTCGGCCCGAATACTGATGACCACGACTTTGAATTTAAGCTTAAACATGCGCAAAAGTTCCTGGAAGCAGGTGAAAAAGTAAGGGCATACGTGCATTTCAAAGGCCGTGCAATTGTGTACAAAGAGCAAGGAGAAATCCTGTTGTTGCGTTTTGCACAAGCCGTGGAAGAAGTTGGAAAAGTGGAACAGTTGCCAAAATTAGAAGGCAAACGGATGTTCCTGACATTAGCACCTAAAGCAGCAAAAAAATAAATAGTTTAACAAGAAGAGTATGCCAAAAATGAAAACCAATTCCAGTGCAAAAAAGCGTTTTAAGCTTACTGGAACCGGTAAAATCACCAGAAAAAACGCTTACAAAAGCCACATTCTGACCAAAATGTCAACCAAACGGAAACGTGCACTTGGCCACACCAGTTTAGTATCTGATGCGGACATGGGCAACGTTAAACGGATGCTTTGTATCGGTAAATAACACAAATTTTTAACCAGGTATTCGGGTCTGCAAGTTTTCAGCAATGAAACACCCACTACCAAAACTTTCAAAAAATGCCACGTTCAGTAAACGCAGTAGCGTCCCGCAGACGCAGAAAAAAAATAATGAACCTCGCCAAAGGTTATTGGGGTTCACGCAGTAAGGTTTATACCGTTGCGAAAAATACAGTTGAAAAAGGTTTACAGTACGCTTACCGCGACCGTAAAACCAAAAAAAGAGAGTTTAGAGGATTGTGGATTCAGCGTATTAATGCTGGTGCACGCCAATACGGCATTTCTTATTCTCAGTTAATGGGAAAATTAAACAGCGCAAAAATTACCTTAAACCGTAAAGTTTTAGCTGATTTAGCGATGAATCATCCGGAAGCTTTTAAAGCCGTAGTTGATTCTGTAAAATAAATTAAGGCTGCTTTAGCTTAAAAAGGGAACTCTAATGAGTTCCCTTTTTTGTTAAATTATAGTTTTGTTATGACAAGATTCCCTACTAATTTAGTAGATTATTATTTAAAATTAAATTTAAGCATCATGAGTTTAAGATTAGGAGACAAAGCACCCAATTTCCAGGCAGAAACCTCTTTGGGAGAAATCGATTTTTATAGTTATTTAGGTGATAGCTGGGGTGTTTTGTTTTCGCATCCGGGAGATTATACGCCGGTTTGTACTACGGAGCTGGGCAAAACAGCTTCGTTAAAAGATGAATTTGAAAAGCGTAATGTAAAAGTTATTGCACTAAGTGTTGATTCTGTAGAGCAGCATCACAACTGGATCAATGACATCAATGAAACGCAGGATGTAGAAGTTACCTTCCCGATTATTGCAGACGAGAACAAAGACATTTCTGAAGCTTATGACATGATCCATCCAAATGCTTCCGTTAATGCAACCATACGTTCCTTGTTTATCATCGACCCAAATAAGATTGTAAAGCTGATTATCAGTTATCCGGCATCTACCGGAAGAAATTTTCAAGAAATTTTACGGGTGATTGATTCGCTGCAGCTAACTGCCTATCATAGTGTTGCTACGCCAGCCGATTGGGAAGAAGGAGAGGACGTTGTAGTTTTGCCATCCATCAAAACAGAAGATATTCCCGCAAAATTTCCAAAAGGATTTACCGAAGTGAAACCTTATTTACGGATGACACCTCAGCCTAATAAGTAAATTTTAAATCCGAAAAAGGATACTGTTTTTATGCCGATAAAAACAGTATCCTTTTTTGCTTTATAAAAAATAGATTGTAGATTTACTAAAATTTTAGTTATGAAACGTCTGTTTTATTTTTGTCTGGTTTGTTTGATTTCACAGACTGCTTTTTGTCAAGCTAAAATTGATTCTGCATTGTATAAAAAGCTTAGTTCGATGTTTAAAGAAGACCAGAAATGGCGAAAGGAATCTATCAAATTCAACAAGCATGAACAAACAGATTACGACGAAGCAACGATCCAAAGAAATTGGGCTAAAACAGACAGCTTAAATTTAATTCAAGCTAAACAAATATTTCATCAATACGGTTATCCCGGTTTTTCTTTGGTTGGCGAAAGTGGAAGCAGCAGGTTTTGGGCTATCGTTCAGCATTGTGATGACGACATCAAATTTCAACAAGAAGTTTTAGTACAAATGGAGAAAGAGGTTAAGAAGCACAATGCTTCTGGAGAAAATTATGCTTATCTAAAAGATCGTGTATTAACAAACGAGGGACACAAACAGTTATACGGAACCCAAACCCGATACAATAAAGAAACTCATAAACATTCACCTTTTCCTATTCAGGATTCTCTTAATGTTGATGCCAGAAGGAAAGCCGTTGGTTTATCGTCTTTAAAAGATTATTTAAAACAAATGGATTCAATTTATTGAAAAGTAAATACTGTTTTTATCGACTAAAATCCGCAATCTTTTTTTGTTTTAATTATTTTGCATTTTACAGTTTAGTTTTTTTAAATTAAACCACTAATTTAATTGTAACAAAATGCTATGAAAACTGGAAAAGTAAAGTGGTTTAACACTCAAAAAGGTTATGGTTTTATCGTTACCGATGACGGTAAAGATTTGTTTGTTCACTTTAAAGACGTTCAGGGAGGGGTGAACGCGATTAAAGATAACGACGATGTGCAGTATGATGTTGAAGAAGGCAGAAAGGGATTACAAGCTGTAAACGTGAAAAAAGTCTGATATAAAAAACGTATACTTAAACTGAAAAAAGCTTTTCATCCTGATGAAAAGCTTTTTTTATGCCTTAGATTTTGGGTATTTCTATTTTTTCGAATTTATAATCAGAATAATAAAATGATTAGAAAACGCGAACATCTTACCCCAAATTACAATAAAAACCCAGTTGTACTTTTAAACTTTTTACTGCGTTTAGTATCCAATAATTTCAAAACGATTGTAAAAACGTGAAATTAAAGGCTGTTAAATTCATATTCGTTATCCTGTTATTTCTCAGCGTGTCCTTCATCAAAGAAGATGCTTCTTTTATGGATAAAAATTTTAGTTTTCGTGCCGAGATTTTGCAGCAGATTAACCGTGTCCGGGTTCGGGGTTGCAATTGCGGTACTACGTACATGCCGCCTGTTTCGCCCGTTGTTTGGAATGAGCAGCTGGCAACTGCCGCAGCCAAACACGCTACAGATATGGCAAATAACAATTATTTTAGTCACGAAAGTTTAAACGGAGATCATCTGCGGGATCGTTTTGAAAAAGCCGGTTATCGGGCAAACGGTTTCCAGCGTTATGCCATCGGCGAGAATATTGCCGCCGGCCAGCAATCTATCGAGCAGGTTTGCCGGGAATGGTTAAAAAGTGAACCGCATTGTAAAAACCTGATGAACCCGGCGTTTAAAGAGGTTGGCGTTTATGTTTACAATTATTACTGGGTGGAGGATTTAGGCGGAAGATATCCTTTTGGTTCCGCCAGTTTAGCTTCAGCTTCCAAAAAAACCGAATAAGCATTTTTAACCGATAAAAACAGTATCGAAAATTACCACATCAGTTCTAAAAGTGCTTCGTAATCTTGGTCAGTCATTTTGTAATTGCTTACCGTTATTTTATTTAGCTGAAAGCTTTCCAGAATATTTTGCTTTTGCGATAACTCAATCCCCGCTTCAGAAAGCTTTACCGGCACTTCTATGCTGCGGTAAAAATCTTCCATATTTTTAACAAAACTGTTAACGGTTGCATCGTAATCAAAACTTTCAGAACCAAAAACATGCTTCGCCAAAAAACGGATCCGACCTAAATATCGGTATTGATGAAACTTTAGCCACGCACATAAAACAATCGCCAAAGAAGCACCGTGGCCGATTTCATAATTAATATCCAGCGCAAAAGCGATACAGGTAATACTTTTATCAGTATAATTTCTGCCTGCGCTCAGCGTATCATTTAAAGCAACCGTTGCCAGCCACATCAGGTTGGCACGCAGCTGGTAATCGTTTAAATCCTGCATCACATCTTTACCGTTTTGGATCGCTAAACGAACTAAATCAGCTGTAAAATAATCCGTTAAAGCAGCATCTCCTTCATTTAAAAACTGCTGGATTGCGTAAGCAATGATAATCGAAATACCGTAAGCGGTTTGTTTTGCAGGTACGGTTATTGAATATTGCGGATCTAAAAAAGCTATTTTGGGATAGAATAACGGCGAACTCAATTCCTTTTTAACCCCTGTTTCATGATCGCATAAAACCGAACTGTTATTCATTGCAGAACCGGTGGAAGCGATAGTCAGGATGTTTAAAACCGGAAGTGCCGTTTCCGGCAATGCTTCTTTTAACAGGAAAAAATCCCAAATGGAGTGGTTACTGTAATAACCGGCAGCAACGGATTTTGCCGTATCAATAACAGAACAGCCGCCGATGGCAATAATTACTTCTGCCTGGTAATCTTTGGCTATTTTTATAGCGGCATCCGCATCCTGGTAAGTTGCATTTGGTTTGATGCCTTCGTAAGTAATGTGATCGAGGCCGGCCATGTTCATCAAAGAAACTATGCGTGCATACAATCCGTTTTTTTTAGCGGAAGCTTCACCGATGATAACCAGTGCTTTTTTCCAGAAAATTTCTGTTGGAAGTTTATCCGCAACTTCCCGCCCGAAAATAACTTTGGTTGGGTTATAATGTATAAAATTTTCCATCTGGCTAAGATAATCCGATTTTTGTATTATTACGGGTTGCTTTAAAAACGTTAACGTAAAGTGCTTCTTTTATGATACTTTTAATTAGAAAGGATAATGCTTTACCTAATTTGAAAATAAATATATTTACAAACCGTAAAATTCAATTATCACAATTTTCAACATGATTTTCATAAAATCTTCCCAAAAAAGAAATATTATTTTTTTAGTTATTGTTGCCGCGCTTGGTTATTTTGTGGATATCTACGATCTGGTAATCTTTTCTATCGTCCGGCTGCAAAGTTTCAAAGATATAGGAGTGAAGCCGGAAAATATGCGTTTGGACGGCGAATTTGTTTTAAATATGCAGATGGGCGGTTTATTGCTCGGCGGGATTTTGTGGGGAATCATCGGCGATAAGTTTGGCCGCATCCGGGTGCTTTTCGGTTCTATTTTACTTTACTCGACAGCCAACTTTGCCAACGGTTTGGTGCATTCTGTAGAAATGTATGCTTTTGTGCGTTTCGTTGCCGGGATCGGATTAGCAGGAGAATTAGGTGCCGGGATTACTTTGGTAAGCGAAACACTGAGTAAAAATAACCGCGGTTACGGTACCATGATGGTTGCCGTTGTTGGTTTGTTCGGTGCAGCGGTGGCAGCAAAAGTTGCAACCTATTTTAGCTGGCAAACAGCCTATTTTGTTGGCGGCGGATTAGGATTCCTGTTACTGTTGCTTCGCGCCGGAACATTTGAAAGCGGTATGTTTAAAGGAGCAAAAGAAGCGCATGTTAGCCGGGGTAATATGCTGATGCTGTTTAACAACCGGAAACGCTTTCTTAAATATTTGTATTGTATTTTGATGGGTGCGCCGCTTTGGTTTGTAGTCGGTATTTTAGTTACACAAGCACCGGAAATTGGTAAAGCTTTACAGGCAACAACTGTTTTAAGTGCCGGGACTGGCATTTTATACACTTATTTTGGCATCGCCGCCGGCGATTTGGTTGCCGGTTTACTGGCTCAGCTTACAAAATCACGCAAATTAACAATGATGCTTTTTCATGTGATGTCGTTGGTTAGTGTGTTTGTTTACCTGCGATCTACACATATTACGCCGCAGCAATTTACCTGGCTATGCCTGTTTATGGGCTTTACCTGTGGTTATTGGGCAACTTTCGTAACAATTGCTTCCGAGCAGTTTGGTACCAACATCCGGGCAACCGTAACCACAACTGTTCCTAATTTCGTTCGCGGTGCTTTGATTCCGATTACGTATATTTTTGAGCGGCTGGTTGCTCATTACGGCATCATCAACAGTGGCCGCATCATGATGGTTGCCTTGGTTGTAATCGGATTTTTCTCGATCAGCCGACTTAAAGAAAGCTTTGATAAAGATTTGGATTATATAGAAGAACAAGCTGACACAAACACAACAGCTGCTGCGAACGTATAAAAGTAAAATTTAAAAAAATGATTTTAAACGATGTTGCCATGATTACGAAAGAACAGATTGCGGGAGAATATCAGGTGATACAAGATGAAATCTGCACAGCTTTAGAACAATTAGACGGTGAGGCACATTTTGAGCAGGAAATATGGCAGCGCGAGGGCGGCGGCGGCGGCCATACCCGGATTATGCAAAATGGAAATATCATCGAAAAAGGCGGCGTTAATTTTTCTGCGGTTCATGGCCAATTGTCTCACAATCTTAAAAAAGCATTAAATGTAGATCAGGAAGATTTTTTTGCTACCGGCGTTTCCATCGTAATCCATCCGAACCATCCCTGGGTGCCGATCATCCACATGAATATCCGTTATTTTGAAATGCCATCTTCTGTTTTTGGTGATAAACCTGTTCGCTGGTTTGGAGGAGGAATTGATTTAACGCCGCATTTTGTGATTGAAGAAGATGCACGTTTTTTCCATCGTCAGCTTAAAAATAGCTGCGATATTTACCATCACGAATTTTATCCTCGTTTTAAAACCTGGGCCGATGAATATTTTTGCATCAAACACCGTGGTGAAACGCGTGGCATCGGCGGCATTTTTTTCGATCGTTTAGCTGCCAATGATGATTTAACCTGGAATGATATTTTTGAATTCTCTAAAAGTATCGGCCGTACTTTTATCCCGGTTTATACGGAACTGGTAAACCGCAATCGCCATAAACCTTTTACCGAACAGGAGCAAAATTGGCAGTACCAGCGGCGCAGCCGTTACGCCGAATTTAACCTGGTTTATGATGCAGGCACAAAATTCGGTTTAGAAACCAACGGCCGGGTAGAATCTATTTTAATGAGCTTGCCGCCGCAAGCCAATTGGGTTTACAATTTTCAGCCAGAACCAGGAAGCGAAGAAGAAAAAACAATGGGTTTGCTGCGGAAGGGAATTGATTGGGCAAGCTGATCGAATGCTTCTTTTACCACCATATTTTATGTGGATAAAAGAAGCATTTTTTCAGCCGTTTTCTGGCTTGTTTCTTGCCGTTTTACGCTGTTTTTATCTTTTAAATTCTTAATTTCGCGTGTAAAATCGCGGTATTGGGCAGGTTTGCCGGATACTATTTTTAAGAATCTATAAAGTAAAAATGGCCGAAGAAACAGGGGATAACCCGCAATTACCAGAAGACAGAATTATTCCGATAAATATTGAAGATGAAATGAAATCGGCCTACATCGATTATTCGATGTCGGTTATCGTTTCCAGAGCCTTGCCCGATGTTCGGGACGGGTTAAAACCCGTGCATCGCCGTGTACTTTTCGGCATGCTCGATCTGGGTTTAAATGCTACTAAACCTTATAAAAAATCTGCCCGTATCGTAGGTGAAGTGATGGGTAAATACCACCCGCACGGCGATTCATCCGTTTATGATACGATGGTGCGGATGGCGCAGGACTGGAGTTTGCGTTATCCGTTGGTTGATGGGCAAGGAAATTACGGTTCCGTGGATGGTGATAGTCCGGCGGCGATGCGTTACACCGAAGCCCGTTTGCGCCGTATTGCCGAAGAAATGCTGGCCGACATCAACAAAGATACCATTGATTATCAGCTTAATTTTGATGATTCGATAGAAGAGCCGACCGTATTGCCGGCCCGTATCCCGAATTTGCTGGTAAACGGAGCATCCGGAATTGCCGTTGGTATGGCAACTAATATGGCACCGCATAATTTAAGTGAGGTGATTGATGCCACGATGGCTTATATTGATAACCGCGATATTGAGATCAGCGAGTTGATGCAATATGTAAAAGCACCGGATTTCCCGACCGGCGGGATTATTTACGGTGTGGAAGGTATCCGCGAAGCGTTGGAAACAGGCCGTGGGAGAGTTGTTTTACGTGCAAAAGCAGAAATTGAAACGCACGGACATGACCGCGAACGTATTATTGTAAGCGAAATCCCTTATCAGGTAAATAAAGCAACGATGATAAAAGCAACGGCTGATCTCATCAACGATAAAAAAATTGAAGGCATTTCTGATATCCGCGACGAATCTAACCGCGAAGGCATACGCATCGTTTATGAGATAAAAAAAGATGCCAATGCGGCCATAGTATTAAATAATCTGTACAAATACACGGCACTGCAAACCTCGTTCAGCGTAAATAATATCGCGCTGGTTAAAGGCAGGCCGATGCAATTGAATCTGAAAGATCTGATCCATTATTTTGTGGAACACAGGCACGAAGTAGTTGTCCGCAGAACGCGTTTCGATCTGGCTGATGCACAAAAACGTGCGCATATCCTGGAAGGTTTACTGATTGCGCTGGATCATTTAGATGAGGTAATCCGTTTAATCCGTAATTCCGGCACGCCGGATGAAGCCCGTGAAGGTTTAATTACGCAGTTTGAATTGAGCGATGTACAGGCGCGTGCAATTTTGGATATGACTTTGCGCCGTTTAACCGGACTGGAACGCGATAAAATTAAAGCGGAATATGCAGAACTGATGAAGCAGATCGAGTATTTAAAATCGATTTTGGCTGATGAAAGTTTGCGGATGGAAATCATTAAAAAAGAGCTTTCAGAAGTAAAAGAACGGTACGGCGATAAACGTAAAACCGAGATCATGCACTCCTCCGCAGAGATGATGACGGAAGATTTTATCGAAAATGAAGATGTTGTAATCACGATTTCCCGCGAAGGTTATATTAAACGCACGCCGCTTACAGAATATCGTACGCAGGGCAGAGGCGGCAAAGGTTCTATCGGCAGCAACAGCAGAGATGCTGATTTTATCGAGCATTTATTAATCGCTTCCAACCACAATTATATGTTGTTTTTTACGGAAGCAGGCCGCTGTTTCTGGCTTCGAGTTTTTGAAATCCCGGAAGGAACGCGTACTTCAAAAGGCCGAGCCATCCAAAATATCATCAATATCCCGAAAGAAGAAAACATCAAGGCGTATATCAAAATTATCAATTTGAAAGACCGCGAATACCTGGAAAATAATTTTATAATTATGTGTACTAAAAAAGGCATCATCAAAAAAACTTCGCTGGAAGCTTATTCCCGTGTGCGTTCCAATGGTATCAACGCGATCAACATAAACGAAGGCGACCAGTTGCTGGAAGCACGTTTGACAACCGGCAACAGTGAAATTTTGATGGCTTTGCGTTCTGGTCGCGCCATTCGTTTTAATGAAAGAACAGTTAGGCCGATGGGTAGAACGGCAACCGGTGTCCGTGGTATTTATTTGGATACGGATAACGACGAAGTGGTTGGGATGGTTGCTGTAGATGATAAAGAAACTACGGTTTTAGTTGTATCCGAAAAAGGATATGGTAAACGTACGGATATTGAAGATTACCGCGTAACCAACCGTGGTGGCAAAGGTGTTAGAACGCTGAACATCACAGAAAAAACAGGTTTATTGGTAGCGATAAAAGACGTTACCGATAAAGATGATTTGATGATCATTAATCGTTCGGGCATCATCATTCGTATCGCGATGAATACTTTACGTTCCATGGGCCGGGCAACACAAGGCGTGCGGTTAATTTCTTTAAAAGAAGGAGATTCTATTGCTTCCGTTGCAACAATTGAAAGGGAAGAAGAAGTTGCTGCCGAAATTGAAGAAGCTATTGAACATTTGCATGATGCCGAAAACCCGATGATGGAACATGGCCCGCGTACTACCGAATCAGAAAATGATGAAATAATATCGGATGATGATTTTGAGGATGAAGCTGAAACAGAATCAGAAACAACCGCAAATGATGAGACGACAACTGATGCTGATTTTGATGAATCTGACGATGATTTTGATGAATCAGGCGAAGACGAATTTGAAAAATAAATTTTAAAGATGGCCCGCAAGCTTCTTTTATCGATACTTTATTTGGTTACAACCACATCCTTCGCTTTTTCACAATCGGAAGTGCTGAAGGATGTGTTTAATAACCTGGCTTTTTATAATCAGAAACACGATCTTAAATTTCTGGGCGAAGCCAAAAAGGCGATTGATAAAACGATTATCACCAAATCTGATTCGGTAAACTTGTATAAAAGCGTTTATAAAGGAGTTGTTTACGCAACAATTGCTTACGCCGATTCTTTGAATACGCTGAACATGCCCGCTAACTTTTTGACTACGACAACTATTTTTGCGGATACACTTTTTACCAGGAAAAAAATTTATAATTATTCTTCGGAAATTACTTACATCAAAAGAAATATTGCTAATACTTATATCCGAAAAGGTTTTAACGATATGCAGCGAAATGATTATCGTATAGCAATAACAAATTTTGAGCAGGCGAAAGTCCTGGTTCCATCCGCAGATCATCTGGGAATTTACCTGGCATATTCTGCAAACAGGATGGGAGAGTTAAATAAATCTGCCGCTTATTATGATAACCTGCTGGAAAAAGGAAAGCCCGATGCAGAGGTTATTTTAACTGCGCAAAAGATTTATAAAATACTTGGTGATACCGCTAAAGCTTTAAAAGCAGTAAGAAACGGCCGGAATTTGTATCCCGAAAACAAAAAACTCCTGTTTGAGGAAGCTAATATTTATAACAACAAAAAAGATTACCGGGCGTTAAGTGGCCTGATAGCGATTTTAGTTAAGGCTGATCCCGATAATTACGATGTTAACTTTTTGGCTGCAGTTTGTTATGATCATCTGCATAACCTAAACAAAGCAGAGCTGTATTATAAAAAAGCAATGCAGTTAAACCAAACCAATTATGATCCGGTTTTTAACATCGGCGTATTATATATGAAAGAAGGGCTGAACGATCAAAAAACTTCTGAAGATAAATTTAACCAGGCGCAATACTATCTCGAAAAAGCAGATGATATGAACCCTAACGATCCCGATTTTTTGCAAACGTTAAAATTACTTTACGATAAAACCGGGAATGTTGCACAATCAACTAAAATCAATACACAACTAAATCAGATTATTAATTAATTAACCATGAAAAAAAAGTATGTAATAGCGGGTATTTTTACCCTTGCAGTTTCTACGGCTGCCATGGCGCAGAAATCAGAACTTGCAAACGCAAAAACCGAGTACGACAAATTTACAGTTGTGCGCACCGGTAAACTTGCCGCTAACAGTTTAAACACCGCAAAAGAATCTATTGATAAAGCTTCTGCAAACGAAAAAACAGCACAATTGCCACAAACTTATGCCTTAAAAGCAGCAATTTATGGTTCGCTGGCCAATGATAGTACGCAGCAATCCAGAGATAATTTGGTTACAGCAGCACAGGAAGCTTACAAAAAAGCAGAAACTGCGGATACAAAAGGTGAGAATAAAAAGTTGCTGGACGATACCAAATTATCACTGGCAAATTATCAGTTAAACAAAGGAGTGAAGCAATACCAGAGCGGAAAGTACGATTTGGCTTACACTGCTTTTGATAATTACCGCCAATATTTCCCGGAAGATACTAATGCAATTTTATATACGGGTTTGGCTGCTGCCAACGCAAAAAACAACGATGCGGCAATCAGTAATTATAAAAAGCTGCTCACTACAAAGTATTCTAAAACGACAGGTATTTATTCGGATTTGACTTCTTTGTATCTGATGAAAAAAGATACTGTTTCTGCCATTAAAATTATGGATGAAGCCACTAAAAAGTTTCCGAAAAATGCAGAACTGTCCAAACGCGAAATTGAGTTAAACATACAGGCCGGGAATAAAAAAGAAGTTATCCAGAAGATTGAAAGTGCCATTGCAAATGATCCTAAAAATAAAACTTTGTATTATTATGCCGGTTTAACTTATTCATCTTCAAAAGATTATACTAAAGCAGCAGAATATTATCAGAAAGCTTTAGAAATTGATCCTAATTATTTTGAAGCCAACCTAAACCTGGGTTATGTGATCATGAACCCGGCAATCGATATTTTTAACGGTGCAAACAAACTTCCGGTTAGTAAACAAAAGGAATATACGGCAGCCATTGCAAAATCCAATGCTTTGTTTGATAAGGCAATCCCGTATCTGATCAAAGCAACAGACGTTAATCCAACTTCGCAGGAAGCGTTGAGTAATTTGAAGACTGCTTATATCGGTAAAAAAGATGATGCAAAATCAGCAGCCGTCCAAAAGAAAATTGATGCTTTAAATAAAAAGTAAACCAATATTTTAGGTGATAAAAAAAGCTCTGCTAAATCAGCGGAGCTTTTTTGTTTAAAAGATTTTTTAAAGAAGAAAACACTCTTTCAAAAACCTTACTTAACATAATATTAATTATAAGACAGTTTTATTATTCTTTAACTTTTATAAAAAATACGGCTGAATTGATAGACTTACTCTATATCATATAGAAAATAAATATAGCTAAACTATAGTCTTGAGATTGATTGCTGCATTATAATCTGATAAATTTGATACTAACTAATAAAACGGATTATGATTAAAGAGAAAAACAGCCACACGGCAAATTCTACAGCTGGTGATTCATTAGAAGAAAGCAACACGTTAACTACCCGGCAAGGCCATCCGGTTTACGATAACCAAAATTTACGTACGGTTGGAAACCGCGGGCCGGCAACTTTAGAAAATTATCATTTCCTGGAAAAAATTTCTCATTTTGACCGCGAACGTGTCCCGGAACGGGTAGTTCATGCACGCGGTGCCGGTGCACACGGTTATTTTGAAGCTTACGGAACCGTTGGGAACGAACCTGCTTCAACTTATACACGTGCCAAATTATTCCAGGAAAAAGGAAAGCAAACGCCTTTATTTGTACGCTTTTCAACTGTAATTCATGGCGGAAATTCGCCCGAAACATTGCGCGACCCGCGTGGCTTTGCCGTAAAAATGTATACTGAAGATGGCAACTGGGATTTGGTTGGCAACAATTTAAAGGTGTTTTTTATACGTGATGCATTAAAATTTCCGGATTTGGTACATGCTTTTAAACCGGACCCGATAACAAACCGCCAGGATGGCGAGCGTATTTTTGATTTTATCAGCAATACGCCCGAAGCGTTGCAGATGATCACTTTCCTGTTTTCTCCCTGGGGAATCCCGGCAAATTACAGGCAAATGCAAGGTTCCGGTGTAAATACTTATAAATGGGTTGATACGGACGGCAAAGCTGTTTTGGTAAAATATCACTGGGAACCGCAGCAGGGAATCAAGAATTTAACGCAGGAAATGGCGGAGGAAATCCAGGGGAAAAACTTTAACCATGCTACTCAGGATTTGTATGATGCGATTGAAAAAGGAAATTTCCCGAAATGGGAATTATTTGTACAGATTTTAAGTGACGACGAACATCCGGAACTGGATTTTGATCCTTTGGATGATACCAAACTCTGGCCGAAAGAGCAGTTTCCGTGGCTGCCGGTTGGGATGATGACGCTGAACCGTAATCCGGTTAATTATTTTGCCGAAGTGGAACAGGTAGCATTTGGTACAGGCGTTTTGGTTGATGGTTTGGATTTCTCCGACGATAAAATGCTGCAGGGGCGCACGTTTTCCTATTCTGATACGCAGCGTTATCGCGTGGGCACAAATTATCTGCAATTGCCGATCAACTCGCCGATTAAAAAAGCAGTTACCAATCAGCGTGACGGCCAAATGGCTTATAATCAGGATTTAACATCAGTAACAAATCCACACATAAATTATGAACCTTCCACTTTAGGAGGCGTAAAAGAAGCACCGAAACAAGGTAAAGATTATACGCCGCAATACAACGCGGCTTTGGTAAGAGAGAAGATCAGCCGTCAGAATAATTTCCATCAGGCAGGAGAAACTTACCGCAATTTTGAAGATTGGGAGAAAGATGACCTGATTAATAACCTTGTTGGCACTTTAGCACCTGCACAACAACATATTCAGGATAAAATGGTGGAGCTTTTTACGCAATGCGATGCGGATTACGGCAAACGTGTTGGAGATGGATTAAGCGAGCACAAGGCAAGCAACGCTTCCGGCAATCCAATAGGCTCTCCGCATGCAGATGAAGCTGTAAAACAGGCCGAAGAAGAATCCTTAGAGGCAAAAGCTTATTAATAAAATAGTTAGTTTAGCGATGCTGTTTTTATCCCGGTAAAAACAGCATCGCTTTTTTGTATCGAATTAAAATTTCAAAGTATCCCAATGAATGTAAACAGACAATTGCTTAATGCTTCCAGAAATGGTGAAACGGATTTGATTACAGAACTTATTGCGCAAGATGCAGATGTTAATACGCAGGATGAAAGAGGTTACACGCCTTTAATTATCGCTTGTTATAATGACCAATTGGAAGCTGCAAAGCTTTTACTGAAAGCAAATGCAGAAGTGAACGCGCAGGATTTTGGCGGAAACACAGCTTTGATGGGTGTTTGTTTTAAAGGTTATCCGGAAATAGCCGAACTGTTGATAGCAAACGGTGCGGATTTAAATTTACAGCACGGAAACGGCGGAACCGCTTTGATGTTTGCAACCATGTTTGGTAGAAACAACCTGGTTAAAATTATTTTAGCACATGGAGCCGATAAAACAATTGTGGAAAGCCGCGGATTAACAGCTGCCGATTTAGCTGTGCAGCAAGGCAATGTAGAAGCTTTAGAAATTATGGAACTATATTGATACTCTTTTTATCAGCAATTTTTGGGGGATAAAAGAAGTATTGTTTTTCTTGTTTTCAACTTCAGCCTTAAACCTGTACTATGGCTGCATACTTCTTTTAATGCCTAATTCTAAGCCTCTTAACTCGGCCAAACCCTTCATCCGGCCGGAAATTGAGTAACCGGGATACGTATCATAATTAAAATCATCCAGAATTTTATGTCCGTGATCCGGTCGCATCGGGATGGCAACATCTTCCCTTCCGCTTGCTTGCCGTTTTTTTTGTTCCAGGATAATGGCCTTCATCACCGCATACATATCCGTGCTTCCGCCCAAATGGTCGGCTTCGTAAAAACTGCCATCATCTTCACGTTGTACGTTCCGCAGATGTAAAAAATGAATGTGCCGTCCTAATCTTTCCACCATTCCCGGCAGATCGTTATCTCCGCGGGCACCTAAAGAACCGGTACAAAAAGTAAGTCCGTTGCTTGGCGAAGGTACGGCGTTAACCAGATCATCCAAATCCTGTTCCGTAGAAACCACTCTCGGCAAACCCAAAATCGGAAACGGCGGATCGTCCGGGTGGATACACATTTTTATGCCAACTTTTGCCGCTGAAGGGATAACTGCTTTTAAAAAATAAGCCAGGTTTTCCTTCAAAGCTTTGGCATCCGTTTGGGCATATTTTTTTAAATGTTCTTTAAACTGCCCAATCGTGTAAACATCTTTTGTACCGGGCAAACCGGCCAGTACATTATTTATTAACTGCGTTTTTTCTTCAGTATTCAAACCGTCCAAATAAGTTTTTGCATCCTGTTGCTGCTGCTGTGTAAACTCTCGGAAAGCACCTTCCCGTTCTAAAATATACAGGTCAAAAGCGGCAACAGCCGGCGCATGGTAACGCAATGCCGAAGCACCGTTTGGCAGCCGGAAATCCAGGTTGGTACGCGTCCAATCCAGCACTGGCATAAAATTATAGCAAACCGTTTTAATGTTTTCTGCGGATAAGTTTTTTAAAGAAGTGATATATTTTTCGATATATTCATCACGCTCTGCCGAAGCTGTTTTGATACTTTCGTGCACATTCACACTTTCCACTACCAACCAGCGCAAACCTGCATCTTCAATTATTGCTTTCCGTTGCCTGATTTCGCCCCTGCTCCACTCCTCACCTGCTTTAATATGGTGCAGCGCATTTACAATCCCGGTGGCACCTGTTTGCCGGATAGCCTGTAGCGAAACCGGATCCGAAGGGCCGAACCAGCGAAAAGTTTGTTCTAAATTGGCAATCATCTTATCGTATAATATAAAACATAATTACTACATTTTTTCGGGTGATAAAAGAAGTATCAAAAGCATTTTCGTTTTTAGTAATTTGTCTTACATTTATAGACAGTTGTCTAAATTTATTATTTATGAATTCATTAGAAATAGAAATCTCCGGTAAACTGGATAAAGAAATTACAGAATTGGTAAGGCGTTCGGGCTTGGATGAACAATTAGGCCTGAACCAAACCGGGTTAACTTACACTGATTTATTTACTGATAAAATGCTGATTATACAGCTTATTAAAGTCGGACTTCCTTATTCATTTTTTGAATTGATCCAAAAATATACGCCATTTAGCGAAGCTGCTTGGGCGAAGTTCCTGGATTTATCAATGAAATCTTTGCAGCGATACAAACAAAATTCAAGAAGTTTCAGGCCATTACAATCTGAAAAAATTATAGAACTGGCTGAAGTTACCAATGTTGGTTTGGATGTTTTTGGTGAAATGGAAAAGTTTAAACTTTGGTTAAATACGCCCAATTTTGCATTAGGGAAGTTGATGCCGATTGAATTGTTAAATGATTCGTATGGTAAAGAAATGGTGATTGCAGAACTGACCCGCATCAACTACGGCATTTTAGTTTGATGGAAATTTACCGGTTATCCAGAAAAAAATTTGCAAATATATTATCCGGAAAAGGCGCGGCTTTGAAAGGTGCCAGATGGAATTCTATTGGCGTAGAACTGATTTACGCAGCAGCCAATCGATCATTAGCAATGGCAGAAGTTGCAGTACATTTTACATTAGCAACCTTACCGGATGATTATGTAATGATGACGATTTTTATTCCTGATGATATAGCTTTATTTAAACTTAATGTTTCTAATTTACCAGCAAATTGGAATCTATTTCCTCATCCTGCATCAACTCAATCTATTGGAGATCGATTTGTAGCTGATAATAAATTTTGTGTGCTACAAATTCCATCAGTTGTAACTTTTGGAGATTTTAATATTTTGATCAATCCAAATCATCTGGATTTTTCCAAGATTAGAATTGTGGAAGTTGTTGATTTTCCTTTTGATCGGCGGATTTTTAGGTGAAACTTTAATTAATAAATCAGAATCTTGATTTGTTAAATTATTAAATTAAAAAACCAAAATATGAATGCTGAAAAACACAAGCAATTTATTGATTCCATATATAATTTATATTTAGAAGCTCGAAAAAATAAATTTCCATCAGCTCAAAATGATATAATAAGAGGTACTAGTCATTCTATATCTGCAATTGCTGAAGATTTATTCGCTCAATATTGTGCAGATATTTTACCATTTAAGAGTTCTGTTATTCTTATTGATCCTCAAATTTCATTTATAGGTTCAGGACTTAAGAATCAATCAGGAAAAAGACCATTACTTTTTAGACCTGATGTATGTATCACTGTTGATAATGTAATTACTAAAGTTTTCGATATAAAGACAGATCTTGGATATAAAAGAACTGAAATTATAGGTCAAGTTAAATTACTGGATATTTTCATTAAAAAAATCAAAGGTTTAAACTGTGATTTAAAAATTGACAAAATCACAAATTCCAGAAAAAATTCAAAATTTCAGAAAATGTTAAGATGACAATAGTTGTAATCAGTGGTGCTTCAAATTCAGGAGATATTGAAAAAACTGTTGAAGAAATATCTAACCGTACCAAAATAGAAATGTTAGTCCTTTCAAAAGGTCAACATATTAATCATTATAGAAGTAAAAATAAATTTTTCTTAAACGAGACAGAATTTGATCGTTTAGATAAAATTATTATTGAGTAACTTCTAAAACACAAAGAATCATCCAACCTTCCGAGCCAAATACTTCTTTTACCACCTAAAAATCGTTAATTATATATACCGATTAATCAAATTTTCTAGATATTCCTGTTTGCCACTGATGATTGCTGGTTCGCCGTTCTCAGCAGCGTAATCGCGCAAATCTTCTAAAGACAATCTGCCTTCTTCAAATTCTTTACCTTTTCCGCTATCAAAAGAAGCATAACGCTCTTCACGGATTTTTTTATAATCAGATTTTTGCAAAATATTATCCGCCGTAATCAAAGCGCGGGCAAAAATATCCATACCGCCAACATGTGCATAAAACAAATCTGCCGGATCAGTCGAGTTTCTGCGAATTTTAGCATCAAAGTTTACGCCGCCGTATTTAATGCCGCCACCTTCTAAAATAATCAGCATGGATTCGGTCAGTTCGTTAATATCATTCGGAAACTGATCGGTGTCCCAGTCGTTTTGCATATCGCCGCGGTTGGCATCGATAGAACCCAGCAACCCGTTATCTACCGCAACCTGCAACTCATGCTGAAAAGTATGGCCGGCCAACGTAGCGTGGTTAACTTCCAAGTTTAGCGAAAAATCGTTCAGCAAATCATATTTCTGCAAAAAACCGAAAACCGTTGCCGCATCAAAATCATACTGATGTTTCATCGGTTCTGCTGGTTTTGGTTCGATAAAAAAGCTTCCTTTAAAGCCGTTTTTACGCGCATAATCTTTTGCTGTGTGTAGGAATTTTGCAAAATGCTCCTGCTCGCGTTTCATGTTGGTATTCAACAAGCTCATATAACCTTCTCTCCCGCCCCAAAACGTATAATTTTCGCCGCCTAAAGCAATAGTAGCATCCAAAGCACATTTTACCTGTGCTGCGCCGTGTGCCAGAACATGGAAATCGGGATTGGTAGAAGCACCGTTCATGTAGCGTTTGTGCGAAAACAAATTGGCTGTTCCCCATAATAATTTTACACCGCTTTGCGCCTGCTTTTCTTTGGCATATTCCACCATCGTTTGCAAATGGCGTTCGTTTTCGGCAACATTATCGCCATAATCAACCACATCCACATCATGGAAACAGTAGTATGGCAGGTTTATTTTGGTGAAAAACTCAAAGGCTGCATCCATTTTATCTTTGGCACGTTCTATCGGATCCACTTTTTCATCCCAAGGGAAAATATGCGTGGCACCACCAAAAGGGTCGCTGCCGTTGCCCACAAAAGAATGCCAGTAAGCACCGGCAAACTTAAAATGTTCTTTCATAGTTTTGCCGGCCACCACACGGTTTTCGTCGTACCAGCGGAAAGCCAGCGGATTATCAGATTCTAAACCTTCAAACTGAATTTGATTTATGCCTTTAAAAAACTCTCTCTGCCCTGTTATCACACTACCCATAATTTATAATTTAGGTTATTTTAGTTTTACGTTGAATTGGTTTAAGTTGAAGTCAGTTGTTTCTGCAGCAAAGTTTTCCACTGCTGATAAATAGTTTCAAATTGATTGGATTTTGGTTCGATGATTTGCACAGGCTTCATATTAACAAATGCTTCTTTTACCGATGTAAAAATGCCGGCCCCGATCCCGGCTCCTAAAGCGGCACCGGCACTGCCGTCGTTCTGATACAATTCTACCGGCACGTTCGTTGCATTTACAAAAGCATCGGTAAAAACAGTACTCAAAAACAGGTTGGCTTTGCCGGCTCGGATTACGGTTGGATTCATGCCGTTTTCGCGCATAATATCCAATCCGTAGCGGAAAGCGCAAGCAATACCTTCCTGCACGGCCCGAAAAATATGTGCAGGTGTGTGCCGGTTTACATCGATGCCAACAATTTGCCCACCGATTTGCCGGTTGTTCAGCATCCGCTCGGCACCATTTCCAAAAGGCAAAACCAGCAAACCTTCGCTACCTGCCGGGATTTTTTCAGCTTCATTATTCATTTGCCGGTACGTGCTGTTTTTACCGGCTAAATTTTTGGCCCAGCGGTTCATACTGCCCGTTCCGTTGATGCAAAGCAGCACGCCGGTACGGGTTTCCTCATCAGTATAATTTACGTGTGCAAAAGTGTTTACGCGAGACCCGCGATCGTAAACCAACTGATCGCTTACACCATAAATTACGCCCGAAGTCCCGGCTGTTGCAGCTACTTCACCTGGTTTTAAAACATTTAAAGAAAGTGCATTATTGGGTTGATCACCAGCTTTGTATGAAACCGGGATACTGTTTTTAAGGCCTAATTTTTGTGATATCTCCGGCTTAACTTCACCGTGGGTGGAAAAAACAGGTTGAGTTTTTGGGAAAAGATTTGTATCGAAACCAAAATAACCAAGTACATCTTTTGAGAGGTTTTGATTGATAAAATCATAAAAAATACCTTCGGAAAGTGCCGAAACGGAAGTGGTTATTTCACCGGTCAGTTTCATGGCGATGAAATCTCCCGGAAGCATTACTTTATCGATTTGGGCATAAATTTGCGGTTCATTTGCCTTAACCCAAGCCAATTTTGAAGCGGTAAAATTTCCGGGGGAATTAAGCAGATGCGATAAACTTTTCTCCTCTCCGATCGCCTTAAAAGCTTCGTTTCCGATTTCTACCGCACGGCTGTCACACCAAATAATACCGTTACGTAGCACTTTTTGATTTTGATCCACCAGAACTAAACCGTGCATTTGGTATGCAATGCCGATGGCGGCAATATCTTCCGGCTTGTATTTGCCTGATTTATTACAAGTTAAAATGGCTTGCTGCGTATGTTCCCACCAAATTTCCGGTGATTGCTCGGCCCAGCCCGGCTGTAAAGATATTATTTCGGCCTCTTCTTCCGGAAATTGCGCTGATGTAATTGTAGTTTGCGTAGCCGCATCCAAAATAGAAACTTTAACGGACGACGTGCCGATATCAATGCCCAATAATAACATGTAAAAAAGATATTACTACGAAAATAAGTTTATGTATGTGATGGATCGAAAGTAACAAAATGCTGCAATCAAAAGCTCACTTTTTTCGGGTAAAAATATCCATAATTTCCATCGAATAAATAGCATCCTGGATTGAACACGGATTAGGTTCTTTCCCTAAAAAATATTGTACTACTTTTGTTATTAAAGGTTGTTGCACATGCTGCAAAGGTTCAAAACTTAGTTTTTTTTGTTCTCCGTTTTTGGTGATCGTAATTTCCATTCCGAATATCGGAAAGCTTATTTTTCCTTCAGAACCGATAATTGTACAAAGATCCGACTGTTCCTCTTTCGGTGTTGTAAAGCACCAGGTGCCGGAAAATACAATATTGTTTTTGAATAGGATATTACCGGAAACCAGATCGTCTGCCGGATAAAAACTACCCTGATTTAAGGCAAAACCTGATGCTTCTTTTACCTCACCAAAAAAGTAAACCATCAAATCCAACTGATGCGGAGCCAGATCATGAAACAAACCGCCGCCGGAAATTGCAGGATCAACGCGCCAGTTTACATCTGAGGCCGCAATTAGGTTTGATTTTGGCGGCTGCAGCATTTTTAAATCTACAAACCGGATTTCGCCGATCACTTTTTGCTCCAGCAGTTCTTTTACCTTTAAAAAAACAGGTTGCTGCCTGCGGTAATGTGCCACAGAAGCTTTTTGCCGGTACTTTTCCGAAGCCTGCAACATTTTTTTAGCGGCAACGGCCGAAAGTGTTACCGGTTTTTCTACATAAACCGGTTTGCCGGCGGCCATCGCACGGATGGCGTAATCTTCGTGCTGCAAAGGCGGCGTAGCAATGTAAACGGCGTTAACTTCCGGGTCGTTTATCAGCACTTCTGCATCAGCGTACCATTTCGGCACATGATGCCGTTTGGCATAATCTTTTGCTTTTACGGCATCGCGCCGCATCACGGCAACTAATTCAGAATCAGGAACTTTATTAAATGCCGGTCCGCTTTTTTTCTCCGTAACATCGCCGCAGCCAATGATTCCCCACTTTATTTTCTGCATCAGCTTAAGCTTCTTTTATATTTAAACATACTTCTTTTACCACCTAAAAATTTACTTTTACCTGGCTGCTTTTTTTACTTTCGGCACCTTTTCGCCTTTCGCCCTTGCTTCTGATAAACCGATTGCAATTGCCTGTTTCGGGTTGGTTACTTTTTCCTTGCTTTTGCCAATTGTAAGCTTGCCTTCCTTCATTTCGTGCAACGCTTCCTTAACTTCTTCCTGACTTTCTTTTGAATACTTTGCCATCGTATTTTAAGTTTTACTTTGATTGATAACTTGTAAAATTCGGTTTTGTTTATTCAGCAAAAACCAGTAAATTTTTACAAGCCGGTACAAAGAATATAAGATTTGCTGATCTTTTCTTCGCGGAAAATTATATAATCATTAAAACAGCTTTCAATGCTTTTTTAAGTTTTACCATCTGTAAAATTTGTAACGAGTTGTATTGCAAGTTACGATCAACACTGATTTCTTTATTAACCAATTCAATTAAACCAAAAATTTTTGTGTATGTATTATTCTTATTAATCCCTGTAAATGAGCGGGATTATTAAATAATTCTGCGTTAAAAACAGCAACCAAAGCGTAACTCCTGCCGTATAAAAACTGTAGATGAGTGGTACAAACCCGGATTATCCTTTATACAGTATCAGTGAAATTGCTAAAAGAACCTACCAGTTAGCACTTGTGGCAGCAGCGATCGGCTTGCTGATTTTTGGTTACTATTGTTTGCTTGGCGTGTATTTAACAGCCGTAATGGTTGCATTTTTTTGCTGCGGAATTGGCTTTATCCTTTATTTAAGCTACAAGCGGGTTCTTAAAAACACCAAGCTGCCGTTAGTGCTGTTTATTAGTTTATCGCTCATCGTTTTTGCAGCCAACGAAGGTTATGCAACCGGCCAGTACCTGTTTTATTTTCCATTGATTATCTCCATCCCCATCATTGTAGAAAACCATAAAACGTATGTTAAAAAGCTGATTTTATATTTTGGAATCAGTGCAACCGGTTTTATCATTTGTATTTTAATAGGAAAATTTCATCAACCATGGGAACCGCTAACGGCCGATAATCAAAATCAGCTTTTTTTTACCAACGTAATTTCGTCCATAATCGCTACCGTACTTTTTGCTTACATCAATATTTCGCTGGACAGAAAATATCTGACAGAACTTTTAGATCAAAAAAACCGGACGATTACTTCGCGTACACAGTTTTTATCAACCATGGGCCACGAACTGAGAACACCGCTGAACGGAATTATCGGTGCGATTAATTTGTTAAAAAAAGAACCCAGTTTGTTTGAACAGCAGGAATATTTTGAAATCCTGAAATATTGTTCTAACCACATGCTGCACCAGGTAAACGATATTTTGGATTTTAATAAAATTGAAGCCGGTAAATTAGAAATCCATCCCGTAGAAGTTAATTTAAAGCAGCTGATCCTTAATTCTACCATTCCTTTTGCAAACGTATTTGATGAAAAGAATATTGAACTTCGGGTAGAAATTGATCCGCAGCTGGACACCTTTGTGATGGCAGACGATGTCCGTTTGATCCAGATCATGAATAATTTGTTGTCCAATGCAGGGAAGTTTACCTCACGCGGCTATATCAAATTAGCGGCAAACGTTATCAGTAAAGACAAAGAATTTTTTGTAGCGAAATTTGTGGTGGAAGATACCGGTGCCGGGATTGCAGAAAGCGACCGCGAACGTATTTTTGATAGTTTTGGCCAGGTTTATAGCGAAAACACCCGAAAATTTACCGGCTCCGGTCTTGGTTTAACTATTTGCCTGCAGATATTAAAGCTGATGAACAGCAAACTGGAGCTTAAAAGTGAGAAAGGGATCGGCAGCACTTTTAGTTTCAACTTAAAATTCGAGTATACCGATCAACAGTCTTTAGCGGCAGATAAAAGCCATTACAAAGAAAAAGTTGATTTAAACGGGATCAATATTTTGCTTGTTGAGGATAATCAGATCAATATGATTATTGCCAAAAAGATTTTGATAGATTTTAAAGCCGATTGCACCAAAGCTTTTAACGGGCAGGAAGCCCTGGATATCCTGGAAACAAATACGAATTTCCAGCTGATTCTGATGGATTTGGAGATGCCGGTTATGGATGGTTATACAGCCGTTAAGGAAATGCGGAAAAGGTGGCCGGAAATACCGGTGCTGGCTTTTACGGCTACATTGATGGATTTGGAAATGCTGGCCAATTTAAAAAATATTGGTTTTGAGGATTGTATTTTAAAACCTTTCCAGCCGTTAAACTTACTCGCGCAGATTAAAAAATACGCAGCTCCGCCTATTCAAAAGCTTGATTTATTAACGGAAACAGAAAATTAGTTTCCTTCTTGTTTTTATTAGTGGAGATACTTTTAATGATAAAGTTTTTTACCCTTTAAAAACAGTATGCGTTTGGTACTGCGTTTTTTCTCCGTCCGAAATTACAGGTATTTAAAAAACCTTTTTTCATACCGAATTTGTTTTGGTATCCCGCAAACAAGACTTAAACTTAGCATAAGTGTTTATTTTTTTAATGGGATACCAAAATAAATCCGGCTGATAGTTAAACAAAAGCTCTTTCGATCACTCGTGATTTAACAAGTCGTAATTTATAAAGATTTAGCTTGGAATTAAGCGTTCACTACTTCACCGCCGTTGATATGAATAATTTGCCCGGTGATGTACGAAGCATCTTGCGAAGCTAAAAAAACATAAGCCGGTGCAACTTCGGAAGGCTGGCCGGCGCGGCCGAGCGGCGTTTCCTGGCCAAATTTTTCAATCTTGTCGCCTTCAAAAGTAGCCACAATCAGCGGTGTCCAGATCGGGCCTGGCGCAACGCCGTTAACACGTATTTTTTTCTCGGCCAAATTGGTTCCCAAAGAACGCGTAAAAGCGGTTATCGCGCCTTTTGTGGAAGAATAATCGAGTAAGTTTGGCGACGAGCGGTAAGCCGTAACCGAAGTAGTATTAATAATGCAATCGCCTTCCTGCAAGTGCTTTAATGCTTCTTTTGCAAAGTAAAAATGGGCGAAAATATTCGTTTTAAAAACCTTTTCCAACTGCTCATTGCTAATGCCGGAAATATCTTTCTGCGGATATTGCTGCGCGGCATTGTTAACTAAAATATTTAATCCGCCAAAAGCATCAACCGTTTGTTCAACTGCTTTTACACTGGTATTTGGGTCGCCAACATCGCCTTTTATCAGCAATGCTTTGCGCCCTTCGGCTTCGATCAATTTTTTTGTTTCTTCCGCATCTACATCTTCGTCCAAATAAACGATGGCAACATCTGCACCTTCACGCGCAAAATGCACGGCAACTGCCCGTCCGATGCCGCTGTCTCCGCCGGTAATCAAAGCTTTTTTACCGGCTAACTTTTCCGCAGCTTTATAATTTTTGCTGATGTACTCCGGCTGCGAATCCATTTCCGCTTCAATTCCGGGTTGAGATTTTTGTTGTTCTGAAGCAGAAAATTCTGTTGGTTTTTGTTCCATAATCGTAAAATGTATTGTTGCCTACCGAAACACAAAAACCTGACCAGTTTAATTAGTAAAATAATTTTTTACAGGATGGGTAATTCCATGCAATTTAAAAACCGGCGCACAAAAAAGGCCGGAAACAATTCCCGGCCTTTTTAATGTACTAAAAGAAGTATCCGTTATTTATTATTCTTCAGTTCATTAATGTTTCCCTGCGGAGAAAGCAGTTTAGTATCCTTTTCTGCCACAATCGGTTTTACCGAATTAAATGTAGCCGTTTGTTTAATATCTGCGGAAGAAGCCCCGATTTTAACGGTGTAAGTTCCTGCTTCGGCAACCCAAGAAGATGTTTTGGTATCATAAGAACATAAATCTAAGGCGTTAACTATAAAAGTAAGCGTTTGCGATTGGTCGGGTTGCAGCAAACGTGTTTTGGCAAAACCTTTTAACTCTTCCGCCGGCTTGTCCATTTTTTGATGCGGCGCGGTAATATATAATTGAACTACCTCTTTCCCGGCAATTTTTCCGGTGTTGGTTATGGTAACGCTTGCAGAAATTTTATCGGTAAAAGAAGCATTACTCAACTTTAAATTATTGTAGCTGAAAGAAGTGTAGGATAAACCATATCCAAAATCATAAGTTGGTTTGATGCCGAAAGTGTTATAATAACGATAGCCCACATAAATACCTTCCTCATAAGTTACGTTTAATGGTTTTGCTGCCGGCACGCCCGGAAAGTTTTTTGCCGAAGGAACATCCTGATATTTTGCCGGGAAAGTAGTGGCCAGTTTACCGGATGGATTTACCTTGCCGGATAAAATATCCGCGATAGCATTTCCGGCTTCTAAACCCGGTTGCCAGGCCAATAAAATGCCGTCGGCCTGGTTGCGCCAGCTTTCTACATCAGTTACACCGCCGATATTTAATACCACAATTACTTTTTTATTTACCGCATGGAAAGCTGCCGATACTGTTTTTATCAATGCTTTTTCCGGATCGGATAAGTAATAATCATTATCTAATTTCCGGTCTTCACCTTCGCCGGCGTTACGGCCGATAGTGATAATGGCAGCATCATCGTTGGCGGCACCCAAAGTAATAGCTTGGCTGTTAACCTGTTCCGGGATCGGGGCCGGATGATCAAAAAGGTTTTTCGGTTTTGGCTGTTTAAGTTTTGCTTCGGCTAAATAAGTATTATAAATGCTTTCGATTTTTTTATCAACCTGATAACCGGCATTATTTAACCCCTGCAGTAAAGAAATTGTGTAAGCCTTGTTTACATCGCCGCTGCCTGTGCCGCCGGCAATAATATTATAGGAAGTATTGCCGAAAACCGACAGTTTTTTTCCTTTTTGCAACGGAAGTGCTTGTGCATCATTTTTTAACAACACCATACCTTCTGTCGCCGCAGAGCGGGAAATTTGTGCATCTGCCTTCAAATCAGGTTTATCATTGTAAGCGTATTTCCGAAAGGATTGCGACTTTAAAATGATATTTAACAGCCGTTCTACATTTTTATTTAATTGTTTTTCGGATAGTTTTCCGTTTTTCACTGCCGCAATTATATCATCTGATAAGTTGGGGCTGCCGGGCATCAGTAAATCATTACCGGCCCGCATTTGTGCAACCGGGTCTTTTCCGCCAAACCAATCCGTCATCACAAAACCTTTAAAACCCCATTCCTTTTTTAAAATTGCAGTCAGCAAATCCGGTCTTTCCGAAGTATAAGTCCCGTTAATTTTGTTGTAGGAAGACATAACCGTCCACGGATCAGATTCTTTTACAGCTATTTCAAAACCCTTTAAATAAATTTCGCGTAAAGCCCTTTCGCTCACAATCGTATTGATTGAATTGCGGTTGCTTTCCTGATTATTAGCTGCAAAGTGTTTAATAGAAGTACCTACATCGTTGGATTGAATGCCTTGCACAATGGCTGCTGTAATTTTTCCGGCAACTAAAGGATCCTCCGAATAATACTCGAAATTCCGGCCGCCAAGCGGGTTTCTATGGATATTTAAAGCAGGAGCAAGCAAAATATCCACACCGTAATCCCGCACTTCGCTGCCGAAAGCTACGCCTACTTTTTTTACCAGATCCACATCCCAGGACGAAGCCAGCAGCGTACCAACCGGAAAAGCGGTTGCATAATAAGTTTTTGATTTATCGTTATTTCTGATGGGTTCGATACGCAAACCGGCAGGCCCGTCAGAAACGGTTATAGAAGGAATGCCCAACCTGGCAATACCATGCGACCGGCCTGCTGCGCCGGGAACTTTTTCGGGAATATTATAAGCATCCGGATCAGAAGGCGGCAATTTGAACCCGCCGATATCAATAGAATCTTTACTGTTTTTTGTGGTTGGTGCCGGCACTCCCGGCATTTTAAAACCCATGCCAACCACCAAACGTGCTTTTTCCTGCAACGTCATGGCGGCAACTACTTCTTTTACCGAAGCTTTTCCAAGTTGCGGCAAAGATTTATTACAGGACTGCACAAATACAGCAACCGGCAGCAAAAACAATAACGAAAATGGCTTGAAGTGTTTCATAATAATAGTTATTTGATGATTAATTGGTTAAATAAAGTACGGGAATAATTCAGGAATATCTAACCTTGATTTTATACCGATAAAAGAAGCATCAGGATTTTTAATAATGAAGTTGTTTAAACCAATCAATGCTTCTTTTACAGGATCAAATTTAAAACTTACTTTTGGTTTCGGGTTGGTTTGTATTACTATAGTGCTTTTTAACAATATGCAGGTACACAGCATAAAACCAAAACTTAAAATATTTTGACTGATGTATATCGATACTACTTATTTTGAACGCTGCATCAATACTTTAAAAAAAGCGCATTCCCTCCTTTTAAATGCAGATCCAGAACGTATTGATTATGATATGTACCGTTCTGCTTGCATTAAAGAATTTGAAATTATTTTAGAGTAAAGCGGTAAGTTGTTACGGAAACTGTTGAAACCTTATTTTCATTCATCGGGAGCGGTGGATAAATTATTTTTTAAAGATGTTTTTAGACATTCAGTGTTACGGGGTATTATTACGGATGAAAGCTGTGAGAGGTGGTTGCAATACCGAGACAACCGGAACAATACAGCCCATGATTACGGCGTAAATTTTGCCGAAGAAACACTTATGTTACTTCCGCAGTTTATAATTGATGCCACAGCACTTGTAGTGGCTATCCAACAACATAACCAGGAATAATATGCTGCTGAGAAATAAAGACAGGCAAATACTGCTGGAAATTTTTTCGTCAATTAAAATACCGCTGGAAATCTGGGCTTATGGCAGCCGGGTAAACGGCACGGCACATACTGGCAGTGATTTAGATTTGGTAGTGCGGAGCAGCAACTTAAAACCGCTTCCGTTAGATGTTTACCTTGGTTTAAGCGAGAAAATAAGGAATAGCAATATCCCGATATTAGTAGAGTTTCGTGACTGGACGATGCTGCCCGAGAATTTCCACCGAAATATCGAACAACAGTTTGAGGTTTTGTACAGTAATATAGAAGTGCTATAAATGATCCGGCGCAAGCATATCAAACTAAATCAAACACTAATGTAGACAGAAAATAAAGCTATAAACAAATTGTTTTATTTAAAGCGGATTGCTTTGACCGGGGAAATGGAGGTAACTAACATTGATGGGATTAAAAGTACCAAAACACAAACCACTAACGTACCGAGATTTAGCAGCAAAATATCAGAAAGATTAAGCTGGATTGGTACAAAATTCATGTAATAAGAAGCCTGATCGAGCTTAAAAAAGTGTGTGTAATTTTGAAAAAAACTGATCCCCACACCAAATAAATTACCCAAAAGCAAACCTGCAGCAATCAGGTAAAGCGCATTTAATAAAAACATTTGCTGGATACTCCAATTGTTTGCGCCCAAAGCTTTTAACATACCGATCATACTTGTTCGTTCCAAAATCATAATCAGTAAGGCAGAAATCATGTTGATCACGGCAACGATCAGCATTAAAATCAGGATTACCTGCGTGTTCACATCCAGCAAAGTAAGCCACTCAAAAATAGTTGGGTAGAACTGTTCGACGGTATAAGATTTAAATTCGACCGGCAAAATATTATTCAGCACTTCATCGGATTGCTCCAGCTGGTTAAACTGCGGGATTTTAATTTCGTAGCCGCCAACTTCGTTCGGTTTCCAGTTATTTAAACGCCTGATGAGCGAAAGCGAGCCGATTACATACGTTTTATCTACTTCCTCCACACCGATATTAAAAATACCGACGATCTTAAATTTGCGTTTTCTTAACGGCTGCTGCACAAAATACATCAGGAAATCATCCCCAACTTTCAGCTGTAAACGATTGGCTGTGAACTGCGAAATCATGATCTGTTTTTGTGCTTCAACAGAATCCTTAAAATTTATGACGTGGCCGGAAGCCATACTTTTTTGGAAAAAAGACCAGTCGTAACTTTGGTCAACGCCTTTTAAAACCACGCCTTCTATCGCATCATTTGCTTTAATAATAGCCGGTTTTGTAGCAAAAGGTTCGATGTGGCTGAACGCCTTGTTAACCTTAACTTCTTTTAAAAATGAGGAACTGACCGCAAACGGAGAATTTTCGTAGGAAGCATTCAAATCGTATTTCACCACCTGAATATCACCGGAAAAACCTCTGACTTTTTCCCTGATTTCCTGCTTAAAACCTTTAACAATTGCCAAACTCAAAATCATCACGCCCAAACCCAGCATAATACCTGTAATGGCGATGCGCACAATCATTTTGGAAAATGTGCGTTTGCTGCGGAAAGAAATGCGGCCTGCAATAAAGGTAGCTACGTTCAAGGGTGGATATTGCTATTTTTGTATCTTGGCAAAGATGCAGTTTTAAGCTGAAAATTTGTTGCTGATCGTGAAATGTAAAACGCAGGCAACACAATTTTAGTTTTTGATTATGGATCAGTTTCTTAAAGCCGTTTATCCAGGTATTTGCCTGCTCGATGACTGTTCTTTTTTTATAGAGTTCTTTATCAAAATACCAGTTTTCATACCTTTAACTATGGTTCCCAATCCTGATCTGATCTTTTCTGATTCAGCATCGCAAAAATCAGCTTTTATTGGAAACTCAGAGCCTGTTTAAATTTTACTAAACTTATTTTCTATGCTTCTTTTATCACCTAAAAAACATTACAACTGTGTACTTTTTCATATTTTAATCAGATAAAAAAACAAAATTTACAGGTGTAAAAGAAGCATGATTATTTCTGCTGATAAAAATTTAAATTAGTATTTAATACATGAAAAAGAAGTTACAATATTGTGTATTGATTTTTGTATTGCAATGCGGTATAGCCTCTGCACAAAATAAAAATATCCGTCAAACCCTTATCGCTATAACTGCGCTGACTGATACCGCGGCAACAGAAAAACTTTATTTGCAAACCGACAAGCCTTACTATAATCTTAATGACACCCTTTGGCTAAAAGCTTACCTGTTTGATGCGGCCTATTTAACCGCGCCGGCCAAAAGCGGCCTGGTGTATGTTGAAGTAGCTAACGAGCAGAACCTGGTTATAAAACGGATAATGCTATCCATGTCTGCTGGATTGGGTTGGGGTAGCTTAGAGCTTGTTGATAAAGATTTTCCGCAAGGTAATTATACATTAAGGGCTTATACCAACTGGATGCGAAATTATGATGAGCATTATATATTTACCAAACAGTTTTACATCAATGCCCCGGCAGAGAATGATCTGCTGATCAGCTCGCGCTTCGATACCAGGAAAGATGCCGGTAAAGAACAGGTGAGTATCAGCTTAAATTTAACCGGGCTTAACGGCGAACCGGTGTTGCTGAATGATTACCGGGTAAAAATAACCTCGGATAAAAGAAGCTTGTTTAGCGACAAGGTACATACCATGATGGACGGTGCTCTAAATTTTAATTTTGATCTACCCGAGAAAACTGATTCGCATAAACTGGCTATATCTTTACAAAACTTAAGTAAAAACAGTACTGCCGTTTATCAGCTCCCGGTTTTATTAAATCGCCCCGAACAAATTGATTTGCAATTTATGCCCGAAGGCGGTTACCTTACAGCGGGTATCAACACCCATGTTGCTTTTAAAGCATTAAGCGAGGATGGTAACGGCATTATTGCAGCCGGGGCAATTTATAATAGCCGGCAGCAGCAAGTTGTTGGTTTCTCTACCAGCCATTTAGGTATGGGTGCGTTTGATTTGGTACCTGTAGCGGGTGAGACTTACACGGCAAAAATTAAATTCGGCGATAGCACGTATTCTAAATCTTATCCGCTGCCTTTGGTAAAATCATCAGGCATTGGTTTTAATGTAACTAATAAACTAACTGAAGATTCCTTGTTAATTACTGTTTCGGCTACATCGGATATACGGGCTGCAGGTTTGCCTTATTACCTGGTAGCGCAAGCCAGGGGAATAGCCTGTTATGGTGCAACTATTAAGCTGGATGGCCCGGTGAAAAAGATCCGGATCAGCAAAAGCTTCTTCCCTACAGGGATAACCCGATTTACTTTACTCGATCTGCAAAACCATCCTTTAAATGAGCGAATAATTTATATTGACAGGCATGATGAACTTAATTTACAGGTTAAAGGAATAGCCAAAAGGTTTACTACCCGGGATAGCGTTTGTTTAAGCATTAAAGTTACTGATAAAGACGGGCAGCCGGTTGCTGCGAATTTATCCATTGCGGTAACCGATGACGGGCAGGTAAAAACAGACAGTTTAAAAAGTGCTACGCTTAGGTCATCCATGTTATTAACAACCGACTTAAAAGGTAACGTAGAAGAGTCCGGTTATTATTTCCCGGCAGTAATGACCGCTGCTATTTGGCAGCACCTGGATAACCTTTTACTTACACAAGGTTGGGTAAATTATGACTGGGGACGATTGTTCCAACCCGTTAAGCCTGTACTTTACCCTGCCGAAAGCAATTTTACCATAAGCGGTAAGGTAACTAATATTGTTAAAGGTGTCGAAAACGCCAGGGTTACCCTGCTATCTAAAAAACCCGCGTTGATTATCGATACGGTTACCAATAAAGCGGGGATGTTTAACTTTACGAATATTTACCCGACTGACACGGCTACTTATTTTATATCGGCCAAAAATAAAAAGGGTAAAAGCGGTAGTTTGGATATCGAGGTTAACGAATTTAAACCGCCGATATTTGCTGCCCTGCAAACGATCAGTATTCCCTGGTACATGAACATAGATACATCTAAACTAAAAGCAATAAACAATTTATTAGCATATAAAAATGATCGCGAAAAACTATTGGGGCCAAATGTTTTAAAGGAGGTTACCATAAGGGATAAATTTATAATAAAAGATTCCCATAACCTGAATGAGGACGGCGGGGCCGACTTTATAATATCAACTGAAGATATGCAGAAGGCCGGAAGAGTTACCTTAGGCGAGCTGTTAATGAAAAAAGTAAAAGGATTATTAAAGTTAGGAGATTATTATAGCCTGAAAGGCAGATTTGTTGGGTTTATTGTTGATGGCATAAAGATACAATTCGCGTTTTCGGGCGGTGGATCTAATACTTATAGACTATTTATTGAAAACTATTTAAAGTATTTTAATGCCCAGGATGTTAAGGGGATAGAGGTAATGAGCACTACCCGAAACGTTAATTCCTATTTCCAGAAATTTTTAAATCCTTTAACTGATAGTCCGTTTGATTTTGCTTTTATTGAGATAACTACTTACTCAGGCCATGGGCCATTTATGAGGCATGCAATAGGTACCTATTTATACCGGCCAATAGAGTTTGCATCCAATGCACAATTTTATTCGCCTAAGTACACTATAAAAAGTGCTGTACCTTTTGTAGATACCCGTTCAACCGTATACTGGACACCAAATATTGTAACCGATAAAAATGGCGAGGCAACCCTGTCGTTTTATACTACCGATAAATCAGGCAGCTATTCTGTACTTATTGATGGTAGCGATATGAACGGCAGTTTGCTAAGTAACCGTAAAAAAGTTATCGTAAAATAAATGGCAGGTAAATTCTTTGTTCGGTTAAAAGCATCATCAAACAATTGATCTCTATTTTGCAGAGCTTTAGATGCGGTACAATTAATTCCCCTATCGTACATTTATCTGCGGTTCCTAATCTTAATCTGATCTTTTATAATTTAGCACCACAAAAATCAGCTTTTATCGAGAACCTGATTTTACCTCGAAATAAGTTTAAATAAATTCCCCATAAAAGAAGCATTTGCTGATACCAACAATGAATATAAGAAAAATCATAAGAAGCAAAATCCGGCTTTTACCATTTGCAGCCATGCTTCTTTTACAAGCAAATTTTAGTTGTGCGCAAACCAAGAATATCCAAACTGGTGCAGATCAAACAGAACTATATTTACCGCTTTTGCAAGGTAAAAATGTTGGAATGGTGGTTAACCAAACTTCGGTTATCGGGGAAAAATTAGTTCCAAGTGTAGATAGTTTATTGAAACTGAATATCCAAATCAAAAAAATCTTCGGCCCGGAACACGGTTTTCGGGGTGATGCCAGCAACGGTGCAAAAGTGAACGATGCGATAGACGCAAAAACCGGTTTGCCTGTAATTTCCCTCTACGGGAAACATTACAAACCTACATCCGAAGATTTAAAAAACATCGATATCATGGTTTATGATATCCAGGATGTGGGCGCACGGTTTTACACTTATATTAATACATTGGCGGATGTGATGGAAGCTTGTGCCGAGAACGGAAAAGAGCTGATCATTTTAGACCGGCCAAACCCAAATGCTTATGTGGACGGGCCGATTTTGGATATGAAATTAAAATCAGGAATCGGCAGATTTCCAATACCGATTACACACGGGATGACGATTGGCGAATTTGCACAAATGGTTAACGGCGAAGGCTGGCTGCGGGATAAAATGCAATGCAAAATCAGCGTTATTCCGGTTAAAAATTATAAGCACGGCATGGAGTACGTTTTGCCGGTAAATCCTTCGCCAAATTTAAACACACAGCAATCGGTACTGCTTTATCCGTCGTTGTGTTTGTTTGAAGGCACCACGATTAGCCAGGGCCGCGGCACGTATATGCCGTTTACAGTTTTGGGCAGCCCGGATTTAAAAGGAATGTATCCGTTTTCTTTTACGCCGGTAAGTATCCCCGGAAAATCTGAAACACCTTTGCATCAAAATGAAAGCTGTTATGGTTTGGATTTAAGGGATTACAATACAGCGAAACTTCATCGTTCCGGACAAATAAACCTGAAATGGATGCTGGAATTGTACAAATCATTTCCGCTAAAAGAAAAATTTTTCGATATGTCTCAAAGCAAACAAATGGGAAATATTGATAAGCTTGCAGGCACTACTTCTTTTAAGGAGCAAATTATAGCAGGCAAAAGCGAGCAGGAAATACGGCAGAGCTGGGAACCAGGTTTGAGCCGGTATAAAGCAATGCGTTTAAAATACGTATTGTATAAATAAAATTAGCTATGAAAATTATTTTTATGGGTACGCCCGAATTTGCCGTGGCTTCGCTGGATGCTTTGGTAAAAGCAGGGATGGATGTGGTTGCCGTGGTTACCGCACCGGATAAACCGGCGGGCCGCGGCCAGCAGCTTTCGCAATCTGCCGTAAAACAATATGCGGCGCAATACCAAATCAAAGTGCTTCAGCCTGAAAAATTAAAGAATGAGGAGTTTTTGATGGAATTGTATAACCTAAAAGCTGATTTACAGGTTGTGGTTGCTTTTAGGATGCTGCCCGAAATTGTGTGGAGCATGCCGCCGAAAGGTACCATTAATTTACATGCTTCGCTTTTACCGGAATACCGGGGTGCCGCGCCTATAAACTGGGCGGTGATCAATGGCGAACATCAAACCGGCGTAACTACTTTTTTTCTGAAACAGGAAATTGATACCGGAGACATTATTTTAATGGATAAAACAAGCATCCTGGAAACCGATACAGCCGGCGATGTGCATGATAAATTAATGCAGATCGGGGCGGATTTGTTGGTAAAAACAGTAAAACTGATTGAAGCCGGAACGTTCCGGGAAGTGCCGCAAAATGAATTAATTACTGCTGATGAAACCGTTCCGGCCTTAAAACACGCGCCTAAAATATTTAAAAATGATTGTTTGATTAACTGGATGCAGCCGGCAGAACAAGTTTACAATTTTATCCGTGGCCTAAGCCCTTATCCTGCTGCTTTTACCCATATAAATGATAAGGTTTTTAAAATTTTTAAAGCCGAAAAACAAATTACGGATGTGGCTATTTCTGCAGGCGGTTTCCTAACCAATCATAAAACGTTTTTAAAATTTGCTTGTATTGATGGTTTTATATCGGTAAAAGAAGTACAGCTGGAAGGCAAAAAAAAGATGAATGTAGAAGAGTTTTTGAGAGGCGTAAAACTGTAATTCGACTTTAAAACAGACAATTTTTTTACGCTTTGTTTTTCTTAATAAGAAAAATTAAAAACCATGATTGGAATTTCTTGTTAACAGTAGTATAATTAATAACAAAACAATACGATTATGAAAAAGGTAAGTGTAGTAATAATGCTGGCAATGGCTTTAGGTGCATTTGAAATTGCATCAGCACAAACAACAGGTACCGGAACCGGTACAACAGGTACCGGAACAACAGGTACTGGTACAACAGGAACAGGCACAACTGGTACCGGAACAAATGGTACAATGAGAACCGGAACACAAACCCGTCCATCTTCTGGCAGTACAACCCAAAGATCTTCATCCAGAACCAGAAGAGGTACAACTAGTACCGGAACAAACAGTAATGGTACCCCAACCGGTACAGGCACAATTGGTACAGGTACTATGAATAATGGTACAGGTACGATTGGAACAGGAACTACCGGAACGGGAACAATAAATAATGGTACAGGTACAATTGGAACCGGAACAACTAATGGTACTGGAACCATCGGTACAGGTACAATTGGAACCGGAACAACAGGAACAGGTACAATCGGTACTGGTACAATTGGAACCGGAACAACAGGTACAAGTACAATCGGTACAGGTACTATCGGAACCGGAACAACAGGTACAGGTACTACCGGAACGGGAACGACTAACGGCACCAGAACCGGAACAACAACGCCACCGGTTACTACAAGTCCACCGCAGAAATAAGTAACATTTAGTGTCGTTTTAAATAAAATAAGGGAGGGTTGATGCAAATTGCATCAACCCTCCCTTATTTTATAACTTCTTTAAAATATTATAGTTAAACCACTACTTCAACCAGCTGCTCCATCACTAAATCAAATTTCGGCGTTCTGGTCCAATCAATTGTACGATGTTTGGTTTGGTTTAAAGGCGACCATCGTTCCGGTTCTCCATGCAAACTGATAACAATACTTGGTGTAGCATAAGCAGCTGCAATATGCGATACGCCCGTACAATTTGAAATTAACGCAAACGCATTTTTTATCAATACTGCCACCGCACCTAAAGTTGTTTTCCCAGCCATGTTATAAGCCTCATGCTGCATGTGCTGCATTACTTCTGCCGCCAAATACTCTTCATCTTTTGTGCCGGTAATCACAACATCAAAACCTTGCTCCTGACAGTAATCTGCCAGCGCAGCAAAATAAGCAGGCGGCCATTGCCGTGCCACACTGCGCGAACCGGGATGAATACAAATATATTTTTGCGGAATAATTTGCAGGTTTAACTGATCAAAAGCATCATAATCATAACTGTTTAAAGGGAATTCCAGTTCGGTTCCTACTGATGGAATGCCAATGTGGTTCATCAGCAGTAAATGCCTTTCAATTTCCGGGATACCTTCGGGATACTTTAAAAACAACGAACTTGGCCGGTAATCTTCTTCGCGGTAAAAACCTGCTGTATAAAACGCACCGAAAAGTTCTATCATCGGGTTTACGATCGAGCCGTTTCCTTGCATCTGCAAAGCCAGGTCAAACTGCTGCGACTGCATTTGCTGTAAAAACAACGTGATTTTTTCTGCGGAAATCTCTTGTTCCGGCAACCCCGGATAACCCGAAAAAGCAACAAAAGCGTTAAAATAATCCGGGAAACGCGTTAACAAACTTTCGGCCCAGGGCAACCCAACTAATGTAATGTGGGCATCAGGATAAGTGGTACGCAAAGCGCGGAATGCAGGGATGGAACATAACAAATCACCAAGCTGCAAGGCACGAAAAACAACGATTTTTTGAATTGGATGTGCGGATAACATAAAATTTACAGGTTTTTTTGTTAACCTGAAGCTTAAAATTATGTTTTGCTGATTTTAAAAACTGATACTGTTTTTATCGGCATAAAAACAGTATCAGTTTTTGATTAGATTATGCAATAAAAATTCTGTTACGGCTTCAGCTTTCCTTTATATGTTTTTTTAAACTGATTAAAACGCTGCTCGGAAACATTTTGAATATAAGGGTTATCTCCGTTTTGTTTTGAGTAGTTCTGGTGATATTCCTCCGCCCGGTAAAACTCTTTTAAAGGAGTAATTTCAGTAACAATTGCCCGCTGGAACATACCAGATTTTAAAGCATTAGTCTTAGCTGTTTCTGCGGCAGATCTTTCCGTTGGATCAGCAAAAAAAACAACAGAACGGTATTGCGTACCTTCATCCGGGCCTTGCCTGTCTTTAGTTGTTGCATCGTGCGAAGCATAAAAAACTTTCAGCAATTCCGGATAAGAAACCTTTTTCGGATCATAATAAACCAACACAGATTCTGCATAACCTGTTGTACCCGTACTTACTTTTGCATAAGTTGGGTTAGGAACATTGCCGCCGGAATAACCGGAAATTACAGAATCTACGCCGGCAACATCTTCAAATATTTCTTCGGAACACCAAAAACAACCTTCGGCAAAAGCAGCGATTGCCTTACCTTTTGGTGCAACTAATTTGATTTTCCGAACCTGATCTTTACCAGGGCCATCAGCAAAATTTATATTGGTAGAACTCGCATTTCCGCAGGCAGCAAGCAGCATGGAAGCTAAAACAAGTTGAAGTGCTTTTTGAATAGTATTCATAATTTTTTGGTGATTGTGCTTAATATATACGAACATAAACTACCTTTTATGTTTATCAAAAACAAAACTGACACTGATTTTACAAGGGCAAATTAAAATAAAACAGCTTTTTAGGTGATAAAAGAAGCATAGAGGAATTGGCTTATTTTAAAATTAACTGCTGCAAACGTTCTGTTTCAAAATTAGCCAGTTTTTGCAGCTGGCCGCTGGCCAGCATTTTCATCATCATGTTCATCTCTGCCGAAATAGTGAAGATAACGTTAGTTTGAAAATCTGCTTCTGTAATTTCCCATTTTAACTGAAGCGGAAAAGGAGGATTTTCAACAGCATCAATCAAAATTTCTGTTTCTGGCGTGCGGTTACTAACCTGTAAAACCAGCTTCGCCATATTTTGGATATTAAAACGTGCTTCGTTTTTGGTAGAAGTCCAGTCCAGCACATTTTCCGGCATCAATTGCTGATGATTATTCAGATCGGCTAAAAAGTTATAAACTGAAACAGCAGATGCTTTCAACGTAACTTCACTTTCAATAATAGTCATAACAAAAAATAGATTTTCACAAATTACCTGCCCCATTCAGCCGGGTTTTTTCGCCATTGCTGTAACACATTAAACTGATTATCAGTAATATATTGATGTCCGGCTGCATATTTAATTAGGGCAGCGTAATTGCATAAAGTAGCAAAACGGCAGCGTGCATTTTTAAAATTCTCGGTAGCATTATCCAAACCGTAAGTAAAAATTGCCGCTAAACCTGCCACATCGCCGCCTGCTTCGCGCAGTGCATCCACGGCTTGCAAGCTGCTCTTACCGGTAGAAATTAAATCTTCTACCACAACAATCCTTTGGCCGCGGTGCAGCTCGCCTTCTACTAAGTTTCCGGTGCCATGTTCTTTTGGTTTAGATCGAACGTATAAAAACGGCATTCCTAATTCCTGTGCAACCAAAACACCTTGCGGAATCCCGGCTGTAGCAACGCCGGCAATACAACTTACGGCACCAAATTCTTCCTGAATCAGGGCCACTAACTGCTGGCGGATATACGTACGAATTTTTGGATGAGAAAGCGTTAAACGGTTATCGCAATAAATGGGCGATTTCCAGCCAGAAGCCCAGGTAAAAGGTTTATCGGGTTGAAGCTTAACTGCTTTTATCTGTAATAAAAATTCTGCAACCTGCTGCTCAACATCAATTTTATCAAACATGGCCGCAATTAATCAAATTCAATAACAAATTATTTTGGCTTAGGCAGCAGAAAAGATGACGTGAAAAATTAGTTTTTGTAACGTTCAATGAAGTCATAATTGAAGATAAATTGCCGGAATAAGCTTTAATGCTGCTTTTTTTCCGCCTCGGCAAAGATAAAAATCCTAAAAGCTTTACCGCACTTCTAACAATTAATAATTTGTTAAATCAGGCTTTAAACAAATCTGCAGCTGCTGTTCCGGTAATTTATACGATTAGTTTTATAATCAATTTTAAAAAACAAAATAGATAAAACTCAGGGATAAAATACACGTATAAATATCGGCATTAAGCCAAAATTTATGGAAATTTACAATTTACTAAAAAAATTAAGTACAGATATCGATGAAAAAAGCAGCTTGCTTAACCGAGCAGAAGCCGAAAAGCGTGATACATTCAAAGTAAAAATGGAACTGGAGATTGCAATTGAAAATTACAGCACCGTTTTTAGCGCATTGCCGATGCTGATGTAACAATTATTTTTTATAACTAATTGAAGGTTTGTGCCAGTTAAAAAATTTTAACGGGTGCAAACCTTTTTTATTTAAAGATTGTAAGGATGTTAACCGGCAATAAAATTTATTCCGTTATTTGGAAGCCTTCAACGGATACTTCTTTTACAGCTAAAAAATTGTTAAAATAATGGTCAGCAATACTTATAACATCTATATTAATGAAAAACTTTTGGTTATTGCAGAAACTGTACCCGAAGGTTTAACAGGTTACAAGGAAATAAGCGGGGAAAAATCGAATTTGAAATTAATTTATCAGCTGATTGCTGAAACAGAATCACCGCAAAAGTTTTTGTTTTTATGCAAAAATGTAAAATCCACTTTACGGAAATTATCTAAAAGTGTACGTTTAATTGAAGCTGCCGGCGGTTTGGTGAAAAACGAACGCAAGGAATATCTGGTAATTTTTAGGAATGGGATTTGGGATTTACCGAAAGGGAAAATCGAGGAAGGCGAAAAAACCAGAAAAGCTGCTGTTAGAGAAGTGGAAGAAGAATGTGGTATCCGCGTGAAAAAAGCCGGCAGAAAAATCTGTAAAACTTATCACGTTTACCTGCAACGCAACCAGGAACTGGCTTTGAAAAAAACGCATTGGTATCGTATGAAAGCCGAAGGACAAGATAAATTGAAACCGCAAAAAGAAGAAGGAATTACCAAAGCCTGCTGGTTTACACGCGAAAAATTTTCTATTTTAACAAAAAACACTTATCCTTCCATTGTTGATGTTTTGGATAATATGGGTTTGATTACAGAAAAGGAAGTGCTTCTTTAGGTATAAACTGACTAACATCACCATTATACTTTAAAATTTCGCGAACGATGGTAGAACTGATCGACGAATAACCCGGTTTACTTACGATAAAAATACTTTCAATTCCTGGTTCCAGCGCATGGTTCATTTGCGCAATAGCTTTTTCGTACTCAAAATCAGAAACCGTACGAATGCCGCGAATCATATATGCAGCTCCCATCTGCTTGCAAAATTCAACTGTTAAACCTTCATAAGCCACTACTTCCACACGTGGTTCGTCTGCAAAAACAGCTTTTAACATCTGCTCCCTTTTTTGGGGCGTAATAAAAGGTTTTTTGGTGCTGTTTAAACCGATACCGATGTAAACTTTATCAAACAAGCTGATAGAACGCTTTAAAATATCTACATGTGCTTTGGTTACCGGATCAAAAGAACCTGGAAAAAGGGCAATTTTCATGAAATAAAAGTAGGAAATCTATCGAGTTTTTAGTTTTTTTCTACTTCTGATTTTGCACCCGGATTTTTAAAAAACGAAAAAGCCGTATTCCCGTAAGTTCGTTTCTCACTAAAACCCGTTTTATTACTCAGGTTTTGGTACGATGGATGTTCGATAATCAGCAAGCCGTCCGGCAACAATAAATTACGGGTAAAAACAGCATCCGGTATTTGTGGGATTTTATCGAGATCGTAAGGCGGATCAGCAAAAATCAAATTGTATTGATCAGTTTCCAAATCCAGAAATTTAAAAACATCTGCTTTAAAAGTGGAAATTTCCGGCAGGTTGTGCTTAACTGCCATATCTTTTAAATAATAAATACATGGTGCGGCGCGATCTACAGCAACTACTTTTTCTGCATTTCGCGAAGCAAATTCCATCGCAATATTTCCGGTTCCACTAAATAAATCCAGCACTTTTAAATCTTCAAAATCCAGTAAATTATTTAAGATGTTAAATAAAGCTTCTTTAGCCAGATCTGTTGTTGGCCGCACCGGCAAATTATTTGGCGGATTTAAGCGCAATCCTTTTAACCGCCCTCCGATAATCCGCATCAGCTTAAACCTAAAAAATTAATAACCTGATGCTGCGGCAAACGATCACGCTGCTGGTAATCCGGCGAAGTAAACAACAAAACACCCTTAAAAAACCGCTTTAAACGAAGCATTTGCTCGCCATTATCTTCTACCCTGCCGCTCAAAACCAGTGTAGTTTCCTCCGGAATCAGCTTTAACTGACTGGCAACCAAAGCGGTAAAATAAACCAGTTCATCTAAAGTAGAACAAATAAACTGGTTATAAAAATTAATATTTTTTTGTTCCGGAAACAGAATCTGCAAACTATTTTCGGTTAAAAACAGATACAAATGCTGACCGGCAAACGCTGAACTGAATACTGTTTTGATCCAACTTTTTGGGGCAAATTGTATTTTTACCAAAGGAAATTTTACTTCGATCTGGCGGATCAATTTTTCCGGGAAAGTAAAAACCACCGTGTTTTCTCCGTTAGCAAGATGATCTGTCAAAATCAAATCTGCTTCTTTTACCGATAAAAAAGCCGCAAAGTCCAACAGATTTTCGGGTGTAAAAATAGCAGCCGGAATCAGGCAAAAACTTTTTGTATCAACAGCAAAAATAACTTTTTGATAATTAGCGACTGTAAATAAGCTGTTTTCCGGCGGATCAAAAAGTTCTTTCAAATCATTTCCAGTGCTAACCCGGACCAACGCGTGCGTAACCGGATGACGGATAGCATAACTAAAACTTTCTGAACTTAGCAGGATGGTCAGCTGAAAATCAGCTGTATAAGCAGGATTAAAACCAGGATCGGAATAATTAATCGGGATAAAGTGCATCGGTTAGCAAAAGTAAAAAATTTTGCCAATAGGCTTTAAGCGTTTTTATAGTCATTTTTGAGGATTATGAATGAAGATCTGATCCGCAAAGCTTTTCCGCATACGCCAACTTTGCAGCAAATGGAATTGTTCGGTTTACTGCACCGGTTTTTGATCAGTACCGATGAAGACGCCTGTTTCATTTTAAAAGGATACGCCGGAACCGGGAAAACCACCGTGCTGGCCGCGCTGGTCAAGCTGCTTAGAAACTACCAGTATTCGTCTGTTTTGCTGGCACCAACCGGCCGTGCAGCCAAAGTAATGAGTAGTTATTCGGGCCGAAAAGCATTAACCATCCACAAAAAAATATACCGTAAAAAGAGTGCTGTTACGCCGGATATGGCTTTTTCCACGGCTGATAATCTGCATGAAAATACCTTGTTTATTGTAGATGAAGCTTCTATGATTTCTGCGGAAATTTCCGGAAGTAGCCACAATAGTTTACTGCATGATCTGATTGAATATGTTTACAATTCGCGCAACTGTAAGCTGCTGCTGATTGGCGATACGGCGCAGCTGCCGCCTGTTGGTTCGGAAAACAGCGTTGCATTGGAACCTAAACTGATTAAAGACGAGTTCCGTCTCCGGATTTTTAGTTATGAACTGACTGAAGTAATGCGGCAGGAAAAAAACTCCGGCATCCTGGAAAATGTAACGGCTATCCGGAACCTGATACGGAAAGAGGAAGCAGAATATCCGCAGATCAAAACTCAAGGATTTAAAGATATTTACCGCATGACGGGCGAACGGTTGGAAGAAGGTTTGAATTATGCGTACAACAAATACGGCATGGAAAATACACTGCTGATTTGCCGCTCCAACAAAAACGCCAACACTTATAACCAGCAGGTGCGCGCCAGGATTTTGTACCGCGAAGAAGAATTGACCGGCGGGGATTTTGTAATGGTGGTGCGCAATAATTATTTCTGGCTGAAAGATGAAGAGGAAAACAGCACCGATTTTATTGCCAATGGCGATATCGGGCAGATAAAAAGAGTACGCAACATTAGGGAAATGTACGGCTTCCAATTCGCGGATGTGCAGTTGGAATTTACCGATTATGCCGATGGCTTAACGTTGGATTGTACCGTGATGCTGAATACTTTATATACGGAAACACCAAGTCTTTCTCAAGCGGAAAATAACCGGTTTTTTGAAGAAGTAATGAAGGATTACGAGCATTTAAACAGCCGCGCCAAAAAGATGCAGGAACTAAAAACTAATCCTTATTTTAATGCCCTGCAGATCAAATTTGCATATGCCGTAACCTGCCACAAAGCGCAGGGCGGCCAGTGGGAAGCCGTTTTTGTTGATCAGGGTTATTTGACAGAGGAAATGCTGAATACCGATTTTTTGCGCTGGTTTTATACGGCCTGCACGCGCGCTACAAAAGAGCTTTTTCTGATCAATTTTAGTCAGTTTTTTTATCGGGATAAATTACCGGAGTAAATTTTTTAGGTGGTAAAAGAAGCATTCTAAAATAAAAACTAATTTTAACATGTTGCTTGAACTCTAATTTGCTATTTGCTACCCAAAAATGCCATTACAGCTTCGTTAAACTCATTAATTTTTTCTACAGGCACATAATGAGTAGCATCTTTAAATATTAATAGCTTACTATTTGGAATGTTATCAGCAATACTACGAGTGTGTTTTTCTTTAACCATATCTTTCTCCCCTGCCATCACCAGCGTTGGTGCTTTTATTAGTTTCAAGCTTTCTATTGAAATATGCGGTTCATCAAGTAATAGGGTCATAAGTCTTTTTCTTTTAATGGAACGTTGATCTATGCCATTAATTTTATCTCGATCATCCTTGATGCTATTTAACATTTTACTATCTACAGCATCTGTTGTCGGCGACAAATTAGCTCCCGTTATAGCTAACTTATCTACGTAGGAAGGATATTTAATTGCCACAATTAAGCCGGTATTGCCGCCATCGCTCCAGCCTAAAATATTGGTTTTAAATATATGAAGCGAATCAAGTAGTTGTTTCATATCATCGGCAAATTTATCATAACTAAGAGGCTCCGTACTTTCGTCTGTACTTTTTCCCTGGCCACGGGTATCAACTGCAATGACCTTGTATTTTTTAGAAAGTTCCGGAATCTGTTTATAAAAGGCGTATATGGATTGGCTGTTGCCATGCAATAACAACAATGGCTCTCCAGAACCGTATGTTTCATAGTAAAGCGTGGCATCTTTTAGTTTGATGTAGTGTCCGGCACCTGCAATGCTGCCATAACGGGGGCTTCGAGGTGGGTTTAGGTTGAAATCAGGTTTCAGCGTGGCCTGCTGAATTGGTGCGCCGTCAATAAATATTTCAACATCATCTACCCATAGTTTTCCTTTACCAATAAGAATCGGCCCAATGTGTATCAGTTGTGCCTGGGTAGCCAGTGGTAATGTTACACTATATTGTTTCCATTCTTTGGTTCCCTTTATTTTTTCGTTTTGCAGATTTTTAAATTGCAAAGTATTACCATCAGCATCGTAAATCGCTAACATTAAAGCTAAAGAACCTTTCATGTCTTTGCTTTTCATCCATGCTTTTACGGAAATTTCTTTACCAACAAATTTTGCAGGAATATTATAACCAATACCTAAGAATTGCGGATTAGAAGCTGTATCTACAGAAGAAATAAGAACAGAACTATTACCAGTATGTGCTGTATTTTTATCAACAATAACCTCATACTGCTTTGCATTAGGAGACATTACATGCCATTTATCCGGTAATGCTTTCCCATCAGATATATTCTCAAAACCGAAATTGAGTGTATCTGGTTTAACATCTATTGTGCTGGTTTGGGCAAATGTTAATCGGGAAGTGAAGATGATGAAAAGGAAAAGGAAAAATTTTTTCATTAGAATATTTTATAAATACCAAGATAAGAAGCGCGTTCCAGTAATTTGATACTTTAACATTTTTTAACCAAGCCGTAGCATCAACTATTTTTTAAATGACTTTATCAACTTGCTTGTTTTAGTTTTATGTTCGATAAAAGAAGCATCAAAATAAATTCAAATGAACCTTGCTTCTGCTCAAAATAACCGCCAATTTTTATCCTGTAAAAACAGTACCAACCCAAAACATCCACTGACCTTTTGTCGTTCAAAATTAAAAACCACCGTCAAAATTTCCGTTTCCAACTTAAATAATAGTTTGGTAAAGGATTTGCAAACCACCAATAATGAACTTAAACAACTATACCATAAAAGCCCAGGAAGCGATTCAGAAAGCTTCTGAAATCACTTCCGGCAACCAACAGCAGGCGATTGAAAACGCGCATTTGCTGAAGGGAATGTTGCTGGTGGATGAAAACGTGGTGAATTATCTACTCAAAAAACTCAACGTTAATATAAACCGCCTCAATACTTCACTGGATGAACAGATTGCATCTTACCCAAAAGTGAGCGGCAGCAACGTTTATCTGTCCTCTGATGCCAACTCAACTTTGCAAAAAGCATTGAGTTATGTAAAAGAATTTAAAGATGAATTTGTATCGGTAGAACATCTTTTGCTGGCCATTTTAGCCGGAAAAGATAAAACCAGTTCTTTGCTGAAAGATTTTGGCGCGACTGAAAAAGACCTTAAAAAAGCAATTTTAGAGTTACGCGGAAATAATAAAGTAACCGATCAAAACGCAGAAGCAACTTATAATTCGCTGAATAAATATGCCCGGAATTTGAATGAATATGCAGAATCCGGCAAGCTGGATCCGGTAATTGGCCGTGATGAAGAAATCCGTCGTGTGATTCAAATTTTATCCCGCAGGACAAAAAATAATCCGATTTTAGTTGGCGAACCGGGTGTTGGTAAAACCGCTATTGCTGAAGGAATCGCGTTCCGGATTATCAAAGGCGATGTGCCGGAAAACCTGAAAACCAAGACTGTTTTTTCGCTGGATATGGGCGCACTGATTGCCGGTGCCAAATACAAAGGCGAGTTTGAGGAACGCTTAAAAGCAGTGATAAAAGAAGTAACGGATGCTGACGGCGAGATCGTGATGTTTATCGATGAAATACATACGCTGGTTGGTGCCGGCGGAGGCGAAGGTGCGATGGATGCCGCAAACATTTTAAAACCGGCTTTGGCACGCGGCGAATTACGCGCGATTGGTGCCACTACTTTGAACGAATACCAAAAATATTTTGAGAAGGATAAAGCGTTAGAACGTCGTTTCCAAAAAGTTAATGTAGATGAACCGAATACGGCGGATGCAATTTCGATCCTCCGCGGCATCAAAGAAAAATACGAAACGCACCACAAAGTGCGGATTAAAGATGAGGCAATTATTGCTTCGGTAGAAATGTCTCAGCGGTATATTTCTGATCGTTTTTTACCGGATAAAGCCATCGATTTAATGGATGAAGCGGCTTCTAAATTACGCTTGGAAATGGATTCTGTGCCGGAAGTGGTGGATGAACTGGAACGCCGGATTATGCAACTGGAAATCGAACGCGAAGCTATCAAACGTGAAAACGACGAAAAACGAGTGAAAGAGTTGAGCGAAGAAATTGCCAATCTTTCTAACCAGCGTGATTCTGTTCGCGCGAAATGGCAAGGTGAAAAAGATCTGGTTGATAACGTCAACACCAAAATTGAGCAGATTGAAAACTATAAATTAGAAGCTGAACAGGCCGAACGTGCAGGCGATTACGGAAAAGTTGCCGAGCTGCGTTACGGCAAAATCAAGGAAACCGAAGCCGAAGTTGAACGTCTGAAAAAACAAATTGAAGACGAACAGGGCGACGGCCGGATGCTGAAAGAAGAAGTTACTGCCGATGATATTGCCGGTGTAGTTGCACGCTGGACAGGTATTCCGGTTTCTAAAATGATCCAGAGTGAGCGTGAAAAATTGCTGAACCTGGAAGACGAACTGCACAAACGTGTTGCCGGTCAGGAAGAAGCAATTGAAGCGATTTCTGATGCCATCCGTCGCAGTCGTGCCGGTTTGCAGGATCCGCGGAAACCGATTGGTTCGTTTATTTTCCTCGGCACAACCGGTGTTGGTAAAACGGAATTGGCCAAAGCTTTAGCCGAATATCTGTTTAATGATGAAGCGGCTCTGGTTCGGATTGATATGAGCGAATATCAGGAACGCCATGCAGTTTCCCGTTTGATTGGCGCGCCTCCGGGTTATGTAGGTTACGATGAAGGCGGACAATTAACAGAAGCTGTTCGGCGTAAACCTTACAGCGTAGTTTTGTTGGATGAGATTGAAAAAGCGCATCCGGATGTATTCAACATTTTGCTGCAGGTTTTGGATGATGGCCGTTTAACAGATAATAAAGGCCGCGTGGTGAACTTTAAAAACACGATCATCATCATGACTTCCAACATCGGTTCTAACGTAATCCAGGAAAATTTTACTTTTTTGGATGAGGAAAATCATGACGAAGTGGTTGCCAAAACCAAAAACGAATTATTTGACTTGCTGCGCAGAACGATCCGCCCGGAGTTTTTGAACCGGATTGATGAAATCATCATGTTTACGCCTTTAAGCAGGAACGAAATCGGTGATATTGTGAAGCTGCAATTCAATCAGTTGCAGGAAACTTTGAACGAAATGGGCATTCATATCGAAGCAACAGATGCTGCGTTGGATTGGCTTGGACAATTAGGTTATGACCCGCAGTTCGGAGCACGCCCATTAAAACGGGTTATCCAAAAGAAAGTATTGAATGAACTTTCTAAGCAGATTTTATCCGGTAAAATCAATAAAGACAGCAATATCAGGCTGGATGAATTTGACCATAACTTTGTGTTTTTAAATGCCTGATGAAAAATAGGTGATAAAAACAGTATGTAAATTAAAAGGAGTTTCCGGGTTGGAAGCTCCTTTTTTGTTGCTATATTTTGGTGAGTAATTAATAGAAATGCAGATCGTGATTTAACAAATAGCAGTCATAAAACCTGTAAACGTTAGCTATAGTATTTTATCTGTCAAGAATAGAAGTCGGAATGAATCAGAATCTTTATTTACATTTCTTATTTTATAATTTGATCCATTCAAATCACAAACATCTTTTATGGAAAATTCAAAATCTGATCCCATTACCTTTGGCTCACAAGACGGGCAATGCGTATCCGTTGTCGGCGATACTTACCGGATATTGGTTACCGGGAAACAAACAAACGGCGAGTTTGCAACAATGGAATTTTTGGTCCCGCCCGATGGCGGCCCCGGACCGCATTCGCATGCCGACTTTTATGAAACTTTTTTTGTGGCAGAAGGCGAAGTGGAGGTAAAATCAGAAGCGGGAACCTATACTGCCGCAAAAGGCTCCTATGTGGTTATCCCAAAAGGTGGAATTGTGCATAATTTTAAAAACAAGACCGATAAAACAGCAAAATTATTATGTACGGTTATCCCCGCCGGGCTGGAAGATTTCTTTTTAGAAATAGGCAAGCCGGTAGCAGCAGGTAAATTTTTGCCTCCGCCGAAAATGGATCCGGAATTGGTAAAAAAAATGGCAGCCATAGCAGAAAAACACGGCCAAAAGGTTTTCCCTCCGGATTATCTGGATTGATTATTTAAGTAAAAGAAATTTATAATTACAAATTCCCGGATAAGTTACATTGTTGCTTTATTAGTATTTTTACCACAAAAATATAGCGGATAATTTTTTTGGAGTTATCCTACACGGAGTAATATTTGACTTTTACGGAGTATATTAAATGAAGGGTGGATACAAAGATGCCGGTGCTGAAAATTTCTATGCCTTTTATGATTCTGAACTGGTAAGCACAGATGATTTAGAAATTAAAGAGCAAACTGTGCCGGTTAATTTTGGCCCGGTTAGCGGCAGTGCTAAAATATATCAATTTGACGGTGGTGCTATTTTTTGCAATACGATGAATGCAGCTGAGGATTACCGCCTTGTTTCTCAAAGCGGGCCGTTAGTTAAAATACACTTTTGCCTAAAAGGCGAAAAAACAACCGGGATAGAAGCAGAAGGAAGCAAAATGTTTGTAAAACAGAATGAAAATAACTTATACCACTTTATTGATTGCGAAGGTTATTTCGATTTTAAAAAAGGGCAGCATATAGAATATGTTGACATCTGTTTAAATGAAGATTTTTTTAATAAAATAACCGGAAACTACGCTTTTGCTTTTAAAGACCTTACAGCTGCTATTGATGAAAAAAGGTTTATGCAGATAAGCAAAAAACCTATGAAAACAACCTTAAAAATGAAGGCTGTTTTGGCTGATGTTTTAAAATGCATCCCTAATTTTCAAATAAAAAAAGCCTATTTTATTAATAAACTGGTTGAATTAATGCTGCTGCAATTTAACGGCATAGTGCATGGCGATAGTTGCAATGAAACAAATTGCATATGTAAAACGCCGCAGGATTTTGAAAAACTGGAAAAAGCAAGGCAAATACTTTTAGCAAAGCTTGAAAATCCGCCAAGCCTTTTAGAGCTGGCAAAAGCATCAGGCATTAATGATTATAAACTTAAAAAAGGGTTTAAAGAAGTTTATAACAATACCGTGATGGGTTATTTAACTGAATATAAGCTTGACCTGGCTAACCAGATGCTCAAAAATAAACAGCATTCCATCGCCGAAGTTTGTGAAAAATTGGGTTACAAATCGCCATCCCATTTTTCTCGGTCTTTTAAAAAAACGTTTAATATCAACCCAAGTGCTGTTGTATAAATATGGTAGGTAAAAGAAGTATCAAGAGGTTTTGAGTTTAATGCATGCCCATAGCCCCATTTGTTTGGCAACTTCTGCCTGGTCGTATTTGCCGTTGCGGCCGTAACGCCGCTTTAAGCCAAACCTTCTGATGATCCCAGCATGGAAGCTCCAAATGCTGAAATACCGGCTTTTTTAACAAAATCCCTGAGTTCCATAGAAACTTCAATAGTTGTATTTAAACCAGCTTTTTTACTGCTTTAAAAACTGTTTTTATATGTTTAAATGCCAAATAATGCTGTAATTTAACTATTATCAAATTGGAGGCTGTTGAAGCACCTGCTGTTACTTTTTGAATGCAAGTGTTATCAAAATACAAAGGCTAAAAAAGTAAAGTAAACCCTTTTCCCGGAGATGGTTTTTTCATTGCTTCAAACTTTTTTATTTCCCGGCTAAGTAAGAAAGCGTATTCATCAACCATAAAATCACGAAATATTTGGATATTTTCCTGTTCCCGTGTATCAACCAATGCTTTTATGTAAGCAGCCTTATTTTCGCTTTGGACAATAGCTAGCGGCAGCTGATAGTAAGCCTGTATATAATTCATCAATAAACGGGATGTTCTTCCGTTTCCGTCATAATAAGGATGTATGCTTACCAGGTTGAAGTGCGCATCGAAAGAAAGGTTTAGCCGCCCGCTTACCGACAAGGAACTTTGCATTGATTCGTTTAACTTTTTAACCAATTCTATGGTTAAGCGTTCTACCTTGTCAAAATTCAGGAAATAAGAAACGCCTGCCGTTACATTACCTTTTCTAAAAGCCCCGATTTTAGAATCGACAACGCCAAGCATTGTATTATAAACTTTACCCGTGTTCCTCATAACCAAAGCATTAATTTGCTGTAATAAGGAAACAGTTAAATACTTTTTTGCTTTTGCATTTTCCAATGCAAATACAAGAGCGGCATGATGATCTGTAACCATCAGGCTTTCTTCGAGACGCTTGCCGTTAGGTGTACGGCCTTCATTTATCAAAACCTGGGTCTCGATTTCGGTTAGGGTGGATCCTTCAATCCGGGTGGAATGATGGTCTATCGCAATCAGGTTAAACCGGTTGTGGTCAATAACGTCGGCGATGCCGAGATCATTATATTGCGCCAGGAGTTTAATCAGTTCTATCATTTACAATGCTAAAATAGTTATAAATTATCATCTCTAATGTTTCCTTCAAAATTCTACACAGCTGAATTGAACCGGTACAAAAATTAAAACGGTTCATTTTTTAGGTGATAAAAGAAGCATCGAAAAGTTAAATGCACATCATAATAAAAAAAGGAATAATCAGAGATTGGCCTAATTAAGATATAAGAGCTATTTTTAGCAACCAATTATAACAAACCTTTTTTATGTGTCCGGTATTTTTAAAGGCAGTGTTCCTGTCCTGTTTAATAAGCCTGTTCTCCGAAGTTCAGATTAGTTTTGCCTTGCAGCAACCAGGCAATCCTTTCCTGTCAAAAACTGATACCGCTTCCGTTCCCAAAGAGATTGAGGATCCGGAAAATATCGGCATCAACAAAGAACTTAACCATACTACTTTAATGCCTTATGCATCATTAAAAGAAGCATTGGCAGCTAACCGGCATGCTTCATCCTATAGCCGAAGCCTGAACGGAACGTGGAAATTTAACTGGGTTGACTGGCCCCAAAAACGCCCGGTTAATTTTTATAAAACGGATTATAATGTATCAGGATGGAAGGAAATCCAGGTGCCGTCCTGCTGGCAGATGCAAGGTTACGGGATTCCGGTTTACACCAACATCACCTACCCTTTTAAAAAAGATTTTCCAAGAGTAATGGGCACACCGCCCGAAAAATATACTGCTTTTAAAGCAAGGAATGAAGTAGGCAGCTATCGCCGTAATTTTACCGTGCCGGCAGCATGGAAAGGCCGCCGCATATTTATTGCTTTCGATGGTGTTGATGCCGGCTTTTTTATCTGGGTTAACGGGCAAAAAGTTGGCTACAGTGTAAATAGTCGAAACAATGCCGAGTTTGACCTGACTAAATATGTAAAACCCGGTAATAACATCCTGGCTGTAGAAGTTTACCGCTACACATCCGGCAGTTATCTGGAAGACCAGGACCAGTGGCGTATGAGCGGCATTTTCAGGAACGTAACCCTTTGGAGCGCAGCACAGGAACACATCAGGGATTATTTTATCAAAACTACTTTTGATAAGCAATATCATGATGCCAGTGTATCGGTAACTACTCAAATAAAAAACTATGGAACCAATGCAGTTAAAGCCCGCCAGGTAATGGTAGCCTTATACGATGGTGCAACTGCAGTACCAGGAGCTGCTGGTAAAAAGGTAATCCCGGCTTTAAAACCCGGACAGGAAGTAACGGTTGAAGTAAATTTTCATGTAGTCAATCCGGAAAAATGGACGGCAGAAACCCCGAAGCTTTATACCTCGGTTTTAACCATTAAAGATGGTGCCAATACCATAGAAACCTTATCGTCACACACCGGATTCCGGCAGATTGAAATTAAAGGGCGGCTGTTTTTAGTTAACGGCGTACCGATTAAATTAAAAGGTGTTAACCGGCACGAAAACGAACCGGAAAGCGGCCACACGATTACCGAGGCGCAAATGATCAGAGATATTACCCTGATTAAACAAGCCAATTGCAACCACGTCCGTACCTGTCATTATTCCGACGACCCGAGGTGGTATGAGCTATGTGATGAATATGGCATTTATGTGGTTGCCGAAGCTAACCTGGAATGCCACGGCTCCATGAATGAATTTAACGAAGAACCGCGTATCAAAAAAGCTTTAATCGAAAGAAATGTTGCCAATGTAGAGAATTTTAAAAACCATCCGTCGGTTATTATCTGGTCGCTGGGTAACGAGTGCGGCCGCGGAGGCAGTAACTTCAGGGCAATTATTAAAGCGATAAAAGCAATCGATCCCGACAGGCCGACACATTACGAAGGTTTTGGTACCGGCGATGAAATAAACCCGGCCGATATGGACAGCGAAATGTACACCGGTTTTGCTGAATTGGAAAACAGGGCAACAGATACCAAACTAACCAAACCTTTTTACCTGTGCGAATTTGTACACAGCATGTTTAACTCAATGGGATCGGTTGATGTTTATAATGACCTGTTTGATAAATATCCTAATTTACTCGGAGGTGCGCTGTGGGAATGGAACGATTTAGGCCTTTATAATAAACGCAACCCAAAACATCCCATCATTGCTTACGGCGGTGGTTTCGGGGATTATCCAAACGATAAATACACTATTTTAAACGGCGTTATATTTTCAGATAAAACACCTAAACCGCACTATTACGAATTAAAACACTGTTACGAATGGGTAGGCGTGCGCGCCAAGAATATTAAAAACCATGTATTTACAATCAAAAATAAATACCAGTTTATCAATCTCAACGGTTTAAAGGCTAAATGGGAATTAAGCGAAAACGGCACTACGCCGCTATCATCAGGTAATATTGCTTTCGGCCTGGTTAATCCCGGTCAGGAAAAAGATATCACCATCCCCTATAAATTTACGCCGAAACCGGGTGCCGAATATTTTCTGCGGATATCATTTAGCCTGGCATCTGATAAATTATGGGCTAAAAAAGGATTTGAAACTACCAGTCAGCAATTTGAATTGCCCGGAACGATCCCTGCAATTGATGATATCAAAAGTGATAATTTAACTTTGAATGATTCAAAAGATTTGATCAGCATAAAAGGAACCGGCTTTAACCTGGAGTTTGATAAAGCAAAAGGTACTTTCAGCAAAATAGAAAAAAACGGCGAGAATATACTGCGTGTTAACGGCGGGCCGGCACTGCATTTATGGCGCGCTCCGCATCAAAACGATGATGCGGATTACAACAAAAACTGGGAAAAATATGGCTTGAAAACAATTTCCTGGGTAACAGATGAAGTGAAAAGCACACGGTTATCGGCCAATGTTATAGAAATTAAAGCAAGCCTTACCGGCACAGCCAAACAAAACTTTATCATACATCACAGAGTAACTTATACGGTTAACGGCAAGGGTGAAATTAAAGCTGTTAATGCTGTATATTTTAGCGACCAGAAAGTTTTACTGGCTAAAATTGGCGTACGGATGTTTTTGGAGAAAGACCTCGACCAGTTTGATTATATGGGCCGCGGACCGCAAGAAAACTATGTAAACCGTAAAACAGCATCAAACGTTGGGCATTATTACAGCACCGTTGCCAACCAGTTAACGCCTTACGAAAAACCAATGGAAGCCGGTAACCACGAGGATGTACGCTGGGCAAACTTAACATCGGCCAAGGGGCTTGGTTTAAATATTATCAAGGTTGATTCTGTAATGCAAATAGCGGCTTTACCCTATAGTGATGAGGAAATGGAACCGGTTGAATACCGGATAGATTTGCCGAAAAGCAAAGGCACTGTTTTATCGATCAGCCATAAAACATTAGGCGTATGGAGCCGGTCGAAAATGATAGAAACCAACCTGGTCTATTCAACACCGGCAAGCTTTAGTTATCAGTTACAATTATTTAAAAGGAAGTAAGCGTGCGTAGCTTTTACCATAAAACTTGCAGTGCTTCTTTTATCGATATAAATTTTGTGCCGATAAAAACAGTACAATCAAACACCTATTTTAAGTAATAAAAGAAGTATGGAAAATAAACCGGGTAAAATTTAAACAGGTTCTTGAAACGTAAAACGTAAAACGTAAAACGTAAATTGTAACTTAGGCCGATGCCGTCTTACGAAATAGATAAAAATGATTTGCTGCTGGTAAAGCAGGCATTAGAAGAAAATGATGCCACGCTGGTTGCTGCTTTAACAGATTACCACGCTTCGGAAATTGCTGATTTATGCGGCAAGTTAACGCCGGATGCACGGGAACGGATCATCAACGTTTTACCAAGCGATGTAGCTTCGGAAGTGCTGGCCGAAATGGCCGAGGAACATCATCCGGAGGAAATCCTGTTCAACCTCGATCCCGAAAAGCGTTCTGAAATTGTGGAAGAGCTGGATTACGATGATGCAACCGACCTGATTTCGCAGATGGATGAGCAAGACCAGCAGGAAATTTTAGAAGATCTGGACGAAGAAGATGCTTCTAATATCCGCAACCTGCTCAATTACGAGGAAGATACGGCCGGCGGTTTGATGAATACCGAAATCATCAAGGTAAACATCAATCTGAATAAAAAAGAAGCGTTGGACGAGATCATCCGGCAATCCGAAGAAATGGATGATTTTTATATTTACGTGGTGGACGATGCCGATGTGCTTCAGGGTTTTTTATCGGTAAAAGAAGTATTGAAATCACGCATGGACGTGCATGTGGTGGATATGGTAAACCGCGATTTCGTGTATGTAAAAGCCGAAATGGACCAGGAGGAAGTGGCGCGTTTGTTCTCGCAATATAACCTCACCAGCATCCCGGTAGTGAGTGATGACATGCGTTTGCTGGGCAGGATTACGGTGGATGACATCATCGATGTTTTGGAGGAAGAAAGTACCGAAGATATTTTAAAAATTGCCGGTGTTTCCGAGGATGAAGAGCTGGGCGGAACCTGGCAGGATGCAATCAAAAGCCGCCTGCCCTGGCTCATCATTAATTTAGGGACGGCTTTTCTGGCGGCTTCCGTTATCCGCAGTTTTGATGCAACGGTTTCCAAACTGGTTATCCTTTCTTCGTACATGACGATTATTGCCGGCATGGGCGGGAATGCTGCTACACAGGCACTTGCGGTAACCGTTCGGCGGATTTCATTAATTAACCTGAGCGACCGCCAGGCTTACGTTACCGTTTTAAAAGAGTTTTTGGTAGGTTTTGTAAACGGTGCTTCCAACGGAATTATTGTTTTTTTGATTGCTGTTTTTTTTGACCATAACCTAAAATTAGGCTTTGTTTTATTTCTGTCGATGACCGGTAACCTATTGATAGCCGGTTTAGCGGGATCATCTATTCCGCTGCTTTTAAAACGGGTTGGTATCGATCCGGCGGTGGCTTCCTCCATTATTATCACCACTTTTACAGATTGTTTTGGCTTTTTGCTGATCCTCGGCCTGGCATCAAAATTATTGTTATAAAAGAAGCAACCTCACGGCAAACAATACGCGTATAGGTTGTTTGAGATAAAATAGCACTTTACGCTTCAAAAATCAATATGAAAAACTTTTTACGGTCAGCCCTCCTTCTTTGCAGCATCATTTCAACGCAGCAATTATTTGCCCAAAAAACCAACCAAGACAGCAGCAAACTTTTAAGTATAAGCGGCTTTGGTTACGGTTTTAACAGCGGGAAACTCAACACTGTTTTAAAGCCGCAGTTTTCCACTAATCTCGGCATAGAATATCGCTTTAAAAAAAGCAATGTGTTTTTAATGGGAAATTTGGATCTGCTTTCTTTTGGCTACTATCAGGATTATTCTGATCAGGCAGGCAACCCGTACCGGATTAAATACGGAAGCAGCACTTTTTACATGCTGGAAGCTGCGCCGGGGTATCGTTTCGGCGGTAAACATGTTAGTTTTTACGGATTTATCGGCCCTGGTGTCGGCTTAACAAATCTGCCGAATGTTACCGTAAACACGCAGCTTTTAACAGCAACCCAAACCAATAATTATACCTGGACAGCTTCTGCCGAAGCAGGTTTAGGTTTGGATTTAAGCTTGGGTTCCGGATTTGTAATATTTTTACAAGGCCGATATATGCACAATTTCAGCAAAGTGCAGGATCAGAATGTTGATCTTTTCCCGGTATTTCTCGGCGTAAAATCCAATATCAGTGCCGTGCTTGGGGTTTTCAGGAAAAAGCAGGCCGCATTGATTGTTGTTCCGCCCAAAGTTTAAACCTGCCGAATATTAAACGTTATCTTAACTTCTCGTTCATTATTTTAATGATTTCTACTTTTTGTTAGATTTGCCAAACGTAAATCACAGCGCATTATGACGGAGATTAGAAATAACTGGACGAAAGAAGAAATTGCAGAAATATATCACACACCTTTACTTGATTTAATTTATCGTGCAGCCACCGTGCACCGTGAAAACAAGGATTATTCTGAAGTTCAGATCAGTTCTCTGATCTCTATCAAAACCGGCGGCTGCCCGGAAGATTGTGCTTATTGTCCGCAGGCTGCCCGTTACAATACCGGTGTAAATGTTCATGCGATCATGCCGAAAGAAGAAGTGGTTGCTGTTGCCGAAAGAGCAAAAGCAGGCGGTGCTTCGCGTTTATGTATGGGCGCAGCCTGGCGCGAGGTACGTGATAATCGCGATTTCGACAAGGTAATTGATATGGTAAAAGCAGTAAACGCGCTGGATATGGAAGTTTGTTGCACGCTGGGAATGTTAAACGAAGCGCAGGCGCAACGTTTGGCAGATGCCGGTTTGTATGCTTATAATCATAATCTGGATACATCCGAAGATGATTACAAACGCATCATCACTACCCGCACTTATGACGAGCGTTTGCAAACTTTAGAGCATGTGCGCAAAGCAAAAATTACGGTTTGCAGCGGCGGTATTATTGGTTTAGGCGAAACAGCGGAAGACCGTATTTCGATGTTAAAAACTTTGTCCAATCTCCCGAAACACCCGGAATCTGTGCCGATTAATGCTTTGGTTCCGGTAAAAGGAACGCCTTTAGCCAATCAGCCGCGTGTTTCTGTTTGGGATATGGTGAGGATGATTGCCACCACCAGGATTATCATGCCGAAAACAGTAGTGCGACTTTCTGCCGGCCGTACCGAAATGAGTACTGTGGAACAGGCTTTGTGTTTTATGGCTGGCGCGAATTCTATTTTCGCCGGCGAAAAATTATTAACCACGCCAAATCCTTCTTTGGATGAAGACCGTATGATGTTTGAGCTATTGGGTTTAACGCCCCGTAAAGCTTTCAAAAACGGCAGGCCGCAGCAAACAATCCAGGAACCGTTTGTACAGGAAACCGAAACAACGGTATAAATATAAAAAGCTGTTTAGGGCTTATTTTTTGCTGTTGTAGGGCTTTGGATTATTGTCCTTTTCAACCTTGCTGCCTTTCAATCATGTTGTCCTTTCGACGTCAGGAGAAATCTTCTTTCAACAAAATAATTTCCAGTTCAACGAAGATCCCTCCTATCGTCAGGATAACAGCTCACTTCAACTCATCTAAAACCCTAAACATTTTGGCCTTTATGCCGGCCAAACTTCCGCTGTAATTATTTACGATAATAGAAAAACAAAGCTCTCTACCGTTTTTATTTTGATAGCCGGCATAAGCCAAAACATCTTTAATACTACCGCTTTTCATTGTTATATCATTATAAATTGGCAGGCTTTTAAAGAAATCCGGAAACCAATTTTCTTTTTTTGCTGATAAAAGAATGCGGGCAACGGTTTCTGTAGTGATGCGGTCGCCGGGCGAAAGTCCGCTGCCATCAACCATATTTAAGGCGTTAGGATCGATGCCTTTTGCCTTCCAAAAATACTGCAAAGCCTGAACGCCATTGGCGGTTGAAACCGGTTTTCCGGCTTTTAAAGCCAGCGTTTTTAATAACTGCTCTGCGTATAGGTTAATGCTCTTTTTATTCAGCCAAAAAACCATCTCACTTAATTTAGGCGAAGTAATACCGACCAGAATTTGTGTTGAAGCAGGTTGCGGTTTTTGCATCACAGCAAGTGTTTCTGTAGATTCTGCCGTTCCTTCAACTTCAATCCCCGCTCTTTTTAACGTATCAGCCAAACGAAATGCGGCATCGAAAGCCGGATCAGGCAAAGCTGCGGAAATACTTCGCTTGGTTAAATCCTCGGCGTAGGAACCACGCAAATACATCATGCTGTTTTTAACCGGTAAATATGCGTAAGAGCGGTCGCCGGAACCTGGGTTTCCGGTTAATAATTCGTTGGAGAATTGCAGGTAAGGCATCGCCGGAACTGTTTTCAAAACTTTCACATTGCTGCCGATTTTCCCTTGCTGCAATTTAATATCGAACTGGTTTTCGCGCCAGCACAAACCGGAAGTTCCGGCACCGTAATAATTGCCCACATCCTGCCAAATCCAACCGTCGGGAATTTTTTGTGTGCCAAAAACAGTATCATCGCCCACAATCCGGCCTTCAATTTTTTTGATCCCGGCCTTGCGGATTGCTTCAACCCAAATTTTTAAAACGGTGTTTTCTTTGGAGGAATCGTAACGCCAGCTGCCCAAAGTCGGGTCGCCGCCGCCTTTGATGATGATATCGCCTTTCAACGTTCCGTCTGCAGCAAGTGTTCCGTTGTAACCTAAAGTGGTTTGGTATTGAAAATCCTTCCCCAACAAATTAAAAGCCGTAATAGAAGTGATCACTTTTAAGGTTGAAGCCGTTGCCAAACCCAAATTCGGATGTGCTGCGAAAACAGTTTCACCGGTTTTTGCATCCAGAACGGTTAACGACAAGGAAGCGTATTTACACTGCGTGTCCTGCTCTAATCGTGTAAAAGCGGTTTGTAATTTTTGATTTAAACTTTGAGCGTGCAGTAATCCGCAGCAAAAAAACAGGCATAAAAACAGTATGCTTCTTTTATCAGGCATTTTTTAGGTTGCGTTGAGAGATAAAATAAACCGGAATACCGATCAGCACAATCAGTAATCCGTAGCCGGCCGTATCGGTTTTATAAATAAGCAAACCGATGCAAATCACGGCGGCCGCAACAATATACAAAGCAGGCAAAACCGGATATAAAAACGCTTTGTAAGGGCGTTCTGCTTCCGGCCTTTTTTTGCGTAAAATAAAAATCCCGCCGATGGTTAAAATGTAAAAGATCAATACCACGAAAACTACATAATCCAGCAACGCACCGTAAGTACCTGATAAACAGAGTAAACAAGTCCACAAACATTGTGCCCACAAGCCCCAGCCGGGCACTTCAAATTTGTTTAAAGTAGCGGCTTGTTTGAAGAAAAGCCCGTCCTGCGCCATGGTGTAATAAACCCTCGCTCCGGCTAAAATCAATCCGTTATTACAGCCGAAAGTGGAGATCATGATCATGACGGCGATAATAATCGTCCCGGATGTGCCGAAAATATATTGCGAAGCGGCAACTGCAACCCGATCTGCCGGTGCATGTGCAATTTCCACCATCGGCAAAACGGCGGTGTACATGATGTTGGCCAGGATATAAATTGTGGTTACAATCAGCGTTCCCAGAAACAAACTTAAACCAATGTTGCGTTTTGGATTACGGATTTCGCCGGCGATAAAAGTAACGTTGTTCCAGGCATCACTGGAAAACAAAGAACCAACCATTGATGAAATAATGCCGGCAAAAAGAGCACTCGCGCCAATGGCAATTGCCGTGTTGGAATTCGCTTTCCACTGCATCATTTTCCAGGGTTCGGCCCAGTTAGCATGCCAGATTTCTGACCTGAAAGCTGTGGTTAAGCCAAATGCAATCAACCCAAATAAAGAAACGATTTTGGTGATGGTAAACAGCGTTTGGATGATTTTGCCATTTTTTACGCCGCGGCTATTAATCCAGGTTAAAAGTATAATCATCAGAATTGAAAGCAATTGTGCGGCGTTGAATTGAAAACTCCCGAAGGAAAACAAAATATGATCCGGCCCGACCGCCGGAAAAATATAAGCCGAAAACTTGGCAAAAGCAACGCCGACTGCCGCAATCGTTCCGGTTTGAATTACCGTGAATGTTGACCAGCCAAATAAAAACGCTACAAATTTGTTGTATGCTTCGCGGAGGTAAACATACTGGCCGCCGGCTTTCGGGAACATGGCCGAAAGTTCGCCGTAACTCAATGCTGCCGTTAAAGTAATCAATCCGCTGATGACCCAAATTAAAATTACCCAGCCGGCACTGCCAACGCTTCGGGTAATATCGGCACTTACAATAAAAATACCCGAACCGATCATCGACCCAACCACCAGCATGGTTGCATCGAGCAGGCCCAACTCGCGTTTCATTTCCTGTTCTTCAATTGGATTTTCCATCAGCTAAAACTAAATTTTCCGAATCTATCCAAAAAATAGTACGGTAAAAACAGTATTTAAATATTTTGTTTGCTATTGCCAGTTTCTAATACAATCCTTAGCTTTCCATACCAATCAATATAAACCTCTTATTAACCTAATTATGGAATTTCTAAACAAGAATTTAGTCTTCCTGATCCCGCTTTTTGGCGTGGTTGGAATTTTATTTATGGCCGCAAAATCTGCCTGGGTTACCAAGCAAGCTTCCGGCGACGCAAAAATGACCGAACTGGCCGGTTATATTGCCGATGGTGCCATGGCTTTTTTACGTGCCGAATGGCGCATTCTGGCTTATTTTGTGGCCATCACCATGATTTTACTGGCTTATTCCGGTACAACGGTTGAAACCTCCAGCCCGGTTATTGCTATCTCTTTTGTAATCGGTGCATTGTTCTCCGCTTTTGCAGGATACCTGGGAATGCGCATCGCTACCAAAGCTAATGTGCGCACCACGGAAGCGGCAAAAACAAGTTTGGCACAAGCATTAAAAGTATCTTTTACCGGCGGAACGGTGATGGGATTAGGCGTTGCCGGTTTGGCGATTATCGGTTTGGGTTCACTGTTTATTGTTTTTTATCAGATGTATGTGGTGAAAACCGGCGGCAATGTAAATGGTAAAGACATGGAAAAAGCACTGGAAGTTTTAGCCGGATTTTCTCTGGGAGCAGAATCTATTGCCTTATTTGCCCGTGTTGGCGGCGGAATTTATACCAAAGCTGCCGATGTTGGTGCTGATTTGGTTGGAAAAGTGGAAGCCGGAATTCCGGAGGATGACGTACGTAACCCGGCCACGATTGCAGATAACGTAGGCGATAATGTGGGCGATGTAGCCGGAATGGGTGCTGATTTATTTGGATCTTACGTGGCAACAATGCTGGCAACAATGGTTTTAGGTCGGGAAATTGTTTCTGAAGATCAGTTTGGCGGCATCGCACCAATTTTACTTCCGATGCTGATTGCCGGTTTGGGATTGGTATTTTCTATCGTTGGTGCTTCTTTTGTCGGCATAAAAAAAGAGACCAATAGTGTACAGAACGCGCTGAATCTGGGTAACTGGATTTCCATCATCTTGACTGCAATTGCAACTTTTTTTGCAGTAAGGTGGCTGCTTCCTGATACCACCATGTCTATTCGCGGTGTAAATTTCACTAAAACAGATGTTTTTTTATCCATTGCTGTTGGTTTAGTAGTTGGTACTTTAATGTCGATCATCACCGAATATTATACCGCGATGGGCAAACGCCCGGTAATGAGTATTATCAAGCAATCTTCTACGGGCCATGCTACTAATATTATTGCCGGTTTGGCCGTTGGCATGGAATCAACTGTACTACCGATACTTGTTTTAGCCGCCGGAATTTACGGTTCTTTTCATTTTGCAGGATTGTACGGCGTTGCTATTGCCGCTGCCGGGATGATGTCTACCACGGCCATGCAATTAGCCATCGATGCCTTTGGGCCGATTGCCGATAACGCCGGCGGAATTGCAGAAATGAGCCAGCTGCCGGAAGAAGTACGCCACCGGACAGACATCCTCGATGCGGTTGGAAACACTACTGCTGCAACCGGAAAAGGATTTGCCATTGCTTCAGCAGCCCTAACTTCGCTGGCTTTGTTTGCCGCGTTTGTTGGCGTGGCCGGGATTGATCATATCGATATTTACAAAGCCGATGTTCTATCCGGATTATTTGTTGGCGGCATGATTCCGTTTATCTTTTCAGCCTTATGTATTTCTGCCGTTGGCCGCGCGGCCATGGCGATGGTACAGGAAGTACGGCGGCAGTTCCGCGAAATTCCGGGTATTATGGAATACAAAGCCAAGCCGGAATACGAAAAATGCGTTGCCATTTCTACGCAAGCTTCCCTGCGCGAAATGGTAGCTCCGGGTTTAATCGCTTTAATTACGCCGCTGATTGTCGGTTTCACATTTGGGCCCGAAGTTTTAGGCGGATTGCTGGCCGGCGTTACCGTTTCTGGTGTTTTGATGGGGATTTTTCAATCCAACGCCGGAGGTGCCTGGGACAATGCCAAAAAATCATTTGAAAAAGGTGTAGAAATCAACGGCGAAATCTATTATAAAAAATCAGAACTGCACAAAGCTTCTGTTACCGGCGACACGGTAGGCGATCCTTTTAAAGATACTTCCGGCCCTTCCATGAATATCTTAATTAAGCTGATGTCGATCGTTTCTTTGATTATTGCGCCGCATATTCATGTAGAAAACAACGGCATCACCAAAATTAAACCTCAAATAAATAAAGAAATTAAAATTATGCCGGTAAAAACAGCATTAGTAAAAATAAAGCCTTAATAATTGGCAGATTTGTTATTGTAAAGGGATTTTGTTAAGCAAAATCCCTTTCTTTTTTCTCATTAAATTTAATTACGTTTGAAAATGCAGAACAAATCAATAATTATTAAATCAACTATATGAGTCTATTTTTAAAAAAGCCTATTAGTACGTTGATGGCAGAATCAGCAGAGTCTGAAAAAAGCTTGAAGCGTACATTAACTGCAGGTTCTTTAATTGCCTTAGGAATCGGTGCCATTATCGGAGCCGGTTTATTTGTGCGTACAGCAGCAGCAGCAGCGCAAAATGCAGGCCCGTCTGTAACTTATGGTTTTATTGTAGCCGCTATTGGTTGTGCTTTGGCCGGTCTTTGTTATGCAGAACTATCTTCCTCTATACCGATTGCAGGCAGTGCTTACACGTATAGTTACGCAACGATGGGCGAATTGGTGGCCTGGATTATTGGCTGGGATTTGATATTAGAATATGCCGTTGGTGCCGCAACCGTTGGCATTGCCTGGAGCGAATATTTGAACAGGTTATTAGTTGATGTACTGGGTATCAGTGAAATACCATATCAATGGTGCCATTCGCCTTTTCAGCATTCCGGAGATTTGCACGGCATTATCAATTTACCTGCTTTGTTTATCGTAATAATTTTAACCATGCTGCTCATCCGGGGTACGCAGGAATCCGCCTTGGTAAACGGCATTATCGTAATCACTAAAGTTTCTATTGTAGTTTTAATTATTGTTTTAGGCTGGAGTTTTATCAATCCTGCTAATCATACACCCTATATTCCGGCAGCAACCACTTATGTTGATCCCGACGGACTTTCTCATAATTTCGGAGGTTTTTGGGGAATTATCGGAGCAGCCGGCGTGGTATTTTTCGCTTTCATTGGTTTTGATGCCGTAAGCACAACTGCCCAGGAAGCCATCAATCCGAAACGTGATATGCCGATCGGAATTTTAGGCTCCCTTGCCATTTGTACTGTTTTATACATTCTTTTTGCACATGTTTTAACCGGAATGGCAACCGTAGAAGATTTCAGGACTTCCGGTAAAGAGGCTTCTGTAGTTTTTGCCATCAATAAATACATGATCGGTTACGGCTGGTTGAGTAAATTGGTAACCGTAGCCATTTTAGCCGGTTTTTCCTCGGTAATTTTGGTGATGCTTTTAGGGCAGTCGCGTGTGTTTTATTCCATGAGCCGCGATGGTTTGCTACCAAAAGTATTCAGCGATATTCACCCTGAATACAAAACACCTTACAAAGCAAGCTGGTTTATTTTGATTCTGGTAGGCTTGTTTGCCGCTTTTGTTCCGGGAGATATTGTGGGCGACATGACGAGCATCGGTACGCTATTTGCCTTTATTTTAGTTTGTATTGCCGTAATTGTGTTGCGTAAAACCGATCCGGATTTGAAACGTGAATTTAAAACTCCTTTGGTTCCTTTGGTTCCGATATTAGGTGCAGTTGTTTGTGGCTTAATGATTTTAGGTTTGGGTTGGACTAACTGGTTAAGATTGATCATTTGGCTGTTAATCGGCTTCGTCATCTACTTTACTTACAGCAAAAAGCATTCTGTATTACAAAATAAAGATAATGCTATACCAGGAATCGATCCTTTGAAACCTGATTTGTAAAGTACAATAAAAATACTTTTTGTAAAGGTTCTGCCAAGCAGAACCTTTTTTAGTTTTTAATACTTTCTTTAGCTGTCAATTATATCCGATGAAAAACAACAAAAACTTATGGGTGCTGGTTTTTATATGCGTAATCAACTCCTTAGGCTTTGGCATTATCGTTCCGCTAATTTATCCATACGGCAAACAGTTTGGCATTACCGAACAAACTTTGGGCTTGCTAACAGCTTCGTTTTCCATTGCCCAGTTTTTCGCTACGCCGGTTTTAGGATCTTTGTCTGATAAATACGGCCGGAAACCGATTTTAATCATCAGCCTGATCGGTACCTGCATTTCATTTATTCTTTTTGCACAGGCCAGAAGCCTGATCATGTTATTTGCAGCAAGGATTCTGGATGGCATCACCGGCGGAAATATTTCTGTAGCACAGGCAATTGTTTCGGATACTTCCTCTTCGGAAGACCGCGCAAAAAATTTCGGCATTATTGGTTCTGCTTTTGGTTTCGGCTTTGTAATCGGGCCGGCAATCGGCGGCGTGATGAGTAAAATCAGTTTACAGGCACCGTTTTATTTTTCGGCAGCAATCGCCTTGCTCGGCATTATCTGTACCTATTTCTTTTTGAAGGAAACCAATCCGAAACACGAGCGTAAAAATGATAGTAAATTCAGTTTTAAATCACTGGTTACGGTGCTTAAAAAACCCGTAATAGGCAGTGCTATTTTTATCGGCTTTTTATTAACAATGGCACAGTTTACCATGATTATCGGCTTCCAAACATTTACCGCAGATGTATTGAAAATTACACCGTTCCAAATCGGTGTTTTCTTTGCCGGTTTCGGTATTTCAGGTATTTTAATGCAGCTGGCCGTTCCGTATATTACCAAACTCATTTCCTCCAAATCGCTCATACTTCTTTTATCACTCGTTTTTTGTTTTGTAGCGATGCTTTTATCCGGATTTACCAATCAGCTTATCTTTTTTACAGCCTGTATGTGCGGTTACGGATTGTTTAATGGACTAAGAAACCCGATGCTGAATGCGATAATTTCTGATCGTGTGGGCCAGAACGAACAAGGGCAAACTTTGGGGATTAATCAGTCTTACGCTTCCATCGGGCAGATATTCGGCCCGATCAGCGCAGGTTTAATTTCAGGAATTTCGGTTCATTATACATTCTTTTTATCCGCCGCTTTTATTGCAATAGGTTTTTTATTTACCTTTTTTTTAAGAGCAAAAGAAAACAGTAACCCTTAAACACATGCTAACTTTCAATCCAAGAGAAATACTATCTGTAACCATGATACTTTTTGCGATTATCGATATCATCGGCACCATCCCGATCATTATTGATATGCGGCAAAAAGCAGGCAAAATCGAATCGGAAAAAGCCTCGCTTACGGTTTTAGTGCTGATGGTTATTTTTCTTTTTGTGGGCGATCAGTTACTGGCAATCATCAATATCGATGTTGCCTCTTTTGCCATTGCCGGTTCGCTGGTTATTTTTGTTATTGCCGTAGAGCTTATTTTAGGCGTTCGTCTTTTTAAAGAAGAAGAGATTTCTTCTACCGCTTCCATCGTGCCGCTTGCTTTCCCGTTAATTGCCGGTGCCGGAACGATGACAACATTGCTTTCGCTAAAATCAGAATACCAGACACAAAATATTTTAGTTGGCATCACGCTCAATACCATTTTTGTTTATTTGGTATTGAAAAACGTGCAGCTGCTGGAAAGAATGCTGGGTAAAACAGGTTTAAATATTTTACGGAAAGCATTCGGAATTATTTTGCTGGCTATTTCTATCAAGCTTTTCAGGAGCAATACACATTTATAGTTTTACTACCATGGGTTATCATTTTGCCTGAAGAGAAAAATCTTCTTTCAACCGGATAAGTTGATGGCTTTAAAGAAGATCTCTCCTACCGTCGAGATGACAAAAAGAAAAGTTTGCCGCAATATGGCAATTACTTTAGATGGTTTACTAAATAATTAGCATGCTGTTTTTATGCCGATAAAAACAGTATCGGTTACTTTTGTCATCCCGATGAAAGAGGGATCTTCTTCAAATTTTGTTTTTTGTTTACGTTCTTTTGTCTTGATACAAAAGAACCAAAAGATCAAGCAATTCGGATCACCTCCGGGCGAAATGCAGGCTAACGCTCCTGGGCGCATACTTTGCACGTCGCCTGTCCTTCTTAAATAAAAAACAAGAGTTCTTTTCAATACAGCTAATTTATATCAATAAAAGAAGCATTAAAAACAAAACCATTTAACAGCGCAGAATAATTACCCGGATATTCTAAAGCGTCAGGTCTCCGCCCAAGTGCGGGAAGGCCGGACAAAACGCCCGCAGGGAGAAATCTTCTTTCAACCGGATAAGTTTGTGGCTTTGATGAAGATCCCTCCTATTATCAAAATGAAAATCTATTTTTCCAAAAAAACATCGCTCCTTTCCAACACAATTCCGACTTTAGGCAAATGAAGTCTATTTGTGTTTTCTGCGGAGCAAATTTCAACGGCGATGTACAGCTGAAACAAGCCATTGATCACCTTGCAGAAATTATGGTAAACCAAAACATTTCCCTGGTTTTTGGCGGCGGAAAAGTTGGCGTAATGGGTTTAATTGCGGATGCTGTTTTGCAGCGCGGAGGAAAAGCTATCGGCGTAATCCCGGGTTTTTTAATGGATAAAGAAGTTGGCCACACCGGTTTAACCGAAATGCACGTGGTAGAAAACATGCACCAAAGGAAACAGCTGATGAACGAATTGTGCGATGGCATCATTACGTTGCCCGGCGGTTTTGGTACGCTCGAAGAGTTTTTTGAAGTGTTAACCTGGCTGCAGCTGGGCTTGCATCATAAACCTATCGGCTTACTTAACGTTAACGGTTTTTACGATTTTTTACTAAAACAGATGGACGTGATGGTGGCAAACCGTTTTTTAAAACCGACTAACCGAAACTTGGTTTTAAGCAGCCCACATCCGCAGGAATTAATTGATCTGATGTACAATTTTACTGCTTTGCCGGATGGAGTTTGGTTTAAAGATCAACACCTTTCCTGATATTTTAACGGTAAAAGAAGCATCGGATTGTTAATCCGAATTTATGTTAACGGCGGGAATGAATTCCTTCCTTTTTCCGTTCTGATAACTAAATTAAATAACTAATTTTACGCTCGGATAGCAAGGCTTTATACTTCAAATCGGCATTGCGCAGTTGTTATTAATTTACGTTTCCTCCTCATTTCTACCTGCAAAATTTTTACAGGCTTCGATTTGAATCCGCAGCTTACAATACATAATCATCCAATTTACCGTGACCGAAAACATGATGGAAAGTACGCCAAAATCGTCAATCACAAATTTTAGAATAACCAAAACCGAAAAAAACACAACTGCCAGGGTGAACAAACCTAAATCTTTTCCTATCGTAGCCATCGGTGGTTCGGCCGGTTCTTTTCAGGCTTTCGAAAAATTTTTCAGGCATATGCCGGCGGATAGCGGGATGGCTTTTGTGATCATTATGCACCTCGATCCAAACTATTCCGGCAATTTTGCCGAACTCGTGCAAAATTTTTCGCCGATGCCGGTGCAGCAGGCAGATGATGGTGTTTTGGTAAAACCGAACAGCGTTTACATCATCCCGCCCAACAAAGATATGGGCATCCATAACCGCAAACTACTTCTTTTATCACCTTCAAAATCGCGTGGTTTCCGCTTGCCGATTGATTATTTTTTGCAAAGTTTAGCCGAAGACCAGTGGAATAAAGCTGTTGCCATTATCCTTTCCGGGATGGGTTCTGACGGCGAAACCGGCCTCCGCGTGATTAAGGAAAAATTAGGCATGGTGATGGTGCAGGATCCGGAAACGGCGCAGTATAACAGCATGCCCAAAGCAGCCATCGGTACAAAGCTGGTAGATTATGTGCTGGCTCCCGAGGAAATGCCGATTAAACTGATCCAATATCTTAATCACCCGGCCATTAATGAAGACCCGGCAGAACAGCTGAAAACAGACATCCGGGACGGAAATTCTATTCAGAAAATCCTGATGCTGTTGCGCAGCCATACCGGCCATGATTTTTCTCATTATAAAAAAAATACAATTACCCGGCGGATTGACAGGCGGTTGGCTTTCCACCAGTTGCCGGATTACACAACTTATATCAGCCATTTAAGGGAAAACCCGCAAGAAATCGATATTCTTTTTAATGAACTGCTGATCGGTGTAACCAAATTTTTTAGAGACAGCCACGCTTTTGAATCTTTAAAAGACAAGCTGTTCCCGATTTTAAAACAGAAAAAAGACCACGAACCGGTACGCATCTGGGTAACGGCCTGTTCTACCGGAGAAGAGGCTTACACCATCGGTATTTTACTGCTGGAATGTTTTAACGCGATGAACGTAGCCCGTGTACCAAAAATCCAGATTTTTGCAACCGACCTGGATATGGAAGCCATTGAAACGGCGCGTGCCGGTACGTACAAAGGCAATATCGTTGCAGATGTTTCTACCGAAAGATTAGAGCAGTTTTTTATTAAAAAAGGAGATAATTATCAGGTAAAAAAAGAACTGCGGGAAATGATTGTGTTTGCCCAGCACAACATTATTAAGGATGCCCCTTTTACCCGCTTAGATTTGTTAACCTGCCGCAACGTGATGATTTATCTGAACACAGAGTTACAGAAAAAAATTATCCCGGTTTATCATTATTCGCTTAACCCAAATGCGCTTTTAATGCTTGGCCCGGCAGAATCTATTGGTGGTTTTACAGATTTATTTATCCCGGTTGACCCTAAATGGAAAATATTTGCCTGTAAAGAAAGCACTTCCGCATCCGGCAAAGTATTTGATTTCCCGTTTCAGATTGCCAAACAGCAAACAAGCAGCAGAATGGAAGAAAATAAACCGGCTTCCAAAAAAACACTATCAGATAGTTTTTCTAAATTTTTGCTTGATAATTATACGCCTGTTGCTGTTTTGATAAATGATAAAGGGGATATCCTTTACATTAACGGTAAAACAGGTAAATTTTTAGAGCTTAATCCCGGCGAAGCTGCTGTAAATATTTACGAAATGGTTAAAGAGGAGCTGAAATACGTTATTCGTAACGCAGTATATCAGGCCAAGGTTCAAAAGAAAACCATTATCGTAAATGATACCAAAACTAAAGAAGACGATGATATCCGGCTGATAAATATCAAAGCTTGTTTAATGGAAGATGCTGCTTTTTATGGCTTAACGCTGATTATCCTTGAAGATAAAGGGCTGCTAAAAAAAGCACCCGACGTTAAAAAAATTAAGCAAAAGGAACTGCCCGCAAATGTTTTAGCGGAAGAACTGGAGCAGGAGCTGGAATATACCAAGCAACAGTTAAACAGCACGATAGAGCAGATGGAAACTTCACTGGAAGAACTAAAATCTACCAACGAAGAACTCCAAAGCACCAACGAAGAACTCCAAAGCACTAATGAGGAATCTTTAACAACCAAAGAAGAAATGCAATCGCTTAACGAGGAGTTAATGACGATTAACACTTCCTATCAGGCAAAAGCCGAAGAACTGACCGGCCTGAACAACGATATGAAAAACCTGCTGGACAGCACGGAAATCGGTACTATTTTTTTGGATAACCGTTTAATAGTTTTACGTTTTACACCGAAAGTAAAAACTTTGTTTAAAGTGATTAATACGGATATCGGCCGGCCGATAACAGATATTGTATTCAACTTTAACTTCCCGGATTTTAAGCAGGTAATTTATAGTGTAATCGAAACGCTGGCTGCCAAAGAAATTGAAATCAAAACCAATAATAACGATTGGTACAACCTGCGGATTATGCCTTACCGCACGCTGGATAATTTTATAAACGGCGTTGTACTCACTTTTACCAACATCACCGCTTTAAAAGCGTTGGAAAATAAAGTTAACACGTTGATTAAGTATTCGCAGAACACACTTGATTTATTACAAATTCCTGCCGTTTTACTAAACGGAAAGCAGGAAATTATAACGGTCAATAAACATTTTACCGCTTATTTTAAAGTTGATGAGCAGCAGATTATCGGCGTTGCTTTCCCGGTTATGGTGCATGAATTTTGGAAAACAACACAACTGGATAAGGTTATTAAAAACCTCCCGCAGGAAAAAACAGAGCTTCTTTTAACACATGATTTCCCTTACATCGGCCAAAAACAATTGCGTATCACCAGCATTCCGTCTGTTGATGAATATACGCAGCAAACATTAATAACCCTTTTAACGATAGAAGAAATTACCGTTAAAATTTAGTGCAATTTTTTGAAAATGGAGAAACAGAGTGTGTTGGAAGTGCTTCGGCAAAAAGCAGAGCAGTTATTATCTGCAAATGATGAGAAGCTGGACGAGCTGGAAACGATTAAGGTAAAAAGAATATTCCATGAAGTACAGGTTTACCAGCTGGAACTGGAAATGCAGAATGACGAACTGCAGCTTACTGCTACAGAGCTGGAACAGCAGAAAACAAAGTTTACCAATTTGTTTGAACTGGCACCGATCGGTTATTTTGTAACGGATAAAACCGGTATTATTTTGGATGTTAACCGGGCCGGTTTGCAGATGTTTGGCTTAACCAAGGAAGCAATTACCAAAAGGCCGTTGTTGCTGCACGTTTACAGGGATGACAATGATATTTTTTACAATTATTTTAACCGGCTTTTTTTAAACCCTGTTGCACAAAGCTGCCAGATTAGGTTAATTAATGCACAAAAACAGTTGCTTACCGTAAATATAGAAGGTATCGCGCTGATGAATACTGCCGCAGACCCGGTTTGCTACCTCACCGTTACAGATATTACCAAACAGCAATCAGCAGAACAAAAGTTAAAAGAGGCAAAAAAGACTTTAGAAATAGCTTTAGATGCTTCTTTAACAGGTATCTGGGATATGGATATTTTAAGCGGACAAGTTTACTTAGATCGCTTTTGCTGTTCCCTTTACAGTTTTGAGCCGGATGCACATAATCAGAAATACGAAAACCTGATGAAGTGTATCCATCCGAATGACCGTAAAAATGTAGAAGAACATATCCGGAAAACCATTATACAGGAAAATGAATTTAACGTGCGTTTCCGTACGGCTTCACCGGGAGAAACTTACAAATATATCCAGGCCAGGGCGCAGATTATAAAAGATCAGCAGGATAAAAAATGCCTTATCGGTACGTTTACGGATATCAGCGAAAAAACAATTACAGAGCTGCAGGCCGGTAAAATTAAAGATGAACAGCAGCAAATGATTTTGGCTGCCGGTTTACAAGCCGAAGAGAATGAGAAAAAAAGAATCAGCGAGGTTTTGCACGACGGCATTGCGCAAATGCTGTATGCGATAAAATTAGATGTAGATCAGATTAAGCATACTGCTGACGGGATGATGATCAGTAAAATTAACGATCTGCTCCGTCAAAGTATCAAAGATATCCGAAATATTTCTTTTGAACTGGCACCGGCAATTTTAACAGATTTCGGCCTTGCTGATACCTTGGAAGATTTGGCAATACGATTATCAAACCCAAAGCTGCACATGAGTACCAAAGTAACCAACATCCATAAAAATTTAGATTTCCAGCTGCAGCTTAATATTTTCCGCATCATCCAGGAACTGATCAACAACAGCATCAAACATGCAAATGCCGGTAAAATAATTATAGAAGTAACAAAAAAATATAAACATATTTTGATAAAAGTTACAGATAATGGCATCGGTTTTGAAACGGACGACCAATTAAAAATACCAAAAGGTATAGGGTTAAGCAGTATAAAAAACCGTTTAAGATTATATAAAGGTACCCTCAAAATAGAATCTCAACTAAATGCAGGCACAACTGTTTATATTAACTTAAACATTAAAAAAGCTTAACAAAAATTAGATATAGATATATAAATGGATCAGGTTAAATCAATCATTGTAGTTGGGGCATCAGCCGGAGGTTTGCAGGCGATCAGTGAGTTATTGCAAAATATTCCGGATCACCTGGATGCAGCTATATTTGTGGTTTTGCACGTGTCGCGCAACTCGATAGGTAAAGTTTTGGTACAGCATCTGCAAAAAAGGACTGCTTTTAAATGCAGCGTAGCAGAAGACGGCGATCCTGTTGTATCGAAACATGTTTACATTGCCAAGCCGGATTTCCACATGATATTACAACCCGGTTCTGTAAGGGTGATTAAAGGCACGCACGAAAACCGCTGGCGGCCGTCTATCGATGTTTTGTTCCGGTCGGCCGCGGCATCGTATAACTCAAAAGTAATCGGCATCATTTTAACCGGTTTACTGGATGACGGTACTTCGGGCATGCTGGCCATTAAAAGATGCGGCGGCATTTCTATGGTGCAGGAACCGGCCGAAGCACAGTTTTCTGATATGCCTACAAACGTTTTAAACCGCGTGGAAGTTGATTATAGAGTACCCGTTGCAGATATCGGATATATACTGGATGATATGAACTCAAAACCTGTAAAAGAACAAACACAAGTGCCTGAAGACATCAGGATTGAAGCTGACCTGACCAGAAAAATGGTAAGCAGTATTGAAGAGTTAAAGAAAATCGGTACGCACAGCGATTACACTTGCCCGGATTGCGGCGGTTCTTTATTCGCCATAAAAAATGATACGATTCATCGTTACCGTTGCTTTACAGGGCATGTTTATAACGAAAAAACATTGTTGGATAAACAGTCTGAAGCTTTAGAAGATTCTTTGTGGGTATCTGTGCGCAGGCTGGAAGAACGCAGAACGTTGTACCGGGAAACGGCAAAGCACTTACACGAACTGAACCGCCCGGATTTGGAAGCAGAAAAACTGGAAAAAGCAGTGGATATTGATCAGCATATCGAAAGGTTAAAAAGCCTGATAGTTACGCTTGGGAAACCAGATTTGGAAACAAATACCGGTTTTGATTAATTTGCATACTTCTTTTATCACCTAAAAATGAAAGGCCGACGTAGCTCAGCTGGTAGAGCAACTCATTCGTAATGAGTAGGTCGCAGGTTCGACTCCCGTCGTCGGCTCAAAAAAATCACTTCAACCTAAAAATATGGAAACAGAACCTTTTGAATTTTACGTGCATCATTCAGGAGAAAAAGTTTTATGCCGGATTGAACCTCAGGGTGATGATTATGAAACTTATTTCGACGGAAAATATCAAACCAAAATCCGCTTTGATCTGCACGGCCATTGTTACCAGCTTGGCGGGGAAACGCTGCCGATGGAAACGATGCAAGCCATAGAAGACGGCATTGAAAGCCATGCGCTTTAGCCATAACAAAACTTTATGGCGCAAAACACGTTCACACAGTAATTAAATAAATTCACCTATAAAAGAAGCACAATGGATACGTTGAAAAAATTTGCCACGATGGAAAAAATCGTTCATGAGCTGGAAGACTTAAAAAACAGCCAGCAGGCAATCATTCAGAAATTAGCTAAAATTGAAGTCGATAATATTGATTTAGGCGATAAAAGACTGGAAACCGAATTGCCGGATATGCACCAGCGTATTGCAGATAACCTGGATGCCATTGCCAATATTCTGGACTATTTTGCCGGTAACACCGATCAGTTTGCGGATACCAACCACGTTGAACAGCTAAAAGAACAACAAGCCATAAAAGAAGCTACCGGAAACGAATAAGAATTTCCGAGTATGTTTATCATAAAAAAAGACACTTTTTCGAGTGTCTTTTTTTATGCCGTAAAAGAAGCATCATCAATAATTTTCGGTTTGATTTTTAGGAATCATTTTCCTGCCGATAAAAATAAACAGCGCGCCCAAAAGAGCAAAAATAATTAACAACCCGAAAGCATTTAAAGCGACAGCCGCATAACCAAAGCTTTTTACATCCACAAAAAAATACGGATAATAGCCGGTTAACGCACCGCGGATGATGATGTAAACCAAATATCCCAACGGAAATAGCAACCAGCCGGGCAATTGTTTCCAAACCAAGCCGGTTTTAGGCAGTAAAAAAAGCCAGTTTAAAACGTACAGAAATGGTACAACTACGTGCAGCAGTTCGTCGTTTGTTTTAAATACACTTTTTGCATTCCAAAATTGCCGCAAAACCAAATTATAAACCAAACAAACAATGGTAATGTAAACGGCAATGGCGGTTGCAGTAGATATTTTGGAGAAAAACCTGCCGACAACTGTTTTGGGAATTAACAGAACTGCGGTTAAGCTGAGCGCAACTAAAACATTGGTTAAAATAGTGAAGTAGCTTGTTAGCTGGACAATGCTTCCGGCCAGCGTTCTGCCTTTTTCCAAATACTCCGGGACGGAAATTTTGTACTGCATAAATACTGCAAACCAAGTAACGGCTGCAATTAAACCTGAAGCTATACTGTTTTTATAGGTAAAATTTTGGTTCATAAATTACTGATTATCATTGCGCTAAAAATATAAAATTAAGTACAAACAGCAGTAACCCGTTAAAAACTATTCTATACTTTTCCCTTTCATTGCAGTGCCGATTGCCTGGTCCATTAAACGTTCTGCAAACGGTTTTGTAAATTCGTTCAGCGTATCAATCTGTTTGTGGATCAGATCTTTATCGCCGGAAGTCAGTGATTCTTTCAGTTCGGCAACCAGTTTTAAGGTATCTGTAATTTCTGTTGCAGCTAAGTATTCCACGTTTTTTTGAACGAAACGTTCGGCCGTATAAACCATTTGTTCGCCTTCCGTCCGGGCTTCAATCAGCATCCGTTGCTGTACGTCGTCTTTCGCGTGCGTGATGCTGTCCATCAGCATTTGTTCTACTTCGGCATCGGTTAAACCATAAGCCGGTTTTACTTCAACCTGTTGTTTTACACCTGATCGTTGTTCTACAGCCTGAATGGTTAAAATGCCATCAGCATTCAGCAAAAAATTAATGTCCACTTTTGGGAAACCGGCCGGCATAGACGGGATTCCTTTCAAGTCAAATTCGGCCAGTTTACGGTTTTCTTTTACCAGATCGCGTTCACCCTGATAAACGGCAATCTTCATATTCACCTGCCCGTCGATAGAGGTTGTATATTGTCGTCCGGCTTTAGTCGGGATTTTTGCATTTCTTGGAATGATCACATCCATCAAACCGCCCATCGTTTCAATGCCCAATGAAAGCGGCGTAACATCAAGCAGCAAAATATCCGTGCGGTTTCCGGCCAAAATATCCGCCTGGATGGCAGCACCAAGTGCCACAACTTCATCCGGATTAACATCGTCATGAACAGGGCGATTAAAAAATTCGGCAACCATCCGTTTCACTAAAGCCGTACGCGTAGAACCGCCAACCATCACCACTTCATCAATCTGGTTGATTGTTAATCCGGCATCTTTTAAAGCGTTTTTACAGCTGTCAATCGTTTGCTGCACTTTTGGCAAGATCAGTTTTTCAAAGGTTTCTAAATCAATCGTACACCAAATCTCCCCTACCTTTTCGTTAAATAAATTTTGATGAGAAAAAGATTTTTTAGCTTCTTCTGCTTTTAATCGTAATTCCTGTTGCGGCAGGTCATGCTGGTTTTGCAGGTTATTTTTTTCAATCCAGTAATTTACAATCAAGCGGTCAAAATCATCTCCGCCCAAAAAAGTATCGCCATTGGTGGCCAGAACTTCAAAAATCCCGTTTTGTATTTGCAGGATCGAAACATCAAACGTCCCTCCGCCCAAATCATAAACCGCAATCGTTTTGGTTTCTTCCGGATTGAGGCCGATGCCGTAAGCCAAACTTGCGGCTGTTGGTTCGTTCACAATTCGCAACACATCCAAACCGGCAAGCTTCCCGGCATCACGCGTGGCTTGCCTTTGCGAATCGTTAAAATAAGCCGGAACGGTGATGACTGCTTTGTTTACCGGTGTTTTTATGGCGTGTTCTGCCCGCTCTTTCAGCTCCTTCAAAATTAAACCCGACAATTCTACCGGCGTATAAAAAGCATCGCCTACTTTAATTTTGACCAAGCTTTCAGTATCATCATCAATTATTTTGTAGGAAAAATAGTTTTGATAGCCGGCTACATCTTTGTAAGAACGGCCCAGCAAACGCTTCACCGAAAAGATCGTATTCTGCGGATCGCTGATCAAAAAATCTCTTGCTTCGTTTCCAACCGAAACCTCACCATTCGATCCGAAATGTACAATCGAAGGCACCAAAACACCTTTGCCGGTATCGTTAATTACCTGCGGATTTTTATCCGGGTTGATAAAAGCCACCAGCGAATTGGTTGTGCCGAGATCGATGCCGACGATAATTTCCTCTTTCTGTATAGAACCTGTTGTTAAATTGATTGAAACTGTAGCCATAATAATTGTAGAACAAGCCGCAAAGTTAGGAGTTTTGGGCAACGGCTTGTCATGTTTGTGTAGAAGGGGATTATATGATAAGCAAACCTACGGTTGCTTGCAGTATGTTCTTTTTGCTTGACCAAAAAGAACCAAAAAGTCAAGACAAACCCGATCCCTCCGGGCGTTTTGTCGGGCCATTCCGCGCCAGGGCGTAGACCGGACGCTTCGGAATATCCGCTTTGTTGTGTTGAGCATGGTCGAAGGATTGTTTCTAATGCTTCTTTTATCGGTATAAATTAGATGTATTGAAAAGAACTCTTGCTTTTATTTAAGAAGGACAGGCCATTTGCAAAGTTACCACCAAGGTGCATTGGCTTGAATGCCGCCCGGAGGTGATCCGGCATTCTTGAATTTTGGTTCTTTTGTTCAAGCAAAAGAACGCACAAGAAAAATAAATTTGATTAATTTCCCTCCCACAAAACAATCTCATAAATGCCTGCCTTTTTAAAATTTGCTGCGATACTGTTTTTATCAACCTTTTTTTGGTGCCGGGTGCAGGCGCAGGAATTTGGCGGCAACCCGCCCTCTATCAAATGGCAGCAAATCAATACAAAAGAAGCTCGGATTATTTTTCCGCGTGGCTTGGATTCTTCAGCACAGCGCGTGGCCAATATCATCGATTATATGCACCGCGACATTCAACCTACCATTGGTTTCCGGCAGAAAAAGATCGACATTGTCCTCCAAAATCAAACTACAGTTTCTAACGGTTATGTTGGTTTGGCCCCTTTCAGAAGCGAATATTACCTCACCCCGGATCAAAACAGTTTTGAGCTGGGCAGTTTACGCTGGACCGATCAACTGGCCATCCACGAGTACCGGCATGTGCAGCAATACAATAATTTTGATGTCGGCCTCACCAAAATTTTCCATACTATTTTTGGCGAAGTCGGGCAAGCGGTTCTTAGCACGCTAACCGTACCCAACTGGTTTTACGAAGGCGATGCTGTTTTTAACGAAACTTTAACGAGCCGGCAGGGCCGCGGCCGATTGCCATTTTACTTCAACGGTTATCGTTCGTTATGGTCGGCCGATAAAAATTATAGCTGGATGAAGCTGCGCAACGGTTCTTACCGGGATTTTGTGCCGAACCATTATCCTTTGGGTTATATGGAAGTTGCTTACGGAAGGGAAAAATACGGCAGTGATTTCTGGAAAAAAGTAACGCACGATGCAGCAGCGGTAAAGAAAACTTTCCGCGGAGCTGTTAAAACTTATGCCGGCGTAAGTTATCCGCAGTTTAGGGCGCAGGCTTTGGATTATTTCAAAAACCAGTTTGCTGCGGAAGATCAGAAGCGAACGCAGCCAAAACATTTTGCGGCCGATCAGGAATTTCCCGCTTTTATCAACGATACTTCTTTTATCTATGTAAAAACTTCGTACAGCAAAGTTCATCGTTTTGTATTGAAAACCGGCAATGCAGAGAAAGTGATCCGTGTTCGTGATGCTTCGCTGGACAATCAGTTCTCTTACAAAAACGGCAAAATTGTTTACGCTTCCTATCGCCCGGATTTACGTTGGAATTTTAAAGATTACAGCAACTTACAATTGCTTGATGTGGCCACCGAAACACAAAAAAGTATCGGTAAAAGAAGCAAATATTTTTCACCGGATTTGAGTGAAGACGGCAAAACGATCATCGCCGTACAACAATCCCCGCAGGGAAAAAGCGAACTGCATTTGATTAATGTTGAAGATGGAAAAGTAACCCGCATCGTTCCAAACCCGCAAAAACTAATTTATACTTATCCAAAGTTTCTGGATAATGAAACCGTGATTTCGGCAGTAAGAAACCAATCCGGAAAAATGAGCTTGGCTGAAATCAACCTGAATAATGGTGCAATTAACAGTTTAACACCTTACGGTTTTAAGGTGATCGGCTTTCCGACTATCATAAAAGACACCGTTTATTTTACAGCTTCTACGGAGAAAAATGATGCTTTGTTTGCACTTACTTTATCAAACGGAAAATTGTACAAGCTCGAAAATAAAGCTTTAAACGGAGCAGTTGGTAATTACGAAACAACGGTAAATAATCATGTAATTTTATATAATAGTTTTACGGCAACCGGTTTTGAATTGCATCAAATTGAAAAAACCGAACTTAATTGGAATCCAATTTCAGAAACCGAATTAGCTTTACCGCTTTCAAATTTTAACATTACAAACCTGGAAAAAAACAATTCCAATTTACTGGCTTCTGTTCCAAACAATACATTTCAAACCCGTAAATATGCCGGTTTATCGCACTTATTCAATTTCCATAGTTTGGAACCATCTTTTAGCGATCCGGATTACACGCTTTCTTTAGTTGGAGAAAATATTCTAAATACTTTTCAATCACAACTTTATGGAACTTACAACCGAAACGAAGGCTATAAAGAAATCGGTTTTGATGCAATTTACGGTGCTTTGTTTCCATACTTATCCGGCGGCGTAAATTATACTTTTGATAGAAGATCACTTTACCGCGGCAACGATATTTATTGGAACGAAACACAAGTACAAGGCGGCTTTTCTGTTCCGCTAACTTTTAGCAACGGCCGAACAACCAGCAGGCTAAACTTGGGCAGTAATTATGTTTATAATCAAAGTAAATATAAGGGAACATTTCAATCACAATTCGGAACGCAATCTTACAGTTATCTAAGTAATGCTATCCAATTGAGCAGCCAGAACCAGAAAGCTTATCAGCAAATTTATCCAAGTTTAGCGCAAAATATTACTTTAAGTTATAAAGTTGCTGTTACCAATTACAATGCAAACCAATTTTTGGGCAACGCTTATTTTTATTTTCCTGGAATTTTTAAAAACAATAGTTTACAATTTAACGCTGCTTTCCAAAAGCACAATGGTGCAAACGGCATCAGTCTTTTTTCAAATCAGCTTCCGTTTTCGAGAGGTTATACTGTAGAAAATTTAAGTAAAATGAATAAAGTTGCCGCTAATTATCACTTCCCGATTGCTTACCCGGATGCAGGTTTTGCCGGCTTTTTCTATCTGCTGCGCATCCGGGCAAATGTGTTTTATGATTACATCCGAACAACAGATACTTACACGAACGGACAACCTTTTAAAGCAAATTTCCGCTCGGCCGGAACAGAAATTTATTTAGATTCCAGTTTGTGGAACGAGTTGCCTTTTACTTTTGGTTTCCGTTATACACATTTACAGGATCGGGATTTGTTTGGCGGTTATGGCCCAAACCGGTTTGAGCTGATCGTTCCGTTAAGCTTCTTTTAGCATCTAAAAATTGTTACACAGGTTTTTATAAACATTCAAAGTATTATTTTCGCCCATAAAAACAGCATGCTGCTCAACAAACTCCGTTCCTTGCCAACTAATTTAAAACGGCCTAAAATATTAATTATCGGGGATTTGATGATCGATCAATACATTTGGGGCGATGCTAACCGCTTATCGCCGGAAGCTCCTGTTCCTATCGTAAATGTTCAAAAAGAATCAAGTACGTTGGGCGGAGCCGGAAATGTTGCCCAAAATTTATTATCGTTTGGAGCTGAGGTAATTGTTGCCGGAGTAACCGGAGAAGACATTGCCGGAAAAGAATTATTAAAGGTTTTGACTGATGAAAATGCAGATATCAGCGGGATTGTGATTGATAAAAACCGTCCGACTACCATCAAAACACGGATTATTGCCGGCAGCCATCAGATTGTTCGGGTAGATCGGGAAGTTACAGAACCGATTAGTAAAGTGTCGGAAGATGAATTATTCGCCAAAATCCTACCGCTTTTTGATCAGGTTGATCTGGTTTTATTTTCGGATTATAACAAAGGCGTGCTTTCGGTTTCTCTTTGTAAACGGGTTATCAATCATTGTAAATCGATCAATAAGAAAGTAATTGTTGATCCGAAAGGACTTGATTTTGCAAAATACAAAGGTGCTTTCCTCATCAAGCCAAATAAAAAAGAACTGGCGCAAGCGTTAAAGTTTGAAAAGATTGCTTCGGCAGCAGAACTTCAAAACGCAGCAATGGCTTTGTTTAAACTAACGGTTTCTGAATTTCTGGTGGTAACTCTATCGGAAGAAGGAATCGCAATCTTCACACAAAACAGTTACAAATTATTAGATGTTAAGGCTACGGAAGTTTTTGACGTTACCGGTGCCGGCGATACGGTTTTGGCAACTTTAGCCTACTTTATTACTTTGGGTTTTACGGTGGAAGAAGCTTGCGAACTGGCCAATCATGCGGCGGCAATTGTAATCCGGCGGGTTGGAAGTGCCACAACTTCCGTTAAAGAAATTATAGAAGATATGGAAAATGACAATAACTAAAATGGTACCCGAAGAATTAAAAAATCACCAGGAACTGATTGCTAAAGTAATTGAAATGCTTCTTTTACCGATAGAAAATGGTTGTTCGATGATTAACGAAACCATTTTGAGCGGCAATAAATTACTGATTGCCGGAAATGGCGGCAGTGCCGCAGATGCCCAGCATATAGCAGCCGAGTTTACCGGCCGGTTTGTAAAAGAACGCAAACCTTTACCCGCAATTGCTTTATCTACAGATACTTCCGCTTTAACAGCAATTGGTAACGATTATGGTTTTGAACAGGTTTTTGCAAGACAATTGGAAGCGTTGGCCCAGCCCGGCGATCTTTTTCTGGCAATTTCTACCAGCGGAAACAGCGGCAATGTTTTACAAGCTTTAGCATCTGCTAAGAAAATGGATTGTAAAACTTTAGGCTTGTCCGGCCGCGACGGCGGTAAAATGAATGAATTATGCGATTTGAATATTGTTATTCCTTCGGATATTACTGCCCGAATCCAGGAAATGCACATGCTGATCGGACATGTTTTTTGCAAGGCAGTGGATGATTTGTTTTGAATTGTAATGCTTCTTTTATCATGAAAAAAACATTGTTCGGCTTACTTTTTTTGATGACGGCAACTTTCGCTTTTGCGCAATATAATACAAGTGTTTATAATCAATACGTCGATTTTAACGAAGCGCAATATAAAAACGAAACAGCAAAAGCATTTTTAAAAGCGGACAGCATTTTGAATAACAAAGAGAAACTTCCGGCCAAAACGCAAACTAATTTTTACAGAAGTTTAGCCAAATTATATGAAGATCAGCAGCAGCCGCAAAAGTCAATTCTGTATAATGAAAAAGTTGTTGCTGCCGTTCCTGATTATTATGTTTCGCATCGCGCGCTGGGCTATTTGTATTTACGGGATACAAATGTTTTAATTAAACAGATCAAGCAATCCAATTCAGCTGATCAGCAAAAATATAAAACACAATATTTTAACCTGTTAAAAAAAGCATTGCCTCACTTGGAAAAAGCAGAAGCTTGTGATCACGATGATGAAACTTTAATTCTGATTAAAAGCTTGTATCAAAAATTAAATGATCAGGTTGGTTTGGCTTCTCTCAACAATCGTTTAAAAATATTTAGAGCCAATTGTATTGATTTATTGACGGATTAGATTTGATACTTCTTTTAACGCATAAAACTTTAGTATTGTAACAGTCAAATAACACAATATTCAGAAACTATTTTACCGGTTTTTCCGTTTTCATACTTATGAAACGTTTAATATTAATTGCAATTACAGCTGCATCTGTAAGTTTATTCGGATGCCAGAATATAAGCGGGCAAAATAAAGTTGCCGCTAATGCGCCAAAAAGAAAGGTTGTAAAAACTGATGCTGAGTGGAAAAAAACATTATCGCCAACAGCTTATGAAATTATGGTTGAAAGAGGCACCGAGCCGCCTTTCAAAAATGCTTATTACGATAATCACGAAAAAGGTATTTACGTAAGTGCAGCAACCGGCGAACCATTATTTTCTTCAAGTGATAAGTTTGAATCCGGTACAGGTTGGCCAAGTTTTGTAAAGCCAATCGATCGAAGTAAAGTTGAAGTTGTGCATGATACAAGTTACGGAATGGATCGTGATGAAGTAATCGAAAAAAGTACCGGTTTCCATTTAGGCCATGTTTTTAATGACGGCCCTGCCGACAGAGGCGGCAAACGTTATTGCATGAATTCCGGCGCTTTCAAGTTTGTTAAAAAATAAGCAATACTTTTTTTAACAACCTATTTTTTAGAATCCGCTTTATTAATTTAAAGCGGATTCATATTTTAAGCCAACGGTTAAATCAACCCAATCCGGGTTTACAGACCGAATCATCTTCTCTTTCTGGCTCCGGGTAAAACAGCTTACGGTTTCAAAACGCTTTACCGCAACATCTTCCGAATTTAATTCTTCAAAATAAATCAAACGGTTTAACTGGTCAGAACTGTTAAAAAAAAGATTAGGCATCTGTTTATAAAACTGCAACGTTTTAACCAAATCAGAACACATGCCAACATGTAAACTGTTCCGGTTTCGGTCGGTAATAATATACATAATTTTTTTTCCAAGTTTTGTAGCCGAACGGGCTTTTAAATTTTGCATAATTAATATTTATTACTAATTTTATTCGCACTAAAGTACTAATAAATTTAGTAATACCAAATTTTATGTCAAAAATTTCATCAAACATCAAATATCTACGGAAAAAAAAAGGTTTAACGCAGCAACAGTTTGCAGATCAGCTACATATAAAAAGATCACTGGTGGGTGCATATGAGGAAGACCGTGCTGATCCTAAGTATGAATTACTAAATTTGATAGCAAATTTCTTCGAGATACCAATCGGAGATTTCATAAATGAGGACATCAACGATAAATATTCGCCGAAACCAAAGGCAGAAACTAATAATGTACGCATTTTAAGTGTTTCGGTTGATCAGCAGGAAAGGCAAAATATAGAATTGGTGCCGTATAAAGCCAGCGCCGGTTATTTAAACGGATATGCCGATCCGGAATTTATCAGTCAGCTGCCCAAGTTTCATTTGCCCATGCTGAAGCAAGGCACTTACCGGGCGTTTGAAATTACGGGAGATTCCATGCTGCCGGTTTATCCGGGTTCTATTATCGTAGCGGAATATTTAGAAAACTGGGCCGAAATTAAATCCGGAGAAACTTATGTAGTGATTAGCAAGGATGACGGCGTGGTTTACAAACGCATCGGCAACAAATTTAAAACTAACAAAAAACTAAAGTTAGTTTCAGACAATCCGGTTTACGAACCTTACGAAATTAACCCGGAAGATATTCTGGAAATCTGGAAATCCAAGGCTTATATTTCAATGCACTTCCCGGAACCAACGCCAGATCCAACGATGGAAAGTTTAACTTCCATGATGACACAAATGCAAAAATCCATCGCTAAATTACAGCAAAGCAACAATTAAGTTACAAGTGTTTAGTTAAACTACAGGATACTATCTTTATCCAATAAACTTAACTGAAAACAATGAAAAAAGTATTATTAATGCTTTGCTTTATCGCAGGCATCACTTCTTTGAGCAAGGCTCAAGGCGGCGGACAACGCAGATCTCCGGAAGAACAAGCTAAAAACTTACAAACACAATTGAAGTTGACAGATGATCAAACGGCTAAAATTACTTCTATTATGCAAATGCAATCCACCAAAATGGATAGCGTACGAAATGCAGGTGGCGATCGTCAGGCAATGATGCCGATCAGGCAAGCAATGGCTGCAAAAGTTAAAGCAATTTTAACCCCGGAACAAGCTACAGCTTATGATAAAATGCAAGCTGATATGCGTGCCAGAATGCAAAACGGCGGCGGCGGTGCTCCTCCATCACCTCAAAAATAATTGATATTTATTTTTTGAAAAGCGGCCTTGAGCCGCTTTTCCTATTTTAGCAAAAATTTTTAAGTTGAACCAGGCAGAAATTTTTATTCAGCAGAAATTAGCACAACGAAAGCTTGATGACAATTTTAGGGTGCTAAAAACAGCATCCGGATTAATTGATTTTTGCTCGAACGATTATCTTGGTTTTGCAAGATCAGAAAAGTTGAAAGCTTTGGTTCAGGAGGAACTTCGGAGATTTCCAGATTACTTAAATGGTTCCGGCGGGTCGAGATTATTATCAGGCAATATTACTTTTGTTGAAGAGTTAGAACAGCAAATCGCTAATTTTCATGAAGCAGAAGCCGGATTGATTTTTAATTCCGGTTACGATGCAAACCTCGGCTTATTTGCAAGTTTACCGCAACGCGGCGATACCATAATTACAGATGAATTAATCCACGCCTGCATTATTGATGGTGCAAGGTTAAGTTTAGCAAATCGCTTTTCCTTCCGGCATAATGACCTGAATGATCTGGAAAAAAAGCTCAAAAATGCTAAAGGAATTTGTTATGTAGTTGTGGAAAGTGTGTATTCAATGGATGGCGACGAAGCACCATTGCAGGAGATTATCAATTTAACATCTCAATACAATGCCAATTTAATTGTTGATGAAGCACATGCAACCGGCGTTTTTGGCCAAGGTTTGGTACAGCAATTACAGTTAGAAAACCAGGTTTTTGCCCGAACAGTAACTTTTGGCAAAGCGTTGGGTTCTCATGGCGCAATTGTTTTGGGCAGTAAAAACTTTCGTGATTATCTTATCAATTTTGCACGTTCTTTTATTTACACAACCGCGCCGTCTTTTTATCAATTGGTAACTATTAAAATGGCTTATCAGTTGCTGCAAAATATTACAACAGAACAAAATCACTTGCACAAATTAATCACTTTGTTTAAAAATGAGATGCAAAAGAAGTATCATTATGCGTTGATCGAAAGCAACAGTGCGATACAATCTATACTTGTACCCGGAAATAGTAATGCAAAAAAACTGGCCGAACATCTGCAAAAAAATGGTTTTGATGTTCGTGCAATTTTAAGTCCGACAGTTCTTGCCGGAATGGAAAGATTACGCATTTGTATCCATGCTTTTAATACGGAAGCAGAAATTACCGAATTAACAGCAACCATAAATCATTAATTATGAACCAGGCGAAACCCTTATTTGTAACCGGCATCGGAACCGGCGTTGGTAAAACTTATGTTTCGGCACATTTGGTTGAAAAGATGCAGGCTGATTACTGGAAACCTGTACAATCCGGCGATCTCGAGCAATCTGACACAATGAAAGTTAGAAGCATGGTGAAGAATAAAATTTCCGTTTTTCATCCGGAAGCTTACCGATTAACACAACCTTTTTCTCCACATAAATCGGCACAATTGGACGGAATTATGATTGATCCGGGTAAAATTACTCTCCCAAAAACACAAAATAATTTGATTATTGAAGGCGCAGGCGGATTGATGGTTCCGTTAAATGATAGCTTTTTTATGATCGATCTGATTATGCAATTGCAGGCAGAAGTGGTTTTGGTAGTGATGCATTATCTGGGAAGCATCAACCATACTTTGCTTTCTATCGAAGCTTTGAAAAGTAGAAATTTACCGATTAACCGTGTTGTTTTTAATGGCATAAAAGAAGCATATTCAGAAGATATAATTAGGAAACGTCATCCTAAGTTGCGGTATGAATATCTGGATTGGATAGAAAATTAGTATCGCTTTGTCATGCCGAAATTTATTCGGCATCCCACAGAACAGGTTTGTTACTTTTCACGAGAGATCCTGAAACAAATTCAGGATGACAAAAACCGTTAGGATGACAAAATCAAACTTAACTAATTGCAACTGCAATCTCTCTTTCCAACCCCTGCAACCAATTTTGATATAAATTACTTTCTATCGATACTGCTTTTACCGCATGTTTTTCCCACTCCGGCGAGAAATGCCGCAACTGATTTAACATTTCTTCCAAGTGTCCTTCTTCCTCCAAAATAATTGATTTTACGTTAACTTTACTTTCTGCATTAGTCAAAGCATCCTGGTAAATGGGATACAATTCATCGGCACGAACTTCAATCGCATAAGTAACTAATAAATAAGCAGCAAACCGAAGTTCTTTCCCATTCAATCCAAGTTCAGATTTTAAATAACGGCAAACTTCTACATCCAAACGGTTGAGGTAAAATTTACTATCTCTTGGTGCAAGTAAATATTCGGTTGCATAAGTCGGACATAAGTTTTCACCTAACTTTTCCAATTGTTTTTTTAGATAGAAAGCATGTCGATGTTCTTCGGCTGCATGTTTTAAAATAATATAAGTTACGGTTTCAGAATCTTCGCTGGCAGAAATTTTCCGCGCACCGGTGTTTTCCATCAGCGATAACGTATTTAGCCATTTGGCATGCAATTGCGGATTGGCAACTATGGCTGAGAATAAAGCGTTTGTATTCATCATTTAAAAAGTTTCGAGTGCATTTTCAACAGCAGCATACAATTGATCTAACTGCAAATCGGTAATGCAATAAGGTGTTAAAAAGTAAATAATATTGCCCAACGGCCTTAAAATAATTTGTTTGTTAAGGAAAAACTGATACAAGCGATCACGCAGATTACTAAAATAAGAGGTTCCGGTAGCAACGTTAAATTCCATGGCGAGGATTGTGCCGGTTTGGCGTATTTCTTTCAGCTTCGGATTCATGCTGTTTTTATCGGCAAAAAGTTGGTGCCGATTACAAATCCGATCGATATTTTCCATTGTTTTGGTTTGAAGAAATAACTCTAAACTGGCCAAGGCAGCTGCGCAAGCAACCGGATTTGCGGTGAAAGAATGGCCGTGAAAAAGTGTTTTATGTTTATCATCTGATAAAAAAGCTTCGTAAATTTTATTTGTACAAGTTGTAATTCCGAGCGGCATTGTTCCGCCGGTTAAACCTTTGCTAAAACACATTAAATCCGGTTTTTCCTGTAAATGATTGCAGGCAAAACGCTTTCCGGTACGGCCGAAACCCGTCATTACTTCATCGGCAATCGTTAAAATCCCTTCCTGCCGGCAATACGCCATCAACTCATTTAAATATTTGGCTTCATACATCAGCATTCCGGCAGAACCTTGTACTAAAGGCTCGAAAATAAAACAGGAAACTTCCGTCTTGATACTTGATACTTGCTGCTTAATACTTTCTAAATTCTCCTCATTCGGCAAGTCAATAAATTCAACCTCAAACAAATACGGATCAAAAGAAGCGGTAAAAGCTGAGCGCGCACTAACAGACATCGCACCAAAAGTATCGCCGTGATAAGCGTTATGTAAAGCCACAATTTTAGTTCGAGGTTTGCCTTGGTTGCTCCAAAACTGCATGCACATTTTCAAAGCAACTTCTACCGCCGTTGAACCGTTATCAGAATAAAATACTTTTTGCTGATTATTCGGGAGGATTTCCAGCAAGCCTTCCGCCAGTTTTATTGCCGTTGGATGGGTAAATCCTGCAAAAATTACATGTTCCAAAGTTTTTAATTGTTCCGAAACTTTTTCGGCAATGTACGGATTTGCATGCCCGTGGATATTAACCCACCAAGACGAAACCGCATCCAGATATGTATTGCCCTGATCATCAAAAAGCAATGCACCTTCGCCCTGAACAATTGGAATTGGCGGCGCGGCGGTTTGCATTTGCGTGTAAGGATGCCAGATTACCTTTAAATCTCGTTCGACCCAATTCATTTTAGTGTTTTCAAGAGTAATTCGACAGCTTTTTGATCTGCCGGAAAAGTAACATCTTCTATTTTAAGCTGATTTAGATTAAGCCAGCGGAAAGACTGCAAAATTCCGTCTGCACTTTCGCCGTCAAAATCAAACGGTGCTGTTTTTATCGGTAAATTTATGGGAGAAAGATTTTTAACGAGGTAATAGACGCTGATGATCTGCGTATCGTCAAAAGCTGATTTAAGGTAGAAATCGGTTGTGTAAAAATGATTGAGGATTTCGATCTCAAAAAAACATTCTTCTAAAAACTCCCGTTTTAATCCGTCCGGCAAACCTTCGCCATATTCTAATCCGCCACCCGGAAATTTAGAAAAACGCATACCGTATTCCTCTTCGTCACTGATTAAAAGCTGGTTACTTTCGTTGATCAGCAAACCATAAACACGTATATTAAACGGATATTTTTTCAGCATAAATTATAGTCGGTAAAAGAAGTATAGCCGTTAAACAGGCACAATTGTAATCGCATCAGAAGCAAAATGCTTGTTATTTTGTGCCACGCGTTCCATGTCCCAAACGTAATCTTCGGTTTTTTCGTGCGAACGGATCGGGCAATTCGGCATCCGGCAATAGTAACAGCATTCGGGCAAACAAGGATCGGCATGGATAAAAAACTCTGTTTTAATGTGTGCAAACTGGTTTACGTATTCATCCGCTTTAGAAACTTCGTGATGCACGCGGGTTAAATCGAAATAGTTTGGCAGTGTCATGTGGCAATCAATATGCAGCTCATTTCCATAACGCTGTGCGCGCAAATTATGAATATCGATCCACTCTGCCTTCCGGTTTTCGTTCAAGATTTTTAGAATATCATCTACCATCGAAAAATCAGCTTCATCCATTAATCCGGCAACCGATTTTCGTACTAATTTGTAGGCCGTGTAAACGATAAACAAACCAACAGCGATGGAAAGAACGCTATCCAGCAGCTTGATTTTAGTAAAATAAATCAGCGTTAAACCAATTACCAAACCGGCACTGGTTACGGCATCGGTTATTAAATGCCTGCCGTCGGCTTCAATCGTGATCGAAAGCATGTTTTTCCCCTGCCTGATCATGTAAAAACCAAGTAAACCGTTTATCAAACCGGTGATGCCGATAATCACCGCACCAATGAGCAGTTGCTGCACTTCGTGCGGATAAAAAAGGTTGAAAACGGATTTAAAAATGATGATAATTCCGGCAACCATAATCAATGCGCCTTCCAAAAAAACGGAGAAGAACTCTACTTTTCCATGTCCGTAAGGATGATTGATATCCCGCGGCCGGGCAGAAAACGAGATGCTGAAAAATGCAAAGGCACTGGCCACCACATTTACAATACTTTCGGCAGCATCGGTTAAGATGAAATTGGAATCTGTAATAATATACGCAGCAAATTTGGTAATCATCAGCACAAAACCGGTAATTAAAGCATACAGGATGATTCGTTTTTGATTTTGCACGATGCTGTTTTTATCGTACAAAAATATAAATATCACGGCGGAAACCTGCTTAAAGTTATTTTCTATATTTGCCGCCAACAATCCAATCAGTATGAGTATTTTAAGCGATAGAATAAATAATCTTTCCGAATCTGCAACCATAAAAATGGCCAAATTAGGCCGCGAACTGGCTGCAAAAGGTGTGGATGTAATAAGTTTGAGTTTTGGTGAACCGGATTTCCATACGCCCGATCATATTAAAGCTGCCGCAAAAGAAGCGATGGATAAAAACTTTACGTATTACACGCCCGTTGCCGGCTACCCGGATTTGCGTAAAGCAATCGCTACCAAATTAAAAGTTGAAAATAATTTAGATTACGATGCATCGGAAATTGTGGTTTCCACCGGTGCAAAACAGGCGATTGCCAATGCAGTTTTGTGTTTGGTAAACCCCGGCGAAGAAGTAATTATCCCAACGCCGTACTGGGTTTCTTATTCTGAAGTGGTGAAACTTGCCGAGGGAAAATCGGTTTTTGTAAATGCAACAGCCGAGCAGGATTTTAAAATTACGCCGGAGCAATTGAAAGCAGCCATTACGCCAAAATCCAAACTGTTTATGTTTTCTTCGCCTTGTAACCCAACCGGTAGTGTTTACAGCAAGGAAGAATTAGCCGGTTTGGTAAAGGTTTTTGAGAAATATCCGCAATTGTATATTCTTTCTGATGAAATTTATGAACACATCAGCTATCTGCCAACGCATGAATCCATCGCGCAATTTGATTCTATCAAGGATCGCGTAATTATTATCAACGGTTTTTCTAAAGGTTTCGCCATGACGGGCTGGCGCATCGGCTATACGGCTTCCAACAAAGAAATTGCTACCGCTTGTGATAAATTACAGGGGCAAATTACTTCCGGAACGTGTTCCATCACCCAAAAAGCCGGCGTTGCCGCTTTGGAAGGCGGACTGGAAACGGTGGAACAAATGCGTGTGGAATTTAAAAAACGCCGCGACATCGTTTATGATCTGCTGAAAGAAATTCCGAATTTGAAAGTGAATTTGCCGGATGGTGCGTTTTACTTCTTCCCGGATATAAGTGCTTATTTCGGCAAACAATACAACGGCAAAGTTTACAAAGATGCCGCCGAACTTTCAATCTATTTATTGGAAGAAGCCAACGTGGCCGTAGTTGGCGGCGATTCTTTTGGTGATGATAATTGTATCCGTTTATCTTATGCGGCTGCGGAAGATAAATTGCGGGAAGCTGTGAAGAGGATTAAAGAAGCATTTTCGAAGTTGAGTTAGTGCTGTCTTTACCGGTATAAAATGGTCTTGCTTGGATTTTTAACGCGAGGCCTTTTTGTGAGAATCTGCTTTTTAATGTTTACTTGAACCGTAATTTTTATTCTTCTAATAACTTTGTTCAAAACGTATATTGTACACTGTAAATTTTAAACAACGTTATTGTAAATAATTATCTTTCTGATTTGATGAAATAGCTTTTTCATAAGCTTTCTTTAAATTAATTAAGTACAGATTTGTTATTTCTGGTTTAAATTCATTGATAGACTCTAATGCTTGTAATGCAACTGGCATCAAGGTCTTATATTTTTTTCCTAGTGCCCAAATTGCTGAGATAGCAGCATCTTGTTCGGCTTTTCCAACAGGAATATTTACTAAAGATTCACTTAAAATTGTACTCAAATTACTGCTATTAATTCCTAATTGTTTTAACGTTTCTGGTTTCAGCAAGGATTCAATTGCTTTTTCAGAAGCTTGATATCCTCCTCTTCCATGAGCTATACTGACTATTTCAGTAAAAATCTTTAATAGTTTGATATCTGATTCTAATTCCGAGCTTTCAGCAAGACGCCTTTCAGCACGATTTTTTAATCTAAAATCTTTTAAAGATACCCAAATACCAATCGATGCTGTAATTAAGGTTATAAAAGTTGAAATAGGAATTAACCATTCTTTTAATTTAATAAGGTCCATTTTAGAAACCGATTTTAAACTATATAAATATGTTTTATTAATATAAACAAAAATATATTAAATTTAGGCTATTAGTCATTTTTAGTATTTCTTGATTATAAAAAAACATGGATTCTTTAGACAAAATACAAGCAACGCTTAAAACCGGTCAAGAAAAACTAATTTATAATGACAAAAGCTTAAATTTTTCTTTACTTGACTTTTGGCGTTGGAGTGTTTCTGATATTTTAAGCAATGCAACAAGAGGTCGGTTTGCTGAATTTATTGTTGCAACTGCTGCAAATATTGATATTAAACAAATAAGGGATGAGTGGAGTGCTTTTGACTTGGAAACACACGAAGGAATTAAAATAGAAGTAAAATCTGCTGCTTACGTTCAATCTTGGTTTCAAAGTAAGCTTTCACCAATATCTTTTAGTACAAAGGCAGCTTTTGTTTGGGATTCAATTACCAATAAACAAGAAGAAACTGCGAGAAGAAGTGCGGATATATATGTGTTTTGTTTGCTTCATCATCCTGAAAAAAGCACTATTGATCCTTTGAATTTAAACCATTGGACTTTTTATGTTTTAGCTACGGAAGAATTAAATAGATATAAAAGAAGCCAGCATTCTATAACTTTAAATTCTTTGAGAAGATTAACTAATGAGGTTTGCTATTACGAACTTAATCAACAGATAATAGAGAAAAGCTCTTTTGTTTGATTGCTGGAAATACCAAGATTATGAGGTGGGTTTTGTCAAGTATTTTCATGCTTCTTTTATCGCTATAATTTCCGCTTCTTGGAATCTTTATAATTACGAATTCACAGACGAACTTAGCATCCACTTTATTCCAAACTGATCTCTGACAACACCCATCATACCGCCCCAAAACTGCGGTTTAAAATCATCCATAATTGTGCCGCCCACGGCCAATTGATCAAAAAGCTGTTTTGCTTTTTCTTCCTCCGGGTTATCCAAAGAAATGGCAACGTTGGTTCCGGCAGTAAAACCGTCCGGTCCGTTCATATCCGAAGCCATTAGGGTAAAACCATCCGTGGTTAGTTCCGCATGCAGCACTTTATCTTTCATCACTTCGGGGAACTGGTCTTTCATCGGGCTATCGCCAATTATAGTAAGCGTTGGTTCTCCGCCAAAACAATCTTTGTAAAAGTTCATCGCCTCCTGGCAACAGCCATTTAAACCAAAATACACACTTAATTTTGTCATTTTATAAAGATTTATATGCAATTTGATTCTTCTTTTTCCAGAAAAAATAGCCGGCAAACATAAAAGCAAGCACGGCAATTGGCAAGATAATCAACCCAAAACCATCACCGGCAAAAGCTCTGGAAGCAGCCGCACCAATAAAATTGAACGCAAAACCTGCATAAGCCCATTCTTTTACGGTATAAAATTTAGTTTGCAAAATCGCAATTACACCCAAAAGTTTAGCCATGCCAAAAATAGTAAGTGCATACATTTGATAACCTAAATGTTTTAAAACATCCTGTCCGGCCTGTTGCCGCGTTACGCCGCCAAAGCCATCAATCAGCATAAACAAGCAAAAAATAACCGTCGTAATCCAATACCAGTTGTTGATGGATTTTGGCTTCATTTTCAGTAATTGAAATTAGGTTTGAGTGCTTCCAATTAATGGAAAAGTATGATTTATAAAAGAATTTAAAACATGTTTATTTAAGTGATAAATTAAAATCTGTGCTGACATACTTCTTTTACAGCACAAAAAAAGTCCTGACTATTAATTAATCAGGACTTTCAATTATGTATTTTAAAGGAATTACCTCACTTCTGCTTCCGGTTTTGGCGGACGAGGCATCAAAGCTTTACGTGATAATTTCAGTTTTCCCTGCTTATCAATTTCCAGCAGTTTAACTTTTACTTTTTCGCCAACTTCAAAAATACCGTCCATCGTTTCGTAACGTTTCCAGTCGATTTCAGAAATATGCAGCAAACCATCTTTGCCTGGCATAATTTCCACGAAAGCGCCAAAAGGCATAATCGTTTTCACTTTACCTTCGTAAGTTTCGCCAACTTCTGGTTTAGCAACAATGTTACGGATGCGAGAAACGGCAGCATCGATGGCTGCTTTGTTATCAGCAAAAATCTCGATGATACCTTTGTTATCCACTTCTTCAATAGCAATGGTTGCACCGGTTTCGCGTTGCATTTCCTGAATGATTTTACCACCTGGCCCGATAATCGCACCGATAAATTCCTTATCAATCGTTATGGAAACGATGCGTGGTGCATGCGGTTTATAATCTTCGCGAGGAGCGGCAATCGTTTTCTTCATCTCATTTAAGATGTGCAAACGGCCTTCTTTTGCCTGATCTAAAGCTTTAATCAACACTTCGTTTGATAAACCATTGATCTTCAGGTCCATTTGGCAAGCTACAATACCTTTTTCGGTACCGGTAACTTTAAAATCCATATCGCCCAAATGATCTTCATCACCCAAAATATCAGAAAGAATGGCGTATTTACCGGTTGCTTCATCGGTGATTAAACCCATTGCAATGCCGGAAACCGGAGCCGTTAACTTGATACCGGCATCCATCAAAGCCAAAGCACCTGCGCAAACCGTAGCCATGGAAGACGAGCCGTTAGATTCCAGAATATCAGAAACCACACGGATGGTATAAGGATTTTGCTCTAAACCAGGCAATACTTTTTTCAAAGAACGCATGGCTAAATTTCCATGACCAATTTCGCGGCGACCGGCACCACGATTCGGACGAACTTCGCCGGTAGAAAATCCGGGGAAATTATAATGCAACAAGAATTTGTTGTAGCCATTAATGAACGCGCCATCAATCATCTGCTCATCGGTTTTAGAACCTAAAGTTACAGATGTTAGAGATTGCGTTTCGCCGCGGGTAAAAACAGCAGAACCGTGAGCAGCCGGCAAATAACCAACTTCGCTCCAGATCGGGCGAATTTCGGTTGTTTTCCGGCCATCCAAACGTTTGCCTTCATTCAAAACCAAATTACGAACGGCATCATATTGTACGTCGTGAAAATATTTTTTAGCTAAACCAACTTGAATCGGATCAGGATTTTCGCCCATAGAAGCGATGAAATCTTCACGAATTTGTCTAAAATCTGCGCTGCGATCATCTTTACCGGATGCAGAAGCTGCAACGGCGTAAGCTTTAGCATAAGTAGCAGCAAAAACTACTTCTTTTAGCTCTAAATTACTGTGTTCGTGACTGTAAATGCGTTTATCAGTTTTACCAACTTCTTCGGCTAATTCAACCTGAACGGCAACCTGTATTTTAATCGCTTCGTGTGCAAAGGTAATTGCTTCAACCATTTCGGCTTCTGCAATTTCGTCTGCTTCGCCTTCTACCATCACAATATCTGTAGCAGAACCGGCAACCATAAATTCTAAAGTTGCTTTTTGCAAATCAGATAACGTTGGGTTGATAACCAATTGTCCATCAATTTTAGCTACGCGAACTTCAGAAATCGGCCCGTTAAAAGGAATATCAGAAACCGAAATCGCAGCCGAAGCAGCCAAACCAGCCAGGCAATCCGGCATGATGTTTTTATCGGCAGAAATTAAGGAGATCATCACCTGTGTATCGGCATGATAATCCTCCGGAAACAACGGACGCAAAGCGCGATCTACCAAACGGGAAATCAGCACTTCATAATCTGACAAGCGTGCTTCGCGGCGCAAAAATCCTCCGGGAATCCTTCCGGTTGAAGCATATTTTTCCTGATAATCAACAGAAAGCGGCAAAAAATCCACGCCTTCTTTAGCTTCTTTGGAAGAAACCACCGTTGCAAGCAACATGGTATCGCCCATTTTTACGACTACCGAACCATCAGCCTGTTTGGCTAATTTACCGGTTTCGATCTCTACGATACGGCCATCGCCCAGATCAATTGTTTTTTTAATTACATTCATTTTTGTTGTTGTATCAGCACGTTTTTCATCTTTAGAACGTACCTGTTTTTATATAAATTTTATTTTTAAAAGTAAAAAAGCCATCTTCAAAAAAGATGGCTTTTTAGCGGAAATTGTTCCGGGTTATTTTATAATATCCCTTAGTTCCAACGCCTTAATAATGGCGCGGTAACGGTTAATATCCTTTTTAAACAAATAACCTAACAAAGCCCGGCGTTTACCAACCAGTTTCTGTAAGGATAACTGTGTAGAAAAATCTTTTTTATTAGTTTTTAAATGCCCGGTTAAGTGAGCAATACGGGTGGTGAATAAGGCGATCTGGCCTTCGGCAGAACCGGTATCTGTGGCACTTTGGCCGTGTTTTGCAAAAATCTCTGCTTTTGCATCTTTACTTAAATACATTACCTGAATAATATTAAAGCGTGAATAATTTGTGTGAATAATGGCGCGAAGATAAAGCAAAATTAATTAGCAAACAAGTTTGATAGATGCTCCTTTTATCGACTAAAATTGGTGTTGTCATTTCGACCAAAGGGAGAAATCTTCATCAAACTATATGATTTTCTTAATTAAAATATGATTTATGGGGGGTTAAACCAAATGTCTAATTAACAGATAGAAAAAAGTGCGATTTTTGTGCGCACAGAATGCCCTTTCTGTGTGTAAAAACGCGGTTTTTGAGTTGTTTGTATCTAAAATGCTTATAAAAACGAAATTTACCAGAAGGTTAACGAAGGTTAATTGAAGTTCCATTTTGGCCGTGAAAAACGTATTAAAACAATATCCTTACTTCCATTTTGAATATAACCGTTAGCTTATGGCTAAGCAAATAACGGCTGTTTTGTGTGTAAACTACTGTGTGTTTGCCCTAATCATAATAAAAACCCTTTAATTGTTTATAAGCCCGATTTGCTAATAAAAATACCTGTTAAATAGTTGGGGTTACAGTTGGGGTTACAGTTGGGGTTACATCTATTGAAAAAAAGAAACCTATTTGATAATTTTATTAGTATCTATAGGAAGTATTTCTTTATAAAAAGACTGTACATTTTCCTTCAACTTTAGTAAAGGTGCTTGGAAAGCAGACAATTTATCCAATTCATGTAATACAGCCTTTTCGTAGTTTTCATAATCAAATTTTTTTCCTTTTAAAAATTTCCGCTCATCAAAAAGAACGTCAAAAAAGTTATCTATATAGGATTCGCTAAAATCTTCCACGAAATCTCTAAAGCTTTCAAAAAATTCTATACTAATAAATAAATTATTATACTCACTTTTCTTATTACGAAGATTACTTAATAGTTTGTTGTAATTATCCTCAAGTCTAAAAACTTGGCTTGGCGTAAGCTTTACATTTGTTTTGTCATGGTCAGTCAAGGCTAAGGAAATGTTTTTATATCTCGCTGATTTTGGGCTTACGTCATTAGGAAAGTCTAACAGTTTAAGCATTTCTCCCTCTCCCTTCAATAGCCAATCAGAAGATAGATCAGGAAAATTTTTTAAGATTTTTTCTATTTTATCTACTCCAATTGTCTTGTTGTTTTTCATCTGGCTTGCCAAAGAACCATTAGAAAAACCAACAAATTTTTCAAACCTGCTTATATTAAACTCTTTGAATTCTATAAATATTTTTAGTCTTTGTAAGGTTGTTTCCATTAGTTTTAAAAAATTATAGAAAATATCTTAAAATATTTTTTGTTAATTAAGAAATTTTCTATAGTATTGTAGAATAATTTCTAAATCAAATATATGGAAACCAAAGTAGATTTTAAAAAGATTAAAGATCAGTTGCCACATGGTGCGCAAACAGAAATTGCTAAAAGAGCCGGGGTGTCATTGAACATGATTCATTCAGCCTTGAAGGGAAAATGTGATAATGTAGATGTTTTAAATGTAATTGCCGATTACTTATCGGAGCTTAAAGAGGCTAAAAGTGCTGCACTTAACAGAATTTCTTCCCTCATCGATTAAGCTGTCAAACTCTATGCCTCACGAGTGGAACGATAAAATTGTAGTTACTAAAGAAGAGCTTGTGCCAAAGTTGTATAGCTGGCCAAATTTGAAACAAACTATTCATCGTTATCAAGCGAAACCAACAGGTATCAAACGTGTACAATTGGGCGGCAATGGCCGACCAATGTTAATCGATTTCGACACTTTACCTCTGCATGTTCAGCATGTTTTAGGTGATCCTCGACAGGTAAGCCACCCATTAGAAAAGCACTACCGTATGGACAATGAAGCAGTGGGCTTCTTTACAAAGTGTCAGTTAGCGGATGGAAGCTATTTAAGCGTTGATTATCAGGATGAGTATATTACCAATGCAAGCGTACTAAAAGCGATCATTGGTTTCCGTGAGGACATTATAAAGGAAAGAACTAAGAAAGCTTTGAACAAGTTTGGTATAGATGCTATCCTATGCGACCATGTAAAATCATTTCAGAAAACACTGCAAGTAAAGCACAAATCGGAACACACTTTGCCCGAAGGTGAAAAGCGTTTTAAACAGGTTTTAAAAGCATTTGAAAATAAAGGTTATGAAAGCCTGATTTCTGGCAAATTAGGCAACAGCAATAGCAGGAAAGTATTTGAAAATACAACGGCTTTGCTGGAAAGCATGTTTGCCAAAGATGCCACAAAGCCGACTGCAACCGAAGTACACCGTGCTTATGATGATTTTATAGCTGGTAAAAAAGAGGTTATCAACAATGAAAGCGGAGAAGTTTACAACCCTGCGGAATTCAAAAAGCTAAGTGTTACAACCGTTACCAATTACCTTTCAGAGTGGCAAAGCAAAATTGCCACTTATGCAAGCCGAAGCGGCGACCGACAAAAGTATATGCAGAGCTTCAAACCGTATCACTCTTATGATAAAACGGGATATGCAGGTAGTCTAATTTCTATTGATGACAGGCAGCCGCCGTTTGCTATGTATGATGGCGAAAGGGTTTGGTTTTATAATGCAATTGATCTTGGCAGCGAAGCTTTTACCTGCTGGGTTTATGGTAAAACAAAGGAAAGCATCATTGTAGAGTTTTACCGTCAACTGGTTAGAAATTACGCCGAATGGGGTCTTTGTTTACCTGATGGTTTAGAAGCTGAAATGAGCTTAAACTCATCTTATGTTGATAGTTTTCTAAAACCGGGTGCCATGTTTCAGAACGTCCGCATTGAGGCTAATAATGCCCGTGGAAAAAGGATTGAAGCTTACTACCGGCCACTACGCTATGGTATAGAAAAAAAGCGTGAAGGCTGGCTTGCACGGCCTTCCGCAATAACCGAAAGCAATCAGATCGGTGGTCAGAAAGTTCCAAAACTTCATTATGATGCTATTATTGAGGGTTGCCTTAGGGATATTGAAACTTGGAACAATATGCCACATAGTGTACATAAGAACTTGACCCGCTGGGAAGTATTTACGCAGATGCAGCATCCTGATTTGAAACCAATTAATTACAATAGCTTCCTGCTGCATTTAGGCCGCAAAACCTCAACAAGTTGCAAAACAGGTATCATTAAATTACAAGGTTCTGAATGCCTGTTAGGCGAAAATGGCCAGCTGTGTTTTGGCGATAGGTTGATTGATCTTATGAAGCATATCGAAGGCGAAAACATAGATGTGTATTGGCTTGATGGCAATAACGGCACGATCATAAAAGCTTTGGTTTACCTGGGCAAAACGCTGATTTGTGAGGCTGTACCAAAGCCTATTGGTAAACGGGCTGTGATTGAGCAAACTGAACAGGGAAAAATCAACTACGAGTTGATGAGTAAATACGTTGCAACAATCGAAGCATACGGCAGAAGGCGCAAAAAATCAATTGATGCGGTAACAATAATTGACAATACACCTGCACCGGAAAAGAAATTTATCATGCCGGGACTGAAACAGCGGGTTGCAAACCGTGAAGATTCAGAACCGGAAATATTGCCCGAACCTAATACTGATGACTTTATCAACCAGCCTGAAACCAGTTACCGCAGATCATTTAAAGACAGATTTTAAAACGAATAATTATGCTACAAATAACAGAAGATTACAAAGTAAAAACCCAAACCGCTCTGATAGAAGCAAGGCAAAATTACAGCGGTACAGATGCAGCATTTTCAAAAAAGTATGGTATCAACAATTCAGTTTACAGCCGTTTAAAAAATGGCGAACGGGACGGTCTGCTGAAAGAAAACCAATGGTTGAATATTGGCCGTGAGTTAGGTGTAAACCTTTATGAGCGTAACTGGAATACAGCCAGGACGGAAGTATTTACAATCATTGAAGAAGACATTCTTTTTTGTCAGGAAAATTCTAAAGGTAAAATGTGCGTGGATGATTGCGGTATTGGCAAAACCTACACCGCCAAATATTTAAGCCGTACGCTCAAAAACTGTTTTTATATCGATGCCAGTCAGGCAAAAGGTGTTTATCTTTTCATCAAAGCGATAGCAAAAGCAATTGGCGTAGATACCAGCGGAAAATATGCGGAAATCAAAAGCAATATCAAATATTGCCTGAATAACCTGCCAAAGCCTATTGTTATCATTGATGAAGCAGGCGATTTGAACACACCCACCTTACTTGAAATTAAAGAACTGTGGAATGCAACCGAAGGTACTTGCGGCTGGTATATGATGGGTGCCGAAGGCTTTAAAAGAGTAATGGATAAGGGCATGAACAATAAAAAGCCCGGATTTAAAGAGCTTTTCAGCCGGTTTTCGGAACGCTATACTACAACAGTACCCATTAACCAGCAAGAAAGAGTTGGCTTTTATCGCAAATTAATCAGTGATGTTTTAAAAGTAAATATGGCCGATACAAGCCTGCTGAATGACATTGTAAGGCGGTGCTTAACAATGGATGGGAGCGGCCAGATCGGTGGTTTAAGACGCGCTGAAAGCTTATTAATTATTAACTCAATCAACAATTAAATTATATGGATAAGAAAGTAAAACCACGGCCTAAAACAAAGCTGGAACTTTTAGACCTAAAAAGAAAGGCTAAGAGATTGTACCTCACTGATGGACTGACAGGAAAAGACATTGCAAGTATTCTGCATGTATCGGAAAAAAGTATAAGTACGTGGATTAATGAGTATGGCTGGATAGAGAAAAAAGAAGATGCACTTTATGTTCGGCAACCGGGTGTAACGATAGCAAAACTTCAAAGCATACTCAAAAAATTACATCCTGAATTAGTAGAAACAATAGAAAAAGTATTTAACGAAAAATTAAAAGATTGAAATCATGGATCAATTAAGGCTATTGAATCAAATTGAAAGAAAAGAGCACACGCACAAAATAATAATTGATATGCTCAAAGAAGATTTATCAGTAAAAACGATTGAAATCCGCTTTAACGGGTTTGATGAGTGGGAAGAATCTTACCCTATGCCCGGTAACATTGCTGAATTGATTTTGGCAAAGGTTTGCCCACTTATAATTGATGACAAAAAGACATTAGGCTACAAGGCCACCTCTTATTGCATTGCCAGTGGCCAGATCGGTATCAACTGGTTGCCGGTATTTTTAGGCCCACTCAATTATAAAAACTGAAATATGAAAACGATAACGAAACCACAAATAGCAAAAATCCACGTATTGTTGAACAATAAAGGCTGGTTAGATCAAAAGAAAGAAATCATACTTGATGCAAGTGATGGCCGTACAGCAAGCAGTAAAGAACTGACCATTGAAGAAGCACGGCATTTGATAATCATGCTTGCCGAACACGATCCAGCAGAACGGCTTAAAAGTCTTGTATTCTCATTGGCTTATCAGGCCGGTATTATCTACGGCAGTTCGGCTGACGATAAAAAAATTAATGCTGCAAAACTGAACCTATTTATTATGGAGCGTGGAGCCGTAAAAAAGGAACTTAACAAAATGAACTATACCGACCTGGTTAAAGTACACCGGCAATTTGAGGCAATTGTAAGAAGCACTCAAAAATCTAAAAACAACAAAGAGGCCAATAACGTGGTGGCAAACCTGTTAAACGAATTATCGATCAATAGTGGCTAAACTCTACCAAATAATTATTTTTCACAAATTAATTTGTAAAGCGGAAATATCAAAAAAGGTATTTCCGCTTTTTGTTTTAAACCCCGTAGCTTAAAAGTATTTGTACGATCTATTTTAGTAGATAGATTGATATGCTAAATTTAATAGCCAGTTAATTAACAGTAAGTACTTTTTAACCAATATTTTAAAGGTAAGTTGTATTTTTATCAAGAAATATAGTTACTTATATGCGACCCGACAAACCCGACTTCCAACCACTTGCAAAAGAACTTTTTGAGCTTCACACCAATACGGATGTTTTCCACTTTACAGCAGATAGCAACGCATTCAAAATTGAACATGAAGCCTACAACCATTCGCTGAAATTGAAAGACCAAACTGTAACCGAAATTTACCGCCCTGGTATTACGGCCGCTGAAATCAAAACTTTGAAATTGCAGCTGGAAAAGGATTTGCAGCAAGGAGCCAAAACGGCTTATCGCGGTGCTTTCCCGGAAATGGCCAGATCAATCGACTATAACAAAAATGCAAAGCTGCATTATTAAAAAAGTCAATTTGTATACAACTACATTTAAGAAGTAGCACTGTACAAAACCAATTTTTAAACACGAAAACAGCATTCTATTTTTGACATGAACATTAAAAAACAGTACCGGGAAAGGCGCAATGAAAAGGTATTTACAGACTTCAAAAAGCTGTACTATAATGAAATTCAAATCCCCGCAATTTATGCAAGGCTTTCTGATAAGTATGACGTTGCGCCTGATACCATAGCCCGGATTGTTTCTAAAAAACGAAGGGAATTGCGGCAAGCCGATAAAGTTACTCCGCTACTCTAAACAGCACTAATAAATAAACCATGCCTAAAAGCACAAAAACATTTATCCTCTCCAACGAAAAAGTAAATTCTCACGGTTTTAGGATTATCACAGGCGGTATCGATCTGGCCGACTTTAAAGCCAACCCGATCATGTACTGGAATCACCAATACCCAACTGGTGAAAAAGCGACTGAAAGAATGCCGATAGGCTTTTGGACGGATATACAGGTTGATGGCGATGTAGTAAGTGCCGTACCGGATTTTGACGGTTCCGACGAGTTTGCCATGACTATTTACAACAAAGTTGAGCACGGTACTTTAAGGGCTGCAAGTTGTGCTATTTTACCAATTGAGTTAAGTTCTGATCCTGCCGATATGTTGCCCGGCCAAACTTTACCTACTTACAAAAGGTCATCTTTAAAAGAAGCAAGTATTGTTGACCGTGGTTCTAATCCGGAAGCTGTAACGCTCAATATTTCTACCGATACACTTACCCTGCTTAAACAAATCGCCGTAAATAATAAGCAGCAAAGCATTTTGACCAATAATAACAATCCACTCGACCCCGATGGTAACCACTCACCCGAAACACTGGCCATTGTTGAAAATGCTTTGAAAGTCAAAAAGATTGATCGTGAATTTGCCGGGCACTTGTTAGGCTTAGGTACGGATAAATCCTCAATAGATACGATCAAACACGTGATCGGAAATATGCCTATTGATGCTGATAAATTGCAAGGTCATTACCACCCTGCACTTTTAGGTATTGCCGGTAAAACTTACCACGATTTAAAAAACAAATGCTACGCAAGTGATCTAACGGATTTGCGCGACCATGCACCCGACTTATACCGTGCCAAATACTTTGAAGGCAACGGTAAAATGCCTTATGAGCTTAACGGCAAACTGATATAAAAATCCTACAGCATCCTTTTCCTCGTTCTCTCACTGCATCTCAAGACAAATGCCAACGCCCTGCACGTCCGTAGGGCGTTATTTTAAACTTTAAATTATGTTCGGCTTTAAAACCAGTATCAAAATGGAAAACATCACGCCGGCAGTTATCGAACGCTGGGGAAACCTTTACGGAAAAGATTTGCATTTTGTTGAACTGGACGGCAAAAAAGGGTATCTAAGAATGCTTTCTGAAAAAGAAATAGAAAAGTTAATAAAGAAAGCTTACCGCCCCGGAACCGGACTGGCAACGGCTTATTTTATTAAAAAAGTTATAACGATTGCATGGCTGGGTGGTGATGCCGAACTGATCGAAAATGAAGCTTTCTTAAAACAGGCAACTGATTTGTTTTTAGATGCTGAAAACTCCACAGTAGCAGGTAAAAACAAAAATTAAACCAAAAGGACTTATGGCAAACATGGTAGAATTTTTAATCAAGATACGCGACCTGAACAGCGGTTCGGTTTTCGGGCGGTTAGGACAAACCGGCGACGGTGCGTTTTCGCGTTTAGCCAGAAGTTCCAATAATTTCCAGCGTAGTTTTTCGGGCTTAGGCAGTTCCATTGACCAGATTGAATCTAAACTAAAAGATTTGGAGCGTACGCGCAACATGAGCATCGACGGCAGGCAGATCAGGCAGATTAACCGCGAAATGCGCGAACTGGAAGAACGGCGCGGCAGGTTGACCGGCAGCAGTTCGGGCGGCAGCGGTTTTGGCAAAATTGCCGGTTTGGTTGGTTTAGGCAGTGCGCTTGCTTTAGGCGGTACGGTTATGAAGCTGGGCATGGAACGGCAAATGGCCGGAACCGCCTTTGACACAATGGCCGGAAAAAAACAGGGCGGAGATCTGCACAAAAGCCTTATCAAATATGCTACGGATTCCATTTATGGCAACGAAGTTTTCGGCGAAGCCCAAACGATGTTGGGTTTCGGGATCAATGTCAAAAAAGTGCTGCCGGACTTGAAAATGCTGGGCGATATATCAGAGGGCAACGTTGAACACATGAAGTCCTTAACGCTTGCATTTAGCCAAAGTGCAGCAGCAGGCAGGTTGATGGGTCAGGATGCCCGGCAAATGATTGATGCAGGCTTTAACCCGTTGCAGGCCATGTCAGAAAAAACAGGCAAATCCCTTGCTGTTCTCAATGGTGAAATGTCGGCCGGTAAGATTTCGTTTCAGCAGGTTACCGAAGCATTTCAGTACGCCACCGGGCCGATGGGTAAATACTATAAAGGCATGGAAAATATGGCCAACACATCAACCGGTAAATGGATGGCTTTTACCGGTGCGCTGGAAACGCTGGGCGGCACGGTTGGCACCACACTTTTACCGATTTTGGGCGGCGTTGCAACTGTTTTGAATAAAATATTAGGTTATGATACCGCAATTTATATAACTGCTGCCGGAATTGGTGCTATGGCAACCGCATGGGGCTTATATACCTTATGGACACAGCGCGCAGCGTTCTGGACTTCAGTTGTCAATAATAAAATGGCTTTTAGTGTGATCGGTGGTATCGGTTTACTGGTAAGCGTTATTACATTCCTTGCACTTAAATTCGATGGCTGGGGCACGTCTGCCAAAGCAGCGTGGAATATCACTAAGCTTTTCTTTTCGGATTTGAAAATCGGCATAACCGATTTTGCGCAAACCATAGCCTATGTTTTCCAGTCGGCATTTTACCGGATAAAAGACTTTCTCCAGCAAATTGGCCACGCATGGCAAAAGGTCAAAAAAGGTGATTTCAGTGATTCGCCTTTTACAAGCGATGCAAGTAAAAAACTTGCTGACATTACGCGGCAGCACGCAATTGACCGGCTTGCCAATCAAAAAGGGCTTCTTTCAAATAATACAGGTATTGGAGCACAATGGGGAAAAGTCGGATTAAAATGGCATACCGATGCCAGCGGAAAAGAAACCAGTTCCGGTAAAAGCCCTGTTGATATTGTAAGCGGCAAAGCTGCTACAGGTTCTATGCCGTCCAGCATGGCCGATACCAATAAAAGCATTTCAGGTGGCGGCGTGCGTAACCTGACCATCAACGTGGGCAACCTCGGCACCGGCAAAATTGACATCCACACCACCACAATGGGCGAAGGACTGGAGAACCTGCGCAGGCAGTTTGAAGAAATGTTTTTACAGGTAGTTAATTCTGGTAATGCAGCAGTAGCACAATAACAATTCACAATAAGTTTTTAAAACCCTCAAAATATAATTATGGAACCCGTATTAATCCAAGTTGCCACAGCAAGCATAAAAAACGAACAATATACTTTAAATGCAGTCGTAACGTATTTACAAGCGGTTTATGATGCTTGTGCAGCTCAAAGCGTAAGTGTAACGATTCAGGATTTATTAATGTTTAAGCAATGGTGTGAAGTCGGATCGAATTTCCCGTTATCACTTGAACATTTTGTAAGAAATCAACTTGTTGAAAAGGCAGTTCCGGCAGCAAACTTTAATGGTGTACCTATACAAATAGAAAAGCTAAGGGATTTAATTGTTATGCCAGATCTTGCCGGTATAAAATCAGCCGTAACTGCGTTGGTAAATCGTGGACAAAACTACAACGGTTTGCAAATCCGTATAAATCTATTAGCTTTAAATAACGGTGTGATTGCAAAGGTTGCCGATGCTGATGCGCAACTAACCGCGCTTTACACGTATTACACCAAAACCGATGCAAGCGCACAACTTGCTACTGATCTGTTAGCTATCGGCGTGCAATTAGAAACCCTAAGCGGAAAATATAAGCATTATAAAATCACGCCACCGGCCGGTTTAGTTGGTAATAATGCAGGTTTTGTTTTGGATTTAACTGCGATCAGAAATTATGAAGCCGACCTTTCAAGCGGTGGGTATTCAAATTAGTTTTGTTTTAGGTTTGAGTAGATGGCCGGGTGTAAAGCCTGGCCATTGTTTTACCTCTTATTTGCAAAATTCAGTTAAACGATCAAATTAAAGCATGAGGCGCGGCGAAAAACCTTTAACTGCAATTCTATCCGAAGAATATCAAACAACCGGCGAAAAAGGTAAAAAAGGCATTCATTTAGACCGCCGTAACGATACGATGGCCTGCCGGTTTTATTACTACTTCACACTTGTTGGTTTGCGTTATGACAAATGCCTGGAAACGCTAAGTCTGGAATTCTGGCTGGGTGAAAACAGTATTGCAGCCATTTTGGAGCGGCAGCAACAATATATTAAACAGCTGAAAGAAAAAAATACAGGTTTGAAGGCATTGCAGCAGAAATATCCTGCATGGCAGTGGAAGCTTTTAAAAGCTGTTTAATTATAATTCAATGAGTAGAATTGCACAAATTTCCGATGCTTTAAAGGAAATAGCCAGAAGTTACGGTCCAGGGATGTTCTTTGATGCATAAATTATTGCGGTAGATGAAGAGCAGTACCTGTGTGATGTGCTATTTGAACATGAAGTTGAAAAATACGACATCAGATTGCGTGCTATTGCAAGTGAAAATCACAGCATCGATATTTTGCCCAAAATTGGCAGTAATGTTGTTTTAGGTAAATTAGATGATTCTGATTATATTGTAATTGCGTACGACGAAATTACTTCATACCGTATCACTGTAGGTTCAACCGTTTTAAAGCTCTCCGCCGATGGATTTTTAATCCAAAAAGGAAAAGAAACCTTAAAAGCTATATTTTCCGATTTTGTAGATCAGGTGCTAAAGGTTTATGCACCAAAAGACGTAGCCGGTTTAATGACTATTAAACAGCGTTTAAATGACCTTTTAGAATGATTTAAATATCTGTTAATTTGACTACTTTCGTAAGTAATTAGCCGCCTGTATGCCTTGCGACCTGCTTATAAACTGGTTGAGTCAAGGAAACTGCTCAGGTGGTTTTTTCTATTCAAATCTTAGTTTAATTTATTTGTTCAATAAAGTTGTATTGACTTAATTAAAACCTGCTGTTATTAAATAAATAATTTAATAACAAATAATTTTTTATAAAGTTCTTAAAATCAATTACTTGAGGTCATTTGTTACATAAAAAAATGCACGTACCCCCCTTGCTTCAAGGGTAATTCGTGCAATAATTACATGCAAAAGTGGATAAAAATCGGATTTCTTTAAGCGTAAAAATGCACGTACCCCTATCTCTTAATTAGATATTGGTGTAGTATCGTGCCGTTTTTCATGAGTTTTTAAGCTTAAAAACTCATGAAAAACGTCTTTTTTTATTAAAAAAAACGCCTTTTGGTTTTTGGTTTTAGGAATTTTCGATTTTTCGATTATAGATTTCTCCCTTTGGTCGAAAGGACAAAAAAACAGAAATATCGTTATGCTTCTTTTAGCAGCAAAAAAATTTATTTCTTTTTCAACCTGTTATCTATCATCTGTTTAACTTCATTTCTGGAGAAATCCTGCGCAATATGATTAACCTGATCTTCGGATAAAGCTTTGCTGTTGCTGCCAGTGCTTTGCTTAGTTAAAGTAGAAGCGATAGTATAATTGCCTTTGTTTACATAAGCAATAGCTCGGGCAAGCAGCAATTCGTTTACATCACCAAAATCATGGCTCACATCATCCGAAGCCAAAACGCCCGGATAAGTTGCAGAACCCGGCGTCATCCCGGCATAATAACCGCCCTGATTTGCTGAGTTCTTGGTCTCAAACTCCGGCGTATATAACTGATAATTTCCAATCGGGATCGCAAAAAAACCAACCGGTTTACCATAAGTTGTGTTTCCGATCAACTGCACATTCATCTCCGGGATTAAATTATTGATGGTTAATTCGCTTGCAGAAGCTGTAGAACCTGTTACAATAAAAAACACACGGGTTAAATTTAAAGTACCGGCTTTTGCAAAAATAGCCTGATTGTTGGCCGGTTTAAAATCTCCCGGATTGATCCTGTACTTTTTGGCAAGCAACGGATATTTGTCATTCTGCAGTTTATCATTATAATACTCCGTGTACATTACTGTGCTGGTTTTGGCAGCAGGTACAATCAGGTTAGACAAATATTCTGCCGTTGCAACAGAACCGCCGCCGTTATACCGTAAATCCACCACTAAATCTGTAACACCGGCGGTAGTAAAGCTGGTAAAAGCAGTATTTAAATAGGTTTTGGCGTTATCCGGTACTGTAAAACTGTTGAACACGATATAACCAATTTTTTTACCGTTGCCCAAAGCAATCACCTTACTTTTTAAAACTGGGTTTACCGTATAATTAGCGGTATTTAAAGTAGCATCAAAAGTGGTGTTATCCGGTTTTTGTACCGTTAAAGTAATCGTGGTTGAACTAAACAAAGCATTCGTTACAAATTTGTAGTTTGTGCCGGTGGTTCCATCGTAACTAATTGAACTGTTATTATTGATTTTGACAATCTGATAACCTCTTACCAAACCGGCTTTATCTGCCGGAGAACCTGAATAAACATATTTTACACGAAGATCCGCAGTAGCAATGTAAACCGGACTAAACCCATAATCTCCGTTCGTTCCGCCTAAAGAAGTGGCAACTCCGCCTTGATCGATAAAAGAATATTTTGCTTCGCCGGGCGTAGTAGCATCATATTCGTAAGGCTTGGAAGTAGCTGCGTTAATTTTGTATTGAGAAAGCGCATCCACTTCTTTTTGCAAACCCAAAATTTCTGTGGTTCCGGTAAAAGTTCTCGGCTTAAAAACAGCATAAGTTGGCAACGCATCATACCACAAATTTTCTTCCTGCGTAAACAGATAAATAGAATCTTTCACCCTGTCTAAAGCTGTACCCGGATTTGCCGGAGAAGTGCCTGCCGGAGCAGGAATCGGCGCAGTTTTTTTACAGGAAGTAAAAGAAATAACGGTTAAAAAACAAATGGTTAAGTAAATAAGGTGTTTTTTCATATTTATTTTCAAGCTGAATCTAATGTACGTTAATAAAACGTTGATTAAACGAAACTTGGTAAAATAAATTCTCTATCCTTCTACAAAATCGTACAGATTAGCATAATCTACTCCTGCTGCCTGCGCACAAAGCTCGTCAGCATTGCTATTGCCAATCATTATCACATCGCGCCGCTGTAATTGATGCTTATTTAAAATAAAATGAACCGCATCCGGCTCTGGTTTGGGTTTTATTTCATCCGCAAAATAGCAGATTAAGTAATTTTCCAGGCCGTTCCATTCGGTTTGTTTGATTTTGTTAAGTTGCTGCTGCGGATTGCCGTTTGTTAAAATAAATAAATGTTTCCGGTCGATCACAATTTGCTGCAGCAGCTCAAGCATCTGCTTGTACAGCAGTAGTTTAAGCGGAAGCTTGGCACTGTTCATCAACCGGTCAAAATTTTCCTGATACTTTTCATCCAATCCGAATGCTGTTTTTATGCCGGTAAAAACAGCATCTTCTCCTTGTTTATAATAAAATTCTGTGATGGCGAGCAAAACTTCTTTGGCATTTAACTGCTCGGTATGCTCCAAAAAAGTAGCGAACAAATAATATACCTGCAGCAAAAAATCCTGTTTTGGGAAAAGCACGTTGTCCAGCTCAAAAACAAAAGCTTTTTTGTGCGGATCAAGGTCTGCGTAACTAAATGTCATGTTACAACAAAAGATTTCAACCAAAAAAGTTGTTCTTCCTGAAAATTAAATTCAAACAAGCCGTTTAATTTTAAAACCGAACCGATGCCGGTAACGCTTTCTGCGGAGAAACTTCCTGCATTCCAAACTGATATTAATTTTCCATCATTAAAAAAAGTATGCAAAACTTTTTGAGTTGAAGCCTTAAAAGTCCGCAGCAAAAGTGGTTCGTTCATTGTAAAAATTTTTGCAGCTTTTGTAAACGTAATCACCGGATTTTTAGGCGAAGAACCGGTTTGGAGCTGATCATTTACAAGCCAAAGCAATTCCGGATTTTGGACGGTAGAAACAGCAATTGTTTCCGTTGGATAACCTAACTGCAAACAAGCTTTGGAAAATTCGGTAAAGGAAGATGTGAGTTGGAACGATACTGTTTTTATGCCACTAAAACTAAGTTTTTGTAGAATTTCTGCCGGATCAAACAATAATTTTCGGGTGAGCAGATCAGGCAAAAAAAGATTGATATTAAATTCAGAAAACAATTCCGTCGCCTCAGCCAGCAATCCCTGTTCTGCAAAACTCATGGCAAAAACCGCTTCCAGTTGCTGATCCAGACAAATATTTAACAATTGATGGATGTAATCCGGCTGCGAAACCGTTGGCAGCAGCAATTGCTGCGTTGCCGAAATATGTGTGATAAAAGAAGTATCGCCGTAAACAAACTCAAAATCCGGGAGCCATTTTTCTAAAAAATAAACGCCCGGATGTTGCGCGCCGGTAACTAAAGCTTTCGTCATGCTTCGATCAAACCGTCTTTCATCATCACTTTGCGGTCGCTCATTTCGGCCAAATCTTCGTTGTGCGTTACGATGATGAACGTTTGTTTAAATTGATCGCGCAGCGAAAAAAACAGTTGGTGCAATTCTTTGGCGTTTTTAGAATCTAAATTTCCCGAAGGTTCGTCAGCCAAAATCAATGCCGGATTGTTAATCAAGGCGCGCGCTACGGCAACACGCTGCTGCTCGCCGCCCGAAAGCTGGTTGGGTTTATGCGTTTTCCGGTGACCCAAATTGAGCATTTCCAGCAATTCTGAAGCGCGTGTTTCTGCTTCCGGTTTTGTTTTTCCGGCGATGTAGGCCGGGATGCAAATGTTTTCTATCGCGTTAAATTCGGCCAGCAAATGATGAAACTGGAAAATAAAACCAATTTCTTTATTGCGGAAAGCACTTAACTGTTTCTGGTTCATTACGCTGGTATCGGCATCATTTAGCAAAATCCGACCGGAATCCGGCTTGTCCAGCGTACCGATAATATTGAGCAGTGAACTTTTACCGGCACCGGAAGCCCCGACGATACTTACAATTTCCCCGGCGTTTACGTCGAGATCAACACCTTTTAATATCGGTAATTTTCCGTACGATTTTTTGATGGAACGCGCTTTCAGCATCTGGCAAAAATAGGAATTGAGATTTTAGGGTGCAATATTTTTAAAACCAGTAGTCATAACAAAACCTTTGTTTGAATATTTACTTAAATATTTTTAAGTTTGATCATATAAATTCAAAAAGTGAACATAACCATTGATATACCCGAAAGCAAGGCAACAGATCTTTCTGAATACGCGGAAAAGATTGGTGGCCGTGTTATATCTCCCATCAACAAAGCAGAAGTAAAAGATAACGAAGATGATGATGATGAAGTAACGCACGGCGAATATTTCGGCGAAAATATAAGAAGGGCAATCCATATTTTGAGGAAGAAATAATGTCTTCTGATGAATTAAAAAAAATCCGCTTAAAAGTTCAGATTGGGGTTACTGCTGTATTAGGATTATTTTGCATGGCTGTAATTTTTCTGAAGCCAGGTGATGACGAACTTGTAAAATGGGCTATTGGAATTTTGGGAATAATTGTAGGATATTGGTTGAAGTAGATTACTGTAATATTAGAACCATAATTGCTTTTACGGATTGTATTTTGCAATCCAAACAGTAGCATTCCCACAATCAGGATCATTGATTTTATGTTTTAAAACCTCGAAATGATACTTTTCCAAAAGATTTTCATACTCTTTTGTATTCAAAGAAGCATGAAACAAATTTTCGCCTCCATTCATTCCCCAAGCTTCACTACGTTCTGTCCCGGAAGTAAAGAGCAAAATACCATCAGGATTTAGATGCTCTTTAAATCGTTCAAACATTGCCGGCTGAGCAGTAGCAGGTAAATGAAAATAGCTATGCCATGCTATAATGGCATCAAATTTCTTATTTAAACTGAGAAGCCGCATATCTTGTAATATAAATTCCACTGCCGGAAAATCTTTCTGAGCAATCTCAAGCATTGCATTGCTTGCATCAACACCTATAACATTTATGTTTTTGCTTACAAGATATTTTAAGATCGGATTACCGGTACCGCAACCTAAATCTAAAATGGTGGCATTGGCTGGTAAACGATCAATCATATCGTCCAGGTAACTTTTCTCCATTAAAGTGGAAGGCCTGTTTTCAGAAAACCAGGTGGCAATTTTGTTGTAAACTTTGTAAACGTTTTCTTTTTCTTCTTTTTTCATTGATTAAGTATAGGAAAAGTATATAAAGGATGGTTGCTATTAGTTATGAAGATTGAAGAAAAAACATAGTCCACACCTTTTAATATCGGCAGCGTTCCGTACGATTTTTTGATTGACCTTGCTTTCAGCATCTGTCAAAAATAAGGATTGGGATTTTAGGGTGCAATGTTAGGAAGGTTGGTTTTGGAAGAGTAATTTTAGTAATCAGATTTTATTGATCTCTCTAAAAGTACTACTGGAAACCAATTGATTATAAATGAGCATTAGCGTAATTTTTAAATTACCTTTCGGTGGTTCTTTCCCCAGTTTATCATTTCGCCTAACATTGGCCAAAGGGTTCGGCAATACTCGGTCAGTTCGTAATCAATTGATACCGGCGTGCCGTTACTAACTGTTCTGGAAACCAGTTTGTTCATCTCCATTTCTTTAAATTCTTTGGATAGCATCCGAAAAGTAATATTGGGTATGCTTTTGGCAATTTCGCGGTAACGCTTGTTTCCGTTTCTCAACGATATAATAATGAGCATTTTCCACTTACCACTGATGACATATAATGTGTCGTGAATATATTTCATATCCGGACAAGCATTGTCGTAATCACATTCTGTTTTCATTTCAATTTATTTTTTTATAGTGCTATACTTTAGTATACTGCACACAAATATATAGCATCGTGTTGATACCTTTGACAACAAATAAAATATAAATGAAGAAGTTAGAAAACAAAGTAGCTGTTATCACAGGCGGCAACAGCGGTATCGGCCTGGCAACAGCCGTATTATTTGCAGAACAAGGTGCCAAAGTAGCGATCACAGGGCGAAATCAAACCACTTTAGCCAGTGCAGCAGAAGCCATTGGCGAGGGAACCGTAAGTATTGTTAGCGATGTTGCTGATTTAAACAGTATTAAAAATGCTTATCAGGAAGTAAGCGCAAAACTTGGCAAGATCGACGTGCTGGTGGTAAATGCAGGTGTAGCCCTTGCTGCACCATTAATTGATTTCACCGAAGAACTGTTTGACCAGATTAGTGATATTAATTTTAAAGGAACATTTTTTTCCGTTCAGCTTGCATTACCTTATTTAAAAGATGGTGCTTCCATTATCCTCACTTCCAGTGCCACTAATGAAAAAAGTTTTAGCACTTTTAGTGCTTATGCCGCTACAAAAGCTGCCATACGGTCTTTGTCCAGAAGCTTTTCTACTGAACTGCTGGAGAGGAACATCCGGGTGAACGTTTTGTCTCCGGGCGCCATCGACACCCCTATTTATGGAAGAGCTGGTGTTTCAAAAGAAGAAGTTGCCGGTATAAAAGATTACATGGCCGCTAACATGATCCCTTTAAAACGTTTAGGTACTTCAGAAGAAATTGCGGAAGGCTTTCTATATTTAGCATCCGATGCCTCTAAGTATATGGTAGGTTCGGAACTGGTACTGGATGGCGGTGTAAAAACGCTTTAATATTTTAACTAAAAAACTGGCTGGGCTTTAATTAGTTATACCAGTTTTTTTTAAAATTGATACTGTTTGATAGAAAAAACCTCTGATTTCAAATACTTCTTTTAGCACTAAAAAATTGGTGTTATGTTTTTCGTTTTAAAAAAACTAAAGAAGCTTAATGATTTTTATGGCATAAAGGAAGCATTACAATAGATAATATTGTAATTGGGTTTAAGTAGAATTTTTTGATTGACCTTGCTTTTAGTATCTGGCAAAAATAAGGATTGGGATTTTAGGGTGCAATGCTGGAAAGGTTGGATTTTGGAGGAAATAGTGTTTTGATTAACAATTAAAAATCTTCACAGACAAAATTACCAATCCAAGTAGCTGTACTTTATGTTGATGGTGTTATTTCTGGGTTCCATTGTTTTCCCCACAAATGTAAATCCATCATAATGAATAAAAGGGTTGTTCCTTTTGCTGTTGCTGTATATTTTATTTGTATAGGAATGGTATCAGGCAACATCATTTTATCCACCAAACCTTCCATCACCAGTTCGCCGAGCCTTTTTCCTAAAACCTGCGCCGACAAGGAAGGAAAAGCTTTTTTCAATAGGCCAAATTGCTGTATGTTAATAGAAATACTGTACAAAATCTGCATTTTCCACCTTAAACCTATGTTCTTTAAAATTTCATTTACATCGCAGGAACCTGCCAAAAGTTTAAGATTATAAGCATTCGTTGAGCTTTCTTTAATTTCTGTAGCCATAAGATTTTAATTGATGATACTCACTTTGGGGTAAGTTATTGAGATTAAATGAACAAGCGGTTAACATTGCATAAAAATATCCACTATGGTATCAAATACAATTAAATCAGCTTTTTTTTACCTGTTGCTGTCAGTACTGCTATTTATCAAGGTAAACTCGTACGCGCAAATTACCCCTAAACATCCCGTTTTTGTTTTAGTACATGGTGCCTGGCATGGCGGCTGGTGCTGGCAAAAAGTCGGTAATAACCTGCGCGCCCAAGGTGATGTTGTTTATACGCCTACCCTTAGCGGCATGGGAGAGCATAAAAACACTTTTACCCCGACAATAAATTTGGATACGCATATCACGGATATTGTTAATTTGATTATTATGGAAGACCTTCATGATGTCGTTCTTGTTGGGCATAGTTATGCCGGAACTGTAATTGCCGGAGTGGCGGACCGGATACCCGAAAGGCTTAGCAAACTTGTGTTTCTGGATGCCATGATTGTAAAAAACGGACAAAGTGCTTTTTCTGTTCAGCCAAAACAAACACAGGATTTTATTCTAAAAGAAGCAGAAAAGGATAAAAACCTTACCGTACCGGCATTTCCTCCTGAAGCTTTTGGCATAACTAATACGAAAGAAATCAAATGGGTAAAAGAAAAGTTAACGCCCCAGCCATATAAAACATTTACGCAACCTTTGATTTTAAAACACCCATTTGGAAACCATTTGCCGCTCGTTTATATAGCTTGTACAAACCCAGAGATGGCCGTTCTTCAAAAGTTTTCTGCCGAAACACAAAATAGCAAAGAATGGAGCCATTACAAGCTACATTCCGGGCACGATGCCATGATCATCATGCCGAAAGAGCTAACTTCGTTATTGAAATCTATCGGTAAAAAGTAAACCAAACTTTTATTTAAAGCCTGTTTAAATTTAGTTGGATGGGTTTTTACGTGCTTCTTTTACTATCTATAAATTTAGTGTTTACCTTTTCAACTTATACAAAAATTACAATGCAACATAGATTTTTAGATAGTAAAAGAAGCATTGAGGATAAGCCGGATAAAATTTAAATAGGATTTAAATCCTCCTATCTCAATCCCCCAATAATTTTCCATTTTTATTTTTCACCCTAAATTGTAGCTTTACCCAAAATCTTTTTCAAAATGAACATTCACGAATATCAGGGCAAAGCCATCCTCAAAAGCTACGGTGTTAGGGTTCAGGAAGGCATACTTGCCGAGAACGTTGAACAGGCTGTAGAAGCAGCTAAAAAATTAAAGGAAGAATACGGATCTGACTGGGTGGTGATTAAAGCACAAATCCATGCCGGCGGACGTGGTAAAGGCGGCGGCGTTAAGGTGGCCAAAAACCTGGACGATGTAAGAGAAAAAACCAATGCGATTTTGGGTATGCAGCTGATTACGCCGCAAACCGGACCAGAAGGTAAAAAGGTAAATAAAGTTTTAATTGCGCAGGATGTTTATTATCCCGGCGAATCTGAAACGAAAGAATTTTATGTTTCTGTGCTGATGGATCGTGCAAAAGGCCGTAACGTAATTATGTATTCTACCGAAGGCGGAATGGATATTGAAGAAGTTGCACACTCCACGCCAGAACTGATTCACAAAGAAGAAATCGACCCGAAAGTTGGTTTGCAAGGTTTCCAGGCCCGTAAAATTGCTTTTAATTTAGGCTTGTCCGGCGATGCTTTTAAAGATATGGTGAAATTTATCACCGCGCTTTATAAAGCTTACGAAGCTACAGATTCTTCTCAGTTTGAAATCAACCCGGTTTTAAAAACTTCCGACAATAAAATTTTAGCAGTTGATGCGAAAGTGAATATCGATGATAACGCGTTGTACCGTCATCCGGATTTTGCTGCTATGCGCGATACCGCGGAAGAAGATCCTATGGAAGTGGAAGCCAGCGAATCAAACTTAAACTATGTAAAACTTGACGGAAACGTTGGTTGCATGGTAAATGGTGCCGGTTTGGCTATGGCCACAATGGACATCATCAAAATTGCCGGTGGCGAGCCTGCAAACTTTTTAGATGTTGGCGGAACAGCAAATGCGCAAACCGTAAAAGCTGCTTTCGGTATAATCTTGAAAGATCCGAACGTAAAAGCTATTCTAATTAATATTTTTGGCGGAATTGTACGTTGCGATCGTGTGGCGCAGGGTGTTATTGATGCTTACAAAGAAATGGGCGATATCCCCGTTCCGATTATTGTGCGTTTGCAGGGAACAAATGCGGAGGAAGCAAAGAAACTGATTGACGAGTCCGGCTTAAAAGTTTTTTCGGCAATATTATTAAAAGAAGCTGCTGATCGGGTAAAAGAAGTTTTAGCGTAAAGAAGTTGTAAGTTTTTTAGGTTATAACGTATTTGGCTAAAGTAAAACCAGATGCTTGTTTTAATTGCATAAGTTTTAAGCTGAATTATAAACAAGGCTGCTTTTTACAAGCAGCCTTGTTTATGGATGCTGTTTTTATAGGCAAAAATTGTTAGGATATTTATCATCCACCTTAACTCCCTTCCTGATCGTTCATAGTACCTTTAATGGCCTTACCGTCTGTATGAAATTAATTATTTTACTTCTCTTGGTTTGATTAAGGAAAACTTTAAAATACCGGTTTATAACTTTTAGCTCACAATATTTTTTATTATGATAGTTTACCCGGACTTAATTTTCTAAAGGAAACTTATTTTGGGGCTTGATCTTGTAAATAATACAATTGTAGCTTTTTAATTAACTGGCCAACAAATCAACCCAATATTTAAAACAAAAATCCAACCTTACAGCCGGACTTTCATCTCTCTACATTTCCCGATCCAAAAACGGATACCGGTAATCTTTCGGCGGATCAAAAGTTTCTTTGATCGTTCTGGGCGAAACCCAGCGCAATAAATTTACCATCGAACCGGCTTTATCATTCGTGCCGGAACCTCTGGCACCGCCAAACGGCTGCTGGCCAACAACGGCTCCGGTACATTTATCATTCACGTAAAAATTTCCGGCAGCGTTTCGCAATTCGTGTGTGGCTTTTTCAATGGCATAACGATCTGTAGCAATAATGGCTCCGGTTAAAGCGTAAGGAGAAGTTTGGTCGATCACCTTTAAAATCTCCTCAAAAGCTTCATCTTCATATACATAAACGGTTAAAACCGGACCAAATAATTCCTCACACATCGTCACATAATACGGGTCATCGGTTTTGATAATGGTTGGTTCTACAAAATAGCCAACCGATTTATCATGATTTCCACCTGCAATAATTTCTATTCCAGGTGCTGTTTTTGCGGCATCAATATATTCGGTCAGTTTATCAAAAGAAGCTTCGGTGATTACAGCATTTACAAAGTTTTCAAAATCTTCCGTCGGCCCCATTTTGATCGATTCCAAATCGGCAACCAGTTTTTCCTGTAATTTCGGCCACAAAGATTTAGGCAGATAAGCACGCGAAGCAGCCGAACATTTTTGTCCCTGATACTCAAAAGCACCACGAATCAAAGCAGTCGCGATGATATCAACATCGGCACTATTGTGCGCCAGGATAAAATCCTTCCCACCAGTTTCGCCTACAATACGCGGATAAGTTTTGTACTTGTGGATGTTGTTGCCGATGGTTTGCCAGATGTTTTGGAAAACTTTAGTAGAACCTGTAAAATGGATTCCGGCAAAATCAGGATGGTTAAAAATCACCTGTCCGGCAACCGGCCCGTCAATATAAATCAAATTGATTACGCCATCCGGCAAACCGGCTTCCTTAAAAACCTGCATAATTACGTTGGCGGCGTAAACCTGCGGATAAGCCGGTTTCCAAACCACCACATTGCCCATCAGGGCGGCAGAAGCGGGCAGGTTTCCGGCAATTGCGGTAAAATTAAACGGCGTTAAAGCGAATACAAAACCTTCCAGCGGGCGTTGTTCCACACGGTTCCAAACGCCTTTCCCGGAGATCGGCTGCTGCGCATAAATCTCCTGCAAATAAGAAACATTAAAACGCAAAAAATCGATAAACTCGCAGGCCGCATCAATCTCCGCCTGGAAAGCATTTTTGGATTGCCCCAGCATTGTAGCTGCATTAATTTTATACCGGTACGGGCCGGCAATTAAATCGGCAGCTTTTAAAAAGATAGCTGCGCGCTGCTCCCAGGCCAAATTTTCCCAGGCTTCTTTAGCAGACAATGCTTCTTTTATCGCCTCATTTACGTGGCTGGCATCCCCTTCCGAAAAATATCCTAAAACGTGTTTATGATCATGCGGCGACCGGATAACCAGCTTATTTTCAGTTCTAACTTCCTGATTGCCAATGTACATCGGGATATCTATTTCCTGCGCACGTGCTTCCTCCAAAGCCTTTTTTAGCATGGCCCGCTCTACACTGTGCGGGCCGTAATTTAAGCCGGGTTCGTTAACCGGTTTTGGTATATTGAAAAATCCTTTAGGCATGTTTTTATTTTAAGTTGAAAATGTAAAGATAAAGATTGCCGGCAAGGGCAGAAATAGGTGTTGTTTTCAATAAAATTAAGATACTTCTTTTACCGGCTTAAAATTGTTGACCGTATCCGGATCGATCTCCAAAGCTTTAATCTGTGGTTGGTAAGCAGGCGGCAAAATAAGTGCTTTTACCAAACGATCCAAATTAAGCTTTCGGCTAAACTTGTACATCGGCACAATCAGCATCATCAGCGAAACCTTCCGCAAACCCAGCAGCTGCCTAACGTGCGGCGGCACCAGTTGCGCCTGTACTTCTTTTAGCAGGATAAATCTGCTTAAACCCAAATGCCTTTTATATTGCTTGTATAAATCGATACTAAACTTACTTTTTTCCAGATTTCTGCGGAGATGATCCTCGCGTACAGGCAGCCAATCGTGATAAGTTTTGGGCAAATCTTTGATGTTCATCCGCAAACCCATCCGGTAAAAAGTGTTGTAAATTTCTTCTTTTTCTGCGGAGGAAAGCTTCCGGTACAGCAGTTCGTAAGCGCGGATCGAATAATCTACCAGTAAAAACAGCACATCGCGATACGCCCAATCCGGAATCCGACTGCCACGGTTTTCTTCTACAGTCGAATGTATGGCCGTAATCTGATCGATAGCGAGATTGGCATCCTCCAAAGTAGAAAAATTAATTTTTTGAGAATACGTAACGGTAGAGAACAACCTGCCCAGCGGATCTGCCGGTAATTTCCCGGTAAAATATAGCCAGTCGACGGCTTTATTCAACGCAAATTCTGCAGAAGCACCGGCAAAAACAAACAGGATTGTATCGGCATTGCTCCAGATTTTTCGGATAGTTGAGCCTTTTTCAGAAAATAAATTCATCACTTGTAAACGTAAAATTTCAGGTTTTGTGCGATCTGGTTCGCCACTTTGTCATTTCGACGAAAGGGAGAAATCTTCATCAAAGGGTAATCCTTCTTTTATTAACATAAAATGGTATTCAAGCGGACTTTTCAGCCCTTTCTTTCGTTCTTTTTGCTTGAACAAAAAGAACCAACGAATTCAAGACAAATCCGATCCCTCCAGGCGTTTTGCCGGGCCTTCCCGCACCGTGGTGGAGACCGTTATGGTGGCTCAACCAGGTTTATAAAAATGTTGTAAAAAGAGGATCCATTAAGCAGAGCCATTTGCAAAGTAACCACCCAGGTGCGTTGGGCTGCATTTCGCCCGGAGGCGATCCGAAATGCTTGAACTTTTGGTTCTTTTGTTTCAAGACAGAAGAACAAAGCATCGGCAACCACAGGTTTGCTAACAAAGAAGGCTTGCTTCTTTTATCCACTAAAAAATTGTATTTAAGCGGGCTTACAGCCTTTTCTTTCGTTCTTTTTGCTTAATCAAAAAGAAACAAAAATTCAAGAACGGCTGATCGCTCATCCGCGCACCCGTTCGGGCCTTCGCACCTGGGTGGTTACTTTTATAATGGAGATTGTTGAAGTTTGAAGAAGATCCCTCCCTGCGGTCGGGATGACAGTATGGCGGATAAAAAAATAGTTGGTGAAAGAAGCATCGCAAAAGAAAAGTTAACCGAAAGAAAAAATTAGCCGAAAGAAAGGCAACTTGCAAAGTAGCCACGCAGGTGCATAGGCTGCATTTCGCCCGGAGGCGATCCGAAATGCTTGAACTTTTGGTTCTTTTGTTTCAAGACAAAAGAACGTAATGCCTGGCAACCGCAGGTTTGCTTATCTCATGACAATTCAAACCAAATTTTAATGAAGATCTCTCCTATCGTCGAGATGACAAGCACATAAATCAACAAATAATTTTTATTTGTTTGAAATGTCCAGCCCAAACAAATACCTTTAACTCATTGACCAACAAGCAACCGCATGGAAACAGAATTGTATCTTCCCCACGATTTCAGCATTGAAAAAAGTACGGTAAAAACAGCATCGGCCGTTCAGCCTTATGTTTATGCCTGCGTTTTTTCGTCGGTTTGTATTGTTACAGGTTTAATCTGGGATATTTCCTGGCACACCAGTATCGGGCGCGACGGGCTTTTTGCGCCGCCGCACCTCGCTATTTATCTCGGTGCCGTTTTAGCCGGATTATTCTCCGGTTTCCAGGTTTTAAAAACTTCTTTTTTTAGTTCTGCGGAAGAAAAATCAAAAGCGGTAAACTTTTGGGGGATTTTTTACGGATCGCTGGGCGCGCTTTTTTGCATTTGGGGCGCAATTGCCATGCTCACTTCCGCACCGTTTGACGATTGGTGGCATAACACTTACGGCCTCGATGTTACCATTTTATCGCCGCCGCATACTTTACTTTTAATCGGGATGATGATTATCCAGTTCGGTGCCATGATCGCGGTGATTGCAGAAACCAATCACCTCAAAAACAACCAGTCGGCAAAAGTTTACAACTGGCTTTTTTCCATTTCGGCAGGTTTGCTGCTAACTACTTTTTTTACGCTTTTTTCCGAATTTCTGGGCAGGCACCGCATGCACAACGCCCTATTTTATCAAATGGGTTCCCTCCTTTTTCCGCTTTACCTGATTGCTGTTTCCCGCGCTTCCAACATAAAATGGGCAGCAACGGCAACGGCCGCTGTTTACACCGTAATGCTGCTGCTAATGCTCTGGATTTTACCTTTGTTTCCTGCTTATCCGCGCCTCGGCCCGGTTTTAAACCACATTAACCATTATCAGGCTTTCGCTTTTCCGCTACTGGTTATTTTTCCGGCTTTAGCTATCGATTGGGTTTTTTACAAGTTCCATCGTCAAAAAGCATGGGTAAAAGTAGTTGCTGCGGCTATACTGTTTTTATCGGTATTTTTTGTGGTGCAATGGTATTTCGGCGAATTTCTTTTGACTTCCGCCATTGCACGAAACGGTTTTTTCGGCGGTTCTTCCTGGTATTTCGGCAGTGATCCTGACTATAAATACAGGTATGCTTTTCAGCCGGAAAGCGTACAAACAGGTTTTAAGCTGATTAAAGGTTTGCTGATCGCCGGTGGAATTGCCATAATTTCCGGCACGATCGGTTATAAATGGGGAAGCTGGATGAAAAAAGTACAACGATGAAAATCCTGAAACCATTTTTTTTATTGATGCTGATCCTGATCGGCACAAAAACTTTTGCCCATGTTGGCAGTCCGGGTGTGGTTTACGAAGGCAAAGCCGGCCCTTACACCATTATGGTAAATATTATGCCTCCGGATGTAATCCCCGGAACGGCAAACGTTTCGGTTTACCTCGAAAATCAGGGGATAAAAACAGTATCGGTACAGCCAGTTTATTGGTATGCAGGCGATAAAGGTTCGCCAAAAGCAGATGAAGCGTTGCCGGTAAAAGGTAGTTTAAACCAGTATCAGGCGTTGGTTTGGATGATGGAAGACGGCACCGCCAGCATGAAAATTACGGTAGATGGCGCACTTGGAAAAGGTACTGTTTTGATTCCGGTGATGGCCGTTTCTACAGCGCAGCGCGTAATGCCGAAATCCCTGGGCTGGGTTTTGGCAGGATTAGCTGCACTTTTGGTAATTTTAATGGTTACCATAATCGGTGCCAGCGTAAGCGACGGGTTAACAAAGCCGGGCATGGTTAATGTACCCAACATCCGCAGAAAAAAACTGACCGGCATGGCTGTAAGTTTTTTAGTTTTAGGGTTGATGCTTTACGGCGGATTAAAATGGTGGAACAGTTGGAGCAGTGATTACAAAAAATATTTGTACCGGGCACCGCAAGCCGGTTCAAGCATTTTAAATTACGACCAGCAGCAGGTTTTACATTTTAAAATCGATTCCAATTCCTTAAAAGCAACCCATAAATCCATGAGTTTTATCGTGCCGGATCACGGCAAACTGATGCACTTGTTTATGGTTCGGGAAAATTCGCTGGATGTTTTTGCCCATCTGCATCCATTTCGAAAGGATAGCCTGAACTTTTTTGCAGTTTTGCCGGATATGCCCGAAGGCCGTTACCTGGTTTTTGCAGATGTTGTCCGCTGGAATGGCTTTACCGAAACCATCTCCGATACGGTAGAAATCCCGAAGAAAACACTGGTAAAAACAGCATCGGCAAAGCTGTATTCTGCTTTTTTTACTGATCCGGACGATACCTACGTGATCTCAAACAGCAGTAATCAAACGGTAAATAATTTCCCCGGGAAAACTGTTTTGCTGTGTGGTAATCCAGGCGAAAGCATGCAGCTGTTAGATGGTTCTTCCGCCGTTTGGGAGCATGCTGCCAACGTTCCTTTTGAAGCCGGCAAAGCGTATCCGCTTACCTTTGCCATCCACGATCCGTCCGGCGCAGCCGTAAAATTAGAACCTTATATGGGCATGGCGGGCCACGCCGTAATTATTAAATACGATGGTTCAACTTATATGCACCTGCACCCGGTTGGTACTTTTTCGATGGCCTCACAAGAAATTATCCAGGATCGGTTGAAAGGAAATTTAAAAGTTCCGGTAGCTCCGAATCCGACCCGTTTTCGGGATAGTATCGACAGGGAAATCTTAAAAATCAGGAAAATGACCGAGGCAGGCCGCAACAAATATTTAATGGCGAGCATGCCTGCGATGGTGATGCCGCCGGGCAGTAAACACAACCCCAAAGATGCAATGGTTACGTTTCCGTACGCTTTCCCAAGTGCAGGGAAATATCGGATTTGGGTACAGATGAAACGGAACGGCAAAATTTTAAACAGTGCTTTTGATGCTACGGTAGAGTAGTTTGTGGTTTCTCTCTATAAGTGTTCGGAAAACTTTTGTCATGCCGAACTTGTTTCGGTATCCTACAAGCAGGGTTTAAAACTTAGTATAAGTGCTTATCTTCCTAATACCAAAATAAATCCGGTATGACAAAATGAATAAAAACCCTTTCACACATTCGCGATTTTATGTCGATAAAAGAAGTATTCATCAAATAGATTAGAAGTTTTCCGGTTCAATTTCTAAAAATTAACCTTCTGATAACCTCAGGAATATAATTTCTTAACTCACAGCTACATAATCTTCCGTTTTCAATACCTATTTTTGGCAAAAATTAACTTATTTGCCATTTATACAATTTCTATGAAAAAAAACTTACCTGTTTTTTTACTTTTCTATTTTATCCTGCTTGGTAGGCCGCTGTTTGCACAGATAACATTAGGAACAACACCTTACACGCAAAATTTTGATGGCATTGCTGCTGGTTTGCCTGCCGGTTTTACCGTGCGTACCGGTGCTGCCGCAACTGCGCTGGGTACAACAAATACTTTAACAACTACTGCAACCGTATGGAATAATACAACAGGTGCTTTCAAAAATTTTGCTTCCGCAGATGGTTTAACCAGCACGGCAACTACTGCTGCACAAGCTGCATCAACAGATCGTTCACTCGGTTTACGGCAAACCGGTACTTTGGGCGATCCAAACGGGGCTTTTGTGGTGCAGTTAGCAAATACCAATGCGCGTACCGGTTTTAGTTTGAATTTTAAACTACAATCACTGGATGCTTCCTCTCCCCGCACCGCTAACTGGGCAGTTGATTATGGTTTCGGAGCCGCGCCAACTTCGTTTACGCAGGCAACAGCTTCCGGTACTTTAACAACCGGGAACAGCACATTCACAAATAATACCATCAGCGTAAATTTTAACAGTGCGCTGGATAACCAGAACCAGAACGTTTGGATCAGGATTGTAACGCTGAACCCTACAACCGGTGCAGGCAACCGACCAACTTCTGCTATTGATGATTTTTCTTTAGCCTGGACAGATACACCAACCGGCACGCCAACATTAAATATTACGCCAACTGCGTTAAATTTTACTGCGCAAAATATCAATACTTCTTCTACTGCCCAAACTTACACGCTAACCGGCAGCAACCTCACCGGCAACAGCACCATTACTACCAATGCTCCGTTTACCATATCAAAAGATAACGTTACCTATTCAACCACAGCTAATTATACCGCAGCAGAACTGGCATCTGCAAAAACAGTGTATGTAAAGTTTAACCCGACAGTCGCCGGAAATTTTAGTGGGACGATTACCAATACAAGCGTTGGCTCGGCCAATAAAATATTAACCTTAACCGGAACCGCTGTTGACCCGAATAACCTGGTTTACAACTTTGATAATTGTACCGGAACAGCTGCAATTTCGGATGGCTGGACACAATATAACGTAACCGGCGCGCAGATTTGGGGCTGTACCACATTCGGCCGAGACCCGAACGCACCAACAGGTGCAACCGCTTTTCCGAACGGCGTGCAGATTAACGGTTACGCCAACAGCACCAACAATACCAATGAAGACTGGCTGATTTCCCCTGCTTTAAACATGACGGGCTTCAATTATCCCTTGTTTTCTTTTTGGAGCCGTACTGCTTTTAACGGTACAATTTTAAAGCTGAGGATTTCTACCAATTATACAGGTTCGGGCAATCCGGCTTTGGCCACCTGGACGGATATTGATGCACCTTTCCCAAATCAGGCTTCCGATACCTGGACACAAACTAAAAATATTGATCTTTCGGCATACAAAAGAGCCGGTGTTTATATTGCTTTTGTTTATAATTCGACCACAGAAGATGGTGCACGCTGGACTTTAGACGACATCAATTTACTGAATTCGCCGGTGGCACCGCCGCCGGCAATTTTTACCAATCCAACCAGCGTTTCTTTTGCTTATCAGGCCCAAAATACTTCGGCAACCCAAAGTTTTAATACTTCTTTTAGTAACCTAACGGGAAGTGTTACGCTCACTTCTGATAATCCGGCTTATACCTTATCAAAAGACGGAACTACTTTTGGCAGCACCGTAAATTATACGGTAAACGAAGCATCTGGCAGTACCAAAGCGGTTACGGTAAAGTTCAATCCTTTGCAGGCACTGGCCAATTATACCGGAAATATCAGTATCACTTCGCAGGATGTTGCCAATATTACTATCCCGGTTACCGGTAATACGTATAATCCGGATAATACTTTAGAAGTTGTAAACTACAACATCGAGTGGTTTGGCAGCACTGCAGCCGGCCTCGGCCCAACAGATAAAAACCAGCAGGAAGCCAACATCAAAACTATTTTAAGTAACGTTAAGGCAGATGTTTTTGGCTTGCTGGAAGTGGTAGATATTGCGCGTTTACAAAGGGTTGTAAGTTCGATGCCCGGTTACAGTATGGTAGTTTCTGATTTTGGTTCTTATGCGGATAACGCTTCCGATCCGGATTATGCAGGCGCACAGAAACTCGCTTTCGTTTACAAAACAGCGATGTTTTCAAATGTAAAAATTTCTGATTTTTTACGTAGTACAGAAGCGCAGAACCTGCCGGATTTTAACTATTGGTCGGGCGGCCGGTTTCCTTACGTAATGGACGCCGATGTAACTTTAAACGGCGTAACCAAGCACGTAACCTTCGTACTCATTCATGCCAAAGCAAATACCAGCCCTACTTTAACGGCTTATCAACGCAGGAAAAGCGGTGCCGATGATTTGAAAGCGGTGCTGGATGCTAATTATCCCGGAAAAAATTTCGTGATTTTGGGTGATTTTAACGATGATTTAAATCAAACGGTTACTGCCGGGATTACGCCGCCGGTTACTTCTTACAGTTCTTTTACCAATGATCCTGCAAATTATTTTCCTTTGACTTTACCGCTGAGTATCGCCGGAAAAAAATCTACCGTAAGTTACAGCAGCGTGATCGATAACGTGATCGTTTCTAAAACCATGAACACGTTTTATGTAAACGGCACGGCAGAAGTTTTAAATAGTGTGGCCGGTTTGGTAGCCAATTACGGCAATACCACAACCGACCATTATCCGGTTTTAACGCGTTACGCTTTTGGTAATGTGCCGCCGACTTTAAATTTGGTTGCCAGCCAAACGCTTTGTTATTCTAACAACTTACAAACCGTTGCTTTAAGCGGGATTACGGCCGGGCCGGAAAGCGGACAAACTACTACCCTTTCCGTTTCGTCGTCTAATACAGCTTTGATTGATCAGCTATCTATCGTACAGGGCAGCAACGGAACCGGAACAATTAACTATCATATCGGCAGTAATACTTCTGGTTTGGCAACCGTTACAATTACCGTAAAAGATAACGGTGGCACGGCAAACGGCGGTAATGATACTTTTACCCAAACTTTTAATATCCAGGTAAATGCTTTGCCCAACGTTTCCATCAGCAGTAATCAAAGCACGGAGGTTTCCAAAGGCACAATTGTAAACTTAACCGCAACCGGCGGCCAATCCTACAACTGGCCGGGCGCAACAGATGTAGTCAGCGGACAAGCTACCGCCACTTTAATCGTTCGCCCGAAAACTACAACTACTTATAAGGTTACGGCAACTAATGCTGCCGGATGTACAACAGACCAAACCATAACCGTAACCGTTCGGGATGATTATCAGCTAACTGCTAACAATATCATCACGCCAAACGGCGATGGGAAAAATGATACCTGGGTAATTAAAAACATTGATTATTACCCAAACAACACCGTGAAAGTATTTGATAAAGCCGGCCGCGTGGTTTACCAGAAACAAGGTTATGCCAACGACTGGAACGGCACTTACAATAACAATCCGCTTTCTCAGGGCACGTATTATTATGTGGTTGATTTCGGTGCCGGTTTAGGAGTTTTTAAAGGTTACATTACCATCATCAGAAATTAAATTTTTTTAAACAAGACCAGCAAAGCGTGTATCCGACCAAATTTTTATGCCATAAAAGAAGCATCATCCTGATAACTTTTATGGCTGTTATCCTAACAAGTTTAATTACCAACCTAACTTACAGTCAAACAATACCGGCGGCGAGCCTTAATTTTACCGTGCAAAAAACCTACACTAATTCTGCCGCTCAAACTTTTACCATACGCGGCAGCAATCTGGCCGGGGCAGTTACGGTAAGCACCAATCCTCCTTTTTCTATTTCAAAAGACAGCGTGATTTACAACTCAATACTTACTTACGATACCACCGAACTGGCAGCAAACCAAACTGTTTATGTAAAATTTAACCCCACAGTTATGGGCAATTATGCCGATAGTATTACCAGCATCAGCTTTGGTGCAGACAGTAAGATTATCGCTTTAAAAGGCAGTATTGTAGCGCATCACCAAAATTTTAACAATGCCCGTTTGGATGCCAATAACATCATTACGCCAAACGGCGACGGCCGGAATGATACCTGGGTGATTAAAAACATAGAGCAGTATCCGAATAATTCGGTCAAGGTGACGGACAAATCCGGCAACGTAATTTATAGCAAACAGGGTTATACCAATGATTGGGGCGGCACTTACAACAACGGCCCGCTTGCACAGGGAACTTATTATTATGTGGTTGATTTTGGCGAAGGTTTAGACCTGGTTTTTAAAGGTTTTATTACCGTCATCAGAAATTAATCTTCACAAAAAAGAAAAACGAAAAATGTATCCAACTAAATTTTTATGTCATAAAAGAAGCATTGCCGCTGTAATGTTTTTAACACTTACCATCCTGCAAACAACTGTAAAAGCGCAGCTTAACCCGATGGCCACGCAATACTTTCAAAACCAATACCTGTTTAACCCGGCGATGGCTGGTATAAATGACGGCCTGAATATCAACCTGAGTTTGCGTAAACAATGGAGCAGTATCCCGGGTGCGCCGGCAACGCAGGCTGCTTCGGCAGAGTATCTGGTTAACCGCGCCGCGTTCGGTGTAAATTTTTATAATGATCAGTCAGGTTTGCTGCGGTCAACACGCGCTGTGGCTACTTATGCTTACCATATTCCTTTAGGCGAGGAAAACCAGAAGCTTAACTTCGGATTATCTGCCGGCGTTTTGAGCCAGCGCGTGCCGCTGGAACAGGTTGTGGGCGATCAGAGCGATTTATCTTTAGCGAGATATAATGCCCGCCAAAATTATTTGGATGGCGATTTTGGTACATCTTATACCAGCAACAGTTTAACCATTCAGGCTGCTTTGCCAAATTTGAGAACCATTTTTAACAAGGATAACAACAATTACACGATTGACAGATCTTTGTATTTTTCGGCAGTTAGTTACCGTTTTGATTTTGGTGAAAACATCAACACAATTTCGCTGGAGCCTAAAGTTGCATTTCGCGGTGTAAAAGGATATACCAATATTATGGATGCCGGCGCAAATTTAATGCTGGCCAACAACCAGCTTTCTATACAGGGCATGTATCATTCTACCAAAAGCACCACGCTCGGCTTTGGGTTAAACAAAAATTCTTATTCGATCCTTGCGTTCTACACAACCGAAACTTCTGCCATCAGCAATTATACCAACGGCGATTTCGAGATTAGCCTGGCACTAAAATTATCCGGTAAAAAATAAATATTTCCTGGTAAAAAAAGCTGTTAAGCCTTTGGTTTAGCAGCTTTTTATTTGTTCGGCCAGTAGTTCAGAAATTTCCTGTGCTCTTTTTAGCCAGGTATTATCTGCGGCAACAGCAATGCGTTTTTTTATTTTCTGAGGAGAATTTGAAGCCAGTTCCTGTTCTATCGCTTTTGAAAATCCGGCTCCGTCTTCACAAAAAGAAACCATATCTTTTGTAAAATCTTGTAAATCCGGATTAAAATTGATGGCCACAATCGGCTTTCCGGCACCCAAATATTCAAATAATTTTAACGGAAAAATGGTTCGGCTCACTTCGTCTTTTTTAAACGGAATCATCGCCACGTCAAATCCTTTTATTAAACCCGGCATTTCTTCGTAAGGCAAAGCGCCGGTTAAATGTAAATTAGGCTGATTAAAAAACCATCCCGGCACATCAACCGGAATTATCGGCCCGGCAAAAACAAAGCTTTTGTCCCGGTTATTTTCCACTACTTCTTTTAGCAAGGTATAATCGATGCGGCGTTCAATGCTGCCGAAATAACCGATAACCGGCTTTTTTAAATGTTTTAAAGCGGGATGGATCGGCAAATTTTCATCCAGTGCTTTGCTGCTATGCGTAATGTCGGCAGCGTTTGCAATGAAGTGCGAATTTGGATGAGTAATTTTTTTTTCTTCCTGCAACTGCTTACTGGTACAAATTACCAGATCTGTATTTTGAAGCAGCTGCGGCTCCGAAACCAAACCATGTTTGCTGTCAAAACGGGTAAAAACAGGATCAACACAATGGTACACTTTCAGGATCGGCCTAAAGCTTTTGATCAGGTTCGGAAAATGAAAGTTGGCCGAATTAATATAAATAAAACGGGAAATTTTTTCGTTGGAAAGCACTTTTTTAATCCGCTTTCTGATAATTGCTTCATTCACTTTTAAAAGTAAACGGTACAATTTTCCTTCCGGTAAAAAGTGAAGCGAAAGGATAACCGGCGTTATTATAATCTTTAAGGATGGGTTCCCTAAATCAAGTAAACCGTTGGCAAAATGAGAAAACAAGGGTTTCCTGCGGATATAAGCTGCCGTTTTTTTCAACCGGAAATATTCGTTAACGGTGTAAGGATTATCCACATAATAAACCTGATTATTTTTGGCTAATTCCTGCGCAATAGTGTAACTGGTTGACTGGATGGTACTATCATAGCGCGACAAAGCCAGAACCACAATGGTTTCTCCGGAAAGGATGCTTCTTTTATCAGTATAAATCACGTGCTTATCAGTTCTTTTTCAAAATCATTTATGGCATTGTAAACCTTTTGGATAGAGTTTTCCCAACTGTGCGACAAAGCAAAGTTTTTGCGTTCCTGCTGTTTTTCGGCAGTATCTTCTGCCAGTGCCCGGCTGATCTGCTGCAAAAACATTTCCCGGTTTTCGGCCAGATAAATATGCGCTTTAAACATATCCATTGCTTCTGTTTTTACAGCCACAACGGGTTTGCCTAATGCTAAATATTCGTCTATTTTACGCGGATAATTGCCAACCGTAGTTTCGTTTATCAACTGCGGATTAATGCAAACATCCATCGCATCAATGTACTGCGGTAATTCTGATACTTCTTTTAAGCCTAAAAAAATTACATTTTTTAACTGGTGTAATTCACTTTGCAGGAAATCATTGTCCTCCGGCCCTACCAAAACAAAATCCCACTCGGGTTTGGATTTTGCGGCAAACAAAAGCATATCAATATCTAATCTCAAACTTAACAACGCGCCGGAATATCCGATGGTGATTTTTTTTGGCTTACTTCCTGTAGCGGGTTCTTTCGCAAAATCTGTGTACAATTCCAAGTCGCATCCCTGGCCGACAAAGTATGATTTCGGGTTATATTTTTTACAATAATCAGTTAAGTATGAGGAGTTTGATACACATATATCATTTTTTTTGATTAGTTTAGGTTCCAGGTATTTGCCATGGTATTTCCAGTAATCCACGCCCAGCAAATAATCCCTTGAATAGTAAATGCCCGTTACCGGTTTCAGTAGGTTAATCAGGTAAAAACATCTAAAAATATCATTGTCGTTAAACAAGATATAATTTTTGAAATTCAGTATTTCTACCGCTTTTAAAATAGATTTCGCGTAGCGGATATTGTTCCATTTGTTTACCGTATCAAACAAAAAATGATTTTTTACCCAGTTGATGGATTCCATCACGCAATCAGGATACAGGTTCCACAAGTTTTTTTTAATCGGAAGGAGATTATTTTCTTTACCGCGTATGGCCTGTTTACTGCTTTTGGTAAATCCATCGTACTTGTTTTTAAACTGCGTAAACCTATTAAGCGGCGGATTTACATATAAAACACGATTATGCTTGCTTAATTCCAGCGCAATATTTTTGCAGTTGCTGCCGATTTCGACTTCCCAAGCTTGCTGGCCAACAATAATAAAATCCCGGTTAGTGATTAATGATTGTTCCATTGGCCGAATTTTGAGTAAGCGACTGGTCTAACCGCAGGGTAATACTAATTAAAGCAGCTGCGAAAAAGAACAAAATATTACTTGGAAACTGCACGATTGCTTCCTGCGGGAAATTACCGATGTTAAGCGCAAAAACGATGGTAGTTGCGGCAAGGCAGTAGGATTTCAGTTCCGGATCTTTAATCAGATAATAGTTTTTAACGCCTAACTTTAATATGGTAAACATTAGGGTGCAGATTAAAAATAACCCGATCCAGCCCATTTCTACCGCAACACGAACATAACCGCTATCCGGCGGAAAATGCGCCAGGTAAGAGTTTGGTGCAAAACGTTGTCCCCAAACACCTGTTGCCCCTAAACCGCCGCCGATAGGATGTGTTAAAATATAAGGCTGAATGCGTTTTTGATTGTTTTTACGAACATTGTAGGAAGCATCTTTTGCGGGTTTAAAAGCACTCTGGAAACGGAAAATGGTAGGATTTGAGGTTGGAATTATTATCATAATCCCGATTAAAATTCCGGCTGCGATGCTGATTATCAACACTTTTTTACTGTAATTTAAAACCGCTATCAACACTAAAGCTGCCGGAACGAGCACGAATGCGCCGCGTGTGCCGGAGTAAAGCATGTTAAGTAAAAAAAACAGTGCTAAAATAAGCAAGGTTACTTTTTTCCAGGTTTTAAAAGCTCCGGTTAACATGCAAATACAAAATAAACTGCTGATAACCATATTGTAAGCAAAAGCTACCGGATCAGAAAAAATAGAAAATTTGCGCCAAACGCCATTAATAAAAAGTAAAGAAATAACCAGCGGATCGTTTAGCTGCGCCTGTTCAAAAGGGAAAAAGCCGAAATGTTCCTGTTTGTAACCATAAGCCGCGGCAAAAAGGCTTAACCCGATCCATACTTTTAAAATAAGCCTGATAAATTTTACAGACCTGATCTGATATACAAAAATGAAATATAATAAGGTTAAAATTGCCACAGAACGAATGGTGTACAACCACGCTTCTACCGAAACAGCAACCGGGTTTAAAGCTTCGAGCAGGTTAAAAAAAATCCAGATAAGGATTATTTTACTTACCGGCGAACGCATAAAACTCCAGTCGGGATTGGTTTTTTGTTTAATAAAAAAGCCGAGTAAAAGAAGTACTTCCAAAGCATCCATCAAGGTTCCTAAAGGGAAATTAACCCCTAAACGAATCACCCACATCAATAGATAAGCGGCAATCATTAAAACTAAAATTCCTACTTCCGGATAAGCAACAACTGCATACAACATCGGTATGCCAACAATTACAATCGCAATCATCGCTGCTGCAACCAGGCCGGCTTTCGCTATTAAAAAAGCAGAAGCGGCACCAAGCAAAAGTAAAACCGCGATTAAAATATTACCTGTCTTATAAGTCGGGTTTTTATAATTACTATTCCAAACCTGTTCTTTTTTTTCAAAGTTGAGGTAAGGGTGCGTTGACGGCAATATTTTCATTTAAAAAAACAGAATTTTAAAAAAAAATATAAAAGTGCTTACAAAAGCCAAAATCGTAGCCAGTAGTTCCGGGATATTTTTAGATGGCTTTTCCCGGTTTGTAAACTGTTTCTTGATAAACTTATCCGGATATATCATAACTTGTTGTGCATTATCTTATCCATATCAGCATGATAAAAATGATCGGTAGCGACAGACCGCTTGCTGGCTCCGCGAACTTTTATCAAGGATAAAATCTGATAAAACATAAATTTCGGAATACCAAACAGCGCACGGTAAATACGTTTATCTGTTTTAGAATGCAGCAAAGCGATAAAAAAACTAAGGATAAAAGAAGTAAAGCCGCCGAGCCAAAACCAGTTGTAAGCCGGATTGATCCAAAAATTTGCCAAAGCACAAAGGGCCGATAAAATCAGGAAAATAAACAACGGCGGACGTAAAAGCACCAATCCGAACAGCAGCTGATTTTTGCTCAGATTTTTAAAACCCTGTAAGATCAGTTTAAAGCCTAAGCCGGAATATTTAAACCAGGTTCCGATCCAGCGGGAACGTTGTTTAACCAGCTGCTCCGGCTGCATGGTTTTTTCGTCATACACAATTGCTCTTTTTGCAAAGGCAATTTGCAACCGGTATTTTACAATTTCGGCCTGTAAAACTTTATCAAAACCGGCACCGCTAACCTCTAATTTTTCTAAGCAAAACCGGTACAATTTAGTTGTAAAAGCCATCCCGGAACCCGCTAAAGTAGCAGACGAACCTGCTTTAAACAGTAGTTTTCCATCATAGTAGTGATAAAAAATATCCCTTGCGGCATCTAAACAGGCATAGGTTGTATTTAAGTTTTTTGCTGCGCGAAGGCCTTGTACTGCTTGATAACCTTTGTTAAAATAGATATTTAGCTCGCTTAAATAAGCAGGATGAACGATGTTATCGCTATCGATAATTGTTAAACGGGTATGCGGACGTACGAAGCGGTTGATCGCGTAAAAGTGTGATCGCGTGTTGCTTTGCAAGGCTTCCTCCGGCCTTAAAACAATCACTTTAGGGTGATTAAAATTTAACTGTGAAACATCGCACTGATCTGCCACAATATAAATCATAAAGTTGGTGTGGTGCTGTTTAAGCAGTGAAGCAACAACTTCGGCCAGGGCATGCGTTTGCTGGTACGCCGTAACGATAATACCGTAGTCGGCCTCGGTAACCTGGTTCCATACTTTGTTTACCCTAAATTTATTTCGGGCAGCAGGATAAAGAATGTATAAAAGCATTGGCAAAACCAAGTTATAGCCGATAACCAGCTGTAGTATTTGCCAGATTAATATTAATATGCGGGTATCCATCCGGGGGAAAAATTGATTATGCCTGTACTTCTAATGCGCTGTTTACGGAAACTTTATTCATGATCAAACCGATAAACTTTGTATTTAAAGTTCTTAGGTAGTTGATATAAAGTTTTTTATCCTGATTTATCGTTTGGTTCGCTTCAAATACGGCAATTACCTTATCAGAAAACTGGATCCATTCTTTCGCTTTGTTCATCAGGCTTAAAGCTTGTGTTTCGATAATGATGACATCAAAATTTCTTTTCAACTGATCTATTTTTTTACGGATAACCGTTTCGGTATTTTTTTCGAGCAGTGAATTATCCCCTCCCTGGTTTCCTAATAAACTGATCAAACTGTTATCCGGAGAATCAATGCCGCATTCCTCATCATTTAAAAAATCTTCCAGGTAAACCTTTTGATAAGCAGCATCGGTTAAGGATGGATTATCGAAATTACCGTCTACCACTAAAACTTTTTTGTTTGCCATAGCATAAACGGAGGCTAAACTCATACATATCAATGATTTACCTTCGGATTCGTTCATACTGGTAACGGCAATCACCCGGCCATCTATACAATCCTGCAACTCATTGTCAATTTCAAAACGGATGGAACGAAGCATATTTTTAAACTTCATCAACTCCTCGGAGCTTTGCTTTTTGTTGCCGATCCGCCTGTAATCAATAGTGCTTTGTACAATCAGATCCAACTGTCCTAAAACCGGTACCTGCGCAGCGTTAGCTAAATCAGTAGGTACCCGGATATTACGGTCAAGATAAAAAATGATAAAGAAAACCAGCAGGCAAACCATAAAGGTAATAACGCCGCTGGCCAGGGTAAGCAGTAACTTTTTAGAAGGCTGCCTGGTGCCGGGCATGGCAGATTCTACTTGTTTTATAGAACCTTTTAAGTTAGATTCAATAGAAGATTGGTTGTATTTATTCTGAACATCCACATATTCTTTGGCCGCAACATCGATATCACGGTCATAAGATTGGATGGCCGCATCATAAGGAACAATCCGGTCTATCTGGTTATTTAACTGGCTGATCTGTTTATCTAAATTCAGCAACCCGGAACGCGCCATTGCACGGGAGATTTCCATTTTAATTTTTTCCTGAACAAGGCTTTCCTTACCGGCCAAAGGATTGGTAACGTATTTATCAGACATTAAACCGATCTGTTCGTCCAGCCGGCTTTGTAAAGAATCAATGCTCCTTTTATAGCGTAAATCAAAATTACTCTGGATGTATTTACTGTTCAGCAGCACCAGGCGGTCTCTGGTTTGTGCAACTTCTCCGTTTATTTTTATGGTGCTGGCTTCCAAATATTTCCGGTCATGCGGATCAAAGCGGCTGTTAATATCTGCAATAGCACTGTTGTAGGACAAAATATCCTTTTCCGCCTGCGCTTTTTTATCACGATAAGCGGTAAGTTGTGTGTAAAGTGAAGTTGATTCGTCTTTAAGGTCTAAAATTCGGTTTCTAATTTTATAGTTTTTTAAAGCTGCAATCTTGGCATTCATGGTATCCTGCTTTTGCTCCAGCAGTTTTTGCAGGAATTCAGTCGAATAAACTTTATTTTTTTGCTGATCTGCCGTGGTGTACGAAATAAACTCTTGGCACAACGTATTCAACACGAAGGCGGATAACTGCGGCTGTTCTGATAAAAATTCTAAATGCACAAAATCACTGCTTTCTGTGCGATAAATGGTAAGCTGTTTTTTAATGCTTTCGGCATCGTATTTCTGTGCATCCAAAACGCTTTTCAACCCGATATCATCCGGAACGGTCAGATTTAACGGTTGCCTGCTATTGTATTTATCTTTGAAAACCCAAAGTGCATGCGCCCTTGCACTGGCGTTAAGCTGTTGCAGCAATTTGCTTTTCGGCCGGAAAGGCTGGTCGCTCGTTAGGTCATGGATCATTAAACTATAAGAAACCTGATCAACTACTTTTCCTAACTTAATAGTTTCCAATAAGTTGGCAAATTGCTGATTAACTCTGGATTCCTGCGCCATGGTTTCGGTGTTTGCCATTACCTGCTGCGTAGGATCGATGATTCCGGTTGATAAATCTGTTTCTGCCAAATAAGAATCGGGTGTTTTATGAGTTAAAAAAAAGGCAACTAATACGGCAAGTACCGGTGCCGCCAGTAAAACAAACCGATTATTGTAAAGTAGTGTATAATATTTTTTAAGTTCCATTATTTAATATCTTCTAATTTGGCTCCTGCAACGGCTTCCAGTTCACTTTTTGCAATAAAAAACCCGGTTTCTGCCTGTAACTTTTGCTCTATCCGCAAAGATGAATTGAGCAAAATGGCATTGTAAGCTTCAAAAGTGATTTCGCCTTTTTGAAACTTTAATTTTGCCTGTTTAGCAGCAGCCTGCACATCCAGGTTGGCCTGCGTTTGTATTTTTACCAGGTTTTGCTGTAGCAGGTAAGTAAAATATTTGCGCTTTACATCGGCAGTAAGCGTAATTAAGTATTCGCTTTGCTCATCGCCGGCAATCTGTAATTCTTGTTTGGCACCTTTAATATTATAGGGTTTGGTTAATAACGAACCCAGATTGAGGGATACGCCTAACTGGATTCCGTTAAATAAATACCGGTTGATAGAAGAAGTTGACGTACTCGGAATAGTATAATTTAGCGTATTGTTAGGTTGGTAGATGTAGGAAAAAGTTACAATATCAAACCAGGAAATCCCTGCTTTGCTTACATTGATCCTGGCCAGCTCTATCCGATCATTATAATTTTTTACCCGAGGATAGTGTACTTTTGCCGAAGCAATCAGCTTATCTAAAAATGGATATGAAATATCCGGAATAACAGAATCCTGCGCTTTTGCAGCAACCGTTCCCAAAAAAAGCAGGATAAAAACAGTATAGCGTTTATACATCATTTTAAACTTTTTCTTTTTGAAACAGTGCCGGAAACGTTCCCAAAATAATCTTCAGATCAAACCAAAAAGAATATTTAAGCGCATAAAAATTGTCTAACTTCTTTCTTTCCCGTTCAGACATATCTTCGCGCCCTCTTTTGCTAATCTGCCACAAACCGGTTAAGCCCGCCGGCCCTAAAAAGCGTGTTGCCCATTCGTTGGAAGTAAGTTGTTCTGCTTCGTAAAGCGGTAAAGGGCGGTTGCCAACCACAGACATATCTCCTTTTAAAATATTGAAAAGCTGCGGCAATTCATCAATACTTGTTTTGCGGATAAAAGCACCGATCCGCGTTACCCTCGGATCGTTTTTTAGCTTTACAAATATTGATTTGCCGGTTCTGTTATCAGCTTCCGTGTATTGATTGAGGTTGGAAAGATCGATCAGCTGCTTGTCTGCATTGCTGCGCATCGACCGAAATTTGTAGAAATCAAAAACTTTATAGCCCGTACCTACGCGTTTGCTTTTGTAAATTACTTTCCCCTTGGATTCTAAAACGATTAACGCGGCAACAAGCACAAATAAGGGTGATAAAAACAGTATGCAGCCAAACGAAAACAGCACATCGAAAATGCGTTTGCTTGTTGGCATCTGGTAAGTTACCGTTGCTTTTTCGGAAAGATCAGTAAGATTAGGTTTGATGAGTTTGAACTTTACCAAAAAATCCAGCCGTTCGGCCAGCTCATCGTAAGAGAAAGGTTGTACGTAAAAATCATGCACTTTTAATTCGCGCGCTTTTTGCTGCAAGTTTTTGTAGGAACCGGCAGCCAGCAGCACAATAATCAAACCTTTAAGCAATGGGTTTTTGCGGATAGCCTCAATCACTTTAAAACAGTTTTCCTGCTTGTCTGCCTCAATCAAAATAATTTCAGGCAGTGAGTTTAAAGACTGTTCGGTTAAATATTCGTCAAACTGGTTAGCGGTTGAACTGGAAAATATCTGGAATTTATCGCTCAGGTTTTGCTGGATACCATCGATCAGATCAACTCCGGAGTAAGCTATCCTGAACTTATTGGTGCTATATGGATTCCATTTAGTATAAGTCATCACTCTTGATGGTTTTAATTACGTTACTGATCGTCTCCCTTAAAGCATTGGGATTAAAGGGTTTATTAAGAAAACCTTCAACTGCAAAAGACATTTTCTCTACCTGTTCGGTAATATCATGCGCGCCGGACAATACAATTACAGGCGTGTTGCGGTAAAAACCGCTTATTTTTAAATTGCGGATAAAAGAAGTACCATCAAAATAAGGCATCTGTAAATCCGAAATAATAAGCGACGGGTGGTTTCCTTCTTCCAGCCAGCTAAACGCTTCGATCCCGCTGGTTTTCATTACTACCGTATACTCTTTTGACAGGATGAAGTTGAGCAGTTTTAGAATGCTAACATCATCATCAACAACCAGGATTTGTTTTTTCATTTTTTAACGTAGATAGCTGTAACCGGATAATTATTTTTTTTGAGATAGATTATGCTTCGGCTTTACTTACCCGGACCGTTAAATGCTGATCAATTTTATTTAATAACATTTAGCAGGTGTTACCGTATATGCTCACCAAAGCCGGCTCGGAAATAAATTTTGTTACACGATAATATTTTTATTTTAAACTTTAATACCAATTGCTGCCGCTTTATGATATACCTGTTTATACGGAAACAAAACCTTAGAGTTATCAAAAAAAATTAGATACAAATTAAAATCAGTTAACAATGGGCTTAAAAAATACCCTCGAAAACAACCCCGCCTTAAAAAAATTTATCCATTGGACACTTATCCCGACCGGGCAGGCGAAACCACGCGTTTGGGTTAAATGGATGGTGAATCCGTTTTTTCATCAAAAAAAATCCGGCAGCATTATCAGGAGCAGAACCCGGATGGACATTTTCCCTTTTAATCGTTTTGAACTGGGCAAAAATGCGGTAATTGAAGATTTTTGTACGATAAACAACGGTGTTGGCGAAGTAGTTATAGGTGATGAAACCACACTCGGGATGAGCAACGTACTGATTGGCCCGGTTACAATCGGTAAACAGGTAATTATTGCGCAAAACGTGGTTATCAGTGGTTTAAACCATAATTACGAGGATATAAACCAACCGATCCAAACCCAGGGCGTGCGCACCGCCCCTGTTTTAATTGAAGATGAATGCTGGATTGGTGCCAACGCTGTAATTACGGCCGGTACCACAATTGGCAAGCATTGTGTAATTGCGGCCGGTGCGGTAGTTACCAAAAATGTCCCAGCTTTTAGTATTGCAGCAGGTAATCCGGCAAAGGTTATCAAAAAATATGATCAGGATCAGAAGGCGTGGATCCGCGTTAATTAAACTGCATTACGGCAAAAACTGCTTTTGTATCTCAAACAGAATTTTAGCTTTGCATATTATTTATATGTAAAAGAAGCATTGACAATGGAAGTTTTTGAAACCGCATTAGCAGGAACCGATGGGCCGATTGATGGATTGGTAAGCACAATTACACAGCCTGATGCTGGCAGGCAATACACGTTTTCATCTTTTGATGAGAGTTTGACACTGATAATTGCCAAGGACGAAAACGGCCGCTGGAAAAGAGTAAGCAGTTCTGAACCTTATTTATCCGGCTGGATTGATGAGCTGGGCGAGCAGATTGACCAGCGTATTGCGCCTGATCGTGCTTTTTAAAAAACTATTTTAACGGCGTAAGCAAATATTCTAATCCGTTTATTTTGATTTCCAGCATGGTTTCCAGCAACATGCCCAGGTTTCCTTTCGGGAAACCCTGCTGCCGGAACCAAACTAAATAATACTCCGGCAGATTGCAAATTTTGGTGCCTTTGTATTTCCCGAAAGGCATTTCCATTTTAACTAAATCAGTTAATATTTTTGGGTTCATGCTTCTTTTATCACCTAAAAAATTTTATTTAATAATACCGGGCAAAGTAACCGCACATCCAAAATACTTCTTTTACGAGGTTTTATGTTCAACATTAGAAATCTTTCCTGATTCATCAAAATCATAAACCCGCGGCACGCCCGTAAGCAATTCTACATGCGCAATAGCTTCTTCGCTGATGTTTTCTAAGTGCATCATTAAAGCGCGCAAACTATTGCCGTGTGCTACAATCAAAATATTTTTCCCTTGCTGCAGTAAAGGTTCAATCTGTGCATAATAATATTTAAGCACACGTTCCTGCGTTTGCTTTAAACTTTCTCCGCCCGGAGGTGCCATATCAAAACTCCTGCGCCATAAGTTTACCTGCCGGGCACCGTATTTTTCGGCAGTTTCTGCTTTGTTTAAACCTTGCAGGTCGCCGTAATTTCTTTCGTTTAAAGCAGCATCTTTACAAATCGGAAGGTTTTTCTCGCCGATCGTATCCAAAATAATATCCAGCGTTTCGATAGCGCGTTTTAAAACAGAAGTAAAACAAGTGTTAAAACGCATGCCTTGAAGTTTGCGGCCGCACATTACTGCTTCTTCCCGGCCTTGCGGAGTTAAATCGACATCAATTTCACCGGTAAATTTATTTTCTAAATTGTATGCCGACTGGCCGTGCCGTACAATTGCTAACTGACTTTTCATATTTTATTGCTGAACGGAATTTTATACAAGTTTAAGAGAATAACAATTATTTCCTCAAACAAATTGTTCGGCTTATTAACCTTAACCAAAACATTGATAAAGTAACCCGAATCCTTTAAATATTTTAACTGCCAGGCTGATAAAAAGGCTGATAAAAGAAGTATCTTAAATCAATACTTCTTTTACCGGCAAAAAATCGGCAGCAGCAAACCAATAAACAGTTTGTTATTTTAAGTGTTAACCCTGAAAATACTGATATGAAAAAAAATAGTTTAGGTTCCTCCGGAATTGAAGTTTCGCCGCTGGCTTTTGGCGGTAATGTTTTTGGATGGACGATTGACGAAAATACTTCCTTCCAAATTTTAGATGCTTTTACGGATGCCGGTTGTAATTTTATCGATACGGCTGATGTTTATTCTGCATGGGTTCCCGGTAATCACGGCGGAGAATCTGAAACGATTATTGGTAACTGGTTAAAAAAAACCGGCAAACGCGATCAAATTGTTTTAGCTACAAAAGTTGGTGCAGAAATGGGCCATGATAAAAAAGGGCTTTCTAAAACCCGGATTAAACAAGCGGCAGAAGATTCTTTAAAACGTTTGCAAACAGATTATATCGATTTATACCAATCACATTTTGACGATCCGGATACACCGATGGAAGAAACGCTGGCAGCTTACCAGGAACTGATAAATGAAGGGAAAGTACGGGTGATCGGCACTTCCAACATGACTGCCCAACGCATCCAGGTAGCTTTAAAAACCAGTAAAGAACATGGTTTCCCTGCTTATCAAACCGTGCAGCCTTTATATAATTTGTACGACCGGGAAAGTTATGAGCAGGAATTGGAACCGCTTTGTCAGGAAAATAATATAAGTGTACTTACTTATTCTTCTTTAGCGAGCGGCTTTTTAACCGGCAAGTATCGTTGGGAGGCTGATCTTACTAAAAGCAAACGCGGGCATGCTGTAAATAAATATTTAGATGAAAAAGGTTTTAAAATTTTAAAAGCATTGGATTCCGTTTCTGAGGAGTTGAATACTACGCCTGCCACGGTTTCTATTGCCTGGTTAATTAACCGTCCGGGAGTTACTGCGCCGATTGCAAGTGCAACCAGTGCAGAACAACTGAAAGAAATGATTAAAGCAACAGAAATTGAATTAAATGCGGATATGGTTCATCAGTTAAATGAAGCCAGTGCCTGGGAATAAAAAAGAATCGGGAATAAAAAAAGAGGTTGCCTTTGATAAAGACAACCTCTTTTTTTTGATTTTTTTTCAGAAATTTTACTTAATCACCCAGATAATAATTACTGCTAAAACAAGAAGAATAATTAAAACTAAACTGATCCCAACTACTTTTGATCCTGCTTTTTTTTCCTGTTCGGCCATAATTTAATTTTTTTAGTGATAAAAGAAGTATTAGTATTAAAGGTAAGACTCCAGCACGTTGTTACGAGAAGTATGCCTTAAACGTTGTAAAGCTTTATCTTTTAACTGACGAACACGTTCTCTGGTAATCATAAAACGCTCGCCGATTTCTTCTAAAGATTGCGGTGTCCCGGATCCTAAACCAAAAAACAGGATGATAACTTCGCGGTCTCTTTCCGGCAAAGAAGATAAAGAACGCATAACTTCCAAAGAAAGCGATTCCTGGATCATACTGTTATCTGTAGCCGGATCGCCATGTTGCAAAACGTCTAACAAAGTATTTTCTTCACCCTGGATAAACGGTGCATCCATAGAAACATGGCGACCGGAATTATTTAAAGAATCTGCAATCCGATCTTCTGTAGTTTCCAGATCAACCGCTAACTCAGCCGGAGTTGGCTCGCGTTCAAACTCCTGCTCCAAACGGGAATATGCTTTACGAATTTTACTTAAAGAGCCAACTTGGTTTAAAGGCAAACGAACAATCCGGGATTGTTCTGCCACTGCTGACAGGATGGATTGACGAATCCACCAAACGGCGTAAGAAATAAATTTAAAGCCTTTAGTTTCATCAAAACGTTTAGCCGCTTTAATTAAACCTAAATTTCCTTCGTTAATTAAATCTCCTAATGTTAAACCCTGATTTTGATATTGTTTTGCTACTGAAACTACAAATCGTAAATTCGCTTTAGTTAAACGTTCAAGAGCTGCCTGGTCTCCTTCCCTAATTTTTTGCGTTAAGATAACTTCTTCCTGGGCTGTAATTAGATCTACTTTACCGATCTCTGTAAGATATTTATCAAGCGATTGTGACTCGCGGTTAGTGATTGACTGTGATATTTTGAGTTGTCTCATAATTTATAAAATGCTTTTGCTTAACAGAACGTTAGCTTTAAAAAATTACCTGGCAGGGTTAAAACTTTAGAACATAAAGCCTCAAAGATACCATTTTCCCTTTAACGTAACGTACATATTTTTGTTTTTGATCCTGTACTTTATTTTGTCTAAAAAAGAATATCCTGTATTTTTTTTAGTACAATATTAAAACGATGTTGTAACCTATATTATTTCAACATAAACATTGTAAAAGGTCATATCACAGTCATGTTACGAAGCTGGCAGGAAAAGAAATTCCTTCAATGGAGACGAATTTTTAGTTAGAAAAATCCTACAAAAACTGTCCTGTATTTTGGATAGCAAAAATAATGAAATGAATATAATGAATGGCTATTGATCAAACTTTTCGAGTAGTTTTAACAAAGTATCAAAGTCTTTCGGGTAAGGTGCATGTACCGTAATTTCCTCCTCGGGATTGATTTTAAAAGACACTTCAAAAGCATGCAAGGCAAAACGTTTCATAATTGGCAACTCTTCCTGATCTTTTCCCAAACGATACTTTTTCTTCAAATCCGACAGCATTACCGGCTTACCTTTATACGTTTCATCACCGGCAATAGAAGCCCGTTGCGTAGCTAAATGGATACGGATCTGGTGCATCCGGCCGGTTACCGGCCGGCACTCTACCAAAGTGTAATGTTTAAAATATTTGAGAGAATTAAACCAGGTTTCGGCACGTTTACCTTCCTGCCTGCTGATAGTTACGTTGCCTTTACCTACATTCAAAATAGGTAAATCAATCAGCAGGTTTTCAAAAACATGTGTGCCGTCAATAACCGCATGATATACTTTTTTTACCTGCCTTTTTTCAAACTGTATGGAAACAAAGCGGTAAGCTTCCGGATTTTTGGCGATGATTAACGCGCCGGAAGTTTCTTTATCCAACCGATGGCAGATTTGTGCGTCTGCCCAATAATTCTTTGCTAAACGAAGCAGGTTAATTTCTCCTCCTTCCCTTTCATCCAGTGAACTTAAAAAAGGAGGTTTATTTACAACTATTAAATCATTGTTTTCAAACAGGATCAGATCCTGGAATTTTGGGAATTTCATCTGCTGCAAATATCGCAGATTTGCAGCGTTTTACAGCAACTCAAATTTATAACCCACTCCTTTTACTGTAGAAACATAGTTTTCGCCCAGCTTTTCGCGGATTTTACGGATGTGTACATCAATTGTTCTATTCGTAACTACAACAGAATCTTCCCATATATTTTTCAATATCGATTCGCGGGTATAAACTTTACCGGGTTTGGAAGCCAGCAAATACAACAATTCAAATTCTTTTTTGGCGAGCACTACTTTTTCTCCGCCCTGAAAAACCATAAAAGCTTCCCGGTCAATCACCAGATCACCGATTTCCAGCTTATTATCCGGACTATCTTCGGAAGGCTGGTTGCGGCGCAAAATAGCATTGATCCGGCTAACCAGAGCCCGTGGTTTAATTGGTTTGGCAATGTAATCATCCGCACCTACGTTAAAACCTGCAATTTCAGAGTATTCTTCACTTCTGGCCGTTAAAAAAACCATAAAAGTGGTTTTAAATTCCGGCATTGTCCGCATAATCCGGCAAGCTTCAATACCGTCCATTTTCGGCATCATTACATCTAAAATAATCAGATCGGGCAAAACCTTTTTTGCTTCTGCAACAGCTTCCTGTCCGTTATGAGCAGTATAAACCTGATAACCTTCTTTGTTCAGGTTATATTCAATCAGCTCCAAAATATCCGGTTCATCATCAACAATCAGGATCTTTTGTTTTGAATTACTCATCTTCTTAATTTTATGTAAATGTAACGGCTAAAAAAGATTGCAAATGTTAATTTTTTATTAAGTAATTGTGAAATGTGCTTCTTTTAACCTACTTAAATGTTGCTGCAAAAAATACTGCTAAATCATTTCCGGTGATATTTTTAGCAATGATTTTTCCCGAAGGATCTACTATAAAATTAGACGGAATAGCCTGAACCTGAAAGCTTTGCACAACCGGCCCGTTAAAATTTTTCAACTCGCTGCCGTGTACCCAGGTTAAACGGTCGTCATTAACTGCTTTTTGCCAGGCATCTTTATTTTCATCCAGTGAAATACCGATAATATTTAAACCTTTTGGGTGATATTGCTGATATAATTTAACCACGTTCGGGTTTTCTTTCCGGCAAGGCACGCACCAGGAAGCCCAAAAATCCAGCATTACATATTTACCTTTGTAATCGGTTAGTTTAATAATTTTTCCATCGATTCCGGGAATAGTGAAATCTGGTGCCTGGTGGCCAACAGAAACCGGTTTTACCAGTTCCATGTGTTTTACAAACTGCATTACCGCCTGGTTTCCTTTAAATTTTCCTTTCAATCCGTCAGCATAATCCACTAATTCTTTTTCGTATTTTAACTGATCTAACGCCATTGCTGCATAAAAACCAGCCAGAGAATTTTTGTTGGCATCTACAAACTTCAAAATTTCTAAAGAGAGTGAAGCCATGTTCTGCTCAAACTGCGGGAGATATTTTTTTAAAACTACATCCGCATCGGCACCTTTTACAGCCGCCGCTTCCTGATATTCGTTGGCCAGCTTACTGTTTTTAGCCGTATAAATATTGCTGATCCGGTTATATTCTCTTATTTTTTCTGAATCTTCCGAACCACTGGTGGTATAATTATGTGCGGGATCGGATAAATCAGTTTTAAAGTCGATATTGTTTCCATTTTCAGCAATCAAATCAAACTCCTGATCACCGTTTTTGATTTTATACAGATTTGCAAACGGAGCCGATTTTTTAAACTCAAACTTGTTCTGTTCGCTTAACTGTGCAGAATCAACCACGTGAACATTGGTAGAATCCGCCTCCAGCAGATACACTTTCTGCGCAGCCGGATGCTCTATTTTACCTGCAATACTAAAAGATTTTTTATCCTTACAAGCACTTAAAACAGCAACAGTCAGCATTGCAGGAACGATTATTTTTTTCATTTTATTTTTCTAATTTTTCGGCAAGTACACGATTTGCAACTTTGGGATCAATTTTCCCTTTAGAAAGCTTCATCACTTCGCCCATAAACAAGCTCAAAATCCCTTTCTTGCCTTTTTTATATTCGGTTACTTTTTGCGGATGCAGTTGTAAAACCTGCTCGATAATAGCATCCAGTTTTTCTACGCTTTGGTCGATAAACAAATTTAAAGCCGTGGCGGTTTCCGTTGCTGTTTTTTCCGGATAACGGATTAACTCCGGGAAAAGCTGCTGTGCGGCTGCCGTGTTGCTTATTTTACCGGCATCAACCAATGTGATAATCTCGGCAATTATTTTTGGCTTCAGTAAAAAATCACCGATAAAAACAGCATGCGTATTCAGGTAAGATTTGATGCTCCCCATCAGCCAGTGCGCCGCAGCTTTGTAATGATTTGTTTCTTTGATCAGCTCTTCATAATACAAAACCAGATCATGGTCAGCAGTTATCACATTGGCTTCGTAATCGCTCAAACCTAATTCGGAAGTGTATTTTATGTATAATTCCTCCGGCAACGCAGGCAAACTTTTCCTGATCTCTTCAATATAAGCTTCACTTAAAATTATCGGCGGCAAATCCGGCTCCGGGAAATAACGATAATCATTTGCCATTTCCTTGCTGCGCAGAACAGAAGTTTCGCCGCTGTCGGCATCAAAATTTAAGGTGGTTTGTTCGATGATTTGGCCGCGTTCCAGCAGTTTAATTTGCCGGCCGGCTTCAAACTCAATCGCCTTTTGAACATTTTTAATGGAATTAAGATTTTTCACTTCGCAACGCGTTCCGTATTCGATTTCGCCTTTTTTACGGACAGAAATATTGGCATCGCAACGCAAACTGCCTTCTTCCATATTGCCGTCGCAAATACCCAAAAAGCGGACTAACCGCCGGATTTCTGCCAGGTAAGCATGCGCTTCTTCTCCACTTCGCAAATCCGGTTCGGATACAATTTCCAGCAGCGGCACGCCGGCGCGGTTTAAATCGATCAATGTATTTTCTTCATCCTGATCGTGCAAACTTTTACCGGCATCTTCTTCCATATGGATACGGTTCAGTCGAATATCTTTATTACCTGATACTGTTTTTATGCCGATAAAACCTTCGTAACAAATCGCGGCAGCATCCTGGGTAATCTGATAACCCTTCGGCAAATCGGCATAAAAATAATTTTTACGGTCGAAAAAGTTATAATTTCTGATCTGGCAATGCGTAGCTAAACCCAACTTTACCGCATATTCAATATGTTTTTTGTTGATGAAAGGCAGCGTGCCGGGATGACCAAGTGAAACCGGACTTACATGGCGGTTTGGTTTTGCCCCAAAAGCCGCCGAATCCGAGCAGAAAGCTTTACTTGCGGTTGCCAGCTGTGCATGTACTTCCAATCCAATAACTACTTCATATTCTGCTTGTAACCGGGCTGATTCTATCGTCATTTACAGGTACCTGTGCTTGTTGTTCAAAATGTAAAACTATTAATTATTTTGGATTGCACCATGCTGCGCTAAATCTGTAAAAATTACACGATGTATTTCAAATTGTAGTATTTCGCATTTTTTTAAACCAATGATAAATTTGATCGTTTGTTTTAAAATACAAAGCATGTTAAAACATGTGTTTTTCTGATTTTATTTAAGCCGATCTATTATACAAAAGCTTATTTACGACCAAAAAGATGAATAATAATATAATCAAACCTGTTTTTAAAAAGGCCGGCGAAGATGATTTTTTTAAAGACCTGCAAAAAGAAGTCCAGGAGCGTGTACTTAACAACAGCAAAATCCAGTACCGGATAATTTTTAAATCGCTCGCTTTAGTTGTTCTATATCTCGCGTTTTACAGCTGTATTTTACTATTCGGCAACCAAACTCCCTTACTTTTTACCTTTTATATTTTAACAGGTTTTACAATGATCCTGGTTTTTTTAAACGGTTTCCATGATGCCGCGCATGGTTCTATTTTTAAAAACCGGAAGTATAACAATTGGTTTACATACATCCTCGAACTGTTTGGCAGCAGTAATTTTATCTGGAAAAAACGCCATTTATTGCTGCACCATCCGTATCCGAATATGCAAAACTGGGATATCGATATGAAACAAAGCGATGTGGTTAGGATTTTCCCAGCCAGCCGCTGGCTAAACATGCACCGTTACCAGCATATTTACATGTGGTTTTTATACTTTTTTTATAGCCTGAACTGGATTTTTATACGTGATTTTAAAGATGTTTTCGGCAGCCGCGATAATTATTTAAAGCGTGTGGTTAACATCCCCAAATATGAGGCAGCCAAACTGATTGCTACAAAACTGTTTAACATTTTTTATATGGTTGCGGTGCCGATGCTGGTGCTTGCACAGCCTTGGTATATTGTTTTGCTTGCTTTTTTGGTGATGCACTTATCAGCCAGTGCTTTTGGTGTAATGGCTTTACTTTCTACACATGTTAACGAAGATTCTGTTTTCCCGATGCCGCCCGAAAACGGCAGGATGAATATAACCTGGTCGATGCACCAAATTACGGTTACGCAAGATTTTTGTACCGAAAGCAGCCTGGCAAATTTCCTGTTCGGCGGTTTTAACCACCATGTAGCACATCATTTATTTCCAACTGTGGCACACACTTATTATCCGGCCATCACGCCGATCATCCGCAAATATGCAGAAAAGTATAACTTGCCTTACAGGGCTTTCCCTTTGCATAAGGCCATTCGTTCTCATTATTTTTTACTGAAGAAAAGCGGTAAACAGGAAAATCTTTTTGTAACCGGAGAGTTGTAGCCGCGAAAGTTTTTTGCTGAGCATTCAAAAATAAAACAATGATTTTTACCCGGTAAAAGCAGTAATGAAACTGTTACTTTGGTATTTTAAACCCTGTACCCTGGTTTACGTTTAAACTGATATACATACTTAAACGATCATGAAAAAAGCAATTTTAAAAACCGTACTGGGTGCTGCCCTGGTTTTTTCTTTACATGCAGGCGCACAGGCACAACTTAGTCTCAGCATCAATATTGGCCGCCAGCCAGCCTGGGGTCCAAGCGGTTACAATCATGTAGATTATTATTACCTGCCGGATATAGAATCTTATTACGATGTTTCTACAAACCAATATATTTATCAGGATGGCGGCCGCTGGATTTTTGCCAGCAACCTGCCTCCGCGCTATCGCGGATACGATTTATACTCCGGTTATAAAGTAGTAGTTAACCGCCCGAAACCTTATTTAAACTTTTCTAGAGACCGGGTTAGTTATGGCAGATACCGGAATTGGAGCGGTGCACGCCAACCAATGTTAAGGGAAAACCGGACAGTTATTAACCGTACCAATGTAAATATCAACCGTACAAATAACGTGCATGACAACAGACCGGGGAACAACGGCGGCGGCTTCAACCGTCCCGGAGGAAATCCAAACCAGGGCAGGCCGCAAGGACAATTTAACGGCGGACATGATGACCACGGAAGAGGCGGCCGTCCGGATGGATATGGCGGTCATGATGACCATAGACAAGGTGGAAATGACCATGGACATGGCGATCACGGCCATCACTAAACCCAAATTTTACCTCATAAAAAAAGCATCGCCAATTACAGCAATGCTTTTTTTATGCTTGTTTTTTCAGATTTGGGTAGAGATAAACGCTTTGGCTTTATCAATTGCTGCTTTTAAACCAGCAGCATTTTTCCCTCCGGCCGTAGCGTAAAAAGGTTGTCCGCCGCCGCCGCCTTGTATCTCTTTGGCCAGTTCTTTAATGATTGTTCGCGCATCCAAACCTTTTTCTTTTACTAAATTTTCGGAAATCATTACCGTTAAATTTGGTTTATCGTTGATAATTGCACCCAAAACCAGCACTACATTATCCAGCAAATCTTTGGTTTGATAAGCCAGGTTTTTTATGGCTTCGGCATTTGGCAAATCCACCTGTTCGGACACCAAATTTATGCCGTTAAAAACAGTATGCCTGGCGGCCAGTTTTTTTTTCAGGTTGATGATTTTATCCAGAACCGCTTTTTCTGCTTCTTTTTTAAGGAGATTATTTTCCTCCAAAACCTGCTCCAAACTCTTTTTCAGATCAGCCGGATTTTTCAGCAGTTCTTTTAATGCTTTAATTTCTTCGTTTTGCTGATGAATAAATTCTTCGGATTTTGTTCCGGTAATCGCTTCAATCCGGCGAACGCCTGCCGCAACCGCACTTTCAGCAACGATCTGGAAGAAACCAATTTGCCCCGTTGCATTAACATGTGTTCCGCCGCAAAGCTCAATCGAAAACTTTTCGTCCATGGTTACTACACGAACTACATCGCCGTACTTCTCTCCAAATAAAGCCATTGCGCCGGTTTGTGAGGCCTGGGCAAAAGACATGGATTGAATGGTTACGCCCACATTTTCTCTAATCTTACGGTTGACAACCGCTTCAATTCTCGAAATTTCCTCGTCCGTAACTTTAGCAAAATGCGAAAAATCAAAACGTAAAGCATCCGGACTAACCAAAGAACCTTTCTGGTTAACATGGCTGCCCAAAACTTCCTTCAAAGCAGCATGAAGCAAATGCGTTGCCGAGTGATTATTTTCAATACTCAACCGGCGTTCCGGATCAACATAAGTCGTTAAAACATCCGACGGATCTTCCGGCAGTTTATCTACAAAATGCACAATCAATCCGTTTTCTTTTTTGGTATCCGTAACCGGGATAATCTCACCATCCGGAAAAATCAAATCGCCGGTATCACCAACCTGACCGCCGCTTTCTGCATAAAAAGGCGTTTTATCCAGCACAATTTGGAATTGCTCTTTTCCTTTCGCTTTAACTTTTCGGTATTTGATGATGTGTGCAACGGTTTCTATTTCTTCGTAACCGGTAAATTCTACGGTATCATCTTCTTTTAAACTGATCCAATCGCCGGTATCAATGGCTGTTGCGGCGCGGGAGCGGTTTCTTTGTTCTTGGAGGAGTTCATTAAATTCGATTAGATTTACAGTCCATCCATTCTCTCGAGCTATTAACTGTGTTAAGTCGATTGGGAACCCAAACGTATCGTACAACATGAAAGCAAAACTACCAGGAAGATTTTTGCCGGTTATGGTCTCTAAATCATAAGTACCAAATTGAAATTCTTTATCTGGATGAGCCAAGTAATCATTAAATAAATAAATTCCATTTTTTAGTGTCAGCGAAAATGAAAACTCTTCCTCCAAAACAACTTTCTGAACAAAATCTTTCTGATCATATAAACTTGGAAATACGTCTTTAAATTGCTCAGACAAAAGAGGTATTAACTGATTCAAAAAAGGTTCTTTCAGGTTAAGGTATTGATAAGCGTAACGCAAGGCTCGTCTTAAAATCCGACGGATAACATAGCCGGCTTTGTTGTTGGAAGGAAGTTGGCCATCAGCAATAGCGAAACTAATTGCACGAATGTGATCAGCCATAACGCGCATAGAAACATCATATACGTTTATTACGTCAACCTTGCCTCCATACTCTTTCCCGCTTTTCTCCGCAATAAATTGAATCAGCGGCTGAAAAACATCCGTATCGTAATTAGAACTTTTACCTTGTAAAACACGCACCAAACGCTCAAAACCCATTCCGGTATCCACATGTTTGTTGGGCAGCGGTTGCAGTGAACCGTCTTTTAAACGGTTAAACTGCATAAACACGTTATTCCAGATTTCAATTACCTGCGGGTCGTCGGCATTAACCAAAATTGCGCCGCTTACCGCTCCTCTTTCTTCCTCGCTCCGGTTGTCAAAATGAATTTCAGAACATGGTCCGCACGGACCGGTTTCGCCCATTTCCCAAAAGTTGTCTTTTTTATTTCCGGGGAGAATATGGCTTTCGGGCAAAAACTGTTTCCATAAATCGTAGGCTTCCTGGTCTTTCTCCAAACCTTCAGCAGCATCTCCTTCAAAATAAGTAACATACAAACGGCTTGCGTCGATGCCGTAAACTTCGGTCAGTAATTCCCAGCTCCATTCAATGGCTTCCTTTTTAAAATAATCGCCGAAACTCCAGTTGCCCAGCATCTCAAACATGGTGTGATGATAGGTATCGATGCCAACTTCCTCTAAATCATTATGCTTGCCGGAAACGCGCAAACAACGTTGTGTATCGGCCACACGCGGAAATTTTGGACTTTCTTCTCCCAAAAAAATACTTTTAAACTGGTTCATGCCGGCGTTGGTAAACATCAAAGTTGGATCGTTTTTGACTACAATCGGTGCGGAAGGAACGATTTGATGTTGTTTGGAAGCAAAAAAATCTAAAAATTGCCGGCGTATTTGGAAAGCAGTTAACATTACGGATGCTGTTTTTATCGTATAAAAATGTGCGGCAAAGATAGGGTTTTGAAGAAAAGAGAGAAAGGTGCGCGTTGTCATTTCGATCCGAAGGGAGAAATCTTCTTTCAACCTTACAAGTTCGACTACTTTAATGAAGATCCCTTCCCTGCGGTCGGGATGATAAAAGGGTACCAGAAAAACAATTGGTAAAAGAAGCATCCGAATAAAATTTAACCGAAAGAAAAGTCAACCGAAAGAAAGGCAACTTGCAAGGTAACCACCCAGGCGCGTTGGGCTGCATTTCGCCCGGAGGCGATCCGAAATGCTTGAATTTTTGGTTCTTTTGTTTCAAGACAAAAGAACGTAAAACCAAGCAACCGTAGGTTTGCTAACAAAGAAGCAAGCTTCTTTTATCAACATAAAATTGTATTTAATCGGGATGTTATCCCTTCCTTCCGTTCTTTTTGCTTGAACAAAAAGAACCAAAAATTCAAGAACGGCTGATCGCTCGTCCGCGCACCCGTTCGGGCCTTCGCACCTGGGTGGTTACTTTTATGATGGAGATTGTTGAAGTTTGAAGAAGATCTCTCCCTGCGGTCGGGATGACAGCATGGCGGATAAAAAAATAGTTGGTGAAAGAAGCATCACAGAAGAAAAGTTAACCGAAAGAAAAAATTAGCCGAAAGAAAGGCAACTTGCAAGGTAACCACCCAGGCGCGCGGGCCTGCATTTCGCCCGGAGGCGATCCGAAATGCTTGAACTTTTGGTTCTTTTGTTTCAAGACAAAAGAACGTAATGCCTGGCAACCGCAGGTTTGCTAACAAAGAAGCAAGCTTCTTTTATCAGCATAAAATGGTATTTAAGCAGGCTTACAGCCTTTTCTTTCGTTCTTTTTGCTTGAACAAAAAGAACCAATAAATTCAAGACAAACCCGATCCCTCCGGGCGTTTTGCCGGGCCTTCCCGCACCTAGGTGGCTACCTTTATGGTGGTTACTGTTAAAGTTTGAAGAAGATCTCTCCCTGCGGTCGGGATGACAGTATGGCGGATATAAACAGTTGGTAAAAAAAGCATTCAAAAGAAAAAAGCATCCGAAAGAAAGGCAACTTGCAAGGTAACCACCCAGGCGCGTTGGGCTGCATTTCGCCCGGAGGCGATCCGAAATGCTTGAACTTTTGGTTCTTTTGTTTCAAGATAAAAGAACGTAATGCCTGGCAACCGCAGGTTTGCTTAAAATTATCCGGCAAAAACTTATTTTATCCCATAAAAGAAGCATCTTCTTATCTTCCACGCAAACTGTTAACTTTACCACATGCCTTACAAAGAGAGAGACATCAATAAAATGTATTATACGATGGGCGAAGTTTCGGCCATGTTTAATGTAAACCAGTCGATGATCCGTTTTTATGAGAAGGAATTCGATATCCTTCAACCTAAAAAAAATAAAAAAGGAAACCGGCTTTTCACACCTGAAGATGTAGACAATCTCAAAATCATCTTCAACCTGATTAACGAACGCGGTTTTACTTTACAGGGTGCGCGGGATTATCTGAAGCAGAACGGCAGCGAAGCGAAAGAAAGCCAGCAGGTAATCAGCTCGCTGGAGAACCTGAAAAAGTTTCTGCTGGAAGTAAAAGAGCAATTGTGAGGCTGCCTTCCGGGTCTTCGGTTCTGATAATTTACAATGCGCGTGCCGGTGCTTATGCTGATGAACAATTCCGGCAATTACTGGATGAGAAAAGCAAACAATATGAATTCAAGTTTCGAATATTTGAACTGAAAATGCCGGATTGTGAAGGTTTGATCCGAAAGCAAATTGAAACTTATCACCCGGATTTACTGGTTGCTGCCGGCGGCGACGGAACATTAAATATTGTTGCAAAAATAGCACCGCACTACCAGTTGCCAGTGATGATTTTACCTTACGGATCTGCAAACGGCATGGCGCGCGAACTGGCAATTCCGAATATTCCTGCCGCTTATGATTTGTTGAACGATTACAAAATTAAACCGATTGACCTGCTCAAAATAAATAATTTTACCTGCGTGCATTTGGCTGATGTAGGTTTAAACGCCAAAATTGTAAGGCGTTTTGAACAGGATACCCAGCGCGGTTTAATTACTTATGCCAGGCATTTGTGGACGGAAATTTTTTTGATCCGGAGTAAACGTTTCCTGATCCGTTACGACGGAAAACAAGCCAGGCGGAAAGCCGTTTCCATCACTTTTGCAAACGCATCAAAATACGGAACGGGCGCGGTTATCAACCCAACCGGGAAAATTGACGACGGGCGTTTTGAGTTGTGTATTGTAAAGCCTTTTCCGTTTTTTAAAATTATTCCGTTAGCCTGGAAAATGTTTCGCGGAACGCTGCAAACCAGTGAATATTTTGAAGTGATTAGTTGTGAGCAAGCATATTTAAGTCAGAAAAAAGGCATTATGCTGCAAATTGACGGTGAAGTAATCGGCCGCGTAAAACACATTAATATCAGTTTGGAACCTTTAGTTTTGAAGCTTCTTTTACCGGCAAATTCTTAGGGTAGTTCGCTTTGGTAAACCAATTTTCCGTTTTCGTTCAGTTCATCTACAGCCCAAACTTCTGCCGTAGTTTTTTGATCCGATGAAAACTTCAGCTTAAAAAAACCTTTTGCCGCTAAAGCAAATTTGCCGTATTTCCCTTTTCGTACATAAGTGGATTTGGAAGCCGCGCCGCTCACAATATAATTTACCCGGTTTTTGTAAATATGCTGCAGATTGTGTTCGTGTCCGGCAGCATAAATCAGGTTTGGATGTTTACTAAAAATTTCCTTCAGTTTCTTCTTTAATTGCCTGAAACGTAAATGCGAAAGATCTTCGGGCGCACCAATATATTTGCGGTATAAAGGAAGCAGCGAACCCACAAATGGCATCGGCACAAAAGCTTTTTTGCGATAAAGCGTTAACGGGAAAACGTGATGTTTGAACTTGAATTTGCCGCCGTGCAACGAATAACTGTAAACGGGATAATGGCCAACCACCAGCACTTTTTTGTCTTTATTTTTGTGGAGCATGGCTTCCAGTAAAGCATAAAAATCTTCTTCTGAGCTGGCTTTACAACCATCTTTTGGGCCGATTGGCCGAAAGCCGCGCTGAATCCACCACTGCGTATTGATAACAATAATCGTTAAATCGTTATTTACAGGAACTTCTTCCGGGCCGGGGCAACCGTTGGAAGGCAGGAAAACCTGATCGCCGTTAAACAGGTTTTCCAGGTATTTTTCCTGCCTCACTACATATTCATAACCATCATCTTTGCCTTTATTCCAGTCGTGGTTTCCGGAAATAAAAATCACCTTTCCGGGATAATCCTTCACCGCTTCATAGTGTTTTTGCAGCACTAATTCTGCATCCGCCCGCAACCGGTTTCCTTTTTCGGGTAAACCCTGCGGATAGATATTATCGCCCAAAAAAATTACAGCCGAAGAGTTTGGCGTATTTAAATGCCTGGTTAGCAAGCTTAAAACAGGATCAGCTTTATAACGGGCAATATTACCGGAATCGCCAACTAAAATTACTTCAAAAAAAGGGTCAGGCATTTTTTAAATATTTCTATCTTATTTATTAATTTAATTATTAGTTAATATTGATATTATTATTAATTTTAAACCAACATGCAGTACAAATAACTATAGTGTGCAGTATAAAATTTTATTGCTTATTATTTTGATGATTTTTTCAAAATATGCGCTTGCACAAACTGCGCCAGACCGTGAAATTGAAATCATTATTGAAGCTGCTGCCGAAAACCTGCCGGATGATTACGATTATTCGGAACTGATTGGCCAGTTGATAAATTACCGTCAGCATCCGCTCAACCTCAACAAAGCTACAATTACGCAATTACAGGAGCTTTTATTTTTGTCGGCACTTCAAATCTCCGCATTAAAAGAACATATTTTAGTTAACGGAAAGTTGCTTAACCTGCTTGAACTGCAAAGTATCGATCTTTTTGATTTGCAAACTATCCAAAAATTACTGCCTTTTGTTACCATTTCAACCGATCTGGATTTTAATACTTTAAGCTTAAAAAACATGTTTCGGTATGGCAAGCAGGATTTTATCTTCCGTTACGGACAAGTATTGCAGCAGCAAAAAGGTTTTCTGATTGCAAAAGATTCCAAGCTTTCGCACTATACCGGGAACGCGCAAAAACTGCTGGGGCGTTACCGTTTTGATTTTCAGCAGCGCATCCAACTATCCGTTAATATGGATAAAGATGCCGGAGAACCATTTTTTACCGGTAAAAACAGTACCGGTTTTGACTTTTATTCAGCCAGCCTTTCCTTTAAAAATTTTGGTTTTGTAAAACGGTTTGTTATAGGTGATTTTTCTTTGCAGTTTGGCCAGGGTTTAAGTTTATACACCGGTTTTGCTTTTGGTAAAAATGCGGATGCAACTCTGGTGCCGAAAGTGAGCCGTGGTTTAACACCTTATACTTCTACCAACGAGATCACTTATTTCCGTGGCGCGGCAGCAACTTTTAAGTTTAAATCGATAGAATTTACACCTTTTATTTCTGATCAGCCAATTGATGCAACTGTGCAAAAAACGGCAAATCCGGAGTATATTTCTTCGCTTGGTACAACTGGTTACCATCGTACGGCAACAGAAATTACAAACAAAAACGCGGCAGAACAGCTTGCTTACGGTTTTGATTTAAATTACGCCAAACGAAATTTTAAGATTGGCGCAACGGCTTATAATACAATTTTTCAATATCCGGTTCAACGCCGCCGGAATGCTTATAATCAGTATGCTTTTACCGGAAAAGAACTGGATAATCTGTCGCTTTATTATGATTACAGCTTCCGTAACTTGTATTTCTTCGGCGAAACAGCCAAAAGTTTAAGCGGCGGTGCAGCTACGGTAAATGGTTTGCTAAGTTCGCTTTCCTCCAATATTTCATTGGTTTTATTGTATCGAAACTATTCCCGCAATTATAATTCCTTGTATAATCAGGCTATTTCTGAAGCTACGGAAGCCGTAAACGAAAAGGGAATTTACAGTGGCTTAAATTTAAAAATCCTGCCCCGGCTAACCTTTTCCGGTTATGCAGATTTTTTCAGGTTTCCCTGGCTAAAATTTCAGGTGAGCCAGCCCAATAGCGGCGGCCACGAATATTTGGGAAGATTAACTTATTCGCCCACAAACCAAATCACTGCTTACCTCAATTATCGTTTTAAAAAGAAGCAGCAGAATAACGATAATACAAAAATTACAGCCTTGGATAACGTGTATTATCAGGATTGGCGATTAGACATTTCCTATCCTTTCATCAAAAATATTACCTTCAGAAACCGTGCAGAAGTAGTTAAATATCAAAAAGGTTTACCTGCGGCAGAATATGGTTTAATGGCTTATCAGGATATTATTTATAAACCAAAAGGCAGTAAAATTTCCGGTAATTTCCGCTTAGCTTGGTTTAAAACAGCAAGTTACGATTCCAGAGTTTATTCTTTTGAAAACGATGTGCTGTATAGCTACACCATTTTGCCCTTGCAGCACACCGGTTTCCGCACTTACTTTAACACGCAATATAGTTTTAAAAAAGGGATTGATTTCTGGTTTCGATACAGTGCTTACTTGTATCGCGGAGAAAAAACGGTTGGCTCTGGTTTGGATTTAATTGAAGGCGATAAAAAATCGGAAATCAGGCTGCAAATGCGCTATCGTTTTTAAACATGAAAGCCACATTTCTACTGCCCGAAAATCCTTTTTTACAATTGCTGATGCCTCTTTTAACAGGTATTTTTCTGGGGATTGTTTTTCCATTTAATTCGGTTTTCCTGTCGATATTAATTTGTGTATTGATTTTAATTTTTGCTTCACTCAACATTGGATTTACGAGATGGGAAATTTATCGGAACCCCTGGATTGGCGGAGCAATCATCCATAGTTTTTTACTTTTTACCGGAATATTATTTGCCGGCCGGTATCAGGAAATTAACCACAGAAGTCATTTTTCCAAACAAAAAGCCGATGCGCTGCTGGTTCAAATTATCCAGGAACCCAGGCAAACCGGCAATATCGTGCGCTTTAATACTTCGGTTACGCATACTTCTTTTAACGGCAAAATTCTTTCGTCTTCCGGCAGTTTGCTGGTTGCTTTAAAGTTGGATTCCAATCAAACTTCTCCTTATAATTATGGCGATGAATTACTAATAAAAAATAATTACAAACCTGTTGATGCGCCTTTTAACCCGGCAGAATTTAATTACAAAAACTGGCTGCAACATCAAAATATTTATTTCCAAACTTTCCTAAATCCAAACGAATTTCAATTGATTGCTTCCGGGAAAGGAAATCCTGTGATTGCGTATGCTTTAAAAGTTCGTAAAAATTTAGTCCGTAAACTTCAAAAATACATGCACGATCGAAACGCAATTTCGGTCGCTTCCACTTTAATTCTGGGCTACCGTGCAGATTTAAGTCAGGACGTATTGCAGGCTTATGCCAAAACCGGGACGATGCACGTACTTTCTGTTTCGGGCATGCACGTGGCACTGGTTTATATCATCATCGATTTGTTGCTGCGTTTTTTAAATCGTAAAAGAAGCGGTGTTATTTTAAAAGCCATTATATCCATTTTACTGATTTGGATTTACGCGCTGATTACCGGTTTTTCGCCGGCCGTTTGCCGCGCCGCAGTAATGATTACGTTTGTGATCGTCGGGAAAACGTATAACCAGCACATCAGTATGTTAAATATTTTACTGGTTTCTGCTTTTGTGCTGCTGCTTTATAATCCGTTTTTCATCACTGATGTTGGTTTCCAGCTTTCTTATCTGGCTGTTTTTGGGTTGATTATTTTACAGCCGATCATCGAAAACCTACTTGCTTTTAAAAACTATTTTCTTCGGAAGTTGTGGTCGCTCCTATCCGTTTCTTTGGCTGCGCAAATCATTACTTTTCCGGTGAGTATATTTTATTTTCATCAGTTCCCGGTTTATTTTCTCATTAGTAACTTGTTTATTGTGCTGCCTTCAATGCTGATTATGTATTTCGGAATAGCATTTTTATTGCTTCCAAGTTTAGATATAATTGCCAAACCTTTAGCTTTTCTTTTAGAAAAAATAATTGTTTTGATGAATGAAGGTTTGGTTTGGATTGAAAATATCCCTTTTGGGAATTGGAACAAATTATGGATTACCATACCGGAATATTTGCTGCTTTATGCAATTATTTGTTGTTGTTTTAGCTGGATAATTTATCGCAAACCTGTGTTGTTAAAACTAAGTGCTGTTTTTACCCTGCTTTTTCTTTGCAGCTTTTCTTACAAACGTATTCGTGCAACTAATCAAAATGAAATTATCCTGCTCAGTCTTAGAAAGAATATTGGTTTGATTTTTAAAAATGGAAACAAAGCAATCATCCTAACAGATTTAAAAACGACCGATAAAACATTTCAGTATTCTATCCAACCTTATCTGGATAGTTGCAAATCAACACAAGTAATAATGATTAAACCTGATCAAAATTTTAATAATACTGTTTTTAGCAAGCAAAATAATTTAATACAATTTGGAAATCATTTAATCTTTGTGGCCGATAAAAGTTACGAAAACAAAACCTTCCGGCAAAAGATAAAAGTAGATGAAGTTTTGATTACCAATAATCCAAGAATAGATTTAAATCAGATTTCCCGAAATTTAATTTTTAACGAATTGGTCCTGGATTCCCGTAATTCTGATTATTTAATCAGTAAGCTTTTAAACGAAGCTAATTTAGACGGCAGAAAAATAAAAATCCTGAAACGTAACAAAGCACTCGTATTTCAGTCTAACTAAAGTATTTGATTTAAATAAGCGAAAAATTAAAAATCAGCTTGCATTTTTATCAACAAAATATTTACTTTATAAAAAATGAAAAACATGGATAACCTAAAAAAAGTTGCTTTAAGTTTGGCACTTACTGCAATTGGTTTTGCAGCCAACGCACAAAAAAACATTACCGAAGGTGTAATTACGTACAGTGTAACTGCTAACGGACAACAAACCGAGGCTAAAAATTATTTTAAAGGAGATTCCTCTTCTTATCAAACCAAACAAGGGCCGGCGGATATTAAAATACTTTCTAATCAGAAAGCAGACTTTTTAGTTATTTTGGTTGACGTGCCTGTTGCTTCCATGAAAAAGGCAGCTGTTGCTACGCCTGCAGATATGGAACAAATGAAAGATAGAGAGCCGTCTTACACTTCTACACCAACTACAGAAACGCAAACTATTGCCGGTTACAAGTGTAAAAAAGTACAAGTAAAAGATAGTAAAAGCGGTTCTAATTTTGATGTTTGGGTTACTAACGATGTAAATACGCCGTCTAATAATCTTACCAAATATTTTACAAACATAGGTGGTTTTCCAGTCAAATTCAGCACTTTACAGATGGGGCAAAAAATTGATGTTACGTTAAAATCAATCTCCAAAGAAAAAGTTAAACCCGGAACTTTTAGTATTCCTGCTGATTTTGACAGAATAACTATACAGGAATTAATGTCTATGAGCGGCGGTAGATAATTAAAAATCAAAGCTTATAAACTAAGAAAGCCTGATATTTTTATGTATCAGGCTTTCTTAGTTTATAGCAATGCTTATTATAAAATAAGGATTAAAACAAGTATGATGATGATAATTGCACCAACTGACAAGTAAATACCGCCGCCTAATGCTTTGGCTTGGGTTTTCATTGTTTTTAATTCAGTTTTTAATTCTTTTTTCTGCTCTTTGTTTAATTGCGATTTATCCATCGCTTTAATCTCTTCCACACGCGCTTTAATGACTTCTAATTTGGCTTCTTTTTGCGCATCTGTAAGTGTAATTTCTTTTGAAACAGGTTCAGTAACTACGGTAGCTGCACTTAACTGGCTTGCAGAACCGGCAAGCATGATTGCGATAGATAATAGATAAATTTTCTTTTTCATAATTAAACTGTTTACGATATGATGTAAGTTGAATAAATATTGTACGTAAATAAATTGTTTTAGGTTAAATTAAATAAATGTAAACCGGCTGTTATCATATTGATAAAGTTTAAAAACTTATAAGGTTACTCCTTGTCTTCTAAATAAATAAAAATTTATGGAACCAGAAGTAATAGAAAAAATTAAAAGCACAGGCAAAAGCTATTTTGAAGTTGCTCCCGGAGTTTGGGGGATGAAAATTGTTTTTGTAAACATTTACATGATTGCTTCCGGCGATCCGGCCGTAAATAAATGGGTTTTAATTGATGCCGGTTTACCTGGTTCGGCCGGAAAAATACAAAATATGGCCGAAGCTATTTTTGGAGAAGGTACAAAACCGGAAAATATCATTTTAACACACGGCCATTTTGATCATACCGGAGCTTTAGAAGCTTTGCTGGAAATTTGGGACGTGCCTGTTTATGCACATTATTTAGAGCTTCCGTATTTAACCGGACTTTCTGCTTATCCGCCGGTCGATCCTTTTGTTGGCGGTGGATTAATAAGTTTAACTTCATGGATGTTCCCCAATAAACCACTCGATCTGGGTAATAAAGTACATGCTTTCCCGGAAGAAGGTACACCGGGATTACCCGGCTGGAGGATTTTGCATACGCCAGGCCACGCACCGGGCCATGTTTCTTTATTTCGTGAAACTGATCATGTTTTGGTTGCCGGCGATGCTTTTGTAACCACTGTTCAGGAATCTGCCTTGGCTGTAATCATGCAGAAAAAGATAATTTCCGGTCCGCCGAAATATTTTACCTGTGATTGGAAAGCAGCCGGGGTTTCTGTAAGAAAGCTAATTGGTTTACATCCGCAAATTGTAGCAACCGGGCATGGGAAACCGATGGTTGGAAAAGAATTTAAAAAAGCATTACAAAACCTTGGGCGAAATTTTGCAGAAGAAGCCGTTCCAAAACATGGCCGTTATATAAACGAACCAGCAAAAACGGATATGGAAGGTGTAAAATTTGTGCCGCCTGCAAAAAACAATCCTAAAATCACCGCCGGTTTAATTGGCGCAGCTGCCTTAATCACTTTTGCAGTGATCGTTGGTGTTTATAAAAAATAAAATTTGTCATTAAAAGAAGCATATCCGGATTATGAATATGCTTCTTTTACAGGGTAAAATTTGGTGGTTAATTTTTTAAAGAAATAACAAACTGCGCTTCAAAAACATGGCCATGTTCTACCTTCAAAATAGCTTCTTTTTGCCGGATATCAGTAGCCTTCCCTTCGGCATCCGCGTAACCCAACCAAGGTTCGATGCAAATGAAAGGTGCTCCCGGTTTTGCCCAAATCCCTAAATGGTTAAAATCCTGAAAGCTAACCGACACATTTTGCTGATGATTTTTACTTCTGATAGTTACTTTTTTAGAAGTAATATTTTTAAAAACCAGCGCATCCCGGTCAAACAGATTTTTGGTTAACCATAGTTTTTGCCCGTCTGTTTGCACAGGTTCTGTTTCGCCGCTTATCAAACCATCAGCCGATAGCAAATGCGTTAATAAAGGTTCGGAAGTTTCAAATTCAAGGTAATAATCCTCATAATTTTCATTCGGCAAAAACGGAATTTGAAACGCCGGATGTGCGCCAACCGAAAAATAAACGGTTTGCTCATCCTGATTAATTACTTTATAGGTAACGCGTAAACCTTCATCAAATAAATCGTACAGAACCTGAAATTCAAAATGGTAAGGATAAACGGCTAAAGTTAATTCGTTAAAAGGTAATGAAAACTTGGCGTGTTTTTCACTGGAATCTATTAAAGAAAATTCTGATTCACGTGCAAAACCATGTCGTTTCATTTGATATTCTGAACCATTAACATGCAATTTATTCTCATATAAACCACCAACAATTGGAAACAGATTTGGTGCATGCCAAGGCCAAACTGTATGATCGGCTTGCCATAAATGTTCAATTTGTGTTGATTTATTGTAGATAGAAGTCATTTCCGCTCCTTTAGAACGGATAGAGACTTTTAAAAATTCATTTTCTATGGTGGTCATAAATGGTTTTCGGTATTAAATTAAGGTTGAAATTATAGCTCATAAACCTTGTAAACAATTGCTTTGTTTACGACAAATTTATTAGTGAAAGATTTTATCTTTATAAAAGAAGCATCAATTCGGATCAACATCAATCCGGAGCAAATTTCCTTTGCTGATTTTTTCCGTTTGAAATTGCAGGATTGTTTCCTTTAAAATATTTTTTACCCGAACCATCGAAGTTCCTTCTTTTTCGATTTTGAGGATGATCGTTTTGATATAATAATTGCGGATACGGTTAATCAGCGGAAATTCCGGTCCAATTACACGATTTCCAAACTGCTTTTTTAACGCATTGCCCAAATATTCTGCCTGATGATGTAAGGCTTCCGGGTTTTTATGTTTTACATCTAACTGGATCATCCGGTAAAACGGCGGATATTTAAATTGCAGGCGTTCGGCCATTTCCATTTCATACATTTCGGCATAATCATTCCGGATCACCTGATCAATAATGCGATGATGCGGATCATAAGTTTGGATCACCACTTTCCCTTTTTTGCCGCGACGCCCTGCCCTGCCGCTCACTTGTGCCAGCATTTGGAAGCTGCGTTCGTTCGCGCGATAATCAGGAAATTTAAGCAGCGAATCTGCATTTACAATCCCGATAACCGTTACATCAGAAAAATCCAACCCTTTAGCCACCATTTGTGTTCCCACCAAAATATCCGTTTTCTTGTCTTCTAAATCGCTTAAAATATTTTGGAAAGCCATTTTAGAACGCGTGGTATCTAAATCCATTCGGGCAATTCGGGCGTTTGGAAGCAGCAAAGAAAGTTCATCTTCAATCTTTTCCGTGCCATAACCTTTTTGTTCTAAATGAACAGAACCGCAGGCCGGGCAAACCGAATAAACATCTTCTTTGTAGCCGCAGTAATGGCAATGCAGCTTGCCCGTACTTTTGTGCAGCGTTAAACTTACATCGCAATTAATACATTTCGGGGTGAAGCCGCACGTTTTACAAATCAGCAGCGGCACATAACCGCGCCGGTTTTGAAACAGAATTGCCTGTTCTTTTTTCTCCAAAGCCGATTGAATATTTTCCATCAGCACATTGGAAAAATGAGATTGCATCGTTTTATTTTTTGTTTCCTCCGGGATACTTACCACCTGGATTTCTGGTAAAACGGCTTCGCCAAAACGCGTATTCAGTTTAACCAAACCATATTTATGCTGCGTGGCGTTGTAATAAGATTCGAGCGACGGCGTAGCAGAACCCAGCAAAACTTTTGCTTTATATAATGTGCTGAGGTAAATTGCGGCATCGCGCGCATGATACCTCGGTGCCGGGTCAAACTGTTTGTAAGAACTTTCGTGCTCTTCATCCACGATAATTAACCCCAAATTATTAAACGGCAAAAAAACGGATGACCGTGCGCCAAGCACCACACGATATTCTCCGTTTAAAACCTTGTTCCAAACCTCCACCCGTTCGTTATCATTAAAACGGGAATGATAAACGCCGATCTTATTGCCAAAATATTGCCTTAAACGCTCGATAATATGTGTGGTAAGCGCAATTTCTGGTAGTAAAAACAGTATCTGTTTTCCGCTTTCAATCATCGCTTCGATCAGCCGGACATAAATTTGGGTTTTGCCGGAAGAAGTAATGCCGTGCAGCAAAACCACATCCTTTTTTTCAAACTGATCTTTAACCTGCTGAAACGCTTTTTCCTGCGGTTCATTCAAAATAAATCCGCTTTCCGTTTCTTCGCCGGCAGCAGAAAAACGGCTCACAACTTTTTGTTCCAGTAAAAAAACTTCCTTCTCAACCAAAGCTTTCAAAACTGCCGTACTAACCTGCCCGGCTTCTTCCAGTTCTGCTTTGGTAACCTGTTGTTTTTGTTTAATTAATTGCAGCAACGTAAGCACGGCATCCAACTGTTTTGGCGCACGTTTTTCCAATAATTCAAAAAGCTCTTTAAGTTGTTCCGGCTGGCGATAAACCGGATTTAAGCTATAAAAAGAGCGTTTTCTGGGTTTGTAACGTTCGTTTACTTCTTCGACAATGTTGATGATATTTTTGTTGAAAAGCAGCTTTAAAACAGGCATCACCGTTTTCTGCCCGAGCAGTTTACTTACTTCGCTTACCGTAAGTTCCGGCTGAATTTCCAAAGCATCGATAATCAAAAACTCTTTATCGTTTAAATCGGCTTTATCAAAACCAAAATCCGGGTTAAGCATAATCCTGGTTTCACTTGCCAGTTTTAAAGCCGTTGGCAAAGCAGCATTCATTACTTCGCCCAAATTGCATAAGTAATAACCGGCAATCCATTCCCAAAAAGCCAGTTGCTGCGGAATAATCAGCGGCTCCTCGTCCAAAATATCCATCAAATATTTGGCTTCGTATTTTTCGGGTGCTTTTTCGCTGAGTAAACGGATTACGCCCGTATAAATTTTGCTTTTACCAAACTGTACCACCACACGTTTGCCGGTTGCAGCTTCTGTATTTAGGCTGAACGGAACGCGGTAAGTGTAATTTTTGGCGATGGGAAGCGGCAAAATAACTTCGGCAAAAATTGTTTTTTTCTCCACATGCGCCGAATCCGATAAATCCAGAATCATGGCTTTTTAAGCACTCCTAACGCTAAAGTAATCCATCCCAAAATAAAAAACAAACCTCCTAACGGCGTTACCGGCCCTAAAAATTTAATCCAGTTCCAGCCTAATACATTCCGTGCGGCCAGTAAATAAAGTGAGCCGGAAAATAAAATAATACCGAAAGTAAAAAGATAATAACTCCACGCTAAGTAATTGTTATTCAACGGATTTAAAGTTGATAAAAACAGCAAGGCAAAAACGTGGTAAAACTGATATTGTACGGCCGTATGCCAAACCTCCAGCTGTCCGGCTTCTAAACGGCTTTTCAAAGCGTGCGCCCCAAAAGCACCGGTAATAACAGCAAGCATACCATAAATGGCTGCGGTAATAATAATTTGTTTATTCATGATCGATGTAAAACTAATATAAACAATATCAGAATCTCTTCCTACCCAAAGTTGAATAATCTATTTTTGTTGCAAATAAATGAGATGCGGAAAATTATCCTGATTACAGTTTTTTTGTTTTTAACAACTTTGACTGTAACGATTTTGTATTTTTCGAAAATTAAACTGCCCGGCCAAAATACAACAAAAGTAATCGACCAGATTCCGCAGGACGCAGCACTTGTTTTCGAGTTTAAAAACGATCCGCAGTTTTATAGCCTGTTTGAGGGAAGCAGTTTGCTTACTTCTTTTATCGGGCAAAAAAAGGCACAAGAACTGGAATATTTGCATAAAAACCTAATTAAATTAACAGGCCGGCATACTGCGTTTACCAACCAAAGTATTTTTATTTCATTACATCCCGAAATAAATTCGAGTAGTATCGCAATGTTGCTTACCACAAATGCCGATGGAATGGCTGATCTGCAAAAAACTTTGGAAACAGCAATCGGGCAAACAAACGGAGCTTTGGAAACGGAAAAAATCGGGAATAAAACTATTGGGATAATCACTTTTCCTGCCTTAAAAGAAGCATTTTATCTTACAAATAATGCCGATGTATTGGCAGGAAGTTTTAGTAAAACGCTGCTGCTGAAGTTTTTGGATGAGCGATCAGAAAACAAGGTTTCTAATTTAGCACAACTATCAGATCAGCAAAATAAAAATTCTATTGCCGATTTGTATGTTAATTACCAGCAGTTCCCGGTTTTATTTGAGCAGCTTTTTAAGTATCGAAACGATGATTTTTTCAGATTTTTGAATAACCTGCCGGCCAGCGCGGCCTTGAGCTTAAATTATAAAAGCGATGCGTTATTATTTAACGGCTACACACAAACTGATACCAGTGCTGCAAATTACTTGAACGTTTTTTTAAATCAGCAACCTATTAAAAACACGTTGAAAGAAGTTTATCCCGAAAATACAGCTTCGGCCGTAAGCTTTGCGTTTGGGCAACCGGCAGTTTTTTTAAGAGCTGTAAATCGCTGGCAGGTACATTTACAAGCTGATCAAAAATTAAAAGCTTTATTTAACCAGATTAAAAGAGAAACCGGCGTTGCCATTCAGCAAGCTTTTTTTAAGCAGTTAGGTAAAGAGTTTACCGTAATTACAACTGCTGAAACAGAAAAAATAGCTTTAATTAAAGTAAAAAACGGATCAGAACTGGAACCTTATTTAAACAATATCAGTATAGAACCAGGCAGTTTGCAACCGCGTTTAAAGTATCCGGATTTATTATACAACTTGTTAGGAGAACCGTTTTTACATTTTAAACAACCTTATTATACTTTGATTGACAATTACTTAGTCGTGGCAAATTCATCAGCTGCTTTAAACAGATATTTGGAAAGTTATCATCAGCAGCGGTTTTTAAGTAAAGACGGGCAATATTATAATTTTGATGCCTTGCTGGCAGAAAAAAGCAATGTGTCGTTTTTTATCTATCTGCCGCACGCTTATGTTCAGTTAGAAAATATGATCAGGCCGGAATTTGTCCGCTCGTTTAACCAAAAAACTTCCGGTTGGAAAACCTATTATGCAGCAGCACTTCAATTTACAGCTTCGCAGGAAAACTTTTATACCAATTTTTATCTTCAGCAAATCATACCGAAACCTACAAAAGTTGATAGCCTTACACCAAACTAACCATCAAACCTGATACTTCTTTTATCAGCTAAAATTTAGTAATAACAAAAGCAAATAAGCGTTTTTATCGTCAATCGTAATATCTGTGTTACCATTTCTACTTCTTTAATTTGATGAAAATCTTTCTACTTCTATTCCTATTTTTCATCGCTTTTTCGGTAAACGCACAACAGTTTTTACAATACAATACCGGCACACTGTACGATTCTTTTGAAAACCCGGCGCAACGGGCTTTCACGCCGGATTCGAGCCGGCAGTTTTCATTCAACTTTTTTATCCCTAATTTTAGCAGCACCGGTTATTTAGCCGGCCGCGCGCAAAATTCAATCCACTCGCTTATTGCAAACGGCACGTATAACAGCAGCCAGCTTGTTGCCGGTTCGCGTAATTTAAACAGCGTAAATGTTGCAGCAAATAGTTATTGGTTTATGTTGAAATTTTATAACCGATTGGATGGCGATCAGGAGTTTGGGATTTCGGCGCAAACAAAAGTTGAAGGCAGAGGCAGCATTACAGATGGAACTTTTTTACTGCTGGATTCCTATAAAAACTTTGATAATGCTTCTTTTAACAATGATTTATTTAATGATAAAGCCCAGGTTCAATCTTACCATCAGCTTAGTTTAACTTACAGGCAAAAAGTATCTTCTACGGTAGCTTTTGGTGTGAAACTGAGCACTTTATTAGGAACTTATTACAACAAGGTAGCTATCGATCATTCTTCATTTTCAGTGCAAAACGACAGCTCGCAGGCAAAATTGAATTTGCAGGGAAAATACCAGTCCAGCTATATCGGCCAGTATCGAAAAAGAGATATTCTGGGTTTAAAAAATCCCGGAGCAGCCGTTAGTTTTGGCATCCAGGCGCAATTGGAAAACGGACTGCTTTTGCAGGGAAATTTAAGGGATTTAGGTTTTATCCGTTGGAGTAGTTCTTCCGGTACTTTTGATTTTAGCCAAACCGAAACGATTAGAAATATTGAAAATACCCTTGATAACGACAGCAAAATTTTAACTGCCGCAGATGATATTACCAGCCGAAGTGGCGTGCAGCATTCCTTTTTTTCTGCAACTGATGGCAAAGCAGAACTCGCAATCAGTAAAAAGTACAATATCGCAACGCCTGATTTTTATTACACACCAACTGTAATCGCTTCAAAAAGTCTGTTTTACAATGGCTTAACAGCAGCATTTGTCAATCATTTTAATTATAAAAGTTTTTGGTTTACAGCTTTGGCTTCTTATAATGACGACCGCGTTTGGAACTCCGGCGCACAGCTCATGATTAAATCTCCGAATGCAGAGTTTTTTATCGGCTCCGAACAATTATTTAAATCCGCACATTTCTTCAACAAATCCAACACTGTTTACGCTTCGTCCGGCATCAGTGCTTTTATTGGTTTTTCGGCAAAGTTTGGCCGTTTTATAGAACATCCGGCCAATGCAAGTTATATCCCGATGGGCGAAGAAAAAGGATTTTTTAGCCGGATGTGGCTGCGGATTTTTAAAAGATCAAACTACTGATTACTGATTTTCCCGGCGATAAAATCTTTCAGGTAAAAAGGTTCAAAGTAAGCTACATCTTCAAAAATCTGCGACTCAAATTTTTCTGCTGCCAAGGTTGTTAAATTTGCTGCATTATTAATAAAATTATCGATAAAAACAGCATTATGCTGCTGGTTTAACACGGCTGAACACTTCATGGCACCATCACCAAAAAATATAATTTTATGCTGATTTAAAATTTCCTTAAAGCTTTCTGCTGTAATAATTTCTGCCGAGGTAGGTTGAATCTGGTTTAAATCCTGATCAAATAAAGCGGTATAAACTTCCATCCGGCGCGCATCAATCATCGGGCAAAGTAAAAATGGTTTTTCATCTAAATTTTCAAAACGTGATAAATAGCCGGCAGCCATCGCCTTTAAAGTTTCAACAGCAATCAGTGGTTTATCCAGCGAAAAACACAAACCTTTAGCTGTAGAAACGCCAATCCGTAACCCGGTGTAAGAACCCGGCCCGGAGCTTACGGCAACGGCATCAAGTTCTGTAAAAGAGATATTATTTTCTGCAAGAATTTCTCCGATAAAAACAGTAATTACTTCTGCATGGATATTACGCTGGCTGATCGTTCTGCCCGAAAGCATTTTTCCGTCGCGCGCCAAACCAACCGAACAGGAAATAGTAGAAGTTTCTATTTGCAGGATTAAACTCATGATGATTAAGGAACAGGATCATGGCCGTGGCCGCCCCAGGGATTGCAGCGGCCGATACGTTTTAAAGTTAGCCAGCCGCCTTTAAACGGCCCGTATTTGCGGATAGCTTCTAAGCCGTATTGCGAACATGTTGGTGTGTAACGGCAGGACGCGCCCAGAATCGGCGATAATGAATATTGATATAATCGGATCAATAAGATAAAAAACCGACTTACCAGGCTTTGTAAAAACCGGTTTATCGTATTCATCCGATCATTTTTTCGGAAAGCTGCTGTAAAACTTTCTGCATTTTTTTCATCATAAAAGCAGTATCGTTTATTTCTTTTCCGATGTAAGCAACCGAAAATATTAACTGTTTTTCTATCGATTCAATATTCGGGAGTAGAAATTCCTGCTTTTGCAGCCGGTAGCTTTCACGCATTTGCCGCTTTAATAAGTTACGTTCCGTTGCTTTTTTATATCTTTTTTTAGCAACCGAAAACAGCACTTTTGGCAAATTAAAACCAGTTGAAGAAACAAATTGCCAGCTGATTTTATAGGGATAAACTAAAAAAGAAGAACTGTTATGATATAAATCTGCAATGAGTTTTATACCGGATAACCGTTCTTCTTTTTGTAAAGTATTCATGAAAATTGCTTAAACCGATTGTGAATCAAATAATTACCGGTTATTTACGTTCCTGCAAATTGCCGGAAAAAGCAATCCGGATTATGCTTTGTGGCGAGGCTCTGAAGATACAGACAATTTGTGCCTGCCTTTTGCTCTTCTTGCAGCTAAAATTCTTCTGCCGTTTGCTGTTGACATCCGCTCGCGGAAACCATGTTTATTTCTTCTCTTACGCTGGGAAGGTTGGAACGTTCTTTTCATATCTTTATCGGTATTATTCGCTTTTTAAAACAAGAGCGCAAATATAGAGTTGTTTTTTCAAAATTGCAACGCGTTATAGGTTTAACTCCGCTTAATTTCAACAAAGATTTCCAATTTTAATGAATATTTTATCCTGTAAAAGAAGCATCTGTATTTTGCTGTTGCTGATTGCTATACAATTCTCCGGTTTTGCACAAGCTGTAAATTCATACAAAATCTACAATTCGGCCACTAAAAAATTAATTTCTGCGGATGAACTGGTTAAAGCCTTAAATAAAACAGATGCTATTTTTTATGGTGAAGAACACAACGATTCCGTAGGCCATTTAGTTGAAGCTTTGCTGTTAAAAAAGCTTTCTGAAGTGCATCCGCAGCAAATAGCTTTATCAATGGAAATGTTTGAAACCGATTGCCAGCACGTTTTAAACGAATATTTAAACGGCTTAATCCGTGAAAAAAACTTTGTAACGGATGCACGTTGCTGGCCAAATTACGCAGATTATCGCCCGATGATCGAATTTGCGAAAACAGAACATTTGCCGGTGATTGCAGCGAATGCGCCTGGCCGTTACACCAATTTAGTTAGCAGGTTAAGTTTAAAAGGCTTAAATCAGCTGGATCAAATTGGCAAATCTTACCTGCCGCCTTTACCAATTGATACGGCAACAGGTGCTTACCTGCAAAAATTTGACAACATTATGGGCGGCCACAGTTCGATGGGCGGGATGCAGGTTTACCAGGCGCAAAACTTGTGGGATGCAACGATGGGCTGGTCGGTAGCTTCATTTTTGAAAACACATCCGGGATTTACAGTTTTCCAAATCAATGGTAGTTTCCATAGTGAAGAAAAACTGGGTGCGGTTGCACAATTTAAAAAGTATTTGCCTGATGCTTCGGTAAAAAACATCGCAGCAACAGCTATTGAAAACTTTGCCGCACCGGATTGGAATACTTTGAGTAAAATGGGCGACTTTATTGTGGTTACGGATGGTTCGGGTACAAAGGGTTTTTGATGCTGTTTTTATCAGTTTTTTTGTAAAAGCAGTTTGTAGATATGTAACTCAAAGATTGGGATTGAGACCAGATGAAGTAAATTTTAGATTAATGTATTTTTAATTAAAACCTTATTTAATTTAGACTTTTTTAGCCGCCGAAATTTTATCAGATAAGCCCAATCGTTTTTGTTATCGTACATTAACTGATACTCAAAATAATTTATCTGCTCTAATATAGCGAGCAGTAAAAATATTAGTGTTCCCATCTTATCTAAATTCCCTGTGAATGAATGAAGAGACACAAATGTAAGCGACATTATTATCAACAATATATTAATTTTCTTTAACCTTGTATAGGTGTTGATAAAGTTACTTGTTCTATTATTTATAAGTTGCTTATAAATAATCAACCAAAAATAACTTCCCTCCAATAGAAGAAAGCCATTCAAAATCATCGCGATAATTACATTAAGTCCAACTATTTGGTCTTTTTTTAAATATTGTATACAAAAAGCAAAAGGTAAAAGAAAAACACAGCTAAATTCGATTTTGTACAAAGATTTAATCCTTTTAATCAATTTTACTTTTCCCACCTATATACTTGTTTTACTGGTTGAAATTGAATTATAAATATTCAACCCATACTTCTTTTACCCTATATTTTTTGCTTTGCCAGCAAATCACGGATTTCAGTCAGTAACATTTCTTCTTTGGTTGCTTTTACTTCCACTGCGGCTACCGGCTGTTTCCTTTGCATTTTGTTAATAGCCTGAATTATTAGAAATAAAGCAATGGCGATAATTAAAAATGCAATTACCTGCGATAAAAAGTTGCCGTATTTAATAGCCGTCCCCGGTATTACCAATTCACTTAAATTACTCAGTTTAGCAGCTTTTAAAGCTGGCGTAAGTATAGCCGGCGTTAAAATATCATCCACTAAAGAGCTTACAATTTTACCAAAAGCAGCACCAATTACGATACCGATTGCCAGATCGATCACATTACCTTTAAGCGCAAAAGCTTTAAATTCGCTTACAAATCCCATAATTTTAATTTTTATTGTTTTCGATAATTAATTCATCACAAAGTATAAAAAAAAACGTACAAAGAGATTTATTTCTGCATAAAATTTACGTTGCCATAAATAACCTGTTTCCTTTTTAATGTATTTTTGTGCCGCTATATGTTAAGACAAAATCTACAACAAAAACTACTTCAAAAACTATCTCCGCAGCAAATACAATTTATTAAATTGTTGCAGGTTCCTACCGTTTCGCTGGATGCCCGCATTAAGGAAGAACTGGAAGAAAACCCTGCACTGGAGGATTTGAGTTTAACAAATATGGTTGATCCGGTGGAGGAATATCCTGATCGCGACCCGGATGAAGATACGTTTAACCAGGAGGAAAGCAGCGGCGAAGAATTAAACGAGTTTAACATCGACGAGTATTTGCAGGAAGATAATCTGAACGATTACAGCAGCCGTTACGACCAAAACGGAGACGATGAGGAAGAGCGTAAGGAAATGCCGATGGCGATACAGAGTTCGTTTTTTGAAAACCTGCAAAACCAGTTAGATCTGCTTCCTTTACCGGATAAAGAATTTAGGATTTGCCAGCAGATTATCGGCAGTTTGGATGACGACGGTTATCTGCGGCGGCCGATTATGTCGATCACGGATGACCTCGCCTTTTCTCAAAACGTGATGGCGGAAGATGATGAAGTGGAAGATATGCTGAAGGTGATCCAGGCTTTTGATCCGGCCGGCGTTGGCGCACGTGATTTGCAGGAATGTTTGCTAATCCAGCTACGCAGAAAAGATTCGCAAATTCCGGTGATAAAAAAAGCAATCCAGGTTGTTGAACATTATCTGGATGAATTTACACGGAAACATTACGATAAACTCGAAAAATCTTTAAACCTGCACGATGATGAGCTGAAGGAAATTGTAGCCGAAATCTTGAAACTGAACCCCAAACCGGGAGATTCTGCTGAAACAAATACGAAGCAGATGCAGGTGATTCCGGATTTTCACATCCGCAATAATGATGGTGTATTGATCCTGACTTTAAATGCTAAAAATGCGCCTGAACTGCGCGTCAGCCGTTCTTATCAGGATATGTTCCAGCATTATGATAAAGCTTCCCAGCGCGATAAAAAACTAAAAGAAGCTGTACAATTTGTAAAGCAAAAACTGGATTCGGCAAAGTGGTTTATTGATGCGATTAAGCAGCGGCAGCAAACTTTGCTCAAAACCATGAACGCGATTATGCAATATCAATATGATTTTTTTATCAGCGGAGACGAAAAAAACCTTCGCCCGATGATTTTGAAAGATATTGCTGATAAAATAGGCATGGATATTTCTACCGTTTCCCGTGTGGCCAATTCCAAATATGTACAAACTGAACATGGCACGTATCTGCTAAAATCTTTTTTTTCTGAAGCCATACAAACAGAAAGCGGCGAAGAGGTTTCTAATAAAGAAGTAAAGAAAATACTGGAAGAAAACATCGCCAAAGAAGATAAACTGCATCCTTTGGCCGATGAAAAACTAACGGAAATTTTAAAAGATGCCGGTTATAATATTGCCCGCAGAACGGTTGCCAAATATCGTGAACAGTTAAATATCCCGGTTGCCAGATTGCGGAAAGAATTGTAAGTTTTATCTGATGCTTCTTTTATCAACCTAAATTGATGATTACACAAGAAGTATATTGTTTATAATACAATTTGCTGAAATATTTTTGATTGAATTGTTGCACTCTTAATGTTCTTTTTGCTTGATCAAAAAGAACCAAAAAATCAAGACAAACCCGATCTCCTCCGGGCGTTTTGTCGGGCCTTCCCGCACCTAGGTAGAGACTTAGCTCTTCGATCAGCATAGCAGAAGAAAAACAGCTTGTAAAAGAAGTATCAATAAAAATGGTTCGCCGTAAGATCGGGAGATTTGCAAAGTCTTCACCTTGGCGCGTTAGGCTGCATTTCGCTCGGAGGCGATCCGAATTGCTTGAATTTTTAGTTTTTTGTTTCAAGATAAAAGAACGAAACATCGGCAACCGCAGGTTTGCTTAAAGAAGCTTGCTTCTGTTATAACACATTATTATTCAATCGGGCTTTCACCCTTCTTTCATTCTTTTTCCTTGATGAAAAAGAATCAAAAAATCAAGAGCGGAAGAATCACCTCCGGACTTCCGTTCCGTCCCGCGCTCCTGGGCGTACATCCTGCAAACGGCTCTACAAAGTGAAATAAATTTTATAATTTAATTGCATCAACAAAAAAGAATTGCCACAGGAAGAACTTATTAATTGCTTCAATGAAGATTTCTCCCTGCGGTCGAAATGACAACGCAACAAGTAGAAAAATTAATTACCGTTTACCAGAACCTTCTCGGGCAAACAACTTTGTAAATATTATTAAGCATAATACCTAAAATTATTTCGTGTGTGCCGTTGCTTACGGTGTTGAGGTTGGAAGTTGTAAAATCGTAAGCGTAACCAAAATTGAGAAAACTGCCTACATTAATGCCGGCCATGGCAGCAATAGCATCGTTTCGCCGGTAAGAACCGCCTATCCAGAATTTATCCTGAAAAGCCATCTTTAAGTTCACATCAAAAGTGGTTGGAACCGGGTTTACATACTTAACCATTACAGAAGGCAGAAGTGTAATATCTTCTGCTAAAAACAGCTTTACACCGCCGGTAATAAAATAATGGGGAACTGTTTTACTTTGATTATAAGTTGAATTAGATGAAAAGTACAAAGTTTGCGGCAAAACCTGTTGTGCAGAAATCCCGAAGAAATACCGGGCAGAATAAGCCCATACGCCTAAACCAAGATCGGGTTTTAACTGGTTGGTATTGCCGTTTGCGATAGCCGGGTCGAGAGCATTTTCCAAAGTTATTTCGCTGGTATTTAATTTGATACTTGCCAAACCCGCAGCCACGCCCACCGATATATTTAAATTACTGCTGATACCCAAATGATAAGCGTAAGTAACATCATAATTGCTTTGGGTAATCGGCCCTGCCCTATCGGAAACAACGGAAAGGCCGATACCATGATGCGGTGCTGCGGCCTGGTAATCCTGCACGTAAGAGCGGCTCATCGGATCTTCTCCGTTTGCCGGCTGGCTCATGGCATCACCCTGGATAAATTTATTACCGATCGGCGTATGTGCCGTAAAATACATGGTAACCGGCGCACCGTCCAAACCCGTCCACTGGTTGCGGTAACCAGCTTTTATATCGGTATAATTTTCTATTCCGGTAATGGCCGGGTTGATCAGATAATTATTGAAAATATACTGCGTGTATTGCGGTTTTTGCTGCGCCCAACTGCTGATGGCATTCAGTAAAAATAAAAAGGTAAGTATATTTTTTTTCATTGCTTATCTGATGATCGTTATCGGGCCAGCCGTTTTACTTCTTCCGTTACCGGGTGTAATAATATAATAATAAGTTCCTACAGGTAAATTGGTTCCTTTATAGCGGCCATCCCACGGAATCGAATATCCTTTAGAATAGTATAACTCCTCACCATAACGGCTAAATATCTCTACTATTACATCCGGATAGCTATCTAAATATTTAATATTCCAGGTATCATTTATACCGTCGTTATTTGGGGTGAAAGTATTCGGGATTACCGGTGCTTTCAATACAGTTACATTTAACTGATCTGCATCGGTACAGCCGTTAACAGAAGTTACGGTTAAGGTATAAGTAGTATTAACCAATGGTTTAGCAACCGGATTTAAAATATTATCCGCACTTAAACCCAGCGAAGGTGTCCATTTATAAGTCAGGTTATTCCCGGTAACTGTCGGATTTAGCGTAGCACTTGCCCCTTCAAGCAGTAAAACGTTTTTACCCGCAACTACTTTTGGTGTCGGATAAACAGTAATCTGTTTGGAAACGGTATCGGCACAACCATTTTGGGCTGTAAAAATATAAGTGATGTTTTGCGTACCGATACCTGCAGCAGCCGGACTAAACAAACCGTTTATACTTACGCCGTTTCCCGAAAAAATACCGGTTCCGGTATAACCATTATTTTCTGTAGCCAGAATTTGAAAAGGGGTAACTTCTGCACAGGTTTGCGTTGGGAGCGTTAACGTTATTTCCAGATCTGCTTTTAAAATAATTACCTGCATTTTTTCATCCGCGCAGCTTAACCCGGAATAAGTCCGCATAACTATGGTATAATTTTGCGTGGCCGGCGTATGGAAAACAGGATACTGATGCTGATATAATTTATCTGCAGCCGGATTATCATCCGTTTCAAATTGATCCGGGTGATTGGTATAATCGTAATAGATTTCCACTTTTGACAGATTTCCAAAATCCAAGGTAGAAGTATTGCGGATGTAAACTACCTTTTTACTGCAAAGATCAGCCGGGTTCAATACCGTAAAATCAGCCTTCGGCACTGCTCCGTTTACCGTAAACTTTATGGCGGTATCCGCAGAACAACCGTTTGCAGAAGTAACCCTTAATTTAACCTGATAGTCCGCCGCTTTGGTATATTTATGCTGCGGGTTTTTCAAGGAAGAAGTATCCGGATTGGCGGCGTTGGCATTTGCATCCCCAAAATTCCACAGATAAGTAAAACCGGATTCCGTATGGTCGCTGATACTGCTTTTATCGGTAAAAAGTGCGAAAGCATCCGAAATACAAATCTCCGGTAAGGTAAAATTCGGAACCGGCAAAGGATGAATGATAACCGCAATCAAAGTATCACCATGGCAGCCTAAATCTGTGGTGGTACTTAATTTTACAGCATAGCTGCCGGCGTTTTTAAAAATATGCTGAAAAGGAGTTTTACCGGCAAGCGTTTGTGTAGTTCCGTCTCCAAAATCCCAAATCCATTGCGTTATTTTTCCTTCGGAAGTTGTTGACTGATCGGTGAAAGTAACCGCTTTATCAATACAATCCGGATTGGAAACAGCGAACTTAACGACCGGCTTCGCATAAATATGAATTTTTTGAGAATCCAGCGAGGAAGTACAACTATTGGAATTGGTAACCAGTAAAGTAGCCACAAAATCTCCGGGCTTGTTATAAATATGAGTTGGGTTTTGCAGTGTAGCAGTTCCGCCGTCGCCGAAATTCCAGGCCCAGGTCTTCAGTGTGCCGGCAACGGTTGTGCTTTTATCGGTAAAAGTTAAAGTGTCCGACTGGCAATTCTGAGCTTTTGCCGTAAATAAAGCAACCGGAAGATCGTAAACGGTAAAGCCGATATCAATTTCTTCGTAAGAGCCGCAGGCATCCGCAATGGCATTAAAAGCTTGAACAACCACATTATAAATTCCTGTTTTTGAATAAGCCAGATTTTTAGGATAACTGTACGTGTACAAAGGTTTATTATCCTTGATGGTCGTTGCAATCAGCGTTGGGTTATTATCTTTATAAATAGGGTCGCCGTTTTGAGGCGTCCAGATCAGTTGCGTGGTTTGGTAAGGTAAAGTAACTTGCAGCTTTACGTTTTCGCCCAGGCAGGCACTGCTTAAAGTATCGCCGGCAAGGCTTTTAATCTGCACAAACTCATTCAGGTTTTTAAGATTGGTTCCGGCAGAATAACCGTAGGATTCGGCACTTCCAAAACCGTAAGCAATGGCATTAAACCCATCGGAAGCTTTGATATTATGTGTGCCGGAAGAAACCGGAAACTGCCCGTAAGAATACGCCCGATTCCCCGGAACGGTTTTAAATCCGCTTGCCGGCGCAGCACCGTCAATGGTAAAACTTGGTGCCGCCGCCGCCGCAATAATCACGTTGATGTAACTCTGCAAAATCCGGAAAGCGGTTGGCGAGTAAAGGGTTACGTTATTGATGCTTTGCTCAATCGGGTTAAGATAAATCATCTCCGGATCACCCAAATCCCCGCCCGAAACGGGATTCGCAGCCAATTGTGTAATCGCATATTGTGCAACCTGTATGGGTTTATCGGCACTAATTACATTGGGCGTGGTACTGTTAAATTCGTAGTAAAAACCATTGGTAAAAGAAGCATTGCTGATGGCTGTTCCGTTTAAAGTAACTTTGGTAGTGGGATCGCTGATTGCAATCCGAAAAGTATCGTACGGGCGATTGCTTAAAGGTGCCGTAACATAGTTTTTTCCCCAGGAAGCGGTTGGATAAACCTGCTGAAAAAGATTATCTGCGGATACATTTGAAGTATTGCTGATATAAATTTTACTGCTTCCCGAAAAAACAGCTATCCGTTTACAAACATTCGTTCCGGAACTAACCGAACGGATGCGTGTTCCGGTTAAATCATTAGGTGATAATCCCTGGTAAACCTCTCCTTTTTGTAAAGTGATGATAAAAGGAGTATTGGCTGTTTTGCCGCTATTCAGCGTTGCCGATGGCGTAATTTCTACCGAGGTTGTATCTTCTGTAGCAACTACTGCAAAGCTGGAATAACAGTTGGCTTCATTAGATCTTTGGGTGTAATTGAGCGAATAGTAGTCTTTTGCCAAAGTATTTACCGGTAAAAGAAGCGTGGCACCGGAAACCGCCGAAGCGTAAATATGCGCGTAAACCACAATCGGATCAGCAGCTGTAATGCGGATACCTTTTAAAAATTGGCCTTCGGTTCCCAGAAAAGCTGACTGCGGCATTGTTACCGTAGTTACCTGGTTTGCCGTTACCGAAAAGCTTTGCGAATAACTGCCGTCGGCAACGCTAACCGTTCCGGATGTACTCATGTCAGAAGTTAAATATAAACTCATCTGGCAGGTATTATTACCTGTTACACCCCGAATATTGGCCATGTAAGCCGTGTAAAATTCGGTGCCTTTGTTGGTTTGGGAAAAACCGGAACGAGCGGATACCATCAGCAAAAACAAAGAAAAAATACAGTAAGTAATTTTTTTTGTCATACCGTTTTGATAACCTTATTTTTTTCGTCCACAATTTTAATATTACAGTAACCTAAACTTTTTTCAGGCGTATAAGAGCTTAAAACCGATAGAAAATGCTCATCGTTTCACTGCTGTTTTTCCTTTATAAAAAATCTTTTCCGGTCAAAAAAACTTCCTAATCTACTAACTAAAAATTGGTTTAAACCACATAATTTCAAATTTTCAGCTTTGAAATAAACCTTTAAATTTTTCAGAGAATTTTTTATTCGGAAAGATAATCCAACTTCAAAAACAGTTTGATTTTTTTGCGGAAGGCAAATAATTAATTTTCCCTTTCCCAAAAAAACATTGGTAAAAATAGTATTACAGCATTCCTTTTAAAACCACCCAAACGTTTTGAGCCACAATTTTGGCACCTTTTTCTGTTGGATGAATACCGTCCTTCTGGTTTAAATCTCGTATTCCTGCAACATTTTCCAGCAAAAACGGCACTAAAGCCATGTTATTTTTTTTGGCCAGCCGCGGAAAAATCTTTTTAAAATCACCCGAATACATTCCGCCCATATTCGGCGGAACCTGCATACCGGTCAAAATCATTTTTGCCTGCGGATATTTTGCTTTTACCTGATCGATAATTGATTGCAGGTTCACTTCCGTTTCCGAAACCGGGATGCCGCGCAAACCATCGTTCGCGCCGAGTTCCAGCACAAAAACGTCAACATGCTGCTTTAATAACCAGTTTATCCTATTCTTTCCGTCAGAAGTTGTTTCGCCGCTTAAACCGCCGTTGATAACTTTATAAGGTAGTTTTAACGAATCAATATCCTGCTGGATAACGGCCGGAAAAGCCTGGTCTGGATCATCCAAACCGTAACCGGCTGTTAAACTGTTGCCAAAAAACAGGATATTTTTTTGAGGCGAAGTTTTAGCCGATGCTTCTTTTACCGTATCTTTTTCGGCATTGGCAGTTTGTTTGGTATTGTTTCCGCAGCCGCAGAAAGTGATGGTTAAGATCAGGCACAGGCAGGAAAAAACTTTTCTCATAAAGGCGTAAAAATTTCACTGAAATAGATTCTTAAACATAAGCAAGACATTTAAGTTTAGCTTTAAACATATATTTCAACTCATTTAATATTTCTTCGGTTTGAACAATATCCTCAAAATAGAAAACCTCAGCAAAACTTACAAAAGTGCAGGCAATACTTTAACAGTGCTCAACAATATCAATTTTTTAGTTGAAGAAGGCTCTACTTTTTCGATTGTTGGCCCTTCCGGAAGCGGGAAAACAACTTTGCTCGGCCTTTGCGCCGGCCTGGACCGTTCTACTTCCGGCCTGGTAGAATTAAATAATATCCGTTTGGATAATTTAAGCGAGGATGAACGCGCGCAGGTTCGTAACCAGTATGTGGGTTTTATCTTCCAGAATTTCCAGCTGCTGCCAACGCTAACCGCTTTAGAAAACGTAATGGTTCCGCTGGAGTTGCGCGGCGAAAAAAATACACGTTCCCGCTCGATGGATTTACTGGAAAAAGTTGGCCTGGCAAATCGCAGCCACCACTATCCTACCCAACTTTCCGGCGGCGAGCAGCAGCGGATTTCTTTGGCGAGAGCTTTTTCTAATCAGCCTAAAATATTATTTGCCGATGAACCAACCGGAAATCTGGATGCCGAAACCAGTGAAAAAATGGTGAAGCTTTTGTTCGATTTAAACCGGGAAAACGGAACTACTTTAATCTTGGTAACGCATGATATGGAACTGGCTTCCAAAACGCAGCGCATTATCCGCATTAAAGGCGGTAATTTAATTTCTGATGAACGAACGGCGGTTTCGGTTTAATTTACAGGATGCTTCTTTTATCGGATAAAAACTGGAATCATCCCCCAACCCCCCTTCAAAAGGGGGAAGAAAACCAAGACATAAATGTTTTATATGCTTCGCTAGGTGGTGTACAAGTTTCCATCTTGTGTTCCCCCTTTTGAAGGGGGTTAGGGGGATGACCTGCTAATCAGCAAAAACACCCGGTAAAAACAGTATCTAAACCAACAATATTTTCATTCAAAAACGCAAGATATTTTCTAAATGAACCCAACTCCAAATATTCAAAAACGCGCCATTAACTTTGGCTGGCTGCTGCAAATGGCCTGGCGCGACAGCCGCAAAAACCGCTCTCGCCTTTTCCTGTTTATTTCTTCTATTGTTTTGGGGATTGCTTCCCTGGTTGCCATTTATTCTTTCGGTTTTAATTTGAGGCAGGATATTGATAACCAAGCTGCAGAACTGGTTGGTGCCGATTTGGTTATCTCCGGGAATAAACCAATTTCTCCGCAGATAAAAACGCTGATTGATTCGCTTGGCGACCGTAAATCAACCCAGCGCAGCTTTGTTTCGATGGTTTTATTTACCAAAAACCAGGGAACACGTTTGGTGGAAGTTCGTGCGCTGCAAGGCGCGTTTCCTTATTATGGTTCGATAGAAACCACGCCGGTTTCGGCCGCAACGGCTTTCCGAAAAAATAAACAAGTGCTGGCGGACCGCAACCTGATGCTGCAATTTAATGCACATCTAGGAGATTCTTTAAAAATCGGAAACGTAACTTTTACCATCGCCGGAATTTTAGATAAAGCGCCGGGGCAAACCAGTTTAGCTGCTTCCGTTGCGCCGGTGGTTTATATGCCGCTTGCTTACTTGGAACAAACCGGTTTGATGGCGCGCGGCAGCCGCATTAATTACAGCTATTATATTAAGTACGATCGCCCGGAAAATATAGAGAAACTCACCACTAAAATTGAACCCCGGCTGGATAAAGAAGATTTAAACCTGCAAACCGTTGCTTCCCAAAAAGAGCAAACTTCACGTTCTTTTGAAGATTTAACTCGTTTTCTGGCGTTGGTTGGTTTCGTGGCTTTGCTTTTAGGTTGTATTGGCGTAGCCAGTTCTATCCATATTTATGTGCGCGAAAAGCTGAAAGCGATTGCGATTATGCGTTGCCTGGGCGTAAAATCTACCGAAGCTTTTTTAATTTATCTGATCCAGATTGTGATTATCGGCTTTATCGGTTCAATTATCGGCGCGGCTTTGGGCACGGTTATTCAGCAATTGCTACCAATTGCTTTTAAAGATTTTTTACCGATAGAAATTACGGTTGCTATTTCCTGGGCTTCTATCGGAACCGGGATTTTGCTGGGTGTAGTTATTTCCCTACTTTTTGCCATGCTGCCATTGGTTTCCGTCCGTAATATTTCCCCGTTAAATACTTTGCGGGTATCAGATGAATCGATTACGGCCAAACGCGATCCGTTGAAATGGCTGGTTTATATCCTGATTGTAGCTTTTATCGTCGGTTTTACCTACCTGCAATTACACAATTGGAAACAGGCCGTTGCTTTCACCGGCTTTGTGCTGCTGGCATTCCTGGTTTTAACCGGCGTAGCCACTTTAATTATGTGGCTGCTACGGAAGTTTTTGCCACTTTCCTGGAGTTATCTGCTGCGGCAAGGGTTTGCCAATTTGTACCGGCCCAATAATCAAACCATTATTTTGCTGGTTTCCATTGGTTTAGGTACTGCTTTTATCAGCACTTTATTTTTTATCCAATCGATTTTATTAAGCCGAATCAATCTTTCTTCCGGCGAAAGCCAGCCAAATTTAATCTTGTTTGATATCCAGAGTAACCAGCAAAAGCAGGTGGCGGATTTAACTAAACAGCAGCATTTGCCGGTGATGGGAATGGTGCCGATTGTAACCATCCGTTTGCAGGAATTAAACGGAAAAACTGGTGCTTTTTATAAAAAAGATACTACTTTACACGTTTCGCGCCAGGTTTTTAGTCGCGAATACCGGGTTTCCTATCGTGATTCGTTGGTTTCTTCGGAGAAGATTACCGCCGGACAATGGATTGGCAGAACGGATGCAAACACGATCACTCCGATTTCTGTGGAAGAAAAATTTGCCGAACACAACCATTTAAAAATTGGTGATAAAATGTTGTTTAACGTACAGGGCGTAAACATGGAAACCAAAATTGCAAGCTTCCGCAAAGTTAACTGGAATCGGATTCAAACTAATTTCTTGGTGCTGTTTCCGGCCGGCGTTTTAGAGCAGGCACCGCAATATTTTGTATTTACCACGCACGTACCCAATGCAACAGCTTCTGCAAAATATCAGCAGGCAATTGTGAAATCTTTTCCCAATATTTCGATTATTGATCTGGCTTTGGTGTTGAAATTATTAGATGATATATTAGGTAAGATCAGTTTCGTGATCCGTTTTATGGCTGGTTTTAGTATCGTAACCGGTTTAATTGTACTGATTGCTTCCGTGCTGATCAGTAAGTACCAGCGCATCCAGGAAAGTGTTTTACTGCGGACTTTAGGTGCCAGCAAAAGGCAGATTTTAATTATTACCGGACTGGAATATTTTTTTCTCGGTGCGATTGCTGCGTTAACCGGCATTTTAATTTCCGTTCCGGGAAGCTGGGCTTTGGCCAAATACAGTTTTGATACCACATTTTCGCCGCCGCTGCTGCCGGTTGTCATCCTGTTTTTTGTGGTTGCGCTGATTACTGTTTTTATCGGCTTATTTAACAGCCGCGGTATTTTAAACCGTCCGCCGCTGGAAGTGCTGCGCTCCGACACGTAAAATAGTACGATAAAAACAGCATGAAAAATATTTTCTAAATAAATTAAAAATTATTGTAACCCACCGGTTTTTCTTTCCGTAGAAGTAAGCGGTTTTAGAAATATATTGGTTAATGTTCTGTTTTAGTTAAATCCCTGTCTTGTGAAAGATGGGGATTTTTTTTGATGAGGAAAGTTTGATTTTAAAATAGCTAATCTAAAATTAATTCTAAATATTTCTCTCTTTACAAACCATCCTTTAAATTTTAATATAAAAAATATATGGCTAAACAAATAGCATTTGTTGCTATGAAATTTGATAATGTTAGTTGGAAAGACTCACGATACAATATTATAAAAGAAGTATTAGAAGAAGCAGGCTTTAGTGTAATCAGAACGGATGAAATCAATACTTCTGAACCCTTTGAATTTGCAATCTTATCTTTTGAGTTAAGGATTTCTAATCTGTCCAAACCAAATAAAATTCAATACCAATTTTATACTGATAAAAGAAGTATCAAAAACATCAACCCTGAAAAATATTTTCTAAAAAAATAAATTATTTTTAAAAAAAGTTGTAACCGCACTTCATCTAATATCGTACAAGTAAGTGGTTTTAGAAATATATTGGTTAATGTTCTGTTTTAGTTAAATCCCTGCTTCCAAAAGCAGGGATTTTTTGTTTTAAAATCTTCTCCTCTCCTTTTCAAAACGGTTTGTATGCTTCTTTTATCACACAAAAATTACTATCAACTAAGTTTTTAATAGAAGAATTTCTATTACTTTTAGCCATGCGCTTTTTCTTCTGTTTCTGGCTGATTTTATCAATACATTCAATTTCTATTGCACAAACCGGTTCTATTACCGGCAAGGTTACAGCTATTGATACCAAAAGCGGGTTAGGGAAAGCCAGTGTGTTTTTAAGTAACGCCACTTTCGGAACGGTTACAGCGGAAGACGGAACGTTTACTTTAAGCGGTGTAAAACCGGGCAAGTACGAGCTGGTAGTTTCTATTTTAGGTTATGAGAATTTTTCGCAAAGCGTACTTGTTGATACAAAAAGCCAGCAATTAAACATCGAAATGATTCCGCGGCCGATACAGATGAAGGAAATAGTTATTACGACAAACATCAACTGGAAAAAAAATTATGCTTTGTTTGTGAAGGATTTTATTGGTATTTCCGCCAATTCCAAGTTGTGCAAAGTAATTAATCCGCATGCCGTAAACCTTATCTATCACAAAAAAACGCAAACACTGGAAGCTTCAACGGATGAATTTTTAATTGTGGATAACAAAGCGTTAGGTTATCGCGTGCGTTTTTTGATCAATCATTTTGAAAGCAGTACGCTAAGTAACGAAATTCGTTATTCGGGACAGGTTTTGTTTGAGGAACTGAAAGGAGGCAAATCGCAGCTGCAAAAATGGAAACTGAAAAGGCAGGAAGCTTATTACGGTTCGAGTTTGCACTTTTTCCGGTCGCTTTTGCACCAGCAATTGCCCGAACAAGGTTTTGTAATGTATCAGTTACAGCGAAAACCGAACCCGAAACGTTTACCGGAAGCATTGCTTCAACAAAAATATAATCAGTTTAACAAAAGCAATAACCGGGATTCTATCGATTACTGGAACCGGATGGTGCAGCAGCCGAGATATATTGAAAACCTGTTTAAAGAGCCGTTAAAAGCAGAAGATGTTTTGTTAAAAACAGATCAATCCGGCTTGTACGCGTTGGCTTTCCCGGATTTATTATACGTGGTTTACACTAAAAAACATGATGAAAAAATCACGAATGATATTTACCGTCCGCTTTTTATGGAAAATTATGCGGTGAGCGTGGTTACATTACTCAAGAAATATGCGCTGGTTGATTTGAACGGCGTTGTGGTTTCGCCGGAAAGCACTTTGTTTGAGGGCGACTGGGCAAACGATAAATTGGCAGAGCTGGTTCCGGTAGATTATACGCCTTGAAATTTAATGGGTAAAAGAAGTATAAGTTGGTTTGAAAGTGATGCTTCTTTTATCAATACAAATTAATATTTTATGGGGCTTTGCAGCCCTTTTTTAGCATTCTTTTTGCTTGAACAAAAAGAACCAAAAATTCAAGACAAACCCGATTCCTCCGGGCGTTTTGTCGGCCCTGCGCACCTGGGGTGATTACTCTGCAGGCGGCCCTACAAATGGCTTGATTGAGTTTTGAAAAAATAGTTGATAAAAGAAGCCTGATGCGCTTTGTCATGCAGAACTTGTTTCGGTATCCCGCAGGCAAATCCGTTACTTTTCACGAGGGATCCTGAAATAAGTTCAGGATAACAACGGGATGTATAACCACCAAGTAGAGCCGTTTGCAAAGTAGCAACGCAGGTGTGTAGGGCTGCATTTCGCCCGGAGGCGATCCGAAATGCTTGAACTTTTGGTTCTTTTGTTTCAAGACAAAAGAACGTAAAACCAAGCAACCGCAGATTTGCTTATCTGCAAGCGATGCTTCTTTTATAGGTTAATTTTTTAATAATTACAGCACTAAATCCATGTGCTTACTTTTCAACATCACTTTCAACTACCTCATCTGCTTTCCTAAACTTGTTTCTCCGCCAAGAAATTCGGGCTTTTTTTTCACGCACATTGTGGATTAACAGCTTATAATGAACCAGATAAGTAATCAGCAATGCAATCAAACAACCTAAAATTACGCCGGCCGCCCGTTCTAAAGCAACCTGGTAAAAATATTTTCCGCTTTCGTGGATACAAATTATCACCACCGAAGCTAAGGCAGAACGCGCCGCAAGCTGGAGTTTTAGCAACTCGCAAATAACCAAAACGATAACCACGCCCAAACAAACCATAAAAAAGGCCGGCGGATGAATGAAAAACAATATCAAACCTGTGCCTGCCCCTACCAAATTCGCTTTGATACGAACTTCGGCTAAATTGATAGCATCTTTTCCTTCGGGAGATAAAACCAGCAGGATCGAAACCAAACTCCAGGCACCGCCTTCCGGGAAGGCACGATAAATAAAAAACCCGATGATGGCACCGATCAGGCATTTTAAAATATAAAGTAAAAAATCAATTTTTTTCTGATCCATGTTTTGTATAACCATCGCTTAAACGAACAATAAATTTAAGGCCCGGTTTAGCAGATTGTAAAACACCAATTTTTAGGTGATAAAAAAAGCATCGGCAGTAATTGCAAAAACTGTTTGCTTTTAGTAATATTCATGCACCTAATCCGCACAAAAAACGTAAATATTACTGATAAAACGTACATTTGCAGCAATGATTGCAATTAATGATTTAACTTACGAGATCGGTTCCAGGGCTTTATATGATGAAGCCAACTGGCATATTAAACCAGGTGAAAAAATTGGTTTGATTGGTGCAAACGGAACCGGGAAAACTACTTTGCTGAAGCTGATTGTAGGCGATTTGAAGCCAACTTCCGGCATTATTTCTAAATCTAAAGAGCTGACTATCGGTTACTTAAATCAGGATTTACTTTCTTACGCTTCTGATAAAAGTATTTTACATGTTGCGATGGAAGCTTTTGATCGGCAAAACCAGCTGCATGATGAAATTGAAGCCTTGCTGAAAAAACTGGAAACCGATTATTCGGAAGATGTTTTGCATAAATTGAGTGATAAACAAGGCGAGTTTGAAGCTTTGGACGGTTATAATATCGAATACAAAGCACACGAAATTCTGGCTGGTTTAGGTTTTAGTGATGTTGATACCGAACGTAAATTAAGTACGTTTTCCGGTGGATGGCGCATGCGTGTGATGCTGGCCAAAATCCTGCTACAGGCTCCGGATATTTTGCTGTTGGATGAGCCGACCAATCACCTGGATTTACCTTCTATCCAATGGCTGGAAGATTATTTGAGAGGTTTTGAAGGTGCCGTAGTAATCGTTTCGCACGATAGATGGTTTCTGGATAAAGTAATCAACAAAACGGTAGAATCCCGCAAAGGAAAACTGACTTCGTATTCGGGCAACTACTCTTTTTATGTAGAAGAAAAAGAGTTGCGCGGCGAGATCCAGAAGGGAGAATTCAAAAATCAGCAAGCCAAAATTAAACAGGAAGAACGTTTGATCGAACGTTTCCGCGCCAAAGCTTCCAAGGCAAAAATGGCGCAATCGCGTATAAAAGCGTTGGATAAATTAGAACGTGTAGAAGATGTTGACGACGATAACCCGTCTGTAAATTTCAGCTTCCGGTTCTCAAAACAATCCGGCAGGCACGTCATCAGCATTGATAACCTCACCAAAAAATATCCTGCAATTGATATTGTAGAAGATGCACATGCCGTAATCGAAAAAGGCGACAAAATTGCTTTGATCGGTGCAAACGGCCGTGGAAAATCTACCGTTTTGCGCATAATTGCCGGAGCTGATGATGATTTTGAAGGTAAAAGCGAAACCGGTTATAATGTAACGCAAACCTTTTTTGCCCAGCATCAATTAGAAGCTTTGCATTTGGAAAGTGAGATTTTGCAGGAGTTGCAATCCTTTGCCCCAAAACATAATGAAACGGAATTACGCTCTATTTTAGGTTCGTTTTTATTTACCGGTGATGATGTTTTTAAGAAGATTAAGGTGCTTTCTGGTGGAGAAAAATCACGTGTGGCATTGGCAAAAGCGTTAACTGCGGATGCCAACTTTTTAATTCTGGATGAGCCGACCAATCACTTGGATATTGCTTCCGTAAATATTCTGATCCAAGCTTTACAGCAATATGAAGGTACTTTTATCGCCGTTTCCCACGACCGTTATTTCCTGGATAATGTAGCCAATAAGATCTGGTTTATTGAAGATCAGCAGATTAAGGAATATCCCGGAACGTATGCAGAATATGAAATCTGGCAAACTAAACGAAAATTGGAAGCAAAATCTGCACCTACTGTTCCTCAGCCTAAAAAAGAAATAAGAAAGGAAACTGTTGTGGCTAAACAGCCGGTGGAAGATAAATCTAAAACTTTAAAAAAACTGAATCAGGATTTATCCGGAATGGAACAAAAAATTACCGATTTGGAAAAAACCATCAAACAACTGGAAGCAGAATTAGCGGACGATAAAATTTATAAGCAGCAAAACCGTTTGCAGGAAGTGAACAAAAACCTGAAGCAAAAACAGCAGGAACTAAAACAGCAACAGGCTCAATGGGAAGTTTTAGCCGATCAAATTTTGGAGATTGACGAGAAGTGATGCTGTTTTTACCGATATAAATTTCAAAAATCCTGTAATATTTTATTACAGGATTTTTATTAATTTTAAACAAGAAATTTTAAGTATGGCTTTTTCATTTTTTAATACCGCCCCAAAATTGTTTGGAGATAAGTTTGTAAAACTTGCCAAGGAAGGCCATTTACCCGAAATAATGGAAGCAATTTATGACGAACGCAGCAAAAAATCTGGTACCGGGACTTCAAAAAACGGTAAAATAACCGTTACCCGTACAGGTGCTTTCTCTCGTTTAAACAATGGATGAACATTGCCCTTTCTACGCTTGTACTTGTTATTTTACTAATACCCGGATTTTTATTTAGGCGTTTTTACTATTCGGGCGAATTTTCTAAAGAATATTTTAAACAAAATTTTAGCGATCTTATCCTGCCGTCGTTAATCCTAAGCGGCATTATCAACACTTTTTGCTATAGCATAGTATATGTTTTAGGTTTTCGTTCGGATGCAATCCCGGCAATATCCACGCTGTTAAGCGGCACAACGGATAGCAATAGTGTTTCGCAAGCGATAAATACTTTATTTTTAGAATTATATCCCGGTTTATCATACTTTTTATTTGCCGGGTTAACGGGCGCATTTGCCGGATTATTAGGGAAATATTTTATCCGCACTTATAAACTTGACCGCAGGTATAAACTTTTTCGTTTCCAAAACGAATGGCATTATCTTTTCAGCGGAGAAATATTGGATTTTCCGGATATACATAGCAGCGCAAAAGCAACCCAATTAACTTTTGTAGATGCGCTGGTAAATACATCCGAAGGAAGTGTGATTTACAGCGGCATCTTGTCATCTTACGTACTTTCAAGTTCTACCGGTATAGATCGTATTTATTTAAGTGATGCCCGCCGGCGTTACCTCAAAAATGATGATAAAAAAGATCTGGAAAGGTATTACGATATGCCGGGAGATTTCTTTGTAATTTTCGCCGGCCAGATTATTAATCTCCATATTACTTATTACAGTATTTAGCTCGCCACAAACTAATGAAAAATAGAATCCTGCTGATACTTCTTTTATGCACTAAAATTCTTGCTGCCCAATCCGGCTATCAAAATGCAGTTTATCAGCCCAATATTAAAACGGTTGAATGTTACAATGCGCAGCAGGAAAGCTCTTTCCCAATTATTGGTTTACACACAAACGACGTTATACTACTTAGTTTTGATGATTTAAACGGCGGTTCCAAATCCTATAATTATACCATTGAACATTGTGATGCCGACTGGAAACCATCCAATCTTTCGCCTTCAGAATACTTGCAAAGTTTTACGGAAGACCGGATTATAGATTATCGATATTCCTTCAACACCAAACAAAAATATACGCATTACCAGTTAACGCTGCCCAATTACAACATCGCACCGAAGCTTTCCGGTAATTATTTGTTAAAGGTTTATCCCGAGGGAAATCCTGCGGAACCTATTTTAACGCGCCGGTTTTATGTGGTTGATCAAAAAGCTGGTTTGGCGGCCGGCATTGTTCCTTCCAATCAGGTGGTAAACCGCACGACCAATCAGAAAATTAATTTTAGTGTAGATGTTTCGGCTTTGGCGGTTCAAAATCCCTACGCCGAAATACGGACATTGATTATGCAAAACGGCCGTTCGGATTTTAGTTCGATGAACACCAATCCACAGTTTGTACAAGGCGGATTATTGCAGTTCAACGATTTCCAAACTAATGATTTTGCGGGAGGAAATGAGTTCAGGAGGTTTGATTTGCGCACTTTATATTCCGGCGGAGAACACATCAATCATATTTATCGTGATTCTGTAAACACGATTATGTTGATGAATGACAGAGTTTTAGATCAGCCGAACTATACTTTTCAGTACGATAACAACGGCAAATTTTTTATCCTGAATGCTGATGGCCGCGATCCGAGAACAGATGCGGATTATGCACATGTTTATTTCAACTTAAATTATAATCCGCAAAACCCGAACGATGCTGTTTTTATCACCGGAAAATTTAATAATTACCAGTTGAATGAAAGCAGCAAAATGAGTTACGATGCCTCAAAAGGTAATTTTTATACGGATTTATACTTGAAGCAAGGCGTTTATGATTATCATTACGTGTTGAAAAATAATTTGGGAATTGATCAAACAGCGGTTGACGGCAGTCATTTTGAAACGGAAAACGAATATCAGTTTCTGATTTATTATAGAAGAACCGGCAGTCGTTATGAAGAATTGGTTGGTTATCAGCTGCTCAATTCTACCAAAAGTTTACATTGAACCTCCAAAAAAGTACGATAAAAGAAGCACATGCTCGAACAGCTTGATTTCCAAAACTTGTTGGTTATTGATATTGAAACCGTGCCGCAATACCGCACTTATCAGGAATTGCCGCAGCATTTGCAGGATTTGTGGGAACAAAAAACTGCTTATCAACGCAAAGAAACTTCCGCTGCAGATTTTTACGAACGTGCCGGAATTTGGGCCGAATTTGGTAAAATCGTTTGCATTTCTGCCGGGGTTTTTACTTCGGGAGATGGTATTTCCCTTCGGATAAAATCCTATTGCTGTGAAGAAGAAGCAGAATTACTGGAAGATTTTGCTGCAATGTTGAAACGCCGGCCGGCAAACCAAATTTTGTGTGCACATAACGGCAAAGAGTTTGATTTCCCTTATTTGTGCCGGAGAATGCTGATTAACAAAATAAATATTCCGCCGCAATTGCAAACTTTTGGCAAGAAACCCTGGGAAGTTAACCATTTGGATACGATGGAGTTGTGGAAGTTCGGCGACTATAAAAACTATACTTCGTTAAGTTTACTGGCTGCAATTTTCAATATTCCGACACCAAAAGATGATATCGACGGCAGCATGGTTGGCCACGTTTACTGGGAAGAAAACGATTCGGAACGCATCAAAACGTATTGCCAGAAAGATGTGATTACGACAGCACAATTACTCCGGCGTTTTCGCGGCGAAGAATTAATTTCCGAAGAAAACATTACTTATATTGATTAACAAATGAGTTTAAAGGTTGATCGGCTTAGCGTAAGTTTTAAAACCGGCAATACTGTTTTTAATGCGGTAAAAGAAGTATCGTTTGAATTGCAGCCCGGAAAAGTGCTTGGAATTGTGGGTGAATCCGGCTCCGGGAAATCGGTAACTTCATTGGCTTTGATGCGTTTACTGGATGAAGAAAGGGCAAAAGTAACCGGAAGTATTAGCTTAAATAACAATGAGTTATTACAATTACCGGAAGCAGAAATGCGGACTTATCGCGGTAACCAAATCGGCATGATTTTCCAGGAACCGATGACTTCACTCAATCCGGTTTTAACCTGTGGCTACCAAGTTGCAGAAGCCATTCAACTTCATTTAAAAGCAAACAAAAAAAAAGCGAAAAGCAGAACAATAGAACTTTTTAAAGAAGTGCAATTGCCAAAGCCGGAAGTAACTTTTGACACTTATCCGCATCAAATTTCCGGCGGACAAAAGCAGCGCGTAATGATTGCGATGGCATTAAGTTGCAATCCGGATATTTTAATTGCTGATGAACCGACGACTGCACTGGATGTAACGGTGCAAAAATCAATTTTGGAGCTTCTTTTAAGGATAAAAAATGAGCGGAACAGCAGCCTGATTTTTATTTCGCATGATTTGGGCGTGATCCGGGAAATTGCCGATGAAGTTATCGTGATGTACAAAGGCCGAATTGTTGAACAGGCAAAAACTGCAGCTATTTTTAGCAATCCGCAGCATCCTTATACCAAAGGTTTGCTGGCTTGCCGGCCTTCGCCGGTTTTTCAATTAAAAAAACTTCCTATAATTAGTGATTTTTTAAAGGTTGATCTACACGGAGAAATCCAATCTTCAGGCTTAGACATTCAAGAAATCCGCGAACGTTATGCTTCAAGTAATGAGCAAAAAAAACTTCGGCAAAATAAGCTTTATGAGCAGGAACCATTGTTGAAAATCAAAAATTTGGATACCTGGTTTCCTGTAAAAAAAGGTTTTTTACAACGATCAACAGAAATGGTAAAAGCGGTAAATAATATCAGTTTTGAGGTTTTTCCGGGGGAAACGCTTGGTTTAGTCGGCGAATCCGGTTGCGGCAAAACAACTTTGGGCAGAAGTATTATTCGTTTAATCGAACCAAATCATGGCAAAATCATTTTTAAAAACCAAGATATTTTATCGCTTCCGGCGAATGAAATGCGGCGAATGCGCAAAAAAATGCAGTTGATTTTCCAGGATCCTTACTCTTCCCTCAACCCAAAACTAACCGTTGGTAATTCGATTTTAGAACCGATGGAAGTGCATCAATTGTATGCTAATCCGCAACAGCGAAAAAAGAAAGTTTTGGAGTTATTAGATCGTGTAAATTTATTGCCCGAACATTTTAATCGGTATCCACATGAATTTTCCGGCGGTCAGCGGCAACGAATTGTGATTGCGCGTGCGCTGGCTTTGCAGCCTGAATTTTTGATTTGCGATGAATCTGTTTCTGCTTTGGATGTTTCCGTTCAGGCGCAGGTTTTAAATTTGCTAAAAGAATTGCAGCAGGAATTCAACCTCACTTATATTTTTATTTCGCATGATCTTTCGGTTGTAAAACATATTGCCGACCGCATGATCGTGATGAACAAAGGTGAAATTGTAGAAATGGGCGATCCCGATCAGATTTATCATCACCCAAAAGAAGCATATACACAAAAGCTGATCGCTTCTATTCCCGGCACAAACTACCCGTTTTGAGATTGCTTCGCCACAAACATTTTATCAGCCTAAATCCTTGTATCTTTACATAATTTATGGCATCAAAAAACAAAACCAGCCATTCGGTTAAACAGGTACTTACGCAATTGGTATTGCAGGTTTTCGAGGAGAATGGCAGTCAAACTTATAATTACAAGCAGGTTTCGGCTAAGCTTAATATTTCCGATCCCGATTCCAGGGAAACTATTTTAGAAATTTTGCAGGAAGAAGCCAAAAAACAGGTGCTAAAAGAAGTATCGCGCGGCAATTTCCAGGTAGTAGAATTAAAAACTTTTGTAGAAGGGAAAGTAGATTTAACGGCGGACGGTTCGGCGTTTATCGTAACGGACGACGAAGCGGAATCCGATATTTTTGTGGCTCCGCGGAAATTGCGAAATGCTTTGCACGGCGACCGTGTGAAGGTTTACGTTTACGGAAAATCATCACGGGGAAAACACAAGGAAGGCGAAGTAATTGAGATTATTAAACGTGCCAAAATGGAATTTAGCGGGATTGTGAAGCTTTCTGAACGTTTTGCGTTTTTTATCCCGGACGACCGTAAAATGCTGCGAGATATTTTCATCCCGATTTCCGAATTAAATGGTGCTAAAAACGGTATCAAAGCGATTGCAGAAATTGTGGATTGGCCGCCGGAAGCTAAAAACCCGATCGGCCGCATCAAAACGATTCTCGGAAAACAAGGCGAGAACAACACGGAAATGAACGCTATTTTGGCGGAATATGGTTTTCCGTTGTCTTTCCCTGCGGAAGTAGAACATGAAGCTGAGGGAATAAGTGAAGAAATTTCCGAAGAAGAAATCAAAAAACGCCGAGATTTTCGTTCGATCACCACTTTCACCATCGATCCGGTTGATGCCAAAGATTTTGATGATGCGATTTCGTTTCAATTTTTAGAGAATGGAAATTATGAGATCGGTGTGCATATTGCCGATGTTTCGCATTACGTTGTACCCGAAACAGCTTTGGATCATGAAGCTTTTGAGCGCGGAACTTCGGTTTATCTGGTTGATCGTGTAATCCCGATGCTGCCGGAAAGGTTATCCAACGGTTTGTGTTCGCTCCGCCCAAATGAGGATAAATTGTGTTTTTCGGCTGTTTTTGAAATGGATGCCGATGCACAGCTAATAACGGAATGGTTTGGCAAAACGATTATCCATTCTGATAGAAGGTTTGCTTATGAAGATGTGCAGGAAATTATCGAAGCAAAAGAAGGCGTTTTCATCAAAGAAATTACTTTGTTAAATGAGCTGGCTTACAAACTGCGCGACCGGAAATTTAAAAACGGTGCTATTAGTTTTGAAACAACAGAAGTAAAATTTAAGCTGGATGAGCAGGGAAAACCAACCGGCGTTTATACCAAAGAACGCAAAGATGCACATAAGTTAATTGAAGATTTTATGTTGCTTGCAAACCGCCGCGTGGCAGAATTTATTGGTAAAAAAGGCAAAGGAAAAAGCAAACTGACTTTCGTTTACCGTTCGCACGATTCGCCGAAGGAAGATAATCTGGCTTCATTTGCGCAGTTTGCTTTACGCTTCGGTTATAAAATCAATATCAATTCTGACAAGGAAACAGCAAAATCGCTTAACCATTTAATGGCTGATGTGGAAGGAAAAAAAGAGCAGAACGTGCTAACACAATTGGCTATCCGCTCGATGGCGAAAGCGGTTTATACGACTAAAAAGACAAGTCATTACGGTTTGGCTTTTGATTTTTACACACATTTTACTTCGCCGATCCGTCGTTATCCGGATGTGATGGCGCATCGTTTACTGGAACATTATCTGGCTGGCGGCAAAGCAGTTGATGTAGAAACTTATGAAAAAATGAGCGTGCATTCTTCTCAAATGGAGAAAAAAGCAGCCGATGCAGAACGTGCTTCCGTAAAATATAAACAGGCAGAATACTTGCAAAACCAGATCGGTACTATTTTTACCGGTATAATTTCCGGAGTTACCGAATGGGGAATGTATGTGGAAATTGAAGAAAATAAATGTGAAGGCATGATCCGGCTGCGGGATATTTCTGATGATTTTTACACTTTGGATGAGAAGAATTACGCCATTATCGGTCAGCGCAAAAAGAAAGTTTACCAATTGGGCGACGAAGTACAAATCAAAGTAAAAAGCGTTGACCTTACCAAAAAACAGATTGACTTTTCACTCGTTCAGCAATAAAAGCTGTTACCTTTTTATGTATTCTATCCAAACCTTACAAAATATTATTATTGAAGCTATAGACGGCCGGAAATATCCGAAAGAGCCGGCCGAATTGTACGAGCCGATGCAGTATATGATGAATTTGGGCGGCAAACGGCTTCGCCCTGCCCTGCTTTTAATGGGCTGCGATGCTTTTGGCGGCGATATTTATCAAGCCATCAATCCTGCAATTGCAATAGAAGTTTTCCATAATTTTACATTGATGCACGATGATATTATGGATAATGCGCCGCTGCGCAGAGGAAAAACGACTGTTCATGAAAAATGGAATTCGAGCGTAGGTATTCTTTCCGGCGATGCCATGCTGGTAGAAGGTTATAAGTTGATGATGCAGGTGAAGGAAAATGTATTGCGCCCTGTACTCGAAATATTTAATAATACTGCTATTGCCGTTTGCGAAGGCCAGCAGCTGGATATGAATTTTGAGCAATTAGCTCTTGTTAAAATTGACAGCTATATTAATATGATTCGCTTAAAAACAGCCGTAGTTTTGGGTGGTGCTTTAAAAATTGGTGCTTTAATTGCCGGTGCCAGTCAGCAGGATGCGCAACTGATTTATGCTTTTGGTGAAGATCTCGGCATTGCTTTCCAATTGCAGGATGATATTCTGGATGTTTATGCCGATCCCGAAAAATTTGGCAAACAGGTTGGCGGCGATATTATTTCCAACAAAAAAACCTATTTGTTAATTAAAGCACTGGAAACAGCAAATAAGGAACAATCAGAAGAATTAAATTACTGGTTACAACTGACCAATTTTGATGTGGTAAAAAAAGTATCCGCTGTTAAGATGTTGTTTGATCAGATGGAAATCAGGGAAAAATCTGAACAGAAAATGAACTGGTATGCGCAAAGGGCTTTGCAAAGTTTAAAGGATTTGCCTTTGCCGGAAATGCAGAAATCACAATTATTTGAGTTTGCAGATATGTTGCTGGTGCGGGAGAATTAGGATAGTTCGCCAGCTTCTTTCAAAGCCTGGTTCTTCACATCTTCACTCAGGCGAAAATTAGTTTTATCAATTTCGTTTAATATTGGTTTTATTGAAGAGATTATACCTTTTAATTTTGCTTTAACAATTACACCAATAGTTCCTGTAACATCTAATTTCAATTGTTTTGCAATCTTTCTCGCTTTATAATCATCTAAAATGATATTTGCATTTGGAGTTTCTAGGGCTAACGCAATTGCACTTGATTCTCCTTTATCTAATTGAAGCTCTATAATTTGCTGGTTATTTTTATCAACAACTGAGAGAATTTCTATCCATTCAGGTAAAACCAAGTTGTATTCAGTAGCTATTTCTTCAGTAGTTACAATTTGACCATAAGTTTGATGCAGCAAATCAAGCTTATTGATGTTAGTTAAAATTATGAAACAACTTGTATCAGCAATTATAATTTTAGGCATTCTTTACATCATTAGCCAAATCGGAAGCCGGATAGTTAAATACAGACACACCATATCTGCCTAAAAGTTCTATAAAAGTTCTTTTGCTTAATCCGGCAATTTCTGCTGCCTGTCCCAAAGAAAGATCGCCGCGTTCGTACAATCTGGCAGCCAAAATCATTGCTGCTTCATGTTGTTCTAATTCTATGTTATCTGGTATATTTATGGTGATTGTTTTCATAAATTAAATATACTTATTTTAAGCTGAATCATGTTCAACGCCATACCATATTTTTTCTAAAACCAAAAAAGCCCCAACTCAATTTCTTAAGTTAGGGCTTTTCAAATATAAAATAAAAGTTTAAGCTGAAACAGCTTCTCCTTCGCCTTCTGTTTCTGTAGCAGCAATTGCTTCATCAACCAAATTTCCTTCTGGCGTAACTACACTTGGGTGTGCATCTACACTTTCTGTTAAAGCAATTGGAGCTGTTGTGGTAGCTTGTGCTACATCAGCAGTTTCAAAAGGAATAATAGAAACATATGAACGATTATCTGCTTTTTTTCTGAACATTACATGTCCGTCAACCAAAGCAAATAAAGTATGGTCTTTACCGATACCTACGTTTTTATCCGGATTATGCGGCGTGCCACGCTGACGAACGATAATGTTACCAGCAATTGCCGGCTGACCGCCATATATTTTTATACCCAAACGTTTACTATGCGATTCGCGGCCGTTTCTGGAACTACCCGCGCCTTTTTTGTGTGCCATTTTGTTTTAATTTTTGATGAACTGAAATCAGTTCAGAATTTAAAAATCAATTATAAAGTGATTCCGGTGATCTCTATTTTTGTGAATTGCTGGCGGTGGCCGTTTTTCTTTTTGTAACCTTTACGGCGTTTCTTTTTGAAAACGATTACTTTATCACCTTTTAAATGAGACACGATTTTAGCAGAAACACGTGCATTTTCCAAACCGCTTCCGATTGAGAAATTACCTTCATTTTCTGCTAACAATACCTGGTCAAATTCAATACTAGCGCCTTCTTCTCCTTGTAAACGGTGTACAAAAAGCTTCTGGTCTTTAGCAACTTTAAATTGCTGTCCGGCTATACTTACTATTGCGTACATTGTTAAATAATATTTTTTAAATGAGGCGCAAATATAGCAACATTTTTGTGTTATAAAAACAGTATTGTCGGCTTATTTTGATCGGTCTTCGGCATCGGCTAAACGCTGTTGTATTTCTTTAACCACTTGTGCTGCTGCATCCCGTAATTTAGGATCATCATTGTAAGCGGTATCAAACAAAACAATTTTACTTTTTCGTTTATAATGAAATGCAATATAATAATGCAGAGAATTTTTGATTTCCTTTCGGCTGGAATCTCCTAAAATCTCTTTTGGGAAATCCCAGAAACCTAATTCGGCAGCTTTTCGGTGCAGATAAAGCAAATCATCTTGTGTTAACCGTACTGTTTTTACCACTAATAAATCGTGGTTATTTACATACTGATACTTTCCGGTTTTAGAATTATAATTATTGTTGAGGTTGTTTCCTTCTCCGTATTTAAAATCAATAGATTCAAATTCTGAAAACTTGAACGGCGCGTTGCCAATCATCATCCCGTAATAGTAAACGCAGTAAAGCATAAACGGAACGATGATGCTAAAGGCCAAAAATATTTTTTTAGAACGATCAGACATATTTTGAAAATGAATTTTAAAAAGTTCAAAATTCGTTTTAAAAAACCACTATCCGAAATATTGATTTTGCTGATGCTGATTTCGCAAGTCATTTGTCTTTGGTAAACAAGTAAGATTTGCCCTGCTTCAACGTAAACTGATGCTGGGCCGGATCAAAATCTATTTCAATATGTGCCGCATCATACTTAAAAATATTTTTTACAGTTTGTTCCAGGTTAAAAGCAGATTGGCCAGTAGCCTGTGCAGTAAGCTGACTGCTGTTTTTGCCAATCGTAATTTTTAACGGAATTTCTTTGCTGGAATAAATGCCAGTGTACAATGTAAAATCAGCATCGGATATAGCAATAGATTTAAAATCTGGAATTTGGTAAGGTTTGTTATAATAAATACTCAAAATACCGATCATGATATCATTTAGATTATAATTATCACCGTTAGTGCAAGCTGCAACAGCAAGTTGATCTTCCGGAAAGTAATTTAACATTGACCGAAAACCATCAATTCCTCCTGTATGTCCATATGATTTCTTTAAATCGAAAGGCATCATAAACATAGCCATTCCAAATCCATCTTTAATAGTTTGCATTTGTTTAACACTGCTTGCACTGATCAATTTCCCTTCAAACAATGCTTCAATAAACAAATTTAAATCTGCAGGTGTAGAAACCAACGCCCCTGCCCCTCCCGGAATACTCATATCCGTTTCCGGCTCTTTAATCCAATTGCTGTTTTTATAACTGTAAGAATAAGCCTCGTTATTTTTGATGTTGGTTTTGCCACCATAATAAGTGTTTTTTAAACCTGCCGGAGTTAAAACCTTCTCTTTCAAAATTGCGGGATAAGGTTTTTTATAGATTTTCTCCAAGATATATCCCAACAAAATAAAATTAGAATTGCTGTATTCTGATTTAGAATCAGGTTCAAAAGCGGGTTTATATTTTTGAATGATGTTAACTATTTCCGCTTCTGATTTTTGTTGAGTCATGTAAGAAACGTACGTGCTGTCATTTGTGAAATTAAAAATCCCGCTTCGGTGGCTCAGCATTTCTCCAATCGTAATCTTATCTGCATTTGGAATTTGCGGAAAGTAACTTGACAATTTGGTGTTCAAACCTAATTTTCCGGCCTCAATAAGCTGAAAAATCATTGTGCCGGTAAACATTTTGGAGATAGAACCAATTCGGTAACGCGTATTAATTGTAGCAGGAAGTTTTTGCTGATCATTAATCAGGCTATAACCGATTGCCTTACTATAAATTAGCTTTCCCTTTTGGGAAACGGCAACGCTAACCATTGATTTATGATTAACGTCTAAAGCATTAAAAAGGCTATCTAATTTTGCTTTGTTTTGCGTTTGTGCCGATAGATTTATACTGATAAAAGAAGCACATAAAAGCGCAAAAGTAAGTTTCACGGTCATGGTTTAAGTTTTTCGATCAAGATAAATAATAAAGTTTAGGTTCTAACTTTATTCTGATTATTTATGATACTTCTTTTATCAACCTTAAATCGCCTTCCAGCTCTCCCTCCCATTTACTTACAACGGCGGTTGCCATGGCGTTGCCCAAAACGTTGGTTGCTGATCTGCCCATATCCAGCAACGGATCGATCCCTATAAGTAAAGCCAAGCCGGCTTCGGGAATATTAAAACTGGCAATGGTACCGGCAATTACCACTAACGAAGCGCGAGGTACGCCGGCAACACCTTTACTGGTTAACATCAATACTAAAAGCATCGATAATTGCTGCTGAAATGATAAATGAATGTTGTAGGATTGCGCCAAAAATATGGAAGCAAATGTCATATACATCATCGATCCGTCCAAATTAAAAGAATAACCCAAAGGCAGCACGAAACTCACAATCTTATCTTTACAGCCAAAACGTTCCAACTCGATTAAGGTACGCGGATAAGCAGCTTCGCTGGTTGAAGTGCTAAATGCAATCAGCATCGCATCTTTCAAATTATCAACCAAAGTAAAAACGCGTTTCTTTAAAACGGTGAATCCGGCCAGAATAAGTATCATCCATAAAATCAGCAGTGCAAAATAAAATTCACTGATAAAAACAGCATATGTTGCAATCACGCTTAAACCCTGCTTGGCTACAATTGCCGTCATCGCCCCAAAAACCGCCAGCGGTGCCACATACATTACGTAAGAAGTTATTTTTAAAATTACATGCGCAATCGCGTCCATCGCTTTGATAATAATTGCTCCTTTTTCGCCGATTGCTGCGGTTGCCACGCCGAAAAAAAGTGAGAAAACCACAATCTGTAAAATCTCATTATTAGCCATCGCTTCTACAAAACTTTTTGGGAAAACGTGCGACATGAAATCTTTAAGCGACAAAGCGGTTTTCTGGATCCCGGATTGTAGATGTTCATCCGGTAAGGTTAAATGCATGGATTTCCCCGGTTCAAAGAAGTTGACTAAAAGCATTCCCAGAAATAAAGAAACCAGCGTTGCAGTAATAAACCACAACATTGTTTTGCCGCCGATGCGGCCAACAGCTTTAATATCGCCAACTTTTGCCACGCCAACTACCAAAGTTGTAAAAACCAAAGGCGCAACGATCATTTTAATCAGCCGTAAAAAAATATCGCTTAAAAGGGTAAAATATTCCAGTTTGCTTTCGCGGATGGAATCGTTTTCTTTACGGATAGAATTTTGCACTGCTTTTTCTGTTTTTAGATTTTGATAAGCAACCGAACCGGAATCTTTAACTGTAAGCATTTCCAGCTGAATTGCTTTGACCCTATTTTCGGATTGATAAATTTTTTCGTTGTAGGAACTGATGCTTTTAACATTGTAAAAATAACCTGCTATGATGCCGCCAATCAGTGCTAAAAAAATGAATAAGGTAAGTTTGCTTTTTGCCATTCAAGTATCCGAAAACCTAAAACTACAATAAATTACGATTTGTTAAAATATATTTGTCTGCATGAGCTTGGTTTATCCTTCGTCTGATCTTAAAAAAGAATTGCTGCATTTAAACGCTGCCGAAATTGCTGCACTTTGCCTGCGTTTGGCTCGTTTTAAAAAAGAAAACAAAGAATTGCTGACGTATTTGCTGTTTAAAGCAGATGACCCGGACGCTTTCATCAAAGAATATAAGGAAGAGATGGATTTGCAGTTTACCAAAATCAGCGGAAGCAGTTATGTGATTGTGAAAGCGTTACGCAAAATTGCTACACAGATGAACAATCAAATCAGATATGCTAATTCAGAATTGGTTAAGGTAGAACTTACACTTCATTTTTGCAGTAATTATATTAATTACGTTAATTATCATTCTCAATATAAACCCTTGCGTAATTTATTTTACCGGCATATTGAAAAAGCAAAAGTAGTAATCCAAAAATTGCAGGAAGATTTGCAGCACGATTACGGTAATATATACATCGAAATGCTGGCAGAAGCCGAAGAAGAAATCTATTGGTTTGAAAAGAAATCATTCCGGCTGTAACAAATTGATACTGTTTTTATCTCATTAAAAATTAGCTGTTTTACTGTTGAAAACGAAAGATAGTGCTTTCCGGGAAATTTTTGAAGCCAACTCCAAGCGCATTTACCGGCTGTGTTACACGTACACCGGCGATAGTGCGGCTGCAAATGATTTGCTGCAGGAAACATTTTTAAAGGTTTGGCAAAACCTGGATAAGTTTCGTAACCAGGCCATGATTTCAACCTGGATTTACCGGATTGCCGTTAACACTTGTTTAACCTATTTAAAATCTGAAAAACGACAAGCTAAAGATGAGTTAACGCCGTTTATTGCGGAGAACAAAAAAGAAGAAATATCAGAAAAGAAAGAGGAAATCGATTTGCTTTATCAGTGCATTTCCAAATTGGAGGAATCTGAAAGAATTTTAATTACGATGGTATTAGATGAAATTCCATATCCTGAAATCGCAGAAATATCAGGTATTTCTGAAGGGAATCTGAGAGTGAAAATTCATCGTATTAAACAAAAACTAACCGAGTTGTACAACCACTATGAAAAACTTTGAGGAATTAAGCTCGCTGTGGATTGAACAACCCAAAGCAGCACAAGTACCAGCCGACACGCTATTAAAACAGGTAAAAAAAGGCACGTCTGCACTGAACCAGAAATTGGTATGGAGCATCGGGATGATGGCTGCAACTTTTACCATGATGATCATTTTATTTTTGTTTTTCCTGTTCAATTCCTGGCTCACCTATGCCGGGATTTTAATTGTGATGAGCACCATTTTAGTTTACGGCCTGATGATGTACCGGGATTACAAGCTAATTGCCGCCCATGACCCGACAACTGAGGTGAACGTTTATCTGGAAAAACTCAAAATTTATCAAACCAGCCGCACTCGCGTAAATGGAATCATGCTTTACGTTTACACCATTTTGCTCACGCTTGGTTTAAGTTTATTTATGATCGAAATTCTGAAATCGGTTTCTCTGATTTTAGAAATCACGGTTTATACAGTTTTTATCGGCTGGATTTTGCTGGTTAGTTTTTACTGGAAAAAACAAATTGTTAAAACCGAACAGCGGAAAATAAATGAAATTATAAATCGTTTGGAACGGTTAAAAAATCAATTTCAAGATTAAAAGTATTTAAAAGCCAATACTTCTTTTAAAGGTAATTTATTTGTACTTGTAAAAATTATTTCAAAAAAACCTTTTTAACTTTGTTATATATTTTTCTGAAATTTCGATAGCTGCCGCTAATTTGTTTAAAGTTTTTCCATGGTGTCATAGAAAGATATCTGAAAAATTCTTGCTTGTAAATTTCCTGGGAATTGTAAGATTTAAATATGGGTTTGATATCCAGAAAATGTACAAGATAAGGTTTTTCATCTTCCTTAAATGCAAACCAGTTCCATTTTGGATCAAGCTGAAACCACTTGTTTGCCATAATCACATTCATACCGTATTGATCTGCCAGCCGAACATGTTTTTTATGTTCTGTTAAAGCAGAAATAACTTGGCTCGAAATATTTTCTGCACGCCATTTTTTAACATTAATTAGTAAAACCCCTGAATTAAAATACTTTGTATCCGCTGCCAATCCAAGTTCTTTATAATTAGGCACACCTCCCCATTCACAATCTACCGTTTTTCCAACATCCTGGATTGCACCAATGGTATAATCTCCGATCGATGTATTCCATAATTTAGAAATATCATCCTGCACAATAGTATCCACATCCAGATAGATCAATTTTTCTGTATCCTGGTTTACAATATAAGGAGAAAAAACGCGCAAATATGCCGTAAGCGGAAACGAAGAACTATCAACAGGAATAGAACTATCAGCAGGAATAACATCTTTACTTGCAAACCATTTCAACGTAACCCGCTCAGGATCTGCAACAGTATTTAGTTTCTTTTTTGTTTCTGCCGATATGCCGTCATCTATAATGTGAAAATCAATATGTTCACTTGTTTTGTGATTTACTTCTATTGATTTTAACAATGCTGCAATTAAAATTGCATAATGATTATCACTTGCTACAACTATAGAAATGTTTTTATTGTGTTGTTCCATGCTTGTTTGTGGGGGGAAAATCAGAATAAATTATTAATTGTTAGCTACTTTATTTTTAATTGTAATTGTATGGTGTAATTGCTTTATAAATAGTATACTTTCATTAAAACCAATTACGTAAATGTTCCAAAAGTTAAGTTTAGAATATTTATTTAAAGGAATATAGGTTATAATAATAGCTACTAAAACAGGAAACAAGTTTGCAATTGCAATTACATAAACAGATTTAAAGATTCTTAAACCTACATAATCTGCAATCAGATTTACCAACAGCATAACAAGTATCTTATAAAAATTAATTTTGGGTTTGTGTATCACATCCAAGGTTAAAGCAAAAAACCGGTCTGCAGGGTACAAAATTGTAATACTCATTAAAATACGGAACAATTGCGGTGCTTCCGTATGTACATATTTGGCCCCGCCAATGAGTGCAATAATCGGTTCTGCAAAAATTACGGATAATACAGCAATTACAATTATACCAAGCGAAAGCATACCAACCATTTTTTTCATCAGGTGCATCATTTCCAGCTTTTGATTGTTATTGTAATATCCAGATAATCCCGGCATACCGGAAGCAGCAAAACTTAGCAGCGGCATTTCTACAACTTGTAAAAGTTTTCCTCCCAAATTATAAATCGCAAGTGCGGCCGGCCCCAAAAAAAAGTTGATAAAAAAAGTATCTGTAACGGCAAATAAATTTGCACTTATACTTGTGCCCATACTATATTTTCCAAAATGAAAAATTTCCCAGAAAGTTTTTGAGGTTGTAGATTTTAAGGTTTCAATTTTCGTCCAGCCAAGAAATAGTACAATTAAACTTGCTGCAAGGTTAGAAAGTGCATAAGTAAGAATGACAGAATTTAGAGTTGCCCTTTTTAGAAAAATTAACAAGATAATAACTCCAGTAAATAAAAGCTGGTAGATTAAACGCATTTGTAACAAGCGGTCGAATCTTTTTTCGCTTTGTACAACAATACTTCCCATAAAAAAAGGTAATGTAAACAATGATATTATGGAGAAGTATTTTAAGAATAAAACCATCCCGGCATTATCAGTATAGGAAGAAAGAAAATAAGTTACCACATTAATTACTATCAAAGCAGCGGTAATTGCAATTGCTAAACTCCAGGCAGAACCAGCAACTTCTTTTGCTCTGTCTTCATCAGAGCCGGCATAAAATTTTATAAAAGCCACCGTTAAAAATCCTGATTTCAAGGTATCAACAAGTACAAGTATTGTCATCAAAAACATGTAAACCCCAATATCGTTAATGGATAAGGAGCGATACAAAATTGCAATTGTTACCATACTGATAACCGCCATTACACCATTGCCAAATAGTGATTGGAAGTGAATGTTGCCAAAATATGATTGTACTTTTTTTATAAAAGACATTGGTATTGATTACAAGTATCTGCTTGTATAATATTAAAAAGTAAAACCGGTTATGCTTTTAATAATGCGTTTTTATGCTGTTGCTAACCGCATACTTCGTTTACCGGTACTTTTTTACGATAAATCGATTTTTTTGTTCCTAAAAAATTATTTTCCTGCTAAAAGGCGGTTAATACTTTATAATAGGCTTATCCGTCAACTTCTAAACTGCCATAAATAAATACAAACAGCAACCAAATTTTGCAGTGCTACGTAAAATGAGGATTGGTACAAAGTCAGTTACAGTTGCCACAACTTAGGTTGACTTGTGCAATAAAATTGTAGAGGAATTTATAGTTATGAAATTATTTATCTAGATGTATTTATTTAAGCTTCCGTCGTGGATTTATCCGCACCTCTACAAAGAAAAAAAATTTACTGATCTAAGTCAGGATGAAATCCTGCAACTAAAAAACCGGATCAGAAAATTTTCTGCAGAAGAACCGGATGTATCCGTTATGATTCCGGCGTGGAATGAAGAAAATAATATTTTCCGGGCCGTATCTTCCATTGCAGCAAACACTACTTCTTTGAAGGTAGAAATTGTTGTAATCAATAATAACTCTACCGATGGCACACAAAAAGTTTTAGACGAATTAGGTATCCGCAGTTATTTCCAGCCCGAACAAGGAACACCTTTTGCAAGGCAAACGGGTTTGGATATGGCACGCGGAAAGTATCATTTATGTGCCGATTGTGATACATTTTATCCGCCAAACTGGATTGATTTAATGATCAGGCCGATGCAAAAAAACCAGCAAATAGTTGGCGTTTATGGCCGGTATTCTTTTCTTCCGCCGGAAGGCCAAAATAGAATGGGCTTATTTTTTTATGAAATTCTCACCGGATTTTTGATTGCTATCCGTAAAAAAAACCGGGAATATTTAAACGTTTTGGGTTTCAATATGGGTTTTGTAACAGAAGCAGGCCGACATCCAAACGGTTTTAAAGTACAGCAAAGCCGAAAGTTTGATAATGCTGCCGGCAGTGATTATTTTGTAGAAGAAGCGGAAGACGGCCGGATGGCACTACACCTTAAAAAAACCGGAAAGTTAAAGTTGATTACCAATTTTAAGGCGCGTGTTTTTACTTCGCCAAGGAGGTTACTGTATGATGGCGGTATTTTTCAGGCTTTTAAAAACAGGTTTAAATTACATCTTAAAGGATTTTCAGCCTATCTAAAAAATAGTAATAGTATAATAAGATTATAAATTACAATTAAAATGTTACATACTTTTAAAACAGTTTCATTACTTATTACGCATTATAACCGAAGCAAATCTTTAGAAAGATTATTAAGTACTTTTAAAACGCAGGAATGTTTTTTTGAAGAAATTATTGTTTCTGATGATGGTAGCAAAGCAGAACACATCGATGCAATTAAAGAATTGCAAAACAGTTATAACTTCAGGCTGATTACTACATCAAATAATAAAGGTTTAGGTAATAACATCAATAAAGGCCAGGACGAGGTAAAAACTCCTTACACTTTATATGTGCAGGAAGATTTTGAGCCTCAAGCTTCTTTTGCCTCACATTTTTCGGATGCGATGCACATTTTGGATACGGAACCCGAACTGGATATGGTAAGATTTTATGCTTACTTAAAATATCCTTATTTAAAGCCTTATAAAAAAGGATTTTCAAAAATGGTTATTAAACCTTGGTTCACTAATTACAAAAAAATATATTATTACAGTGATCATCCACACATTCGCAGAAGTACTTTTTTTCAAAAATTTGGCCGTTATGCCGAAGGTTTAAACGTTGACAGAACAGAGTATAAAATGTGTGTTTCTTTCATTAAAAATAAAGGTACAGGTTTGTTTTACGATGATTATAAAGCTTTATTTAATCAGGTAAATTCTACATCAGAACCAAGTACTGCCACCCGTATCAGTTGGAAAAACAGTGAAAATCCTTTGATTGCTATTGTTCGGGATGTTTACCGGCAGCTAAAATATAATTTCGACTTATTATTTTAAGTCTTTCTATTCAAATATAAAAAAGGATCTGATTTTCAGATCCTTTTTTTATTTAAAAACTTATTGCTGCGGCTTTTGAGGCCGTGTTCCGCTGTTGGATCCGCCTGTGTTGGTACCGGCACCGGTTCCTGCTCCGTTAGTTGTTCCGCTTGCACCTGCCCCACTTGTAGCGGCACCTCCGCCGGTAGCTGTTCCGGTTGTGGTTCCGCTTGGATTTGCCCCACCACTGTTTGTACCGGTTCCGCCTGCATTTTTGCTCGCTTCTGCGTCAGAACCTGTTCCGGCACCAGAACCTGTTCCTCCTCCTCCGGAAGTATTTAACCCGGAAGAAGCCGGTGTGGTATCTCTGGCACTTCCTTTTATAGCTGTGGCTGAAGAATCAGAATTTTCTCCTCCGGTTTTTTTAGAACTACAGGCTGAGAAACTGCACATTGCAGCTAATGCCAGTATGATTAATTTAGATTTTTTCATTTTAAAAATTTTTAGTTTAAGTGTAAACAGCTGTATTTTTTTAAAGTTTAACTTACCTCAGTAAAAATTAATCCATAAAAAAGGGCTGCATTTATTATACAACCCTTCCATCAAACTAAACAATCAACTAAAAGTATTTTTATAGATTACTGTACGGCAATTTCTCTGGATTGAATTTTTGCTTCTTCTTTCTTAGCAACAGTCAATTTTAAAATACCATCAGTGTAAGCAGCATCAATTTTACTATGGTCAATGGTTTCAGGTAACGTAAAAGACCTTACAAAAGAAGTATAGCTATACTCACGTTTACTGTATTTTTTTCCTTCCGGCGTGCTTTCACTTTTCTTTTCAGCAGAAATACTCAAAATATTTTTATCTACATTGATTTTGAAATCTTCCTTTTTCAGTCCCGGTACAGCCAGTTCAATCTGGAAATCACCATCGGTTTCGGCAATATTAACAGCCGGAACACGGCTTACTAAACGATCGGTTAAAATAGAATCATTAAAAACTGATTCAAACACATCCGAAAACCAAGGGTTAACAGAAGATGTGTGTTTTGCGGGATTAAATTTTACAAGAGTCATAATTTTATTATTTTTATTTTTGTTTGTTTAACTTCTTACAACCTATTATTCAAACTGCATACCATACCCAAAATTTTTCTATTTTCATGACATTGTGGCGCAGTAAATTTATTTAATAAGACATATTGACTTAAAATGACTGGAATCTCTCCGAATTACAAATTTAAAACCCCTATTTACATCAGGTTTTCTGATCTTGACGGCTTTGGACATGTAAACAATGCTGTGTATTTAACTTATTTTGAAATTGCCAGAACCAATTACTGGAAACAAATTATCCAGTGGGACTGGAAAGAAACCAATATTATTTTGGGGAAATCAGAGATAAATTACCTGAAACCTTTAAAGCTTTACGATCAGATTTTCTGCTACGTGCGTACTTCCAGAATCGGTAACAGCAGTTTTGATATTGATTATATTATTGTTAAGCTAGACGAAAACGGCGAAGAGCAGATTTGCACAACCGGCCAAACGGTTTGCATCCATTATGATTACAAAGCATATAAATCAATACCAATCCCGGAAGTTGAAACCCAAAAAATGATGGAGTTTGAAGGTTTTAAACCCCGTTCTTAATTATTCTTTTTTTGAAATTTGTGTGGTTGAGATAATATGCCGCGTAAATTTTAATAAAAATACCATACTGTTTTTATCCTGTAAAATTAATGAAGCCAATTAAAAATAATTGGCTTCATTAATTTTCGCTGATAGCATTAACACATATAAATACAGAAACTTAATTCCCGTCAGGATCAACTTTCATTTCTTTAGTGTTAAACCGCCTGATTATTAGCCTTGTTTCACCATTATAAGTGAGATAACTGGATGCCCAGCTTAAAAAAACAATCAAGCGGTTTGTAAAACCAACCAACGACATTAGGTGAACAAAAATCCAGATAATCCAGGCGATAAAACCATGTAGATGTATCTTGCCCAAATCAGCAACAGCTTTGTTTTTACCGATGGTTGCCAAAGAGCCTTTATCTTTGTAAATGAACGGTTTAGTATCCTGGCCTTTAATAATTTTAAGCAGGTTTTCTCCCAGCTGCTTACCTTGTTGTATGGCAACAGGTGCCACGCCGGGGTGGCCCATAGGCGTTTCTAAAGTAATCATCGCAGCGGCATCTCCAATGGCAAAAATATTTTGGTAACCATGTACCCGGTTGATTGTATCTACTTGTACCCGATTGGTTTTGGTAACAGAACCAGGCTTAAACCCGGCCGGCAGCTCTCCTTTTACACCGGCTGCCCAGATAACAGTTTTTGTACGAATGGTTTGGCCATTATCAATAGTCAATAATTCACCGTCGTAACTTTTTACATGAACGTCATTACTGATTTCCACGCCCATTTTTTTAAGGTCCTCTTTTGCATGTGAAGAAGCTTCGGGAGACATGGCGGCAAGCAGTTCTGTTTTGCCTTCGATCAGATAAACTTTTACATCTTCTTTTTTGTGTTCGGGATAATCTTTTGCTAAAACATGGTTTCTAAACTCTGCAATTGCACCCGATAATTCTACACCGGTTGGGCCGCCGCCTACAATTACAAAGTTTAATAAAGCCTGCTTTTTTTCCGGATCTTCTTCAACAAAAGCTGCTTCAAAATTTTGCAGGATCATGCTGCGCAGGTTTAAAGCTTCTGTAATATTTTTCATCGGCATTGTGTAATGTTTAATCTGGTCATTACCGAAAAAATTAGTATCAGAACCGGTAGCAAGCACTAAATAATCGTAAGAAACTTCACCATCGCTTGTTGTAATCGTGTTACTGTCCGAATTGATATTAAGCACATTAGCATAAACATAAGTCAGATTCTTTTGGTCATTAAAAACCTTGCGCAAAGGGAAAGCGATAGATTCTGCCTGCAGGCTTCCGGTAGCAACCTGGTACAGCAGCGGTTGAAAAGTATGATAATTATGCCGGTCGATCAAAATTATTTCTCCGTCTAATTTTTTTAATGATTTAACCAGTTCAATTCCGCCAAAACCACCACCGATAATTACAATTTTCGGGTGTTTTGTAAATCCATTTAAACGCATATTTTACTAAATTTTATTTAATCTGACCGGGATAACAACAATCAATAGCTTGTATGCTTCTTTTACCATCGTTTTCTCGGTGCAGCAGCAAATACAAAAGGTAAACTTAAACCATAGACAGATGTTTTTAAACTTACCTATCCGCTGCTAAATTATCTGAATTAAAGAAATAAAAGCAATCTAAAACATAATAATCTTAAATAGGTTAAAAGGCTATCTCAAGTGTTTTTCATCAATTCAGTTTAAAAAAATAAAAAAATGAGCATCCCAAAATTCACACTTTTTGAACACCGGCTGGAAGGAAAATACAATACTGTTTTTCAAAAACTGCCGGAAATGATTAAAGCACTAAGGTTATCAAACAGTCTTGACGATGGTGATTTGAGTAAAATAAAGAAAGATGTTTTTAAAGATTTAACAAGCACCTGGAACATGGATTTTGAAATTAAAAGATCTGCTATCAGCGTGCAAAACCAGGAGTTTAATTTTGAAAAAAGCATAGCTACAGATATTTTAAATACAACTACAAGCAGTACGATGCCCGGTGATTTTGTAACCTTGTATTATGCTATTTACACCGTTCCGTACATCGGGAAATTTGAATCTGTAAAATACACGACAAGTAATTCTCCGGAAAATGTTTTTTTAACAGAACATAGTAATTATTTTGCGCTTACCGTTTATGCTTTAAACCCGATTGAGCAATCCGCAAATACAATTAAAGCCGAAAAAGACAGAATTTTGAATTTGATTGAAAAAAATCAGGAGGCAAACGAAGCATTTATAAAATCAAAAGAAAGTTTGTTAAAAGATGCAATCGATAAAGAAATTGATCTCCATTTTAAGTCCGGCCACGGAGAAATTACCGATAATTCATTACTATAAATCTAACAAAAACCTTAATCAGCATAAATCATGAAAAATTACGAAACCCTTTTAGATGCCTTGAATGATCTTATTGCACGCGGCTATACAGAAGATTTTAATGTTGACCTGGATACGATGCAAGACAGAGAAAAAGATATTAAAATGACTGTTGACGAATTTGAAATTGATGAATTTTATCGTTTTGAAGGTGCCAGTAACCCTTCTGATATGTCTATCCTTTACGCTATTTCATCAGAGAAATATAACTTAAAAGGCACATTGGTAAGTGCTTACGGTACTTATTCAAGCAACCAATCGGCAGCGATAGAAGCAAAACTAAACCATCGCCAGGTTAATAAAAACCTTTAAAATATTGTTTGTTGGTTTTAAAAGATCACACTCCCCGGATGCGGCGCAAAAAAGCAAAGTATCCGGGTTTTTTTATGACAGATTATTTCCATTTTAGCCTTTTAAAAAATTATGAACGTTAAAGCTTGTATTTTCGATTTGGACGGTGTAATTGTAGATACGGCCGTTTATCATTTTAAATCATGGAAACGTTTAGCCGATGAGCTGGGCATCAACTTTACCGAACACGATAACGAACGGCTGAAAGGTGTTAGCCGGATGCGTTCTTTAGAAATTATTCTCGAAATCGGAAATGTAACTAAAACCGAGGCTGAACAACAGGAACTGGCCGCCCGCAAAAATACTTGGTACACAGAAATGATCAGCAAGATGAAACCGGAAGAAGTTTTGCCCGGAGCCAGGGAATTTTTAGAGTTGGTAAGAAATGCAGGCATAAAAACAGCATTGGGTTCGGCCAGCAAAAACTCAGGGATTATTTTGGAGAAAACCAACTTGACGAAGTATTTCGATGTTATAATTGATGGTAACCACGTAACAAAGGCTAAACCAGATCCGGAAGTATTTTTAAAAGGTGCCGAAGCAGTACAAGCACAACCCACTGATTGTGTGGTTTTTGAAGATGCCATTGCCGGTATAGAAGCAGGTTTGGCAGGCGGAATGAAAGTGGTAGGAATAGGTAAGCCGGAAATTTTAAACAAAGCCAATCTGGTGGTTTCCGGTCTGGATAAAATGGACCTCAACAAATTAAATACCTTATAAAAATAGCATGAAAAAGTATTTGCAGGTTGATGAATGGAAAATTGTGGAGGAAGGTTTCGATGCGCAAAACCACGAAATTTCGGAGAGTATTTTTAGTTTAGGAAACGGCCGGATGGGCCAGCGTGCCAATTTTGAAGAAACTTACAGTGGAAAATCATTACAAGGAAATTATGTTGCCGGCGTTTATTATCCCGATAAAACCCGTGTGGGCTGGTGGAAAAACGGTTACCCGGAATATTTTGCCAAAGTTTTAAATGCGGCAGAATGGGCAGGTATCGAAATTAAAATTGATGGTGAAATTTTAGATTTGGCTAAATGTGAAGTTTCTGATTTCCGCAGAGAACTGAACATGCAGCAAGGTTATCTGCAACGGAATTTCAATGCAAAAACAGCTTCGGGCAAAGAAGTTAAAGTTGAAACCATTCGTTTTTGCAGCATGGCCGATGATGAGTGCGGAGCCGTAAAGTACAGTTTAACGCCGCTGAATTTCTCAGCAGAAATTAGTTTGATGCCTTTTATCAATGGCGATGTTAAAAACCAGGATTCTAATTACGATGAAAAATTTTGGGACGAAACCGCAAAAGGTTTTTACCAAAACGGTTGCTTTGTAGAAATGAAAACCAAGAAAACCGGTTTTGTAGTTTGTACCGGGATGCAGTTTTCTGTTTCGTTAGATGACGCTCCAATCAGCTTAAATTCAACCCAAACAGAACGCGAAAAATTTACCGGTCTCACCCAAAAAACAGCGGTAAAAGAAGCACAGACGATTACGCTTTATAAGTACGCAGCCAATCTTTCTTCGCTCAATTATCCGCAGGAAGAATTGCAGCAAAAAACCAAAGAAACGCTGGATCGCATCAGTCAAAAAGGTTTCAATCAAATGTTGAAAGAGCAAGCCGAAGCCTGGGCCGAAAAATGGCAGATGAACGATATAAAAATTGAAGGCGACACGGAAGCACAACAGGCTATTCGTTTTAACATTTTCCAGCTGGAACAAACTTATACCGGCGCAGACAAGCGTTTAAACATCGGCCCGAAAGGTTTTACCGGCGAGAAATACGGCGGTTCAACTTATTGGGATACAGAGGCTTACTGCATTCCGTTTTACCTGGCTACAGCCGGACAGGAAGTTGCCCGGAACCTGCTGATTTACCGCTATGATCAATTGCAGAAAGCAATTGAGAACGGCGAAAAGCTTGGCTTTAAAAACGGTGCGGCCTTGTATCCGATGGTGACGATGAACGGCGAAGAATGCCATAACGAATGGGAAATTACGTTTGAGGAAATCCACCGCAACGGCACCATTACGTATGCTATTTTTAACTATGTAAATTATACCGGCGATGAAAGCTATCTGGCTTCGCACGGTTTGGAGGTTTTGATTGGCATTGCACGTTTCTGGGCGCAGCGTGTGAATTGGTCGGAAGCGCGGCAAAAGTATGTGATGCTTGGTGTAACCGGCCCGAACGAATACGAAAATAACATCAACAACAATTGGTACACCAACACGATTGCGGCCTGGTGTTTAAAATATGCGTTGGAAGCGATCGAGATTGTGCATAAAAACGATCCGCAGCAACTGGAAAATATCCTGCAGAAAACAAAATTTGATGCGGTAAAAGAAGCATCGGATTTTAATAAGATTGCGGACGAAATGTACTTTCCGTATGATGAAACCTACCAGGTTTTTATGCAGCAGGACAATTACCTGGACAAAGAACAGATTTTAGTAAAGGATTTGCCTGCGGCTGATCGGCCGATTAACCAGAAATGGAGTTGGGACCGCATCCTTCGCTCCTGCTACATCAAGCAGGCGGACGTTTTGCAGGGAATTTATTTTTTCCAGGATCAATATGATTTGGAAACCATTCGCCGGAATTTTGATTTTTATGAGGCGCGAACGGTGCATGAATCTTCACTTTCGCCTTGCGTACATTCTATTTTGGCGGCCAAGCTGGGCGATCAGCAGCGTGCTTACGAATTTTATCTGCGCACGGCCCGTTTAGATCTGGATAATTACAATAACGATACAGAAGACGGCTGCCACATTACTTCAATGGCTGGCACGTGGATGTCTGTGGTGGAAGGGTTCGGCGGGATGCGCGTAAAAAACGGAGCTTTATGCTTTAATCCTTTTTTGCCAGAAAAGTGGCAGCGTTTTTCTTTTCACATCAACTTCCGAAATGTATTACTGGAAATAAAAGTAAGTTCCGGGAAAGTACAGATCAGCAATAAATCTGACAAAGAAGTTAAAGTTTCTATTTATAACCAAGAGCAGTTAGTATCTGATAAACAGGAAGTTGTTTTTAATCAGTCCTAAATATTTCATGCTGTTTTTATCGCACAAAATTAATCGTGTAAATATATTTTTATCATGAAAACATCAGAAAAAAATAGTTCATCTAACCATAAATTATTGATCTATCAACTGCTGGTGCGGCTCTTTGGCAATCAAAATACAACCAATAAATATTACGGTTCTATTGAAGAAAACGGTTGCGGGAAGTTTAACGATATCAACGACCGGGCATTGCAGGAAATCAGAAAAATGAGTTTCTCGCATGTTTGGTTTACGGGAATAATTGAGCACGCTACCATGACTGATTATTCTTATTATGGTATTAAACGAGATGATCCGGATGTGGTAAAAGGCCGTGCCGGTTCGCCGTATGCTGTTAAAGATTATTACGATGTTGATCCGGATTTGGCTGTAAATGTGACCGAACGTATGCAGGAGTTTGAAGCACTTTTGAAAAGAACGCATGAAAACGGGTTAAAAGCGATTATCGATTTTATTCCGAACCATGTTGCCCGAACTTATCAATCAGATGCAAAACCTGCCGGTGTGAGCGATATTGGCGAGGACGATGATACGAGCAAAGGTTTTTCTCCGCAGAACGATTTTTATTATTTGCCGGGAAAGCAGTTTTGGGTTCCGGGAGATGTAAATGCCGGCGGCGATGATTTTAAAAGTAATTTAAAGGACGGTATGTTCAGCGAGTTTCCGGCAAAAGCAACCGGTAACGATGTGTTTTACGAAGCGCCTTCTATCAATGACTGGTATGAAACGATTAAGCTAAATTATGGCATAAATTATTTAAACGGCGGCCAAACTTACTTCGATCCTGTTCCTCCGCTCTGGTTCAAACTAAAAAATATACTGCTGTTTTGGGCAGCAAAAGGTGTGGATGGTTTTCGTTGCGATATGGTCGAAATGGTTCCCGTTCCTTTTTGGGGCTGGATAATTATGCAGGTAAAAGAAGCATATCCGGAAGTAATTTTTATTGCTGAAGCCTACAATCCGCAGGTTTACAAGCAATATGTTTTTGAAGGTAAGTTCGATTATCTGTATGATAAAGTTGGTTTGTACGATACCTTAAAAAAGCTGATTTGTAATAGTTACGGTGCAAATGTTTACGAAATCCGGGAGCAGTGGCAGCATCAGCATAACGGTTTTACAGATCATATGCTGCGTTTTTTAGAAAATCATGATGAGGTTCGGATTGCTTCAGCACATTTTGCGAAAGATGCTTGGCTTGCCGCTCCGGCTTTAGTTGTAATGGCAACCATCTCAACCGGCCCTGTGATGATTTATAACGGACAAGAAGTTGGCGAACCTGCCGAAGGAACAACTGGTTTTTCTTCCAGCGATGGCCGCACTTCCATATTTGATTATTGCAGTGTACCCGAACATCAAAAATGGTTTAACAACGGTAAAATGGATGATGCCAAGCTTTCCGTCAACCAAAAATATTTGCGCTCGTTTTACAATAATTTGTTGTTTATAACAGCAAATAATAAAGCAATTACACATGGCAAGTTTTACGATTTACTATATTTAAACGATCAGGAACGCGGTTTTAACCAAATGATTTATCCGTTTCTTCGGTATAAAGACGAGAACCGTTTGCTGATTATTACAAATTTCAACCGTTATCCGGTTCAGTTACAGGTTAAGTTTCCGGAGGATTTATTGAACCGGTTTAGCTTAGCAGCCAACGAAAATCATGTTTTTACCGATTTGTTAAGTAAAAATCAGTTCTCATCAATCAACCTTTTTGAAGGATTAGATGTAGCTTTACCGGAAGGCAGCGGTGTAATTTTAAGTTTTTAGCCTTAAAACTTATTCCTGTTTGTTACCTTTAAACAGATACTTCGTTTACCAACACTTTATCAAATTATTATGAAAAGATCAGTAACCATTATTTCCCTAATCGTCGTTTTGATAGTAGTCGGGTTTATTTATTACCGCTACCTTTTTGTGTTTGGTGAAGGTGTAAAAGCCGGAGAACTGAATTATATGGTTAAAAAAGGCTATATTTTTAAAACTAACGAAGGCCGGTTAATTCAGACAGGGCTTCGTGCGGGAACGCAAGGTTCCATTTCTTCCAATGAATTTATGTTTTCTGTTAGTGATGAACGGATTGCAAATCAGTTAGACCGCAGCAGCGGAAAAACAGTGCAGCTGCATTATAAAGAATATATTGGCAAACTTCCGTGGCGCGGCGTTAGTAATTTCGTGGTGGATAGTGTTTTGTCTATAGAAGATGCGGCACCTGTTTCGCCAGGAGTATTCAAATAGATTTTAGTTCAACCGTACTTTTTTTCTGATAGTTTGAGTAATCGGTCATAATCTTCCTGCGTATCAATATCAATTGCCGCACCTTCAAACGGAACAACACTTACCTGCTCCGAATAGGTTTTAAATAGCCACTGTGCACCCTTATTTCCCGGTAAATTTTGTAAAACAGGAAATAAACTTTTATCAAAAATAGCCGGCACGCCTTGTGTTTCTGCATATCCGGTTGCTATAATGGTACTTCTTTTATCGATATAAAATTGAGTTATTAATTTTTGCAGATGCTCTTCGGTTATCAACGGCTGATCGCTCAATAAAAATAATACTGCTTCAATTTCTCCTAAACTTTCCAACTGATTTACGGCTTTCATTCCTTCCTCAATAGAAGAACCCATTCCTTCCGACCAGTTTTTATTATGGGAAATGATGACCGGAAGTGTTTCTAATTCTGTTACTAATTCCTGATGCAAAAAACCGGAAACCACAATAACCGCTTCCGGTCGAATAGCTAATGCTGCTTTTACAGCACCATTTATTAATGTTTGATTTTGAAACTGAAGTAGTTGCTTTGGTTTACCTAAACGTGAAGATGAACCGGCCGCTAAAATAATAACAGCAATTTTTACTGTAGAAATACTGTTTTGTTGCTTGTTCAAAGTTCTGTAACAGCGATAAAATTTCGGTTATGAATCGGCCCGTCCAGCTCCCGTAAAAAACCTGCTTTAGCTTTATGTTTTACGGCCAGCAGTTCTGCCATAATGGCAACAGCAATTTCTTCGGCAGTTTCTGCACCGATATATAAACCTACCGGGCCATACAAACGCTGGCTTTCATCTTCATTCAATACAATTCCGTTTTTTTGTAAGTCATCTAACAACCGGTCTGTTTTTTTTTTCGGACCCAAAATACCTATATAATTTACCGGATTGTAAGAAGCTATTTGCTGTAAAACAGCAAAATCATAATGATAATTGTGGCTCATTAGAACGGCGTATCCAACGCAAAACTGATGATTTTGCAAATCAGCAAGCTTAACAACCTGTACCGTTTCTGCTTCCGGAAAACGCTGAACCGTTGCCTGCGGCGCGCGGCCATCCACAATATGAACACGCCAGCCCAAACCAACCGCCAGGCGCGCTAAAGGCTGTGCATCGTTGCCGGCACCATAAATAGTAAGTTGTGGTGCCGGCAAAATCACTTCCATAAATAAATGTGCAGTATCTTCTCCGATTAAATAATTTTGTGTTGAAGAATTTCCTGAGTTTAAAATAGAAAGTGCATCATTTAAAATTTGCCTGTCGGAAAACTGATCTCCTGTAAAATCAAACTGATCCTGTTGATTATCGGAAATCAAAATCCGCTTTCCGGATAAGTTTTGGATACTGTTTTTAGCAGATAAAATTGTAATTAATACAACCGGATGATCCTGCCGGGAAGTTTTCCGCAGCAATTCGACCGGATTGTTTAAATCTTGATAATCAATCGGTTCTAAAAGAATATGGATCGTCCCTTCGCAGCCTAATTGTGCACCGTGCTGTAAATCTTCTTCAATATCAGTACTATCGTAAATTATTGTTTCACTATTACCGGTCAGCATTACACGGCGTGCCCTTCGCAGCGCATCGCCTTCCAAACAACCTCCGCTGATGCTTCCGGTTAATTGCCCGTTATCTGTTACTAACATCCTTGCACCCGGGCGGCGGTATGAAGAACCTTCTACTTCTGTAACGGTAGCTAAAGCACAGGCGTTTTTTGTGTTGCGCTGCTGATCATAAGCGGTTAATAAACGTTGCAGTTCGGACATAATGTGTGTTGAAGATTTTTAATCGATAAAAGAAGCATCCGTCCAAATATATTATTTTTTAAGATGCTTCTTTTAATGCTATAAAAGTTTGTCGGGCGTAACGGGCAGTTCCCGAACCCGTTTGCCGGTTGCATGATAAATGGCGTTATTAATGGCAGCAGTTATGCCCGTGATACCAATTTCGCCTACACCTCTTGCCCCGATCGGCGATATAAGCATATCCGGTTTGTTAATAAATTCAACTTCAATATCCGGCATATCTGCATGTACCGGAACCAGATAGTTTGCTAAATCCTTAGTAACCGGGCGGCCGCGGTTAGGGTCGTAATTTGTTTCTTCCAGCAAAGCCATACCGATACCGAAAATCATTCCGCCCATAATCTGGCTTTTAGCAGTTTTCAGGTTCATGATTGTTCCTACATCCATTACAGCAACAGCTTTATCAACATGTACCATTCCTAAATCCGGATCAACCAAAACTTTTACAAACTGTACACCGAAAGAATGAAAAACATAAGGTTTACGGTCTGTTTTTTCATCTTCCTGAACAACCGGGTTAGATTTACTTTCTTCTTCAATCTGTTCTTCCGAACCACCCGCTGCCGGGTTTGCTTCTGTTTGCTGCCGTGTAGAAACCTTTGTAGCTGCCTGTGCTTCGATTTTTTGTAAACCCTGTCGTACTAATATTTGGGTGTAATCCTCTCCCTGGTCTGGTTTTGTTTTGAGGGAAAGCCGACCGTTTTGTGCTGTAATATCTGCTTCTTTTTGTCCGTGTAAAGGAGATTTTCCATCTCCGATTGCCAGTTTTACCAATTTGCTTACTGCACCCATAGAAGCTGCGCGGATAGCCGGGCCAACGCTGGCCGTTACCTGGGAACCGCCGGAATTTGCACCTTTTGGGAACTCGCTGTCTCCTAATTTAACAGTTACTTTTTCTATCGGCAAACCAAAAGCATCAGCAGCAGTCTGTGTCATTATGGTATAAGTTCCGGTGCCGATATCCTGTGTGGCGCATAATATTTCTGCGTGGCCATCAGCAAATAAAGTAGCTTTGGCCGAAGAAGCACTTCGGTTGGCCGGATAAGTTGCAGTTGCCATTCCGTAACCAACCAGATATTTACCTTCTTTCATAGAACCCGGCTGCGGGTTTCGTTTGCTCCAGCCGATCATCTCCGCGCCTTTCTGGTAGCACTCTTTTAAATATTTGGAAGAGAACTTTTTTTTCTTTTGTTCTTCCTGATCCGCATAATTGATGAGGCGTAATTGCAGAGGATCAATTTTTGACTGATAAGCCAGCTCATCCATTGCCACTTCCAGTGCATAAGTTCCCGGTGCTTCGCCCGGCGCACGCATGGGGCATGGCGTTACTTTATTTAAGCGGACAAGTTTATGGCTCACTTCTACATTCTGGCTGCTGTATATCATGGATGTAGCCACGCCGGCGGTTTCTACAAATTCATCTACAAAAGATGATTCTACCGTACTGGCATGTTTGATAGCAGAAAGTTTACCGCTTTGATCAGCTCCTAAACTTATTTTTTGGATGGTTTGAGAGCGGCGGCCGGCAGTTGTAAATTGCTGCTGGCGCGTTAATACCAGTTTTACCGGTCGGCTTACCAGCTTTGCGGCCATTGCTGCTAAAACCGTGTTCGGCCAGGAAAAACCTTTAGAACCAAAACCGCCGCCGAGATAATAAGAAACTACCCTGACTTTTTCTTTCGGAACGCCCAGCATAGATGACATTAAACCTTGTGTTCCTGCAACAGATTGTGTAGCATCATAAAGTAATACCGTTTCGCCTTGCCATAAAGCAATCGTAGCGTGCGGTTCCATAGCGTTGTGATGATAAACGGGCGTAGTATAAGTTTGCTCGATTTTTTGAGAAGCTGTTTTTAGAGATTCCGTAGCATTACCGCGTTTGGTTTGCGTTTCTGCCCCGGTTGATGCTGATGCCGCTTCATAAGCTTTTTCAATGTTTTTTTCCAAATCAAAAACCGGTTCTTCTCTTTGATAATTTACTTTTACTAAAGTAGCAGCATGTTCCGCCTGTTCTAAGGTTTCTGCCATCACAACTGCAATAATTTGCCCGTCGTAAAAAACACGGTCATTTTGTAATGGCAAAAGATCTTTTTCTGCGAATTTACCCGCACCCGGACTTGATGTTTGCGGCGAGTGAAGCTGCATCGAATTTTTGTAAGTCATCACCCCAACTACTCCGGGTGATTTTTCTGCAATGCCGGTATTGATATTTTGGATACGGCCTTTGGTAATCTCGCTGGTTACCGCAACACCGTGAACCATGTTTTTGATATTAAATTCTGCCGAATAAGTAGCACCACCGGTTACTTTCAACTTTCCGTCAACACGGTCTATCGGTTTTCCTACTGTCTCGTTCATACCATTCCTCCAACCGTTTCCAGCGCACGGACAATTGTGCGTTTAGCCAGTTCAACTTTAAATGCGTTATATTTATGTGGTTTTGCCCCTGCCATTGCTGCTTCTGCAGCTGCACGATAAGTTTGTGTATTTGCAGCTGCACCGTTCAGCACTTTTTCTGCTGCGAATGATCGCCATGGTTTCGTACCAACTCCACCTAAAGCAATGCGCGAATTATTTATTTTTCCGTTAGAAATATCCAAAGCAACCGCTGCAGAAGTTAATGCAAACTCATAAGAAGCCCGATCCCGAACTTTTAAATAATGAGATTTGGCAGCGAAAGGCAAACTTGGTAAAATTACAGCAGTAATCAGTTCGCCTTGCTTTAAGTTTGTATCAATTTGCGGCGTATCACCCGGCAACCGATGAAAATCTGCAAAAGGAATTTTACGTGAACCAGCCGGCCCTTCTACCTGAATCATCGCACCCAAAGCGGCCATCGGCACACACATATCAGACGGACTTGTAGCAATACATTTATCACTCGTGCCCAGCACCGCATGGATACGGTTATAGCCGGAAATTGCCGGACAACCAGAACCCGGTTCTCTTTTATTGCAAGGGAAAGCCGTATCGTAAAAATAGTAACAACGTGTGCGCTGCAACAAATTACCACCTACCGAAGCCATGTTGCGCAACTGTGCAGAAGCACCGGAAAGCAAGGCTTCAGACAAAAACGGATATTTTTGTTTGATGACCGGATGATAAGCCAAATCGCTGTTTTTTACCAGTGCACCAATTTTTACACTGCCGTCAGGCTGCGTTTCAATCTGCTTGAGGTTTAAAGAGGTTACATCTACTAATTGCTTCGGTTTTTCAACATACAACTTCATCAAATCGATGATGTTAGTGCCGCCGGCAATAAATTTAGTTTCTTTTGAGTTGGATGCAGCAATCGCCGAAGCATTATTTTGTGCCCGAACTAATTTAAATGGTTCCATATATTTTTTTAGCCGGATTAATTAAACGATCTGTTGTACTTCTTTTATGGCATTTAAAATGTTTTGGTAAGCACCGCAACGGCAAATGTTTCCGCTCATACTTTCCCTGATTTCTGCATCTGTTTTGGCGTGGCCTTCTTTTACCAAACCAACAGCCGAGCAAATTTGTCCCGGCGTGCAGTAACCGCACTGGAAAGCATCGTGCTTAATAAAAGCTTCCTGCATCGGGTGTAGTTTTTCTCCGTTTGCCAAACCTTCTACAGTTGTAATTTCTGCACCCTGGCACATGGCGGCAAGCGTTAAACAGGAGTTAACCCGCCTGCCATCCATCAAAACGGTACAAGCACCGCACTGCCCGTGATTGCAACCTTTTTTGGTGCCTGGTAAAAGTAGTTTTTCGCGAAGTGCATCCAACAAAGTTACCCGTGTATCCAGGTTTAAAGTCCGTTTTTGTCCGTTAATCATCAGCGTAACACCGTTCACTTCAATCGGCGCGATTGCAGCCTTTTCAGCTTCTTGCTCGGCAGCAGAACCGATCAGCGGAGCTAAAGATAAACCTGCCCCGGCCACTGCAATTTTTGAAATAAAACTCCGGCGGCTGGCACCGGTTCCAGATAGAGGCTGATCTTTACCTGAAGGATTATTTACGTCTTCGTTTTTCAAAATTATTCCTTTTGTTAGGTAACTATTACAATTGATACAATGTTTTTAAGAAATAAAATTTCTTAAAACTATTAATTGGCAATGCTTCTTTTACCATACATTTTTCAAGATTAATAAAATCACTAAGCTCTTACTGTTTGATCAAAAGAACCAATGAAACTTAGAATACTATTTGCCTGCGAGTGCTAACCTTTTTCAGCCTTTAATTTATCTGATATTGATCCTTTGCAAAAAGCCATAAAAAAGGATCTCAAACGGGGAGAATGAGATCCTTTTAACCAATTATAAACCTAAATATGAAGAACACAAATATAGTGTGAAAAATACACTAAGCAAGGTAAATCATCACATTTAACAAACATTTAACAATCTAAAAACAGTATCAAAACTAATCCAGTTCGTACTCTTTTAACTTGCGGTACAGTGTTGCAATACCGATATTTAGCAAACGTGCTGTTTCTGAGCGGTTTCCGCGGGTATGATTTAGCACACGCTGAATTTGTTGTTTTTCTGCGGAAGCCAGCTCGAAAACCTGATGCTGATTAGTTGGATGATGGATATTTTGCTCCTGCATATTTGCCGGCAGCAGGTTTTCATCCAGGCCGTTGGCACCAGCTAAAATAATTACACGCTCAATAATATTCTTCAGTTCCCTAATGTTTCCCGGCCAGCTGTAATTTTCTAATTTTTCCATAAAAGCAGCAGTCAGTTCCGGAGCCTGCTTTTTAACTTTCGTAGCAAAATATTGAATAAAATAAGCAGCCAGCAGTTTGATATCCTTTTTTCGTTCCCGGAGCGGAGGCAGTGTAACCTGGAAAACCGACAACCGGTAATACAAATCAGAACGAAAGGCACCTTTCGCACTTTCTGCAAGCAAATCCCGGTTTGTAGCCGCAATAATGCGCACGTTTACCTGTGTTGGTTTGGTATCGCCCAATTTTATAAATTGCTGCGATTCCAGTACACGTAACAGTTTTGCCTGCAAATCCAGATCCAGTTCGCCAATTTCATCCAGGAAAATTGTTCCTCCGCTGGCTTCTTCAAAAAGTCCTTTCTTATCTTTTAAAGCGTTGGTAAAAGCACCGGATTTATAACCGAAAAACTCACTTTCCAACAATTCTTTGGTAAAAGCACTGCAGTTTACGGCCACAAAAGATTTATTTTTCCTGCTGCTTGCCTGATGGATCGCTTCTGCAAAAACCTCTTTTCCGGTCCCGGTTTCGCCTAACAATAAAACGGTTGTTTCGGTTACCGCAACTTTTTGGGCGAGATTAACCGCTTCAGTTATCGAAGCAGATTTTCCGATAATCCGTTCAAAACCAAAGCGGCTGTTCAGCTTACTTTCCAACTCGTTTACCCGATACTGCAAAAGCGCTTTGTCCATCGCTTTGCTTACCAGCGGGATAATTTTTTCGTTATCATCGCCTTTTGTAATGTAATCGAAAGCACCATTTTTAATAGCCGTTACGCCATCGCTAATTGTGCCGTAAGCGGTTAAAACGATAATTTCTGTGGCCGGCCACGCAGCTTTTATTTTTTTGGTAAGTTCGATTCCGTTGCTGTCCGGCAGTTTTACATCACTAATAATCACTTCTATCGTGTCCTGTTCCAGCTTTTTAAATCCTTCTTTTGCAGTTCCGGCTTCAAAAACTTCATAACCTTCTAACTGCATAATGCGCGAAAGCAGTTTGCGTAAACGCTCCTCATCATCAATAATTAACAATTTACCTTTCTGCATATCCTGTTTTTTAGATTTTGAAAGTTCTCGCATAGCTTATACAATTAGAATTCCGGAACATATTACATTGCAGAATTGTATTTTCTTTTGATAGAAATTATAATTTTTATGGGTAAAAGAAGCATAGTATTTTTTGGATTTAGAAAATCCCTTTTTCAACCTAAATTTTTTAAATTATCATTTTGATAAAAGTTTATCATTTTGATAAGATAATATAAATTAGCCGATTTTAAACACAACTTGTAAATGTCTTGTAATCAACGTCCTATTTATAAAAGCTATCATTTTGATTCTTAAGGCACTTGTTTAGCTAACCTGATTGCTTTAATGCATGCAGATTTTTTATCTGTAAAAGAAGTATTAAAAATTTTAACGCTGATTAATTTTATGAACGCACATTTAAAAAAGTTATCTGCCGCCGGAATGCTGGTTACATTGGGCATCATTTTCGGTGATATCGGTACTTCTCCCCTTTATGTTTTTCAAACTTTATTAACCGAAGGCGGAAAAGTGAACCAGGAATTGGTTTTAGGTTCTATTTCCTGCGTGTTCTGGACGTTAACTTTACAAACTACATTTAAGTACATTTTCATCACTTTACAAGCGGATAACAAAGGCGAAGGTGGTATTTTTTCTTTATATGCGCTGGTTCGGCGTTATGGGAAACTGCTTGCGATCCCTGCAATTATCGGTGCCGGTACTTTACTTGCCGACGGTATTATTACGCCGCCCATTTCGGTTACTTCCGCTATCGAAGGTTTACATCTGGTACCGGTTTTAGCCACCTATTTTGTTCCGGGCAACGAACTGATTTTAACCATCGTAATCGCTATCATTTTACTGTTGTTTTTCTTTCAGCAGTTCGGGACGAAGGTAATCGGTTCTGCATTCGGGCCGGTAATGCTGCTTTGGTTTATCACGCTGGGCGTACTCGGCACATCACAAATTATACATTTCCCGCAAATATTTAAAGCACTAAACCCATATTACGGGTTTGCATTATTAACCGGGCACCCGCGCGGATTCTGGCTGCTCGGTGCCGTATTTTTATGTACAACCGGTGCCGAAGCTTTATATTCTGACTTGGGCCATTGCGGCCGGAAAAACATCCAGGTAAGCTGGATTTTTGTTAAAACAACGTTGATGCTAAACTACCTCGGCCAGGGTGCCTGGGTTTTAATGCAGCCTGCCGATACTTCTTTTATCGGTGTAAATCCGTTTTTCCAAATTGTGCCGCACATAGCTTTAATTCCATGCATTGTTCTGGCTACGTTGGCTACCATTATTGCCAGCCAGGCTTTGATAAGCGGTTCGTTTACCTTAATCAGCGAAGCCGTAAGTATGAATTTCTGGCCGCGCGTAACCATTAAATTCCCAAGTGATATCCGCGGCCAAATCTATATTCCAAGCATCAACTGGCTGCTGTGTTTCGGCTGTATTGCCGTTTCCCTGTATTTCAGAACTTCCGAAGCCATGACGGCCGCCTACGGTTTTTCTATCACCGTTGCCATGCTGATGACCACGATTTTGGTTTATTATTTTATGCGTTATGTAAAGCACTGGCCGCTTTGGCTGGTTGTAATTATCCTTTGTGTTTTTGTTTCTGTGGAAGGTTCCTTCTTTGTAGCCAATGCCGTTAAACTGTTAAAACGATTATTCTTTTTAGTTTTTGAAGTTGGATTGATTTTCACCATGTACATTTGGTACCGCGCCAGAAAAATCAATAACCGCCTGCTTACTTTTATTGATTTAGAAGACAAAATACCCATATTTAAAGCATTGAGTGCAGAACAATCCATACCAAAATTTGCTACACATTTAATCTATCTTACCAAGGCAAACAACAGCCGGCAGATTGAGCAAAAGATACTTTATTCTATTTTTAGCCGGATGCCTAAACGTGCCGATGTTTACTGGTTTATCCATATTGAACGTGCCGACGATCCTTATACGATGGAATACAGCATTGAAGAACTGGCAAATGATAAAATTATCAGGGTTGAATTCCGCTTAGGCTTCCGGATTCAGCCGCGTATTAATCTTTTGTTCCGTAAAGTTGTGCAGGATATGGTTGCCAATAAAGAACTCGATATTACTTCGCCTTACGAAGCTTTAAGCCAGTACAATCTGGCTGCGGATTTCCGGTTTGTACTGCTCGAAAAATTTCTTTCCTACGAAAATGAATTCAGTTTGAGGGAAGGATTTATATTGCGCAGTTACTTTGCCATAAAAAAATATGCTCTGTCTGATGCGCAAGCTTACGGTTTGGATACCAGCGAAACCCGTATAGAAAAAATACCTTTGGTAGTTAATCCGTTCTCTAAATTCGCTTTAAAACGAGTTGAGCCGCGGCAAACGGCTTAACTCGTTTTTATGTTGATAAAAACAGTATTGCTACTTTTTGTACGGTAAATCGTAATGCTGTGTTACTTTTCTGCCATCCGGGAAACCGTTGAAAGCAGAATATAATACATATTTTTTATCCTGGTCTATTCCGGGTAAAACTTTACCGATTACTTTTTTTAACTGTTCGTTTTCCTTTTTTAAAGCCAAAGTATCTTTTAAGCTGATGGAAGAAACATAATATATCATCGGGAAAGTTCCTTCATCCGGAATTACTTGTGTAAAAATTCGGAAAATTTTAGGTTTGGTTTGCAACTGGTTTATTGTAAAAGGGAAAGTGTATTTGCCGTTAACTTCCTGTACAACTTTGAAATAAAACTTGTTCATCGCGTTTTCACTTGCATATTTCCAGGATGTACTTGGACGGAAACATTGTTCTGCAGATGACATTGCATTCACAGCATCAATCCAATAAGATTTTTTATACTTTTCTTTCGCAAGTTTAAATTGCTCCGGGGCAGTTTTCCCGTTAATCTTGTATGCACCTAAATCCAGCTTGTTTAGTTTCCAGCCATAATTGTACTTGCCGTAAATTGCCGTAATCAGCCATTGTTCTTGTGCATTTTTTGGCACAACCATTAAAGCTGCGTAATTTTCTTTGGTATCCGCCTGTCGGTAATCAATTGTGTAAGCATCCTCACCGGTTGCATCTGCGTTAAAGGTTAATCCGCTTAATTCTTTCTCATCTTTGCTGTAATATTCGTCGAGCAAACTATATTTACCGCCTTTTGTACGCAAACTTATCAGTTCTACAGTCCGATTGACGGAATTATCATCCATCAGATCTTTCGACATAAAATTCTTCGCAACTTCAGGTTGATTTGCTTTTAAAGCTTCAAATAACTGATCATTTAACTTATGGAAATCTTCCCGTTTACTACTTTTAATTGCACTATTTTTATAAGTTCCGGGTTTATCAGTATCCGCGCAACTCTGAAAAGTAAAAATGATAAGTAAAAAATAAACTGATTGTAAAAGAGAAAATTTTGATTTCGACATATACTAATATTTAACTACTCAATTTATAAAGTATTTTTTGAATTACTGCTTTACAAGTATTTTATAATCTAAAACATAAAATTATATTAGAAGATAGAATTGATATCAAACTTGTGATCCAAGTGAAATGAATTAATCCTGTTCGATAACAGATAAAATGTTTTCGGCAGGATCTTTAAACCATGCAATTTTAGGTCCGCCTTTACGAAAAATTCCCTGATTATCCGTTTCAAAGTTTGGTTCTTTGTAAATGATAAATTGTACACCGCGATTATTTAATTCTGCTACCGCTTCGTCGATATTTTTTACCGGAAAGTTTAAAATTGTGAAAGTTGCCGGTGTATGATTGGGCTTTGGATAGATTAATATTTTCGTACCGCCAGTAATAAGAATGGTTAAAATACCTTGCATTTCCAGGTTTTCTGTAACTTCTAAACCAAGCATTTCGCTATAAAACTGTTTTGCTTTTTGGATATCGTTTACAGAAAATCCACTAAATACTTTCGTTTGCTTAAACATATGCTTCTTTTATAACACTTTTATTGTGATCTTAAAAATACCGTAAATATAAAAGTCCCGAATTAAATAAATTAATCCGGGACTTTTTAAATTCAAGCTGGTTTTGCTATAACTAATTTATCTTTTATCCAATTCTAACAATAAATAATCTAATTATTGTGGAGTTGCAATACAATTTTAGTGCTTCCGGTTTTACTTGCTTATTTCTTTAAGTTTGATTTCTACCCTGCGGTTTTTTTGGCGGCCTTCGGCAGTTTTGTTTGTTGCAATCGGGATTGTGCTGCCGTAAGGAATCGCTACAATACGGTCTTTTTTTACACCTTTTGCCACTAAATAATCTTTAACCTCCACAGCCCTTTTTTCAGATAAAACCCAGTTCGGTTTGTACTGGCCGATAGAATCCGCATGACCGCGCAGCGAAACCACGTAATCATCTTCGATCA
>CAHJWG010000001.1 GCA_903642215.1 Sphingobacteriaceae bacterium | reverse complement strand
ATCATGAACCAGGTATTCGATGTAATGCACCAGCATTTTCAAGCCAACACCGGCCAGGCCGGAACTCAGGCCGACCAACATACCCGAAAGCAGTAAAAACTGGCTGCGCGACAGGTTATCGCGGATCCAAAGCAGGATCACCTCGTAGCTTTTGGCCTTGAGGAGGCTTTCCTTTCTAAAGCTCTTTACAAGTTCGATGAACTGGAGGTACTTCTTTTTACGGTGGAAATCTGTCAACTTAAATTGGGTTGGATTCAGCAAAAATAGGGAAAATAAAAAAGGCGAGTTGTCCCGCCTTAAATGTTTTCACAACGGAATAATCCTTATTGTGATTTGCTTTCATTTCAAAGAAAACATTTTTATATTACAAAACCAAATACAAATTATAATGAAGAAAATTTTAGGACTTGACTTAGGTACTAATTCTATTGGATGGGCACTTATAAATCAGGATTTTGAAAATTATAAAGGAGAAATACTCGGTTTAGGAAGTAGGATTATTCCAATGTCCCAAGATATTTTAGGGGAATTTGAAAGAGGAAACTCTATTTCACAAACGGCTGAACGAACCAGGTTAAGAGGTGCAAGAAGATTAAGAGAACGCCATCTTTTACGTAGGGAAAGGCTGCACAGAATATTAAATGTACTTGGGTTTCTTCCTCAACATTATGCTGATAAAATTGATTTTGATGTACGTTTAGGTCAATTCCTACCAGAAATAGAAATCAAATTGGTTTATGATGATAATGGGAATTTTATCTTCAAAGAATCTTTTGAAGAAATGCTTTCAGATTTTAAAAGTTTTCAACCTGAATTACTGAACAGAAAAAACAAAAAAGGTGAAGATGCAAAAATACCTTACGATTGGACGATTTATTATTTAAGAAAAAAAGCGTTAACCCGAAAAATAGAACAAGCAGAAGTGGCGTGGTTGCTTTTGCATTTTAATCAAAAACGTGGTTATTATCAATTGCGCGGCGAAGAGGCCGAAGAAAAGCCGAATAGACTGGAAGAATTTTATTCGTTAAAAGTACTTGACGTAACCGCAGATGAACCACAAAAAGGTAAGAGTGAAATCTGGTATAATGTCATTTTGGAAAATGGTTGGATTTACCGCCGTGCAAGCAAACTACCCTTGTTTGATTGGAAAGATAAAACACGTGATTTTATTGTAACTACAGACATAAACGAAAACGGTAGCGTTAAAAAAGACAAAGAAGGAAAAGAAAAAAAAAGTTTTCGGTCACCAAAAGAAGATGATTGGCAATTGCTGAAAAAGAAGACCGAAAATGAGATTGAAAAATCCAATAAAACGGTTGGCGAATACATTTATAACATACTTTTAAAAAAGCCAAAACAAAAAATAAAGGGTAAACTTATACGCACCATTGAAAGAAAATTTTACAAAGATGAGTTAGAGCAAATCCTAAAAAAGCAAATTGAATTGCATAATTCGTTGCAAGATAAAAATCTGTATCAAAAATGTGTAGAAGAGTTATATCCGCACAATTTACATCATCAATCTACATTACTTAATAAAGGTTTTCTACACCTTTTTATTGAAGATTTATTATACTATCAAAGACCATTGCGCAGCCAAAAAAATTCTATCAGCAACTGCCCATTAGAATCAAGAACCTTTATACTCGAAGGCGTAAAAAAATAGAAGCTTTAAAGTGTATTTCAAAATCACATCCATTGTATCAAGAGTTTCGGTTGCGGCAATGGATAAGCAATGTGCGAATTATTAATAGAGAAAATGATGTTAATGAAACAGAAAAATATTTACAAACGATTGATGATTCTACTGCCTTATTTGATTTTTTGAATAAACGAAAAGAAATAGACCAAAAATCGTTATTGCAATATTTTAAACTAAAAGAAGGCAGCTATCGCTGGAATTATGTAGAGGATAAAAAATATCCTTGTAATGAAACTCATTCTATGATAGCGGGTCGGTTAGAAAATGTAAAAGACTTACCACAAGAATTTTTGAATAAAAAAAAGGAAGAAGAATTATGGCATATTATATATTCTGTAACTGATAAAATTGAATACGAAAAAGCCTTAAAATCTTTTGCAGATAAGAACAATCTTGATTTAGAGAGTTTTTACGACGCATTTAAAAAGTTCCCTCCGTTTCCAAGCAATTATGGTTCCTACTCTGCAAAAGCAATAAAGAAATTGTTGCCACTAATGCGTATCGGTAAATATTGGAATGAAGAAAATATAGACGAAAAAACAAGAGACAGACTTACAAAAATTATTAATGCTGAAGTAGATGAAACGATAGAAGAAAGAGTTAGAGAAAAAGCTAAAAACTTAACCCAAATAGAACATTTTCAAGGACTACCAGAATGGCTGGCTAAGTACGTTGTGTATGATCGTCATTCTGAAAAAAGCGATTTAGGGAAATGGAAAACGGTTCAAGACTTAGAAGAATATTTAAAATCGTTTAGGCAACATACTTTAAAAAACCCAATAGTTGAACAGGTAATAACCGAAACGCTGAGAACAGTAAAAGATATTTGGCAGCATTATGGAAATGGCGTGGAAGGTTTTTTTGATGAAATTCATATTGAGTTAGGTCGCGATATGAAAAATTCTGCCGCTGAACGAGTGCGAATTACAGAACAAGTAACTAAAAACGAAAATACCAATCTCCGAATTAGAGCTTTGTTAGCCGAAATGCTAAATGATAATTCTGTTGAAAACGTCAGGCCGTATTCGCCTACCCAGCAGGATATTTTGAAAATATATGAAGATTTTGTTTTAAACTCCGCTTTTGAAATACCTGAAGATATCGAAAAAATCAGCAAACAAGCACAACCTACAAGTTCTGAGTTGCAACGTTACAAGCTTTGGCTTGAACAAAAATATCGTTCGCCTTATACAGGTGAAATTATCCCATTAAATAAACTATTTACCCCGGCTTATGAAATAGAACACATTATTCCGCAAAGCCGCTACTTTGATGATAGCTTTAGCAATAAAGTAATATGTGAAACTGCTGTAAACAAGTTGAAAGATAATCAAACTGGTCTGCAATTTATCCAGAATTATCACGGACAAATTGTAGAATTAGGCATGGGCAAAACTGCCAAGGTTTTTACAGAAGAAGCTTATACAGACTTTGTAAAGCAACATTATGATAAAAGCAGAGCTAAGAAAAATAAACTGTTAGCATTGGAGATTCCCGAAAAAATGATTGAACGGCAGATGAATGATACCCGTTACATCAGCAAATTTATCATGCAAGCTTTATCAAATATTGTAAGGGCAAACAAAGAGGACGATGGCGCGAACTCTAAAAACGTGTTGGCAAGCAACGGACAAATTACGACAAAGCTTAAACAAGATTGGGGAATGGATGCTATTTGGAATGAACTGATACTACCTCGTTTTGAAAGGCTAAATCAAATAACGAATACGACACATTTTACAGTTTATAATGATAAGCACCAAAAATATTTACCCGCTGTTCCATTAGTATTACAGAGAGGTTTCCAAAAGAAAAGGATAGACCACCGCCACCACGCTATGGATGCACTGGTAATAGCTTGTGCTACACGCAGCCATATTAACTTTTTAAATAACCAAAATGCTTTAGAAAAAAATAAATCTATAATGCAAAAGCAACAAGGCCGCTTGGATTTAAGAAAAATATTATGCGATAAAAAATACAACGATGGCTCATCTGAAAATTACCAATGGATATTTAAACAACCTTGGGTAGGATTTATCCCTGAAGCAAAAAGTAAATTAGAACAAGTTGTGGTAAGTTTTAAACAGAATTTGCGAATCATTAATAAAACTATCAATCAACATGATATTATAAAAGATGGTGAAAAAATCAAGGTTAAACAAAAAAAGGGGGAAAGCTGGGCAATACGAAAATCACTACATACGCCCATGCCTTACAGTAAAAAAACTTACGAGTTTAATGTTTTGAAAATTGCTGAGAATTTAGGTAAAGCTAACTTTATTATTGATCTTGCTATTAAACAATATGCGGATGCAATATTAAATCAGTTTAATAATAAAATAACTGAAGCGCAAAAGTTCATTAAAGCAAATCCAATTAAAGATGAGAATGGAAAAGAATGTATTAGTACAACTTTTAAAATTCCAATTGAAAAGTTTAGAAGACGGCAACCAATTTCAAAATTGTCTAACAGAGGACAGGGAGGGCTTAAAACTATTGATGAAGTAATCAAATTTATTAATAAGGTGGCTGATATTAAGCTTCAACAAAATTTACTTAATCATTTAAAAAATAATGATAATGACATAGATAAAGCGTTTAATGCCGATGGAATTGAGAAGTTTAATTTATTAAGAAAAATTCCCGTATATAAATTGCCAATCTCTGAAAATGGCTCAGGTCGTTTTCCTGTTGGCCAAAAGTTAAGCACTAATCACAAGTGGGTAGAAGCTGATACAGGCACTAATCTCTTCTTTGCCGTATACGAAGATGAATTTGGCAATAGAAGCTTTGAAACCGTTCCTTTGAATGAGGTTGTTGTACATCAAAAATTAGATGCAAGCTTATCAAAAAATGATAGAAAACAGTCTTCACCTATTCCTACAAAATCAGACAAAGGGAAACTATTATTTACCCTGTCACCAAATGATTTAGTTTACATACCCACCAAAGATGAATTAGAGAATCATCAAAATTTAAATTTCAAAAGCATCAAACAGTCAGGACGTATATATAGGTTTGTTAGTTGCACTGGCAGTGAAGGACATTTTGTTCATAATAATTATTCTACAGGCATAATTAACAATGAGCATGGTACTAATAATAAAAGTGAACGAATGCTTGATTTTAAAAACACTCCCTCTTTCTCTGATGAAAAAGGAAAACCACAAATGATTAAAAATAGCTGCTGGAAAATAGTTGTTGATAAAATTGGAAATATTAAATCTGTTTTAACATGATCAAACGCACCCTCCATTTCAGCAACCCGGCCTACCTCAGCTTAAACCAAAACCAGTTAAAAATTGACCTGCCACATCTGAAAGTACTGGGCGAAAAAGAGTCGGTAAAAACAGTACCGGTTGAAGATATTGGGATTGTAGTTTTAGACCACCAGCAAATCACCATTACGCATGGTTGTATGGCCGCACTGCTGGAAAACAATGCTGCCATCATCACCTGCAACCATACGCACCACCCAACCGGGATGATGCTGCCGATTGACGGGCACGACATACAAAGCGAGCGTTTCCGCTACCAAATTGATGCCTCGCAACCCTTAAAGAAGCAATTGTGGCAGCAAACCATACAAGCTAAAATACAGAACCAGGCTGCGGTACTGGCCGAACGAGGTTTAGAACATGAAAATATGCTGCATTGGGCCAAATCGGTAAAGTCCGGCGACCCGGAAAATTATGAAGGCCGGGCGGCAGCCTACTACTGGAAAAATGTATTCCCCAAAAAAATAGAATTTTTTCGCGGCCGTGAAGGCGATCCGCCAAATAACCTGCTTAACTATGGTTACGCTATTTTGCGCGCCATTGTGGCCCGCGGCTTGGTTTGTTCCGGCCTGCTCCCTACCCTCGGCATCCATCACCGCAACAAATACAACGCCTATTGCCTGGCCGATGATATTATGGAACCTTACCGGCCTTATGTTGACCGCATTGTATTAAAGATTATTGATAATGGCGAAAACTTTTTGGAACTTGGGACTTCCATCAAAACACAATTGTTAAGCATCGCAACAGTTGATGTAGAATTTGAAAAAGGCCGCAGCCCGCTAATGGTTGGCCTGCAAAATACCACAGCTTCGCTTGCCCGCTGTTACGAAGGTACCGCAAGAAAGATTGCCTACCCGTTTATTAAAAACTTTGATGCAAAACGGAATTATAAAGCTTTGGGTGAAGATGATTTAAGTAAAGCCGCCGAAACAGAAACTGATTATTATACTGCAAATGATGATATAGATTTACCTTTTTAAATGGATGCGTTTAAATGAATACCGCATTTTGTGGGTGTTAGTATTGTTCGACCTGCCTACCGAAACCAAACGTGAAAGGCAGATATACGCTAAGTTTCGTAAGGATATTATGAAAGATGGCTTTGCCATGTTCCAGTTTTCCATTTACCTGCGCCATTGCAGTAGCCGCGAAAATGCCGATGTGCATATTAAGCGGGTAAAAAAAGCATTGCCGGTTAAAGGGCATATCTGTATTTTAACCATAACCGACAAACAGTTTGGTATGATGGAACTGTTTTACGGGAAAGATGAAAAACCTTTGCCCAACACGCCGCAGCAGTTAGAACTGTTTTAAAACCAATTATTATCAGAAATCTCGGTATACTTCTTTTAGCACTATAAAATTGTTGTTTAGCATTCCGGATTAACCTGCCACACTTCACCTTAATGATTTTTATGTGATAAAAGAAGCATGAAGGATAGCTGTAGCGATGTTTAGAAATACAATTGGTTATAAAAAGAAAACCCGGAAGCCAAAGCAACCGGGTTTTTTAATTCCTGATTTTTTAATTAAAATACTGATAGTTAGCATGATATGCACAGGTATGTTGTGCTAAATATCAGTATTTCAAAGAATGAAAGCAAATCACAACACGGACGTATTGCTACCCTGAAATAAAAACGTTGTGCTAAATATCAGTATTTCAAAGAATGAAAGCAAATCACAACTTTTTGCTACCCTTAACACCTTATTTATAGTTGTGCTAAATATCAGTATTTCAAAGAATGAAAGCAAATCACAACAAAACCCGTGCTGCACCTTCAAATCAATTTGTTGTGCTAAATATCAGTATTTCAAAGAATGAAAGCAAATCACAACTTTGTTACCAGCCCTGTAAGAACTTTTTACGTTGTGCTAAATATCAGTATTTCAAAGAATGAAAGCAAATCACAACCCAACGACATTTCTTTGAATATGGATTTGCGTTGTGCTAAATATCAGTATTTCAAAGAATGAAAGCAAATCACAACTACATTTAATCTCATCCAAACGCTGTAAACGTTGTGCTAAATATCAGTATTTCAAAGAATGAAAGCAAATCACAACTCTTTGATAAATGCTACAACTAAATCAGTTGTTGTGCTAAATATCAGTATTTCAAAGAATGAAAGCAAATCACAACTACATTTAATCTCATCCAAACGCTGTAAACGTTGTGCTAAATATCAGTATTTCAAAGAATGAAAGCAAATCACAACTCTTTGATAAATGCTACAACTAAATCAGTTGTTGTGCTAAATATCAGTATTTCAAAGAATGAAAGCAAATCACAACCCTGTAACACAAGTTGCCAACGTAATGGGCGTTGTGCTAAATATCAGTATTTCAAAGAATGAAAGCAAATCACAACTATCGCGGAAATTGAATTTCTGGCCCTTTGGTTGTGCTAAATATCAGTATTTCAAAGAATGAAAGCAAATCACAACTACCTGCGGCTTCGGCATCAGGTAAGGAAAGTTGTGCTAAATATCAGTATTTCAAAGAATGAAAGCAAATCACAACACATTCGTTTACGTTTTTCTGTACATGCTTGTTGTGCTAAATATCAGTATTTCAAAGAATGAAAGCAAATCACAACAACAACAGGCGATGCCATACACATGGTTGTGTTGTGCTAAATATCAGTATTTCAAAGAATGAAAGCAAATCACAACGTAGTGCGGTTGATCTTATAAAATGGCTCCGTTGTGCTAAATATCAGTATTTCAAAGAATGAAAGCAAATCACAACACCGAATGGCAGGTTAAACTTATTTTTGGTGTTGTGCTAAATATCAGTATTTCAAAGAATGAAAGCAAATCACAACCGTTTTTTGCAAGCTCCGCGTTTATAAGAGTTGTGCTAAATATCAGTATTTCAAAGAATGAAAGCAAATCACAACAAGGTTCCCAGCGTTCCGCTCTCTTCAACTGTTGTGCTAAATATCAGTATTTCAAAGAATGAAAGCAAATCACAACGCTGCCCTTGTGTGTAGTGAGTTAACGGAAGTTGTGCTAAATATCAGTATTTCAAAGAATGAAAGCAAATCACAACTGGTGTACGTCCGATATTTTACCCGCAGCCGTTGTGCTAAATATCAGTATTTCAAAGAATGAAAGCAAATCACAACAACGAAACGTAACCCTACTGGTGAACCGTTGTTGTGCTAAATATCAGTATTTCAAAGAATGAAAGCAAATCACAACCGCGCGATCAATATTTTCTTCGGTATTTTTGTTGTGCTAAATATCAGTATTTCAAAGAATGAAAGCAAATCACAACTTTTGCACGCTTGCAAAAAACGGTTAAAGCGTTGTGCTAAATATCAGTATTTCAAAGAATGAAAGCAAATCACAACAGTTTGAAAATAGCTTACACAATACAGAAAGTTGTGCTAAATATCAGTATTTCAAAGAATGAAAGCAAATCACAACTCAAGATTGGGGTCTATTTTGAGAGGAAACGTTGTGCTAAATATCAGTATTTCAAAGAATGAAAGCAAATCACAACATCATTTGGTTGAAGCTGTTTACTTAAAAAGTTGTGCTAAATATCAGTATTTCAAAGAATGAAAGCAAATCACAACAAGAAATCACGAACGGCCCAAAACAAATAAGTTGTGCTAAATATCAGTATTTCAAAGAATGAAAGCAAATCACAACTCTTGTATTCCGTAACCACCGCGAACATAAGTTGTGCTAAATATCAGTATTTCAAAGAATGAAAGCAAATCACAACTTACTTGTACATGGATCATCGCGTTAGTCAGTTGTGCTAAATATCAGTATTTCAAAGAATGAAAGCAAATCACAACTATGTTTGCACGCTGGTGGGTAAAGTTAGTGTTGTGCTAAATATCAGTATTTCAAAGAATGAAAGCAAATCACAACTACTGATCATAAGCGGCCACATAAATGTTTGTTGTGCTAAATATCAGTATTTCAAAGAATGAAAGCAAATCACAACATTACACCATGTTAGAAACAAAAAAAGCGGGTTGTGCTAAATATCAGTATTTCAAAGAATGAAAGCAAATCACAACAACAATGGGCGATTTTAAGCAATCGTTTAGGTTGTGCTAAATATCAGTATTTCAAAGAATGAAAGCAAATCACAACGCATTCTGTATTGTCAGCCACCAACAAATAGTTGTGCTAAATATCAGTATTTCAAAGAATGAAAGCAAATCACAACAACGTAGTAGCATCAAAACCAGTAGCAGCTGTTGTGCTAAATATCAGTATTTCAAAGAATGAAAGCAAATCACAACACGCGGCAACGCTTGAGAAATTTTGCATCTGTTGTGCTAAATATCAGTATTTCAAAGAATGAAAGCAAATCACAACACCGGAAGTGCAGAGCTTCAAATAAGTACAGTTGTGCTAAATATCAGTATTTCAAAGAATGAAAGCAAATCACAACTCTTTAAGACCACAATATATACACCTTAACGTTGTGCTAAATATCAGTATTTCAAAGAATGAAAGCAAATCACAACGAACTCACACCGGTACAAATTAAAATTGTAGTTGTGCTAAATATCAGTATTTCAAAGAATGAAAGCAAATCACAACAGTCTGTTTTAAGTTCTGAAATTTGTTTTAGTTGTGCTAAATATCAGTATTTCAAAGAATGAAAGCAAATCACAACTAGACAGGGAAGCAGAAAAATGATTAACGAGTTGTGCTAAATATCAGTATTTCAAAGAATGAAAGCAAATCACAACTTTTGCATGCTTGCAAAAAACGGTTAAAAGTTGTGCTAAATATCAGTATTTCAAAGAATGAAAGCAAATCACAACAGCGGCAACATTGGTGGCCAGATGGATTATGTTGTGCTAAATATCAGTATTTCAAAGAATGAAAGCAAATCACAACACCTGCCCCGCAAATCCTACGTGTACATTGTTGTGCTAAATATCAGTATTTCAAAGAATGAAAGCAAATCACAACTTGCAGATAGGTATGATTTTTATTAATTAGTTGTGCTAAATATCAGTATTTCAAAGAATGAAAGCAAATCACAACCTTGTAAGAAGTGTTGCACTTAATTGTAAGGTTGTGCTAAATATCAGTATTTCAAAGAATGAAAGCAAATCACAACAAGAGGTCTCTTTTACCTTTTTATGAAGTTGTTGTGCTAAATATCAGTATTTCAAAGAATGAAAGCAAATCACAACTTATCAATACCAGTATCGAAAAACAGTGCGGTTGTGCTAAATATCAGTATTTCAAAGAATGAAAGCAAATCACAACAACCGGTTGTGGTAATGTTTGTAACGCCGGGTTGTGCTAAATATCAGTATTTCAAAGAATGAAAGCAAATCACAACAACAGGGTGTTTTTAAAAAACAAAACGAAAGTTGTGCTAAATATCAGTATTTCAAAGAATGAAAGCAAATCACAACTAAAGCAAGGGAACAACAATACAGATATTAGTTGTGCTAAATATCAGTATTTCAAAGAATGAAAGCAAATCACAACAATGCTATTGTTTGATTCATTTATTTGATTGTTGTGCTAAATATCAGTATTTCAAAGAATGAAAGCAAATCACAACTGATATTGGTGCTATCATCCTTGTTGGTGGGTTGTGCTAAATATCAGTATTTCAAAGAATGAAAGCAAATCACAACTGCTGAGAAGAACCACTTTATGCCTTACGAGTTGTGCTAAATATCAGTATTTCAAAGAATGAAAGCAAATCACAACGTCTAATCGGATGGATAGCTTTGTCATTTTGTTGTGCTAAATATCAGTATTTCAAAGAATGAAAGCAAATCACAACTCCAGGCCACTGGTAAGATTGCGTTCAACAGTTGTGCTAAATATCAGTATTTCAAAGAATGAAAGCAAATCACAACAAAGATCGGTTTCTCTATTTTGTGCGATATGTTGTGCTAAATATCAGTATTTCAAAGAATGAAAGCAAATCACAACAGTATCACATTTGCAATAATTGCTCTTCTGGTTGTGCTAAATATCAGTATTTCAAAGAATGAAAGCAAATCACAACTAAGCACAAATGATGAGATAAAAACAAAACGTTGTGCTAAATATCAGTATTTCAAAGAATGAAAGCAAATCACAACGCGGAGACAGTAACAGCGGAAATAGTAACAGTTGTGCTAAATATCAGTATTTCAAAGAATGAAAGCAAATCACAACTCTGAAACTCTGGTCAGGCTGGCTGCAATGGTTGTGCTAAATATCAGTATTTCAAAGAATGAAAGCAAATCACAACCAATTTGTTTGTAAGTATTTGCCCAGCTTTGTTGTGCTAAATATCAGTATTTCAAAGAATGAAAGCAAATCACAACTATCGTGGTTACCGCGCGCGCGACAAAGCGGTTGTGCTAAATATCAGTATTTCAAAGAATGAAAGCAAATCACAACACCAAACATATGCTTTGTTTGAAACAACAGGTTGTGCTAAATATCAGTATTTCAAAGAATGAAAGCAAATCACAACGTGAGTACGGCAATTGCTTTACGCAGGCCGGTTGTGCTAAATATCAGTATTTCAAAGAAAGAAAGCAAATCACAACTGGCTTTTTGAATTATTATGATTTTTACTGAGGGGTTTTTGTAAGCAAAACTGATGCTTCTTTTAGCAGTAAAATTTATGACTTAAATTAAGGTTTATTTTTTCTCAACCTGATTCCAAAGTTCTATCAATCCGCCATTTTTACCCGAAAACGGATCAAAATCAGGAACCGGCAAAGCAGCAATCCGTTCATCAGCTTTTGGCCTGTCGCCGGGCTGGCCGCGCATTACATCCCAATTTCGGCCGTCGGGATAAGCACCAACTACGCCAAAATCTGCGCTGCTTCCCAGATTTTTATGGCCAACGCCAGCCGGGATTACGATAATATCCCCGGCTTCTACCTTAACTTTCGCACCCTTTTCTCCGCCCAAAAACAGCAAAGCAGAACCGTTGTAAATACCTAAAACTTCGTGAGAAGTGCTGTGATAATGATGGAACGGATAAACGCCGTTGCGCCAGGAATTCGTCCAGTTGTTTTTAGCAAAATGTTGCTCCAACCAGCTTGCGCCGGCTGAGTTTCTATCCAAAAAAACTTTATGATAATGCAGCAACGGATGTTTACTGTTCGGGATGATGCCGTCATCTTTAAAAAGATGCGTTTCCGGTTTTATTAAATCTTCTGCCATTACTTTTTTGCCAGAAAAAGTAAAAGAAGATAAGCCAAGCAAGGTTAAAAATCTGGTTCTGTTCATGCTTCTTTTACCTTAATTTATTTATCACTTAGTGGTTTACAACTTTTCGAACAGATTAACTTCCAGGTGTTTCTCCAGCAAATCCTTGATCGTTTCGCCCAGATTGATCATATGTTCCGTCATCCGATGTTTTTCCAGATGCGCTACACTGTCCCAGTTTTCATAAAACAAAAAGATGTTTTTATGTTCAATATCCTGGTGCAAATCATACAGCAGGCAGCCTTCTTCATTTCTTGTTGGGGTAATCACCGATTTTAAGTTCGTTTTTACGGCTTCAATCTGATTTTTTTTGGCAGTTATTTTTGCAATAACGGTAAGCATATCCGGGAGTTTTATTTTGCTTATATAAGTGTTATTACGATAATTGGTTTGCAGGTTTTATACCGATAAAAGAAGCATCAACTACAGCTTCTTCAAATTATCAAACCCATATTGCATTATTTCCGTTACCTAGTTTTAAATTGGTACTTTAAAAAGTAATGTTGTTTTTACCGGTATAAAAACAGTACGAGAATTTTATTTTGAAGAATTTTTCCAAGATTGAAACGGGTTTTCGGCCAGATTAGAATTATAATATCTGGGATCGTCTGTAACTTCTGCTGCTGTAAAACCTGGCTTTTCAAACTTGTCGTTTTCATTTTTCAATTCAATTTCTGCCACAATCAAACCTTCATTTTCTTCCGAAAATTCATCAACTTCCCAAACTTTTCCGGCAAACAGAACGCGGTAACGGGTTTTGGAAGTTCCTTTTAAAGAGAAGCTTTCAAGTAATTCCTGCGCATCGCTCAACGGGATTTCGTACTCATATTCTTTGCGCGTAAAACCGGTTGTAACTCCTTTTATCGTGATAAAAGCCTTGTCGCCGGCTGTCCGGATCCGGATAGTTTTATCTTGTTTATTTACCAAATAACCCTGCCGGTAAGCAACGCCTTCGGGCTTGTTAAACTGTTTCCACCTTTCGTGATCAACTAAATATTTTCTTTCAATTTCCAAACCCATTTTATGATTATTTATTTTCCGATTCTTGTTCTGCTACACCCACTTTTGATCTGAAATCGGCACCTTGTTCCATAATAATTCGTTCCAAGTTTGCATTGCTTTTTTGAAGATTATCCATCGCTTTAACTTCCGGTTTTTTTAAATTAGAAAAAACCTGCAATGTTAAATTATGATCGTGCCAATCTCCGATTGCATTTTGTAAATTATCCAAGTAATCAAAGTTGATTATTAATTTCCGGCTGATTGCATGAACGGCCAGGTTTCTATTGTATAATAAAAGTTTAATCTTTTTACGGGTATTGTGCAACTCGTTATCCATTGTTGGCTGATCAAAAAAACTTTCTACCGCTGCTAATTTCTCCTGATAAAAATTTAGGATCGTCCTGCTTTTTACATGATCGATGTTATTCTGTAAAGTAAAATGTGCCTTTTTAATTACTTGTAAATGTTTGTTACTGCGTTTTTTAAACCGGCTGATTATATTGGTTAACAAGTGTTGCTGCTGCTGTTTAAAATCTTTGTTGTTAAGCTGATATTCGTCATTCAATTTTAAATTAATATAAGCGTTACGGATATCGCCGGCTTTGGCAAATACTTTTTTTACAGGTTTAAAATAGTGCAGCAGCTTTTGATTATTGTGCGCCGCTGCATAAAGTGTTAACATGGCTTTAAGCTTTTTTACCCGAACACGAAACTGGTGCAGCTCCTCCTGATCCTTAGATTTTAAAAAGTTTTGGAAATGCTTTTTTGCCTTTTTCCACAACTTATCCAACTGCCTGATTTCTTCCTTCTTTTTCATATTTAAGCTTTAACTTTTATGAGGGAAAACTATAAATGGATTAACAGCGAGTAACGGCAAATGATTGCTTTAGCAGGAAATTTATTAACGAAATATACACTTCTTTTAGCACTAAATTATTTTCGACAAGGCATTGATCAAACAAATTCCCAGGCACTTTAATAAGCATTTTTTTTGTATAGCATAAGTAATAAAATCAGTGTAAAAAGGCAGTTTGGAAAGTGTAGAACTATCACCGACCTCAAATTTTTTATTGTAGTTGGAATCGCAACAGATAAAATATTTACTTGCGCTGTTTATATAAACTTCGAAATCCATCCTTCTTTGTTTCGCAAACAAGCACTATCGAAACTTCAAATACCTATCAAAAAATCAAATTATTCGTTTCTAAAATAAGATTGTTTTACTTGTTGTTCAACTCCTTTGTATATAAATTCCAAGAATATCTGTAACCGGATAGAAAACGAATCTTGCAAAGTTATAGCTAAACTTACATCTAATAATTTAACAAATATTACCAATACAATTATTAATTCAGGTTTATTATCAAAAGAAGAAATAGAACTATATTTTACTTTATAGTTTTTTTAATTAGAACTTTTATCTTCAACCGTGCGATTTCTTCGTAAGCTTCACTTCCTTCCAATTCAAGCTTCTTTTTCAAATCGCTCCAATACCTTTTCGGTGGTTGAAGCATTATCAACTACTATTATTTCAAAATTTTATTACCAGTAAGTTGTTTGGTTTCAATAATTGTTAATAAACATTCATCCTTTCGATTATAATTAACCATTATAAAAGATGCTTACATAATATTTTAATTTTAACACACTTGTAAAAACTCAGAATTTTTTTGAAGCTAATGCAATTAAATTTTAATACTTCTTTTACCGGATAAAAATTATAAGCTGTTATACTTCTATATTAATATTGAAATGAAAAACATAATTTATGGTGATAAAAGAAGTATTGCTATTTCACATGTTGACAATCCGAATAAATTTTTATAATTAATTTATCTTTACTTCACGGATAATTCCTTTTAAAGTCCTTACATTTTTTTTACACAGATTTAGAGATCGCAAGTACCAATTAACTGCTCTTTTTAGTGCTATTATCTTAACTGAAAAATAATTGATAGAAACATTGTTTAATTCGGCTATTGTTTTTAAATAAGTAAAAAAGATTGATGAAGTAGGTATTTCCATTCCTATAGTTGGTGTATTGGATCTTAACAACTTATCTTTTAAAAACCTCAAACGTTTAATGTGCATATTAAAACTTGCATAAATTAATTGACTGTTTAATATTTCCAGTAAAGAAATATTTCCAAGTTCCGCTATTTTTAAATTTGCCTTGTATTCATTTACCCACAACTCTTCAAAGCTGAAATCTTTTAAATTGACATGAATATTGTAATGATAACGGTTAGAATTTAAATGCCAGCTAACCATTGAATGTGGCGTATAATAAAAATTTTCTCCTGCTACTTTTATAACTTCTGCCACAAATACTCTATCAGTTGTTCTTGGGATTTTTGGATCAAATCGAATATGATTGTCGTATATTGCCTTTGTACGAAATATGTGCTGCTGTAATATTCCTAATGAATGAAATTCCAAGTATTCGGGTTCAAGTAATGTTTTTCTTAAATAATCTTTTAAACCAACTAATCCTTCCTCCATCCAATTAGGGTATATATGATCAACAAATTGAATGTCAGCTAACAACACTGAAATATTTTTATTAAAATCCAAATAGTTGAGGTATTTTTTAATATCAAACTCTACAAACTTGTCATTAACATTCATGATAATCAAATAATCGCCTTTTGCAAGTTCGATTACTCTATTCCAATTTTCGATGCGCCCGATGTTAACCGAATTCTTATAATATCTTAAATTTAGATAATGTAATTGTGCTTGTTCAATTATAGTATCCGTATCGTCTGTTGAACAATTATCAACAACTAATATTTCATACTCGTCATTTTTTAATCCAAGTTTCTGGATAGATATAAAAAGATCAGCAAAATTAGCTCCGCCATTATAAGCAGGAATACCAATAGTTAATAACCTTTTAATTGATGGCATTTTTATTAAGATGATTTCAGATAATAGAAACTATTAATTTTATTAGTAGAAATATTAATGCTTCTTTTATCAGTATAAATTATGGTTTTCGTTACATGTAAACCCGATAAAAGATTGCTGTTTTTTATCCGATAAAAGAAGCATAATAAGATAATTTTTAAACAAGTTTGGAGTTTTGTTTAAAAAGTTTTAAGATCTAAAAAGTGAGTATATTCTGCCGGCGTACCTAAAATATAATGCTTGTCAGCACGATCAAGAATGTATTTTTTCCCTTTTGCAATTAAGTAATTATACATCGGGGCAATATAATATTCGCCTTTAGTTGTTAGATTATTTGTTAAGTGATGTTCGTATGTTTCGGCAAAATCCTGCAAACTTTTAAAAGTATATAATCCGGTTAAAGCATTTGATGATATGACTTCCTTTTCCTGCACTTCTATAACATATTCATTTCTATCATCCAATGCGGCAAAAGAAAACCTGTTCTCGGTACTTGTAAAAGTTCCTAAAACACCATCAACATCAGGATTTAATAAATTACTTTCTATTGTAGATGAAGAGAAAAAAGTATCAATGTTAAATATAACAATTGGTTCGTTAGCATTACACAACTTTAGAGCAAAGTAAGTTGTTTCCGCCTGACCGCGTGTTACTTTTTCAAGAAAAATAAATTTAATATTTAAAGTTGGATAAAACTTTTCAATAGTTTTTTGAAGTGAAAACTTATTTTCATGCTCCTTCAAACCTATAAATATTACCTTGTGCGCTAAATGAAGAGGTAATGAATTTAAACTCCATTCCAATAGCGTTTTTCCGTGCGCTTCAAGCAGCATTTTGGGCATCTGAAAACCGGCCTGGATAAACCTTGCACCGTAACCAGCCATAGGAATTATAAAGTTCATTTTACAGAAAGTTGCATTTGTTTTTCTTTAGATGTTGGTAAGTTACTGCCATCACTTTCGATAGCACCCCAACTGTTAAACCGGTAAGCGTTATCATCTATATAAACATCTGCATGAGGTTTACCAAAATAAATTTCATCATAAGGGATCTGGTATTTTTCTAACCAGTTCAGCGTAATTAAACTGATACGGGCACCAACCGCACCTAAATTTCCCTGGCAAGTTTTCATATGCCTGGCGGTATTAATAATGATGTAATGCCCGTTTGCTTTAAGTTCCTGTAAACTTTCTACAGCACCGTTTACAGGTAATAAGTCTCCGTATTTCTGTCCATCTTGTTTCAAATTACAGATTACACCATCTAAGTCGATACAAATTCTCATTCGTTAATTATTATAAATTTTCGTTTATCAATTTAATTCCGTGGATATACATAACTCTTTGCCTGCTTGACGAATCGTTATGAAGCGGAGGCATCGTTAAAAATAATGTTCCAACTATCAGCATAATATCTTTTAAACTATAACCCAAGTTAGAAACAAGCTGAACCGCTTTTTCTACTATAATGTTATTATTATTCCTGTAAAATATATTATAACTTATGTTCTTCTCATTCAGATCAATTTTATAAAGATTGTTAACTAAGTAATCGTATCCTCCTATTGCAGAGTGCAGTAGCTTTGCTAAATCATATTTAATATCGCCATACAATCCTTTGTACTTGTTTCCAAAACTACCGCGTGGATCAATTAATTTAATTAAACGATGAGGCACATCATACAATATATTATTAAAACAAAAGTCGCCGTGAACGATACAAAAATCATCTTCGGAATAAAGTGCTTCAATTCTTTTAAACAGTCTTTCTTTAATTTTTGAAAAACTCTCGTTAATAACTCCGTTAATATTTAAATCTTCTGTGATGATATATTTATATTTACCATCCAACTGACCATAAAACTCTTTAACCCTGTCTCCAATTTTACCTACATAAAAATCCATATAAGCATTTTTACCGATAGAAGAACTTTGCTTGATGAATAAGTTAAATACGGTTTCTATATCAAAGAATATTCGAGTCCAAACTTCATTCCTTAAATCCCAAAAAAGCTGTAGTTCTGCCATACTTGGATAGCCATAAAATTCCATTGAATATGATCCTGTTTTTAATGCTGAATCATGAGAAAAGCCCTTAATAATCCTGGGGAAAAGTATAGCCAAGCTTGGAGGTATGGCTGTTATAAATTCTTCTTCATTTTTTAGCTTTGCATAGTTGGTAGATTCCTTTTTTAATACACCTAAATCAGTAACAATAACTGAGTTGAATGAACGGCTTGAGATCAGCTTTAACTTGGAGTGGTAATAATTTATTTCATGCCCGGCATCAATCCAATCTTCTAAAATAAAATTAAAGCAAGAACTGTTATACTTGTCAAACTGATTTAAGTAAGCAAAAATTTCCATTAAATCTGACCGGTGCGAAACCTGGTTTACAGCTTTACAAAGCAAAGTAGTATCCATACTAAAAACACCTGTAAAACCATAGCCTAATTTTTTATTGGGATTTGATTTAAAAAGAAATTCTGTATTATCTTTAGCAATATTAATACAAGACCAGTCATTGTTATAAGATAGTTGCTTATCTAAAAACACCATCTGATCTTGGGGAAATTGTACAGGAATAGATGTTACTAAATTGACAATAGTTTGATTTGCTGCCGGTACTTTTTCCAAAGCAAAATGCAAAGAAGCATTAACACCATGAGAATCCGGAACCTCAATAATATCAAACTCAAATTCCTTTAGGTTTACGCTTTCTTCTATGTAAGCAGTATCTTTTTGATTAACGATTAAGTAAACCTTACAACCAAAGTTTTTATAAAATTCTAAATGGTATAATATTAGCGGCTTTGTGTTTATAGGAATTAATGCAGGAGATGCATAATAAGCTTTTATAAAAGAAAGCTTATTGGATATGTTTCCTGCAGCAAGTATAAGTACGTTTTTCATCAACAAATAATCACTTCACGTTTACAGCGTACAGTAACAATATCTATTAACTAATATTTGTGTTAATTAATTTTTAATTTAATATTTATATAATAATTCATACAAAAGATATTAAGATGAGAGATACCTTTTAAATGTTTTTAGCCAGTTAATTAAACCATATTTAAATAACCTGTGCTGTACTCTCCATATTATATTTGAAACATTACTTTGATAAACTTTTGCAATAAGCAAAAACTTATCTAAACCAGATATCTTCTGTGCATACCGCTTACTTAAGTTCATCCATTCTTCGTGAGTATATAGGTCTTCGTCATAATGATCAAACATCTTTGCTGGTAAAATAATGCCAAGTTTAAGAGCATCCTGAATTACAAAATTATTGATGATAGACACATCAGATGCTAAAATTTTTGATACAGGCAGGTTGCTAAAGTATTTTAATTCTAAATCAAGTCCACGCATTTTGCAAAAGGCATACCATGTATATTGTTCTGCACCAAATTTCATTCGGTGTATACCACCTCTTAATGAATTGTTAAATATTTTTTTATTGACCGGGATAGCACGGGTTGTTTCCGGTTCAGGCTGCAGCGGGATGCTCCACAGGCTTAGCAAATCTTCTAATAACCCTACTTGGAAAATATCACTTGGATGTATTAACTGAGCAATTCTTCTAGGGTTCCTGGAATATTTTGTTGGGATAACGATGCGTTGTTTAAAAAAACTATATTGTTCTCCTCTTGGAAACTCCTTTAAATAATAAACAAAATCAGTATCAGTAAATTTGCAATCGCCACGCATTTTAACAGCGTATGTTTTAGTTGCAGCTTTTAAGCCGTTATAAGTTGATACTATTTGCCGGTTATTATTATTAAAAAAAAAAGGCTCAAGATCACTATATGAAACCGCTCCCGGATCCTTATTAAAAATTACCTTATCATATTTTAAATGTTTCACGATACTTCCCTCCCAAGTTGAAAGTATAATTTCAGCCGCAGGTATAAAATTCCTAACACTTTCTATACATTGCTGTGTTAATTGCATTTGATAAGGCTCACCCGGCAAACCTAATATCTTGCCTTGTATAACTACTGAGATATCATTCAGAACAGTGCTTCTCAATATCTCGTACTTTATTGTCTCTTGCTTTAACAGCTCTTTCTTCAAAGTATCATCCTTTAAAGTGCGCTTCTTCATATTGTTTACTTTAATATTCTTCTAATTAATTTTAAACAGTATCAACTATAAGCGGCTTTTGCTGCACAATAAAAAACTTAGCAAAGCCATGTTTTAATAGTTTTGATTTTGCCCTGTATAAAACCAATAATATATTAGTTGTATATACTTTGAATATTAGTTTATATTCAAAAAAATTTGAAATCCCTTTAGTATATTTTTCAGCAAGGTTATACCATTCTTTGTTAGTGTAGAGATCCTTATACGGGTAAAAAACAAATCTTTTAGGTATAAATAAACCCAACTGTAACTGGTTTGCAATTACAAAATTATTAATGACTGACATTTCTGAGACAAGAATTTTATCAACCGGAATATGGCTAAAATGCTTCAATTCGAGATCTAAGCCCAGTTTTTTGCAGAAGGCATACCATACATATTGTTCAGACCCGAATTTCATCCTGTAAAAAGAATTTTCGAGTGAATTATTTATAATCCTTTTTTCTAAAGGAAAAGCACGGGTAGTTTCGGGCTCGGGCTGTAACGGAATATCCCACAGACTTAACAAATCTTCTGTTAGCCCTATCTGAATTAAATCACTGGGATGAATAAGCTGTGGTATCCTTCTGGGATTTCTGGAGAAATGGGTAAGAATAATTATCCTTTCTTTAAAGAACCTGTATTTTTCTCCGCGCGGAAACGGCTTAATAAGATTAACAAAATCGGTTCCTAAAAATTTAAAATCACCTCGCATTTTAATTGCGTATTTTTTTGACGCAGCTTTTAAACCGTTATAAGTTGATACAATCTGACGGTTGTTATTATTTAGAAATTTAGGATCATGAATGTTGTAAGCAGTAGCACCCGGATCGTCACAGAAAACTATTTTATCAAAAAATAAATGCGAAACATTTGTTCCTTCCCATGTAGATAAAATAATTTCTGCCGCCGGGATAAAATTCCGGATACTTTCAATACACTGTAAGGTTAATTGTTTTTCATAAGGCTCGCCCGGTAATCCTAACACTTTACCCTGTACTATTATAGATATATTGTTTAATATGTAATCAATTTCCACAGTTACCCCTTTCTTTAGATTGTTAAAATCTTATTTCATTTATTACTCGGCCAATTGTTCTTCTCCACAGTACCTTAATATTCTCCGGTACATAGTATATAATTAAGTATTTGGTACATCTTATAAGTTTAACAGAATTTAAACCTGCTTTTCTGTACAAACCCGAAAGTGTTTTTGCTTCATCTAAAGTATAATTAGCATCCTGCATAAAAGCTGTATACAGCCTTTTTGGAAATTGCACACCTAATTCTTTGGTATCAAAAAACAGAAAGCTGTTGAAAATGTAATTTTCTGAATCAAAAAAATACTTCAATTTAGTATAACCCCATTTTATGATGGGATAATTGATATTTTTATTTTTTAGGATACAGTGGGTAAAAAAATATTGCTCGATAACTATTTTAGTACTGTTATCAGCGTTAATGAAAAACTCTTTTGGTACTGTTGGTACGTTAAAAAAAGAAAGCAAATCATCTTTTGTACCTATTAAAAAAATATCGCTCGGATGGAAAACCAGATTAAGCTTTAAAGGATTTCGAACATAATAAATAGTAGATAACACATAATTATTAAATGCACCGTATTTGCTGCTAATAGGTGTAATTAATTTAAGCTTGTTTAACAAATTGCTGCTGTTAATTAAAAGGTCTGTACGGGTTTTTACTACGTATGGATTAGATGCTTTTAATATACCTGCTTTTGTACTTGTAATAAGCCTGTTATTATTCATTAAAACTCCATTGTGGGTATAACTACCAGGATCAGCACTTAAAACCAATACATCGTAAGTTAAATTTGCTACATCAGACTCCTGCCAGGTTGATAATATGATCTCTGCATCGGGATAATGCGTTCTGATACTAACTAATACTTCTTTTGTGGAATACACGCCTTTATCTCTCTCAGAAATATATATTATCGGACCCTGTACAACAAAAGATAAACTTTCCATGTTTATAAATTTATTTTACAAGCCAGTTAGTTCTTATTAAGCTGCTAAAACCTTTTGTAGCACCCACCAGATATTTTCTGCCAAGTCCGCTAATGTTTACCAGAGAAAAAGAAAGATCGCAATAGTTATGTTCTATAATGGCTTCTCTATTATGTATGCCGATATCAAATGATATTTTATAGGAACCTTCTGCTAATGTATTGGCCGGAATTTTAAATACTTTTTTAAACTTTTGCGCAGGAAAAGCAATGTGCTCCTCTTGTGTATCATCATGTAAAACATAAGCTAACTCATATTCATATTGCGACCATAATCTAAATCCCATTACCAAATCGATAATTGGATTTAATGCCTCACCTTCAATTTCTATAAAAATATCTGTATTGGTATGAAAGCCATTTATTTTATCTTCAGGATAAACACCTGTCCTAAAAATTTTCAAATCACTATTACCTTTATTTCCTATCCATTCTTGCCTTTCAATTTTTTCCATATCGCCTAAGTATGCAGATACTACAGAACTTATATTACCATTACTAATCATACTTCCGTTTTTAAGATACAAGCCGGATTTACAAAGCGAACTAACGGCAGTCATATTATGGCTTACAAACAATACTGTCCGGCCTTCTCCTTTTGTAACATCAGCCATTTTACCTAAACATTTACGCTGAAATTCTGCATCGCCAACTGCTAAAACCTCATCAATAATTAAGATTTCAGATTCCAGATAAGCAGCAACGGCAAAGGCTAATCGCACATACATGCCGCTGCTATACCTTTTTACAGGTGTATCTATGTAACGTTCTACTCCCGAAAAATCAACTATCTCATCAAATTTTCGATTGATTTCGTGTTTACGCATACCCAAAATTGCCCCGTTTAAAAAGATATTTTCCCTGCCGGTAAGTTCCGGATGGAAGCCTGTGCCAACTTCCAATAAACTTGCTATGCGGCCATGCGCCTTAAATATACCTTTGGTAGGAGCTGTGATTTGACTTAATATTTTTAACAAGGTACTTTTACCGGCACCATTACGCCCTACGATACCAACGGCATCTCCTTGTTTTACTTCAAAAGTAATGTCTCTTAAACTCCAAATAATATTGCTCGTTCCTTTTACAGTTCTATCATTTACTTCACCTACTTTCAAAAAAGGGTCTTCTTTTTTCCGAATTTTGCTCCACCAGCGCTGCAAATCATGGCTCAGTGTTCCGGTTCCGATTTCGCCCAAACGGTATGCCTTTGATATATTTTCTACCTTAATTACAGTGTTCATAATTTCAAATAATCCCAATGCCCTTATCCATTCAGATTAGTAATTATTTCTTAAACTTTACCTATATACTTCTTTTATGGCATAAAAAACTAAACTTTCCATATTGCTGTCCATACATAAATTTATGCCTTAAAAGAAGCATATAGCATTTTCCATCATACTTCATACAGTATCAATAAATGTGCGTTCGGCCCTGTTAAAAAAGGCAAGCCCGATACATGATATAATGATGATATTTACAGCACTTACACCTAATGACAGCCATGAAAATGAGCCTGATCCTAAAAAACCATATCTAAATGTTTCTATTAACGGAGTCATGGGATTAAAGCTGATTAAGTGCTTATATTTTGCCGGTGCAGCAGATAATGGATAAACTACAGGCGAAGCCCACATTAAAAGCTGCACGCCAAATCCTACAAAAAATGCTAAATCACGGTACTTTGTTGTTAATGCAGAAACAATCATTCCAATGCCTAAACCAAGCATGGCAATTAAAATTAACAATACAGGCAACAGCAGTGCGTATATGTTTACCCCTTTTACTTCATTTTTGTGGACATACCATGCTATCATTATAAACATAATAGTTAGGTATATAAAAAACTTGATCAGGTTGCTTACAACTACACTAAAAGGCATAATGATTCTGGGGAAATATACCTTGCCAAAAACATGTGCGTTTTCAACAAAAACCGCTGATGTTTTATTTAAACATTCGGCAAAATAATGCCAGCAGGTAATACCAGCCAGGTAAAATAACGGCCTCGGAACACCATCTGTACTGATACCCGCAAGAGAACCAAATATGTAGGAATAAATAAGGATTGTAAAAACAGGTTGTAAAAAAAACCACAGCGGCCCAAGTACGGTTTGCTTGTAAAAAGATACAAAATCCCGACGTACCAATAACCAAAACAAATCTCTGTACAGCCAGATTTGTCCAAATTTTAAGTTAAATAACGTATCAACAGGTTTAACAACTATATTCCAATAATTTTCTGTCGATTCGTAATTGGTGCCAGCAGTATTATCCATCTACTATTTATATTATTAAAAGATACTTTTACGAGTATTTAAGTTTTGATTTATGATAGCTGGTTTTTTAACATTTTCCATAATTGAATCTCTTACATATTCGGATAAAAAATCAGCACCCTTACGATTTAAATGACTGTTATCAGCAAAGTAAGTATTGGGTAGATAAGCATTTTTCCACTCAATCTTTACAAAAGGATATTTTATTTGAAGATCATGTAAAAAGTTGCTGAATTGTTTCCAGAACAAAGTGCTTGTTAACATTTTATAACTGGCATAATTAATAGGCGGAATTAGTAAGAATGTTTTAATATTATTATTTTTTACTATGAGAGATATCGAATCCAGATAACTTAAAATAACAGGATTAGGGATAAATTTTTTAGCTTTTAAAGCGATTTCCACTTCAGTATTTGTTCCGGCTGCAGAATCAGCCGTTGTTAAATTGCTAAAGCCTATCGTTTCCTTTAATTGTTTAATAATAAAAAGTTTATAATCACTCTGTTTAAGATTCTCAATAAAAGTTTGTCGTAAATTTATCGGACTATGATAATAAGTAGCTTTACGGCCAAGGTATAATTGAAGGCCGGGGGATTGATTATCTAAAGTAATATGTTTTATTCTTTCAACGTTTTCAAGGCTATTTACTTCCTGTATTGTATTAAATTGATATAGTAAAGTCCATTTTTCCAACACATCACTTTCTATATAATGAAAAATACCATAACCAATAATCAGTGTATCTATTTTATTATGCTGCAAAAATTGTTTTAAAGTAGCACAACCTTCAAACGGGGTTGTACCACTTAAAGAGAGATTGATAATATTGTGTTTAATAACAACAGGATTTAAACCCGTCATCACTCTGGAATCACCAATGATTATATTTTTAGATTGACTGTAAGTTGTATTAATTAGTTGCTTTTTATATTTCCACAACTCATACTCTGTTGCATTTCCTAACATCTTTCCCGGATAAAACAGTACGCTAACATAGATGATACCGTAGCCAAGTAAGCAAACAATAAATATATATTGAAGTATTTTTAAAATGAATTTTATCATAATTTTTTTAAAATTGGAAATAGATAAAACTGCTTCTTTTACCAAAATAAAAAAACACCAGTAAACCAAGTATGCAATAAAACAGAACACGATATGCAGGACGGGCAAACTTTAGATTTCGCTCATCGCGCCTAAAATTCCAATCTATTAAAACAAACGGAACGATATAGCAGAAAGCACTTAATCCTTTAGGAATTGATAGAAATTGTTTAGGAAATTGCAAGCAACTTGTAAAAATCTGTTTAAGGTAACCGAAACTATCTCTAAGCGTTCCAGACCTGAAAAAGATCCAGGCAAAAGTTACAAAAGTAAAAGTACCTACAATTTGTGTAAACTCTTTAACTGTTGGATACTTGCTTGATTGTGCCACCACACTACCTGCATACTGCCGGTTGCGTTTTAATATTAATAAAGGTAAAAAGCCGCAGGCATGTATAAAACCCCAAACTATGTAATTGTAACTGGCACCATGCCAAAAACCACTTACTAAAAATATGATAAATGTGTTCCGTACGGCTTTTAGCTTACCTTTTTGTGATCCGCCTAAGGGAATGTATAAATAATCTTTAAACCAAGAAGAAAGTGAGATATGCCATCTTCTCCAAAATTCTGCAATATTGCGGGAGAAATAAGGGAATTTGAAGTTACTTAATAGTTCAAAACCAAAAAGTTTTGCAGTTCCTAATGCAATATCAGAATAACCACTAAAGTCTCCGTATATCTGGAAACTAAAAGCAATGGCACCAATAATAAGTGTAAAAGCACTATACTGATGATAGTTTTCAAATATATTATCCGCAACAACTGCTAAACTATCAGCAATTACAACCTTCTTAAACATACCCCATAAAATTAGCCGGCCGCCAGCTACTGATTGATTATAATTAAATACTCTTTTTGATTGAACTTGTGGTAATAAATGGTTTGCACGTTCAATCGGGCCGGCAACTAAAAGAGGGAAAAAAGAAACAAATACTGCGTAATCTACAAAGTTTGTAACTGGTTTTCTAACCTTTCGATAAATATCAAACACGTAGGACATTCCATGGAAAGTATAAAATGATATGCCAACCGGTAATGCAATTTTAAGAAACAGAGGATGAAAATGGAATCCAATTAAATCAAAAGAACTTTGAAACTGTAAAGCAAAGAAGTTGTAATATTTAAATAAACCTAAAAATCCTAAATTATTGATAATGCTAAGCCACAAAAACATTTTTGATTTTTTTTTATTAGTTGATGCTACACCAAATCCGTAAAAATAATCAAGAGCTGTTGAGAATATTAATAAAACTAAAAATTTTTCACTCCACCACCCGTAAAATACATAACTGGAAATAAGTATTAATACATTTTGCCATTGGATAGATTTATTAAAAACAAACCAGTATAATATAAATACAACAGGTAAAAAGATAAAAAAACTAATAGAATTAAATAGCATTATTTATAGTTTCCCTTTTAATATTTAATCCTTATAATTTAGGTTTAACAATACACAAAACTTAAATCCTGATTAATTAAGTTCAGGCGTTTAAAGATAAACTGAGTTACTTAAAATCTCTTCTGCACGGCATATTGCAGCAGAAAAAAACTCCCCGTTCCTAATCCTTTTTCCCATCTCCAATACGTTAGTTTTTAATATGGCATATTGTATTTCGTCTATTATTAAATCCTTTAATTCATATAGATTATTAACTAAAATGCCCAAATGATGCTTCTTTATAAATTGTGCAACAGCAGCATTTTTGGGAGCGATAACTGGTAAGCCGGCTGCTAAATAAAGAGATAACTTATGCGGGTTATTATACTTTAAATAGTTACCATATCTGTCGTCCAATTTTTCTACAAACTGTCCGTCCCATATTAAACCAAAAGTTCCTTTAATTTCAGTTAAAATCTTGTCAGTACCGTGAGATCCGTACCAGGTTAAATTGTTTATACTGTAACCTTTTTCAGCTAAAAAATTCGGACCATATAAATTGAAATGCCAGTTAACTAATGATCCTAAATCATATATAAATTCGCTTTTTGCTAAATTTCCTGCAAATGCAATTTCGTTAAAATTTATCTTGGATACCTTGTTACATATTTTAGAGTTATTTCTATCAGATAAATAATCAAAAACTTTTAAAGAAATCATCGGCACCGTTACTCCAACTTTCAATAACCATTCTTGCATTGCATCATTGTGTACTATAATACAATCATAGAAATTTAGATTTTGAGCTTCTATATTTGGGAACCTTGTACTTATTGTATTGTACCGTAATTCATCCAAATCATGAATAACACAAAAAAATTTTACTTTTTTACTTTTTAGTATTTTAATAAAATATTTAAACATTTTATTACCACTTAACAACGGATACTGAATGGCAATAACAGAATTCTTTTTTATTAATAAAGACAACTTTATTAATAGTGCAACAATTGAAAAGATATAACTTTTATCTTTAGCTGAGTTAGCAGATAATGTAAAATCCCGGTATCCTGATTGAGTTAAAATACTCCTACAATCAACAATAGCTTTTGACGATGCTGTTTGTGTTTTTTCATTAAATGAAATAGAAAACTGAAATTTATCCATTAAAAACAGTATCAGATACCAACAACTTTTAAGCTGTTTTGATATATGCCAATTTGATCGGAAACATATTTATCTCTACTGTAATCAGTTCGTCTTAACTGCGCATTTACCGAAAGCTTTTTCAGGAGAAAACGATTGTGGTATAATTTTAAAATTGCGGCGCTTAATTCATCTACTGATGGTTTTTCACTTAATAAAATTCCGTTAAAGTTATTCTCGATTAAATCATTACAGCCTCTTGAATTGGACGTAATTACCGGAACACCCATTGCCAAAGCTTCCATTATACATACAGGCATACCTTCCTTTTCACTTGGAAATACAAATAAATCTGAAATAGATAGATACAAGTTTACATCTGGTGTAAAACCGATATTTTTAATAAAAGAGCTGTTCTTGTAAAATTTTGTTTCTTCTGTACTAAGTCCTGTTGTATAAATCGGGTCTTCCCCACCAATAATTAATAACTTGATGTTATTATATCTAAGTTCATTTACTAAAGATATTACGGTTTTTATAACCGTATTAAACCCTTTAATGGCTGTGAACCTTCCCGTAAATACTAAAACAAAATCGTTATGTTTTATCTGCAAGTGATGACTTAAATCTTCTTTTGTTTCTTCAGGAATAATGAGAGGATCAAACTTTTTTATATCATAACCTACACCTGAAGAATTATATATAAATGTTTTATGCGGATGGATTTGTTTAACGATATTGTAATCTGATTGATTTAATAAAAAAATTTGATCAAGCCTTTTAAAGCAAAACTTTTCAACAAGTTTAAATATTGTTCTTCTAAGTTTAGCTTTAATTGTTGGATAACCAACACCGTGGAAAGTACCGATAGTAATATACTTTGGCTTTTTCCACAAAACTGTTGTAAATATGCCAGTTGTGAAATGGATATTAATTAAATAAGGATCAATTTCATTTATCTTTTTGTTTATCCTTTTCGATATTAGAATTTGTTTAAATAAATTAAAAGATCTTGGAAAATCAATATAATGAAATTTTATACCCAAATTGGTATAAGAATATTTATCACTAAAATTTATAACCTTATCAGAAGAACAAATTACATGAACTTCGTTATTTGTGTTAACAAGTTTTACAGCAAGCTCTGATAAAAAATTATTGAAACTCCCGTAATCTGTTATTATTAACAATATCTTCATTACTACATCATTCATATTCAGCACTTTAAATAATATTTGCACGCAAGCAAACATTGTTTAAAGCTTATTAATTATTAATTATTGGTAAATAAATATGAAAAGCAGAGGATAGGAAGAATATAAGTTCCAGTAACTAAAAGGCAGGGCTGATATAATACTTTTCAATAAAAATTAAAAAAATGATCAACAAGTTTGGAAAGCCGATAATATTCTGTTTGGGATTACACAAAATCAATGTCGGTTATTTCAAACTAATTAACTTTAATTCTTTTAATTATAACATATAACTGAATAAGAAAATATATGTTTCATAAACGAAGAGATTATTTACGGATTTGATTGAGATACTTCTTTTATCATACATATTATTATGGATGCCGACTTGTTTAAAAATTAGATAAAATAGCTATAAAAGAAGCATTAAATACAAATAGGTATTTAATATACGATAGTAATAATATTGATGATTAAGCTTAATAATAAGTATTGACTATTTCTTTTTTAGTAAATCGTATTTTATGTGATTTTACTAACTGGTACATCAGCATCAGTACAAATAAAGCATAGAAATTTGATCGGTAGCGGATTGCAGAGCCGGGATTTAGAAAACCAAAAGGATAATGCACAAACAAAATCCCGGTAAAAACAATAAAGTAACTGATAAAAACAATTGGATTAAACCGGAAATAACTAAGGTTGTATTTTAAACGAGGCCACAGCAGCCACAGGAAGAAGGCAATCATTACCATACTTTCAATTCCAGAGATAAAATGTGCTGGTTTACGCAGCATTTCAGAAAATGTAGGCCCAAAAAAAGCAATAAACATCCCATATGCAGCAGAATGGAAGAAACCATACTGCTCCAGCCACGGGGCTTCACTCCGGGTAGATTGGGCAAGGTTTGGATCGTTGTTTTTAAAATGTATTGCCATCCCGGTGGCCAGCTGATTTATCAAATCACGAACAAGATATAAAACAACAATATTTATTGCAATCATTACAATTCCTAAAACTAAGGGAAAGGTTTTTTTATTTTCAAAATGATAAGTTATAGAAAGAAACAATAATGCTTGTAATATAAACAACAAATATTGCGGCTTAAAAACAGCACACAGATATAAAGCGGTATAATCGATTACTTTTAATCTGTAACGCCCGTTTAATTTCCTGATTAGCATTACAGCAATTACAGCACTAAAAAAACAACCGACAGCTTCTTTTCCTAATATACTTGTCCAAATCCCAAAGTTGGGCAATGAGAATAAAATGATGATGTAAACAGCGTACCGATACAGGTTCAATTTATCAACTGCATAATAAATTCCATAAAAAGAAAGCAGCATAAAAGGCAGGCAAGCTAATACATCCAAACGAAATACGAGTTTAAAAACTGCTCCGGAAAATTGCATAAAAGCAGTGGATGAGTAAAATATCGCCGGGCTAAATTGTAACGGAGAGTTTAGATAATCAAACGTATCGCCTAAAGTTGTTATACGTGAAAAAACGTATATGGCTACAAACATGTAAAACAGCTTTATACCAAAAAAGATAACCCAAATCCTTTTAAATTTCATTTTACATCAATTAGATAAAGTTTCATCCATTGATCTAATACTGTTTTTACCGTATAATTTTCTTCAATAAATTTCCGGGCTTTATTTAATTGATTTGGAGCAGGAGGCAATTTGTAAACATCAGCCATCGCCTTTGCCAGGCTTTTTGCATCATCAACTTTAACCAACACGCCATAACCGCCCATTACCTCTTTAACGCCGCCGCAATCTGTAGCAATAACCGGCTTTTTCATGGCCATCGCTTCGCCGATTACTAAACCAAAACCTTCATATTTTGAACTTAGAACAAAGCAGTTACACATATTTATTAAAGCAGGAATATCGCTTCTCAACCCTAAAAAAAGAATGTTTTGTTGGATGCCAAGTTGGATACTTAACTCTTTTAATTGATTTTTCAATTTCCCGTCACCGGCAATAATCAGAAAAGTATTGTTGATTTCTGAACGAACGGATTTAAATGCCTGCAATAACATTTGATAGTTTTTTTGTTCATGTAACCTGCCTGCGGAAAAGAAAATAAACGCATCTTTTGGCACATTTAATTGCTTTCGCATTTGATCACTATTGTACAAAGCCGGATCAAAAATATCCGTATTTATTGTGTTAGGCACGTAAGAAGCTTTCTTAAAATTGAAGTATTTTTTATCTATAAATAATTTAAAAGCTTCCCGGCTAACGTTGGTACTCCAATCCGGAATAAATTTAGTTAAACGGTAACCGGCCATCATTAAGCTGCTTCCTTCCCGGATGTTATGTGCGGTAGCAATCAATCTAAAACTTTTATCAAACAGTTTAAACAGGCAGGCAAAAAAATTCGCATGGATCATATGTGAATGAATAATATCCGGCGCAAACTCTTTTACAACCATTTTAAACTTTCTGTATCCTTTCCCTAATGATTTTACACCGGCTATATCCAACTCAATTACTTCGATACCTTCCTGCTTAAAAGTATTTGCCATCACTCCGCCCGACTTCATTGATACGACCAAAACTTTAAAACCGGCTTCACGAATATTTTGTGCTAAAAGAAGCAATTGCTTTTCTGCGCCGCCTAATACTAACCCGGTAATTAAGTATAAAATTTTCACAGATTTGGGTTGATGTTTTTATGATTTTGTAGCAAGTCAAATAAATTTATCCAGCTTTTGATGATAACATCTACATGATATTGTAAAGAATTTTGATAAGCTTTTCTTCCTGTTGCTAACCTTTTTTCAGGATCATTTATTAAAAGTATTAACGCTTTAGCCATTGCTTCCTGGTCACCGTTTTTTACCAAAATACCATTCTCATTATTTTTGATAATTTCCGACGGTCCGGTTTCACAATCATAACTAACCAATGGCAATCCAAAAAATTGTGCTTCCAGCAGTACCATCGGGAAACCTTCAAAACGTGATGCCATGCAATAAATAGCGGCAGTTTGATAATGGGTTTCGATGCTATCAGTTGCAGGAAAAAGTTTAACCGAATCAGTTAATTTTAACAATTCAATTTTTTGCCCGATCTGTTCTTTAAGTTCACCGGAACCTACAATATGCAATTCCCAGTTTAAAAAATTATTGTTTTGTACAATTTCCCATACATCTAATAATCTGTCAAACCCTTTTTGATGCGTAAGCCGGCCAACCGACAATACAACCGGTTTTCTCAATAAATTGTTATCGGATAAATTTGAAAAAGGTGACGGATTACGGATTGTAATTACCGGCACTTTACAGTTTAATCGACTTATCCAATTACTGTTATCTTTTTGAGTTAAAGTAATGATGGCATTGCTATACCGGGCGGCCAATCGTCTTGCTGTTACTCTTACTTTTGAATTTAAAGTACTGTTAAAGTTGAAATGTTCCCACACAATATTCTTAAATTTTAAACCTAATGCTGATACAAAAGAGTAAATGAACATGGCAGTATCAACATTTATTAAAACGTCCGGCTTAATTCTGCGTATTTTCTTTCTCAAATTAAGTATTACCAGCGGCAGAAATAATTTAAATAGATATTTCTTTTGATAAACTTCTATCACCGAAATTTTAGGATCAACATCAAAAAAAGGGCTTTTTCCATACATACTTAAAATAGTAACCTGATAACCCAATTGTGATAGTTTATTGGCAATGCTTATACAAACACGTTCTGTACCACCGGTTTTGTTTATGGAAGAAATAAAAAAACAGATATTTCTCATGAGAACACCAAGCTTATACTTTCACTATTAAAATTGAAAAAGACCAATGCTTCTTTTATCACTAAAAAATATTAATATCAGTTCAATTGCCTCAACAACAATTTTTGTGGCATAAAAGAAGCATCAAGAATAAATTTTGATGAGAAACTATTCAAGTATTTTTTTGAAAAGAAATGTTACTGAATAACAACCCACAACAATTAAAGCAACTATTAATGCACCCAGCATAATTGCTTTAGCCCGGCTGTCCCTCCTTCTTTCTAATGGGAAAGTTGCTTCATCAAGTTGCTGTATTAAAGGTGTTTCTTTTTTTAAAGCCATCCTGGAAACTTCTATATTTCTAACCAAATCGTTTAACATGGCACGGTTAGTTTCTGCATCAATCTGGCTTTTTTGAGACGGAAGGCGCAATATTTGCCTTGCCGGATTAACGTTGATGTTAACATCTGTATTTGTAGCCACTTTAAACATATTACCGTTTAATGCCGCCCTGATAGAATCTGCCTGGTGCTGCAAAAGCTTTAAATATTCTAACGATTTTTGGGTTTTCGTTTGGATGTAAAAATCGTTAACCGTTTTTACTACCTGGTCATTCAGTAATTTTGAAAACTCTTCATCTCTCGATCTGGTTTCTACCCGTAAAATACTTACCCTTCTATCGCGGTCAACAATCAGATAATTATTTCTGATATCGTTAACAAATATGGTCATCAAGCTATCTTGTATCCGCAGGTAAGCCTTGTTCGGCTTAATAAAAAAATTGATATTTTTAAGTTTTGCACTATCTTTCCACGCCTGTTTAAAACCATTTATTTTGATATAACGATCAATTAGATATTCATTTTTAGTATCCGGTATTTTACTTAACAGAACTTTCTTTAACATAAACCGCGACCGGTATAATTCCAGTAAGTTATCGCCCTGGAAAATGCCGCCGCCGCTTGGAAGATCTAACCCCATAAAAGAAGCAAAACCGCTGGGTACATTTGCATTTACACTGCCATCATCTAAAATAAATGTACTCGAAGCTATGTAAAACAAGCTTTGCCTGTTAGCACGGATGTAACCTGCAACTCCGCCGATAAGGGCGGCAACAAGGATAATTTTCCATTTAGAAACAATGTATTTACAGAACTTAATGATGTTTAACAAGATTTCTTTAAAGGATATTTCCTGTGTGAAGTAGTTTTCTTCTCTATTTTTTAAATTCTGATTATAATTTAAATCTTCAGAACTCATATCAAACTTATTTAAAAAGCGCTATTACAATTATAACTAATGAAGCCAAAGCTGAGGAAATCCCAATTACAGCCTGTAAACCAAGAGGGGATTTTGGCTGCCGTTTAGGGATAAATATTTCTGCGCCGGGTTTAACTGCAGGATAATTTCGGAAGAACAAAAACTTTTTGGTAGAATTGATCGAACCGTTTGCATATTCCACATAAGCTCCGCGCTTTTTTGCATTATTGGTAAACCCGCCGGATTCTCTGACGTATTTGGAAATCCCTTTTCCGGGCTGATAAATAATATTAGTTGGCTTTAAAGCTTCGCCGGAAACCTTTACGGTTTGCAATAACTTTGGAATTTTGATAATGTCTCCGTCTTCTAAAAGCAGATCAAATCTTGACGATGGTTTTTCTAAAATTTTAGATAAATCAATACCAACCAAATCTGTTCTAACAATAGAAGGATCTTGTTTTAGGCTAATTGTATCAACTGCGTCTGCCTGTTGTTTTTGCAGGCGTTGTAAACTAATCAGCCTTTCCCGCTCCTCGTCGGTTCTGCTAATCGAATTTTTACTTGTACCTGCAGCTTGTTCGGTTACTTGTGCTTGCACACTTGGCCCTGGCCGCCTTAAAGATGCGCCTTCTGTAAAAGCCATCGCCGTTAATCCGCCGGCACGTTTTATTAAATCCGATACCCTTTCGTCTTTACGCTGGATGGTATATCTCCCGGGATACAATACTTCTCCTTCTAAACTTACAGATTTTTGCACTTCGTAACCGTCAGAACTATGTACAGATACAATATCAAACGGCTGCAGGATAAACGGCTTACCGGCTATCCTCAAATCCCTGTTAATATTTACTGAAAATATTTTCGCGGTAACAGCAGAAACGGATGAAGCATCACTGTTTTTTACCCTGCGGGAAATTTCGATTCTGTTCGGCGTTGCTCCTTCTTTAAAACCGCCGGCCATTTGGATAGCTGTTTCTAAATTCATATCCTCTGCATAAATAAATATTCCGGGATTCCTTACCTCGCCCTGCACTTCTAACTTATATTCATCACGCAAATCAAATATGGATGATATCGTAACCTTGTCTTCTCTTTTTAAAAGAATATCCGGTTCTGAGCCGTTTAAAACTTTATCAACATGAAAAGGAATTAACGACAATGTATTATTCAGTTTTAAACGAAATATATAACCGCTGTTTAAAAAAGCATCTTCCCGTAAACCTTCTGCTTTTGTAATCAATCCTTTTAAAGTTAGCCCATTTTCTAATTCAAATTTGCCAGGCCTAAATACGGCACCGGTTATTTCTACGCGGTTCTCAAACCGGTCTAAAATTGTTTCTACAACATATTGATCGCCATTTAAAGGCCGGTATATTTTATAATTATTTGCACTGATATCAACCAGCTTGCGTTCTTTACTGGTGTTTTGTAAAACTTTAATACTTGCAGCATAAGCCTGACTGGAAAACCCACCGGCAAAATTGATCACATCCTGGAGCGATTCTGTATTATTTACTTCAAACAAGGCCGGCCTTTTAACCTCTCCGCTTATTTGCACCCGGGTTTTAAAAACAGGAATGTTTATTACATCCTGGTCCTGTAATCTGATATTATTCTGGATACCTTTTAACAGGAAATCATACACATCAACAGTGCCGATTATTTTACTATTGCGAATTATCTGTATTTTCCTGAATGAACCATTTTGATTAGGGCCGCCGGAAGCATACAGTGCGTTAAATACTGTTGCAAATGATGATAACGTATAAGAACCGGGTTTTACAACTTCGCCGATAATTGTAATTTTAATACTGCGGATATTACCCAAATTTACGGCCAAACTGGTATGTCCGTTTCTTAAACCGGGATAAGTTGTGGCCATACTTCTCTTAATTTTAGAAATAGCCTGCTCAATTGTAAGGCCTGCAACAGCTATAATACCAACATATTGCAGCCTTATGGTTCCTTCCGAACTAACTCTTTGGCTGTAATTGGCTTCATTATCACCGGATAAATCGATAAGCAGTTCATCATCCGGCCCAATGATATAGTTTTTAGGCGTAGGGATTCTCAGGTTCGGTTCAAAACTGATCCTACTGTTTCTGAATAAGTCTTCTCCGAATATTTTTGGTGAGGAATTACGATAAGTATTTTGATTATCAACATTCTCTGTAGAATCCGTAAATACTCTTCTTGGATTATTTTGCAAACTTTTAGTATCGTTATCCTGCTTTCTTATCTGCGCAATTCTGATTCTTAGTTTATCAACTTCGGCAGCACTCATTCCCATACCCGCAGCCATCTGCCCCGTTTGGGCATCGTTATAACCTATTGATTCTGCCTTTTGCATCAGTTGACGGATTTGAGAATCTGTCATATTATCTACCTTAACATCTGTATAATTTGATTGTCCGAAACCGTTTTGAGCTAAAATCAAAATACTACACAGTAATAAAAATATGTTTATTACCTTTTTATAAATCATAAATGAAGTTTAAAATCTCCAATTGAATGTTAGCAATAAGAACCTAATATTATGCTGTAAAAGAAGCATAGCTATGCTTGCCTTTTAAATAATTAATAATATTTCTGCTTAAAAGTTATGAGTGGTATCGGCATATATTTACTAATATGAATATAATAATCATATTAGTAAATTAGAGGCAGCCAATATATTGATTAATTTTTAATCAGCTGAAACTTTAAATTAATCTTACTATAGGATTTTTCAACTACATTTAATAAAAAGATATAAAATCAACCCTTTTATTTTTTAGCTGCAGAGCATTCTAAACATCATATCGGGTTTTAAAAATTATAGAAATAAGCGTTCAGACAAATATAAATTGATAAAAAGATGAAGTTTAAGCTGACTATTGCCTTATCTGTTATTTTAAAAGTAAACGCTTTTGCACAACAGCCGGATTTGGTTAAATATGTAAATACCTTACAGGGAACCAACTCTAAACAAGAGTTAACCCGAGGGAATACGTACCCAACAACTGCTTTGCCTTTCGGGATGCACACCTGGACACCGCAGACCGGCAAAAACGGCGACGGATGGAAATATCAGTATTTTAAAGATCATATCAGAGGATTTCAGCAGGCGCACCAGTGCAGTTCGTGGACACGCGATTACGCTGTTTTTTCGCTGATGCCAGAAGCCGGTAACTTGGTTGTAAACGAAAACGACCGGGAAACCAAGTTTAGCCATGTAAACGAAGTAGCCAAGCCAAACTATTATAAGGTTAAGCTGGATAACCAGATCACTGCGGAAATTTCTCCTTCAGAGCGTGGCGCGCACTTGCGTTTCAGTTATCCGAAAGGACAAAAAAGTTATTTGGTTTTAGATGGTTATACCAGAATCAGCAGCGTAAAAATTTATCCGAAGGAAAACAAAATAACCGGCTGGGTTAACAACGGCGAAGGTTTTAAAGCGGGCTGGAAAAGTTTTTTTGTAGTTCAGTTTGATCATCCGATCAAATCTTTTGGTACCTGGGAAAATAAAACTAACACCATCCACCCGGATTCTACAACTGCCGAAGGCTTGGGCAAAGGTACTTATGTGGAGTTTAAGGCCGGTGAAAAAGTGCAGGTAAAAACAGCATCATCTTATATCAGTTTGGAGCAGGCAGAACTCAACTTAAAAAGAGAATTAGGTGCAGATGCAACACTGGAACAAACGAAGGCGAAGGCGGCTTCCGTGTGGAATAAATCATTAGGGAAAGTTTTGGTAGAAGGCGGAACCGAAGAAGACAAGGCAACTTTTTACAGCTGTTTTTTTAGAGCGAGTTTGTTTTCCAGGAAATTTTATGAGTTGGATAAAGATGAAAAACCTTATTATTTTAGTCCTTACGATGGTAAAATTCATCCCGGATACATGTTTACAGATACCGGTTTTTGGGATACATTTCGGGCACAATTCCCTTTAAATACACTTTTACAACCCGAAATGCACAGCCGTTATATGCAGGCTTTGCTGGCTGCTTACGCGCAATGCGGCTGGCTGCCATCCTGGTCTTTCCCCAGCGAAGCCGGCAGCATGATCGGTAATCACGCCATATCCTTGTTAACGGATGCCTGGGCAAAAGGCATCCGCACTTTTGATCCGAAGGAAGCTTTAAAAGCCTATCTGCACGAAGCCACGAATAAAGGCCCCTGGGGACCGGCAAATGGCAGGGACGGCTTTAAAGAATATTACGAGCTGGGTTATGTGCCTTATCCGAAGTACAGGGAAGCCACCGCAAAAACTTTAGAATATGCTTATGATGATTTCTGCGGATACAAACTGGCCACGATGACCGGTAATGATTTTTATGCAAAGCTGTTTTTACGGCAGATTTATAATTATCGGAATGTATATGATCCGAAAACCAGGTTTATGCAGGGAAAGGATATCACAGGCCAGTGGAAACCAAATTTTGACCCGGCAGAATGGGGCGGCCCGTTTACCGAAGGGAATGCCTGGCACTGGCAATGGTCGGTTTTTCATGATGTACAGGGTTTGATTGATTTGATGGGCGGCGAGCAGAATTTTACGGCTAAACTGGATTCGGTATTTACAGAACCCAACCGCGTAAATGTGGGTTCTTATGGCGGTATGATCCACGAAATGACGGAAATGGTAATGGCCGATATGGGCCAATACGCACATGGTAACCAGCCGATACAGCACATGCCGTACTTATACAATTACGCTGGCCAGCCATGGAAAACACAGTTCCATGTACGTGATATCATGTATAAATTATATAATTCAACAGAAAACGGTTATCCGGGGGATGAAGACCAGGGGCAAACTTCATCGTGGTATGTTTTGAGCGCGCTTGGTTTTTACAGCGTTACGCCCGGCACAGACGAATACGTAATGGGTAGCCCGATGTTTAAAAAAATAACCATCAATTTAGAAAACGGTAAAAAGTTTGTCATTGATGCTCCTGCAAATTCTAAAGAAAATATATACATAAAAACAGCAACCTTAAACGGCCGGCCTTTCACAAAGAACTTTATTAAGCATCAGCAAATAACCGATGGCGGCGTTTTAAAACTGGAGATGAGCAATCAGCCAGCTGTTACGCGTGGTATCGGTAAAGAAGACAAGCCTTTTTCGGTAACTAAAAAATAAAGGGCAGCTTTTATATGAACCTGTTTAAATTTGATTCAACTTATTTCCGTGCTTCTTTTAACACCTAAAATTCATTGATTTTAAAGTTTTTCTGATATATTTTTTAGTCCTGTTATTACCGTTGGCTGAAGCCAACGGGCAGGTAATTGCAGCGTAGGCTTTAGCAAAAACTCCGCAATAATCAGCCTGTGGCCTTTTAATATTTGTGATACCCTGGTTTGCGGAATGCGGGTTACTTTAGCCAAGTGGTAGGCAGAAATTTCATATGGTTCTAAAACTCTTCTAAAAGATTTCTCCGGGATATCTATTTGGTAGTTTTTCCATTGCTAATCGTTTAATTGTAATCTACAATTTCAAAGTAAGGTACAAAATTCCTTCTGTCTAAAAATGAATTACTCCAATTTTATTTTACACTTAACTGATAACTAATTAATTACGTTTACTAATTGGCCCATCCTTTACTGCAGATGCATACTACTTCCTAATACAGAACTTGCTAAAAATATTCTTCAGCAAACCATCGGTAGTAACCGCACCGGTAATTTCGCTGAGCTAATACAGAATAAAACTCTAAATAGGCACTAAACTTTTTAGTTTTTTATACCTAACAATTACCATTTTACTTTTTGTTAATTTTGTTACCCGCAAATGTTAGAAAGTAACACGTGAGCAAAAAGGATAGAATAAATTAAGATCTTAAAAAAACAACTTTTAATAACACAACTCATTGATTACGAGGCTAAATAATATAATTTGCTATACTACTTTATCTTCAATTAAGCACATTTAGAAAGATGGCCGGCATCTACATCCACATTCCCTTTTGCAAGCAAGCCTGCCATTATTGCGATTTCCATTTCAGCACTTCTTTTAAGTATAAAAAAGAGTTGTTGCAGGCTTTGCATCAGGAAATAAAGCTGCAAAAAAATTATTTACATGGCGAAATTATAGAAACAATTTATCTGGGCGGAGGAACGCCTTCTGTGCTGGAAGCTGTGGAAATCGATTTCTTACTAGAAGAGATTTTCAATAATTTTATGGTGAAAGCGGATGCAGAAATTACACTGGAAGCAAATCCCGATGACCTGAATCCGCAGAAAATCTTCAACCTGAAACAAACGCCTGTTAACCGTTTCAGTATTGGCATACAATCTTTTTTTGATGAGGATTTGGCCTGGATGAACCGCGCCCATCGAAGCAATGAAGCTTTTTACGCCATAAAAGAAGTACAAAATGCAGGCTTTAATAATATCACTGCCGATTTAATTTACGGTTATCCGCTGCTAACTGATGCGAAATGGCAGCATAACCTGTCGCAGTTATTTGAGTTGAAAGTGCCGCACCTTTCGGCTTATTCCCTCACGGTTGAACCGAAAACTGCACTTGCTTCTTTTATCAGCAAAAAAAAGCAGCCGGAAATGAACGACGAACAAAGTGCCGCGCAGTTTGAGTTTTTGATGGATGAAACCGAAAAACAGGGATTTGAGCATTACGAAATTTCTAATTTTAGTTTGCCCGGCTGGCATTCGCGCCATAATTCAAATTATTGGAATAGTGTAAAATATCTCGGGATTGGCCCTTCTGCGCATTCTTTTAACGGCGAAACACGGCAATGGAATGTGGCTAACAATCAGCAATATTTAGCAGCAATCAGTCAAAATCAAATTTCTTTTACTACGGAGATACTAAGTGAAAATGATCGGATAAATGAATACATTATGACAGCTTTACGCACCAGCAACGGTTTAAATTTAGATCGGGTAAAACAGTTAAGCGTAAATTCATCCGAAAAAATTTTAAAAGTTGCAGCTTCGTTTATCGCTAAAAATTGGATCATCCAAAACGAACAGTTTTTAACTTTAAGCCGCTCCGGTAAGTTATATGCAGATTATATCGCTGCTCAGTTATTTCTTTAAAATATAAATTTTATCGTTTTAATAATTTTTTAATTAACTGATAGATAGTTAAATGAATTTTTATACTGTTTTGAAACCACATTATAATATTCACCGTAAATCATCCCAAAATCAACTTAATACACGATGAAAAAATTAATTTTTGCAGCCCTTGCTTTAGTAGCTTTAGCATCTGCCCCGAGCGTTTACGCACAAAAAAATCCGATGGTAGGTGGTGCAGCCATGTATTCCAACAAAGATATTGTTGATAATGCCGTAAATTCTAAAGATCATACTACTTTAGTTCAAGCAGTTAAAGCTGCAGGCTTGGTAGAAACTTTAAAAAGTGCTGGTCCGTTTACCGTTTTTGCACCAACAAACGAAGCTTTTGCTAAATTGCCTGCCGGAACGGTAGAAACTTTGGTAAAACCGGAAAATAAAGCAACTTTAACTAAAATTTTAACTTACCACGTTGTTGCCGGTAAATTATCTTCTAAAGATATTGCTGCTAAAATTAAAGCCGGCGGTGGCAAAGCAACTTTTGTAACCGTACAAGGCGGAACATTAACAGCAATGATGCAAGGTAAAAAACTGATTTTAACCGACGAAAAAGGCGGTAAATCAACTGTTACAATTGCTGATGTTTTCCAAAGTAACGGTGTAATACATGTAGTAGATACTGTATTAATGCCTAACTAAGCTTCAGGCTTTTTTAAAAATTATTGGAACCCGGCTGCCCTGAGCGCCGGGTTTTCTTTTTGTCATAATTTTTGCAGAAATTAAGGCGGGTATTATTAAAAAAAGAATTTACCTAATTTTGTGTTGTAATTTAACATTAGCATAATAAATATAAAACTATATACCGATGCTTCTTTTACCGGCATAAAGTTTTATTAAAATTTATATAAATTTAGCAGTTATTTTTAACCTGACGTTATGAGTTTTATACTGAAACCGGTTGATACGGTTGATACAATCGACCCAAAAGTTTTTCAGAAAGAATATCTTGCCAAACGCAAACCACTTGTTATTAAAGGATTAACAAAAGATTGGCCTGCCCGCGAAAAATGGACACCGGAATATATGAAAGCTGCAGTTGGCGATAAAACAGTTCCGCTCTATGATAATTCTAAAGCTGATCCTTCCAAACCGATTAATGCGGCGGCTGCGGAGATGAAGTTTGCGGATTATATCGACCTGATCAAAACACAACCCACAGAACTGCGTATTTTCTTCTTCAATATTTTTAAACAGGCACCGCAGCTTTTAAATGATATTGTTTTGCCGAAAGATTTGATGGGCGGATTTTTAGAAAGTATGCCGGCGATGTTTTTTGGCGGATCAAATTCGGTTACGTTTTTACATTACGATATTGATTTACCGCACATATTTCACACACATTTTGGCGGCCGCAAGCATGTAATTTTGTTCGAAAACAAATGGAAACGCCGTTTATACTGCATCCCGAATGCTACTTATGCTTTGGAGGATTATGATGTAGCAAACCCGGATTTTAACAAATTTCCGGCATTAAAAGGAGTAGAAGGTCAGGAGGTTTTTTTAGAACACGGCGATACGTTGTTTATGCCGACCGGTTACTGGCACTGGATGAAATATTTAGACGGCTCTTATTCGTTAAGTTTACGTGCCTGGGATGCTTCCATCAGCCGGAAAGTGGCAAGTTTAGCTAATCTGGCTGTAAAAGGTGGTGTAGATAGTGTTTTAAAAATGGCTTTTAAAGCACCTTACGCTAAATTTAGAGAAGAACTGGCTGTAAAATGGGCAGAAAAAGCGTTGGCAGCTGGCAGCCCGAGGTAGTTTGTTGCTTTGTGATACAGAACTTGCGTTTTTTGTCATTTCGACCCAAAGGGAGAAATCCTCATTAAAACAAACATGCTTCTTTTATCGGTATAAAAAATGATTGCTTTGATGAAGATCCCTCCTATTGTCGGGATGACAAAGCGCATGCTCTTCACCGTAAATTCATTGCCAGAACGCACAAAAGAAAACTTTACCGATGTTTTGTTACGCCAACCTGTTCACAATAATCTAAAACCGGGCAAGTTGAACAATGCGGTAAATTGCCGGTACAAATATGTTTACCAAAAGGCATTAGCAAACGGTTTAGATCAATCCATTTTTCCTGCGGAACGTTTTTTTGCAGGAAAACCATGGTTTGTTCCGGTTGAGTAGTTTTGGCAACTCCCCAGCGGTTTACTACGCGGTGCACATGGATATCAACACTAATTCCGGGCAGCTTTGCGGCAACGCCTAAAGCCAAATTGGCGCATTTTGGCCCAACGCCTTTCAAAGCGGTTAAACCTTCAAAAGTTGCAGGTAAATTGCCGCCGTATTGCTCTACCGCGATTTTTGAAATACCTAAAATCGTATCTGCTTTTTGTCCGGGGAAAGTGCTTCCCAATAAAAGCTGAACTAAATTTTCATGTGGTAAAAGAAGCATCGCTTCCGGTGTTCTGGCTTTAGCAAAAAGCTTTAAGGAAACCGGAATCGTTGTTTCGTCCAAAGTACGTACAGAAATAATACAGGAAATTAGTTGCTCGAACAGTGAAGTATAACCGCGTTCGTACAAATCAAACATGGCGGCTTTTGGGTAAGCGGCAATGGCTTTTTCTATTTTTGTTAAAACGGTTTCGAGATCAAATGGAAGTTTCATCAGCAGGAAAAAACGAAAAGCTGTTAATTGTTTTTATCAACTCGAATGATCCGAAACAATTTTCCATTCGCCTTTAATCCTTCTCAACCAAAGCGTAAAAAATCCTTGCGGCTCATCGGCATCACGTTTTAATTTCCATCCGCCCAAAACAAACGCATTTTTTAAGTCGATTACGTCGATTTGCAAAATGTTAAACGTTAAAATTCCCATGGCAGAATCATCGGGATAGCTTTTTTTATAATTTTCCAACGTGGTTTTCCAGCCGTATTTCGGTCCGGATTTGCCAACAAACAACAACGAATCCGATTTCCAGTAACCTTGCATGTAGCCATCCAAATCGCCGCGGTTCCAGGCCAGGCGCTGTTTTTCAAGCAGGTTTGTAATGGCGCGTTTATCCTGAGCAAAAGAAAATGCCGATAAAAACAGCATCAGAGAAATAAAAATCATCTTTTTCATCGCCTAAAAATAGTATAAAATTGTTTTACGTTTTGAGTTATAAGCTTTACGTTTATAAATGAATAAACAGGTTTTGTGTTTTGGCGAGGTTTTGTGGGATGGTTTTGGCGCAGATAAAAAAGCCGGCGGCGCACCCATGAATGTGGCGATGCATCTTTTACAGCAGCAAATTCCGGTGCAAATGCTAACGCGAATTGGCGATGATGCTTTAGGTGATGAACTGCTGGCTTATCTGCAAAAACAAAATTTCCCGACAGATTTGGTTCAGCGAGATGCAGAACTGCCGACTTGTTTGGTTACGGTTGCTTTGGATGAAAACCATCAGGCAAAATACACGATACCGAAGCCGGTTTCCTGGGACAATATTCAGCCTGAAAAAACCTTACTAAAAGAAGCATTTCCGTTTGAAATGGTTGTTTACGGAAGTTTGGCCTGCCGCAGCGAAACCAGTTTTGATACGTTGTTGGAACTGCTGGAAAAACCATCGTACAAAATTTTTGACGTGAATTTAAGGCCACCGCATTTTACAGATTCAATTATTAAAATGCTGGCACAAAAAGCAGATATGGTGAAAATGAACGAAGAAGAACTGCTGTTTTTATCACCCGAAAATGAAAAAAACTTATCGTTGGAAGCTAAAATGAAGGAATTTAGCAGCCGTTATCATACCAAAACCGTTTGCGTAACTTTAGGTGAGCATGGTTGCGCGGTGCTGCATTTGCAAAAATTCTATCAGCATCCAGGGTTTAAGGTTGAGGTTGCCGATACGGTTGGTGCAGGCGATTCTTTTTTGGCAACGTTTATTGCCGGGATTTTAAAGCAGCAGCCAATGGATGAAATTTTGATAAACGCTTCAGCAATCGGTGCGTTTGTGGCAAGCAATCAAGGTGCTAATCCAGTTTATGATGAAGCAAAAATTAATACCATAAAAGCGCAGAATCCTTAACTATTTATCAATAAAAGTGTAACTTAACACTTTGGATCATAAATGAAAAGGCTTGTCATCTAACTGAAAGTTTTCTTTGCTTTAGATGATTCTATCAAACTAATCCATCATTTTGTCCGTTAACTAAAACGAAAGGTTAAAAAATGCGCGGTTTCGCTTTCTCAAAATATGTTCCCAATCAAATACCCAAAGGCGGATTTGATGATTTAATGAAATTGTTTCTCGAATTGCTTAATTATACGGCTGGCGATGCTGGTGAAGCATTGGCCTGGATGAATGAGTTAGACAAACAATACAACATGACCAACGATGAGTATGGCATGGGAAATTTCATCGACGACCTGAAGCAAAAAGGTTATCTGGATGAAGATAAACAAAACGGTGAGTTTAAAATCACCGGAAAAACGGAGCAAAGTATTCGTCAGTCTGCTTTAGAAGAAATTTTTGGTAAGCTAAAAAAAGCAGGAAAAGGCAATCACCGTTCGCCACTTTCCGGTCAGGGCGACGAAAAAAATTCCGAACGTCGCGAATATGAGTTTGGTGATAGTCTGGATCAGATTGACATGACGCAATCCATTCATAATGCGCAAGTAAATCATGGAATCGGCGACTTCCACATGACGGAAAAAGATCTGGAAGTAGAAGAAATGGACTTTAAAGTGCTGACTTCTACTGTTTTGATGATCGATATTTCGCATTCCATGATTTTGTATGGAGAAGATCGTATCACGCCAGCCAAAAAAGTAGCAATGGCTTTGGCAGAATTGATCCGTACAAAATATCCGAAAGATACCTTAGATATTGTGGTTTTTGGGAACGATGCCTGGCCGATTACCTTGCAGGATTTGCCGTATTTGCAGGTCGGTCCGTATCATACCAATACTTACGCAGGTTTGGAGTTGGCTACCGATTTGCTTCGCCGAAGGAAAACCCAAAACAAACAGATTTTTATGATTACCGACGGCAAGCCAACTTGCTTGAAAGAAGGATTGAAGTATTATAAAAACAGTGTTGGTTTGGACCGGAAAGTGGTAAACAAAACGCTGAATATGGCGGCGCAATGTAAGCGCTTAAAAATTCCGATAACTACGTTTATGATTGCAAAAGATCCTTATCTACAGCAATTCGTACGTAAATTTACCGAAACCAATGGCGGCAAAGCTTTTTACAGTTCGCTGAATGGTTTGGGCGAATATATTTTTGAAGATTATATCAGAAACAGAAGAAGAACAGTGAGATGAGTCGGGGAAGACCGAAAGACGGAAAAATCTAAAAAGTGCTTCTTTTATCAACAAAAATCATTGAAATAAAACTCCAGTTAGAATTTTGCTTTCTAACTAAAATATCAAAACATACATTCCCGGACTTTCAGACTTTTTCTGACTTCCGGACTAATTATTAAACTATACATTCCTGGTCTTTCGGACTTTTCCGACTTCTTCCGGGACTTCTTAAAAAATATATGAATAACATCAGCACGCTTAGAGAATTAAAACAAAGCGGATATAAATCCAGATCAGTAAAAGAAGAACTTCGGGAAAATCTGATCAAACAATTGCAGCAAAAAGAAAACGGTTTTGAAGGTATTATTGGTTTTGAAGATACCGTAATGCCGGATTTGCAAACCGCAATTTTATCTCGCCACAACATTTTGCTTTTAGGTTTACGTGGACAAGCAAAGACCAGAATTGCCCGTTTAATGGTGAATTTACTGGATGAATACGTGCCTTACATTGCTGGTTCTGAGTTGTTTGATGATCCTTTGGAGCCGATTTCCTGGTTTGCCCGGAATGAAATTGAAACAAAAGGAGACGACACGCAAATTGCCTGGCTGCACCGGTCAGAACGTTATACGGAAAAATTAGCTACGCCGGATGTTACCGTTGCTGATTTAATTGGCGATGTTGACCCGATAAAAGCAGCAACCATGCGCTTAACTTATTCTGATGAACGTGTTATTCACTTTGGTTTGATTCCTCGTGCGCACCGCGGCATTTTTGTAATTAATGAATTGCCGGATTTACAGGCGCGTATCCAAGTTGCGTTGTTTAATATTTTGCAGGAAAAGGATATCCAGATCAGAGGTTTCAAGCTGAGATTACCTTTAGATTTGCAGTTTGTGTTTACCGCAAATCCGGAAGATTATACCAATCGCGGTTCTATCGTTACGCCTTTAAAAGATCGTATTGAAAGTCAGATTCTAACACATTATCCGCGTACGGTTGAAATTTCCCGTCAGATTACGCAGCAGGAAGCTTCTCTAACCAGAGAACAAAAAACAAATGTAGAAGCTGATGATTTGGTAAAAGATTTAGTTGAGCAGATTGCTTTTGAAGCGCGAAACTCAGAATATATTGATAAAAAATCTGGTGTTTCTGCACGTTTAACCATTTCTGCTTACGAAAATCTGATTAGTAATGCAGAACGTAGAATGCTGATTAACCACGAAAAAAATACGTTTGTCCGAATTTCTGATTTTCTTGGCGTAATTCCAGCGATTACGGGAAAAATAGAATTGGTTTATGAAGGCGAACTGGAAGGACCGGCAAAAGTGGCCAATATTTTAGTTGGAAAAGCGATCAAAACTTTGTTACTGAAATATTTCCCGGAACCGGAAAAAGCGAAAAAAAGTAAAAAGCCAAATCCGTATGCCGAAATTATTAACTGGTTTAGTGCCGGAAATAATATCTCTGTAATTGATGATTTACCTGGACAGGAATATAAAAAGTTACTGTTTTCTGTTCCTGGATTAAAAGAGATTGTTAAAAAGAATCAACCCGGCATATCCGAAAATAATCAATTGCTGTTTATGGAATTTGTACTGCATGGTTTAGCAGAATTTTCGCAGGTAAACAAAGGTTATCTGGATAACGGCTATTCGTTTTCGGATATGTTTGACAGCTTGTTTAACATGCCAAAAGATGACGATATGGATTTGGATGATCGTTATTAAGCATGCTTCTTTTATCGGTACTTTTTCATGACTAATCCTTTTGTTTTAATCGGCGTTTGCATCTTATTGCTGCTCGCCGATTTTTATATTATTAACGGCATCCATGGCGCGTTAAAAAAATTCAGTTTTCGCTTTGTAAAGCGGTTTACTATTATTTTTTGGAGCATTTCTTTACTGCTGATTGCAGGCGTATTTTTAGCTGTTTATTTTGATATTGGTGTTGGACCAAGAGCAGCGATTCTACTGGTTTTCTTCGTTCTGCTTGTTGTCAAGATTTTTCTGCTACCATTTATATTAGTAGATGATGTACGTCGAATTTTCCTATGGATCGCCAGAAAATATAAAAAATCGGAACCGGAATTTCCTGCAAGTCAACCAAAACCGGAACATATTCCACGATCAGAGTTTTTAATGAAAACCGGTTTAATTACGGCTTCATTGCCATTAGCTTCGCTTTCGTACGGCATTATTTCCGGTGCATATGATTATCGCGTTCGCCGACAAGTTATTTATCTGCCCAATTTGCCGAAAGCTTTTGACGGCTTAAAAATCGGCCAGATTTCTGATATCCATTCCGGAAGTTTTTATAATAAAAAAGCGGTTGGTGGCGGCGTGGATATGCTGCTGAAAGAAAAACCGGATGTAATATTTTTTACCGGAGATTTAGTTAACAATCGAACGATAGAAGTAAAAGACTACACCAATATCTTTTCACGCGTAAAAGCACCGTTGGGTGTTTATTCTGTTTTAGGAAACCACGATTACGGCGATTATTATACCTGGCCTTCGGTACAAGCAAAAAAGCAGAATTTACAGGATATTTTAACCGTGCATAAAAACATGGGCTATGATTTGCTGATGGATGAAAGCCGGCGATTGAAAGTAGATGGTGAAGAAATTGGCATTCTCGGTATCCAAAACTGGGGAGCTTTAAGTCGTTTTCCAAAATACGGACGAATGGATCTCGCCACAAAAAACACCGACGATTTGCCGGTAAAGCTTCTTTTATCACATGATCCTTCACACTGGCAGGCGCAGGTTTTACCGCAATATCCGCAAATTGATATAATGTTTTCCGGCCACACACATGGTATGCAGTTTGGTGTCCGGTTGCCACATTTCCAGTGGAGTCCGGTGCAGTATATTTATAAAGAATGGGCCGGCCTTTATCAGGAAAAAAATCAGTTATTATATGTAAATGTTGGTTATGGTTTTTTGGGCTATCCCGGCCGCGTTGGGATTTTGCCGGAAATTACCCTATTTGAATTAAAATCAGGTTCAAATCCTTCTGCAAAAAGAAATTCTTAATCAATTAACAGCATCTTTGGTTTTCTTATAAGGATGAGAAAACTATTTTATCTTGTTTTTGATTTTTTGCTGTTCAGCAACTTGTTCATGGCTTTATGTGCGGTTGCACAAGCGATGGTTACTTTTGCGTTAATCAATTCAAAACCAGTATATCCGGTGCTGGCAATTTTATTTTTTTCTACTATTTGCATTTACAATTTCAGCATATTACTTAGCAAACCTAAGCATCCTCAAAGTTCATCTTTTAAACGAGTACGTTGGTTTTTTGCCAATTATAAACTAATGGTAAGTATTACGCTGCTTTCCGCGATACTTCTTTTACCACTGTTTTTTTTAGTTTCTTCCGAATCCAAATGGCTGCTAATGCTACTTGCCGTATTATCTCTTGGATATGGACTTCCTATTTTTACTGTTGAAAATCAAAAATTCGGCCTGCGCAATATTCCCGGTTTAAAACTACTGCTGATCGGAATTACCTGGACTTTAAGTGTGGTACTTTTACCGATTCTCGAAGCGCAAAATAATTATCATATTTTGGTTTCAAACGCGGATATACTTCTTTTAGCAGGTAAAAGATTTTTGTTTATCACCACCATGGCTATTCCGTTTGATATCCGCGATTTATTCCAGGATCGCAAACTTGGATTAAAAACTATTCCGGTTGTTTTTGGGGAAAAGAACGCCTATTTGCTTTGCCAGTTTTTGCTGGCTGCTTATTTAGTATTGTTGTTTTTGTTTAGAGATCATGGTTTTGATAACACGTTTTTTGCCTTAACATTAAGCATTGTATTAACCGGCTGGCTCATCTTACGATCCAATATCAAAAAAAACGAATATTACTATTTCTTTTACTTAGATGGCGTTTTGATTTTGCAGTATGTTTTGATGGTTATCTTTAGCTTCATTTTTTAATCACATGGAAAGACCAAAAGATGTACGCTGGCAACAGCGGTTTATTAATTTTGAAAAAGCATTAGCTCAGCTTACTGAATTTATCAAAAAAGGAGAATTAAATAAGTTTGAAGAACAAGGTTTGGTAAAGTGTTTTGAATACAACCACGAATTGGCTTGGAACGTGATGAAAGATTTTTTGAGAGATGATGGAATAAAAGATATTTTTGGTTCAAAAACAGCTACCAAACAAGCATTTAATAAAGGTTTAATTGATAACGGTGAAATTTGGATGGAGATGATTGAAAGCAGAAACGAAAGTGTACACACTTATAATGAAGAAACTGCAGATAAAATAGCCTCTAAAATTGTAAATGATTATTATTATGAGATCATAGAATTTTATAACAAAATGAAATCTTTACTATGAAGTTTGGATTAAAACCAGAAACAATAGATAAAATAAATTCTGTATTTATAAAATATCCGGAAGTAGAAGAAGTAATTATTTATGGTTCGAGGGCAAAAGGAAATTATCGAAACGGATCGGATATTGATATAACTTTAAAAGGCGAAAAGTTAACGGATCAAATACGATCTAAAATTAGTTGGGATATTGATGATTTGAATACACCTTACTTATTTGATATATCCATATTTAACAAGCTAAATTCTCCTGATCTGGAAGATCATATTAACCGCATCGGACAAGTTTTTTATAAGAAGTAGTTATCTTCTACTCCAGCACAAACTTGTAACCAATCCCTCTAACAGTTTGTAAAAACTGTGGCGAATCCGGGTTTTCTTCAATCTTTTTTCGCAACCGTACAATGTGCATATCTAAAGTTCGGGTGTTTACATCGGCATTATAACCCCAAACTTCCATCATTAATTCTTCGCGATGGATCACTTTATTTCTATTTTTTAGGAAGTATAACAAAATCCGGTTTTCTAAAATGGTGAGTTCTACTTTTTTATTATTTTTAATCAGCGTATGTGTATTCGGCTGATGTTCCATGTTGGCAAACTTGTAAGTTTCGCTTTTATCGTTACTTAACTTGTACTTTACTTTGTTCTCAATTAAAGCAGCCAAAACATCCATATTAAACGGCTTGGTTACATAATCGGAAACGCCAACATTATAAGCTTCAATTTTATCTACATCCTGTGCCTTGGCCGTCATCATAATTACGACCTGATCATATCCTTTATTACGAATTTCCTGGCAAACATCTGCACCTTGTTTACCGGGCAGCATCCAATCCAGCAAAACAATATCAGGCTGTTCTTCCAAAATCATTTTCTCGGCAGCTAAACCATCAGCCGCTTCTACAACGGTATAACCTTCTGCTTCCAAACGTTCGGCAACCAGAAAACGTAAATTTTCGTCATCTTCTACCAGCGCAATTTTAATTTCTTTACTCATTATTGATGTTCATATGGCAGTGTAATCATAAACTCAGAACCTTTGCCGATACTGCTTTTAACACTAATTTCTCCGTGCATAAAGTTAACCAGTTCCTTGCAAAAAGCCAATCCAAGGCCAACACTTCCGTTCTGGTTATATTGATTTTGTATCCTGTAAAATTTCTTAAAAACATTGTTCAGTTCATTTTGATCAATACCGATTCCCTGATCTTTAAATTTAAAGATAACTTCTTTTTTAACCTTTTCAATTTTTATTACTAATTCTTTCCTATCCGCAGGCGAATATTTGTACGCATTATCCATCAGGTTTTGGTAAACGCTTCCCAACAAAACCGGATCGGTAAAAAAAGTATGGATTCCGGCTTCTGCATAGCTGATATTGAAAGCCGGATATTTAATACGAAAAGATTCTATCTGGCTTTTGGTAAACTTATCCAAATCAATCGGCTCACTTTTTATCTGTATTGATTTACTTTCCAACTGTGTGAAAGACAGTAATTTATTCATTAAATCATTCAGCTTATCGGCTTCTTCATTCAAAATTTTACCATAATGGATGCGTTGCCTTTCGCTCAGATCATTTTTACTTTGCAGGTTAGAACCGGCAATTTTAATCACACTTACCGGCGTTTTAAATTCGTGGGTAAAGTTGTTTATAAAATCATACTGCAACTTAAACAGCTTTAAATTAACGTTGAGGTTGCGGTAGATAAGCAGGGCAATTACAAGCAGAAAAAAATAAATTACCATTACCCCGAAGGCAATTGGTAAAAAAAGCCGGATAACTTCCTGCGTTAAAAAGCGTTTATTGGTTTTGAAATATAATTTATAATCAGAAAAAGCACCCGGAAAAGCAATTTCGGTTGTTTTATTCTGCTGATCGTTATCCAGCTGATCATAAACAAGCGGCCGGATGGTGATGGATTGATACAAGCCGGGATTTGTATTTTTGATTTTAAGCGCAAAAGGATCTAAAAAAAAAGTAAGCATATCCTGTTGATACGTTAATATCGGGTTTACAATGCCGAGCAGTTCTTTATAGGTTTTCATTTCCTGCCGGCGCGGAATATTTAAATAACTGATTTTATTTGGCTGAATATTATAAAAGTTTTTACGAACATCAATATTCGGATTACTGATTTTTGCCGTATCAACATCTTCAATAAAACCGGAAAACTGTAAAGCCATCTGGCCAAAATCAGCCGAATTGATATTATTCTTTTTCAATACTTCCATTTCCGGTTTGCCGATACTTCTTTTACCGGGAGAAAAACCGTAAACAGATTTTATAAAAATGCTGAAATGTTTGGCACGCAGCGTGTATCGTTTCCGGTTATTGCTGATATCCAAATCGTAAAAAATCACTTTTTTTACAAAAGGATATTTACTAAAAATACCGCCGGTGTAATTTGCAGCAGAACTGAGGTTTAAAAAACCATCGTAATTGGTAATCTCCGCTATTTTATTCTGGAAAAACTCATTATAAGGTTTAATCGTTTGCTCCAACACATCTACTTTTTTAGAAGCAAACTGATCTTCGACATAAGTCCTCGTAAATTTATATGATAAAAGAAGTATTACTACCACAAAAGCCGAAATCAGGATAACGAAAGCAGCAACCAGCAAAAAATTTTTACGGTATGCGTTTTTATCTTTCATCAAATCTGATTTTTAAAAATACTGCTACTTCCTGTTTTTTAAATTGGTTTCCAAAAAGGCTTCAATTTCGGCATACATGGCCAAACGGTTTTGCTCGTTTCTAAAATAAGTGCGCTCATTTTCCTTCAAAACATATTTAACGGTAACATCGCGGCTGCGTAAATCGCGTACAAACTGGTTTAATTCGCTGATGTTTGCCCGCGGATCTTTAGCACCCTGAAAAATCAGCAAAGGCACTTTAATTTTATCCGTATGGAAAACCGGTGAAATGGAACGCAGCATATCCGCATCTTTTTCCGGATTGCCAACCATTTCGTAAGTCATGCTTAGATAAGGTTTTAAATAAGGCGGCACATCTTTTATATAGGTAAAAAAGTTAATTAACCCATATTGCACAACTGCGCATTGATACAATTTTGGGTTAAAGGAAACGCCGTGCAAAGCAGAAAATCCACCAAAACCGCCTCCGAAAATGGCAATTTGTTTTGGGTTTGCTATTTTGTTAACAATCAGCCATTGCACGCCATCTGTAATATCCTGCTGCATTTTACCGCCAACTTCTTTATAACCAGCACTTTTAAACGCTTTACCATAACCGGTAGAACCACGATAATTAACCTGAAATACCGCATAACCACGATTAGCCAGAAACTGAACTTCGGCATTATAACCCCAACTGTTGCGGCTCCAAGGGCCGTTATGCGGCATCATGATAACGGGTAAATTTGTTTGTTTTTTAGTTTGCGGCAAAGTTAAATAACCATTAATCAGTAACCCGTCCGATGCTTTGTAGGAAACCGGTTTCATGGCACACATTTCTTCAACTTTAATGTCGGGATTAAAATCGGTGAGCTTTGTTAACGTTTTAGAATCAACTTTATACAGGTAAACGGAACCCGGACTGCGATCCGTGTAAGTGCTGATCAGCAATTCGTTCTCGGAAGTATCACGATCTATGATTTTTATTTGATGGTCTGGCAGCAGTTTCGATAGGTTTTCATAAATCAGCTTAATATCCCGGTTCATAAAAAGCCTTTCGGGTTTGGCTTCTTCCCAGTTTACCATATCCAGCCGGTGCTTATTTCTGGAGAAATTAACTTCGCCGATATCCGCCGTTTTGCGATCATAAACCATGCGGACTTCCTTACCGGTTTCTGCATTAATTTCAACCAAAGCAGTTTTATCTCTGTTTAAATTAGATAGCGCATAAAAATGGTTTCCGCCGGTTCCGGTAAAAGTAATTGGCGTTACGGAGTTTCTAAAATTATTGCTGATGATTGGTTTAAACGGAAGCTTATCGTCCTGCCGAAATAAAATAGTTTCGTTTACACCGTCGGATGCTTTTGCTAATCGGATATTTCCTTCGGCAGCAGGATACCATTCTGTAATATTTCCCGGATTTTTAATATACAATTTCAGTTCCCCGGTTTGTGTGTTGAGCTTGTAAACGTCAAAAATGGCAGAATCCCGCTTGTTCATCACAATATTAATCAAGTCTTTATTATTCTGGTTCCTGCTGATCAGCCTGAATTTCACTTTGGTTAACGACAATAATTTTTTCAACTTTCTGTCCTGCATATTCAACGCAAAAAGCTGATATTGATTAATATCTGTTAAATCCTTATTAAAAATCAGTTCGTTATTCAAGCTCCAGAAATAATCTTTTACCGGATAATCTGCAAATGATGTAATCCTGCTTTCCTTTCCATCAGCAATGGTTTGTACGTAAATGTTCAGTTTTTCCTGATAAAGTTTAAGATAGGAAATATATTTACCATTGGGAGAGATATGAAAAGCACTTTTTTCGGGTGTCTTAAAAAAGCTGATAACCGGTATTTTTCGCACCCTGTTATCAGAACAGGAATTAAAAACTATCGTTACAGCAATAAAAATAATTAAACAGCAAAGCCTTCTCATCCGGATCGTAAAGCAATATTATTTTTAATTGATACGGTTAAATTAGGAATTAAGTCATGATTAGATTATGTGTCACCACAATTTTACCCCCTGATGCTTTGGCCCGAATCGATACAGCTTCTTTTAAGTAGTAAAAAAGTTTATTTTTGAGTTGTATGAAGCTGTTTTTATCGGTCATTTTTTTAGGTTGCTTTTTAACTGCTGCTGCACAGTCTGATGATTTGCTGCTGGCAAGGCAATACGCTGCTTCCGGCGAAAAAGATAAAGCCAGCCAGATTTATCAAAAGCTGTTTAAGCAGGATAACGAAGCTTATTTTAAAGCTTACTGCAATAGTTTGGTTAGTTTAAAAAAACTGGACGAAGCCGAAAACCTGACTAAAAAAATGGCTAAAAAGCATCCCGAAAATGTGGATTACGCTATTACATTAGGCAGTATTTATACCGAAAAAGGCGATACGCCAAAAGCAGAAACTGTTTATAAAGAAATACTGCGCAATTTACCGGCAGACGAAGCGCAAATCAGTACCATTGCCAACCAGTTTTACCAGGCCGGAAATACAGAGTATACCATCAAAGTTTTTTTACAAGGCCGGGCAATTTTGCATAACGAGCAATTGTTTTCGATTCCCTTGGTAAGTATGTACCGTTTCCGGAGAGAAAAATTGCAGATGGCAGCAGAATATTTAAACATCCTTACGGCCAATCCCGACTATTTGTACCAGGCCCAAAACAATATTGCCAGTCAGTTTGAAGGGCCGGTAGATTATGATTCTTTTAGAAGTTTGCTGCTGGATAAAATTCAGAAAAATCCGCAGGCTATCGTATTTACACAATTATTAACCTGGCAATATCTACAGCAAAAAGATTATGATTTGGCATTAAACCAGGTTATCGCACTGTCGAAAAGGCAAAAAGACAACGGGGAACAGGTTTTCCAGCTGTGCCAAACTTTCGTTGGTAACGAAGCTTACGATACGGCTATCCGTGGTTACGATTTTATCATTACAAAAGGAAAAGAACAAGAGTATTATATTCCTTCGAGAATTGAACTGCTCAACACAAAAAATTTAAAGGTTACTTCGGGTAAATACAAGCAACAGGATTTAACCGGCCTTGAAAAAGATTACCAGGATTTATTAACCGAATTTGGCCGAAACAGCAATACTGCTTTTGCCATGCAAAAATTGGCAAGGTTACAGGCTTTTAAATTGCATAAAACTATAGAAGCCGAAAAATTATTAGAGCAAGCTGTTTTAATTCAGGGTATTCGCCCAAATTTATTGGCAGATTGTAAAATGGATTTAGGCGATGTTTATCTGCTGAATAATCAACCTTGGGAAGCAACTTTGTTGTACAGCCAGGTAGAATATGCTTTCCCAAATACAAATATTGCGCAGGAAGCAAAATATCGTAATGCTCGTTTGGCTTATTTTACAGGCGATTTTAATTACGCTAAAGCACAATTATTCATTTTAAAAGCAGCAACTTCCCAGTTAATTGCTAACGATGCTTTAAATCTTTCGCTCCTGATTACTGATAATACGGCTTTTGATTCTACCGGAAATGCGCTTAAAATGTATGCACGGGCAGATTTCCTGATTTATAAAGAACAAACTGATCGTGCGATGATTACGCTGGATAGCATTAACCGTGTTTATCCGGGCAATTCGCTCGCTGATGATATTTTAATGGCTAAAGCACGAATTTTTATCCAGCAAAAACAGTATGCAGATGCAATCCTTCCGCTGCAAAAAATTGTTGATGAACATCCAACAGAACTTTGGGCCGATGATGCCATTTTTATGATGGCTGATTTATATGCTAACCATTTAAACAATAATGCCAAGGCACAAACGCTGTATCAAAAAATTATTACGGATTACCCTTCCAGCTTGTGGATTAGCGAGGCACGTAAAAAATTCAGGGCTTTACGAGGCGATCAGCTTCCGGGTTCCTGATAAAAATCATAGTTTTACAGCATGTTCATTTACAATATAACTGTTTTAATTGAAGAAACGATTGAACAGGAATGGTTAAGCTGGATCAAAACCAATTATATGGAAGCGGTTATGGAAACTGGTTTTTTCCAGTCCTGCCAGCTTTTACAGGTAACCGATTCTCCAAACGAAGGCTTAACTTTTTGCCTGCAGTTTCGTACCAATGAAATTTCATCATTGCAATCTTATCAAAGTTTATACGCGCCAAATATCGAACAAGAACATCAGCAAGCTTTTGTAAATCAATTGGTTACTTTTAGTTCTGTCATGAAAATTATCAACGAACAATGAATATCACTACTACAAAAATTGAAGGGTTAAAAATTATTGAACCACGTATTTTCCCGGATGACCGCGGTTACTTTTACGAAAGTTACAGTGGAAAAAAATACAAGGAAGCAGGAATCGATGCTACGTTTGTGCAGGATAACCAGTCGTTTTCCCAAAAAGGAGCTTTACGTGGTTTGCACGGCCAGGCAGAACCTTTTGCACAAGGCAAATTAGTGCGTGTTTTACAAGGTCGGGTTTTGGATGTGGCAGTTGATATTCGTAAAAACTCGCCAACTTTTGGCCAATATGTTACGATTGAATTGAGCGGAGAAAACCACAAACAGTTTTGGATTCCGGCTGGTTTTTTACATGGTTTTGTAACTTTAGAAGACGATACAATCTTCACTTATAAAGTAAACAATTATTACGATAAAGCTTCGGAAATTGGTGTTTTGTGGAATGACCCGACTTTAAATATTGATTGGCAAAGCGATTTATCCAACGTTTTACTCTCTCCAAAAGATACTGTTTTACCAACTTTTGCAAACTTTAAAAGCCCTTTTTAAGCAATTAACTTTTTAAAGATTTGGGCATACGGCCATACAATAAACCTTGTGCCCAATCTTCTCTCCCGTTTTTTCTGGCTGTTGCAGAGGCTGCGTTCCAATCGTAAGGACAATTTACCTGTTCAATTTTGATACTGTTTTTATCGGCATAAATTAAAGCATATTTGGCATACGGTGTCATCGATTCCATTGCAAAACGCACTTGGGCATTTCCCAAATATGCAGGCAAACCAACACTTCCCGGATTTAAAATCAGCTTTCCGTTAGAAAGCCGGATTACACGGTTTACATGCGAATGTCCGCACAAAATAATCTGTTCTTTAATGTGATTTGTTTTTGCAATCAATTCTTCATCCTTAAAAACAAAAACACCATTTCCGGTAACCTCTTCCAGCAAATATTCATTATCGCTTTCCGGCGTACCGTGGCAGGCAAAAATAAGTTCGTCTATTATTTGAGTTGAAGGAAGGCTTTTTAACCAATCGATGCTTCTTTTATCAATGTTTTTTTTGACTTGTTCAAGCGTTGCATCCTGCGTAATCCGATCCAAATTTTCTAAAATATCCCGATCTTTATTTCCGCTGATACAAATTATTTCCCGACTAAAAATTAAATCTGCTGTTTTTTGCGGTTCTAACGGACCAAAAACATGATCACCTAAGTTGATAATCGTATCAACACTTCGTGATGCGATATCTTTTAAAACTGCTTCCAGCGCAAGCAAGTTTCCATGAATATCAGAAATGATGGCGTAAGTTTTCATGCTGATACTTCTTTTATCGGTAATTTTTAAGGATCACTTTTGGGAAATAAACTTATTTGGATAAGATGATAGGAAACACTTCTTTTAATCATTCAGTAATTAACTGATTGCCTGGTTTAAAAAATTATTTAACGGATGGATTTTCGTAAAATATTCAACGATATTTTGAACGGCTCCTTTATCCGTTAATTCTTGGTTGGATAAAGAGTGCATGGCTGCAAAACTTTTCAGCTTTAATAAGTTGATAAACTGATGATCGGCTTCGTATCCTTTTGGATTATTTTTAAGTTGTTCCTGCTGATCGAATGCAGAAAAATCATCGGTAAAAGAAGCATTAGTGATGATTTTATTCAGCGCGGCACCGTTATAATCTATTTCCTGCCGTATCGCTTTTAAATGTTCTGCGGGCGGCATCCAGTAACCGCCTCCGGCAAAAGATTTTCCGGGTTGAATATGGATATAATAACCTAATTCGGCAATTCCGTTTCCGGTTTTAAAGTTGATCCCGAAATTATTTTTATAAGGCGTTTTATCTTTACTGAAACGGACATCACGATAAATACGCATTACGCATTTTTTCGGATCAATATCCGCATCAACCTGCTTGTCTATTTTTGTTAAAGCCTGAAGAACCTGTTGTGCAAAATCAATTGCATTTTCCCTGGCTGCTTCGTATAATTCTTTATGATCTAAAAACCAATCGCGGTTATTATTCTCGACCAGCTTGTTTAAAAAATCAAAAGTTTCAGCTTTAATCATCTTCTAAAATAAATAGCAGGATTGATTACTAAAAGAAGCTTAATTTAAATTAAGCTTTTCGTTGCGCATGTTCAACTCCACATTTTTACGGCGAAACCTTTTATACCAAATATATCCAACCACAGCAGCTGCCAAATATGGTGCAGCCAGCAAAACTAAAATACCTTTATTTAAACCATCTGCCTTTGTATTACCGCTGTTATGAGAAGTTTCTGCATTTGCAGCACACATGGCACATTGTGCGTGCAGGTTTTGTGTGCTTAAAAACAGCATCAGCAATACCGCTAAACTTGCAAGCATTTTTTTAATATTTTTCATGAGATTTGTTTTTTGAAATGAAATACAAGTTAAAAAACCATACTTCTTTTGCAGCACAAATTTACGCTAAAATTGGTAATAAGGCGAAATCATTATATAAACTACAACGCCCGTTACGGTTACATAAAACCAGATGGGCCACGTCCAGCGAACAATTTTTTTGTGCTTTTCGATTTGATTTCTCAAGGCAAAACTAAAGCTAAACAGAATTAGTGGTAAAACAATTGCAGCCAGAACAATGTGTGTGATCAGAATTACAAAATAGACGTAACGGAGGTTTCCTACCGCTTCGGCTTCTGTTGGCGAAACTAAATGATTTCCGTCTAAATCCCCGAAACGTGTTTCCGGTGCAAAATAATGGAAAACTATATAAAAAATAAGGAACAAAGCAGACAGGGCAAAAGCAGTAATATTGATTCTTTTGTGCATTACTATATTTTTCCGCTTGATAAAATATAGCGATAAAAGAAGCAGGATGCTACAGGTTCCGTTTAAATAAGCATTTATTAAAGGTAATTTGTAAGTAAACGATGGTAAAACAGCAGGAACCGGAAGCACTTTCAGGATCAAAATTACAACTACCGCAAATACAAATACGGAAATTCCAATTATCAGGCGAAAAATCAGCTTGTCTTGTACAAGGTTTGTATGTGGTTCCATCAATATAAATTACTTTTAATTTTACGTAATTCTTCGGCAATCAACACTTTAATTTCGTCATTCAGCTTTGTCATTTCGTTAACAGATGTTCCGTTATAATAACCTCTTATCCTTCTGTCCTGGTCAATTAAAATTAGTTTTTCACTGTAAACGAAATCTTCGGGATGGTTATTTCCATTTACCGCAGTTACTAAAAATCCATTTTTGCTTAACGAATAGATTGTTGTGGTATCACCGGTTAAAAATTTCCATTGATCTTCGTCTGCTTTTAAAGATGCAGCGTATTTTTTCAAAACTGAGGTATTATCTTTAGCCGGATCAACAGTAATTGAAGCAAACCGCAACATTCCGTTTTTTTGATAATTTTCAGCTAGTTTGGCTATGTTTTGATTGATCTCCTTACATAAAACAGGACAATTTGTAAAAAAGAAATTTACCAAAACCACTTTTCCTTCAAAATTTTTCTGTGTTATTAGCTTGTTATCCTGATCGTATAATTTAAAATCGGGGATTTGATGATAAATTGTATCGAAAATAACCTTTCCTCTTACTTTATGAAACGTTTTAGCTACTTGTTTCGGGCCGTATATTGGTAACGGTTTATAACGGTTTTTACCTTTTGCCTGAAGTAAATAATACAAAAATCCTGGTACTATCAGGATAAGTACCAGGATTACAGATCTCTTAACGGTTTTTAAATCAAACATTAAAACCTTGTAAACAACCAATAATTACTTTCGTTGGTTAAAACAAGTATCAGCCCGATGATAAACAAAGTTGGAACGAGAATAGCATAAGCCATTCCGACTTTTTCAAATTTTAAGTGCATAAAATAAGCAACAATATAAAATGCTTTAGCTAAAGTGAGCATAATATAAACCGGATTTGCTATTCCCGGCTTTAATACATGATGCGGTACAAGGTATAAAGCTATGATAAATTCGATGGCCGTTATACCCAGCAGTACAAAAAATACCTGCCAAATTTTACCTTTTGAAAGTGATTCATGATCTTTATCATGTTCAACATTTGAGGATTCTGTACTCATAATATTTTGATTTTTGAATTATACCAGATAGAAAAATGTAAACACGAAAACCCATACTAAATCTACAAAGTGCCAGTATAAGCCAACTTTTTCAACCATTAAATAGCTACCACGTTTTTCGTAGGTACCTTTAATAACATTTAATAAAATTATAAAATTGATTAAAACTCCAGTAAATACGTGGAAACCATGGAAACCTGTAATTGTAAAAAACAAGTTGGTAAAGTTTGTACCGGTATTTAAACCTGTTGCACTTTTAAACGGATTGCTGCCCCACCAAGCACCTTCTTCGTGTAAATGGGTCCACTCTAATGCCTGGCAGCTTAAAAATATAAGTCCTCCAATTACGGTTAAGATCATCCAGTTTATTACTTCTTTTTTTGAGTTACGATGACCTGCTTCTACTGCTAATACCATCGTTACCGAACTCATAATTAAAATAAAAGTCATTAAACCAACAAAAACCAGCGGTGCGCCGTGATCTTTTATAAATGGAATAGATTGAAATACTTCATCGGGCATTGGCCAAGCTTTGGCACTAAAACGCAAGGCACCATATGCAATTAGTAAAGCTGAAAATGTAAAAGCATCAGACAATAAGAAAAACCACATCATCATTTTTCCATATTCAATGGAAAACGGTGAACGCCCGCCTGCCCAGGGCGTTGTTTTAATTTGATCGATAGGTGCTACAGTAGTTGTACTCATCTAGGTTGTATATAGGGAATTATTGTTGATTCAAAAGTAAAAAAACATAAAGATATATCCATAAAATATCTACAAAATGCCAAAATATAGATGCCATTTCTAATCTAAACAGATTTTTAACCTGCGGAGAATTTTTATAGCTTCCTACCAAACTATTAATAAGAAGAATTATCCCTGCTATAATATGAACTAAGTGGACACCCGTAAAAATATAAATAAACGACTGTGAGGCATTTGGGTTAATTAAATATACACCCATCTTAACCAGCACTGTCCAAGCATAAAATTGTAGAAAGAAAAATCCTACACCTAAAATTAAGGTAAACCACAAAAATTGTTTTTGCTTGTCAAACTGTAAACGTTTTGCAGAACGAAAAGACAAATACATTGTAAAACTGCTTAGTACAATCACAATTGTACTGTAAATAAAAGCATGCGGAAGGATAATTTTAATTCCCTTATCTGCCGAACCTTGTGTATATACAATAAAACCACTTGTAAAAGCAGCAAAAAGCATAAATGATGTGATCATGAATAACCACAAGTTAAACTTTTTAGGTTGAAAATTTATTTTCTCTTTATCTACTGCTGACTGATTCATTTTTTCACTTTCCAATAAAATCAAATAATAATCCTAACTGTACTACGGGCAGGTAAATAAAGGAGCAATACATTAGTTTTTGTGCCGAGTTTATATCTTGTTTTAACAACATGTTAAATGCGTAATATAAAAACGCAAAGCTGCTCAACAAGGATATGCCACCTATGTACAAACCACCAAAACTGTAATATGTTGGCAGTAGGCTTACAGGAACTAAAATTAAAGTAAAAAGAAATGTGATAGCTGCACTGGTAGCATCTCGTTTTCCGGTAGGCAATAAACGGAAACCAGCGAGCTTGTAATCGTCATCCAATACCCAGGCAATTGCCCAAAAATGTGGGAACTGCCATACAAACTGAATTACGAATAAAATTAAAGCAATGTAATCTATCTTTTCATGTGCTGCAACATATCCGATTAACGGCGGAAGTGCTCCGGGAATTGCACCGATAAAAACAGCAACAGGTGATTTTCTTTTAGCCGGCGTATAAATAAAGGCATACAAGAAAATTGAAAATACGGCCAAATATCCTGTTGTTAAATTTAAACTGCCTAAAATATAAGTACCGGCAATCCCCATAAAAAGACTTAACACTAAAGCTTGCCCATTGGTCATTTTACCAGAGGGCAAAGGCCTCTCCGCAGTGCGGCGCATCAATTTGTCTAAATCTTTTTCAATAATTTCATTAAACCCATTTGCTGCTGCAGTTACTAAGAATCCACCCAGAATAAGCAATCCCCAGTTTTTCCAAATAATTTCTCCGTTAACTTTACTTCCTATTAAAAAGGATATGGAGGCAGAAAAAACAACTAAAAAAGTAAGTCGAAGTTTAATCAGCTTAGAAAAATCACTCCAGGCCATACTTCGCTCCTGACGTTTCTGCTGACCGAAATAGGTTTAGCAATAAATAAAATTGTGTCCCAAATAATAAACTGGCTAAAAAAAGATGAATTATCTGCGCTACGGGCGGTAAACCTAAATATGCCAAAACAACTCCTACAAAAACCTGGAACATAATTATTATAAAACTTGTACTCATCAATTGTTGTTGAACTGAGCTTTTTACAAAAGATTTTCTAATCAGCATAAATAATGTTACATTAATTACAATTACCAGTAGTGCTAAGTTCTTGTGATTTAACAATACTTTTTCGGCACCAATAACCCATTCCTGCCTAAAATTTCCTTTTAACTTTGCAGCATATTCATCAATTTTCTCTCTAACTTCCGTTCCGATGGCAATTTGTATAACATCTAGAGCAAGTGCGAAAAAACATAAGACGGTTGTCCATATTTGATTAGGTTTTGAGCCTTTACCTGTATTTAAAATCTGAGCCTTATGCCAGGTGTAAATACTAATAGCTAAAATAGCTAAAGCTAATAACATGTGTACTGTTACAATCCAGGGAACTAAGTTTGAAGAAACTACAATAGAACCGATCCAAGCTTGAAATCCAACTAAAAAAAGATTTACGAAGCTTAAAACTATAATTTGTTTGCTGATTTTCCAGTAGTAAAAGGAGTATACAGCAGATAATAAGAGTAGTAATCCGGTTATGGCTCCAATTAACCTATTAATATATTCCGTCCAGGTTTTTGCTGCATTAAATTCTTCCTGCTGCCGGTTTGTTACTAAAGTATTAAATTTTATTTTATTTGCTAAAGATGTATATCCCATGATATCCAAAACTTTTGCAAAACGAATGTTTTTTTTTAGCTGCCGTTCTGCATAATCGGTACGATAGTTTGCAGGAAGCTGTGCTTCTTTTACCGGTGGAATATACTTACCAAAGCACTTTGGCCAATCCGGGCAACCCATACCAGAACCGGTACTTCTTACAACGCCCCCGGCCAAAATCAATACAAAAAGTGCAATTACAGACAACAAGCTAACTGATTGAAACTTTTCTGCCGGATTTGAATACTTCAAAATATATTAAAAAAGAAGGGTATTTAAGAAGGATACAAGTTCCTGCATAAATACCCTAAATTAAATTAATTATTAATTGCAATTATTACTTTACTTCCTGAGAATTTTGTTTTAACCATTCTGTTTGTAGTTTTTCTACATCAGGATCATCCTCAAAATCGTGAGGTAAATTCGAAGTCATCGTTTGTGAAAATGGTACAGTTTGAGGAATAAAATCCTGGTCGTGACCGGGCTTACTATAATCATAAGACCAACGATAAACAGTTGGGATTTCTCCCGGCCAATTTCCATGGATACGTTCTACAGGAGTTGTCCATTCTAAAGTATTGGCATTCCAAGGATTTTGAGTTGCTTTTTTACCATAAAAGATAGAGTAAAAGAAGTTGAATAAAAATGCAACCTGTGCCAAGGCCGACATAATTGCAGCCCAAGTAATAAAAGTATTTACAGATAACCATTGCTTCATTGATTCAAATTCTGTAAAGGCATAATATCTACGCGGAACTCCATCTAATCCCATAAAGTGCATCGGGAAGAAAACCAAGTAAGCACCAATAAAAGTTAACCAAAAATGCAAATAACCTAATTTTTCATCCATCAATCTGCCAAACATTTTTGGGAACCAGTGATATACACCTGCAAGCATACCAAAAATTGCCGCTGAACCCATCACTAAGTGAAAGTGAGCTACTACAAAATAAGTATCATGTAAATTAATATCTAAAGCTGCATTACCTAAAAAGATTCCTGTTAAACCTCCGGAAATGAAGAAAGAAACCAAACCGATTGCAAACATCATTGCTGGTGTAAAACGGATATTACCTCTCCATAATGTAGCAAGCCAGTTAAAAGTTTTTACGGCTGAAGGAACTGCAATAATTAATGTAGTAATCATGAAAACGCCTCCAATAAATGGATTCATTCCCGTTACAAACATATGGTGACCCCATACAATAAACGATAATACAGTAATCCCAATTAAAGAATAAACCATTGCGTGATAACCAAATATTGGTTTACGTGAATTAACCGCCATTACTTCTGAAGCAATACCCATAGCCGGCATTATTACAATGTAAACTTCAGGGTGACCCAGAAACCAAAATAAATGTTCAAATAAAATCGGACTGCCACCTTCGTTTGGTAAAACTGCACCATTTAAAACAATATCTGAAAGGTAGAAACTTGTTCCCATACTCCTATCAAATACCAATAACACTACACCTGCTACTAAAACAGGAAAAGATAACACTCCTAAAATTGCAGTTAAAAAGAAACCCCAAATTGTTAAAGGCATCTTCCACAAATCCATTCCTTTAGTACGCATATTCAACACTGTACTAATGTAATTAATACCACCCATTAACTGAGAAGCTACAAATAGAACCATGCTTGCTAACCATAATGACATGCCCATTTCAGAACCTGGCATAGCTTTAGGCAATGCGGAAAGAGGTGGATATATAGTCCAGCCACCACTGGCAGGACCCTTTTGTACAAAAAATGAACTCAACATAATTACACATGCTGTAAAGAAAAACCAATAAGAAAGCATGTTTAAAAATGGTGAGGCCATATCTCTTGCACCTAATTGCAATGGAATTAACAAATTACTAAAAGTACCGCTTAATCCTGCTGTCAATACAAAAAATACCATTATAGTACCATGTATCGTAACTAACGAAAGATAAAAATTTGGATCTAAACGACCTTCCGGAGCAAAACGGCCTAATAGCGTTTGCAAGAATGGAAATGCTGTGTTAGGATATGCTAATTGAATTCGAAATAAAACAGATAAAATCATTGCAATTACGCCCATAATAATACCGGTTATTAAGAATTGCTTTGCAATCATTTTATGATCCTGACTAAATACATATTTAGTCAGAAATGTCTCGTGATGATGATGTTCGTCATGGCCATTAACTTCTTGTCTATGAACTGATGCTGAATTATTAACTATTAACGCTGTTTCCATAACCTCTTTTCCTTATATTTTATTAAAAGCTAATTTATTTTTATTAGCAGAATTTTCTGTTTGTACTGCCATTTTTAATTCTTTCCTTAATTGATCATTCAAATAAGGTTTTTGCTTACTTAACCAATCCCGGTATTCTGCTACACTTACTACCCTAAAAACTTTTTGCATGTTAAAATGATTTCCGCCGCAAATTTTATTGCAATAAAGTTTGTATTCAAAGTTTGGATTATCTGTTTTGGTACGCATAGCATCTGTAGTAATCGTAGGCGTAAACTGAAAGAAAGTAGGCAATCCCGGTACCGCATTAATTTGTACCCTAAACCATGGCAAGTAAAAGCTATGGATAACATCCTGAGCAATTAGGTTAACCCGAACAGGTTTGTCTACTGGTACAACTATCTCATCTGCAGTTAAATCATCATAACTATTTTTATCTTTGAAATCTACTCCTACTTTGTTATTTGAAGAATAAAGTTTTGAATTTTTAAGTCCTAACTTACCATCTTTTCCAGGATATCTTACTTCCCAGGCAAATTGGTGAGCAGTTACATCTACATTTAAGGCGGATTTTTGCTCCGATACCGGAACATCCATAATACTTTTCCATGTTAAGGAACCAAATACGACCAAAATAGTTAAAACGATAGCAGGAACAATTGTCCAAAGCTTTTCGATCGTATTATTGTGTGGTAAAAAATGTGCTTTTCTTAATTGAGAACCTCTGTAAATAAAAGCAAATCCAAACAACATTATTTGAGTTCCTACAAAAACAATCGTTGTAATAATTAAGGTAGCATTAAACATTTCATCAATAGCAACCCCATGCTTCGATGCGGCATCCGGAAGGATCATACTACCCTGAACTGTATATTCCCAATAGGCTCCATAAAGACCAACAATTAAAAACAAACCGAACCCGAAAGACATAATCTTATTCCAATCCATAGCTTTTTTACTTTGCATCTGTAAAGTGAGATCGTAAATTTTTAAAATACGGCCTACCACTGCTATAATTATACAAACCAGTAAAAAAATTAATACATTATAAGAAATTCCTAACCACATTGTATCACTTGCAGAAGAAACTTCAATTGTTGGTGAGTTTACACTGGCTGGTGTACTGTCTTGTGCCAAGGTAATATTTGATATAAGTAGCATTAATAAGCCAATACCACTAATAAATATTTTTGTACAAAAAGATTTGTTAAACTTCATTTTTAATAATTATATAGAGCTTTCAATTTAAGCTATGATTTTAGATATGATGATTTAAACTCTCTTCTAAAAATGGATGCTTTTTAGCAATTAAAGATGTTTTGCTTAATGCGGTTAACATCAAAAACACAAACAAGCCAACAAATCCTAAAGCAATTCCTATTTCTTCAAAACCAAATCCTCTTCCTTCCGGCCCAACAGTTCCGGGCATGATCATCAGATAATAATCGAGCCAATGTCCGCATAAAACAGCAATACAAACGTATTTTAACAAAGTTGTGGTTCTTTTTGCATCTCGAGACATTAGCAGTAAAACTGGTGTACAAAAATTAATTACTATATTTAACCAAAACCAAGGTTTAAATTCCGGCTCCCATCTTCTATAGTAGTAAATACTTTCTTCAGGTAAATTTGCATAATAAGTAAGTAAAAATTGGGAAAACCACAAATAGGTCCAAAATATAGAAAAAGCAAATACCAATTTTCCTAAATCATGCAAATGATTATCTGTTACCCAAGCCATATAACCATTTTGTCTTAAAATAATTACTGTTAAGGTTAATACAGATAACCCGCTAACCCACATTGCAGCAAAATTATACCAACCAAATAAAGTAGAATAATAGTGCGCTTCTAAGGACATAATGGCATCAAAAGCAAATATTGGAGTTGTAAAACCAAAAATAATTAGGAAAATTGCTGACATTTTAAAACTTTTATTATAATTAAGCATACCACCCAAATTATCCTCATTGTTTGAATACTTGGTTAATAAAGCACCAAATATGCAATACAATCCTAAAAAGACAATTAAACGGCCTATAAAAAAAGGAATGTTTAAAAAAACAGATTTTCCTGCAATAATGGCATCATAATTCTCGCTTCCTTTTACACTCAGACCCTTGGTAGCCCAATGAGCGTACAAATAAGGTTCAACTATTTTTTTACCTTCTTCTAAAACCTCATGGCTGGTTATTAATCCTAATGTAATTATAGCAATTAAAATAAATGCTGCATAAGGGAGGACTTTTGCATAGGCTTGAGGGATTCTTATAATTGAAGCAGACCACCCTGCTTGTGCTACATATTGAATAGCACAAAACAAAATTCCCTGCATACAAACTGATGCAAAATAATAACTCATCAGCAATAAATTTGCAAATGTACGCTCGGTGTGTCCGGATAAAAATCCAAGCACAAGTGCTATTAGTCCAATTGCAATAGCAATTAAACTATAGGTTTTAGCTTTCCCCGAGAATTCGAATTGTTGGTCGTAACTAACAGCTTTCATCAATTTGATTGAAATTATAATTTTTGTAATTGGTGAACATACAACACTACTTTCCAGCGCTCATCCGGTTCTAATTGTGAAGCGTAAGAACCCATAGCATTTAAACCATATGTAATAGTATGATATATTTTGCCATCAGTAAGATCTTTCATCGCACCACCTCTTGAAGATTGCCCTTTTGAATATGACGGAGGTGCGGGATAACCATGTTGTACAACTAAACCATCACCCTGGCCTTGTATACCATGGCAAGGTGAACAAAAATGTTCAAAAAGAACCTTACCATCGGCGAGGGTTTTAGAATCAGCAATATACTTGTTTACTACTTCTACACTTGCTTTTTCATAGCCATCTTTATTATTAAGATAATCAAACCTAACAAATCCTATTGGGGTGGTACCGGTTGGAGGAAGTTGAGCTGTTGTTCCATTTTTAAAGTTTGGATTAGGCTGATACGGATCATAAGCAATATGTTCATACATATTCGGAGCATATTCCCATCCTGTACTGCGCTTATCTTTACCACACGCTGTAAGTAAAATAGTTACTACAGTACCAGTTATAATTACGCTGAGTATTTTAAATTTATTCATAGCTAACATATTTTCTGTCATTATGCTTAATTTCTACAGCACCTGCTTCTTTTAATAAAGAATCTATCTGATCATGCGCTGTATTTGTTTTTGCATTAATAGCAATTACAAAACGATCATCAGTAGCCCTCAAATCCATTACCCTTGGTGCACGGCCCGGAAAAAGGTGATTAGCATAAAAATAAGTAAATACCATCCCGAATGAACTGAACAAAACAGTCCATTCAAAGCAAATCGGTACAAAATCAGGAACGGCAAAGTGTGGCTTTCCTCCGATGTTTTGCGGCCAGTCATGCACCAGCATGTAATAAAGCATACAGAAAGCAACTGTACAACCTGTACAACCAAATATAAAAGCAGCTATTGGTAACCGTGATTCTTTTACACCTAATTTATTTTCAATACCATGTATTGGCATCGGCGAAAAGACATCATATATAGAGATACCTTTCTCCTTTAAATTATCAATACCTTTCATCATCTCATCAGGATCATCAAAGATACCAAGTATATATTTTGTACTATCCATATTTAAATATTTGCGTATTCTGTTTTTTCAACGCTATCGTACTTAACCAAATTTTCTTTATAAAACGCTGCTTGTTCTGTATCTAACTGCCCCTGTTTTAATAACTTTTTCTTTTCCTGTTCACTGGAACTTTTCACAAGTAATTTAACTTCTGCCATCGCTACTGAAGGAAGTACCCGTAAAAACAGTAAGAATAAAGTAAAGAATACGCCTATCGAACCAACGAAAATACTAACCTCAACCCAGGTTGGATAAAACATCACCCAGCTCGACGGTAAATAATCACGGTGTAAAGAAGTAACAATAATTACAAAACGTTCAAACCACATCCCGATGTTAACAATGATTGATAATACCCATGAGGCAGGAATGCTTGTTCTGATTTTTTTAAACCAAAAAAGCTGAGGAGTAATAACATTACACGTCATCATACTCCAATATGCCCACCAATATGGGCCTGTCGAACGATTGATAAAAGCGTATTGTTCATATTCTGAACCGGAATACCAGGCAATAAAGAATTCTGTTATGTAAGCCACACCTACAATTGAACCTGTTAAAATGATGATCTTATTCATCGATTCTATGTGGAACATTGTAATATAGTTTTCTAAACTCATCACTTTTCTTACCACTAAAAGAAGTGTTTGTACCATTGCAAATCCTGAAAAAATAGCTCCGGCAACAAAATACGGCGGGAAAATTGTTGTATGCCATCCCGGTTCTAATGATGTTGCAAAATCCATTGATACAATGGTATGTACAGATAACACTAATGGTGTTGAAACTCCTGCAAGCACTAATGATACGGCTTCAAAACGCTGCCATGTTTTAACGGAACCATTCCATCCGAAAGACATTACAGAATAAATTTTACGTCTTAAACCTGTTGCACGATCACGAATAGTTGCAATATCCGGCAGTAATCCTGTATACCAAAATACCAATGAAACTGAGAAATAAGTTGATATCGCAAATACGTCCCAAATCAATGGTGAGTTAAAGTTAACCCAAAGTACATATTGATTTGGTAAAGGAAGAGAATAGAGAGCCATCCAAGGACGGCCCATGTGTGCAACAATGTAAGTTGCTGCACAAATTACAGCAAAAATTGTCATTGCCTCAGCAGACCGGTTAATAGAATTACGCCAATTTTGACGGAAAAGTAGTAGTACGGCAGAGATTAGTGTACCTGCGTGCCCAATACCTACCCACCAAACAAAGCCGGTAATATCCCAGGCCCAGCCTACTGTTTTATTTAATCCCCAGGCACCGATTCCATACCAAAAGGTATAACTTACTGCCACCAACCACAGTAAGGCACCAGCCGAAGCAACGGTGAAACCAATCCACCAGGCTTTATTAGGCATATTTTCTACCGGAACCAGAATATCATCTGTTATCTTAGAATAGGTGATGTTTTCACCTGTTATTAAAGGTTCCCTGATTATAGATTCGTGATGAGATGACATACTTATATTTCGTTAATTATTATTAAGCAACAGTTTCGTTGATATTTCTTACTTTAACCTGGTAACCAATTCCCGGCTGTACGTTCAGTTCTTCTAACACATAATAAGTACGCTCACTTTTTAGTGCTTTAGAAACTTCTGATTCAGGATCGTTTACATTTCCAAAAATAATTGCATTTGTAGCACAAGTTTGTTGGCATGCTACTTTAACTTCTCCGTCTTTTAATGGCCGCTGATCTATTTTTGCTTTAAGCTTCCCAGCCTGAATACGTTGAATACACATAGAACATTTTTCCATTACCCCACGAAAACGGGTGGTAACATCCGGATTTAATACTAATTGAACGTGTTCATTATTTAGATAATTATCAAAACGGGAATCGTTCCAGTAATTAAACCAGTTAAACCTTCTAACCTTATAAGGACAGTTATTAGCGCAGTACCTTGTTCCGATACAACGGTTATAAGCCATATGGTTTAAACCTTCGGAAGAGTGGACTGTTGCAAGAACCGGACAAACAGTTTCGCACGGAGCATGATCACAATGCTGGCAAAGCATTGGTTGATACACAACGGATACGTTGTCCAGATTTTCCAATTGATCGATTTCCTTTTCTTCGGTTATATTTTCATTTCCTTCTTTGAAACTGTAATAACGATCAATACGAATCCAGTGCATTTCTCTGCGGCGGCGAACTTCATCACGACCAACAACCGGAATATTATTTTCTGCACTACACGCAACAACACAAGCACCGCAACCTGTACAAGCATTCAAATCAATTGCCATTACCCAGCTGTACTGCGGGCGGTCATATTCATTCCACAAACTATAAGTTTTGTGTTCTGATTCATGGCGACCATTTGCAGAAGAAGGATCTTTTAAATACTTATTAAAGGAAGTTTCTCTGATTATGTTTCTTCCTTCATAAGAATGGTGCGTTTGTGTTTGAGCTAAAATATACGTATCACCCGTTGTAGAAATTGTTGCTGTTACTGAGGATTGAAAAGTGCCGTTTTTGAATACGTAAAACGGAAAAGCATTTTTACCAACATTTGTACCTACTTTACCGCTTGCAGTACGGCCATATCCCAAAGCAATAGAAACAGTTCCCTGCGCCTGGCCCGGTTGCAGCAATACGGGTAACTCAATAGTATAATTTTCGGAAGAAACTTTTAAAACATCACCTTCTTTTATTCCTAATTTCTCAGCATATTTAGGGGCGATGGCAACAAAATTATCCCAAGTAACTTTAGATACCGAATCAGGTAATTCTTGTAGCCAAGGATTATTTGCTTTTTTACCGTCACCGATATTATTGTTTTGATAAACCTGTAGTTCAATGTTACTTCCCCCTTTTGTAATTAACTGGCTGCTGCGGTTAACAATATTATGGGCAATTACATTCAAATCCTTATTAAATGTATACACAGCAGCAGTAGTATTTGCTGTTTTTATCAACCCTTTTTGTAGTAAGACTTCCCATCCGGATTGGCCGGATAAACCTGTTAACGGGAGTAATTTAGTTTCCCAATTATTTTTTACGAAGGAATAATAATCTTTAATAGGATTCTCAGACCAAATTAATAAAGTTTGTTCTGCCTGGCGCGTATTATAAACCGGGTTAATTGCAGGTTGAACGATTGTATAATATCCGGCGAAAATATTATCGTCACCCCAACTTTCTAAATAATGATGATTTGGTGTAACAGCCTCACATAAAGCAGAAGTTTCATCAATGCGATCTGCAAAAGATACTTTTAACCTAACCTTGGCCAAAGCATTTTTCAGGTCTTTACTGTTGTAATAATCGTAAACAGGATTAGCATCCATGAAAAACACAGCATCAACTTCTCCGCGTTTCATCTCGTCGATAAACGCTACAAACTCAGCATCATTACCGGCGTATTGGTAAGACGGGTTATCTAAATCTATTGTAGAACCGTAACTGCCCAACAAAGAATTGATTGCATTAACCAAAACTTGTATAGCAACGTCATTACAGCCACAAACTACCAACGCCCTGCCTTTTGCGGCTAAAAGTTCTTTTGCAACTAAAGTAATTGCTGTATCTGCTGATTTATTACTTAATGCTTTTGAACCGGGAAGTGTTGTACCGGATAAAGCATTGTATAAATTAATTAATGCCAAGCCTTCTTCTGAAGGTTTGATGGGTACGCGTGTGTCTGCATTTGTACCGGTTAAACTCATACCAGCTTCAAACTGTATATGGCGGGACATCTTTTTACTTTCGAGAGATTTGATGTTTCGGTTAGAAACCCATTGCCTCGAAAACTCTACAGGAGAAATCCAAGTACCAAGAAAATCGGCACCAAAACTTACAATTACATCTGCTTTTTCAAAATGATAATGCGGAAGCACGGCTTTGCCAAAACTATTTTGATTGGCCTGGATAATACCTGTGTAAGAGATAGCATCATAATTAATCAGTTTAGTTGTTGGATATTTAGCGATAAAAGAAGCAATTACTTCTTTGGTAGACGGGCTATGTACTGTAGAGGCAATAATCCTGATTTTTTTACCGCCAGCACCAATCGCAAGTAATTCTCTGATTACAAAATTATCTATTGCTTCCCAGGAAGATTCGTCACCTTTTAAAATCGGATTTTGTAAACGTGTAACATCATATAAATCTAAAACCGAAGCTTGGGCTTGAGATTCTAAACCACCTTGTCCGATCAGGTCATCAGGATTGCCTTCAACTTTAATCGGGCGGCCTTCCCTTGTTTTAACTAAAATAGCTTGTCCGTTGTAACTTGATGTGTAATAATTTGCAACGCCCGGAGTAACTTCTTCCGGTTTGATTAAATAAGGAATAGATTTATGCACCGGAACTTTTTGGCAGGCAGCTAATGTTACTGCACCAACTCCAAATCCTAATGCTTTTAAGAAATCACGACGTGGTGTTTTAGCGGATAAGCCTGCACCACTCAAAATTTCTTCTATTGGAAGCGGCTCAGCAAATTCACTTTTGTTTGATTCAACAAACTCAGTAGAATTACTTAATTCCTCTAAACCTTTCCAGTATTTTTTATTGCTTTCCATTTAAGCTTCGTAAACTGTAATTGTAAATGCTATTTGTTTAAAAATCAATAATGACACTTGCCGCACTCGATACCGCCTAAAGAAGCTGCGGTAACTTTTTCTCCGCGTTTAATACGATCATGAACAGCTGTCATACGATCATAATAAGCATTTCCTTTAAAATTTACTTCGGTACGCTTGTGGCATTGGATACACCATTTCATCGTTAGCGGAGAATATTGATAAACTTCCTGCATTTCCTGAATCTGGCCATGGCAAGTTTGACATCTGATACCGCCAACTTTAACATGTTGGGAGTGATTGAAATAAGCAAAATCCGGTAAGTTATGAATACGCACCCATTGGATTGGTTTTGCTTTAGTGCTGTCATACTTCTGTGTTTGCGGATCGTAACCTAAAGCATTATAAATTTTTTGAATTTCCGGAGATTCTGTTTTAACTACTTTATGGCAATTCATACAGATATTTAGAGAAGGAATTGAAGCGTTTTTACTTTTGTAAGCACCAGAATGGCAGTATTGGCAATTAATTTTCATCGCCCCGGCATGTAACTGGTGCGAGTATTTAATAGGTTGTACCGGCTGATATCCCTGGTGTACATTGGTGTTCCAAAGGGTAACCCAAGTCCAGCTGCCTAATCCGATAACTGAACACAAAACCACAAAGAAAACAAACTTTTTGTTTTTAGCTAATAACCTAACAGTAGCTAAACGATCAACCGCAACTTTATCAGTAGCCTCATCTTCAGAATCTTCCGGTAAAATACCTTGCTTTTGCAGAAGCAATCTTTCTAAAGTACCTATTACGCGGTTTAAAACAAGTATGATCAGAAAAGCAATAACAATCACCCCAATCAAACCCAATAACATAATGTTGCTTGGGCCAGAATCAGCAGCTGCACCAGCAGCACCGCCACCGGCAGCAGGAGCAACTTTTGCAGCCTGAACCTTTTTCCACTGATCTTTTACATATCCCAAAATATCTTTTACATCCTGATCGCTCAGGTTTGTAAATACGCTCATTTGAGATTGATTGAACTGGTTATAAATAGCAAGTGCTTTCGGATTTTTTGCAGCAATAAGTGCCTGATTATTTTGTATCCATTTAATCAAGTATGCTTCATCCGATTCGGATGCAATCGTTGGACCCAAAGCCGGACCAGTCATCCGAACATCTATTTTATGGCAGGAACCGCAATTGTTGCTTTTAAATAATGCCTCACCTTTTGCCGGATCTTGTGCATAGGCCGGTTTGCCTAAAACAACAAAACCCGCAAGGATCAACACTAATCTTGAAGTTTGTTTTAAAATCAATGAGACATTTCTCATAGGGTATATTTATGCTTTAATTTTATTGAAGAATTCAAATTACTAAATCAGCACTATTATTGGCTTTTTCAGTTCACAAAAGTATAACATATAAAAGTACCACTGACAAAGTGATGACTGTTAAAACCAATTTATAAACATTCTAAATAAAGTAAAAAATTACATTTTTGAACATATATACAGCACTTTTTAAGATCATATGTTTTGAAAATGCTTCTTTTACCGCAAAAAAAGTTGTGTATATAAATTATTGTTTTAGAATCCAGGCAAATATTAACGGAACTACAATAGTTGCATCAGATTCTACTATAAATTTGGGTGTATGGATGTCTAATTTACCCCATGTAATTTTTTCGTTTGGAACTGCGCCGGAATAAGAACCGTAAGATGTTGTAGAATCAGAAATTTGGCAAAAATAACTCCAGAAAGGGATTTCCGGCATTTCCATGTCCTGATAAAGCATCGGTACAACACAAATCGGGAAATCGCCGGCAATGCCGCCGCCGATCTGGAAAAAACCAATTCCTTTTCCGCCAGAATTTTTAATATACCAATCTGCCAGCCAGGCCATATATTCGATCCCGCTTTTCATGGTTACAGCTTTTATTTCATTTTTGATCATGTAAGAAGCAAAAATGTTTCCCATCGTAGAATCTTCCCAGCCCGGAACCACAATCGGCAGGTTTTTCTCGGCAGCAGCCAGCATCCAGGAATTTTTTGGGTCGATTTCGTAATACTGTTCCAAATCCCCACTAAGCAACATTTTGTACATGTATTCATGCGGGAAATAACGCTCGCCAGCATCATCCGCATCTTTCCAAATTTTATGAATATGTTTTTGCAAACGGCGGAAAGCTTCTTCTTCCGGGATGCAAGTATCGGTAACGCGGTTATAATGATCTTCCAGCAAATCCCACTCGTCCTGCGGACTTAAATCACGATAATTAGGCACGCGTTTATAATGAGAATGCGCCACCAAATTCATGATATCTTCTTCCAGATTGGCACCCGTGCAGGAAATAATGGCTATTTTATCTTCCCGGATCATCTCCGCCAGCGAAATCCCTAATTCTGCCGTGCTCATCGCGCCGGCTAAAGTCACCATCATTTTGCCGCCTTCCAGCAAATGTGTTTCATAGCCTTTTGCCGCATCCATTAAAGCTGCAGCATTAAAGTGCAGATAATTTTTTTCTATAAACTGAGATATTGGTCCTCTTTCTGTACTCATTTCCGTATAAATAATTTTTTTCAAAAATATACATTTTGTGCGAAGACGTTTGACATTTAAACACAACCCGCACGTAAAACCGGCAGATCAGCTATCTTCGCCCCCGATATTAAATGAAACGCATACTGTTTTTACTGCCCTTTTTTTTGTTTGTGCAATCAACAAAAGCACAATCCCGTTTTATTAAAAAGTTATTTTCAGAAAAAGACAGCAGTAAAAGAAGTAGTTTGCTCCCGTTGCCGCTGGTTGCTTATGCGCAGGAAACCGGTTTGGAACTTGGTTTTGCCGCTTTATATTCCTTTTATTCAGATACTTCCAACCGCAATACCAAAGTTTCAAATTTATATTTCCCGGTTTCTTATACGTTTAAAAATCAAAGCCGTATCAGTTTAAAAACGGATTACTGGCTGCCGGGAAATACCTATCATTTAACCGGAGATATCGGCTATTCCAACTTTCCGTTCAGCTTTTATGGCATCGGAAACAATACTTTGGGCATTAACAAAACCTTGCTTACCCAGAAACGTTTTCATGCGATTCTGGGTGCCGAAAAAGCTGTTTTTACACATGTTTTTTTGGGATTGAATGCGGATTATGAAAACTATTCTTTTAAAGATGATCAGCCGGCGAGCTATTTTTCTACTGTAAATATTTCCGGAAAGCAAGGCGGCTGCAGTTTATTTTACGGGCCGAGTTTAATTTTTGATAACCGAAATATCAATACGTATACGCTTAAAGGATTGTACGTAAACCTAAACGGCGGCTTAATCAGCAACATTAACCGAACTGATTACAATGGCGGTTATGTAAACTTTGATTTCCGGCAGTTCAACTCTCTTTCTAAAAAGTTTGTGCTTGCTTTTAACGGAAGTTACCAGTTTACAACCGGCAGCAACACGCCTTTTTATCTACTGCAAACGTTGGGAAACGATCAGCTGATGCGCGGTTATTACAGCGGCCGTTACCGCGACAAATTTATTTTAGCACTGCAAAGTGAACTGCGTTACCGTTTGAGCGACCGGATTGCGTTAGTTGGTTTCGGCGGAACCGGAACGGTTTATCATGCTACTTTCGATTTAAACCAACTGAAACCGAATTACGGCGGCGGTTTACGTTACTTTTTTGATGTGGAAAAAGGCATCAGCATCCGCGCAGATTACGGTATTGGCGAAAAACCAAACGGCGAAAAACGGCAATCCGGCTTTTATTTAAGTTTAGGTGAGGCTTTTTAAATGATAAAAGAAGTATAGTTAAAGAGCGGAGAACGAGGAAAACGAAAGATTGGAAAATAGAGAGCGAAGAAAGCTTAATAAAAAGCTAAAACCGCACCTTAAAATCCTCCTTCACCTGGTCTTTTTTGAAGAAAACCAGCCCGATCCAAAATAAATCAATTGTAATGGTAACTTTTGGGTGCTGCTTAATTTTTTTCCAGGCTGATTTCATGCCTTCGCTCCAGTAAATATCATCGAAAACAATCACAGTTTTATCGTAAGCTTTTGGCAAAATCCAGTTAAAATAACGCAAAGTAGCTTCTTCGGTATGATTTCCGTCGATAAAAATAAATTCCGTTTGCTGTTTTGCTAAAACCTCAGGTAAAACCGTATCGAAATTTCCTGTCAGTAACTGAATATTTTCCGCATCCAGCATTTCAAAGTTTTTAGTAGCAACAGCCGCAATTTCGGGGCAGCCTTCGATCGTAATTAGCTGTGCAGAAGGGTTTGCTTTATGCAGATATAAAGAAGTTACGCCGAGGCAGGTTCCAAGTTCGATCAGGTTTTTTGGCTGTAAATGCGCCACTAAACGGTAAATTAATTGCGCCATGCGTGGTGTTTTCAAAGCATTTTTGGCAATTTCCCGTACTTCTTTTACCCGGTTTTTATTGATGTGCGAACCGGCGCCCAAATCAATTATGGTAACCTTCGTTTTGCTTTGCAGCAGCTGCTGGCGGATCTGTTCTATTGGCAGGTAATCGCCTTTGGCACTAAAATCGTATATTACGCTATCAATCAGCTGGTACACAAAAGGCGAATGCACGCCGTGCCGGCTCTTGGCAGTAAGATAATGTTTAAGATAATTGCTGGCAAACTTCCAGTTGAACATATGCCAAAGATAATTTATATTTGAAATAATAGCTCTTTTTAACCCGCTCGTTTATGCTTAATTCAACCGAAATAGATTCATTAGTAAAATTACTGGACGACCCCGACCAGGAAATATATAACCATGTGCACCAGAAATTATTCTCGTATGGAGCCGAAGTGATCGCTCATCTGGAATCTGCCTGGGAAAGTGCTTTCGACCCGGTTTTGCAGGAAAGGATTGCCGGATTGGTACACGAAATACAGTTTTCTAACTTAAAAAACGATCTAAAACTATGGTGCCAAAGCGGTGCTTTCGATTTGCTGCGCGGTGCTTTGATTTTGAATAAATATCAGTATCCGGATTTGGACGAGCAGAAAATCATTAACGAAATTGAGGCGATTAAGCGCGATATCTGGTTACAAATGCTGTACGAAAGCAGTGCGGTCGAAAAGATTAAGCTGATGAACCATGTTTTTTATAACATTTACGGTTTTAGCGGCAACACGGCCAATCATCAGGATCCGCAAAACTCGTATTTGAGCCAGGTGATGGAAATGAAGAAGGGAAACCAGATTTCGCTGGCTGTAATTTATTCAGTCATTGCCCAAAAACTGGATATTCCGGTTTATGGCGTTAATTTACCACAGCATTTTATTTTGGCTTATGTAGATGAAAGTGCACAGCCCGAAGCAGAAAATGGCATTTTGTTTTACATCAACACATTTAACAAAGGTTTTATTTTCGGGAAACGGGACGTAGATATGTTTTTAAAACAACTGGATTTAAAGCCCGAAAAGCAGTATTACGAACCTTGCAGCAATTTGGAAATTATTAAACGGATTTTACGCAATCTGATTAGTTCTTACGAAAATTCCGGTCTGACAGAAAAAGTAGAAGAATTGACAGAATTGCTGATGATTTCGAGTGAAGAACATTTGCATTCTTGAGGTGAAGCGTTGAAACATTGGCTTTTAATTTAGAGGGCTTCCGGTCTTCTTAATTATTATCGACTATACTGTAAAAACTTTTACGATAGCTATCTCCTATAGGAATTAACTGTTCATTAATTTTGATACGGCCATGTTCAATAGAAGAAATATGCCTTAAAGCAATAATGAATGATTTATGTACACGAACAAACTCCTTAACAGGTAGCTGCTCTTCTATTTTTTTTAAAGTTTGTAAACTTAGTATCCGCTCTTTTATAGTAACTACAGTAATATAGTTCTGCATACTCTCTATGTACAGAATATCTTTAAGGTCTATCTTTTGAATTCGATATTCTGTTTTTATAAATAAAAATTCCGGAGGTAGTTCTACTTGTGTAGTAGATGACAGTTTAATTTCATTAACCGGCATTACTGTTTGCAGAGCTTTTTCTGTGGCACGATAAAAACGGTCAAATGCAATTGGCTTTAACAAATAATCAACTACATCATGTTCATAACCATCCAAAGCATATTCAGCATAAGCAGTTGTAAGAATTATTTTGCATTGTTTCCCCGCTATTTTTATAAATTGTAAGCCTGTTAAGCCGGGCATTTGAATATCTATGAAAACAAGGTCTATCTGTTGCTCTCGTAATATCTTTAATCCTTCAATTGGATTGGTAGTTGTACCAATAAGTTCTAAAAAGGTTATTTTACTTATATAATCAACTAATATATCAATAGCCAAAGGTTTATCGTCTATGACAAGGCAATGTAGCCGTTTCATGTTGATTGCAATGTTAAGTTCACCGAATAAAAATTATCTTCATCTGTAATCACTAAACTGTGTTTATTCGGATAAATTAGTAATAAACGCCGACGTACATTGTTCAAACCAATACCTCCTGTTTTATCCTTTTGATCACAGTTCTTTTTGTTCTGAATTGTAAACTGAATATTGTTTCCGGTAGCTTGCAAGCTTATTTTTACAGGTTCATTTGGGTCGTTCAATACACCATGTTTAAAAGCATTTTCGGTAAAAGCGACAAAAAGCAATGTGGCAATTTTTTGATTACCAACGTATCCTTCAGTATAAAATTTAATGTAAGCATTTCCTTTAGCACTGATACGTTGTAGCTCGATTACGTTTTCCAAGTATTTTATTTCGCTTTGTAATAGCATAAATTCATCCTTACTTTCCCGTAACATGTATCGTAAAATTTCCGAAAGCTTTAACAAAGCAATAGGTGCCAGTTCTGAGTGCTGATAAGTTAATGAATAAATATCATTAATGCTGTTAAATAAAAAATGTGGATTGATTTGTGAACGAAGGAAACTTAATTCGGCAGTTGCCTGCTCTTTTTCAAGCTCCTGTTGCTGCTGCTTATTTTGATACCAGCTTTCGACAAAAAAATACATAATGCCGTAAAGGAAATATACCGGAAAATAATAGTAAAATATGTTAGTGATGTAGAACTCAGCTGTAATGGAGTTACCCTTATAATTATCAAAACCTAATACGGGTTTAAAAAACCAAAATTCAACTATATAGCGCCAGCACATCAACGCTACTAAAATTAATACAACAAATAAAGCAGCTTTTAAATAATTCCTTTTTACAAATAATGCTGGTGCAACAAATAGGTAATTACTGTAAAAACAAAGTGCAGTAATGCTGCTAAAGCCTGTTTCACAGAAGAAATACTTTATGAATAATGAGAAGGTTTTAGGTTGATCTTTAAAGGAATAATAGGTATTATCATTAAAAAGAGCAAAAGTGTGATTTAGTATCAACAAACCCCAAAAAGCAACATGCAAAAGGATAATATATTTCCGCTTCATCAGCTAAATATAATATAGGTTTCTTGTATTAAAGATAACTTGTATATGAACTGGCAAATTTTGATGACGAAAAGGCTGAATTGATGCTTTAAATCACTTATAACTATTCATCAATAAAATTACAGTGTTTGTCAATCACTTTTTTCAATGTAAACTTCCTACTACATTTTTGTGATTAAACTAAATCGCAATGAAAAAATTATTATTGATTTATGTAACCATATTGTTTCCGCTTATTGGAATTGGCCAGGGAAAAACACAAGAGAAACTTAAAGTAACTGTTCATCCCGGTATTGAACTTTTTACTATCATCCAAATATTGGCTGATAAATATCCACAGCCAAATCCATCGGCTTATAGCAAAGAGGTAATTGAATATTTTGGGAAGTATAAGGATCATCCGGCAGTAAAAAAAGTAATTTCATTTGATAAAACATATTCTGATTTGGTAGAATTAGGTTGGTGCATGAGTGATTTCCCTAATATTAAAATCTATGAGCCGATAGATTTAAGCTGGTATAAATATTATGGTAAAGAAAATGTGCTGGAATATCTAAAACTTTGTAAGGATTTTTTTAACGATACACACTTTTGGGAATTCTATCAAAAACACCAAAGCCGTTATAATAAATGGAGCAATGATTTAAAAGCCAATGTTGATTCGGGCAGATTAATAGAGAAGTTAAAGGATTTTTATAAATACGATTCGGATGTGCGCTGGTTTATTTGCATTGATCCGTTAAATAGTTGGGGATCACATGCAATAATGACCAAAACATTAAATCCGCAATATTCCGACTGGGTAGTTTATAATACTGGGTACTTTAAAATAGATGGTTCAAAAGATGCCGATCCGATATTTGAATTTAAAAACTTTGATAATTTGGTTTGGCATGAAGGAAGTCATGTTTATATAGAAAGCCTTTTTAAAAAATATACTAAAGAAATAGATGCTTTAAATTACCTATTTAACAAGGATGACGAAGGCATGCAAAGAAATAATATTAGCAATTGGACTTATTGTTTAAATGAAAACATGGTACGCTCAATTGTATCGGCCTTATATAAAAAGTACCGTACTGAACGCCAGTTTAAACACCAAATGGCCCGCGAAACAGCAAATGATTTTATTTATGTAGAAGACTTAACAGCTTTTATAACCGATAATTACATCAACACAAACAAGTACAAAAACTTCGCTGATTTTTTCCCAGAGATATTGAAACATCTTAGAAAGAAATATCCTGCTTAATTCCTATAGCCTTTCAATTCCTCCTTAGTATTCCCACCAAAATTCAGTATATATCCATATTCTGATTTATAATACTAATGCTGTTTTTTTCGACCTAAATTTAGGTTGATAAAAACAGCATTATATAATTTTAATTATTCCCGCCAAACTCCATCAAAAACGCTTTCAGAAACTCATCCAAATCGCCATCTAAAACGCCTTGTGCGTTGGAAGTTTCGTAACTCGTCCGCACATCTTTTACCAATTTATATGGATGCAAAACGTAATTCCGGATTTGCGAACCCCATTCAATTTTCATTTTTGCACCTTCAATGGCGTTGCTGATTTCCATTCGTTTGCGCAACTCCGCTTCGTATAATTGCGATTTTAGCAAACGAATCGCATTTTCCTTATTCTGCAATTGCGAACGCGATTCCTGGTTTTTAATGATGATGCCCGAAGGTTTGTGATACAACCGAACCGCCGTTTCTACCTTGTTCACATTCTGACCGCCGGCACCGCCAGAACGGAAAGTTTCAAACTCAATATCTGCCGGATTTACCTCAATTTCAATCGTATCATCTACCAGCGGATACACATAAACCGATGCAAAAGAAGTATGTCGCTTGGCATTGCTATCAAACGGAGAAATGCGCACCAAACGATGCACACCGTTTTCGCCTTTTAAATAACCATACGCAAAATCGCCTTCAATTTGCAGCGTTACGGTTTTTACGCCGGCAACTTCACCTTCCTGAAAATCCTGTTCGCTAACTTTATAGCCGTGTTTTTGCGCCCACATCGTGTACATCCGCATCAGCATACTGGCCCAATCGCAACTTTCAGTTCCGCCTGCGCCGGCTGTAATTTGTAAAACCGCGTTCAGCTGATCTTCATCCGCAGAAAGCATGTTTTTAAACTCTAAATCTTCGAGTTGTTTTAGGGTGAGGCTGTATTGTTCGGCAGCTTCTTCATCGGTTGCATCGCCGGATTGGTTCATTTCCTGCATCACCAGCGTATCTTCCACCGAAGTTTCTACAGCTTTAAACGCATCCGTCCAGGTTTTTTTACCTTTCATGGAAGCCAGCACTTTTTCGGCTTTTTTAGAATCGTCCCAAAAATCGGGTGCCAGTGTCAAATCTTCTTCTTCCTTTAAGCGATATAATTTCGTATCGACGTCAAAGATGCCTCCTCAGGGAAGTTACGCGATCCCTCAAGTCTTGAACTTGTTCTTTTGTCATGCCGCAAATATAGAAAATTGATTTAGGTGAAAGATATCTGCAGGAAAGCGATTTTAAGTTGATAAAAACAGCAACAAAGGTCTCGCCCTCTCCCAAAGAAGAGGAATTTAGGGTGAGGCTTTAGTATGATGCTTCTTTATATCACCTAAAAATCAGTATCAAAACTATTCAGAACAATTAAGCATCTGATCAATTTTAATATGATAATTTTGAACTAAAAAAACCAAATCATGTTACCAAAAATAAATTTTACAGAAACAGAAGCGTTTCGCTATTTATCCGATTATTTTCCAACTGTTGCCGAACTCGAAATGAAGGATTTGTTTAAAAATGATCCGGATCGGTTTAAAAAAATGTCGATCACTTTTGAAGATATTTTGTTTGATTTTTCAAAAAACCGGGTTGACGATAAAGCGATGGCACTTTTAATCCAACTCGCTAAAGAATGCAAGTTAAAAGAAGCAATTGAAGCCATGTTTTCCGGCGAGAAAATTAACGAAACCGAAGGTCGTGCCGTATTGCATACCGCGTTAAGAAACGTAACCAACAAACCATTAACGGTTGACGGAGAAAATGTAACCGAAGAAGTGAACAAGGTTTTGCAGCAGATGGAAACTTTCTCTAACGCCATCATTTCCGGCGAGTGGAAAGGTTACAAAGGCGATGAAATTACAGATGTGGTAAACATCGGTATCGGCGGTTCTGATTTGGGTCCGGTGATGGTTACCGAAGCCTTAAAATCCTATAAAACACGCTTAAACTTGCATTTTGTTTCTAATGTTGACGGAACGCATATTGAAGAAACCTTAAAAGGTTTAAACCCTGCAACTACTTTATTTTTAGTGGCTTCCAAAACTTTTACCACACAGGAAACCATGACGAATGCACACACCGCACGCGATTGGTTTATTAAAGGCGGCGGAAAAGATGAAGATGTGGCCAAGCATTTTGCGGCACTTTCTACCAATAGTAAAGCGGTGGAAGCTTTCGGTATCGATACCAAAAATATGTTTGTGTTTTGGGATTGGGTTGGTGGCCGGTATTCGCTTTGGAGTGCCATCGGTTTGTCCATCGCTTTAAGTATTGGTTTTGATAATTTTAAAGAATTGCTAACCGGCGCAAACGCTGCCGACGAGCATTTTAAAACCACGGAATTTGAGCAGAATATTTCGGTTACTTTAGCATTGCTTGGCATTTGGTACAATAATTTTTTCGGTTCTGAAACGGAAGCTATTTTACCTTATGACCAATACCTACACCGTTTTGCAGCATATTTCCAGCAAGGCGATATGGAGAGTAACGGCAAACACGTTGACCGCAACGGCAATTTGGTAGATTACTCAACCGGGCCGATTATCTGGGGCGAACCAGGCACAAACGGCCAACATGCTTTTTACCAGTTAATCCATCAGGGAACCAAAATTATTCCTTGTGATTTTATCGCGCCGGCACAAAGCCATAATCCAACCGGCGATCATCATCCGATTTTACTATCTAATTTCTTCGCCCAAACCGAAGCTTTAATGAATGGTAAAACCGAAGAAGATGTAAAAGAGGAGTTAAAATCCGCCGGCAAATCAGACGAAGAAATAGAGAAACTAACTCCTTTTAAAGTTTTTGAAGGCAACCGGCCAACCAATTCTATTCTGCTTAAAAAGATTACGCCGCGCTCTTTAGGCAGCCTGATTGCTTTTTACGAACATAAAATATTTGTACAAGGCATTATCTGGAACATTTTCAGTTTTGACCAATGGGGCGTTGAATTAGGCAAACAACTCGCCGTAAAAATCCAGAAAGAATTAAAAGGCGAAGAACAAGTTTTTGATCATGATTCTTCCACCAATGGTTTGATTAATCAATATAAAGATTGGCGGTAAGAATTTTAGGTGATAAAAGAAGCATTTGTAATAATTACAAATGCTTCTTTTTATTTGATTTTTTTTGCCTAAAGTAAACAAGACTTTTTATTTGTGTAAGAAGGTTTACCATCAACTGTGTTAGCAGTGCAGTTTAAAACTATTGAGATAATTTTGTACAAAACCACAAAATGGTTTTGCCGCCACTGTAAAATAAAAGGCAGTTCTGCTTCTTTTAAATCGTCTAAACCCAATTTTACCCCCAAAAAACGAAAGCCTATTTTCAGCAGCATCACTAATAATGAAACATCTTATTTCTTGATTTTACAAAATTGTAGCAGAGTTTATGTTTTGTAGTTACGTTGACAATGCTTTGTAATTGTATGTAAGCAAGTAGAGCCGCAGTCTATTTGATCGGGCTGTTTAAAGAGAGAAAAGTTATTCATCAATTAGCCGGTTATCACCATAAAATCATCAAACCCTACTCTCATAACAAACCCGGTGTATAAAGCTTAACTTCTCCATTACTTCCGGAGTTATTACAAACGGATATAAATCGGTGTGGCCCATGCTGCGGTTGATGCTGTTCATGGCAAAACTCATGGGTAGCCAGGTAGATATGATCCGGCCAAAATCTTTAATTTCGTAAGGATCCTGCCGCATATCTGCATCCAAATAATCTTCCGGTTTGGCAATTTGCGGGTGCAGGCTTAAACCAAAAGCAAAACCGGTTTGCAGCGTATCCATAATATGCAAATAGTGCGCCCAGGTTTCGGCCCAATCTTCCCAGGGATGTGAACTTGCATACGTGCTGATGAAATGCCGGTTCCAATCCGCCGGGGTACCGTGTTTATAATACTTTTGCAAAGCTTCGCCATAATCTTCGCGGTCATCCCCAAACAACTTTCTAAATTCTTCTAAATAAGCGGAGTTGTCAATCAGCCTGTCCCAATAATAATGGCCAACTTCATGTCGGAAATGCCCAATCAAAGTCCGGTACGGCTCTTTCATATTTTTACGGGATTTCTCCCGCTCCACATCGTCAGCCTCTATAATATTCAGCGTAATCAAACCATTGTCATGCCCGGTTAAAACACGGGGTTTTCCTTTTAAATCAGCCAAAAAATCGAACATTAACCCTTTTTCAGGATCAGTTTTTTTACTCCTTAAAGGAAGCTTCATTTTTAGCAAACTGTAAACCAAACGATGTTTTGCATTTTCGATCACCATCCACTGGCTAATCGCTTCCGATTCGCTTAAATTCGGGATCGTACTATTTAAATCGCAAGCCTGGCAAAAAGGCGTCGGGCTGTCAGCTCTTACCAACCAGTTGCAAACGCCGTAACCGTGGTTTAAGCAGTAGCGATAAGTTGGTTCAGGCTGATCATAAACAGTATAAGTTTCGTTTTCGAAAGCAACAACAGGCCGGAGTTTCAGGTTTTCAGCATCAAAACCCAACGGATAACCGCAATGCACACAGCTACCGTTTTCAAAATATATAATCTGGCTGCAATGTGCGCATTTGTAAATTTCCATTTCAGGCTGTTCAATTTTCGTATTAAACTATATTCCCTGTTTTTTGATTGAAATAAATCATCATCCTTTGGCGGAAGCGGAAGCCGGAAACTAAAAAATTTATTTAATTATCAATTTAAACTAATAACAATTTTACCCTTTAAAAGAAGCATATCTTTACCGTTTTACTAATTGCGGCTTGCTGTTAAAGCCATCGTTTTACAGTTTATATGTTTAAAAAATTTGCTTTTTTACTGATAACTTGCTTCGCTTTTCAGCTGGTTGCTGCACAACAAAAAGATTCTGTAAAAAAATTGCAGGAAGTGGTGATCAAAGCATATTTAACGCAGCAGCCCTTACTAACCGTTCCGGCGGCGGTTGGCATCATCAACTATCAGCAACTACAAATACAGCCGGGTTTTTCCTTGGTTCCGGCCGTAAATACCATTCCTGGCGTTCGGATGGAAGAGCGTTCGCCCGGCAGTTACCGTTTATCTATTCGAGGCAGTTTGCTGCGTTCGCCTTTTGGGGTGAGGAATGTGAAGGTTTATATGGACGAATTTCCGTTGACGGATGCCGGCGGCAATACTTATTTAAATTTGCTGGATTTAAATTCCATCCAAAATATCAACATTTTACGCGGACCCGACGGCAGTTTGTACGGAGCGAACTCCAACGGCGTAGTTTTGATTGATCCTTTTGGCAACAGGCAGCAGCAAAGTACGGCTTCGGTTGGATTTGAAGCAGGTTCTTATGGCACCTTCCGCGAAAATGTTGCCGTAAAAGAAGCATTGAAAAACAACCGGTTAAACATCAACCAAAGCTGGCAGCAAGCCGATGGTTACCGGCAACAAAGTGCGCTGAAACGCAATTTTGTGCAGGCATCGGATAATTGGACTTATTCTCCCAACGGACAATTAAAAGCTTTATTTTTTTATTCTGATTTGGATTATCAAACGCCCGGCGGCTTAACGCTGGCGCAGTTTCAGCAAAACCCGCAGGCGGCAAGGCCGGCAACAGCAACTTTGCCAGGCGCGGCAGAGCAGCAGGCAACCGTTTACAACAAAACACTTTTTGGCGGTGTTTCCAACGAAACTTTTTATTTGCCCAACCTGAAACACGTTTTTTCAGTTTACGGGATGCACACCAATTTTGATAATCCTGGCATTAGCAATGAAGAAGTTAGGGTTGAAAATACAATCGGTTTACGCACTTATTTTGAGCTGAGCAGCAGCCAAAAACAAGCCGATAATTTTATCTGGAACGTGGATTTAGGAACAGAAATGCAGCAAACCCGATCCGATATTAATAATTATGATAACAACCACGGCGATCGTGGCAAGTTGCAGGCTGGCAGCAATATCCTCACCAAACAAAGCTTTTATTTTACACGATTTGCTTCAACTATACTCAAAAAAATACATGCAGAAGCAGCAGTGAGCTTAAATAATTATCAGTACGATTTTACCGATGTTGCTTCCGGAAACGGCAAAAACCGCTTTAAACCGGTTTTGATGCCGCGCCTGGCCTTATCTTATCAACTTACGCAGGATTTTGCCTGGCGCGCAACCGTTAGCCGTGGTTATTCTGCACCGGCCACAGCAGAAGTACGGCCCAACAACAACATTATCAACACCAGTTTACAAGCTGAAAAAGGCTGGAATTATGAAATCGGTTTGCGGAAACAAAGCGCAAACGAACGTCTTAACCTGGATGCTGCCTTATTTTATTACCGTTTAAACAATGCCATTGTGCGAAGATTAAATGATAACGGAACAGATTTTTACCTTAATGCCGGCGGCACCAACCAGGCCGGAATAGAAACTTCTGCCAGTTTCCAGATTATTAAAAGCAATACAACCAATTTTTTTAGAAGCCTGTCGGTAAACAATAGCTTGACTTTAAGCAAATTCCGTTTCCGGGATTATTATAATGCGGCGGCAAATTACTCCGGCAATAAACTTACGGGCGTTCCGGCTACGGTTTCTGTAAGCCAGTTAAATGCTAACTTTCCGTATCAATTGTACTTCTTTTTGCAGCACAATTATACTTCGCGTTTGCCTTTGGATGATGGCAACACCGCTTTTGCAAAATCTTACAATCTCATTCAAACCAAAATCGGCTGGAATAAAAACCTCGGCAAAAAAATAAATTTAAATATTTTTACCGGGATTGATAACCTGTTAAATCAGCATTACAGTTTGGGTAATGATTTAAATGCGGTTGGTTTGCGCTATTATAATGCTGCGCCCGTGCGCAATTGGTTTGCCGGTGCGCGGGTGCAGTTTTAAACAAATTGAATTAAAAAATATCCGATTCTTTATTTATACAATTTTGTTATATCCATAAAACGAGACTTCTTACTAAAGGTACTTTCCATAATTTCTAAAATTCTATTTAAATCAGAAGAACTATTTAAACCTGTATAGGAATTTGTTAACACCAAACGTTTCTTCAAAGGAATTGGTAAATCATTTAGCGATTTATCATCATCAATAATTATTATATCTTCTAAAGGTAATTTGAACTTATTTATCCAAGTGATAATTATAAACTTTCGATTATTGGTAGAATCATTTGGTAGATCTAATATTGAAATATTGTGAGCATGAATCCCTCGTCTTTGTAAAATATTTTTCCACCCTAAAACATCATACCGAAACCGGTGCGAAGTAGACAATATTAATTCATCTTCAGGATCGATAACAGAATTTAAAACATCAACAGCTGTTTGGTTGAACTTATAAAATCCATCCTCATCTAACTCAACACGCTTGTGCGGGTTTGCATGAACCATAACGCCGTCTATGTCTAAGAAAAATTTCATACATCAATAATTTTCTTCATTTAAAAAATCATCATTACAAAACTTCTTTGTGTAAGGATGATTGACATCCCAATCTTGTACAGTATCTATTGTAATATCATTTATCTTTCTTGGCTGATCACAAAATGAATGTGTTCCTGCTATAATTTCAAATTCAATATTTGCTAATTTATACGCTATATATCGATGGTTTCCATCTACAATTAACCAACTATTACTAATTTTTATTGCTCCGAATCTGTAACCTTGTAAAACTCTTCTATAAATCCTGGCGATAATTACAAAGCAAAGTTTTTGATGCGTTGTTAAAAATGGATGTTCTGAATTAGCTATAAAGTTTTGCAGCTTTTCAATATCAAGATTGGCTTCAAAAGTTTTGTTTTTAATATCATCGTTTACGCCTTTCTTCAAACAAGCTTAATTTAAGTATTCTAATTTAGTAATTTATTGACAAAAAAAGCGATACTGTTTTTATCCTGATAAAAACAGTATCGCTTTTAAAAAACAAAAACTTCGTATTACTGCTTCGCGAAATTATAAACTACATAACCGGTTTTGCCACCGTATTGTACAGGCGATTTCAACGTCATAGTATTGCCCGTTTGCGCCGTAATCAATAAACGGTAACCTTCCTCCACATTTTTGGGTTTGTCTTTATCGTACAATTTTTTAAACTGAAACTCCGGTCCATTTGCACCATTGGAAAATGACCAGTAAATATTTTGTGAAGTGCCAACCGGACAACCACTTTGCGGATTATTAATTGTAAAAGAGCCGTTTCCACTATTGGTTAGCTTCCAGATGCTGTTTTCAAAACACTTGTAAGGAGCAGTGTTAAAGGCAGATTGCACACTTCCTTCCAGCAAACCTTCCAAAGATATGTTGGTAATGCCCCAATTGCCAGAAACTTTACCGCGGGAAATAGTGTTTTTACCACCTTTTAACGTTGAACACGCTGCAAAACTTACGGCAACCAGCAACACCGCTACTGTTTTTAATACTATTTTTTTCATGATTTAATTTGGGTTGATTTATAGGATGACCTTGCTTTTAAAAACTACTACGCTAAACGGCCAAACTAATTTTTTGTTGATAAAAGAAGCATTACGCTTTCAATTACTGCTTGTTCCGCTCGATCCAGGATTGATAAATTTCCTGAAAAACGATTTTTAACGGTTTGGTAATCTGCCAGTTGGGATAATGTTCTTTCATTTTCCGCAAATCGCTGTAATAACAAATATGATCGCCGATACGGTTTGCTTCGCTGTAACTGTATTTCATTTCTTTACCGCTGATGTTAGAAATCAGATCAAAAGCTTCCCAAATCGAACAGGTATTATCTTTACCGCCACCTAAATTATAAACTTCTGCCACACGCGGTGCTTTTATAAACTCTTCAATAAAACGAGCAACATCGTAGGAATGAATATTATCGCGCACCTGTTTGCCTTTATAACCAAAAACAGTGTATGGTTTTTCTTCGAGATTACATTTAATCAGATAACTTAAAAAACCATGTAATTCTACGCCGGTATGATTTGGTCCGGTTAAGCAACCTCCTCTTAAACAAGCAGTTGGCATACTAAAATACCGACCGTATTCCTGCACAGAAATATCCGCAGAAACTTTTGAAGCACCAAAAAGCGAATGTTTGGTTTGATCAATTCTAAAATTTTCTGCAATGCCATTAGCAAAATCCGGATCAGCATAATCCCAGCGTTTTTCCAGTTCCGTCATTGCAATTTCGTTTGGCGCATCACCATAAACCTTGTTGGTTGACATATGGACAAACGGAATTTCGGTGCTGTAACGCCGCGTAGCTTCCAGTAAATTAAACGTGCCGACTGCATTCGTATCAAAATCATCAAACGGAATATCGGCCGCACGATCATGGCTTGGTTGCGCGGCTGTGTGTACAATTGCACTTGGTTTTATGGTTTGGATGAGATCGATTACGCCATTACGGTTACGGATGTCCAGTTCGTGATGAAAAAATTGTTTGATCCGGCTGCGTAAACGGCTTTCATTCCAACGTGTATCGCCATTCGCTCCAAAAAAAACGGCGCGCTGATTATTGTCGATGCCATGAATTTCCCAGCCCAAATCAGCAAAATGAATACAAACTTCTGAACCGATTAAGCCGGAAGAACCGGTAACTAATAATTTTTTCATGTATAAAGTATCAGCTGTTTGTATGAAATTAAGGTAAAAAGGTTTCAGAAAAAGGATAACAATTATAATCTACCATCGGTTAAATCAGCAGCCAATACTCCTTTTACATCATAAATTATGGCGTGTTTACTTTTCAACTCACTCAAATTCAACATTTTATACTCCTGATGTGCCACCGCCAGCACAACCGCATCGTAATTATTTTTCAATTGTTCTGGTTGATTAAGCGTGGAAAAACCATATTCCTGATGCACTTCCTCCGGATCAGCCCAGGGATCATAAACGGTTAAATTTGTTTCAAACTCCTGAAAAACACGAATAATATCAATCACACGTGTATTGCGCACATCCGGGCAGTTCTCCTTAAAAGTAAAACCGAGGATCAGAACTTTAGCACGCTTAACCTGTATGTCCTTTTTCACCATCAACTTGATCACTTCCAACGCAATATAAGCACCCATGCCATCATTTAAGCGGCGGCCAGCCAAAATTATTTCGGGATGATAGCCAACTTCCTGCGCTTTTTGTGCCAGATAATACGGATCGATTCCGGTACAATGGCCGCCAACCAAACCCGGTTTAAACTTCAAAAAATTCCATTTGGTGCTGGCAGCTTCCAAAACTTCACCGGTATCAATTCCCATTAAATTGAAAATTTTGGCAAGCTCGTTTACAAAAGCAATGTTGATATCGCGCTGCGAATTTTCGATCACTTTTGCCGCTTCTGCAACTTTTATACTTGGGGCGAGATGCGTTCCGGCTACCACAATTGATCGGTATAATTCATCTACAAAAGCAGCAGCTTCTGGCGTAGAACCGGAAGTTATTTTTTTTATGTTGACTAAAGTATGTTCTTTATCGCCGGGATTAATGCGTTCGGGCGAATATCCTGCAAAAAAATCCTGATTATAAATTAAACCGGAAGTTTTGGATAGAACCGGTACACATTCATCTTCGGTTACGCCGGGATAAACCGTGGATTCATAAATAACCAGATCGCCTTTTTTTAAAGCTTTGCCAACCAATACGGATGCTTCTTTTATCAGCCTTAAATCCGGGCGATTATGTTTGTCTGTCGGCGTCGGGACAGCAACGATAAAAATGGTACATTCTTCAAGGTTTTTTGCTTCGGAAGTACAAAAAAGTTTTCCATGCGGAACCATAACTTCCTTTAAACGTGCTGCTTCTACTTCTCGTGTTCGGTCAAAACCGGTTAGCAAACCTTCTACTCTTTTGGCATTTACATCAAACCCAACCACTTCAAATTTAGAAGCAAATTCTACCGCCAGCGGCAAACCAACGTAACCCAAACCGATAACCGCAATTTTTAAATGATCGGGTTTTTGATAGTTTACGTAAGATTTTGGGTTGAGGGAAGCAGGCATTTGAAATCAGGAAGTTGGCAAATATATTAATTTTCGGAAGCTTTGAATCAGGACAAAAGATCAGACATTATAAATTTGATATACTCCTTTTACCATACTTTTTTCTGCATCGCCCACTAAAATAGTAGCAATCTTTTTCTGGATCATTAGATTTTCTGCTTCGCTGATAAATTCATTTTCATTAATAATGATTGGGTTCGGGTTGAAAATATCCTCAATTTTTATGGTAGAAGTATCCGGGAAACGCACCAGCCCGCGCCGCAAATCACCATCAGTGATAATGCCTTCAGCCCTGCTTTGATCGCCAATAATCACCAAACCCAAACGCCCGGCAGACATCGCCAAAATTAGGTCGGTAAAAGAAGCATTGGCTTTTATAAACGGCAATTGATCTGTCCGCATCAAATCTTTTACGCGCGTTACCAACTTCCTGCCCAAACTTCCGCCCGGATGAAAACGGGCAAAATCCTCCTGCATAAAATTTCGTGCTTCCATTAAAGCTATCGCAAGCGCATCGCCTAAAACCAGCATTGCGGTAGTTGACGAAGTTGGCGCGAGTTGCAGCGGACAAGCTTCCTGCGTGATCATCACTTTCAAACAGCAATCCGCGTTTTTAGCCAAGGTTGAATTTGGGTTTCCGGTGATGGCAATCAGCTGGTTTTGGTGCCATTTCAAAAAAGGAATGATTTTGAGTATTTCGTCTGTTTCGCCGGAAAAAGAAATTAAAATTATGACATCTTGTTGGCTGATGATGCCGAAATCGCCATGAAAAGCTTCGCTCGGATGCAAAAAATAAGCCGGCGTGCCGGTACTGGAAAGTGTGGCCACAATTTTTTTACCGATCAAACCGGATTTTCCGATGCCGGAAACGATGACTTTACCTTTCGTATTTAAAATTAATTCTACAGATCGATCAAAAGTTTCATCTAAATGATTTACAACCTGTTGCAGCGATTCTATTTCTGTTTGGAATACACGTTGGGCAACTGTTAGTCTGCTATTTTCCATCAATCAATTCTGTAATTAAACCTTCCAAATCTTGCAGGTAAAGCATATTTGGGCCATCGCTTAAAGCATTGTCAGGATCGGGATGCGTTTCGATAAAATAGCCGTTTGCACCAAAAGCTTTTGCCGCGCGCGCCATAAAAGGGACAAACTTGCGGTCGCCGCCGGTTTTACCGCCTGCGCCGCCCGGCCGCTGCACGGAATGCGTACAATCCATGCAAACCGGATGGCCGAAAGCTTTCATATCAGGAATATTCCGAAAATCAACCGCCAGATTATTGTAGCCGAAACTGTTGCCGCGTTCTGTTAAAATCACTTGATTATTACCTGCTTCCGCAACTTTTTGCGCCGGATAAAACATATCCTGACCGGACAAAAACTGTGCTTTTTTGATGTTGACAATTTTTCCGGTTTCCGCAGCAGCCACTAACAAATCTGTTTGCCGGCATAAAAAAGCCGGAATTTGCAAAATATCAACCACTTCGGCAGCAACCGAAGCTTGGTAAGGTTCGTGAATATCGGTGGTAACCGGCAAGGCAAACTGCTCTTTTACAGCTTGCAACATTTCCATGCCTTTCTCCAATCCCGGTCCGCGGTAGGAATGGATAGAAGTTCGGTTTGCTTTATCAAAAGAAGATTTAAAAATGATAGTTACATTTAATTTCTCGCGAATTTGAACCAGTTTTTCTGCCACTGAAAACAGCAGTTCCCGGTTTTCCATCACGCATGGGCCAACAATAAAAAAAGGTTTGTTTTGGAGGAGGCTGTAATCCATCGAAATGAAAATTTAAAAATCAAAGATAGATTAATGCTTCTTTTATCGATATAAATTATGTGAAGCGAAATATTTAATTTCCCTATGTGTGTACGATTTAATTATAATTCTCAATATCAGCAGCAGTTAGCAAACTTGCCCTTTTATAATTATTGTTGATGATTTTCATATCTTTTCCAATGAAAACACTTCGTGGTAAAGCATACAAGTTGTAATACTTCTTAAAGTATTCATAATTTAAACTGTTTGCGTAGAGGTTAATCATTTGTAAGTTGCTTCGGATCGACACTTGTTTCCAATCTTCCAGTTTAGAATCTACACAGATATTAATCACAACCAAACCTTTATCTTTACTATAATTTTTATAAAGATTATTTTCGGAAGGAAATTCTTTTATGCAAGGAACACACCAGGTAGCCCAAAAGTTAATGATTACCGGATGGCCTGTAAAACTTTTTAATAAAACTGTATCACTATTCATATTAATCAACTTAAATCCCGGTGCTTTACCTCCAACTAATGGTAATTGAAATTTTTCAATAATAATAGAATCAAGGATTGTTTTATTAGCCGGATTAAGGAAATTTGTATTAGCAGATAATAATTGAAATGTTGTTTTCGACTGTTGATACTGATCATAAAGCAGTCGCATTTTAAGCACATCTCCCAGTTCATTATTCTTGTATAAACTATCAGTTGCCGCAATCATATTCTGCACCAATTTTTTCTCATCTTTATTCCTGATTAATGCTTCATGCCGTAAGTTAAATATAGCGTACCACAAGTATTCAGTGCTTAATATCATATCGGGACTATTTAAAGGAATATTCTTTTTAAAATCATAATAGTCCGCTTTAACACTTATCTTATTTCCATTTTTAAATTCTTTATCAAACAACACATGGTACTTCATAAAAGCATTATTGTACATTAATCGCCAGTATTCCTGCTTTTTAAATTTTGGAGGAAGTGATGTACTATGCTTCTCCAGGTAACTAACATTAATTTGGTTGAGGGAATCTGCCAGCTTTGGAAATTGATTGAAATCCTTTAACTGTGAACCAATTCTATAATAAGTATTATTTGAGATGGCGTGTTTATGATAATCCTGATAATAATTATTCTCTAAATATAAATCTCCTTTAAAAGTTACCTTAATTGGATTTACACTTTCAATCTCACAACGAACAATTTTTCCGGGTGCATTAAATATTTGAAGCGGTAAAGAAGTAAATCGGATAAAATCCGGGTAATTAAAATCGGCTTTTAAAGTTCGGCTTTCCCCAGGAGGTATAATTAATTTGAATATCTTTTCTGCTAAAGGTAGATTATAAATTATTTTGCTTTCCAACTTCAATGTATCGATAGTATGATTAGTGATAATAGTAGTTCCTATTGCACCTTTAAAACTTGCTGAAGTTGTATCTAACAAGTAATTATTATTTGATTTTGATTGTCCGCTTGCTGAATTAATAATCAGAAACACAGCACTAAAAACTATAAAACCTTTCATAATCAAAACTAATCATTTAGTCTTATATTATTATTTACTTCTAAACTCAAGTATAAAAACAAAAAAGCCTCCTGAAAATAATCCAGAAGGCTTTAAAGAATTTATACCGATAAAAGAAGTATCGCTTACCAGAATACAGAATAAATAGCAACCAGCAAACCGCAGATTATTAAGCTCCCGGCGGTAAAAGCAGGTGTAACGCGGAACATTTTGGTGTCAACTTCCAAAGCATTTACGCGTAAACCTTTGCTGTTTTCGATCATGCTGATGATGTACATGCCAACAATACAGATGATAAATACAAAACCCATGCGGTCGATGAATGGGATTTCGTAAACACCTTGTCCGTTATCTTTTGAGAAACCGGTTGATGCCAGGAAATGAAGATCTGCAAATTGTGGCAGGAACTTGAAGATTACGGATAATGCAAAACCGCCGATGGTGGCAAATAAAGCCGCGTTTGAAGTCGTTTTTTTCCAGAAGAAACCCAGCAAAAACATGGCAAATATACCCGGCGAAACAAAACCGGTGTATTCCTGGATGTATTGAAAACCTTGTTTACCTTCTCCCATTAAATTATTCCCGATTAACAAAGATAAGATCACGCCCAAAATCATGGAAACTACCACAGCTACTTTACCGGTAACTACCAAGTTGGTTTCGCTGGCATCAGCCTTAATTACTTTTTTGTAAATATCCAGCGTAAAAATAGTGGCAATACTATTTGCCTTACCAGCCAGCGAAGCAACGATAGCTGCCGTTAAGGCTGCAAAAGCCAAACCTTTCATCCCGATAGGTAACAAATTTAAAATTGCCGGATAAGCTTTGTTTACATCCGTTGCACCAGTTGAGGTAAGCATTTCTGTATGGAACATGCCTTTTTGATACAATACATAAGCGGCAATTCCGGGAATTACAACGATAACCGGCATCAAAATTTTGAGGAAAGCTGCAAAAAGCAAACCGCCTCGGGCTGTTTTTAAATCGGCACCCAAAGCACGCTGCGTAATGTATTGGTTGCAACCCCAGTAATTTAAATTGGTAATCCACAAGCCGCCAAGCAAAACGGATAAACCGGGCAAATCCATGTAATTGGCATTATCTCTTTTAAAAATCATGTGAAAGTGGTCGCCCGCTTCGGAAGTAAGTAGTTTTAGTCCGTTAACCAAACCTGTAGTTCCTGCTTTTTCGCTCACTAAATTTAAGGCGATATAAGAAGCAACCAATCCGCCCAGGATCAAAAAGAAAACCTGAATCACATCGGTATAACCAATTACTTTCATCCCGCCCAAAGCAATTATGATAGAAAATATCGCCAGTAAAACAATACATAAAACCACGCTGAAACCGGAAATACCGCTGATTGCCAGCGCACCCAGATATAATATCGACATTAAATTTACCACGATATACAACAGCAACCAGAAGATAGCCATAATCATTGCCACCGTGCCGTTGTAACGCTGATGTAGAAATTGCGGCATGGTAAAAATTTTGTTTTTCAGATAAACCGGAATAAAAAATACCGCAACAATAATCAATGTTAAGGCTGCCATAAATTCGTAAGAGGAAATTGCCAGGCCCATTTTAAAACCCGAACCGCTCATCCCGATAAATTGCTCCGCAGAAATATTGGAAGCGATTAAAGAAGAACCGATTGCCCACCAGGTGAGCGAACCTTCGGCCAAAAAATAATCTTTAGAGGATGAAACCGCCGTTCTTTTACGTTGGTAAACCCACCAACCATATAAGGCTACGATCAAAAAATAAATCAGGAATACAGCGTAATCCGGCGTTTGAAGTCTGTTCATTTTAATTTAGGTTTGAGGGTTTCAATTTAACAATTATAAATAATTATTAAGGGAATAATCCTGATAAAGTAATTTAACTGAAAGCTTAAATTTAGGCTTGTAAAAGAAGCATCAAACAAAAGAGGCCCGAATATCCGAGCCTCTTTGTAAGTTTTTATGAAGAATTTATACACCGAGTAACAATCTTGCCGGATCTTCCAGCAGCTGTTTTACGCGGACTAAAAAGCTTACAGATTCCCGTCCGTCAACAATTCGGTGATCATATGATAAAGCCAGGTACATCATCGGGCGGATAACCACCTGCCCGTTTACAGCAACCGGACGCTCGATAATGTTGTGCATCCCCAAAATTGCAGATTGCGGCGAATTGATAATTGGTGTTGATAACATCGACCCAAAAACGCCGCCATTAGTAATGGTAAACGTTCCGCCGGTCATTTCATCAATTGTTAATTTGCTTTCACGGGCTTTTCCGGCCAGTGCAACAATGGCTTTTTCAATTTCCGCTAAACTCATCGCATCAGCGTTACGAATAATCGGCACAACCAAACCTTTCGGTGCAGAAACCGCGATAGAAATATCGGCAAAATCACTATAAACTACTTCTTCGCCTTCAATCCTTGCGCCAACGGCCGGCCAGTCTTTCAAAGCTTCCGTAACTGCTTTGGTAAAAAACGACATAAAGCCTAAACCAACCTGGTGTTTTTCCTTAAATTTATCTTTGTATTTGGCGCGTAATTCCATAATCGGCTGCATATCTACTTCGTTAAAAGTAGTCAGCATCGCCGTTTCATTTTTTACAGCAACCAATCGTTTTGCAACCGTTTTGCGTAGGGATGACATTTTTTCCCGGCGTTCTCCCCGACTTCCGGCAATAACAGGCTGCGGCGCAGGAACAGGTTTTGCAGGAGTTGGGGCAGGTTTGCTTTCAACTTTTGCAGCCGGTTTTGGTACTTCTGCTTTTAGAGCATCCTCTTTAGTGATTCTTCCGTTAATGCCGTTTCCGTTGATCGTTTTACTATCGATACCTTTTTCGGCTAATATTTTTGCAGCCGCCGGAGAAGGAACGCCGGAAGCATAAGTTTTAGGTTGATCATTTCCGGCAGAAATTTCTGCTTTTTCGGATACTTCTTTTATCGGTGTTTTTTCTGTTTGAGCGGCACCGGCACCAGCAGCAATTTTGCCAACCAATGCGCCGATAATTACTACATCGCCTTCTTGTGCGATGATGGATAGTTTTCCGGCACTCTCTGCATTTAATTCAAATGTGGCTTTGTCGGATTCCAGTTCGGCAAGCGGTTCGTCCATTTCTATCTCATCACCATCTTTTTTCATCCATCGGGTTAAAGTAACTTCCTGGATCGATTCGCCAACAGCCGGAATCCTGATTTCCAGCTCCTGGGCAGCAGGTGCGGTAGCTACTTTTGGTGCATCGCCCGGAACAGGTTCTATCGTTGAGGTTACTTCTTTTACCGGTGTTTTTTCTGTTTGTTCAGGAGTTGCCTCACCGGATTCGATACTGCAAACTACCGCTCCAATGGGTAAAACATCGCCTTCTTTGGCTGTTGTTCTAAGTGTTCCGGCAGCTTCGGCAGTTAACTCAAACGTAGCTTTGTCTGATTCCAGCTCGGCAATAACATCATCCATTTCAACATGGTCACCATCATTTTTTACCCAGTTTGATAAGGTTACTTCAGAAATGGATTCGCCCACCGGCGGAACTTTGATCTCTAAACTCATATTTTTATAATGTATATTTCAGGATTAATCAGCACCGGCATTAGCCATATCAGCTGTTGTTTTTTCTACTTCTTTTTTTACTTCAATCCCGGCCGGTGCTTCAAAAGCTTTGCTAACAATATGCAACTGTTGTGCAGCATGTTGTTTAGCATATCCGGTTGCTGTACTGCTGCTTTCATGGCGGGAAATTACATCAAATTCAATATCTGTATGTCGTAACTTACGACACAAATACGGCCAAGCACCCATATTTTCCGGTTCTTCCTGTACCCAAACCCAGCTTTCGGCCTGATTATATTTTGCTTTTATTTTTTGTATCTGCAAAACCGGTGTCGGATATAATTGCTCTAAACGAACAATCGCTACATCTTTACGCTGATCGGTTTGCTGTTTTTCCAGCAAATCGTAATAAACTTTACCGGAACAGAACAGCACTCTTTTTACTTCGGCTACATCTATAAAATTATCATCAATTACTTCCTGAAATTTCCCTTCCGTAAAATCTGTTATTTTAGATACACATTGCGGATTACGAAGTAAACTTTTTGGAGTAAATACAACCAGCGGTTTACGGAATTCCTGGATTAACTGACGGCGCAAAACATGAAAGAAATTGGCCGGCGTGGTACAGTTTGCAACCTGGATATTGTTATCGGCACAAAGTTCCATAAAACGTTCTATCCTGGCGGATGAATGCTCCGGGCCTTGCCCTTCATATCCATGCGGCAGCAACATCACCAAACCATTTCCGCGCTGCCATTTAGTTTCTGCGCTTGCAATATATTGATCTGTAATAATTTGTGCACCGTTCACAAAATCACCAAACTGCGCTTCCCAAATGGTTAAAGCATTCGGATTGGCCAAGGCATAACCGTAATCGAAACCTAAAACGCCGTATTCTGACAGGTGAGAATTGTAGATACGGAACGCGGCTTGGCTGTCAGAAATATTTCTTAAAGGCACATATTCTTCTTCAGAATCTTCTAAGGTTAAAACAGCATGACGATGTGAAAAGGTACCTCGTTTTACATCTTCTCCGCTTAAACGAACCGTATAGCCTTGGTTTAACAACGTGCCGTAAGCCATCAATTCGCCCATCGCCCAGTCGAAAGTTTTGGTTTCATTTACCATTTTCTGGCGATCCAGGAACAGTTTCTCAATCTTTTTGAAAAACTGCTTTCCCTGTGGTAGTTCGGTTATTTTTTTACCGATCATTTCCAGTTCTTCCAAACTAACTGAAGTATCAGGGGAAGCCAGAAAATCTTTATCGGTAGCTAAACGCAAACCTTTCCAGGCACCGGCAAATACCGGTTTTACTTCCGAAAATTTTTCTTCGGATTTAGATTCATTCAGTTTTTCCTGCAATAAAGCACGGAAATCTTTTTCCATTTGCTTAGCCAGTTCTGCATCGATACTTCCCTCAGCAATCAGCTTCTGGTTATAAATTTCTTTTGGATTCGGATGGCTTTCAATCGCTTTATATAATAGCGGCTGCGTAAATTTCGGCTCGTCAGATTCGTTATGTCCGTACCGGCGATAACATAAAATATCGATAAAAACATCTTTATGGAAAGTCTGGCGATATTCCATAGCCAGATTGATGGCATAAGTTAATGCTTCCACATCGTCTCCATTTACATGGAAAACCGGTGATAAAACAGTTTTGGCAATATCTGTACAATACGTGCTGGAACGTGCGTCTTTATAATTTGTAGTGAAGCCAATTTGATTGTTGATAACTAAATGGACCGTTCCGCCGGTACGGTAACCTTCCAGCTTCGACATTTGCAAAACTTCGTAAATAATGCCCTGGCCGGCAACAGAAGCATCACCGTGAATTAAAATCGGTGCAATTTTTTTATCATCGCCGCCATATTTAAAGTCGATTTTTGAGCGCGTTAAACCTTCAACTACCGGGTCAACTGCTTCTAAATGCGACGGATTCGGGCAAAGGCTCAGATGCACTTTTTTACCGTCTAAAGTTTCCACATCGGTAGAATAACCTAAATGATATTTTACGTCTCCGCTAAAAGATTCCTGTTCATCAAAACCTTTTCCTTCAAACTCAGAAAAAATGGTTTTGTACGTTTTTTGAAGAATGTTGACCAGCACGTTTAAACGGCCGCGGTGCGCCATACCGATCACAAATTCTTCAATCCCTAATTTGGCACCTTTTTGAATAACAGAATCCAAAGCCGGAATCAAAGACTCTGCTCCTTCCAGCGAAAACCGTTTTTGTCCGAGGAATTTCGTTCCCAGAAAACTCTCAAAAACAACCGCTTCATTCAGCTTTTTTAACAGCTGTTTTTTTTCGTCGATGGAGAAATGCGGCGTATTGCGGCTTCTTTCCATCCGCTCTTCAAACCAGGTAATTTTATCCGGGTCGCGCAGGTAACGATACTCTGCACCAATCGATTGGCAATAAGTTTGTTCCAGCAGATCGCGGATGTCGCTTAGTTTTGCCGGCCCTAATCCTACTTCTACACCTGCATTAAAAACGGTATTTAAATCTGCATTGTTTAAACCAAAAGTTTCTAAATCTTTACCCGGAACATACTTGCGGCGTTCGCGAACGGGATTGGTTTTGGTGAACAAATGACCACGGGTACGATAACCGTTAATCATGTTTAAAACATTGATCTCCTTTAAAAAATGGCTGCTATCTGCAGCAGGCTCTACAACTTTTTTATCAACATTTATCAGCCCGGATCCGCCAAAATCAAAACCTTCAAAAAACTTTTGCCAGCCAAAATCAACCGATTCCGGGTCTTGCTGGTAATTTTGGTAAAGGCCGTCGATGTACGCTGCGTTAGCGTTATTAAGATATGAAAAAGTGCTCATGGAAAATCCAATCAGTGAAACGCAACAAAAGTAAGAATTTAAAAAATAAACATACCGGTTTTTGTGGCTTAATTAATCTCTTAGTAATCAGCTCTTAGCAATCGGCTATGGCAATCGGGAATAAACGGAAAATTATTGATACTTCTTTTATCGTGCAAAAATTGGTGTTATGTTTTAAGCTGATATGTGGACTGCTGATGCTTCGTTTATTACCCAAAAAACTCATTTGGCCGAAATCTGATAGCTTACAGCCAATTAGCTGACCGCCTCCTCCTACAACTCATTAACCATACTTTTATAAACCGCAGCCTGTTCTAAAATCTTTTCCAAATCCTCAGGTTTTAGGCGATGCAAGTTGCCATAAATTAGTTTTAAACGCTGATTATTGGCCAGTAAATTTTCGTTCCGGGAGAAGAAATCCCAATACAAACTATTATACGGACAAGCTTTTTCGCCGTACTTTTTATTCCGGTCGTAAAAACAGCTTCCGCAATAATCACTCATTTTATTGATGTAAGCCGCCGAAGCTGCATATGGTTTCGTGCCAACCATCCCGCCATCGGCAAACTGGCTCATGCCGCGCGTGTTGGGTAGCTGCACCCATTGCATTGCATCTACATAAATACCAAGATACCAAGCATCTACCTCATCAGGATTACTTCCTGATAGCATTGCAAAATTCCCGATTACCATCAATCTTTGAATGTGATGCGCCCAGCCCAAATCCAGCGATTGGCCGATGCTGTGTTTCAAACAATTCATTTTCGTCTCGCCCGTCCAAAACCATTCCGGCAGTTTTGCATGATGATTAAAAAAGTTTTTCTCTGCAAATTCCGGCATTTTGTTCCAGTATAAACCACGCATATATTCGCGCCAGCCCAAAATCTGCCGTACAAATCCTTCAATTTGCGGTAAGGAAATTTCTTTTTGGCGATGCTGCCAAGCCATAATCGCTTGGCTGATTACTTCTTTTGGGGAGATTAATTTCACATTCAGCGCAAAAGATAAACGCGAATGAAAAAGCGAGACGTGCTGCTGCAGCATCGCATCTTCGTAAGTACCAAAATGCGGCAAAAGATGCTGGCAGAAGTAATCGATCAACTTCAAAGCTTCTTTTCGGGAAAGCGGTAAATCAACTATATTACCCACCACATTGCCAAAACGCTGCACTTTCATTTCATCAATCATTGCCCTGATTTCCGACAAATCATGTTCAAAAACCAGCGGTTCCGGCAGCGGGACTTTTTTATCATAGCGGTTGCGGTTATCTACATCAAAGTTCCACAAACCGCCGGTTGGCTCTTTTCCGTTCATCAGCAAATCATATTTTTGCCGCATGTGCCGATAAAAACTTTCCATGATCAGTTGCTTTTTGCCGGAGAAAAAATCGCCGACTTCCTCGCGGGAAGTAAAAAAATGTTCGGTATCGTAAGCTTTGGTCGGGATAGATAAATCTTTGCAGAAAGTTTTCAACTGCTGATCCAGCCGATATTCATCAGGCAGAAAATATTCAAATTGTTCGATACTGTTTTTACCGATGATTTTTTGAAGGTTACCAGCCAGCGTTTGCTCGTTTTCCGGATCATCCAATTTGAGGTAAATTACCTTGTGGCCCGCTTTTTCCAATTGAAAAGCAAAGTTCCGCATCGCCGCAAAAAAAGCCAGAATTTTTTGGATATGATGCTTCACGTAGTTTTGTTCCTGCATCATTTCCATCATTACATAAACCGTTTCCGGGTCTTTTTGCAGGAACCAGGAATGCGTGCTGTTGAGCTGATCGCCCAAAATAAATCGTAAAGTTTTCACCAATTTTTAACCGATAAAAGAAGCATTGGTTTGAGGAAGTTGTCAGCGATTAGCTGTCAGCAATCAGCCTTTAGCGATTTGCAAACAAATTTGAATCATTATTATACAAAGCGGACATTGAGCTAAAAGCTGATTGCTAATAGAATAGCTAAAAGCTCTCTAAAAAATACTTGCATTATTATCCGCCAGCTTTTGCCATTTTGGTTCGATGATCAGCTTTGGGTAATCGCGGCCAAGTTTTATATTAAAGACGGATAATTCTGCTTCCGTCAGGAAAAACGGCGTGTGGATTTGTTTTCCGGGGATGGCGTTTAATTCGGGCATCCAAAGCTTTATATATTGCCCTTTCGGGTCGGCCTCAACGGCTTGTTTGATAATATTAACAGAACGGTTTTCCTTCGGATCATTGCCCACGCCGGCAACGGATGCCCAGTTTCCCCAGTTCGTTGCGGGACTGTAATCGATCAGTTTTTCTTCAAAATAAGCCGCGCCGCAAGTCCAGTTTACCTTTAAATCCCGTACTAAAAAGCTGGCTGCAATATATCGCCCGCGGATACTGGTATAACCGGTTGCCTTAATTTCGTGCATAATAGCATCAACAAAAGGCACACCGGTTTGTCCGGCTTTCCATTTTTCCAGCAGTTCATCCTGGTTAGCAGCTTCCGGCGGAGCTTCACCTTTAAATCCTTCTTTCTGAAAAAACTGATCACCGTGTTTTTTAAACATAAAACGATAATAGTCGCGCCAAAGTAATTCCAGCACGATGGCATGGGTTAGCGCGTTGCCGCCCTGCGTTTTTTCGTATTGCTGCACTTGCCGGTAAATTTGCCGCGGGGAAATACAGCCCATGGATAACCAAACCGACATCGTGTTAGCAAAATCAGCTCCTAAAGTACTGTTAGCTGTTTTTAATGTTTTATCCTGATTTCCGTCTCCGGCAAAATTATTTAACCTTTTTAAACCTTCCGTTTCGCCGCCGATAAAGCGTATCACAGCACGTTCATCATCAAAAGGTTCTGTTAAACCGAGTTCTTCCAGTGTCGGGATTTCGCCGGCATCCGTAATTTCCGGTGTGGTAATTTTTGCGGGAGAAATGGCACAACGGCGAACCTCACTGTCTCGTTCTACTTTTTTGCGGAAAGTGGCAAAAGCATCCGGAATATCTTTAATCGGGAACGGCAAATCTTCTTTATTATAAAGCGTATGGCCGATGAAATGCTTTAGGTTTAGCTTTAATTTCCACAGAGCTGCTTCAACTTTTGTAGAAATGTCTGTTTCCTCAAAAGCAACTTCACGGTGATGATAAACTTCGGAAACCTGATATTGCTGCGCAAGCTCCGGGATAATTACAGCAGGGTCACCGGTACGAATAATTAAATTCCCACCCAGGTTTTGTAGTGAAAGCCGCAGATCAGTAACCGATTCATTAATAAAACGCGCCCGGAAATTCCCGGTTTTTTGGGTGTTAAAAGAAGTATGCCGATAATAAAAAGGATCAAAACAATATACCGGTACGATAGATTCTGCCTTATTAACCGCTTCCGTTAATACTTCATTATCTTGCACCCGCAAATCATTTCTAAACCAAACTAAAATCGTTTTACCGCTCATATTTATAATGATTACAAATTAAGTATAAAATCGTTCTTTTGTATCATTGGAATTAATTCTTATTTAGCTTTACGACAGCGATCACTGCAATATTTTACTTCTTCCCAACATTTCTCCCACTTTTTGCGCCACTCAAAAGGCCGCCCGCACTGCACACAAACTTTAGAAGGCAGGTTTGATTTAGTATATTTTTTTACTTGAGACATAAATAATTTGCATCGGCAAGATTTAATTGAACAAACAAATGCAACTTATGTTACCAGAATAACTGCAAACAATTTAGCCGTAAAAGAAGCATGAGTTTTGATCAAAAAAATATAGTTGTTGCGGGCGGAAGTTCGGGCATTGGTTTGGCTTTGGTAAAAAAATTAGTTGCCGAAGGTGCAAAAGTTTATGTAATTTCCAGAAACCCGGGAAACGAATTGCCCGAAAACGTAACCCATATTACTTACGATGTTACTTCTGCCAGCATAGATTTTGCCGCACAGTTGCCAGAACAAATACATGGTTTTGTTTATTCAGTTGGTTCTATCAATTTAAAACCTATTCAGCGGATTACACGCGAGGATTTTTTAAATGATTTTACGCTGAACGTTTTGGGCGCGGTAACGCTCATCCAGCAATCCTTAAAAGCTTTAAAAGCGGCGGAAAATGCTTCAATTGTACTTTTTAGTACCGTTGCTGCCCGAACCGGAATGGGTTTTCATACCAGCATTGCTGCTTCCAAAGGCGCGATAGAAGGCTTTGCGCTTTCCCTGGCTGCAGAGCTGGTTTCAAGTAAAATCCGTGTAAATGCGATTGCACCTTCGCTTACCAATACGCCGCTTGCACAGCATTTGTTAAATACAGACGAAAAGCAGGAAGCGGCTAATAAACGGCATCCGCTCGGCAAGTTCGGCCAGCCGGAAGACATGGCTGCGGCTGCAAAATTTCTTTTATCCGGGGAAAGCTCCTGGATTACCGGCCAGGTAATCGGTGTTGATGGCGGCCTATCTGTTTTACGTCCGCTTTAAATTACAAAAAATATGATTTATACACACGATGCTTTAATGCAGATGGAAAAGCAGTACCGGGCAATGTTTATCAACAGCTTGGGTGGTTTTAAAAGTTTGCAATTGTTAGGAACGGTTAATGAAGCCGGAAATACCAACTTATCTGTTTACAGTTCCATATTCCATTTAGGTGCAAATCCGCCTTTGATGGGCATGATTGCCCGGCCGCCCGGCCCGCAGCACGATACTTTAAAAAACATTAAAACAACTGGCTTTTATACTTTAAACAACGTATTGGCAACTTTTTATAAAGAAGCGCACCAGGCAAGCGCACGTTATCCTTCCGGTGATTCTGAGTTTAAACACTGTAATTTTACGGAGGCTTATGTGGATGGTTTTAAAGCACCGTATATTTTAGAATCTTCTTTATCGATCGGGCTGGAATTGAAGGAAGTTTTACCGATCAGCCATAATGAAACCAGTATTGTTATCGGCGAAATTAAATGGGTAAAAGTGAGTGAAGATTTTGTAAGCGAAGATGGTTTTGTGGATCTGGAAAAAGCCGGTTCTATAACTGCTTCCGGTTTGGATAGCTATCATACCACAAAAAAATTGGCGCGTTTAAGTTATGCCAAGCCGGAAAAATTTCCGGAGGAATTAAACGTTAAATAAGTACTGATACTTCTTTTATCAACTCTTTTTATTGATGGAAGTAATTGTCAGCACAGCATCAAACCTTTACAATGAATACAGTTTTTGTAAAGTATTCCGTAATTTAATGCTGGAAATAATAAATATTTTATCTGATAAAAATCATGGCTTCAACAGAAAAAATCCAGAACGATTATATTGATTATGTGCTGACCGAAGGCGAGCAGCCAAAATCTGTTTACATTTTCGCCAAAAAACACGAGTTTTCCGAAGAGGAATTTTACCAGCATTTCGGTTCTTTTGAAGGTGTAGAGCAAAGCATCTGGACCGATTTAACTTTAAAAACCATCGCCGAAATTAAAACCCAGGAAGTTTGGCCACAATATTCTGCCCGCGAAAAAGGCTTATCGTTTTTTTACAGCTTTTTCGAATTATTAAAGGGTAAAAGAAGCTTCGCGGTTTATAGTAGTAAACGTGCTGCAAAAGGCATGGGTACGCCAAAAATTTATGCCGGTTTGAAGGAAGAATTTGAAAATTTTAGCGCACAGATTTTACAGGATGGCATTGAAACCGGCGAACTGGCCGACCGTAAATTTTTAGCTAACCGTTACAAAGACGCGTTGTGGATTCAGTTTGGATTTATCCTGAATTTTTGGGTAAATGATGAATCCAAAGGTTTCGAAAAAACAGACGAAGCGATTGAAAAAGGTGTAAACGTTACTTTCGATTTATTCCAACGTTCGCCGGTTGATAATTTGCTGGATTACGGCAAATTCCTGGTCAAAAACGGCGGTTTTAAGGAGAAAATGAAGTTTTAGTTTGGAGCGGGAATTTTGGAGCGGAGAGCGGAATGGATAGCGAAATTTAACAAAACTATATTATATAATGGAAGAAGAAATTAGCAACGATTCCATGGTTACACAATTGCAAAAAATCCGAGATCAGATAGGTTTAGAAATACAAGACTTAAACCCTGAACAGGTAATAGAATATTACAACAATGATGAAGGTTTTCTTCCAAAAGAAGTTTGGAGCAAAGCCAAAGCGCAGCAAACTGAACAGCCTCAATAATTAATTGATATAGCGTAAGTGCAGGTACGTGAGGGATAGCAGTGGAAAGCCCGGAGCATAGCGAGGACTTGCAACGAATAGCCCGACCCGTAGGGGCACGCCCAAAAGAGAAAGAGCGAAGATTGAGAGAAAAGATCAAAAAACAAGGAAAAATATATAGCGAGGCATTTGTTAGGGTAATTGATTTGTCGCCCTTTGCTCCTCTCCTCCTCGCTCTAAAATAGAATTTTATACCGATAAAAGAAGCATGAGCGAACAAGGAAAAGAACAAAACAGCATACCAACATCCAAAGTGCAGCGATCTGCCAAGTTTGTAAAAACGGGTTTTAAGATTGGCGGCAACTATGTGAAGCATTATTCTAAAAAACTATTCAACCCGGATATGAACAAGGATGAGTTGAACGAGGATAATGCGGCCGATATTTACGAATCTTTAAGTGAATTGAAAGGTAGCGCGCTAAAAGTTGCGCAGATGCTGAGTATGGACAAGAATATTTTACCGACAGCTTATGTAGATAAGTTTTCACAGTCGCAGTATAATGCGCCGCCGCTTTCCGGTCCGCTGATTGTGCAGACTTTTAAAAAGTATTTCGGAAAATCGCCGGAACAGATTTATGATAAGTTTAATCTGAAATCTACCAACGCGGCTTCTATCGGACAAGTACATGAAGCAGAATTAAACGGTGAAAAACTGGCTGTAAAAATTCAGTATCCGGGTGTTGGCGATTCTATTTCTTCGGATTTAAAACTGGTAAAACCTTTTGCTTTCCGGCTTTTGGGCATGAGCGAGAAGGAATTGGATATTTACATGCGTGAAGTAGAAGAACGTTTGCTGGAAGAAACAGATTATGAGCTGGAAGTGCGCCGTTCCATTGAATTTACGCAGGCTTGCAAGGATTTGAAAAATGTAGTATTCCCAACTTATTATCCGGAGCTTTCTAAAAAACGCATCATTACGATGAGCTGGTTGGAAGGCAAGCATTTAAAGGAATATCTGCAAAGCAACCCAAGCCAGGAAGAACGGAATTTGATTGGCCAGGCTTTGTGGGATTTCTACAATTTCCAGCAGCATGAATTACGCGCCGTACATGCCGATCCTCACCCGGGAAATTTTATGATTACGCCGGAAGGGAAACTGGGTGTAATTGATTTTGGCTGTATTAAGGAAATGCCGGATGATTTTTATTATCCGTTTTTCTCGACAACTTCTACAGATTTGCTTCAAAATAAAGAAGAAACAATTAAAGCTTTCCGGCAGCTGGAAATGATTTTGCCAAAAGATAATCCGCAGCAAATTGAGTTTTATTATCAGGCTTATAAAGAGATGATCAGCTTGTTTGCCAAACCTTATATGACGGATAGTTTCGATTTTAGTCAGACAGAATTTTTTGACCGCTTATATGCTTTCGGAGAAAAAATTGCTAAAATGCCGGAATTTAAGCAGGCGCGCGGTGTTAAGCATTTCATCTATGTAAACCGCACCAATTTCGGTTTGTACAATATTTTACACGAGTTAAAAGCAGAAGTTAAAACGGATACTTACCGTCCGCACGTTTTGCTTGAATACTAATTTTTAGGTGCTAAAAGAAGCATGGGTAAAATAATTCTTACTTCTTTTAGCACTATTTTTTGTAAAGTTTGCTGCCCAGCCATACTTCACGTTATAGTTTTCTAAAACTATGAATCAATCCAAATTCCACTTTACAGTAAATGCCATAAAAACTACTTTAACTCAAAAGTTAAATTGCTGTAACAAATATTAAATTAATCCGTCCAAAAGGCAATTATATTTTAAAAGTCATAATCTACTTTTATTTTTAATTGGAAACTTTAAAACCTAAAAATGTTTCCTTAGTTTTACTGCATCATGTTGGTTGATCAAACGGAACGAATAATTAAGGGTGGCGAGGAATTGTTTTTGCAGGCCGGCATTAAAAGCATAACAATGGACGATATTGCCAAACATTTAGGCATGTCGAAAAAAACTATCTACCAATTTTTTAATGATAAAAATGAGCTGGTAAGTGCATTAGTCAAGAAAAAGCTTGTTGAGGATGAATGCCAAATAAAAACAATCATTGAAAGTTCTACCAATGTGATTGAAGAGATGATCAATATGATGAAATGCTCTGAAGAAATTTTTTCGAGGATTAATCCGATTGTGATACATGATATGCAAAAATATCATCCGGATGCCTGGAGTGAATTTCAGAAGTTTAAATCGGATGTTTTGATAAAAACTTTGGAGGAACTGTTAGATAAAGGTATCGAACAAGGTTTTATCCGGCCGGAAATAGACGTTAAAATTTTAGCCAAAATGCGGGTTCACCAGGTAGAAATGGGTTTTAGCACTATTATCTTTCCGATCTCAGCATTTAGTACCTGGAAAGTACAATACCAATTACTTAAGCATTTTAATTATGGTGTTTGCACGCTTAAAGGGCATGAACTCCTTGATCAATATAAAAATGAGGTTAACGATTAAAAAAACTATACAACTAAAATTATTTGCAGTACCTATAACCAAATCTTAAAATCTACCTTAACCTAATCAATTTAAATGAAGAAAATAATAACAATATTAATTTGCCTGACCACCGGATTTAACTTGTTTTCCCAATCACTGCCGCAAAATCAAACGTTTAATTATAGTATTGCTGAATGTATAAATTATGCTTATGAGCATCAAAATACCGTATTAAATGCAAACCTGGATATTAAAAGTGCTGAATACAGGGTGAAAGAAACAATTGGCATCGGTTTGCCACAAATTAGTGGACAGGCAACATTTACCGATTATTTAAAATTACCGACTACGCTTTTACCGGGAGAATTTTTTAATCAGCCCGGTACTTTTATACCTGTTAAATTTGGTGTAAACTATAACTCAAACCTGGCCTTAAATGCTAGCCAGATTTTATTTAGCGGTAGTTATTTAATTGGGTTAAAAGCAGCTAAAACTTATAAAGAACTATCAAACCGAAATTATACCCGGTCTAGAATTGATGTTAATGTAAACGTAACGAAAGCTTATTACCAGGTGCTGGTTAGCAATGAGCAGGTTCGGTTATTAGATGCCAACATCAATCAGTTAAAGCAACAGCTTGACCAAACTACAGCTCAAAACAAGCAAGGTTTTGTGGAGAAAATAGATGTTGACCGTATTACAGTTCAATATAATAACTTGGTTACAGACCGTGAGAACACAGTTCGTTTACTGGCACTAAATTACCAATTGTTAAAATTTCAAATGGGAATGCCTATTGAGTATAATTTAACTTTGGTAGATAAATTGGCAGATATTAAATTTGATGAAACGATTGCTACTTACACAACAGATACCACTTTTTACCGTAACCGCATCGAATATGGTTTACAGGAAACACAAAAGAATTTATATGCTTTGGATATTAAAAACCGGATTTCGCAATACTATCCATCTTTAACTGCAAACGGAAGTGTTGCTTCTGCTTATCAAAATAATTCTTTCGGGCAGTTATTTAATTCTTATTTTCCGTCCAGCTATGTTGGCTTAACTTTAAATTTACCTGTATTTACCGGATTTCAGCGCTCAAATCAAATAAAGCAAGCTAAAATTACTTATCAAAAATCGCAAAATGATTTAACTGATCTTAAAAATTCTTTAAACCTGCAAGCAAGTCAAGCTAATGTTACCTATATTAACGGTTTACAAACCTTAAATAATCAAAAGAAAAGCCAGGAACTTGCCCGCGAAGTTTTACGGGTTTCTAAAATTAAATACCAGCAAGGAGTAGGTTCGAGTATTGAAGTTACCCAGGCACAAACTGCGCTGGAAGATGCAGATAACCAATATATACAAGGACTTTACGATGCTTTGGTAAGTAAAGTAGATTTGGAAAGAGCTTACGGAAGAATTAAATAACCAGACCAAAATTCTATATCGATAAAAAATGAAAAAACTATTATATCTATCGGCCATACTGTTTTTAGCAGCATGTTCTAATAAGCCAAAGGATAAAAAAGCCGAACTGGCAGATTTACAAAAGCAACAGGCAGAAACTACCTCAAAAATTGCAAAACTGCAGGCTGAAGCAGGCGGAACTGATTCTACCAAATCATCAGATGTTAGCGTGATGGAAATTAAACCGGGTGCGTTTACAAACTATGTTCAGATTCAGGGAAAAATTGATGCGCAGGACAATGTTACCGCTTATCCGCAATCTCCCGGAACAATTATCGCCATCAATGCAAGAGCTGGCCAGCATGTATCAAAAGGGCAAGTGCTTGTGCAGTTAGATAACAGTGTTTTAAAGCAGAACATCGCACAGGCACAATCGCAGGTAAGTTTATTAAATACTTTATTTCAGCGGCAAAAAAATCTTTGGGATCAAAAAATTGGTACCGAAGTACAATATCTGCAAGCACAAACCAATTTGCAAAGTGCCCAAAAACAAGCTGCTGCTTTGCATGAGCAGGCAAGCATGTTCCGCATTACCTCTCCTATTAATGGTACGGTCGATCAAATGGATTTAAAACTTGGCCAGGTTGCACAGCCGGGTATTACAGGTATCCGTATCGTAAATGCAGATGTGCTAAAAGTTAAGGCTGACGTTCCTGAATCGTTCGCAGGCAGTGTAGGAACAGGTAACAATGTTAAAATTTTAGTGCCGGATGCAAACGACTCTGTAATCACGAAGTTAACTTTTGTAGCCAAAGCGATTGATCCTACTTCACGTAGTTTTGCCATCGAAATTAAATTACCGGCGCGTAAATCACTTCGCCCTAACATGACAGCCATATTAAAAATTGCGGATTATTCTAAACATAATGCAATTGTTATCCCGGTAAAAACAATCCAGAAATCCGAAGATGGCGATTATGTATTTGTGAACAACAGCGGTACGGCTAAACGTAAGAATATTAAAGTTGGAGCTACTTACGGCGGACGGTCAGAAATTTTATCAGGTTTGGCATCAGGTGATCAATTAATTACTGCCGGTGCGGAAGACATGGAAGATGGTGATAAAGTAAAAGTTTTAAAAGGAAGTTAATAACCTATTGATCTCATTGATATGAAAGATCTAAGAAAAGAGTTTGCGCCCTCAAGCTGGGCCATTGATAATAAAACAGCCATTTACGTGCTCATATTTTTGATCTCGGTATTGGGTTTGATCAGCTATAATAATCTGCCGAAAGAAAACTTTCCGGATATAGCACAATCAAAAGTTTTTATCACCACCACATTTGCGGGCCAATCGCCCCAAAACATTGAAAACTTAGTTACCAGGCAAATTGAAAAGCAGCTAAAATCCTTAAAAGGGCTTAAAAAAGTTACTTCAAATTCGGTACAAAACGTATCTATTATTACGGCTGAGTTTCAGGCAAACGTTAAAATTAAGGATGCTAAAATTGATGTAAAAGATGCTGTTGATAAAGCAAAACAGGATTTACCGCAAAATGACGATAACCTTAAAGAATCAGTAATTTCCGATATTAACGTTGCCGATCTTCCGATTCTGTATATTAATATTTCAGGAGATTATAACCTGAAAAGGCTGAAAGAATACGCTGATCTTTTAAAAGATGAGATCGAAAGCTACAAAGAAATATCTAAAGTTGACGAAGTTGGTGCCTTAACGCCGGAAATCCAGGTAAATGTTGACCTGAATAAAATGGCCTCTGCACAAATCAGCTTTAATGATATTATCCAGGCAATCGGTTCAGAAAATATTTTAACAACTGCCGGAACTGTTAAAACAGATGGCGTTCGGCGCAGTATTGATATTAAACAGGATTTTAAAAATGCAGATGAAGTTGCCGCAATGGCCGTTAGGAACCCGAAAGGGCAAACCGTTTACCTGCGTGATATTGCCGAAATAAAAGATTCGTTTTTAGAGCAGGAAAGTTATGCGCGTTTAAAAACAAATGATAACTCGAAATTTAAAAATGTAATTACCTTAAACGTAAGTAAACGTGCCGGCGAAAACCTGATTCAGGCGTCAGACAAAATTAATGAGCTGATTAAATTAAAGCAAAAAACAGTTTTCCCAAAAGGTTTGAATATCACGGTAACCGGCGATCAATCCGATAAAACCCGCACCACGCTTAACGATTTAATCAACACCATTATCATTGGTTTTATCTTGGTAACCGTGATCCTGATGTTTTTTATGGGAACCACCAATGCTATTTTTGTGGCGTTATCCGTTCCGTTATCCTGTTTTATTGCTTTTTTAGTGATGCCCGCGATTGGGTTTACACTAAACATGATCGTGTTGTTTTCGTTCCTTTTGGCTTTAGGAATTGTAGTTGATGATGCGATTGTGGTAATCGAAAATACGCACCGGATTTTTGATAACGGAAAAGTATCGATAAAAGAAGCAGCGAAAACAGCAGCAGGCGAAGTGTTTTTACCGGTATTTTCTGGTACCATGACTACGCTGGCACCATTTGTTCCGTTAGCTTTCTGGAACAGTTTGATCGGCCATTTTATGTTTTTCCTGCCGATCACGCTGATCATTACGTTGCTGGCTTCACTCGTTGTTGCTTATATTATGAACCCTGTTTTTGCGGTTGATTTTATGAAACCACACCTTAAAGGCGAACACAATCATCCTAAATTTGATAAAGCAACCAAACGTTCTCTTATTTACCTGGCTATTGCCACTGCTGTTGGTTACTGGATCAATGTTGGTATCGGTAATTTTATGGTAGTGATTATTATTCTGTATCTGATCAACCACTTCTTTTTGTTAAGCGTGATTGATCGTTTCCAGGAAAATGTTTGGCCACGTTTCCAGGCATGGTATGCCAAATGGCTGGAGCGTGCGGTACGCCGGCCGGTAACTATGTTGTTAGGTACATTAGTTCTGTTTGTTTTTGCTATCATATTAACGGCTGTCAGAGGTAAAACGCCGGAATTTTTCCCTTCGGGCGATCCAAACTTTGCTTATGTTTATATTACGATGCCAATCGGTACAGATCAGGCTGCTACAAATGAGATAACGAAAAAAATAGAGCAGCGCGTAGCCAAAGTAGCTGAACCAAATAAGGATATTATCTCGTCCATCATCTCTAACGTTACCAAAGGCGTAACAGATCCTACAGATGAAGACCAGGGCGATTACGAAAATAAAGGTAAAGTAACCGTTGCTTTTGTAGAATTTGGTAAGCGTAACGGCAAGGATACTAAAAAGGTTTTAGCAGAAATCCGTAATGCAGTACAAGGGATACCGGGTGTAAAAATTTCCGTAGCACAGGAAAATAGCGGTCCGCCGGTACAAAAAGATATCAGCATAGAAATAATCGGTGATAATTTAGATTCATTGGTTAAAACCAGCAATCGCTTAAAAAGCTATTTAGCTAAGCAAAATATAGCCGGTATTGAAAACTTGGTTGCCGACGTGCAAAATGATAAACCCGAAATTGTATTTGATATCGACCGGGAAAGGGCAAACCGCGAGGGCATAAACACTTCACAAATAAGCCAGGCAATGGGTACGGCTGTGTTCGGAGCCAAAGCCGGTGATTTTAGGAATACCAAAGAAGATGACTATCAGATAAAAGTTAGGGCATTGGAAAACCAACGCGGAAATATTGACGAGTTAAGGAACATGAAAATTACTTACCGTGATATGGGTTCTGGCGGTTTAATACGGCAATTGCCATTATCCGCTTTTACCGATATCCGTTACACCGATACTTACAGCAATATCAAACGTAAACAACAGCGCCGGGTGTTAACTTTAGGCTCCAGCGTAATTAAACCGTACAATGCAAATGATGTTAATGCCAATATTTTACGGGCAATCAATAACTTCAAAAAACCGGATGATATTATCATCCGCCAGGGTGGCGGCCAGGAAGATCAATTAGAAGCCGTTACCTTTTTAGGCGGTGCTTTGGCAACTTCTTTCGGGTTGATTTTAATCATTCTGATGATCCAGTTTAATTCTATTGGTAAAACGTTTATCATCATCAGCGAAATTTTCTTTAGTATCATCGGCGTATTGCTTGGTGTAAGTATTTTCGGAATGACGATGGCTATCGTGATGACGGGCGTTGGTATCATTGCATTAGCAGGTGTTGTGGTGCGGAACGGGATTTTATTGGTGGAATTTACCGATATGCTGATAGAACAGGGCACCAGTTTGCACGATGCCGTTGTAGAAGCCGGCCACACCCGGATGACACCGGTTTTACTAACCGCAACTGCCGCAATTATGGGTTTAATACCTTTGGCTGTAGGTTTTAATATTGACTTCGTTGGCTTGTTTACCCATTTTGAACCTCATATTCACTTTGGCGGCGATAACGTTGCATTTTGGGGGCCGTTGGCCTGGACCATGATCTTCGGTTTAGGTTTTGCAACCGTAATCACGTTAATCTTGGTTCCGTGTATGTACATCATCCGTGTGAATTTGAAAAACAGGTTATTCGGCAAAAAAGAAAAAATCGAAGAACCGGAGTTAGAAGCTTTGGAAGTGTAAAATAACTGATGCTTCTTTTAGCATAGAAAAACCCGCGTTGCCTGATGGTAGCGCGGGTTTTTGGCTTAATTAACTTAACATTTATTAAATTACATCCTAAAAAATCAGACTAAACATACCCATAAATAAACCCATAGAAAGCTCCGCCAACAAAAGCAGCAAGAACAGCCTTAGGCACATAATTTATTAATTTTTATCTTTTTAAATTTTTATTCTTCTACAACTCCTGTTCTACAATTTTTTAAAAAACTATACTTTCAAAATCATGTTATCAATATAAAAACATTAAAAAATGGCAACTACAGAAACCGCAGAAGATCAAATATCTGCATTAAACACGCTTATTAAAATTAATAACGACCGCGCAGCAGGTTACAAAAAAAGTTTGGAAAACACAGAAGAAGCTGATTTAAAAGCTTTGTTTCCTGGTTATATTGCGCAAAGCCAAAAAAATTCTACAGAATTAGAAGCATTTGTAAAATCTTTAGGCGGCGAACCGGCAGATTCTACCAGTGTTACCGGTGATATACACCACGCTTGGATTGATGTAAAATCAGCTTTTACGGGCAAAGGTCGCCACGCTGTTTTAGCAGAGTGCGAATCCGGAGAAGATGTAGCCAAAAAAGCTTACAAACAAGCTTTAACAGATACAGATTTAAACTGGAGTACCACAATCAGCAGCAGCATAAACAGCCAGAACGAAGGTATTTTAAAAGCGCATAATGAAGTAAAAGCATTACGTGATGCAGCAGTACAATCCTGATACTTCTTTTAACCATAAAAAAAGCTTCATAAATAATGAAGCTTTTTTTATGGTTAATTTTTTAGGTTTTGGGCATATAAAAGAAGCACAGCTTTTTAAACGCCAATATCTTCGTTCCACAATTCCGGGTTTTTACTGATAAACAGCTGCATTAAATCATAACAGGCGGCATCATTTACAACTATTACTTCTACACCTTTGGCACGCAGCAATTCTTCTTCGCCTAAAAAAGTTTTGTTTTCGCCTACAATCACTCTGGGGATGCCATATAAAAGAATCGTTCCGGAACACATCGGACAAGGCGAAAGCGTAGTGTATAATTCGCATTGGCGGTAAACGGAAGCAGGTAAACGGCCTGCATTTTCCAGCGCATCCATTTCTCCGTGTAAAATAGCACTTCCTTTTTGAACACGCCGGTTGTGGCCTCGGCCAATAACTTTGCCCTGATGTACCAGCACAGAACCAATCGGGATGCCGCCTTCGGCATAACCTGTGGCCGCTTCAGCATAAGCATCTTCTAAGAAATTTTTCATATTAAAGTTAAATTAAGAGTGAAAATGGCAGACTGAAAATATTTTTTTTATTATTAAACAATTTTAAAAGGATGTGTTTATCTTTATAGAACTAACTAAACAAAAAAAATTAATTAAAAACTATGAAAATGTCAGCTTTTAAAGCAATCATGATGGCCGGTGCAATCATGATCACTACTTGCCTAACTGTTACTGCTGCTCCAGTTGCTGGAACACACATGACTCAAGACACCATGAAAAAGAAAAAAATGGGTAAAATGGGCAAGATGAAAAAAATGAAAAAAGATACTACAATGAAAATGTAATTTTTTCAGTTAAAAACTTAAAAAGAGGGTTGGTTTAATTACCAGCCCTCTTTTTTTATGCGATAAAAGAAGCATCAGTGTTTAATAAAATTATTTCCGACAATTAGAAAGTTACGTCGCCGGTTAACATGTAATTTTTACCGGTAAAAAAAGCATCAGCCTAAAAAGTAAGCTTTAAACGTTCTACCACACAGTTATTAACAAGGTGTTCGGATACAATTTCATCCACATCCGATAACTGTACATGCCCGTAAAAAACCCCTTCCGGATAAACCACAATTGATGGCCCGAGTTCGCATGTTTCCATGCAGCCGGTACGCTGGGCGCGCATTTCAACATTTAACCCGTTGTGCAAAATTGCTTTTTTAAAAGCAGCCACTAAAGCTAATCCGTGTGCTTCGCCGCAACTTACACGTGTACCCGCAGGCCGCTGATTGGTACATATAAAAATGTGCTTCTCGTATTTTTGATCCATAAAAACAGTATTAACAACTGCAAAACTGCCAAATTACAAGTTAGCATCAAACTTAATAGTGCAAAAAAAGTTATTTTACACTCATGAACAAGCATATTTTAATAACCGGCGGTACGGGTTTGGTTGGTAAAAAACTTACCGGGCTTTTGCTGGAAAAAGGTTACCAGGTAAGTTTATTAAGCCGAATGGAAAAAAATATCCCTAACGTAAAAACGTATTTGTGGGATGTAGATAAAGGTATGATCGATAAAAATTGTATCACCGGCGTTGATTTAATTGTGCATTTAGCCGGCGAAGGCATCGCAGAAAAACGATGGACAGATGACCGAAAAAAAGAAATTACGGAGAGCCGGACACGTTCTATCAAGCTGATTTATGATTTATTAAAGCAACAGCCGCATCAGGTAAAAAAAGTTATTTCTGCTTCTGCAACAGGTTATTACAGTGATCGCGGCGATGATTTAATGACAGAAGAATCTGCCCCGGCAGGAGATTTTTTAGGGAAATGCTGTATTGATTGGGAACAAGCGGTTGACGAAGGCGAAAGCTTAGGTTTAGAGATATTAAAATTTAGGACCGGCGTTGTTTTAACTGACGATGGCGGTGCTTTAAAGCAGTTAGCTTTACCGATAAAATTCGGTTTCGGGACTGTTTTAGGTTCCGGCAAGCAATGGATTCCGTGGATCCATTTGCAGGATGCGATAGATTTATACTTATTCGGCATCGAAAACCAGTTAACCGGCGTTTACAACATGGTTGCGCCAAACCCGGTAACTAACGAAAAGTTAACAGTTGCCGCCGCCATACAATTGCACCGGCCGTTGTGGCTGCCGCACGTACCTGCTGTTGCTTTAAAGCTGATTTTAGGTGAAATGAGTGCCGTAGTTTTAGGAAGTACCAAAGTTTCGGCAGCGAAAACGGAACAAGCCGGCTTCCGATTTAAATATCCGTTGATTAAAGATGCTATCCGCGAAATTTATGCCTGATAAACAAAGTATCAATATTTTTTGGTTCCGCAGGGATTTAAGGTTACACGATAACGCAGGTTTTTACCGGGCTTTAAAAAGCGGGAAACCGGTTTTGCCGCTTTTCATTTTTGATAAAGTTATACTGGATAAACTGGAAGATAAAGATGATGCACGTGTAACTTTTATTTATCAGTCGCTGGTTAAAATGGATCAGGAACTGAAGAAACAGGGAAGTTCTATCCTGATCAAAAATACCTCGCCAATAGAAACTTATACCGAGATTTTAAATGAATATACTGTTGATACTGTTTTTACCAACCACGATTACGAACCTTACGCCAAGCAGCGTGATACAGAAATTGCACAATTTTTAACGGATAAAGGAAGCAAGTTCTGCACTTTTAAAGATCAGGTTATTTTTGACCGGAAGGAAATTGTAAAAGCAGACGGATCACCTTACACCATTTATACGCCGTATGCGCGCAAATGGAAAGAGAAACTGAATGATTTTTATCTGAAAGCTTATCCGGTTGAAAAGTATTTTAAAAACCTGTTTAAGATAAATTTAAACTTTCCTTCTATCCGATCTATTGGTTTTGAGATCAGTTCATTACCGATCCCCGATCAGGAATATAAATCAGTTATTGCAGATTATGCTAAAACCCGGGATTTCCCGGCATTGGAAGGAACATCACGCATCAGCCATCACCTACGTTTTGGTACGGTAAGTATTCGCGAACTGGCCACAGCCGCTAATCAATCCGCAGAAAAAACTTGGCTGAACGAACTTATCTGGCGAGATTTTTATGCAATGATATTATGGCATTTTCCGCAAACGATGGATCACTCCTATAAAACAGATTTTGACAAGATTGAATGGCGAAAAAATGATGCGGATTTCCAGGCTTGGTGCGAAGGGAAAACCGGATACCCACTGGTAGATGCCGGAATGCGGCAACTTAATACAATCGGCTGGATGCACAATCGCCTGCGGATGGTTACGGCCAGCTTTTTATCCAAAGATTTACTGATTGACTGGCGTTTGGGCGAGCATTATTTTTCGCGCAAACTGCTGGATTATGATATGAGCAGCAATGTTGGCGGTTGGCAATGGGCAACCGGGACTGGTACAGATGCTGCACCTTTTTTCAGGATATTTAGTCCGGATGCGCAAACGAAAAAGTTTGATCCTAAACTGGAATATATTAAAAAATGGGTTCCGGAGTATGGCGATTTCACCAAATATCCAAAACCCATTGTAGATCATAAAGAAGCGCGGGAACGTTGTTTGGCAGCTTTTAAAAAAGCGTTAAACAGTTAATATTTTCTGATGCTTCTTTTATCAGCATAAAAATTAGTTGGTAACGGCGGTTACATTTGCATCAAAATCTAAAATTGAATTAGACGGAACATTGTAATTGTAAGCCCCGTCTGTAGTTGAAGCGGCAGCAGTTCCGTAACCTATGCCAGATGGGATCAGCATCCGTATTTTACCGCCGGAATTTAAAAATTGCAACCCTTCCTGGAAACCTGCAGAAGCAAATGCAGTTATCGATTGCGCAGCTAAACTTTTGGTTTCAACTACCGTTCCGCTCAATAACAACCGCTTTGTATAATTTACTGTAACGGTAGAAGTAGCGTAAATCTGATCTGTACCAGAACCCGGATCTACAATTTTGTAATATAAACCCGAAGGTGTTTTCTTGAAACCTGTTAAGTTATTTTTTTTGATATAGTTCCTGATTTGTACGGTATCGTAAGCCAACTGACTATCTACGTTGTATAAATATACCGTATAATCCAATGATTCATTTCCACCGATTTTAACACTTGGGTAACCATTTATACCATAAGCCTGTTTAGAAGGAATAATTAAGCGTATAATTCCGTTACGTTTTTGAAGGTATTTTTTGATACCGAATTGTAAACCGTAAGGTAGGGTTGTGAGGGTTAAGCCAGCATAATTACTTACACGGTTTAAAACTGTATCGGTAGAAACGTACTTACCATCTAATGTTTTTAAAGTAAAAGCATAAAAAATTCGATCAGTATCAGTCAGTACATTTCCGGTTGTGCCTGGTTTTATTATCTGATAAAAAATTCCGCTGTCGCCTTTTGTCATGGTTAGGTTATTGGCAGAAATATAGTTTTGGATCGTATTGTTATCAAAAGATACGATGGTTTCATATTCCTTTTTACAGGAAAACATGGCTAAAACAAGTACAGCTAAAAAGGCGAAAGCAAATTGCTTCATTATAAATTATATTTAATTAATTGGTAACGTTAAATAATTGAATATCAAAATCTAAACATGAGTTAGCCGGTATTTTTGGCGGATCATGATCATAAGAGCCATAAGCATAACGCGAAGGCAGAAAAAGGCGTATCCTACCGTTCTTTTTTATCAGCGGAATACCAACCCGCCAGCCTCTGATCACACTTCCCAGATTAAAAGACGGATGGTAAGCACTCGGATAAGTTAAAGTATCTTTTGCCCCTACTATTTTTGCCGAAAAACCCACGGTTACCAAGGTAGAACTGCTGTACAAACTGGCTATATCTCCCGGATTTATAATCTGATAATAAACACCGATCGTATCGCCTACTTTTTTTATAGGAATATTATTGGCGATCAGATAAGCCCTGATTGTATTGCTGTCTTTCCCGATCTGTGCCAGATAAGCTGAATTATCTGTAGCCGCTTTTTTACATGCCGAAAGGGCAAGCAGTAATGCGAATACAATAAACAACCTCTTCATGCAGCACAGATAAACCGCAAATTTATTGTTTTAATCTGCAAATACCGAACCTTAACATATTTTAACAAAAGCAGTAAAGGCATATACTTCTTTTAGGCATAAAAAAATGGTGTAATTTTAATTTACCAACCCAATTTAGTATCGTCTCCGCGCGGATCTGCGCCACCCTGATAGTATCCCCATTTTGTTTTTAAGATCGCATCAACTCTTCCGATTGGCCCATGCGGCGAAATTTTATAACCCTTTTGTTGTAATTTCTGCGTAGTTGTACTATCAAGCGCATCTTTTTCTACCTCAACATCATCCGGCAACCATTGATGATGGAAGCGTTTGGAAGTTACCGCCTGCTGCATGGTTTGGTCAAACTCAACTACATTTAAAATCGTTTGAAAAACAGAAGTGATAATCGTAGAACCGCCCGGCGTACCAAGTACCATAAATAATTTACCATTTTTTTCGAGGATAGCCGGTGTCATAGAAGATAACATACGTTTGCCCGGCTGGATAGCATTTGCTTTTCCGCCAATCAAACCATACATATTTGGCGTGCCGGGCTTGGCACTAAAATCGTCCATTTCGTTATTTAACAGGAAACCTGCACCTTTTACCACAATCCCGGAACCGAAAGAACCGTTTAAAGTAGTGGTGATTGAAACCGCATTTCCATCTTTATCTACAACTGTTAAATGTGTGGTTTGGTCGCTTTCGTATCCTACGAAAGAACCTGGCCGGACGGCACTACTTGGGGTGGCCTTCGCCCAGGTAAAGGTTTTCATTCGCTTATCGGTGTATTTGGGTTGAAGCAAACTATCTGCCGGAACTTTGTAAAAATCCGGGTCGCCCAAATATTTTGAACGATCTGCATAAACCCTGCGTTCTGCTTCTACCATTAATTGTACGGTCGAATCCTGATTGTAACCCCATCTTTTTAGCGGATATTTTTCGACAGAACGCAGCAATTGCAGCAAAGCAATCCCACCGCTGGAAGGCGGCGGCATCGTAATTACTTTATATTCTTTGTAATTTCCGGTGATGGCTTTGCGCCAAACCGCATGATAGTTTTTTAAATCAGCTTTGGTGATTAAGCCGTTTCCGCTTTGCATTTCGGCCACCAGCTCATCGGCAACTTTTCCTTCATAAAAACCGGCGCGGCCATGATCGCGGATTAATTCCAGCGTGGCACCCAAATCCGCCTGGATCATCCTATCGCCTGCTTTCCAGCCACCTTCTTTTAAGTAATAATTTTTGCCGGGATTAAGCTTTTTAAAATTTTGCTGCATCGCATTTAAATTAGCAGCTAATTTTTCAGTCAGCGGAAATCCGTTTTTTGCCAGATTGATTGCCGGCTGAACCAGATCCTCCCATTTCAGTTTTCCATATTTCTTATGTGCTTCCACCAAACCATCCACAGAACCCGGCACACCCGAAGCCTGGTGCGTATGCAAACTTTTATCCGCAATCACATTTCCGGCCGAATCCAGATACATATTGGCACTTGCCGCCGCCGGTGCCATTTCCCGGTAATCCAACGTATTGGTTTCGCCTTTGGCCGACCGGTAAACCATAAAACCGCCGCCGCCGATATTCCCGGCTGCCGGATGCGTAACCGCCAGGGCAAACTGCACGGCAATGGCAGCATCTACAGCTGTGCCACCTTTTTGTAAAACTTCCAAACCAGCTTTTGCCGCTTCAGGATAGGCGCAAACCACCATCCCATTACGAAATTCCTGTCCATTGTTTTTCCCCAGTTGTCCTTTTGTACAACCTGTTAATAGAGAAATGATTGCGCCCACAAACCAAAATAGCCTGATGCTTCTTTTAACGGATGATTTACGCATGGTTTAAGCTGTTTATTTTTGCTAAAATATTATATTTCCTGCACAACCAACTACATTTTAATCGGCTGTAACGCTAATTTTTTTTAGCAGAACAGGAGAAGGATACTTTGGAATTTTACACTTTTGCATTTGACATATCAAAACAAGATTTAAAAAATTACTTATATGAAAAAAATATTTTTAAACCTGTTATTTTTTACCGCCATCCTTTGCCTGGGTAAAGCGGTACAGGCACAAAGCAGTTACCAAACGGCTGCCGGTTTACGTTTTAGTTACGAAGGCGGCGCATCAATTAAATATTTTACCAGCCCTAATATTGCCTTAGAAGGCATATTAGGTTTCCGTGAGAAAGGCGTTGTGTTTACCGGTTTATTTGAAATTCATCAAACTGCATTTAATGTAGCCGAACTTAAATTTTATTATGGTGTTGGCGGCCATATCGGCGGCATCGGCAAAGGCGGTTACCGCGTTTACGGCGGCGATTACCGGGTTTACGATAATGCTTCTGTACTTTTTGGTGCGGATGCGGTGATCGGTTTAGAGTATTTAATCCCAAGTTCGCCTATTGCAATTAGTGCAGATTTGGATCCGAGAATAGAAATTTTCCGCGGGCCGATTTTTAATCTTGCACCAAGTATAGGCGTTAAATACGCTTTTAAATAAAGGTTTTTAGGTGATAAAAGAAGCATCCACAAAAAACCATACTTCTTTTATCACCTAAAAATCTGCATCAACCTTTCCGGATGATAAACTTTTTGCTGTAACTTTTCGATCCGACTTTAATCCGCAGCACATAATTTCCATCGGCCATCGCTGCCGTATTAATGGTAGATTTATACTTACCGAAAACCGAAATGGCACTGTTGTTCTGGTACATCAGCTGCCCGATACTGTTCCAAACGGAATATTGCAGATCGCCTTTTTCATACAGCTCAAAACCTAAATTTAGAACGTTATTGGCTGGCACCGGATAAATAATCAGGTTAATATCCGTCAGCGGACTTTCGGTTGCGGGCAATGTAAAAATAAAATCTGCCGACTGCGAAATACAACCGGTGGCCGTAGTTACATCCACACGGTAAACTCCGGAAACTTTTGGCTGATAAGTCTGACTGGTTGCGCCTTGTATCAGCACATTATTTAAATACCATTGATTGCCGGTTGCAAAATTAGAACTTAAAGTAATGTTGCTCTGTGTAATCAAAGGTTTGGTAACCGGGATTGCAACCCGTGCAGCCGAAGCACAACCTAAACTTTTAACCGTTAAATCATAAAAATAGTAGTAATAAGCCTGCGGTGTGGCGGCGGCATTAGTGCCGGTTAAGGCGAAAAAGCTGCCGATGGTAAACGGATAACCCGTTACGCCGCCGTTATTACGATAAATAGTTGCATTATCACCGTAACTAATGTTGATGGTATAGGTTCCGGCCGCAGGCAAAGCTAAATTAAGCTGATAAACTTTACCTGCATCGGCTGCATCATCTGCTGCGGCACCAATTACGGCCGTGCTTCGCGTAGCTGCAACTTTTAACGTAACACCAGAAACCGTTTGCCCGGATGTATTGGTTGCCGTAAAAGTAACCGTTCCGGGATAACCGATGTACAAACGCGCACTTTGTAAAATAACCGGGACAGTAGTTGTCATGATCATTCCCGGGCCAAACTGGTTATAACCTCCGGCAGAAAATACGTTTTTTGTTGCCGGACCAACTTTTGCCGACAAATCATTTAAACCTGCATAAAAAGTATTATTTACCGGCGTTTGCGTGGTATTGATGGAGGTTCCGCTGGCAAAAGGCAACGCATCTGTCGCATTTAAATAGTAAAAAACGTTACCGTCGCCGGTGCCGGATAACAAGTAAGAATTTGTATTGATACAATTTACAGCAAACAGATTACTTAAAACCGGAGCCGTATTGATAGTTGCCGTTGCAGTTGCCGAATTGTTGCTGATTTGTGTATCGCCGGTTAAGTTACTGGTTGCCGCAATTTTATAAACAGCACCGGCAATGGCATTAAATGTTGTATTTAACGTATAATCCTGCTCCTGGCCCGGTAATATTGTATCCGTATCGTTTTCGTTGATCGTTGTAATTGCACCGGCAGCGTTGGTAACCGTGATCGTAACCGGAACATTACTGATTGCTGCACTGCCATAATTGTGTACACGAACCGTAATTTGTTGTGCCGAATTACTGCACGTGCCGGTTGCAGCCGGATTTAAAATACCGGCAATCCCGGCATCTTTTGTGCTTTTGATAAAGTTAACGCGATAATCCTGAGTTTCTCCTTTGGGATAAGTTCCGCAGGCAGTTACAGCAGCTGGATCGGATGTTTCGGTTGCTACAATCCGCATTAAACTGTAAGTATCCGATGTTACGGTTGCAGGCACCAAAATATTAGCGGTAAAAGAAGCATTGCCATTTATCACACCGGAAGTTGCTGCTAATTCTCCTGCATTATCGAAATCGCCGTTGCCGTTCCAATCCACAAAAACTTTGGCAATTTTATTAAAACTTGCACCGCAGGTTCCCAATCCTACATTTAACGGATAAGTGGCACCCTGCTCCAAAGTAGCGGTCAAAGCGGTATTATCCGTGTAGGAAGTGCAGCTTGTAGCGGCAGTAAAATTAATATTGGAGAATTGAACCCGGTTAATTTTAGAATCTGCCGAGGAAGTTGCTGCCGAACTACAATAAACTTTACCGCCAACGCCGGTAACGATAAGCGAATAAGCTTGCGGGCCTCGGGTTAAAGTGCCCTTGTGGTTTACCGTAATGGTATAATTTTTACCCGGAACAGCATTGGCGATGTAAACTTGTTCTATGTTATCCCTTGTATTATCGCCGGTAGTTGCTGCTGCTGCCGGATTTGCCGGATCTAAAATCCAGGGCCTGGAAATAGTAATTCCATCGCTTACCCGAACATCCAGATCGTTCACTAATTTTAAAGCCGGATCATCCACAACACCGGTAGTTCCGGCTGTTGCCTCCGGGTCCGTCCAGGATATGGTAGCAACCAAAGGCCCGTTCCCGGATGCAATTACGTTAAATGTTTGGGTTTGCCCTTGCGCCAAACTGTTCTCACTAATCATACTTTTAACACCATTATCTGTAATCGCTTGCGCAGCTTTTGCGGCATTCAATAATCCCCAGCCATAAATATAATCAGGGCCAATATTTCCGGCATCAAAAGCAGTATGGCAAATCAAACCTTTTAAAGTAGCTGCACGCATAAAACTACCAGCGTTTTTTTGGGAATAATATTCCTGCAGTAAAAATATGGAACCGGCTACATTTGGTGAAGCCATTGAAGTTCCGGACAAGGCCACATAAGCATCCGTAGCCGTATAATCAGTTGAAGTTACGTTTACGCCATCCCCGCAAATATCCGGCTTGATGCGGCCATCATCTGTCGGCCCCCAACTGCTAAACGAAGCTATGGAAATATCCGAAGCGGTAACCGGCCCGAAAGGCAGCGGATTAACCGCACCAACAGCCAGCACATTTTTAGCAACAGCAGGTGCTGTAATAATATCGTAACCATTATTACTGCTGATATTTACCGGCCGCGCACCTTTATTTACAATAGTAGCAGAAGTTCTGCTTTGGTAACCGTAATAAGTTGCGCCAACATCGGGGCCGGTTTCGCCGCGGCTGTTTCCTGCGGAAGCAACAATTAAATAATTTGGTGCATTGTAAGCAATACGATCATAAACCTGTGCATGCGCATCATAATAACCAAACTTGTAATCTTCGGTATCACCCGGTAAACCATACCATTCCCACTGTGCCGGCGTGGTGGTGGTATTGTAACTCCAGCCGGCAAGGTAACCGTAAGAATGATTGGAAATTAATAAGCCGGCGGCTGCGGCTGCCATTTCAGAAGCATCGTTTGTAAAATCATAAGCCGTTAATCCGGCTGCACCAAAAGCCATTCCCCGTGCCGGTGCGTAAATACCTTTGGCAATTAAAGTTCCGGCAACATGTGTAGAATGTTCGCTTAATGTTGCCGAGCCATCCAGCATAGTCACAGTTTTTCCGGTAAATTCCTGGTGGGTTGGCAGGATTTTCCCTTCGTCCCAAATTCCTAATTTACCAGCCATATTGGTGCCGGAACCCGATAAAGTTAAACCCAGCGAGCCGCCGCTGTAAAGAGCCGTTGTTTGAGTAGTTGCTGCTGCAATAATATTGTTGCTGGTTTGCAGGTAAACGGGGAAACCCAAAGCATCTATCCCCTGTAAAGAAACTATTTTTCCGTTTTTTTCTTTTCGGATAATCGGCCAGCCTTTTTGTTTCGCCAAAGCAAAAGCCTGATTCCGGTTGGTTTCAAAATTAGTTTTTAACTGATTGGAAAAGTTAAGCAGCGTAATGCGCTTTTCTTCCGGAACCAGCTGCGCGTAGCCGGCAACTGTTTTCAGGATCAGAAAAAACAATATAAGTCGGGTAAAATTTTTAATCATGCAGTAAAAAATAAAATTTTGTTGGCGGATTAACTATAATTCAATCGTTCAAGATACGTACATTACCAGTATTTTATGAGAAATATTTTAGCCCTGCCAATATTTTTACTAATGACTTGTATCGTTGTAAAACCTGTTTCAAAATCAAAACAAGGAATTTGTGGTACGATTTTATTGAAACAAGGCAACCGGATGCCCGCGCCCGGACGTGTTTTATCTGCCGGGCAACCGGTAATCCGTGAAATCGATATTTATAAACTGACGAACCTCCGCGAAGCAAAAAACATTAACGAACTTTTTTATGCGATAAAAACAGCATTGGTTGCCAAAACCGGCAGCAACGCAAAAGGCTATTTTGAAATAGCTTTGCCAGCCGGAGAATATTCTGTTTTTGTGGTGGAAAAAGACGGTTTATATGCCAATAATTTTGATGGTAAAGGAAGCATCAACGCCGTAAAAGTTATCAAAGACAGCCTCGCCCGAAAAGATGTTGTTATTAATTATCAGGCAAGTTTTTAGCTTTTGATTTTCAAATTAATCAACTTAAAACACAGAATATAACCGGAATTGCCTGATGCAGATTTACAGGAAGCCGCGGCAAATACCGGAAATTAAAACAGTATCGTTAAATCGGCGGTATATAAATTACAAGTGTTCGAAAAAATTTGTCATGCCGAACTTGTTTCGGTATCTCATTAGAAAGATAACTACTAATACTAAGTTTTAAAACCTTGCTTGTGGGATGCCGAAACAAGTTCGGCATGACTAAACGAACAAAAACTCTTTGAACACTCGTAATATTAAATCATATTCAAAAACCAAAACATGACCCAACAAATTGAAAATATAAAAATAGTTAGAACTTCACTGCTTCGGCTGGTAGAAGATTTAACCACAGAACAGTTAAACGAAATTCCTCAAGGCTTTAACAATAACATCATCTGGAATTTGGCGCATTTAACGGCAACACAGCAAAGAATCTGCTACCTGCGTTCCGGGTTGCAGCCAATCGTTCAGGAAAAATATATTGAACCATTTAAACCCGATACCAAGCCGGAAGGTTTTATAGATAGCAGCGAAGTGGAAGTTTTAAAAAACTTAATGCTTTCTACAATCGATGAACTTTTGAGCGACTATAAAAAGGATTTCTTTACAAGTTATACGCCGATTTTAACACGTTATGGCGTGGAACTTACCAATATAAACGATGCGATTAATTTTTTGCTCTATCACGAAGGATTACATGCCGGCTATATTATGGCGATGAAACATGTTGTGAAGAAGTAAAATTTGGCTTACAATAAATATTTTCCGACAATCGGCATCCGCCTGCCCATACCAAATGCTTTTGCAGAAACCCGTAAAGTTGGCGGCGTTTGATAACGCTTGTGTTCCGAAATATTTACCAAACGGATTACTTTTTTTACAATTGTTTCCTCAAAACCGGCAGCAATTATGCTGGCAGAAGATTTCCGAAGTTCTATATATTGCTTTAAAATTTGATCTAAAATTTCGTAATCCGGTAAAGAATCAGAATCTTTTTGATCCGGGCGCAATTCTGCGGAAGGCGGTTTTACAATAGAATTTTGTGGGATAATTTCCCGTTCACGGTTCAAATGATTCGCCAGTTCGTAAACCTGTGTTTTGTAAACATCACCCAAAACAGAAATTCCGCCGCACATATCGCCGTAAAGTGTTCCGTAGCCAACAGCAGCTTCACTTTTGTTGGAAGTATTGAGTAAGATATAACCAAACTTATTGCACATCGCCATCAGGATTACGGCGCGGCTGCGCGACTGAATATTTTCTTCAGTGATGTTAAATGGCAATCCTGCAAACTGCGGTTCTAAAGCACTTTCAAAAGCGTTGGTAATAGTTTTGATAGCAACCGTTTGGCTCATACAACCTAAATTACTAACCAAATCTTCGGCATCTTTAATCGAATGATCCGTAGAAAAAGCCGAAGGCAATAAAACGGACATTACATTTTCGGCGCCTAAAGCCTCACTGGCTAAAACACAAACTACCGCCGAATCGATCCCGCCGGAAAGACCTAAAATTGCTTTGCTAAAACCCGACTTTTTAAAATAATCCCGAATCCCTAAAATCAAAGCCTGATGAATTTGCTCAATCTTGCTCATCCGCGAAACATCCGGCGTAAGCGGCTGCCCGGCTTTAACCGATACTTCTTTTATGCCTGTTTTTTCAATATCATAATAAGTTAGCTGTTCTTTAAAATAATCCAGTTCATCTACAATTTGCCCTTTTGCATCGTAAACCATCGAGCCGCCGTCAAAAATCAACTCGGTTTGCGCACCAACGTGGTTTACATAAAACAGCGGGATTTCATATTTTTTAGCATTGTAACTTAAAACCTTCATCCGTTCCTGGTCATGATTGATGGCAAAAGGCGAAGCCGCAATGTTGATCATCAAATCCGGCTGCTGCTCAATTAAAACATCCATCGGCCGCGTTCTGTATAACGGATCGTCGATATTATTCCATAAATCCTCGCAAATAGTAAGCGCAATCCGGTGTTCTTTAAAATCGATACAAGTAAACTCATTGCCCGGTTCAAAATAGCGGTACTCATCAAATACATCGTAATTAGGCAGCAACGCTTTGTTTACCACTGCTTTTACCGCACCATTTTCAATAAAATAAGCCGAATTGAAAAGATCTTTTCCTTCGGGAAAAGAATTTACCGTTGGCAAACCGATGATGCAGGCAATATCTGTGCAGGCGGCGGCAATTTGTTTGGCTGCATTTTCACATAAATCGATAAACTCGGTAAACCCTAAAAAATCCCGCGGCGGATAACCGCAGATACATAATTCTGAAAAAACAACCATGTCGGCACCATTTTGCCGTGCTTCTTTTATAGCATAAATAATTTTATTGGTATTGGCCTCAAAATTACCAACGTGGTAATTTAACTGTGCTAAAGCAATTTTCATAAAGTAAAAAATGTATCTGCATCGGTAATTTTACCGTATTACAGATTAAAAAATTTATTTTCGTTTGCTATGAAACAAACCTTGTCTCAAATCTTGAAAAAACAAAGCTATCTATTTTTTCTGATTTGTATTTTGCTCGTTTCCTGTAAAAGAAAAGATAAAATTGATGTCAGCGGAATCAACCTCAACATAAAAATAGAACGTTTTGACCACGATTTTGATGGCTTTAAAAACACTGATTATCGGGTAAAAGCAGCACAGCTTTCGCAGCATTACGGCACTTTTTATCAGGATTTTGTTGAAAAGATTTTAAGCCAGGGAAATATAAAAGACACTTCTTATTTTGCTAATCTGAGGAAGATCTTTCAGGCAAAATCATACGAAGATTTGCAGCATGAAGTAGACTCTGTTTATCCGAATTTAGATAAACAGGATGCAGAGCTAACAGATGCTTTTAAGCACATCAAATATTATTATCCGCAGAAAAATTTGCCACATGTTTATGCTTACTTCTCGGGATTTCAAGCGCAAAGCTCTATCGGAAATGATTATATTGCTGTCGGTCTGGATCTTTTTTTGGGAGCCGATTCTAAATTTTATCCGGCACTGATTGAAGAGTTTCCGCATTATATTTCGCGCAGGTTTACGCCCGATAATATGATTCCGCGAATTGTTGAAAGTTTAGCACGCGAAGATATGTTTGAAGAGCAGGCGGAAGATGATAAAACGCTGCTTTCCAGAATGGTTTACAACGGTAAAATCATGTATTTTATGGATCAGATTTTACCGGATGTACCTGATTCTACCAAAATTGGTTATACCGGGCAGCAGGTAAAATGGTGCAAGGATAACGAAGCAAATATCTGGGGTTATTTTTTGGAGGATAACCTGCTTTATGAAAGCGATTATCCTAAAATTCAAAAGTTTTTAACCGAAGCACCTTTTACGCCAGGTTTAGGCGATCACAATAATTCTGCACCCAAATTAGCGGTTTGGACGGGCTGGCAATTGGTGAAACAGTACATGGAAAAAAATCCTGCATTAACTTTACAGCAGTTAATGCGTGATGCCGACGACCAGAAAATTTTAAATCAATCTAAATACCGGCCTAAATAAAGACACTATTTTTTTAGCCGGTAAAAGAAGTATTTATTTTAAGATTGCAAATACCATTCGTAAACAAACGATGATACCAACAATTAAAATAACGTTGGAAACTGAAGTATAGAAAAAACTATCACCGATAAAACGGAAATACACGCCAACAAGTCCGATTAAAATACCGATTGTAAGGATTACATAATTTCGTGTATCGTTTGCAGAAGCAGATTTATTCATGTTTAAATACAATTAATTTGCATTCAAAAGTAAGCATGTTTACTGAAAGCGAAAAACACGAACTTAGTTTTTACAGAAATAATTAATGCAGGTTTCTAATTTTTTGCCTGTAAAAGAAGCATAAAACAAAAAGCCCGATGATAACCGGGCTTTTCAAATTTGTGTTCAAAATATTATTTATCCGTTAGATAACGCTGCCGCGCCGCTAACAATTTCTGTTAATTCTGTGGTAATTGCCGCCTGACGGGCCTGATTGTAGGAAAGTTTTAATGCTTTTAATAAATCGCCTGCATTTTCGGTTGCTTTATCCATTGCTGTCATCCGCGCACCATGTTCAGACGCATGCGAATCTAAAACAGCTTTATACAATTGTACTTTGATGTTTTTTGGAATCAGTTCTGTTACGATTTCTTCCTGCGAAGGCTCCAAAATGTAATCAACCTGTGGTGCCTTTTCAGCTTCCTTTTGATCCTGTTTTGGTACAGGCAGCAACTGCTCGGTTACAATATATTGTACGGCTGCGTTTTTAAAATGATTGTAAACCAATTCTACGCGGTCGTAATCACCGTTGATAAAACCCTGCATAATAGCTTCTGTAACAACAGAAACGTTTTCAAAGCTCAGTTCATTAAACAGTTCATTGTTATTACCGATAACTATATATTTCCGGCGTTCGTAATATTCCTGCCCTTTTTTACCAATCGCAACTACAGAAACATTTTTCGCCCTTAATTGATCCGCATATTTTTCTGCCACTAAATTATTGGCCGCTTTAATCACATTTGTATTAAATGCGCCTGCTAAACCACGGTTAGAAGTTACCGTAATAATGAGTACGCGTACCGGTTCGCGCACCTGCATGTAAGGCGATGAAGCATCTTCTAAACTGGCAGAAAGGTTAGCCAGCATTTCGTTCAGCTTGGTTGCATACGGGCGCATTTGCACGATAGCATTTGTTGCGCGCTTTAGCTTTGCTGCCGAAACCATTTTCATGGCTTTGGTAATCTGCTGCGTAGATGATACGGAAGTGATCCGGTTTCTTACTTCTTTTAAATTGGCCATTCTTTTTTAAGTAGTAAGTAGCAAGCATTTAGTGTCAAAAATTTAATTAGTCTTGATATTAGATACTAACTACTTGATACTTTTACTTCTGATAGTTCGCTGATAATTCTTTTGCTACAGTTTCTAATACGCTGGTTGCAGAATCCTCTAATTTACCTGCCTTTAGGGCCGCTAACACTTCGGGATGACGGAGTTCTAACTGGCTCGTAAATTCAGCTTCAAATTCTCTTACTCTGTTTACGGGTACATTTCTCATTAAATTTTTTGTACCCAGATAGATAATAGCAACTTGTTTTTCTACCGGAACCGGTGCAAATTGTGCTTGTTTTAACATTTCTACATTACGGGAACCTTTATCCAGTACGTTTTTAGTTGCAGCATCCAGATCAGAACCGAATTTAGAAAATGCTTCCAGCTCACGGTATTGTGCCTGATCTAATTTTAAGGTACCGGCAACTTTTTTCATAGATTTTATCTGCGCGTTACCTCCTACCCGTGATACCGAAATACCTACGTTGATAGCCGGGCGAACACCTGCGTTAAACAAATTGGATTCCAGGAATATCTGTCCGTCTGTAATCGAAATTACGTTAGTTGGAATATAAGCAGAAACGTCTCCGGCCTGCGTTTCAATAATCGGCAAAGCAGTTAAAGAACCTCCGCCTTTAACAATATCCTTAATTGATTCCGGCAAATCATTCATTGCTTTTGCGATTGCATCATTTGCGTTGATTTTTGCCGCACGTTCCAGCAAGCGGGAGTGCAGATAAAATACATCACCCGGATAAGCTTCGCGGCCCGGCGGACGGCGCAACAATAAAGAAACTTCCCGATAAGCTACAGCCTGTTTAGATAAATCATCATAAATAATTAAAGCAGGGCGGCCGGTATCGCGGAAAAATTCACCAATTGCAGCACCGGCAAAAGGCGCAAAAAACTGCATCGCAGCAGGATCTGAAGCAGAAGCCGCAACAACAATACTATAAGGCATAGCCCCGTTTTCTTCCAAAACCCTTACAATATTAGCTACTGTAGAGTTTTTTTGTCCGCAAGCAACATAAATACAATACACCGGTTTACCGGCATCATAAAATTCTTTCTGGTTAATAATGGTATCGATACAAACAGCAGTTTTACCGGTTTGCCTGTCGCCGATAACCAATTCACGCTGGCCACGGCCAATCGGGATCATCGCATCAATAGCTTTAATACCTGTTTGCAGCGGTTCATTTACCGGCTGGCGATAAATTACACCCGGTGCTTTGCGTTCAATCGGCATTTCATAAGTTGTACCGGCAATCGGGCCTTTGCCATCAATTGGCTGTCCTAATGTATTTACGATACGGCCCAACATCCCTTCACCAACACGGATGGAAGCGATTTTTTTAGTCCTGCGGACAGTATCTCCTTCTTTAACCTCATCATAAGCACCTAACAAAACCACACCAACGTTATCTTCTTCCAGATTTAGTACAATACCTTCCAGGCCGTTTTCAAATTCAACAAGCTCACCTGATTGAACCTGGGTTAAACCGTAAACACGGGCAATACCGTCGCCAATTTGTAAAACAGTACCAACTTCTTCTAACTCGGATTCTGACTTAAAGCCGGCCAGCTGCTGCCGCAGGATGGATGAAACTTCGTCTGGTCTTACATCTACCATATTCTAATTTTATTTTGAATCTTTATTTCAGCACATCACTTTGATATGCTTCTTTTACCGTATAATTTTATGTGCCTGCCTTTTTAACCAGGCAATAAACCTTAATTATTTAAACCAGTTCTGCAGCAGATTTTTGGTCGAACTCTTTTTTAATTTTGTTTAAGCTATTGGAGATGCTGGTATCAAACTGCCGGTCTCCAACGGTTAAAATGAAGCCGCCAATTAATTCCGGATCAACTTTTTCTTCTAAAATTACCTCACCGCCTTTAGCATTTTTTACGGTTTCCATCGCTTCTTTTCGGTTACTTTCTGATAAAGGCACTGCCGAAACGATTACTGCTTTTACGATATGTTTTTTCTGATCGTACTGTTCAACAAATTCTTTAGCAGTTTCATACAAAATTTCCGACCGCATTTTGTTAACCATGATCTTAAAAAATTCCAGCGTTGCTGCCTGAACTTTCCCGGAAAAAATAGCCACCAGTATAGCTGCTTTTTTTGACGAAGAAACAATCGGATTTCGTAAAACAGCAATAAGTAAGCTATTTGCTTTTAAGGTTTGCACAAATAAGGCCATATCATTCTTAATTTCTTCCAACAGATGTTGTTCTTCTGCAAGATCAATTAAGGATTTGGCATATCTTGTGGCTACTTTAAACTCAGACATTATTTGTTAAATTATATACACTTAAAAAGCTGCTTAGCTCAGTTTTACTTCTTTTAACAGATCAGTTACTAATTCATCCTGTTTCTGTTGATCTTCAAACTGCCTGCGCAAAATCTTTTCTGCAATATCGATGGAAAGTGTTGCAATCTGGTTTTTAACATCTGCCAAAGCAATCGCCTTCTGATTATTAATTTCAACTTTTGCTTTTTCGATAATCTTGTTGCCTTCTGTTTGTGCAGCAGCTTTCGCTTCGCCAATAATCTGGTCTTTTACCTGTTTAGCTTCTTTCAAAATTAAATCACGTTCTGCACGGGCTTGTTTCAGCAAAGCTTCGTTTTCGCCTGTTAAACGGGTCATTTCCTCTTTTGCTGCTTCTGCTTTTAACAGTGCATCTTCGATAGATTTCTCCCTTTCGCCGATAGCACCCATAATTGGTTTCCAAGCATATCTTGCAAGTAAAAAAAACAGGATTAAAAAGGATATTGTCGTCCAGAATACTAAGCCAATTTCGGGGGTAACTAATTCCATATGTTGTAAAAATTAACACTTAAATTTAAAGCTGACCAGTTGCCAAGCGCAAACTGATCAGCTGAATAAAATTACTTAGGGTTGTTACCCAGGAAAGCAACTACCACACCGAACAAAGCAGCACCTTCAATCAAGGCAGCTGCAATAATCATGGCAGTTTGGATTTTACCTGAAGCTTCAGGCTGGCGGGCAATACCTTCCATAGCTTTGCCACCTACCTGGCCGATGCCAATACCTGCACCGATTACAGCTAAACCTGCACCAATTGCAGCAATACTTCCAGTCATCATTGTTTAAAAAATTAAAGTTAAATATAAAATATAAAGTTGTTTACAATTAGTGGTGATGCTCTTCGGTTGCTGTTCCGATAAACAGTGCCGTCAGCAAAGTAAAAATAAAAGCCTGCAGCAAAGCAACCAACAGTTCCAGCACGTCCATAAAAACAACAAACGCAATAGAAACCGGTGCTACAGCAATTGATTTAAAAACAAAAATCAGCGATATTAAGCTTAGTACAATGATATGCCCGGCTGTAATATTGGCGAATAAACGAATCATCAAAGCAAACGGGCGGGATACAATTCCGAGCAATTCTACAATCCACCATAAAGGCCAAAGCCAACCCGGTACATCTGCTGGTGCAAAAATATGCTGCCAGTAATGTTTGTTACCATTTAAATTAACTACAATCAGGGTCATCGCAGCCAGTACAAAAGTTACGGCAATGTTCCCGGTTAAATTAGCACCTCCCGGAAAAAACGGTACCAAACCCATCATATTACTAATCCAGATAAAAAAGAAAACCGTTAAAAGCAACGGCATAAAACGCTCGTACTTGTAACCGATATTCGGCCTGGCAATATCATCCCGAACAAAAACAATTACCGGTTCTATAAAAGATTGAAAACCTTTCGGGGCTTTTCCAACTGTTTTTTTATAAGCAGATGCTACGCCGAAAAATATGATTAGCAGCAGGATACATGCCAGCCATAGTGAAACTACATTTTTTGTGATAGAAAAATCATAAACTTTTTTGTTTGCTGCCTCGTCAATTTTACCGGATTGATCTACTGCTTTTACCTTATCATTTACAAGTTTGTAGGTGTAATATTTGCCGGTAAAAGCTTTACGGCCATCTTCAAAATGAGCTGAAGAAAATGTTTCTAATCCTTTATCTGTGTATAAAATAACCGGAAGCGGTATAGCATTTTCACCCCATAAATGCCAGTAATGGGAATCGGCAATATGTTCCAAAATTACAACAGTTGGATCATAAGTATCTTGCTTGGCATTTACAACTTTGCCCTGTTTTGGACTATCCTGAATTGCGAATGCTTTGACTACAAAAAAAACTGAAAAAACAGCAAGAAAGAAGCTTGACTTAATTTTTTTTGAGTTCAAAATGTGGCTTAAATCCATTAATTATCGTGTTTTCTACTTTAGATTTTGGAGGCGCAAGTTACACAACAAAGCATAAATTTCAAAGACCGTATTCAATAAATATAAATAAAAATAGCACACTAAAAAATGCACTTGGTTTACGTGATATTGCGACAAATAAACCGGCACAAAAAACATACAAACCAGCAGTTTAATAATGGTTGCAACCAGGAACACTTGTACCGATAATTGCGGGTTTTTTAAATTGCTAAATAACGTAGAAAAACACACGATAAAAGTAAGTACGGCAAACATCAAAAACACCGTCCAGAAATGCGGTATCAGCCCTAACCCTTTAAAAAAATATACGTATGCTAAAGGCAGTATCGCTATTACAAAAATAGCCAGCAGGTAACTGTAAATAAATTGTAAAAGCCTCAATCTTTTAATGATTTTAATACGATGTATAACGAAACAAAAACACCACATAAAGACAACACAGCCGTAGCCCATTGCGTTTGATGATGAAATGAATGGTCAATTTTATAACCTGCAAATGAAAAAATACCGATAATCAAAATCATTTGGAAACCCAGCCCGCTGTATTTAATATAGTTGTTCATTGTTTAGGTTGATAATTGGTTTTATGGTTTCAAAATTAGGTAACCAAAATGGATTTTTATTAATTTGGCTTTCGGTTGATCTGCCAACGCTTCTGATAAAATTTAACGATAACCCGCTTGATCCGATCCTTCAGCTTTAATAGCATACTTCTTTTATCACTGTTTTTTTTACCGGTAATTTCCGGCTGCTCTTTAGAAAAGCAAAGCGGTTTTAACCGCAACATGCAAAACCTGACGGCGCATTACAATATCCTGTTTAATGCAAGGCAAATTATTTTGCAGAAAGAAGAACTGATGTCGCAGGTTTATGCAGATGATTTTTCGGAAATTCTAAGCGTTTATCAGGATACGATTGCTAAAACGGCGGCATCAGCCAAAGATGTGGAAGCCGTTACCACCAGGGCAAATAATATTATCAGCTTAAAAGAACAAAGCCATTATTTGGGTGATGCTTATTTTTTACTCGGACAGATCAATTATCTCAGCAGTAACTATTTTGATGCTGCGGAGTTTTTTAATTATGTGATCCGCTCCTTCCCCGAAAATAAAGAATTAAGCCGCACCGCGCTTGCCTGGAAAGCACGTTCGTTAATCAAACTTAATCAACCCAAAGAAACAGCCGCCACGCTGGATACGGCAAGGCAGTTATTTGATGCCAAAAAACCATCGGCAACAGCTATTACCGGTGCAGATTTGCAGTTTAACATCGATCAGGGAAATTATGAGCAGGCCGAAAAGTTAGCTGTTCAGGCTGTTGATCTGGCAAATGATAAAAAAACAAAAATCAGATGGACTTTCATTTTAGCGCAGTTGCAGGAAGCTAATAAAAAACCGGCGGCGGCTTACGATTCTTATTCGCACGTGGTACACAGCAATGCTTCTTTTGAGCTTGCTTTTAATGCGGATTTAAACCGTTTGCGTTTGGAAGAAAGGCAGGATGGCAGGCCAACCGACCGGATTGCCAGCTTACGCACTTTGTTGAAAGATGATAAAAATGTTGATTTTACCGATCAGATTTATTTTCAGATCGGCGAAACCGCCCTGGCGCAACATCAGATTGATGCTGCAATTGCCAACTATAAATTATCGGTTAAAAACAGCACTAAAAATCAGAAGCAAAAAGGCTTATCGTATTTGCGTTTGGCAGATATCAACTTTAAATACAAAACGGATTATATCCAGGCCAAAAAATATTACGACAGCACGTTGCAAAACCTACCGCCGGTTTATCCCGGTTATCAGCAAATTCTTAAAAAAGCCAATAATTTGCAATTGCTGGCCAGCCGTTATCAAGTTATAGCACAGCAGGATACGTTGCAATCTTTAGCCAAAATGAAAGAAGCAGACCGTATTACGCGGATTAATTTTATGGTTGATCAGCAGATTTTACAGCAGCAAACGCATCCGGAAGTGGTTATTCCGCTTACCAATAACGGTTCTGTTTCTACCGGTAAAAGTTCCGGCTCCTTTTATTTTTATAATTCGGCAGCTGTAAATCAGGGTTTGGTGAGTTTTTTACAGGTTTGGGGCAAACGAAAACTGGAAGATAACTGGCGCATCAGTTCGCGGGTAATTTCTACCGTGGCTAATAATTCAAACGAAGTTTCTGATCCGGATGCCGTGGCCGTTGTTCAAAAAACTAAGTTGGCAACGCCGGGTGCGGCTAATTACCGGCAGGATTTGGTAAACAGCATCCCGCTAAATCCGATTCAGTTGCAGCAATCCAACCAACTAATTTTTAATGCTTATGCAGAAATTGGCAGTTTTTATAAAGATATTTTAGGCGATAACAAGGAATCTATCAGCACTTACGAATATTTGTTAACCCGTTTCCCGGACAATGTAAATCTTCCGGTTATTTATTACAGTCTTTACCGTTTATATACAGACGAACGCAACGAGGCGCTGGCAGAAAAATACAAAAACCTGTTGCTAAAAAACTATCCGCAAACGCAGTATGCCAAAGTTATCCTGGATCCGGAGTATGGTAAAAAGATGCTTTCGGAAGATGCACAGCAAAATAACCTGTACAATAATGTGTACGATTTTTACCGGAAACGGCAGTACGATCAGGTAATTACGCAAACGGATTCTGTTTTAAAACTGAACCCGCAAAACAAACAAGCCGCGCAATTAGCTTATTTAAAAACAATTGCTTTGGGCCATCAGCAAAAACTGGAGCCTTTTAAATTAGAACTGCAGCAGATTGTAACCCAATATCCGGATGACCGTTTGGTTACGCCTTTGGTAAAACAGCATTTACTTTTTATCAATACAAACGAAGCATTGCTTGCCGCACGCACTTTCGCTTTGCTGGACAGCGACCCGAATGATATTCCTTTTTCGCAGGACAGATACCAGCCGGAAACGATTGCCCAAAACCCAACTCCCGCTCCTACACAACCTGCGCCGCCGGTTGTATTGTCTGCGCCTAAAAATAGCACAAGTATTACGTCGGCACCGGCTGCTTTAACCAATCATGTAAATATAAACCTCCCTCCGGACACCAAAAAAAGTACGGTAAAAGAAGCATTCAAAATTTTTACAACTGCGGATAGTACCGATTTATATTTCGTAATTAATGTTGCCGGCTCGAATAATCTGGCACCTTCGCGTTTTGGAATCGGCCAGTTTAACCGCGCCAACTATCCGGATGCACATATTAACCATCAGCTTAAAGATGTTGGCCAAAACAATCAATTAATTTACACCGGCCGTTTTTTTTCCGTTGGAGAAGTAAAAGAATATGCGCGCCGTATTGTACCGCTTTTGCCGGAAATAATGAAAGTTCCGGCAGAGAAATATAATTTCTTTATTATCAGTCGGAAAAATCTGGATAAATTAGCCGACTCAAAACTGCTTGACAGCTATTTTGAGTTTTATCAAGCTAATTACCTGTAAATGCGTATCCAAAATAAAGACCTTGACAAGCAAAATGCCCGCCGTTATACACTTACTTTCTGGAAATTAGTTGCCGGCGTATTCTTTTTTTTCGTTTTACTGTTTACGGCAGTCGCCTTCCAGTTTTTTGGGAAACTGCCTTCGTTCCGCGATCTGGAAAACCCGAAAAGTAATTTAGCCAGCGAAATATTATCGGAAGATAAACGGCCTTTAGGAACTTACTACGTTCAAAACCGCTCGAATGTAACGTACAATGAATTATCGCCAAACGTTGTCCATGCGTTGATTGCGACAGAAGATACGCGTTTTTATGATCATTCCGGTATTGATTTCCGGCGAGTTTTTTCAATCATTTTTTATAATCTGATCGGCAAAAAACAAGGCGGCAGTACGATTACACAACAATTAGCCTTAAATTTATTTTCGGAACGTGCACATAATCCTTTTAAACGGATCATCCAGAAACTGCAGGAATGGATTACGGCTGTTAAAATTGAACGTAATTATACAAAGGAGGAAATCCTGACGATGTATTTGAATACGGTTGATTTCGGTGCTTACAATACTTTCGGTATTAAATCCGCCGCGCGCACTTATTTTGGTGTAACACCGGATAAACTCACCCCAAACCAAGCGGCACTTTTAATCGGGATGGTTAACGGGCCGGGAATTTATTCGCCGATTAAACATCCTGAAAATGCGATCAACAGAAGAAATTTTGTGTTGAAAAGAATGGCAGACGAGAACTTTTTAAGTGAAGGACAGGAAACCGAAGAAAGGGCAAAACCACTTGGCTTAAATTTTAATCCGATTGATAATAATGATGGCCTGGCTACTTATTTCCGTGCAGTTTTAAAAAAGGATATCCAAAAAACTTTTAATGATTTATCAATTACCAAGGGAGATGGCACGCCGTGGGATTTAGACCGCGACGGTTTAAAAATTTATACTACCATTAATTATGAGATGCAGGATTATGCAGAACAGGCGCAAAAAGAGTATATGCGCAACTTGCAGCTGCAGTTTAATGCACATTGGAGAGGCCATAGTTTGTGGAAAGAAATTAAAGGTTTTAAAGATATTTTAGATCAGGGGATGCGCCGTTCTGACCGTTACCGGATGCTGAAACTGGAAGGAAAATCAGATGAAGAAATCCGTACCGATTTTAACACGCCGGCAACTGTTAATCTTTTTACCTGGCGGGGAAGTATTGATACGCTGATGAAACCGATCGATTCTATCGTTTATACCAAACTGATTTTACGCAATGCGGTAATGTCTATGGACCCTACAACCGGTTACATTAAAGCCTGGGTTGGCGGAGATAATTTTGAGCATTTTAAATACGACCAGGTAAAAACCGGCACGCGGCAGGTTGGTTCTACCGCCAAACCTTTTACTTATGCGGTAGCAATTGATAATAGCATGTCGCCCTGTATGGAAATCCCGGTAGAACCAGTTACGATAGATGGCTGGACACCATATTCGCCGCCAAAAGATAATATTTATACTTCTTTAAATTTGCGTAAAGCCCTGGCCATTTCGCATAACTGGATTGCCGCAAACATTATGAGCCAGGTTGGGCCGGTAAATGTGGTTAACCTCATTAAAAAAATGGGTGTTAACAGCCCTAATCTTAATCCGTATCCGTCTATTGTTTTGGGTACTTTCGATGCTTCTGTTTTTGATATGACGGGTGCTTATTCTGTTTTTGCCAATCATGGTGTTTGGACAGAACCAATTTATTTGCTTCGGATAGAAGATAAAAACGGCAACGTTTTGTATGATCGAAAACCGAAAGTTGTGGTTGCCATGAATGAGCAAACGGCTTACGTAATGACTTATATGTTAAAAGGAGTTATCCAGGAAGGAACCGGCTGGCGTTTGAGAAGTACAGGTAAAGCCGGATACGGTTTAACTAACCCGATTGGCGGCAAAACCGGTACCACGCAAAATAATTCGGACGGCTGGTTTATCGGCATCACACCGCAGTTAGTTACCGGCGTTTGGACGGGTTGTGAAGATATGCAGATCAGTTTCCGTTCCACTGATTTAGGTGAAGGCGCAAATACGGCGTTACCTATTTGGGCCATCTACATGAAAAAAGTTTATGCTAATGCCGGGCTGGGCATTAAAAAAAATGTGGATTTTGATCCGCCTAAAAATGGCGTTAGCATCACGATGGATTGCGGTGCCTACAGCCAGCAGCAAGAGCAAAAAACAGAGGTTGATAAACAATTAGGCTTTTAGGCGGTACTGTTTTTATAGGCATAAAAGAAGCAAGCGATAACGACGGGTATGAGTAATTTTGATTATAAAGAAGCACTAAAAGCCATTCCGCATAAACCCGGAGTTTACCAATATTGGGATGACGAGAACGAGATAATTTACATCGGCAAAGCCAAAGACTTAAAAAACCGGGTTGGTTCATACTTTAATAAAGATGTTTTAAGCAGCAACGGCAAAACAAAAGTGCTGGTTTCCAAGATCAGGAAGATTACTTTTACCATAGTTGATACCGAAATTGATGCCTGGCTACTAGAAAACAGCCTGATCAAAAAACACCAGCCGCGTTACAATGTGATGCTCAAGGATGACAAAACTTATCCTTGGCTGGTGGTTAAAAACGAAAATTTCCCACGTATTTTCTGGACGAGAAGGATTATCCGCGACGGTTCCAAATATTTGGGTCCATACGCTTCCATCAGTATGATGCACACAATTTTGGATTTGATCCGCGAAACTTATCCGTTGCGCACCTGTAATTTAGCACTTACACCACAAAATATTGATGCCGGCAAATTTAAAGTCTGCCTGGAATATCAGTTGGGAAACTGCAAAGGCCCTTGCCAGAAATTTCAATCAGAGGCAGATTATCAAAATAATATTGAAGAGATAAAAGATATTTTAAACGGTAAAACCGGTTCTGTTATAAAGCAGTTAAAAGAGCAGATGGAGCAGGCTTCCATCGAAATGAACTTCGAAGCTGCACATAAATTAAAACGCAAGTTTGATTTACTGGATAATTACCAAAGTAAATCCACCGTGGTTAATTCTTCCATCACGGATGTGGATGTTTTCAGTATTGCTTCCGAAGAAAAATACGCTTTCGTTAACTATTTAAAAGTGATGAACGGTGTTATTATCCAAACGCAAACCATTGAACTAAAAAAACGACTGGACGAAACGGATGAAGAATTGTTGAGTTTGGCTATTTCCGAATTTCGTACGCGTTACGAAAGCCACTCCAAAGAAATAATTGTGCCTTTTGAAATGAGCGTTGATGAAGGTTCTACCATCAAATTTACCGTTCCGAAGTTGGGCGAAAAGAAGAAACTGCTGGATTTATCACAAAAAAATGTACTGTTTTTTAAACGAGGGAAAATTGATCAGTACGAAAAATTAAACCCGGAAGTTCGAACAGATCGTTTGCTTACGCAGATGATGAAAGATTTACGTTTGAACCAGTTGCCGCGGCATATCGAATGTTTTGATAACTCCAACTTCCAGGGTTCGTTTCCGGTTTCGGCAATTGTGGTTTTCAGAGATGCCAAGCCTTCCAAAAAAGATTACCGCTGGTTTAATGTAAAAACGGTAGAAGGCCCGAATGATTTTGCAACGATGGAAGAAGCAGTTTTCCGCCGCTACCGCCGGATGCTGGATGAGCAGCAGGAATTACCGCAACTGATTATTATTGACGGTGGCAAAGGACAACTTTCTTCTGCTGTGAAGAGTTTAAAACTATTGGATATTGATAAAAAAGTAACCGTAATCGGCATCGCGAAACGTTTAGAAGAATTATATTATCCCGGCGACCAGTATCCGATGTATCTTGATAAAAAATCGGAAACGTTAAAAATTATTCAGCAATTACGGGATGAAGCGCATCGTTTCGGCATTACCGCCCATCGTGCCAAACGGAATAAAAATACACTTGTTACCGAGCTGGATAATATTCCGGGAATCGGCACAACTACTTCTGCAAAATTGCTTACCTATTTTAAGTCGGTAAAAAGAGTACGTGAAGCTACTGAAGATATGCTGATGGAAGTGGTAAATACCAAACAAGCCAAAGCGATTTTAGATTATTTTGCTCAGCAAAAAGCCCCGCAAGTTTAGCTTGCAGGGCGATACTGTTTTTATCAGGTAAAAATTAGTATTAATAAACCCAAAGATCCTGTTCGTAATTTAACAAAGCCTTCTTAACTTTTTCTGATTCGTATAGTTTATCAATTCCTTGTGCGTAATCTTTAATCCGTTCGTCTTTATCGTTGGATTCTTTAACGATATAACTGGAGAAAATCCGCTTCATAAAAATATCATCAAAGCTTAAACCGGTTGCATCGTTGTGTCGGTTCATTGCTTCTTTTGTCACTAAAATATTTCGGGCTTCCGGGAAATAAATCCAGAATGCTGGCTGATAATCCAAACTTAAACCACCGGCTTTTATTTTAATCATTGGAGCAATACCGATGATACGAGGCTCGAAAACAGAGCGTTGTTTGTCAAAAATCCAGTCTTCTTTAATTCTAAATTTTACCACACTGTCCGGGTTAAACTCTCCGGCTTGCATAGAAGAACCAATTTTATCACCGTTTTTATCAAACTTGTCAATCAAAACACTATCAGCCATTTTAGCCATCGCCTGATTGGGCTTTAACAAAGCAGAAAACTCATCCCCATTCGGATCATTTTTACTTGGAGAAGGATCGTAAGCGTTCAGTTCGCCTTTTGCAATCGCATCCATCAGGATATCAATTAAACGTGCTTTCGGAGAAGCTAGATACTGGTTCATCCGTTCCCGAACATCAATTTCACGCCAAACTCTTTTCGCAAAAGCAACATCAGCTTCGCGCAAATTTTGATATGGTGTAACCTTTGCATTCAAGATACTGGTTTTTTTATAATAGCCATCCTGCGGTTTGTAATAACCATCCTGCGGCCGTACAAAAGCTTTGGTGTTATTTGTATCAACCAATGCCTGCGACTTTGAAGATGCTACCTGTTTTTTAGGTGCGGTTCTGCGGGTAGCAGTCCTTCTGGTGACTGTTCTTTTGCGGGTTTGCGCAAAAGATCCTGCACAAATCAGGCATAAAACTAAAATAACCAAGTTCCTTTTCATAATCTTTTTAATTTGCATGCAATACAATTGGGTCTAAACCACGTTGCGTTCCATCTGGGCCAACTGCAATAATATTATCAAAAACCACAGTAGAACCCGGCGTAATGGTTGCAAGTGCAGAACGCATTGGGCCGGAAAGATCACTACCGGAACCTGATACCGTAACTGCATCCTGTCGAGGTTTAATTACAGTCAATGAAAAACGAGTAACATTAAATTTAGCGTCGAAATCAAAGTTTTCCAATTTGGCAAAAACCTTGTCTTGTGCTTTGATATTTCCTGAAGCAGTAGTTCCGCCGCTTTTTCCGGCAAATTGTGCTTTCGGATCAGGAATTCTTTTTACCCGAAATTCCTGTACACCTAATACAGATGTTTTTCCGGGAGAAGTTTCACCGGAAACTGTAATTTTAGCAGTTGTACCCGGCGAAGAAACTGTAGCAGTAAACTTTCCGCCAGAACCGCTTATCGAACCGCCACTAATACTTAAATGCAGTTTTTCTTTGGCCATTCCCGGAGCAGAAACAGAAACCGGATTAGGAACACCAACATATAATACATTCATTTTATCCGGAGAAACCACAGCCGATGGCCGCGCTACCTGGTAAGTTTGCGGCGGTGTACTATAAGTTTTAGTAGTTCCGTCGTTTTGTTTTACAGTGATTGTACCCACCCAAGTACGCACACCTTCACCGCTCGTAGAAACAGAATAAGTTCCTTTTCCTTCTGTAGTCGGGAGTTTTGAACCGCCAACGGTGATGTTCGGATTAGAACGGGAATCAGAAGCAGTTAAAAATACTTGTGCCGTATAAGGCTGACCTGCAATAACATAGCTGCTTGGCGCAACGGCAACAGCAGCAAATTTATCTAAGTTTACTACTGCCTGATCTACTTTGCCTAAAATCTTTTTTACAACTTCGCTTTCGGCATTTTTTGCATCAGCCTGAACTTTATTTAATGAAGTCATGGCTGCACCCATCGGGATACCATCTCCAAAATAAGCTTCTTCCCAGCTTTCTTTAGCATATCCTTTTTTCTGCGGAGGATCGATTGTCGCAAGAGCTAATCTTGTATTTGCCTGATCTTTTGCATCCAGCAATCCAACTAATTTCTCGCGTGTTTCATCAATTTTTTTACGCAAAGCAAAAGCATTTTTATTATTGATCATAAAATCGGCGGATACATCTAAATTATCACGCCCTTTATAATCCTGCAAATTTTCGTCAAAACCACCTGTTTTTTCTACCAATTGCTTTTTTAAAGATTCTACATAATCATCTAAATCCTTAACTAAAGAGCTTGCCTGTTTTGCTTTAGCCTCGATTGGCTTTGCACGGTCCGGCTGATCTTTAATTTTTTGCTGAAATGCTTCGTAAGTATTGTTAATTCCGGTTTGGACATTACTTTTCGAGGCATTCAAACTATCACTAATATTTTTGAAAGCGTTTAGTAAACTATCCGGTACATTTAAGGCAATTAAACCTAATAGTACCAGATACAAAATACCGATCATCCGCTGTCTTGGGGTTTCCTTACCTCCAGCCATTTGTTATAATTTTATGCTGATTTTGAAATTAACGGACAATTTAGTTTGCTTTCGGCTGGTTCATGGCAGATAACATGTTGCCATAAATGTTATTTAAAGAAGCAAGGTTTTTTGCCAAACGGCCAACTTCATCTTTAAATGCTTTGGAATCTTCCATCGATTCATTAAAGTTTTGCATCGTTAAAGAAACATTCTGGTAAAACTTGTTCATCGATTTTAAATGCGCGCTTGAATCCTGTAGCTCCAGCTCATATACTGCGTTTAAAGCAGATAAATTTTTAGCCAAACTATTTACCTGATCGTGATAAGCTTTAGAATCAATATTAGAATTAGCCATTTCTGATAGGTTAGCAGAAGCTTTCTCGAAAGAAGTGCTTAGCTTATCATAACTTGCAGAAGCGATCTTAACTTTGTTTGTTAATTCCAAGGTAGCTTCACCTGTATCTCCAACTTTTGCAATTGAGCTTACTTTATCGCCAAAAGTTCTTAAACCATCGCCTAAACTGCTGATCAACTCCGGGCCGATTTTTGCATCTGTAAGCATTTTATCTAAAGCTGCAGTGTTAGAAAAACCGTTTGCTACAGGTTGTGGTGCTCTTGATGCAGCTACTTTTGGCCTTTCGCCGTTATAATCGTCTGCCAATTCAGGATAAGCACGTGTCCAGTCCACATCGTTGTTTTCCTCCGGGAAAACACCCAGTAAAAAGAATAAAACAGCTTCGGCACCAAGCCCAACTGTAATAAAAACAGAAGCATACGGCCAATGCTGGATTTTAAACAGCAGACCTATGATCACCACCGTTGCACCGATAGAAATGATGCTTCCCATTCCATACTTTGATTTTTTCTTAACAGCCATAAAAGTGTTTGTAGTTTTGTTTTTTAAACTTGGATAATATAATTTTTGTTAGTAGTTAGAGCGTTTATCTTTGATATCCCTACCCAAAAAGTGGGTTACACAGCGGAAGCCAATATAAGATTTTGCAGTATCCTGATATTCGTAACCGCGGGTGGAATTTTGGAGAAAATAGCCAATATCTTTCCATGAACCGCCACGCACAACTTTACGTTTCAGCACTTCAGGATCGCTGGCTTTGGCTTCGTAATTAAAAGTAGGACTCATATCATGTACAAATGTTGAGGCCGATTCATCATAAGCGGAGGCTGTCCATTCGGCAACATTTCCTGCCATGTTGTATAAACCGTAGTCGTTTGGAAAGTACGAATGAACACTAACGGTATAAGCACCGCCGTCGCTTGCATAATCTCCGCGGCCCGGTTTAAAGTTGGCTAACAAACAGCCTTTAGAGTTTTTGGCGTAAGGGCCGCCCCATGGATAATCATTCCCAATCCGGCCGCCGCGGGCAGCATATTCAAACTCTGCTTCTGTAGGTAGTTCGTAAAGCTGGCGGTGTGGTATTCCGCGAGAATCTTTATAAGCATCATTATAGCGTGAACGCCAAACGGTATAAGCACGAACCTGGCGCCAGGTAACACCAACAACCGGATAATTTAAATAAGCCGGATGAGAAAAATATCCCTGAACCATTGGTTCGTTTGCTGCATAAGAGAAATCATTTAACCAGCATAACGTATCCGGGTAAACGGGTACTGTATCTCTTAAAATAAAATCAGACCGTTTTTTAGTTTTATCAAAACGATTGTTTGATGCTTCCCGCAATACCATAATAGCATAATTGTATTTCAACAAACGAACATCAATTTCATTTCTGTCGAAAATACGGTCATCTCCCTGGTAATACATAGCTTGCAGTTTTGATTGATTCGCACTTGCCGCAGCACCGGCTTTTCCTCTTCCTTTACCGGAACTAAAAACACCATTTTTTTGTACATAGCTCCAATTGATATATTTTTTACCGCTCGGATCCGGTTTGGCGTTTTTGCCGCCGGGTTTATAATAATATTTATCGTCGTTTAAATATTGTGTGATGGCGATAGAATCTCGCACTGCATTTACAAACTGCTTATATTTAGCATTAGAGGTTTCTGTTTCGTCCATAAAAAATGGCGCAACAGTTACCTGCTTATTCTGGGCTGTTTGTGCAAAGGTTACATCCTGGTCGGTTTGGCCCATTAAAAAAGTTCCGCCCGGGATATAAACCATTCCGTAAGGCTGTTCCTGTTTAAAACCCTTTGCATATACACCTCGTACTTCGCCCCTGTCACTGCTGGACATACAACTGCTTAAAGCAGCAAGCAGTACGAATAACATCCCAAAATATAAGTTTTTCATTTTCAGATTCAAAGTAAAAACAATACGGTTAAAAATTAATGCAATAACTCAATTTCATATAATATATTTTCTGCTGATGCGATTTTCTTGATTTCAGCAAAACATATTTTATCGTTATAAAAATAACTAAACTATTGATAGCAATGCAATATAGTTAGGCGAAATTTTTTATTTAACATACTTAAACATTTTTTACTGCATAAAAACAGCATAGTCAACAAAATTCTTTACGCAGGTTTTGCAGGTAAGGTTTCGTAAAATTAGTTGATTGCTTTAATAACTTAAACCCGGAAAAATTATTTTACTTGTTGGCATGTTTAATATATTGCTCAATAGCCATAGTCATGGAAGGAGCTTCGGGAACTGGTGCCGGGATATCCAAAACTAAACCTTTTTCTATTGCAGCTTTATGCGTAGTAGCACCAAAGGCAGCAATCCGGGTATTATTCTGCTGAAAATCAGGGAAATTTTTGTAAAGCGATTGAATACTTGACGGACTAAAAAAGGCGATAATATCATAAAAAACTTCTGCCAAATCAGAAAGGTCGCTCACCACGGTACGAAACAGGACTGCCGGTGTAAAGTTGTAGCCGTTATCTGCTAAAAATTTTTGTGTTTCTTCTGCTGCAACATCAGAACATGGGTACAAAAACTTTTCGTTGGTATGCTTTTTTAATACTTCCGCCAGATCGCTTGCGGTTTGTTTACCAAAAAATATTTTCCGTTTACGGTACTGGATGTATTTTTGAAGATAAAGTGCGATCGTTTCCGATAGGCAGAAATACTTCATCTCTACCGGAACTTCAAAACGCATTTCCTCGCAAATCCTAAAAAAATGATCTGCTGCGTTACGGCTCGCAAAGATTACTGCTGTATAATCGCCCAACACAATTCTTTCTTTTCTAAACTCTCTTGCCGGCACACCTTCTACATGGATAAATGAGCGAAAATCGATTTTTAAATTGTATTTTTTGGCCAGTTCTGTGTACGGATTTTTATCCGATTCTGGCTTTGGCAACGTTACTAAAATGCTTTTTACTTTTTTTAGTCTTTCAGCGGAAATCTGCATAAATAGCTGTCTTTCTTATAGTTTTAAAGCCTTTATCAAAATGAGAACAGGGCAAAACTCGAGTGCACAAAGATAAATAAATAAATAAACTTTACTAAATCTGTAAACGGTAAGTATGTTGATGCTGCTGCGGATATATTGCCAAAATAATACAATTAAAAGCAGCAAGCCGAAAACCAGTAAAAGCAGCGGTTTAAAGCTATCGGCAATCAATCCGAAACAAATTACTAACGGCAGGCTGATAAATGTTAAATTGAAATAGGTAAGATAAAGTACAGATATATATTCTTTAACCAGGTTGCGGATATTAAATATCAAGCCTAATATACGCAGCACAATAATTTTAAGGATAAAAAAGATGATTACGATAAACGTAAAACCTAAAAATAACTGCCAGCCGTCATCCGTATAATTGTGGTTGTAATAAGATATAACCTGGTAAAGCAGCAAGCCAATTGTTGCGCCGAAAAGTAAAAAAAGCAGTATAAAAGACCAGGAATTGATCAGGTTTTCTTCTTTTGAAAATTGCGAAAACATCCTTTTACTATAAAAAGACTGTACAATATCACCGATAGCTTTATTTAAAAACCGGTTTAGTACGGCAGCATATAATAGCAAGCCAAACATTACAGCCAGCATCCATTTGTTCCTAAAATTACGGATTTTACCTGCCTGGAGCTTTGTTTGCTGCGGCTTGTAATGCAAATCCAAAAACGCATAACCTGTATATAACCGCGCCTTTAGCAAACTATCTAAAAAGAGGTTTTTCCGAGAAGAATCCGGTGGGGTGATAAATATTTTTGCGATTGAATCTGACTGTATTTGCTGCCTGATCAGCGCAGCAGAATCTAAAACGGGTGCTGGCTGCTGATATAAAGTATCCGGGATGGATTGTGCACATGCTGTTTTTACCAGTAAAAAAATGAGGACTGTAACAGCTTTTAAACGCATGAATCTCTTTAAACCGGTCTTAATCAACACTTTTAAGGCACAAATCTACCTCAATATTTTCTATAAATTAATTTTTTTCATGATTTATCTGATCTAATTCGTGCATACTGCCTTTTAAATTGCTGTATAAATGCACAAACAGTTTGTAGTACCTGCTGTAAATAGGCTGATTTACTGCACGAGGTTTAATAATTGTTTGAAACTGCGTATGATCTTTTAAATTAAACCCGGCGAACTTATTGGTTTGTATAGCCAGAAACGCGGCCCCGACTGCAGATGCATCTTCTGCCTGTACCACCGTTAAATTTTTACCGGTAACGTCGGCCATTAATTGCAGCCAAACCGGCGAAGCGGTAAAACCGCCGCTCACTCTTACTTCCTCCACCTTTCCGGAGGATTGCACCACGGCATCCAGTACACTATGGATGGCATAACAAACACCTTCCAGTGCAGCTTTTAAAAAATGAGCCTGTGTATGTTCCGTTTTTATTCCGAAGAAAACACCGCAACTGTTACTGTCCCAAAGCGGTGTACGTTCACCGGTTAAATAAGGCAGGAAAAGCAGTCCGTCGCTGCCGGCTTTTACCGTTTCTACCTTTGCAAATAATTGCTGATAAGCTGCCGGCGATACTGTTTTTACCGCCATAAATTGCGCAAGCAGCCAGTTTAATATCAAGCCGCCGTTGTTGATGGCTCCCCCGCAGATGTACGTATTTTCATCCAGGATATAATTAAAAGTCATCGCTTTAAAATTATACAAAGGTTTGCTGCTCGCCATCCGCACGGCACCGCTGGTTCCGATGGTTAAAGCGGCTGTACCTATTTTATTTGCGCCACTGCCGAGGTTGGCCAGGCAGCCGTCATTCGCGCCAATAACCCATTGGCATGCTTCGTTTATGCCTAATAATTTAGTGATTTCTGGTTTTGCATCGTTGCGCATGTAGCCTGTACTTACCGGTTCCGAAAGTTTTTCGGTAGCAATTCCGGCTAACTTTAGTGCTTGCTCGTTCCAGCTAAACTTTACGATATCAAATAAACCGGTTGCAGAAGCAATGGAATGATCGATTTGATAAGCACCAAATAACCGAAACCAGAAAAATTCTTTAATAGAGATAAATTTAGCCGTTTGATTAAATAACGCTTTCTTATTTCCCCGAAACCAGATAATTTTGCTCAGCGGCGACATCGAATAAACCGGCGTTCCGGTTTGTTCATAAAGATTTTTTCCTTCGGGAGAAGCATGAAGTTCATCTGCAATTGCTGCACTTCGGGTATCGGCCCAGTTAATCATGTTTGTTAAAGCTTTCCCTTCGTGATCAACTAAAATCAAACTGTGCATGGCACTGCTTAAACTGATTGCTACCGGCACACCGAATTTATCTGCCGTTTCACGGATACAAGCTGTAAAACCTTGCCAGATCAACTCGATATCCTGTTCTGCAAAACCCGGTTCCGACTGTATCAAAGGATAATGTTTTTGTGTAGAAGCAATCGCTTCTCCGCTTAAACCTACCGCAACTGCCTTTACGCTGCCGGTACCGATATCAACGCCTAAAATATATTTCTGCACTTATGATGCTGCTTTTATCAGGTAAAATTAAAGTAATTTGCATCAGAAAAAGCAAGGTTAGCATAAACATCTATCATCAGCGTAATTTTAGCTAATGATAAAACTTAAATTAAAAATCCTGGCAGGTATAGATATGTAGAAAATGCCTTCGGCTTAATAAGCGACCGTAAAACGCCGGCGGCTATATTTTGGCTGTTCAATCTCATCAACAATTGCCATGGCAAGATCCTCGACAGATATTACGCTCCTGCCGTCTCCGTTAAAGATGGGGTTTTCGCTGCCTGTTCGGTAAGTACCTTTGCGTACGCCTGATGTACCAGGGTGCATTTCAATAGCCGGGCTTAAAAACACCCAGTTTAATTCGGTTTCTTTTTTTAATTCATTCAAATAATCGCGTGCAGCTGTTGCTCCGGCTTTATAATCCGCAGGGAAATCTGGTGAATCTACCAGTTGCTTACCGTCAATAAATAAACTTCCTGCACCACCAACAACCAGCAGGCGTTTAACACCGGATTTTTTTACGCCTGCCTGTATAGCTTTAGAGCCGTTCAGAAAATCATTATAAAGGTTAGGGTTTGTCCAGCCGGCGTTAAACGTGCTTATTACAGCATCGTTTCCTTTTACTGCATCAGCAAGTGTTTCAGAATCTGTTGCATCCGCTATTGTAATGGTGAGGTTATCCTGCGGTTGCAGGTTTCCCGGATTGCGGACAATAGCTGTTACTTGATGATTTCTTTGCAGTAATTCATTTAATACTGCTTTTCCTACAAAACCTGATGCTCCGATGAGTGCTACTTTCATTTTATTATTTTTTATTAGTTAATATTGATACTGCAATATTTTTTATTACAGTATAAGTTAAAAAAATTAGATAAATTTTTTACAAAAATCAGCCAGCGTTATCGTACTTAATTTATTAATAAGTGCTTGATCGGCTTGGTTATACAACTCCAGCAGGTTATTATTAATTTGTTTCCCTGTACTACAATCAGGATTAGGCCGGTTTAACTTGCCAAGCAAAGGAGAGTTATTTACTGCTCGGTAAATATCTGATAACAAAACCTTGCCAGCAGATTTTGCAAGCGAAGCCCCGCCGCCTTTTCCTTCCTTGGTTTTAACAAGGCCCTGCGTACTAAGTACACTTAAAGTTTTGCGTACCATGGCAGGGTTAATATTAATACTGCCGGCAATATACGCCGACGATAAATTATCTCCGGTAATAGCTAACAACGTTAAAATATGGATTGCGGTAGCAAAATCGATATTATTCATACTGTATAAATTATTATTACAGTACAAAGGTAATGGTTAATTTGATATTTGCAACTTTTTTAAAAAATTACCCTGATGGCGGAACTATTGCCTTAACCTTAGAAGAAAAAACAGTAATCATTACGCTGGCCGGTACCGGCACTCGTTTGGATTGATGCAGGTGTATAACCGTAAATGATTAATTTTATATACTGTTAAAAGATTAATTAAACCCTTCGCCTTAGGCTATCTTTGACACTCAAGAAAAGTATGAGATGTACCAGTATGATATTGCCGTTTTAGGTGCAGGTTGTGCTGGCTGGCAATTGCTGCAGCAGCTTAGTTTACAACCTAACTGGGCCGATTGTAAAGTACTTTTGCTGGATGACGGCACCGAAAAGCAGCAATCCTGGAGTTTTTGGTCGGCCGGAAATCATCCTTTGCAGCAGCTGGTAACCAAAAGCTGGCAGCAGCTTAGTTTCTGCTCGGCTAAGTTTTCAACTAAGCAATCGGCCAAACCTTATACGTATCACCACATTCCCGGAAAGGTATTTTTTAATTATTTCGAGCAGCAGTTTCTCCCACAAAACCCAAATATTACGCTTGTAAAGGCCAAAGTAAATCGCATACACAATCAGGAAAATTGTTTTTTGATTGATACAGACCAACAAAGTTTTCGGGCTAAAAACTGTTACAGCAGCATCAATCCGCAGACTAAAAAACCCGAATTATGGCAGCATTTTAAAGGCTGGTATATTGAAACCAAAGAGGAAATATTTGATGATCGCACCGCTATGTTAATGGATTATACCACGCAGTTACATCAAGAAGTGCATTTTATTTACGTGCTGCCGTTTACTAAAAACCGCGCATTGGTAGAAGCTACATTTTTTTCTGCGGAGGTAGTTTCGGATGCACTTTATGAGGAATTGATTAAAGCTTATCTTCAACAGCACTTTCCACAAATCAACTACAAAATAACCTCCGCAGAAACCGGCCAAATCCCGATGAGCAGGCAACAATTTAACCACTACGGACCAGCCGGAGAAACGCTGATTGGCAAAGCCGCCGGCATGGTTAAAGCCAGCACCGGCTACGCTTTTAACCGGATAACAAATGATAGCATTTTGTTGGCAAAAAATATAGGGCAAAAACAGTATGCAGTTGCAACTGGCACGCGCGGCAGGTTCAGGTTTTATGATGCTTTATTGCTGAACATGATCCGGCATTCGCCCCAAATCATTCCCAATGTTTTTACGCAGCTTTTTAAACATAACCGGATGCCGGATGTGCTTCGGTTTTTGGATGAACAATCTACATTACAGCAGGAAATCAGGATATTTGCTTCGTTACCAATTTTGCCGTTTTTAAAACAGGCGATAAAACATATTTTTACTTATCGTGACGGCAAATAATCCCATCCTGCAAAAAATCAAACTGGTTAATTTTAGCTTGTTGATTGGTATTGTGCTGGTTTTATGGCAGTTATTTTATCAGATTTCAACACCGTTTCAGTTAGCTTTTTTGTCGGTTGCTTTGCTGCTTACCGGGATTCCGCATGGTGCGCTGGATCATCTGGTGCAGCAGGAAAATGCTCAGCGTAGCGGAAAATCCTTTAAATTATCTGTTTTTTTAGGCCAATACTTGTTAAACATGCTGATTTATGCGCTGGCCTGGTACCTATTCCCGTCTTGGAGTTTGTTTTTCTTTCTGCTGATTTCGGGCTGGCACTTTGGCGAAACGGATATAGCAGTTCATCCGCAGCAACCTTTGCTAACGGCGGCCATGCGTTTTTTATACGGCATTTTTGTGTTAGGATGGATTTTGCTGGCGCACCAACATGAAGTAACGCCAATTTTGCTGCACTTGGTTCCGGCAGATGGTTTGCTGTTTGGCAAGTGGCTTTGGCTGGTTAATCAGCGTTTTTGGCTGTTGCCGTTATCGGGTTTTATGCTGCTGTTTTTGCTGGTATGGAACAGATTTTATCAGCACAATCCGCATCAATATAAACTGACGCTGCAATTGTTGATGCTTCTTTTATGCACCTATTTTTTGCCTTTGCTGCCAGCGTTCGGGTTGTATTTTGCAGGATGGCATGGCTTGGTTACCCTGTTCAATATAAAAGGTTTTATCATCGGTAAAAATAAGACCGCTGATAAAACCTTATTTAAAGTGTGGCAAACTGCTTTGCCCTTTAGTTTACTTGCAATAACCGGCTTACTGTTAGCTGGTTATTTGCTGCCGCGATATGCACCGTTGTTTGATCCGCTGCCGCTGCTGTTTGTTTTTTTATCGGTGATTACGCTGCCGCACGTGCAGGTAATGCACCATTTAAATAATACGCTGCCAGCTTAATCTACCATATGCGTACTCATGGTAGCATCGTCTGGTACTCGTTTTTCGAGGATCTTTTTAGCAGCTAAATAAACCACTACGCCTGCACCAACCTTGTTAATCACATCAAAAATACTGAAGGAAATGTGGATGTAATTCAGGTTAAAACCATCAATAATAGTTAAAAGATAACCAATCGGATACACGCCCCAGGTTGTAACGGTAGATAAGGCCAGCCATTTGTAAGCGGTACGTTCTTCGGGTTGTACGGTATCTTTGTAACGTTTCCAGAAAGTGAATAAAATGTAAGGAACCACCAAATATCCAACGGTAGAAACAGCACCCCAGATTAGTTTATTACCTACCATAATGTGGCCATCCGCAGTTAATTGCTGCTCGCCGATGTAGCCGGTTATTATCATAAATAAATCAGCAAATAAAAGCCAGAAAATGTTGTTTTTTTCCTGACTTGGCTGTATTTTAAGCATACTGGTTGTTTTAAGCAGCAGTAATGGCGTGGTAATAGACCAGTCGATATACCGTAACTGGCCAATGGCATTGTAGGAAGTTCTCAGCAATTCTTCTCTTTTTGCAGGATCGGTCAGTTGTGATAGTTCCCGCAGCATTTCGTGGTAAAAGTGCGCAATTAACATGTAAGAAATTCCGGCAACGGCTGCAATAACAGCAGTAAAATACCGTGAAGTACGGTGTTCTGGTGCGATGCCGGATTTACCCAGCCACGAAAAAATAAAGCTTCCCAAAAATGCGTAGGCAGCAAATATCAGGAAAAAATAAGCAATCATGGACGACATGCCGACGCTGCCAGCCATTGGAAGAAAAGATTCTGAAAGTTGCATAATGTTGTAAAAGTTAAATAAATAATCTTTTTTAGTTAATAAGTTATCATAATAGAATAAGCTGTTGAATGTTTTAAACGCTAAGCAAACTTTTGAATAGACATTACTTTCCGATACAGAATTTGCTAAAAATGTTCTCCAGTAAATCGTCCGTTGTTACCGCACCGGTAATTTCGCCCAGATAGTACAAAGCCTGCTTAATATCCATCGCTAAAAAATCAGAAGTAACCGGGTTTTCCATACCGTACAAAACCCGTTCTAAAGATTCATTGGTGCGTTTTAAAGCTTCCAGATGGCGGATATTGGTGATAACGGTTTCCTCGCCGGTTAATCTGCCTTGAATAGCAGTATCATAAATCAAATCTTTCAGTTCTTCAATATGATGCTTTTGCTGCGCAGAAATTTCGATGTATTTTATTTCTTCCGGCAAAGTTGGGATGCTTCTTTTACCGCCTAAATCTATTTTATTGGCGATGGCAAGGATTGGCATTCCGGCGCGTTGTAAGTTTTGCAGATCATTTTTCAGGTCGATTTCTGAAAGTGATTGCACATCAAAAACATAAACCAGCAACGCCGAAGTGCTGATTTTGTCCATCGTTTTTTGTACGCCAATCGCTTCAATCGTATCGGTTGCTTCGCGGATGCCGGCCGTATCGATCAGCCTGAAATTTACGCCGCCAATATTTAAAATTTCTTCAATTGTATCGCGCGTCGTTCCGGGAATCGGGCTGATAATTGCGCGGTCTTCATTCAGCAAAGCATTTAATAAAGTTGATTTCCCGGCATTTGGCCTTCCGGCAATTACCGTGTTTACGCCTTGTTTAATCACGTTTCCTAACTCAAAAGAACGGATCAGTTCAAAAATAACTTTGTTGATTTCGAGGATCAACGTTTTGAGCTGATCTCGGTTGGCAAACTCTACATCTTCTTCGCCAAAATCCAGTTCGAGTTCGATCAGCGAAGCAAAATTGACCAGCTTCTCCCGCAAAACCTGCAGCTGATTGCTAAAACCGCCGCGCAATTGCTGCATCGCAATCTGATGTGAAGCTTTAGAATCCGAAGCAATTAAATCTGCAACAGCTTCAGCCTGAGATAAATCCAACTGTCCGTTTAAAAAAGCGCGCAGCGTAAACTCGCCAGGTTTGGCGGCGCGTACTCCTTTTACCAGCAATAATTTGATGATGGATTGCACAATGTACGGCGAACCGTGGCAACTGATTTCCACCACGTTTTCTCTGGTGTAAGATTTTGGGGCGATAAACAAAGCAACCACTACTTCATCCAAAACCACTTCACCATCCACAATCGCCCCAAAATGAAGCGTGTGCGATGCTTGCTTTTCTAAATTTTTACCCTTAAAAACAGCATTGGCAATTTGGATTGCGCGCGGACCGGAAAGCCGGATCACGGCAATTGCACCCACGCCGTTTGCGGTGGAAAGGGCAACAATCGTATCTTCTGTTTGGATGGAATCGTTCGTCATATATCCTGCAAAAATCGAAAAATGAATGCAGCTTTACTAATTTGACAATCTGCGGAAACGCTGAAACTGCCGGCAACGTACCTTCGTAATTCTAAATTTTACCTTATAAAAACAGTATGCAAAATTATATCAGCAAAATACAAAACCGTATTGAGCCGTTGCGCCGGCAAATTGTAAATCACCCGGTTTACGGTGTAATCCATACGCCGGAAGATTTAAAAATCTTTATGCAATCGCACGTTTATGCCGTTTGGGATTTTATGTCGCTGCTCAAATCGCTGCAAAACCAGCTCACTTGCACGTCGGTTCCCTGGTTTCCGAAAGGTGATGCGGATACGCGTTATTTAATTAACGAAATTGTGGTAGGCGAGGAGAGCGATGTGGACAGCGAAGGCAATCGAACCAGTCATTTTGAATTGTACTTAAAAGCGATGGAACAAATAGGTTGCGATACCGATTCGATGAACCGATTTGTGGAAAATTTACAAGCCAACGGTAATTTCCAGGAAGCTTTTGCGGCTGCCAATACGCCGCTCAGCGCACAAAAATTTGTTGATTTTACGTTCGAAATCATCCGCAGCAACAAAGCTTATTTGCAGGCTACAATTTTTACTTTCGGTCGGGAGGATTTGATTCCGGGCATGTTTTTATCGATGGTAAATGATCTGAATAAGCGTTTTCCGGACAGCATTTCTCAAATCAAATATTATCTGGAACGCCATATTGAGGTTGACGGCGATCATCACAGTATTTTGGCTTTGCAGATGACAGCTAATCTTTGCGGAGAAAACCAGCAATACTGGCAGGAAGCCGAAGCGGCCGTTGTGCAGGCTTTACAAATGCGCATTGCCCTTTGGGATGGTGTTTATGCGGAGATTATGGCTGGAAAGAGTGCTGCGGTAACGGTGTAATTTAAGTTGCGGATTGTACCGCTGTTACTTGTTCTTTTTGCTTGATCAAAAAGAACCAAAAAATCAAGACAAAAGCGATCCCTCATCCGGGCGTTTTGTCGGGCAGCCGCACCTAATTGGTAACTTTGCAAGCGGCTTGGTAATTGGGTCATACTATTTTCTGAATATAATTAAAGTTGATAAAAGAAGTATTGTGTTTTAAAAAATTGTTTTGACAAGCTTAGCAGTACACTAAGTAAAAAAATTAGTTTCCACTTTGGTGTGGTTGCCTGGAGACCCCCGGATGAGGGTTAGGGTATCCTTAATTTTTTGGTTACTTTTTGATCAAGCAAAAAGTAACGCTAATCCAAGTAACCGCAGGTTCAATTTTCTTTATCTACAAGTTTCAATAATGACAATTGAAAAGACCATTTTTAAAAAAGTATATGTAATTTTCTTACACAAATCTTTTTTATGTTGATAGATGAATTCGTATTTTTAATCCGGAGATTTTTAGTCGGCTATTTAACAGGAGATAACAGAAAATCTATTAATTATGTTGTGATTGGAAAGTTGATTGGCGGTTTAAATTGGTTTTCAATTTTTACATTGATGCTCTTTCCAATTTATAAAAATCAATATCAATTGCTAATTATTCAACACCCTTCAATAATTGCTGAAGTATTAACCATATATGCTCTTCTTATAATTGCCACAATTAGAATTAGCATAGATGAATTTAAAGCTTACAAAATTGCCTGACAATACTTTTACGCTTTACTTTTCATCGCCCTAATCATTTCACTATAACTCATTTTGTGGCTGGCGGCGTTCAAAGTTGCCACAATACGTTTGGTTCGTGTAACTTCAGTTTTGGCTTCGTTTATCCATTTAAAATAGTAATGCTGATGCGATTTTGGCAAGCTATTGAAATATTGCAAAGCGTTGGGTTCGTCGGCAAAGCATTCGACTAAATCTTCGGGCATTTCTATTTTGAAATCCAAATCAAGTTCTAATTGCAGCTTAACCATCGCACCTTTTTCTTTGCGGATGGCTTTGCGCAATACTGTTTTTACCGGCAAAATAAAGTCGCCTTCGCCCATTGGTACCAAAGCCAAACCATTGATTGGCAGTTGATCCAGCATTCCTCTCACCCTAAAACTTAATTTATTATTTGGCTTGATTTCCTGTGCAATTGCCGCCGGGATGTGAAGATAAACCCAGCCGGTTTTTTCGCCTTTTTCTCCGAATTGCTGTAGAACGCCTGTAAACTCAATCATGATTTTGGGTTGATGGATGCTTCTTTTATCGACATAAAATTAAAATGGATAACCGGTTTTCGCGCGTATTAAAATTATTACATATTAGCTGAAATAAAAGTGGTAGATTGAATTTTCTTTCATAAAAACTTTAATAATGAAAAAATCAATACTCTTTTTAGCCCTGCTAATTCCTGGTTTTTGGGTAAAAGCACAGGATGCCGTAAGCTACCAGATGCCGCCGAAAGCCATGGCCGATTTGCTGCTGGCCAAACCAACGCCAAGTGCAAGCATCGACAGCAAAGCCGATTGGATGCTGCTGATGGACCGCAACTCCTACCCTTCCGTAGAAGAACTGGCGCGGCCCGAACTGCGCATTGCCGGTTTGCGCATCAACCCAAATAACTTCGCCCCAAGCAGGCAACTTTTGGTGATTAATAATTTTACGCTGAAAAATATCAAAACCAACCAGAGTTTCCAAGTTACGGGCTTGCCTTCGCCGTTATTAGCAGGCGCGCCAAGCTGGAGTCCGGACGAAAAAAAAATCGTTTTTACGCAAACCAACGCCAATAGTGTGGATTTGTACGAGATTGATGTACCAACGCATAAAGCCTCCAAAATCAACAAAAAACCGCTGAACATTGTGCTTGGAAGCGGCATCACCTGGGAAGATAACAGCACGATTTTATACCGCGCAACCCTGAAACCGGCCAACGCAGCACCGGCAAAACCACTGATGCCAAAAGGGCCAACCGTACAGCAAAATTTGGGTAAAACTGCGCCAAGTGCTACATACGAAGATTTGATAAAGTCGCCTTATGATGAGCAGCTTTTTGAGTTTTACGCTACTTCTCAATTGGTGAGAAATAAAAATGGTGTAGAAACAGCTATCGGTAAACCGATGATCTATACTTCTACAGCTTTGTCTCCCGATAAAAAATATTTGCTGGAACGCACGTTGCGCAAGCCTTTTTCTTATCTGGTTACGGCGCAAGGATTTCCTTCAACCGTAACCATTACAGATTTAAGCGGAAAAACGATAAAAATGCTGGCCGAATTGCCTTCGCGGGAAGCTACGCCGTCCGGTTATGATAACACACAAAACATTCCGCGCGGTTTTGACTGGCGTGATGACGAGGCCGCGACCATTACCTGGGCGCAACCGTTGGATAGCGGTTTAATTCGTAAAAAAGTGGATTTCCATGATGCCGTTTATGCCTTGAATGCTCCTTTTTCCGGTTCGCCAAAAGAATTATTTAAAACTACTTTTCGCTTCCGTGGGATCACTTGGGGAAATGAAAACTTAGCGTTGGTTTCGGAAGGATTGCGTTCACGCCAAACCGAAAGATTGAGCCGTTATAATACCAGCACCGGCCAGTTCGAAAAACTGTTAGACCGCAACCAAACCGATGCCTACAGTGATCCCGGCGACCCGATTATGGTTAAAAACAAGTTTGGCCGAAACGTAATCCAAACCATCGATAACGGCGGCAAAATTTTGATGAACAACATTGTCGGCGCATCTTCTAAAGGAGATTTACCTTTTCTGGCGAAGTTTGATCTCAGCACAAAACAGAATGAAATTATCTGGCGGTGTGCCGAAGGAACTTACGAGGTTGTGGTGGATGTGATCGACCCAAATAAACTGACGTTAATCACCCGAAAAGAGTCGCAAAAAGACGTTCCGAATTATTATTTAAAGGATTTAACCGCGAAAACTGCCGATAAACCGATCACTAATTTCACTAATCCTTACCCGCAACTGATTGGTGTAAGCAAGCAAAAAATTACCTATAAAAGAAGCGATGGCGTAGATTTAACGGGTGATTTATACCTTCCCGCAGGTTACGATAAAGCAAAAGACGGCCCACTGCCGGTGCTGATCTGGGCTTATCCGCGTGAATTTAATTCGGCTGCGGATGCGGCGCAAATCCGTGGTTCAAAATATCGTTTTACGCTGATTGGCGGCGGTAGTCCGGTGTTTTTTGTCACCAACGGTTACGCCATTCTGGATAACGCCGAAATGCCGATCGTAGCCAAAGAAGGCAAGAAACCGAATGATACTTTTGTAGAACAATTGCAGCTGAATGCAGAAGCAGCCATCAATAAATTAGCAGAAATGGGCGTTGGAGACCGTAATCGTGTAGCCGTTGGCGGCCATAGTTACGGTGCTTTCATGACGGCTAACTTACTGGCGCATACGAATTTGTTTAAAGCCGGATTAGCAGAAAGCGGTGCTTACAACCGCACGCTTACACCTTTTGGTTTCCAGAATGAGGAACGTACTTATTGGGACGATCCGAAGCTGTATTACGATATGAGTCCGTTCAGTTTTGCCGATAAAATTAAAACGCCGATCCTGTTAATCCATGGCGATGCGGATGATAATCCCGGCACTTTCCCTATCAACAGTGAACGTTTATTTGCTGCGATTAAAGGTTTAGGCGGAACCGTCCGTTTTGTGTATTTGCCTTACGAAGCGCATGGTTACCGCGGTAAAGAAAACCTGCTGCACAAACTTTGGGAGCAAAATACCTGGCTGGATAAGTATGTAAAAAATGCCAAACCGGTAACTGTCGCCGCAGCAAAACCGGAAAACGGCAGCAAGTAATTTTCATTAAAAAAGGTTGATAAAAGAAGTATCCATAACTCGATACTTCTTTTATCAACCTTTTTTCAATAACAAAAATTAAAATTCAGGATTTCGTTTAGTATAAAAAATTGAAGCTATAAAAACAGTATCTAAATTTTGATCAAACCAATAAATAAGTATAAATGGAAATTCATTTAATGCTGCAAAACGAAGATCTGTATCATAACGGTGATTGTATAAAAACGGATTTAGGCCTATTCGTTTAAACGTACTGCTTAATTCTTTTCTAAAAGATTTAGAAAGGCCTTTTTGTTGTTTTTCATACCAAATACAAGATTCTTTCAGTTCAGCTTCCGCACGGTTTAATAATTTAATTGTATGCATCGTTCAATTCCTGCTCAATATCCGTCCAATTGCGAACACTGTTTTTACCTTGTAAAAACTCCTGTTTGGTTTTGAGCAAGGCTTGAATTTCACTTTCACTAAACTGATAATCAGTATTAATCCGGTAATTTAAACCGAATCTGGTTAGTATTTCCTCTAATACCACCAAATCTTTTTCGTTATCAATATTTACAATAAGCGTTTTCATCTAAACAAATTTAATATTCATTTACAATTTCAAGCTTTCCAGAATGTTTATGTTGCGGTCGTTCTAACTTTCAGTCTTTCGGACTTTCTAACTTTCCTCAAAACTTATCCGTATTCACTTCAATCCAGTTATTGTCCGGATCCTGGAAATAAACCTGTTTTACGCCGTCCGGCCGCAATTCCGGCGATTTACTGTCGCCTTTCCAATTGCCATACTTGATATTGAACTTATCCAGATTCGCCGTAAAATCCTCTAAAACCGGGACAGTAAATGCCAGGTGGGTATTGATATCCCGCTTAACAATTTCTTTTGAACCTTTTACAATATGCAATTGTGCATGAGGGCCGATACGCATCCAAACATGCCGCTGATCATGAAAAGGTTCCGGGATTTCCTTTAACAGCATCACATTTTTATAAAAATCGGCACTTTTCTGCAAATCAACCACATAAACCGTAACATGATCTATGGAAGGGCTGATTTGTGCCGAAGCAGTGTTTTTAAAAAAAGGAAATAAAGCAAACAGCAGGAAACTGTAAGTAAGAAAAGATTTTTTCATCGTTGTTAAATTGGTTGGTTAAAGATAGTTGGAAAATTATCATCAATCAAAATCCGTCTTGGTTAAATCAAAGCCATCGCCCCAGCGTTCCTCAATCCCTAATCCAAACAAAGCAAAATCGTACTTCGCGGGATCGAGCGGATCAAATTCACGCAATTTTTCGGTCAGTTCTAAAGCGGTTTGCCAGTCGGTTTGCTTTCTGGTAATCAATTTTAGTTTCCGGGCAACACGATCAACATGTAAATCACACGGACAAACTAAATCAGCAGGTTTTATCTTTCGCCACAAACCAAAATCAACTTCTTGATCATCGCTTCGAACCATCCAACGCAAAAACATATTCAGCCGTTTGCAGGTAGATTTTTGCTGCGGAGAAGAAACGTGTTTGATCGTTCGTCGCGGAAAATCCGGCAAGGAAAAGAAATAGCTGCGGAAATGATTCAGCATCATTTCTGCGGATGAATTTATGCCGATAAAAAAAGCATCCTCCAACGAATCATAATTTTGATAATGCTGCCGGAAAAATGCCACAAAATACAGCAAATCCGTATCGTTAAATGTGCGATGTTTAAAGCCTAAAAGTGATTTTAAATCTTTTTCCTGATGGTTTTGGATGAAATCGAAGGGCGAATTATCCATTCTTTCAATTAGTTCCCTGCATTTATTGATGATCGTTTTACGTTGTCCCCAAGCTAAAACTGCGGCAAAAAAACCCATGATTTCAATATCCTGTTTTTTGCTGAATTGATGCGGAATGACGATCGGATCGTTTTCGATAAATTCCGGCCGGTTGTATTGGGCTACTTTTGCATCGAGAAAAAGCTGGAGGTTGGTTTGCATTTGACGGATTATGATTTACACAGTTTCTATAAAAATCAAATAAAATAATAGCTTATATTTGAAACAAGCTTTTTACAAATGGATGCAATTAAAATCAATGTAAACAAACAAATGGATGGCTATTCTTTTAGCATCACACCTTCCATCAGGGAGATTATCAAAAATTTAATTCCAAATGCACATCCTGCAAATAATATTTTTGTAGGCTACGATATCAAAAGTGATTTTGAAAACTACTACAGTAAACTTGAAAATTATATTTTTCCAGCCTTGTTAGGTATAGATGACAATTCTGATTTAAAAAAGATAGATGAAATTCAATTTGTAGATACGCAAACGGGAAATCTTTTGCATAAAGTAAAATCAAATTGACCAAAAAATTTAATCAGTATTTGGGTAAAGCCGGACATTTGGCCGTAATGTCAGAATTTTTAATGCTTGGCTGGAACGTTGCTATTCCGGAGGTCGATGTTGGTGATGATATTTTCGTAGTTCAGGATGAGCAAGGAACTTTAAGAAAAGTACAGGTAAAAACATCAGCCGCAACACAAAGAAAATCTGGTTTGAGCGGTCAGTTCAGTGTATCAGCCAAAAATCTTCGTAACATCAGTAACATTCTTGTACACTATGTTTTTATTCTCAGGTACAACAATAAATGGTTAGAACCAGTAATCATCAGACAAGATTTTTTGCTTGATTTGTATCAAAACAACCATATTGGCTCAAACAACGGAAACAAAATTGTATTCTATTTCTCGTATGGTCACGGGGAAATTAAATGTTCCGGACGGAATCTAAATAAGTTTGTTAGAGATTTTACAGATTTTCCTTTTACTAACCATTAAAATCAACCTATAAATTCTTCGTTATGCTAAATTTAGGTCGATAAAAGAAGCATTCCTCTCAACTCAAAACCCGCTCCAAATCCTCCAGTAAATCGTCAATATCTTCCACGCCAACGCTTAAACGCAGCAAATTATCGGTTACACCAACTTTATCGCGTTCGGCTTTTGGGATGGAAGCGTGCGTCATCGTTACCGGATGGTTCACCAAAGATTCTACGCCGCCCAATGATTCTGCCAACGTAAAAACCTGGAAAGAACTGGCTACCCGAAACGTTTCTTCCAGCGATGCTTCTTTTAGGGTGAAAGAAATCATGCCACCAAAATCGCGCATTTGTTTTTTGGCAATTTCGTGGTTTGGATGATCGGGGAAACCCGGCCAGTAAACCTTGTCGATTTTGGGATGATTTTTAAGGAAAGCCGCAATTTGCCGTCCGTTTTCGCAGTGCGCTTTCATGCGCAGATGCAAGGTTTTGATGCCGCGTAAAACCAGAAAGCAATCCTGCGGGCCAGGCGTTGCACCGGTGGCGTTATAAATGAAAAACAAATCTTTGTACAGCTTTTCATCGTTTACAATCAGCGCGCCCATAACTACATCCGAGTGGCCGCCAAGATATTTGGTAACGGAGTGCATCACTAAATCGGCACCCAAATCCAGCGGCGTTTGCAGATAAGGCGAGGCAAATGTATTATCAACCGCTAAAAGCACATTGTTTTCTTTGGAAATTTTGGCCACTGCTGATAGATCCACGATGCGCATGGTTGGGTTGGTTGGCGTTTCTACCCAAACCAGCTTAGTGTTTTGGTTAATGTATTGGCGGATATTTTCCGGATCAGCAAAATCAATAAAATGAAATTTGATACCGTAAGGCGCGTATAATTTGGTAAACATGCGATATGAACCGCCGTACAAATCGTTTCCGGTAATCACTTCATCGCCGGGGCGCAGCATTTTCATCACCGCATCAGTAGCTCCCATTCCGCTGGAAAAAGCCAAGCCGAACTGGCCATTTTCCAGCGCAGCCAAACAATCTTCCAAAGCTTTGCGGGTTGGGTTAGTGCCGCGCGAGTATTCGTAACCTTTGTTATCGCCCGGCGATTTTTGCCAGTAGGTAGAAGTTTGGTAAATTGGTGTCATTACGGCACCGGTTGTTGGGTCAGGTTCCTGGCCTGCATGTATGGCTTTTGTAGCAAATTTCATTTGAGTTAGGAGTTGTAAGTTTTACGTTATAAGTTGCCGGCTTTGTGCATCTGTAACGCTAATTTTATGGTTATAAAAGAAGCACCGAGAAACAAGTTATGAGTTCTAAGTTTTACGTTGTAATTTGCCTTTATAAAATTTTTGCAACGCCAATTTTATATTGATAAAAGAAGCATTGACTTATAACTTACAACGTAAAACTTACCACTCCACTAATATGCCCGCGCAAATAAAACCCTTTGTACAGAAGGTTTTCCGCTGAGGATACAAACGCCGTCTTCCAGCGGATTATCTAAGGGAATACAGCGGATGGTGGCTTTGGTTTCTTCTTTAATGCGTTGTTCAGTTTCGCTGGTTCCATCCCAATGAGCAGAAAGGAAGCCTGGTTTTTCGTCCAGCAAACGTTTAAATTCATCGTAAGTATCTACTTTCGTAATGTTTTCATCACGGAATTTTAAGGCTTTCTGGTAGATATTCTGCTGGATTTCTTCCAGCAAAGTTTCAATGCGTTCTGCCAAACCTTCCTGCGGCACCGTTTCTTTGGTTTTGGTATCACGGCGAGCCAGTTCTACCGTTCCGTTGCTCATATCTCGGCTACCAATGGCTACGCGCAAAGGCACACCTTTCAGTTCATATTCTGCAAATTTAAAACCCGGGCGTTGCGTGTCGCGGTCATCAAATTTTAAACGGATGCTTCTTTTATGCAGGTTTTTTTTGAGTTCGGATACAAATGCGGAAATGTTTTCCAACTCTTCCTGATGTTTGTAAATCGGCACTACAACCACTTGAATCGGTGCTAATTTCGGCGGTAAAACCAATCCGGCATCATCAGAATGTGCCATTACCAGCGCGCCCATCATCCGCGTAGAAACGCCCCAGGAAGTTGCCCAAACGTAATCCAGTTTATTCTCCCTGTCAGAAAATTTCACATCAAAAGCTTTGGCAAAATTCTGTCCTAAAAAGTGCGAAGTCCCGGCTTGCAATGCTTTCCCATCCTGCATCAAAGCTTCAATACAATACGTATCTATTGCACCTGCAAAACGTTCGTTAGCGGTTTTTTTACCTTTAATTACGGGCAACGCCAGCCAGTTTTCGGCAAAATCAGCATAAATATTTAGCATCTGCTCGGTTTCTGCAATTGCTTCTTCAGCTGTTGCGTGGGCGGTATGACCTTCCTGCCACAAAAATTCTGTGGTGCGTAAAAATAAACGCGTACGCATTTCCCAGCGGACTACGTTTGCCCATTGGTTGATTAACAGCGGCAAATCACGGTACGATTGGATCCAGCCGCGATAAGTATTCCAGATAATGGTTTCCGATGTTGGGCGAACAATCAGTTCTTCTTCCAGTTTTGCATCTTCATCCACAACAATATTGCCGTCTGCATCGTTTTTAAGACGATAATGCGTTACAACTGCACATTCTTTGGCGAAACCTTCAACATGACTGGCTTCTTTAGCAAAAAAAGATTTCGGGATGAACAAAGGAAAATAAGCATTGCTGTGGCCTGTATCTTTAAACATCTGATCCAGAGCGGCCTGCATCTTTTCCCAGATGGAATATCCGTAAGGTTTTATCACCATACAGCCGCGTACAGCAGAGTGTTCGGCTAAATCAGATTTTATTACTAATTCATTAAACCATTGCGAATAATCTTCGTCTTTACTAATAATGCTCTTACTCATAAAATGGAATGAATTTTGACATAAAAAAATTGCTTATTTTTGAATCCAAATTTATAAATTTATAGTTATTATAAAATTTTACACTTTTAACAACTGATACAATGAAAACGAATATTTTAAAAAGTATTGTGATGATGAGCGCAGTAGTGTTGGGAGCTTGCACAAGTACCAAATATGTTGCACAACAGAAAGATTTTAACGATGATGTTTATTATTCTAAAGCAAAAGCAGGAGATGCTGTAGAATATGCCAGCAACAACCGTAATTATGGTAACGATGGTTATTATGATAATTACGCATCACGTATTAATCGTTTCGGCAGTTATTCGCCGTTTGCTTACGACGGTTTTTACAACTCTTACTATGGTGCCGGTTTAGGCTTGGGATTGGGTTATGGCTTAGGTTCCTTGTATTCCCCGTATTCTGTTTATTCGCCATACTCCCTTTACTCACCTTATTCTTACTACGGAACAGGATATGGTTACGGTGGTTATGGCTACGGAGGTTTGTATTCTGCTTACGGCGTTGCTACAACAACTAACGGACGTCCATCAAGAGGAACAGGAAACCCTAATGCTACTTATGGTGGTATGACAAGAACCGGAAGTTTTGCTAACGGAAGAGGTTATACTCCTATACAAAGAACAAGTGTTAACGGCGGTGCTTATAACCCAAATATTAACAGAACATATTCTCAACCTGCCAGAACTCAGCAAGCTGCTCCTCAGCAAATACAACGTTCTTTTCCAACCTATAATGCACCTTCTTCTATAGGTGGTGGTTTTAGTGGTGGTGGTGGCGGACGCGTTAGCAGTGGCCGTCCGGGACGAGGATAAAATTTTCTTCTCTCTTATAAATTAATATGAATTTAAAATATGCCTTAACAGGGGTCGCTATAGTAGCGGCCTCTCAGGTTTCTTATGCGCAATCAGTTTTTAGTACTGATGCGTTCCGGTTCTCACAAACACAAACCGGTGCCACTTCCCGTATCAAAGCAATTGGTGGTGCTACTACGGCAGTAGGCGGCGATTTAAGCTCGGTTAGCGGAAATCCGGCCGGACTTGGTTTTTTTACCAGATCAGAATTGAGTATTACACCGGAATTCAATAATTCACAGGTTAAATCAAGTTATTTTGGAACCGGTAATTACAGCGGAAATAATCATTTAAATTTAAATAATGCATCTGTTGTTTTTTACAATCGTTTAAGTACACCCCGCGGTAGAGATAAAACTAAAGGTTGGTTGAGTTTTAACTTAGGTGCTTCTTATAACCGTAATAATAATTTTTATAGAAATGAACATTATTCGGGAACAAACCCCAACGGTTCTATTTCAAATTACTATCTACAGGAAGACCTAAGAGAATATCAAACCTATGGTAATAGTGCTTCCGGAACATTACAAGATTGGGCTAATCAGCAAAAATTAATAGGCAACTCTTCCGGTGGATTTCAAAATAATGTAACATCAGCAAACAACCCACAAGCTAATAATACAATTACAACCGGCGGGCAATCAGAAATCAGTTTATCTGCCGGAGCAAATTACAGCAACAAACTATATCTTGGTTTTGGTATTGGTATTACCGATTTAAGATATAATTCTACCAGAACTTTTGATGAAAGCGGCACTGCGCTTATACCGATTAATAATGTAAACACTTCTACCGGTTTTGCTTCTCAGTTTTATCAAAATCAAGCTACTATTGGTACTGGGTTTAATGCAAAAGTTGGTTTTATTTACAAACCTGTTGAAGCTGTACGTATAGGTGCTTCTTTTACCAGCCCAACCTGGATGACTGTAGATGATAGTTATGTAGAAGCATTGCAAACATCATACGTTAAAGATCCACCCGCTTATTCAAACGGTAACGATCAGCCTTATACTACTACTTATAACTTGCGTACGCCATTAAAAGCAAGTGCCGGTGTAGCTGTTTTTGTGGGTAAATATGGCTTTATTTCCGGTGATGTAGAATATGTAGATTATAAGGGTATGCACTTAGGAGGAAACTATGATGGCAAAGATCAGGATAATTTTAACTTATCAACCCTTTATAAATCAACTGTAAATGCACGCATCGGTGCAGAAGCTAAACTGAATGATTTCTTTTTAAGAGGTGGGTTTAATTATCAGGGAAACCCGCAAATTGGTATTGGTGGCCCGGTAAAAACCAGCAGTGCAGGTATCGGTTACCGTTTTGGCAAGTATTATATTGATGCAACTTACCAATATATTACACACAATACTACGGTTTATCCTTACGAGTTTGATCCAACCATTATTAATGAAGCAAGCCCGGCTGCAAATTTAAAGAACACTTATAATAATGTTTTTTTAACTTTGGGTTTGCGTTTTTAAACCATACAAATTCTTTTTTAATGTAAAGCCGCTGTCAAAAACAGCGGCTTTTTTTATGCGGTAAAAGAAGTATCAGTAATTAACAAGACCTTAGCAAAACGTAAAAATTATGGCTTACAAAAACTTGCAGCACTTTATAGATACCCTTGAAAAAGCGGGTGAATTAGTTCGGATTAAAGAAAAAGTTGATCCGAAACTGGAGATTACCGAAATTACAGACCGCATTTCCAAGCAATATGGTCCGGCTTTGCTTTTTGAAAATACAGGTTATGATTTCCCGGTTTTAATCAACTCCATGGGAAATTACAAGCGCATGTGTATGGCTTTGGGCGTAGAATCGATGGATGACATTTCTAAAGAGATTGAAGGTTTGTTTAAAACATTGACCGGCCCGAAAGATAGCATTTTAGATAAGCTAAAAATGCTGCCGAAATTAGGGCAAATTTCCTCCTGGATGCCAAAAACTGTTTCCGGTAAAGGCGAGTGCCAGGAAGTTGTTATGCAAAATCCGGATATAACCAAATTGCCTGTTTTAACCTGCTGGCCGGAAGATGGCGGCCCGTTTATTACTTTGCCGGTTATCCATACTAAAGATCCGTTAACCGGAATCCGGAATGTGGGCATGTACCGGATGCAGGTTTTCGAACCAAAACTTACCGGAATGCACTGGCATAAACATAAAGTTTCTGCAAGGCATTTTCAGGAGTATAAAAAACTGGGACAAAAAATGCCGGTTGCGGTTGCTTTGGGCGGCGATCCGGTTTATACTTACGCCGCAACAGCTCCGCTTCCGGATGGGATTGACGAATATATGCTGGCCGGTTTTCTGCGGAAGAAAAAGGTAGAACTGGTTCAATGTTTAACACAGGATGTTCAGGTTCCGGCGGATGCTGATTTTATTATTGAAGGTTACGTTGATCCGGAGGAAGATTACATTTGGGAAGGCCCGTTTGGCGATCATACCGGTTATTATTCGCTGGCAGACTGGTATCCTCGTTTTCATATCACGGCGATAACGCACCGAAAAAATGCTGTTTTTCCGGCCACAATTGTGGGTATTCCGCCACAGGAAGATGCTTGGATTGGTAAAGCAACCGAACGTATTTTCCTCGCCCCGATAAAAATGACGATGGTACCGGAAATTGTAGATATGGTTTTGCCGATGGAAGGCGTATTCCACAACCTGGCAATCGTAAAAATTAAAAAAGATTATCCCGGACAAGCCATGAAAGTAATGAATTCGCTTTGGGGAGCCGGACAAATGATGTTTACCAAAATGATTGTCATTGTGGATGGAAATGTAAATATCCATGATAACGCGGAGGTTGCACATTACGTTTCGGAAAATGTTGATCCGCAGCAGGATTTCATCTTTACTTCCGGACCTATGGATGTGTTAGATCACTCTTGTTCAAAAGCTTCTTTTGGTGGAAAAATGGGAATCGATGCCACACAAAAACTTCCCGAAGAACTGAGAACGAATAATGAAAAAGTATCTATAAAAACAGTATCATCTCTAAATAAAGAAGCGATAAAAGTTCAAAACTCGGCGATTGCAGATATCAACGATTCGCTGCTTGCTTTAGGTATTTCGCTGATTTTTATTTCTGTAGAAAAAATAGAACCGGAACAGATTGAAACCCTTAATCGCGATCTGTTTAAACAAGGTTTACTGGATGAAGTTAAAGTGATTATTTACCTCGATCACACCATCGATATTTCCGATACCGGAGATGCCGTTTGGCGTTTTTCTAATAACATCGACCCAAAACGCGATGCTTTTGTAATCAAAGCAAAAAATAATCAAACCTCATCACATATTGGTTTTGATGGAACCCGGAAAACGAAAGAACTGGATGGTTTTGAGCGCGACTGGCCAAATATTCTGGCCAATACAACAGAAGTAATCGAGAAAATTGACGAAATGTGGCCGCGTTTAGGTTTAGGTGAATTTATCAAATCACCTTCATTAAAATATCAAAAACAATTATATAAAGGCGGGGCGGTAATTGAGGAATAGGTATGAGGTACGGGGTAAGAGGTAAAATCATAAAAACCAAAAAACCTCGTCTATAAAAAGGCGAGGTTTTTTAGTTGATAAAAGAAGTATTATACAGGTTAGAAATTTAAAGTATCAGGTTCCATCCATCCGAACCGCTCCTCACTCTTAAATCCCCGCTCCCAATCTTAATCCTGATTTAAAAATGAACGTAACATCCAGGTATTTTTTTCCAGGTATTGCATAAAGCCGTTTACCATGTCATTGGTTCCGTCATCTTCAGCCTCAGCTGTTACATCTAAAATTTCGCGTTCTAATTCGATTAAAATTGCCATATCATCAACCAACGCTTTCACCATATCATTGTCGTTCATACCGATGGTTTGTACTTCTTTAATACGGGCAGTTGTAATATAATCATTAAAAGTGCTGAACGGTGGTTTTCCCAACGTTAAAATACGCTCGGCTAACTCGTCGATTGTGGTTAATGCAACCGTGTATAATTCCTCAAACTTTACGTGTAAAGTAAAAAACTGGCGGCCTTTAACATTCCAATGGCAGCCTCTTATTTTTTGATAATGAATATGATAATTGGCCAGTAAATCATTTACATGATCAACAACCGGTCTTACTTTTTTTTCTTCCAGGCTTATTGCTTCAGCTTCCATAGTTTAATTTTTTATCCATAACACAGCTAAACTATGTATTGTTTTGAATGATATTAACCCGAACTTTGCAGGCCGCTTAAATTTTTAACCGCAATATGGTTCCTCTTATCGATCATACGTTTTCCGGCTTGATTTGGAAATTAGAAAGCGATACCGTTGCCGGATTACTTTATGCAGAAACCAGAAACAGTGAAAACCGAACTGTTGGTTTTTCTTCTTTCGGACTTGAAAACGGAAAGGTTTATTTTGAAGAATTGCTGCCGGAAGAAAAATGGCTGACCGGTTTGGAAGGCGGCCGGCAAGGCGTACTGTTTTTACACGGATATAAATCTGATCAAAGCCCGGAGCATAAAGCAATTATTGCGTTGGACGGATTGACCGGAAAACAGCTTTGGGCCGATTATAATTTTGCGTTGGAAGCGTTTACTGTAGATGGATTACTGGCTGCCGATCAACGCTTTCAATCCAAAAGAACTATTCTGCTTGATTATCAAAGCGGAAATCCAAAAACGAGCAGCCAAAATCAGGATGATCCGCAGGAAATTAAATATCCGCAGATACTTCGTTTACTGCCACAAAATTTAACCGGTTTAATTGCCGGCGAAATAACCGGCGAAATAAGCTGTTTAAACTACAATTCGTACTTAATTATATCTTTGCACACGCAAAATAACGGTGCTTTGGCGCAGCATCTTTTCATAATCGAAAATGATAAAATGATCTATCATGATTTATTGAATGAAAACATACAAAAGCTACAGCCGGAAGCGTTTGTATTAATTAAAAAACATTTGGTTTACATAAAAAATAAATTTAATCTTAAAGTTTTAAACCTATAATACAGGAATAAAAAATGATAAAAATAAAATATTTAGCTGGTGTGCTGTTTTTTTTGAGCCTGACCGATTCACTTTTTGCTTCGCCTTTAGCTGATTCTGTTGGTGTTGAAAACCAGAACGGCAAGATGATTATCCTGCATAAATTAGATCCGAAAGATAATTATTACTCGATTGCCAGGCGTTATAATGTTAAACCGAAAGAGGTAATGGATTATAACAATAATGCAAAAATGCAGATTGGCGCCATTATCAAAGTCCCGACAGACCGGCCGTTTACTACCGGTTTTGCATCGGTAAAAACAGCATCGCCTTCCGGTCAACCTAATACAAAACCGGCTGCAACCCAAACCAACAATTCTGCCGCGCCGGCAAATACTAACAGCAACCCGGAATATACGCAGTACAAGGTTTCTGCCGGCGAAACGTTATATGCAATTTCCAGGCGTTTTCAGGTTAAGGTTGATGACATTATCAGCTGGAATAATTTAAAAAGTAATCAGTTAAATGCAGGCCAGTTACTGCAAATTAAACGCGATCAGCCGCAACCTGCTCCCGCTCCGGCAATTGCTGCCGCACCTGTAGAAACGGTGGTGACTGCCCCTAAAGACCGGGCTTTAAAAAGAGATTCTACACGTGTTATAACCGAAACTGACAGTTCTGCCGGAAGCCGCCGTTTACCGAATAACCGTTACGGTTTAACCGAAAAAAACGAAAAAGGAACTGCTGTTTGGATTAGCGACCCTAATTTAGACCCTAAAAAGAAGTATGTACTGCACCGCACGGCACCGGTTGGCACGATCATCAAAATTACCAATCCGAATACTAACCGCACTACTTTTGCTAAAGTGGTAGGCAGTTTCACTGAGAACGAAACTAACAAGGATGCAATTGTGGTGATGACAAAAGATGTTGCAGAATCTTTAGGTGCAATTGACAAACGCTTTTATGTAAGTTTAAGTTACGGCAGCCCGAATCCATAATGAACAAGCCTTATTTTATTGGTATTGCAGGCGGAAGCGGTTCCGGGAAAACTTTTTTTTTGAACTGTTTTTTAGAGCATTTTTCTGCGGATGAGATCAGTTTGATTTCGCAGGATGATTATTACATCCCGGTAGCCGACGGGATGACGGCCGAAGAAAATAAGCTATACAACTTCGATATGCCGGCTACAATTGATGAATCCGAATTTATTGCAGATGCAAAAAAGCTGTTAAATTGGCAAACGGTTTACAAAAAGGAATATACATTTAACAACGCGGCGGCTATACCAAAAATGCTGAAAATTAAACCGGCACCGATCATCATTATTGAAGGTTTGTTTATCCTGTATTTTAAACAAATTACCGAAATGCTGGATATGAAAATTTTTATCGATACCGAAGAAGAAGTGGCCTTAAACCGCCGTTTAAAGCGGGATTTATTAGAGCGTGGCTACTCGGCAGATGATGTAAACTACAAATGGAACAATCATGTTATGCCTGCTTACAAAGAATTTTTACTGCCCTATAAACCGGAATGCCATAAAATTGTGGTAAATAATACGCAGATTGCCGAAGATATTATTAAGGTAACGAGGGAGATTTCGGAGGAGATTAGGGAAAAGGTTTTGGTTTGATGAAATGCTTCTTTTATCGGATAAAAATAGTTACCAAAGAACAAAAAATATATTATACGCTTCGTTTTGCCGCCGTGATGTGTTTTATCGGGCATGGCGCTTTTGGCATCATCACCAAACCTATTTGGTGTAATTATTTTGCTGTTTTTGGGATAGGAAAAGATACGGCTTATCAACTGATGCCCGTAATTGGTATCCTTGATATTTTGGCAGGATTGATTATCCTGATATATCCTTTGCGAATTGTTATATTATGGTTAGTAATCTGGGGATTATTTACTGCAACATTGCGCCCGCTTTCCGGCGAACCATTTGCTGAATTGATTGAAAGAGCCGGAAATTTTGGCGCACCGCTTGCGCTTTTATTGTTAACTGAACCAGTAAAAAGATTGCCGATTTGGTTGCAAAAAATAAAAGTTCCTGCTCAGCTTCCTGATAAGCATTTAAAAAAAATGGAACTGTGTTTACGGGTTACCGCGTTTCTATTATTGGCAGGACATGGCTGGTTAAACCTGATCGGAAAGAAAGCATTGCTGATACAATATGCTTCACTTGGTTTTCGGCAAACCCAACAAGCAGCTTTTACTGCCGGTTTGTTTGAAGTTGCAAGCGCGTTACTCATACTTATCCGTCCGCCGCGTTCATTATTAATCCTGTTTTTATTTTGGAAAATTGGAACTGAACTTTTTTATCCGCATTATGAAATTTTTGAGTGGATTGAACGCGGCGGCAGCTATGGTACTTTGCTGGCATTATGGTTTACTTTACAACCTGATCCTGCCATAAATCAGGATACAAAACAACAGTTTGTCAAGCCCTTTACTGCTTAAAACAATTGATCTGTAATATTCACTTTAATAAATAGCATACTTTTTTTACATACCTTTTTTCACAAACTTCACCTGGAATAAGTGTGGCCATTTTTTACCGGTAATAAAAATTCGGTCGGTTTTAGCATCATAAGCGATACCGTTTAAAACATCAGCATTTGGCAGGCGGTCGCGATACAAGTTTGCTAAATCTACCTTTTGTAAAACTGCGCCGGTTTTAGGATCAATCTGTAAAATTATATCTTTTGTATAAACGTTGGCGTAAATTTTCCCACCAATATATTCCAGTTCATTAATGCTGTCAATTGCCTTTTTATCATCGTAAACATCAATAAAACCAGTTTGGCGATAAGTGTCTTTATTTAAAAACCAAATCCTGTTAGTTTTATCATCCATGTACAATTTTTTACCATCAAAGCACATTCCCCAACCTTCTTCACCCACATTATTATTAAAGGTGTTAAGGATTTTAAAAGAATCCTTATCGTAAACGTATCCAATCTTTTCAGTCCATGTCAATTGGATTATTTTATTACCAACAATCGAAATTCCTTCTGCAAATATGGTTGGGTCAACCATTACTTTTTTCAATACTTTACCCGTAATTAAGTCTGTTTTTCTTAAACTGGATTGGCCAGTAACTTCTTGTCCCGCGGGAGGTTTTAAGTAACCGCCGCCGCTTTCATACAAAAAACCGTCCTGGTAAAGTAACCCTTCCGTATAGCAACTTGTATCATGCGGAAATACTTTTTCTACCTGATAAGTTAGTTCTTCCGGTGCTTTTGCAGCCAGCAAAACAACGTTGGTAGTTACTTGTGCTGCATTTTTCCCCTGATAAACATTGGCCGTAATTTGTTTGATGCCTAAAGGAAACGAATCTGTTTTGAAGGTAAAAGCCGACAAATCTTTTTTCATTCCCAGGCGATTATTGTCCATCTGGTAAACCACAGAATCAGCTCTATAACCAGACGGGGCACCTAATTGTATAACTAATTCTTTCCCGGAATTAACGTTGCTTCCCGCTTCCGGCGTAATGGTAAACGTAGTATTCTCCTCCGGGGTATTTGTTTTTTGGCGACAAGCATACAAACTTAACACGGCGCAAAAACTCAACAGGATTATTTTTTTATTCATTTGATTCTTAATTCTTTAATTTGGATCAGGCCAAAAAGCATCCTGAATATGGTTTAAACGATGATTTCCCTGCTGATCAAACAAAATTGCAATGATATCAAACCGCGCTTCTCCGTTAAAATCCATCAGCTCAATAAATTCATCCGCAGCACTGATCAGCAGGTTTTGTTTGACGGAATCCACAAAATCTTCCGGCTCGCCGAACGCATTGCCGGTACGCGTTTTTACTTCTACAAAAATGATGGTTTTGTTGAGATATGCAATCAAATCGACTTCTGCTTTGCCGAAACGCCAGTTTTCGTCTAAAATTTCGTACCCACCAGCTTCCAGATATTGTTTGGCCAGCTCCTCGCCTTTCCGGCCTAAGATAATATGTTCGGCCATTATTTTAAAATGACGGAACCTAAAAAGTCAGAAATATGTTTTTCCACTTTTTTCATGTGCTGATACTGATTCAGCAAAATATCCACATCTTCATTTACGGTTGTTTTTTGAAGTTCTCTGCGGATACCTTCCAGAATCTGATCAACTTTTCTTTTTTTAAGATGAAAGATTGCGCCCAGAATTGTCGCTTTCATATTATCCTGTTCATCCGAAACCAATATTTTATGCTTTTCGTACCAGTTTTCACTCAAAATATAAGGCGTGGAAACCATCGACACAGCCAAATCGGCAACAGAGCGATTAGTATGATGAATGAAAAAAGGTTCGTCAGGTAACCTGCCGTTTTCCAGTTCCTGCTGATAAATTTTGACTACATTTTTACTTTCTGGGTTTTCAAATTCTACATCGCTCAGCTCAGCAATCATAAACGGACCGATGTACGTGTTTGCAATTCCGTCCCAATCAATCATTTTGTTGCCGTAAGTGATGAGTAAGCGCACAATTTCTTTTTCCTGCGTATCTTCTGCGGATACTGTTTTTACCGGTATATTTTCGGTATCCGGCGTTGCGGAAACTGGTTTATATGCTGGCTGATCCTGTTTTTTGGATTTTGCCAGCCGCATTTTGTTTAGCTCAGTCAGCAGCGAACGCTCGTCCATCTGCAACAGCAAACTGCATTCTTTTACAAAAACAGACGCTTTGATCGAATCTGGAATTTTGGCGATACTTTCCACAATTTCCCTAATCACATCTGCTTTTCTGATCGGATCATTTCCGGCATCTTTCAGCAGCGTGCTTGTTTTATACAGGATAAAATCTTTTTGATTTTGATCGATGTACGTTTTAAAACCTGCCGTTCCAACTTTCCGCACATACGAATCCGGGTCGTGTCCATCCGGAAAAGTAACTACTTTTACGTTCAAACCTTCTTCCAAAATCAAATCCAGGCCGCGCAAAGCAGCTTTGATGCCTGCCGCATCGCCATCGTACAAAATCGTAATGTTTTTTGTAGAACGACCGATTAAACGAATCTGCTCAACCGTTAAAGACGTTCCGGAAGAAGCAACCACATTCTCAATCCCGGCTTGATGAACGGAAATTACATCCGCATAACCTTCCACTAAATAACAGTTGTCCGCTTCGCGAATTGCTTTTTTAGCGAAATATAAACCGTAAAGCAGATTGGATTTGTGATAGATTTCCGATTCTGGCGAGTTAACATATTTCGGAACACTTTTATCATTCTTTAAAGTTCTTCCGCCAAAACCAACCACGCGGCCGGTAAAACTGTGGATCGGGAACATTACGCGGCCACGGTAACGATCATACAACGAACCGTTATCGCGTTTAACCGATAAGCCGCTTTCCAGCAAAAATTCCTGCTGATAATTCTGTTTGATTGCTTCACTGCTAAAAGCTTCCCAACTATCCGGCGAATAACCCAACTCAAATTTTTTGATGACATCTTCTCGAAAACCTCTTTCTTTAAAATAACTTAAACCGATATTTTTTCCTTCGGGAGATTCGAGCAAGCTCTGCTGGAAAAACTTGGCAGCAAAAGCAGAAACTACCATCAGGCTTTCGCGGCGGTTATCTTCTTCGATGTTTTCCGGTTTCTGCTGATCTTCCTCAACCTCGATATTATACTTTTTGGCGAGCCATTTCAGTGCTTCGGGATACGTGAATTTCTCATGCTCCATCAAAAAAGTAATGGCAGAACCGCCCAATCCCGTAGAAAAATCCTTAAAAATCCCTTTCACCGGCGAAACCGTAAACGAAGGTGTTTTCTCGTTGGCGAAAGGCGATAAACCAACATAATTTGCTCCGCGCTTTTTCAGCTGCACAAATTCGCCGATCACTTCCACCACGTCGGTAGCTTCAAAAATGCGGTCTATCGTGGTTTTGTTGATCATCAAAACAAAAATAAGATTTTGATTTGAAGGATGTACTTTTTGTTATCCTGAATTTATTCCAGAACCTCACATGATTGATGCTTCTTTTATCGGATAAATTTTGCCACATTGTTATCTCTACCATCGGGAGGTATCTTCATCGGATTTATTTTTTCTTATATGTTCTTTTACTTGATCAAAAGAACCAAAATCAAGTAATTCAAATCGCCTCCGGGCGGTATTCAGTCCTGCGCTCCTGGTGCTTGCCTTTCTGGCTCCACCTTATATTACAGGAATGTGTCTGCTGCCATTCCAACCGTAGGAGGGATTTTTAATCAAATAAAATGATTTTACCGCTTTAAAGAAGATTTCTCCTAACGTCGAATGACAGAAGAACACAAAATGACTCAATAAAAAAAGAGCCGTCCCAAAAATCAGGACAGCTCTTTTTAGCAGATAAATTTTGGTTAAGGTTGCTTGCTACCACCTCCCATAGTATCCACGCGATTACTAATTGCGCTTGAAGTATCGTGGCTGGCCGTCGTTTTCCCGCCGTTAGTATTGCTGTTGCAAGCTGTTAAACTGGTTAATACAAGCAAGATTACACCTGCAAAGAGTTTAAAGCTGATCTGTTTTTTTACAGAGTTGGTTATTATGTTGGATTGATTTTCCATATAGAAATTAATTAATGCTGATTGCAATGGCTAACTCTGCTTAAAAACAATTGTTTCTGTAAATCACAATTTACTGCTGTTTAAAATATATGTCCGAAAATTATCTGTTCTGAATAAATCGTATTTTCGCGGCTTCAAAAAGATTATTAAATGAGTCAGCGAATAAAAATCAAATCGCTTTTGCAAAGCGGAGAAACCGGATTTGAAACTACTGTAAAAGGCTGGGTACGCACCTTCCGCAACAACCAATTTATTGCGCTAAATGATGGCTCAACCAATCAAAATTTGCAAGTTGTAGTTGATTTTGAAAACACTGATCCGGCACTTTTGAAACGCATTACCACCGGCGCAGCAATCAGCGCAACAGGGCAGGTTGTGGCTTCGTTGGGCAAAGGACAAAAAGTAGAGGTAAAAGCAGCATCTATCGAAATTCTGGGCGATTCTGATCCGGAGAAATATCCGCTTCAACCCAAAAAACATAGCTTGGAGTTTTTACGCGAGATTGCACATTTACGCTTTCGTACCAACACATTCGGTGCTGTTTTTAGGGTGCGGAATACGCTGGCTTTTGCCGTGCACCAGTTTTTTCAGGAGCGCGGTTTTGTGTATTTGAATACGCCGATCATCACCGCTTCGGATGCGGAAGGCGCAGGCGAAACTTTTCACGTAACTAATTTCAATTTAAATAACGTACCAAAAACAGCTGAAGGAGAAGTTGATTACAAGGAAGATTTCTTCGGAAAAGCAACTAACCTAACCGTTTCCGGTCAGTTGGAAGGCGAATTAGGTGCGATGGCTTTAAGCGATATTTATACTTTCGGTCCAACATTTCGTGCAGAAAACTCCAACACCACGCGCCATTTAGCCGAGTTTTGGATGATCGAGCCGGAAATGGCTTTTTGTGATTTGGAAGATAACGCCAATCTGGCCGAAGCCTTGTTAAAACAGGTGATAAAAGAAGCATTGGATAAAAACGCCGACGACCTGGAGTTTTTAGCGCAGCGTTTGGCCGAAGAAGAAAAGCAAAAACCGCAAAATGAACGCCTGGAATTAGGCTTGCTGGAGAAATTGCAGTTTTGTTTAGATCATGATTTTGAGCGGTTAACTTATACGGAGGCAATCGAAATCCTGAAAAACTCGTCTCAAAATAAAAAGAAGAAATTTAACTATCTGATTGAAAGCTGGGGCGCCGATTTGCAATCAGAACATGAGCGTTATCTGGTTGAAAAACATTTTAAAAAACCGGTTATTTTAACCGATTATCCGGCAGAAATCAAAGCGTTTTACATGCGCCAGAACGAGCCGGATGCGGAAGGACGACAAACGGTTCGTGCCATGGATATTTTGTTTCCTGGAATTGGCGAAATGGTTGGCGGATCGCAACGGGAAGAACGTTTGGACAAGCTGGAACGCCGCATGGACGAGATGAATATCCCGAAAGAAGAACTGGATTGGTATTTGGATACGCGCCGTTTTGGTGCCTGCGAACACGCCGGTTTTGGTTTGGGTTTTGAGCGTTTGGTGCAGTTTGTAACCGGTATGGGCAATATTCGCGACGTAATTCCTTTTCCACGTTTTCCAAAAAATGCAGAGTTTTAGAATGGTTATGCTTTGTCATCCTGAACTTGTTTCAGGATCTCTCATGCAAAGTATTAACCTATCCTGCGGGATGCCGAAACAAGTTCGGCATGACAAAAAATAAATCATGAATCCGGAAATTTCCATCCGCCAGATACAACCAAAAGAAGCTGCCGGATTTGCACAATTCGGCGCAGCTTTGTTTGCAGAAACTTTTGCAGATTCCAATTCTCCGGAGGATATGAAATTGTACTTGGATGAAAGTTTTGCGTTGGATAAAATTCAAAAAGAATTAAACGATCTAAACACATACTGTTTTTATGCCCTAAAAAACAGTAATCCTATTGGTTGTATGAAATTGATTTTACAGGATGCTTCTTTTACCGGCAAAAAATCAATAGAACTTTCCAGATTGTATGTTTCCAAAGCTTATCATAACCAAAAAGTGGGTGCAGGTTTAATGCAATTTGCCATTGATTTCACTTTGAAAAATCGGGCTGAAAAATTATGGCTGGGCGTTTGGGAACACAATCAGAAAGCAATCGATTTTTATAAAAATTGGGGATTTGTTAAAACTAATACTTTGCAATTTAAATTAGGAAATGATTTGCAGGTTGATTGGTTAATGGAAAAATCTTTAACCTGAAATTTTACTTTTCCGCCTGATAATCTTTATGTAAAACTAGGAAACTTGCACGTTCTTCTTTATGAAAAGGTATATCCCAGTTGCCTTGATAAGTAATTTTTGTGGGCAATAATTCTCCGGCAAAACGATTCAGTTCGATGTTCATTTGCACGTTAAAATCCATCACCATATTACTAAATTTCATATCAACATAACGTCCAAGTATCTGGAAGTTACGCCGATCAAAAATAGTTGTCAGTTCTTTAATCATCACTTCATCTTTTTGATCTGAGTTTAAACTTGGACGCTCAATTACTTTAAAACGATACACCGGAATTGAATCCAAGTAAGTGCCTTTTGCAAATTCATAACGGTAATAGTTTTTCATCTCAGGAGAAAAAATTTCTGTTTTTTTACTGATAAAAGGAATACCGCTAACCGGCCGGCCCGGACTAAATATCAGGGTTTTAAGCTTGTCTTTATAAGATTCGTTTTTACCACCAGAATTTGGAGAATCTCCACCTTTCACAAAGTCAGAATTATAAGCGTTCATAAAAATGTAATCAAACATTTCGGTTGTGTACAATTCATATTTACCGTTTCGCTTAAAAACCTGCCCACTGTCGCGCTTTGCTAAATATTGAATTTTGTGCGCTCCGGCAACGTTGCTGTGTTTTAATTTTCGGTAAATTTTACCGTCAACCTTATCTTTTTTATCATACGTAAAAACGCGATTTTCGGCTGTAAAAGCATACTTTTTCATATTGCGGAAAGCTTCATAAAAGCTGGTATCACGCATAATCTGATCAATAAAATCCTGCGCATTTAATCCACTCCTGCCACGTATGGTTGCTACTGCAGAATCGATTACAATTGTTTTAACCGTATCGGGGTTAAACCTTTTAATTTGTTGTGCATGAGTACTAAAAAAGGAAAAAAATAGGGAGAATAGTGCGACAAGTTTTTTCATTTAACAATTTAATAACCGATATAAAAGTAAGGGATTAAACTATTGTTACAAAAGATGAATACCACAAAACTGAGACAGCGTTAACTGCAATCGCAATTCCTATTCCTAAAACACGTATAAAAATTGCGTAGTAACACTTATGCAAATACCGTTTTACAACGGGTTAAACCACCCGGTTTTTGGCAGAACTTTACACTCATAATCTACAAGGATTATCAGTGCTAATTATGAAAAAACTATTATTTATAGCCATGCTAAGTGCAGGAACGGTTGCCCATGCGCAACAAAAAACAGCAGGTTTGGACGCTACAAAAGGTTGCTGGGTGGTGGAAAGTAATGTGAAATCTCCACAAAAACAAATGGTTAAATTTTACAATGCTGATTTGCAATTGATTTACCAGGAACCTTACGAAAGAAAGATTTTACGTTACTCCAGAAAGAACATCAGGAAGATGCTGGACAGTGCTTTGGTAACTGTTTTGAAAAATAAAAACGAAACCAATGAAACAACAAACTTGGTAAATGTGATCAATCCTAAACATTAACTGATCAAAAATTGAAATCGTTTTAAATTATAATTTCGGAAGTTATCAATTTAATTTGTTATGCGTTTTATAAATTATACCACCAGTTATATTGATGAAATTATAACTATACATTTTTTAAACTTTTTAAGAAAATTGATTAAAATGATTACAACTTCAAATCAATAATTCAATAACAATTTCGTGAAAAGATAATAAAAGAAAAAATCTTTCATACAATTAGAACATTCCTTTAAATTACTAAGACACTTAATTCTACTAATAATACCTTTTTATTTACCGTAATAACACGTTGTAGTTTAAGTATTTTAACGATTGATTCCCTTTTAATCCAACTCTAAATTTGATCCTAAATAATCAATATTATTTTTAAACTTATTTAAAAAAAACATCATGAAAACAATCAAAATTACTTCTATTGCTTTAAGTCTGCTTTTAATATTTACAATTGTAAAAGCAGACAAACCAAAAAACCACAGTTTGTTAACCATCAAATTTTCTATCAGTTCTTTTATCGATGCGGATACGCACGGTATCTATGATGGAGTGGAAAATATCATTAATGATAATGCAAAGTTCACGATAATGCGCGGAGATGAAATGTTAAGTTTTACCAAAAAACAATACCTTAATCAACACCAATATTTAAAAGATGTACAACAAAATTGCACTACCAATTATAATATTGTAGAGGCCCATGGCAATTATACTTTGATCAGGGTTGATATGAAATATCCGACTTTTATACGTACCAATTATGTAACTATGAGCCAGTGCAGTGATGGCTGGAAAATTACAAATGTTACAAGTGTTTTTACTAAATAAAACGCTGCTTTGTCATTTCGATTAAAGGGAGAAATCTTAATTGGACATTTAAATTTCAAAGAAGATTTCTCTCTTTAATCGAAATGACAATTTATAACACCAATTTATACTGATAAAAGAAGTATTAAAACTAATTACCCAACTGTTTTAAAGTAATATAAGCCATTAAACCTGTACTCAATTCGAGTGAGCTTTCATCCACATCAAAAGTTGACGTGTGTACGGAAGATGTGATTCCGCGTTCTTCATTCCGTGTTCCCAAACGATAAAAACAGGCATCTGCAACTTGAGAAAAATAGGCAAAATCTTCAGCAGCCATCCAGATATCCAGATCTAAAACATTCTCTTTTCCCAAATAATCTTCTGCAAAAGCGCGAACATTGGCCGTTAGTTTTTCTTCATTAATTAAAAACGGATATCCTTTTCTGATTTCAAAATCACACGTGGCACCCATACTTTCGGCCATGCCTTCAGCCATTTTTTTCATGCGGATGTGTGCTTCCTTACGCCAATCTTCATCCATTGTACGGAAAGTTCCTTCCAGATAAACTTCATTCGGGATTACATTTGTTGCACCGTTGGCAATCACTTTTCCGAAAGATAAAACCGATGGCGATTTCGGATCTGCAAAACGACTAACTACTTGTTGCAGAGCCGTTAAAATATGTGCCGTAATAATTACCGGATCAACATTTTGCTGCGGTTGCGCGCCGTGTCCACCTTTTCCTTTCACGGTTACATACAATTCATCCGTAGAAGCCATGTATTTTCCGGCACGAAAACCTACTTTTCCGGCATCAATCAGCGGCATAACGTGCTGACCGATAACGGCTTGTGGTTTCGGGTTTTCCAGTACACCTTCTTTAATCATCAAACTGGCACCGCCGGGCAATTTTTCTTCCGCAGGCTGAAAAATAAACTTTATAGTTCCTCCAAATTCAGTTTTAAGCTGATTCAAAATCTGCGCCGTACCCAGCAAAGATGAGGTGTGTACATCATGGCCGCAAGCGTGCATTACACCCGGATTTTTGGATTTATAAGGTACATCGTTCGCTTCCACAATCGGCAACGCATCCATATCGCCGCGCAAAGCCACAACCTGGTCTGATGGTTTTTCGCCTTGTAACAGAGCAACTAAACCATTTCCGGCCATACGTTCGTAAGCAATTCCAAGTTCATCAAGCTTTGCAGCAACATAAATTCGCGTATTTTCTTCCTCAAAAGAAAGCTCCGGATTCTCATGCAAATGGCGGCGATTAGCAATTACGTCCTGATGGATATTTTTGGCCAGTTCCTGTATTTTAGTTTTTATCATCAGTTGGATCAAGTTTGGGTAGATTGATTTTTTCGGAAACCAAAAACAACGTCGGAAACTGTGGCCGGATATCACGCATCAGTTTTTGCGCCTCCAGCCTTGTCCTGAAATCGCCCGCTTTTAGCTTATAATTTGGTTCCTGGTAAATAATGTAGGTGCGTAAATCAGGATACAACTCGTTGAAAGCCGCCTGTTTAGCATAGATTTCGTTGCGGTTTGAGCTGATAAAAAACTGAACACGATAACCGTAGCCAGAGCTGTTACCGATTCTCCCCAAAGGAGATTTTGCAGCGATTAAACGATGCGCAATGATCGAATCAATTCGTGCATCTTTAATAACTTCCACTTCGCCGCGTGTTTGCGCCGAGGATTTTGTAATCAGAAAAAACATCGATAAAAGAAGCATCCAGACTGGTGTTGTCCGGATGCTTCTTTTACCATATAAATTTTGGTGTATCATTCAGAAATTATTTATGCTGAACCAACACCGTGGCAGTTTTTATATTTTTTACCGCTTCCGCAAGGGCAAGGGTCGTTTCTGCCGATCTTCTGCTCCACTTTAACCGGCGTTGGTTTTTGCAGTTCGCGTGTATCTTCATCCGGCACGCCGTTAGTTTCGTGTACCAATTGCGGTTTAGAAACACGCATCTGGCGCATATCCAGTTTTGGTTCCGGTTTTGCTTCGCGAATTTCTTCCGGTTGCTGCTGTACCGGGATTCCGCCTTTAAATAGGAAGCTTACAATTTCCTTGTTTACGTTCGTTAGCATCTGGCGGAACAACTCAAAAGCTTCAAACTTATAAACCAGCAACGGATCTTTTTGCTCATAAACGGCATTTTGTACCGATTGCTTTAATTCGTCCATTTCGCGCAAATGCTCTTTCCAGGCATCATCAATAAACGTTAAAACCACATTTTTTTCAAAAGATTTTAACACTTCATGACCATCATTTTCAACCGCTTTTTGCAGCGGAACGGCAACTTGTATCCCATGAACGCCATCTGTAAACGGCACAATGATGTTTTCGATCATATTACCGCGCGTATCATAAACGTCTTTTAAAACCGGATAAGCCTGTTTCGCAATTGCTTCTGATTTACGTTTGTAAAAATCCGTAATTTCATGGAAAGCGGTTTCTACCAAAGTTGCGCTGTTTTTAGCGGCAAAATCTTCGACCGTAATTGCGGTATCTACCGAGAACAAACGAATCATTTCCAGCTGAAAACCTTCAAAGTTGTTGGCATCCTTAAATTCCGTAACTACATCTTCCGTTACATCAAAAATGGTATTGTTCAGATCGACATCCAGCCGTTCGCCAAACAACGCATTTTTACGGCGCGTGTAAATAACAGTTCGCTGCGAGTTCATCACATCATCGTATTCCAGCAAACGCTTGCGGATACCAAAGTTGTTTTCCTCTACTTTTTTCTGTGCACGTTCGATAGATTTGGAAATCATCGAATGCTGGATTACTTCTCCGTCTTCAATTCCCATTCTCACCATCAATCCTGAAATACGTTCAGAACCGAACAAACGCATCAGATCGTCTTCCAGCGAAACGAAAAACTGGGAAGAACCCGGATCACCCTGCCGACCGGAACGACCGCGCAACTGCCTGTCAACCCGGCGCGATTCATGGCGTTCTGTACCTACGATGGCCAAACCGCCGGTGTCTTTTACGCCTTCGCCCAGCTTAATATCCGTACCACGGCCAGCCATGTTGGTAGCAATGGTAACGGTGCTTGTTTTACCTGCTTCGGCTACAATATCCGCTTCTTTTTGGTGTAGTTTTGCATTCAAAACGTTATGCTTGATGCCACGCAACTTCAACATCCGGCTTAATAATTCAGAAATTTCTACGGAGGTTGTACCAACTAAAACCGGCCGGCCAGCCTGTGTTAAGGTTACAATTTCATCAGCTACAGCATTGTATTTTTCGCGCATCGTGCGGTAAACCAAATCCTGGCGATCACTTCGGCTTGCCGGCGTATTGGTCGGAATTTCAACCACATCCAGCTTGTAAATTTCCCAGAATTCACCTGCTTCTGTAATTGCAGTACCCGTCATCCCACATAATTTGTGGTACATCCGGAAATAATTTTGAAGCGTAACTGTTGCAAATGTTTGTGAAGCATCTTCTACTTTCACATTTTCTTTAGCTTCAATCGCCTGGTGCAAACCATCAGAATAACGGCGGCCATCCAAAACACGGCCGGTTTGCTCATCCACAATTTTTACTTTGCCGTCATCCAGAATGTATTCGGTATCACGTTCAAACAAAGTATAAGCTTTCAGCAACTGGTTTACCGAATGAATACGTTCTGATTTAATCGAAAAATCACGCATCAACTCATCCTTTTTAGCTACTTTTTCTTCGGAGGATAAACCTGATTTTTCTATTTCGGCAACTTCTGTTCCTACATCCGGCATTACAAAAAAGTGTGGATCTTCGCCGGAAGTAGTAATCAGCTCGATACCTTTTTCCGTCAATTCTACCTGATTATTTTTTTCATCAATCACAAAATAAAGCTCCTCATCCACTTTTGGCATCTCTTTATTCTGATCCTGCATGTAATAGTTTTCGGTTTTATTGAGCACCGGTTTAATGTTCTGCTCGCTCAAAAACTTAATTAAAGCCTTGTTTTTTGGCAAACCACGATGTGCACGCAATAAAGCCAAACCGCCTTCATCAACACCAGATTTACCTTCGGCGATTTGCTTTTTAGCTTCGTTTAACTTAGTAGTTACATAAGCTTTCTGCACGTTTACCAAACGCTCAATGCGTGGTTTCAGATCATAAAATTCGTGTTCATCACCACGCGGAACCGGGCCGGAAATAATCAGCGGCGTACGGGCATCATCAATTAAAACCGAATCCACCTCATCCACCATGGCGTAGTGCAGTTTACGCTGCACCAGTTCCTCCGGACTGCGTGTCATATTGTCACGCAGGTAATCAAAACCAAATTCGTTGTTTGTGCCGAAGGTGATATCCGCTAAATAAGCATTTCTGCGTTCTTCTGAGTTTGGTTCGTGCCGATCAATACAATCTACCGACAAACCATGAAACTCGTATAACGGCCCCATCCACTCACTGTCTCGACGGGCCAGATAATCATTCACGGTAACGATATGCACACCTTGTCCGGCCAGCGCATTTAAGTAAGCAGGCAACGTAGCCACCAGCGTTTTACCTTCACCAGTTGCCATTTCGGCAATTTTACCTTCGTGCAAAACAATACCGCCAATCAGCTGCACATCATAATGCACCATGTTCCAGGTTACTTCGTTTCCGGCAGCCAGCCAGGAGTTATGGTGGATAGCTTTATCACCAGAAATCAAAACGTTCTTTTTATAAGATGCCAATTCGCGGTCAAAATCTGTGGCCGTAACTTCCAGTGTTTTATTATTGGATAAGCGGTGTGCTGTTTCTTTTACCACGGCAAAAGCTTCCGGCAAAATCTCCATCAAAATAACTTCCAGTTCTTTATTACGGTCTTTTTCCAGCTTGTCAATTTCTGTATAAAGCTCCATTTTACGATGTACTTCTATGGAGGAATCGTTTTCTGCTTCTTCTTTTGCGGCTTTAATTTCGGCATCAGTTTTTTCTAAACCAGCACTAATCCTCGCTTTAAAATCGATGGTTTTAGCACGCAATTCATCATTGCTAATCTGATCCAGCTTGGCAAATTCTGCCTTTATTTTTTCTACCAAAGGCTGTACACCTTTAACATCTCTCTCCGATTTATTTCCGAAAAGCTTACTGATAAATCCCAACATGTATTTGATCTTAAGATAAAATTCTTCGTTTGCAACAATTACGCCATCGGCAGTCGAGGCCATTATGGCAGGTAAAATTACGGATTTTGATTGAAAACCGTATCTTTTAGCTTAACGCGGAAGCAGGTTTGGAAATTGCTTCTTTTATCGGTATATTCTTGCTGCTATATTCAACAAAAAGTATTTCTAAGAAGTTCTCTGGAGCAAATTTAAATCTAAATACAAATTGGGTGTTTGTAGCCCTTACAATTTCTGTTAGCTTCCAAATTAAATTTGAGTCTTTTCGCGTTCATATTCTGTTAAAATATCTTTCAAAATTTTAACAGCTTCTAACTTTTTCACAGTTGACTTTTCAGATTTGTCAAAAATAGTCATCAGCAAAATGTCTATTCCTTTTTCACTTACTTTTAAGTGGTAATACATTACCCTGAAACCTCCGCTTTTACCTCTGCCCTTACTTTTATCAGCTAATCTTACTTTAAAAATATTATTTCCGTAATGCTCGCCAAGATATGGGTTTTCAATAAGTGCTTCAATTAATACCTCAACAGATTGTTTAAGAGTTGTATATTTTTTTGCCAGCGGTTTTACTTCTCGTTTAAAATCATGAGAAGCAATAACCGTATTAATCATTCCAAAGTTCAGTTATCGGAACACCTTTTAATTTCCCATCCTGTATTAAAAGAGCTTCTTTGTAAGAAGATTTTAACAATTCAAGTTCGTGAATGGTTAAATCTTCATCAACATTAACAGCTATTTCACCACCAATATTTTTAATTATTGCTGATATTTCTGATATAACCGCTGCATCATTAGTAGGTATATGAATAGTTAAAGTTGTCATAATCAGGGATAATTTACACAAATATATAGAAATTACTAATTGTTTATTTTTAAGTAAAAGTGATTTTTACACAGATACAAATATCTATCGGATTATTGAAATATAGTAATCAACCAAATTCTATCTTTACCGCATGAATATCCTGCTCCTTGGATCCGGCGGAAGAGAAAGTGCTTTTGCCTGGAAATTATCGCAAAGCCCGAAATGCGACCAACTTTTTATTGCGCCCGGTAATGCCGGAACCGGAATTTACGGCCAAAACATCGACATCAGCGTAAATGATTTTGAAGGAATCAAAAATTTAGTGCATAAAAACAGCATTGATCTGGTTTTAGTTGGACCGGAAGAACCGCTGGTAAACGGTATCCATGATTTTTTTCTGGCGGATGAATTGCTTAAAAACATTCCCGTAATCGGTCCGCAGAAAGCTGCCGCGCAACTGGAAGGCAGCAAGGATTTTTCCAAAGAATTTATGTTTAAAAACAGCATTCCAACCGCTGCTTCCAAAACTTTTACACCGGAAACTTTAGATGAAGGGTTGGCTTATCTGGCCACGCACGGTTTGCCAATCGTGTTAAAAGCTGATGGTTTGGCGGCCGGAAAAGGCGTTTTAATTTGCACCAGCTGGGAAGAAGCGCAACAGGAATTAACCGCCATGCTGCGCGATGCCAAATTTGGCGCAGCGAGTTCTAAAGTGGTTGTAGAGCAGTTTTTGCAGGGAATTGAGCTTTCTGTTTTTGTGCTGACGGATGGCAAAAACTACAAAATTTTGCCCGAAGCCAAAGATTATAAACGCATCGGCGAAGGCGATACCGGTTTAAATACAGGCGGAATGGGTTCGGTTTCGCCCGTGCCTTTTGCAGATGCTGCTTTTATGGCTAAAGTTGAGGAGCGTATTGTGAAACCAACCATGCAGGGTTTGCAAAACGACAATCTGCCGTACGTTGGTTTTATTTTTATCGGGTTGATGAATTGCGGCGGCGAACCTTACGTAATCGAGTATAATTGCCGCATGGGTGACCCGGAAACAGAATCAGTTTTACCTCGGATTGAAAACGATTTAGTGGAGATTTTGCAAGCTACAGCTGCTGGAAACCTGGATCAGATCAACCTAAAAATTTCCAGCCAGATTGCGGCAACGGTAATGATTGTTGCCGGCGGTTATCCCGAAGAATATTTAAAAAACAGAACCGTAACCGGCATTGAAAACGTGCGCGGTTCCATCGTTTTCCAAGCCGGAACAAAACTGGAAAATGATGAAATAAAAACGGCCGGCGGTCGGGTTTTGGCAGTTACGAGTTTGCAAGACACGATGTTTAACGCTTTACAACAAGCCACGTTGGATGCTGCCCGGATTTATTTTGACGGCATGCATTTTAGAAAAGACATTGGTTTTGATTTGATCTGAGTTTTTACCCGATAAAAGAAGCATTACAATTAATCACATTTAACCTAAATAAAATGGCTTTAAATGAAAAGTTTATAAATGAACTAAAGCGCGAATCAGCTTCAACAGAAAGAGTTTTTGAACTTATTCCTGTTGAAAAATTTGGCTGGAAACCACATGAAAAAAGCATGAGTTTTGGTGCTTTGGCTAATCATATTTCGCAGCTAACGGCTTGGATTGTGCCGATCATTCAAACGGAAAGCATGGATTTTTCTGTCCCAGGCACTCAACCCAAACCGGCAGAAACTCAGGCAGAACTCCTGCAAAACCAAAAAAATTATTTGGCCAATGCTTTGGCTGCGCTGGAAAATGCATCTGATGAAACACTGCTTGGCAACTGGAAATTACAACACGGCGAACGTGTAATTTTTGATATGCCACGTATTAACGTTTTGCGTTTTGTTGCGATGAACCATTCGATCCATCACCGCGGACAATTAACAGTTTATTTGCGATTGAATGATTTGCCGGTTCCAGGTTTGTACGGGCCATCAGCAGACGAAAAATAATTTATAAAAAAAGAAGCACCGAACTGATAAACAATTTGGTGCTTCTTTTATCAAGCTTTTTTTACTACTTGATTAACTTTGCTAAAGTTTGCTCCAGCTCTTCGCCGCGCAAATCTTTAGCTACAATTTTTCCGGTTGGATCAATCAAAAAGTTTCCCGGAATGGATTGAACGCCGTATAATTTTGCCGCCTGATTGTTCCAGAACTGTAAATCAGAAACGTGATTCCAAGCTAAACCGTCATCTTTTATCGCTTGCAGCCAGGCATCTTTACCATTCGGCCGATCCAACGAAACGCTCAAAATAGTAAAGTTTTTTCCTTTATACTGATTGTAAGCTTTTACCACATTTGGGTTTTCCTGACGGCAAGGGCCGCACCAGGAAGCCCAGAAATCCAGCAGCACATATTTTCCCTTAAAAGACGACAAGCTAACTGGTTTTCCTGCCGGATCATTCTGCGTAAAATCCGGCGCAACAGAACCAACAGCTGTTAATTGCAGTTTATCCAGCGCAGCTTTGTAATCTTTCCCGTTTTCGCTGTTTTGTAAAGCCGGCGATAAAGTGCTGAAAATCGGCATCACTTCGTTGTAATCCGGAGAAGGGCCGGCAAAAGACCGCAACGCATCCAAACTCACAAATGAAGTTTTGTTTTGCTGGATAAAGTTTTTCAGAATTACCTTTTGTTCAGTCTGTAAATCCTTAAACTTATCCGTAAATTTTGGGCGGTCTGCTGCCGTAGCTTTCTGATAATCATTATTTAAAACTACTGCTTTATCCATAACCGGTTTAATGGCGGCCGCCAATTTTGCGTTATCGTCGTTTAATTTAGAACCGGTAATTTTAGCTTTTTTTACAGAATCTGTTCCGTTGATAAAAATATTTCCGTTTTCGAGATATAAATTCAGCACATCGGCACCTCGGCCCAAACTATTTAAGCCAACTCCGGTATGGTCGAGAATTAAAAGTGCTTGTGTCGGCCCGTCACCGGCCCCTTTAAATTCAAAAATGCCAGACATCAACGCAACAGAATCTACTGAATTTTGCCCGTTAACCCGGCGCAGCAAATAAGCTTTTGCCGGCATATCCAGCTGGCCAATCTTACCTTTTAAATCATAATTTGCTGTTTGTGCATCTGCCAGAAAAGGCAACGCAGCCAGCGTAAAAAACAAAATCTTTTTCATATTATCTTTTTTATGTGATAAAAGAAGCATACCCTTTTATCAATTTATTAAATTAGTTTTTGATAAGTGCGCCACCAAAGATCAGGCATTTCGCCGGAAACTGCCAGCAAATAATCGTCATAATGGCATGGCACCCAATGGAAACGCTCGTTTTTAGAACCTGCCGTCGGATACGGAATCTGCATCCACCAGCGGTCGGATTTTTTACTTTTTACAAAAACCAGTTCGTGCTCTTTATGCTTTAAACTCGTTTTATAGATTAAATATTGTGATTTTGGATGAAGTGGGAAATCTTTTTTCCGGTTGTAAAAACCGTCTACAAAATACCAGATCATCTGCGCCAGCAACATCGCTGTTTGTCCGTTGTGATCATAAGCCGGATTAAATTCGTAAAAACCTATAGAAGTTAATTTATCGTTAAAACCGGCGTAACGGCAAATCTGGCAGGCATCTTCTCCGTAAAAACCATTCGGCACGGCGTTGTAATTTGCCTGCGCATCAGAAGAACGAATGGCGCCAACATCAAAACTGATCATGCTGGCATTACGGATAATGGGTTCTGTTAATTGAATTTTTCCGCTTAAAATACCTAAACGATGCACATCAAAATACAGTTTTTCCATCATCTGCAAACGCTCCTGGTTTACAAAATAAGTTTGATAACCGATGTTGCTGAAGTTGAACAACATATCCGGCTCGTGCATAAAAATTTTGTTGAGGTATGCTGCTGAAGTTGTTTCGATACTATCCTGAAAGTTATCGTCTTCCATATCCAGTTTGGCATCCACCACAACTAAATCTACCTTTTGCTCCAGCACTTCGTAAGCCAGATATTGGACATACGTTAAATCCTGACTGCCGCCGATAATAACAGGCAGAATATCCATTTTAATCAATTCGGCTACTACTGTTTTTAGGGCGATATAAGTATCGGTTACCGTTTCGCCGCGGCGGATATTGCCCAGATCAGCAATTTTGGTTTTGTAACCGCCTTCATATAACTGATATAGTTTTTCGCGGATATAATCCGGGCCGAGCGCGCAACCTGTATTGCCGTCGGCGTTCCGGTCTTCCTGCACACCAATTAAAGCGATGTCAGGTTTTGTATTTTCCAGATCCGGAAAATGATCGGTAAAAATTGCGATACAAGTACCCAAACGGCCGTTGTTAAAAACATTTTCGGGAAACAAACGCGCTTCATCAACAGGCGTAAAAAAATCAATTAAAGACATTTAAGCAGATTAGTTCTGGCCCAAATATCTAATATTTTAAAGAAATTGCGGAATTTATGGCGGTAAAAGAAGTATTGATAATTTTTATATTTCTGATCTTAATTACCGAAGAACTATTAAAGCCTACTTAACCGCAACCGACTTCGTTTTGAAAACAATATCATTATTTTCAAAGGCACTGTAAGTAATTTTTACAAAACCTTTTTTTGCAGGATCTTTTACAATCGGTTTTAAATTGGCTTCCCACTGGTTGCAATGCGTACTGATCGGCGGAACGGCCATCTCCCAGAAACCGTGTTTAAAAGTATAAACATCAAAAGCGTTCCAGCAACCGTTAAACCATTCGTGCAAAATCCCGATCTCTTCTTTACCGTCGTTATTTAAATCGCCTAAATTATAAAGTGTACCGCCGATAGCACCTTCAATTTTAACAACCGGAATTTTAGGATTAGTAAATTTTAAAATAACGGCACAACCACCGGTGCAATTAATTTGTGTAGAATCTATTTTCGGCGGGATTAACCAAACTAATTGCTGCCTGCCTTTTGTGGTAAAGTTACCTTTAAGTTTAGGCTGAGGGTTTGGCGCAGACCGATAATTCAAACCCAGGTTTATACAAGTAATACCTGCTACCAAAAGCAGTTGTATTTTGCTGATTAACATATTTTAAATTTTTCTTAAAAACTCACTTCTGTAGTTGTTAGCATCAAAACATTTGCATAAATTTAATACCAAGTGCAACAGATTCAGAAGTTTGCCGGCAACCAATTTTATCCCATAAAAACAGCATTCGTTGTACGAAAGTGTGAGTTTGTTTTTTAAGAAATCAGCATAAATGCCAGGCACTATTTAGCAACAATTTCTTTTGGCCGGTTTCGTGTTAACGGAAGTTCAAAGTATTTAAATAACAACCCGGATATTGTTATTGTTAACGTAAGCCCCACAACTTTAGATAACACATTGCCAAATGTAGTATTGCGGATATCGTTCATCAAAAAGTAAACAGTAAAAAGTATGGGAATATGGCTTAAATAAATTGAATATGACCATAAACTTAGCTTTTCTATACAAACTGAAAACAATTTTAATTTACCGGCCGGTGCTTTTAACAACATGGTATAGGGAAGTAAAAGCGATGCTGAAATTGGAACTATCAGTAACATAATTTGATTATTGCCCAGGTTTTGAAATGGTATTTTGAAGTAGAATACTAAAAATGCGGATATAAAAAGTATCAATATCCCTGATGCAAAAACTATTCTTTTTAAATAAACAGATAATGAAAAAACGGTAGTAATATAAGCGATTACCACGCCACAACATATAGAATCTAATCTGGCAAGTGTGATTGTTCTGATTGAACCAATACCGGCATTCGATAAGTAAAATCTAAAAGAAATTGAAGCAATAAAAAACACAATAAAAGTAAATAGAAAGGACTGCTTTTTTTGAAAACCTAAAGCTGTAAATAATAATAAAAAGATTGGGAACAACAGATAAAACCATTCTTCGATACATAAACTCCAGGAAAAACTATAAAAACCATTGTTGTTAGTATTTACTAAGTCTTGCCCAAACCAAAGATATTTAGTAAATACCGCAAAAGAACCTGGCATCGGGAAATAAACATAATATGAAAATACCAGTGTGATCAACAGAAATAAATAATAGTTTGGTAACGTTCGCCACCATCTTCTCGACCAAAAGTTAAATACATGTTTAAAGTTCCAATAGTTAGACAAATTAAAATTTCGCCATAAAATTTGTCCGATTAAAAAACCGCTTAAAACAAAAAATAATTCTACGCCCCAAAATCCAAGTACTTCCATCTTTTTTGCAAAATGAGCGGCTAATACAATACTTATAGCTAATGCCCTTACCAAATCCAAACCATAATTTCTGTGTGTATACTTAACAATATTTGTGTTATCCATTTAATTTTTGGTTGATAAATACAACTTAACCAGGTTTTACTTTTGTTTATACGAGGTAGTTTTGATGATGAAATTATGGTTTTATACGAACACAATTTAATAATCCACAAATAATTTTTGATCAAGTTGTGGAGATTGATTAAAATAACTAAACTGATTACTAAATTGTAAATAGATTTAACTTTGCCAAGATCACTATTTTAAAAATTCCATGATTTTACTAACAGGCGCAACAGGTTTTCTCGGTTCGGAAGTTTGCCGGCAACTATTTTTAGCCGGTAAAAACAGCATCCGCTGTACCAAACGGGCTTCTTCTAAAACTCCTGAAATCTTAACTCCTTTTCAAGATAAAATTGTTTGGGTTGAAGCCGATTTGCTTAAAATTGATACCTTAAACGAAGCACTGCAAGGCGTTACCCAGGTTTATAATTGTGCGGCATTGGTTTCTTTTGATCCTTCCCTCAAAAAAAAACTGATCAAAACTAATGTGGAAGGCACAGCCAACTTGGTTAATTTATGTGCCGAAAATGGTATCCGGTTATTACATGTAAGTTCGATTGCTGCCATTGGCGAAGGTAAACCCGGCGAACTGATTAACGAAAACCATCACCTGGAGGAAACGCCGAAAGATAATGCTTACGCAATTTCCAAGTACGAAAGTGAAATGGAAGTTTGGCGCGGCATTGCCGAAGGTTTGGATGCTGTGATCGTTAATCCGTCATTAATTATTGGCAAGAATGCCGGCAAAGACGGCACCGGGCAAATTTTTGAAACAGTTAAAAAAGGCTTAAAATTTTATACTTCCGGCAGTTGCGGTTTAGTTGACGTGGAAGATGTAGCCAAAGCAATGATTTTACTGATGGAAAGTAAAATCCGAAGCGAACGTTTTATCTTAAACGCTGAAAATAAGACGTACAAAACGCTGTTTACAGAAATAGCGAACTGCTTTAACTTAAAACCACCGGTGCAGGAAGCGAAATCCTGGATGCTGGAAATTGCCTGGCGCGCTTCTGCGTTGGGTACTTTTTTTACCGGTAAAAAAATGGGCGTTGATAAAATTTCGGCACAAGCAGCCAGCCGGATTCAGGATTACGATAATTATAAGGTAAAAGAAGCAATTGGTTTTAAGTTTAAACCGATTAGCCAATCGATTAAGGAAATTTGCGAAACGTTTTAAAGCAAATATATAAAAGCTTAGCCTTCCATTTTTAACATTATTTTTGTAAATGACAACTGAAGAACGCATTGAAAATTCTGTAACGCGGGTTTTTAAAACCATTTTCCCAAATACAACCAACCATTACGATACGCTTTTCGGCGGCACGGCCATGATGATGATGGACGAAGTTGCTTTTATAACAGCCACCCGTTTTAGCCGGATGCGGCTGGTTACAGTTTCTTCGGATAAAATAAATTTTACGGTGCCCATCCCGGCCGGAACAATTATGGAGCTGGTTGGCCGCGTTATCCACATCGGCCGGACGAGTATGAAAGTAATGGTCGAGATTTTTGTAGAACAGATGTATGAAGAAGTGCGTTACCGCGCCATCCACGGTGAATTTACCTTTGTTGCAGTGGACGAGGAGAAAAAACCAGTGCCGATTTTGAGTTGAATTTTAGTTGTAAGTTGTAAGTTTTAAGTGTGACTTGCATTTAGCCGAAAGCTGATTGTTAAAAACTGATTCCAACCGCTCATCGCTCTTTCCCCCTCGCTCTTCCCCAAAAATTCCTCACCTTTGCGCCTTCTAAAATTTAAAACATGAATCAGTATTTCATCATCGATTTCGACAGTACATTTACACAGGTTGAAGCGCTTGACGAATTAGCCCGAATCTCACTAAAAGACGATCCCGACCGTGAAAAGGTTTATAAACAGATTGAAGATTTAACCAATGCCGCGATGGAAGGCCGCTTGTCGTTTTCTGAAAGTTTGGCCGGCCGCGTCAAATTGTTGCAGGCGAACCGCATCCATTTAGATTTGTTAGTAAAGCACTTACGTAAAAAAGTATCAGCTTCATTTTCTAGAAACGGTAACTTTTTTAAGGAACACAAGGATGAAGTTTTGATCGTTTCCGGAGGATTTAAAGAATTTATCATTCCCGTAGTTACCAAATATCACATCAAAACTGAAAATATTTATGCCAATACTTTTGAGTTTGATGACAGAGGAAACATTATTGGTTACGACCGCGAAAACCCGCTTTCGCAGGAAGGCGGCAAAGTAAAACTGTTGCGCGAACTGAATTTACAAGGCGAGATTTTTGGTATCGGCGACGGGCATTCTGATTTTCAGCTGAAAGAATATGGCTTGATCAAAAAGTTTTTTGCTTTTACGGAGAACATCGAACGCAAAACCATTGTAGAAAAAGCAGATTATGTTACGCCCAGTTTTGATGAATTTTTGTACATCAACAAGTTTCCGCGCGCCATTTCTTATCCTAAAAACCGGATCAAATGTTTGGTTGCCGGCGAAGTTGCCGATGAAGCCGTGGTGCAGCTGGCTAAAGAAGGTTACAACATCCGCATCCGCACAAAAATTGAAGAAAAGTATCTGGAAGAAGCCGGAATTTTATTCTGCGATGAAGAAACACAGCCAATTGAAGCACAGTTAGAAAACGCCGGACGCTTAAAAGTAATTGGCTGTTTCGGCAAAATCAACCGCAAAACAGCCGAATTTGCTTGCGAAAAAGGCATTATTATTTTTGATGACGTAAAGCATAATCCGCGTAACACGGATTTTATCCCGAAACGGGTGATGGATTTTATGAACGAAGGCAAAACGCATACAAGCACAAACTTCCCGGATTTGCAGCCGCCACGCATCAACAATGCACACCGTTTAATTCATATTCATAAAAATGTGCCGGGCATTCTGGCTAAAATCAACGATGTTTTCGCTCGGCATGATATTAATATTGTAGGAGAATTTTTAGTAACCAACGCACAGATCGGTTATGTAATTACGGATGTAAATGCCGGTTACGGCCGGCAGGTTTTAGCAGAACTGAAGCAGATTGAACACACAATCAGGTTTAGGTTGCTATATTGATTTTTGTGCTTTTATCTTGACGCAAAAAAACGAAAAAATAAAGAATGCCGGATCGCCTCCGGGCGGCATTTAACCCAGCGCGCCTGCGTGGTTACGTTTATAATGGAAATTTAAAGCGTTTATTTTTGTTCTAATATAAAGCCGTTTACAAAGTAGCCACACAGGTGTGGTAGCCCGGACAGACGCCCGGAGGCGATCGTCTGTTCTTGAATTTTTGGTTCTTTTTGTTCAAGCAAAAAGAACTGAAAGAGGGCGAAAACCTGATCCAAAAACAATTATTGTTTCTGCCGGCAAACTTGCCTTTCAAAGCTTATCAAGGAATCCATTTAAAATTAAAATACTTCTAATTTAAAGAAGATTTCTCCCTACGGTCGAAATGACAAAGCGGTAATACTTCTTTTAGCACACAATTATTTGTCTTTTAAAGGAACTACCAAAACCGGGATTTCTGTATTTCGGGTTACGTCTTCGGCTACACTTCCTACAAAAAAACGGTTAAAACCGCTGCGCCCGTGCGAACCAACAACAATTAAATCGGCATTAAATTTTGCTGCCGTATCTACCACAACGGTTGCTGCATCGCCGGTTTCCATAAACTGCGTAATGTTATGTTCTTCGCCGTACATGGCGATAAAACGCTGCATCACCGTTTTGGCAGAATTTTCCTGCGCATTCATCATTTCGATGGGCGGCATGTTAAGCATATCTATTTCCCCGCCAACAATTCCGGTGGTAACGGGCGGCACAATAATCGGTTCTACCACTTCTACCAAACCAACTTCTGCCTGTAATAATTTTGCAAGTGCAAAACCGTAAGTAGCTGCTTTTTCGGATTGAAGGCTGTCATCAATCCCGATTAAAATTTTTTTAAATTCCATGGCTGGTGTATTTAGGTTGCAAATAAAGGTTTTTTAACTGAAAAATTTTTTATGCCTTAAAAGAAGTATTGGGATTGGACGGGCCGGCTGTAATCTCCTCCGGTAAAATAAACAAAAATTTGTAATTTGCGACGATCATAAAACGTAATATCATGGTAACAGACACGCTTGACATACAGATTAGCAGAGCAGAAAATTCAAATATTTCGCAATTAGATTTTAATAACCTAACGTTTGGGAAACATTTTAGTGACCATATGCTGGTTGCTGATTACGAAGACGGCCAATGGCAAAATTTCCGGATTTTACCTTATGGTGAAATCAGTTTGAGTCCGGCAATTTCCTCTTTACATTACGGTCAGGCTTTTTTTGAAGGATTAAAAGCTTATAAACTGGCAGACGGCCGGGTTTCTGTTTTCCGCCCGTATAAAAATGCAGAACGGTTTAATAAATCTGCCGAGCGTTTGTGCATGCCGCAACTACCTGAAGATTTATTTGTGCAAAGCATTGCTGCGCTGGTAGATATCGACCAGCAATGGATCCCCGAAAAGGAAAACCACGCTTTGTATATCCGCCCTTTTATGTTTGCAACCGAAGCGGCACTGGGCGTTCATCCGTCCTCATCCTATAAATTTTGCGTGTTAACCGGCCCGGTTGGCCCATATTTTTCAAAGTATTTAAAGGTGAAGGTAGAAACCGAATATTCGCGCGCCTGCGACGGCGGTTTTGGTTTTGCAAAAGCAGCAGGAAATTATGCCGGTTCGCTTTTACCGGCTAAAAAAGCTGCGGAAGAAGGTTTTGATCAGCTAATTTGGACAGATTCCCGCGAACATGCTTATGTAGAAGAACTCGGCGCGGCCAACATCATTTTTATGATCGATGGGAAAATGGTAACGCCATCTACCCGCGATACCATTTTAAAAGGTGTTACCCGGGATAGTATTTTAGAAATTGCCCGCAGCTGGAATTTACCTGTTGAAGAACGCCGCATTGCTGTTACCGAAGTTTTAGACGGAATTAAAAGCGGTAAAGTAACCGAAGCGTTTGGTGTTGGCACGGCAGCAACCATCACGCCAATTGCAGCAATTGGTTTTGAAGGAGAAATTTACACGCTGCCTGACCCGGCAAAAGGAGAATATGCTGCAAAGCTGCGTAAAACATTGGATGACTTAAAATACGGCCGCGCAGCAGATACCAACAACTGGAATTTTATTGTATAAAAGAAGTATGCTTTGTCATCCTGAACTCGTTTCAGGATCTCTCATAAAAAGTAATAAATTTTGCTTTTGTTATGCCGAAACAAGTTCGGCATCACAAAAACCAACCTTATCGTTTTGCTTCTTTTAACCTGTTTAAACGGCGGGTTTTCCTTTTTTTCCGCCGTTCCTGCTTTTTCAAACTCCGCTGCTCCTTATTTTGTTTATAATCGGTAACCCGCTGCCGCAGGTTTTGCTCGATGTCTGCAGATAAACCGATAGATTCTTTTATACCCGAATAAACAGACCGCCAAAGCATACCCAGATATGATACGTTTTCGGGTTTTTCAAAACTGACTGTTTTTACACGGGGCGGATTATTAAACGTAGGATTATCGCGGATGAGCACAAAAGCATTTGCCAGGATCGACATAAAACCCATCCGCCGAAGCGCGTTTTTTTCATCTACTTTTAATAAAACCACATTTAAATCGTGATACAAAAAAGTAACATTTCCGCTTGCTTTTTGCGTGTTCGCCTGCATATCAAAAGTTAATCCGGTTACAATTCCGTTTGTAAACTGGATTAAACCCAACGGCTTTGTTGCCGGGTTTAAGTTTACCAAATTCATCGGCCCAAGGCTTCCTTTATAATACAATAAATGCGTGCTGTCTGTCGGGTCAAAATGCAGGTTTACATCCAGTTTACCATACCCCATAAGGTATGCGGTTAAGTTTGCCGTCAGCTTTCTGTTTGTTCCCAATGTATCGTTTCCGGTAATAATATGGTTGATGTTTCCGCTTACTTTTTTAAAAGTGATAACGCCGCGTAATTTGGTTTTCGCACTAATTTCGGCATACGCAAAATCAACTCCTTCCAGATGCAACGTTTTTATGTCGATATCACGCTTCACATTATTTAACAAATTAAGCAATCCGGATTTGGCAGCATTTACAGGTGCTTTTGGTAAAGTGCGGTCGTAAAAAATATTTGCTTTCCCTCCAAAAACAGCAACTTCCGAAGCCATTAGCTTGCGATAACTGATAAAAGACGGGTAATCAAATGCATTAATGTTGATGGAATCTATTTGAAACTCAAATTTTGCATGATTTAAATTTGAGTTTTTACTTGCTGATTTTACCGGCATAAAAACAGCATCAACTACTTTAACGCTCGATTTAGAACTGGAAAAAGTAACCGATTTTGCCTGATACCGGTACAAATTATTAGCCGTTTGCCCGCCGTAATGATTAAAAACAACACTGATATCTTTACAAAAATTAAATCTGCTTTTATCGTTCTGGCTGGTAGAATCAATCAGCAAATCGGTTGCTTTTACGCTGATTTCTTTTAAATGAGTAATCCGGATGCGATGATTTACTTCTTCCTGGTAACGCAGGTTAATGTTATCCAGCAAAATCTGCCCGATATGCAAAGATTTTATCGTACCGGAAATTCGTTGATAATACGTTTTTTTATTGCTGTCGGGCAAATCATGATCGTGTAATTTCTGGTAAACCGCCTGAACCGTAGGCTGGCTGATTGTAATTTCATCCACCTCGGCCGTGTTTTTAAAATACAATTTAAAAGGATGGATATGTTTTAAAACAATGCGGTCAACCGATAACGTATATAAATTATTTGGTGCTTTGCCTGCCTTTTTTAACCGGTTAAAAACAGCATAATCTGGTTTTAGGGTGAGGTGATTAATTACAATCCGGCCGGCTAAAATACGCAAGCTGCTTTTTTCAAAATCGACCTGATACAAACCATTGCTCAGCTTGAAAACAGATTTTTTAAGTTGATTGGATAAAACCGGCGAAAAGTAAAGGTTAATTACCACCGCAACCAGGATGACTAAAAAAAGTAAGCCTGCAAACGGCAAACCTAACCGCTTAACCCATGTATTTTGTGTAAAATTTTTAAACTGCATCCGTACTTATCTTCCTGCTGATTTTTCTTATACGCTAAAACAGCTAAAATCTGTACAAGATAAAAATAGTATTTAAAAAGAACAGTTAAAATGTTATCAGGCAAATCCTGCCAATCTGTCATTTAATTAAATAACATTTTCTTACTTTTGCATTCTTAAAAATTGATAATGGATCTGGAAATTCTTAGCAGTAAACATGATGAAAGTCGGCAGGGCGAAGCTTTGGTGCTGGATAAACCTTTGCTAAAAAATAACGGCCGGAAGTTATATATTGAAAGTTACGGCTGCGCGATGAATTTTTCTGACAGTGAGATTGTGGCTTCTATCCTGGCGGATCAGGGCTTTGAAACTACTTCGGATTTTAAGGAAGCGGATGTGGTTTTTATCAACACTTGTTCTATCCGCGAAAATGCAGAGCAGCGCGTAAGAAATAGATTAAAAGAGTTTAAAGTTTCCAAACAACGGAATCCGGGAATGGTGGTTGGTGTTTTGGGCTGCATGGCCGAACGTTTAAAAGCCAAGTTTTTGGAGGAAGAAAAGCTGGTTGACGTGGTGGTTGGCCCGGATGCTTATCGTGATTTACCAAACTTAATTGAACAGGTTGACAGCGGGCAAAAAGCGGTAAACGTGCTGCTTTCCCGTGAGGAAACTTATGCAGATATCAGTCCGGTGCGCTTAAACAGCAACGGCATCAACGCTTTTGTGTCGATTATGCGCGGTTGTGATAACATGTGTTCGTTTTGCGTGGTTCCGTTTACGCGCGGCAGGGAACGTAGTCGTGATGCTTTTTCGATTGTAAAAGAATGTGGCGATTTGTTTAATGCTGGTTATAAAGAAGTTACGTTGTTGGGGCAAAATGTGGATTCTTACAAGTGGACGAATGAAGACGGCATCACTGTAAATTTTGCCGGTTTGCTGGAGTTTGTAGCCCTAATCAACCCAAAACTGCGCGTCCGTTTTTCTACTTCGCACCCAAAAGATATTACGGATGAAGTGCTTTACACGATGAAAAAGTACGATAACATCTGTAAATACATCCATTTGCCGGTGCAATCCGGAAACAGCAGGATTTTGGAACTGATGAACAGAACTTATGATCGTGCCTGGTACATGAACCGAATTGATGCGATCCGCAGAATACTTCCCGGTTGTGCTATTTCTACGGATGTTATTACCGGTTTTTGTTCGGAAACGGAAGAAGAACATCAGGAAACATTAAGCATGATGGATTATGTGAAATACGATTTTGCCTATATGTTTATGTACTCTGAACGGCCGGGAACTTTGGCAGCCAAGCGTTATGCAGATGATATTCCGGAAGAAACAAAAGGCCGTCGTTTACGCGAAATTGTGGATAAACAGCAGGCGTATTCGCATTTGCGTTTGCTGGAACAAATCGGACAAGTACAACAGGTTTTGATTGAGAAACGTTCTAAAAAATCAGCATTGGATTACAGTGGAAGAAGCGATAAAAATGCAACCGTAGTTTTCCCGGCAGATGAGCGTTTTACGCCCGGAGATTATGTAAATGTGTTGATTGAAAAATGTACTACGGCTACCTTAATCGGTAAAATTGTAGGGTAAAAACAGTATGGAGATACAGGAAATAAAACAGCGGTTTGGCATTATCGGTAATTCGCCTTTGCTAAATCGCGCTATAGATATTGCAAACCAAGTTGCGCCGACAGATATTTCGGTGTTGATTACGGGCGAAAGCGGCAGCGGAAAAGAAGTTTTCTCGCACATAATTCATCAAATGAGTCCGCGGAAACATGGCCCGTTCATCGCTGTAAACTGTGGTGCTATTCCCGAAGGAACGATTGATTCTGAACTTTTCGGACATGAAAAAGGTGCTTATACAGGTGCTATCGGCGAGCGGAAAGGTTACTTTGAAACCGTTAACGGCGGAACAATTTTTCTGGATGAAATTGCCGAAATGCCTTTGGGAACACAAGCGCGTTTACTTCGGGTTTTAGAATCCGGGCAGTATATTAAAGTGGGTTCATCTAAAGTAGAAAAAACCAATGTGCGTGTGATTGCAGCTACCAATGTGGATGTTTATGATGCCGTGAAATCAGGAAAATTTAGGGAAGATTTGTATTATCGCTTAAATACCGTTCCGTTGCGGATTCCGCCACTGCGTGATCGAAAAGAAGATATTTACTTATTGTTCCGCAAGTTTACGGCAGATTTCACCGCAAAATATCGTTCTCCACCGATTCAGATGAATGAGGAAGCGCAGCAAATGCTGGTGAACTACAGCTGGCCGGGCAATGTCCGTCAGCTAAAAAATATTGCAGAACAATTAGCCGTTTTAGAGCGCGATCATACCATTTCTGCGCAAAGTTTGCTGCAATACATCCCGCAGGAAAGCAGCGGCAGCAATTTGCCGATGCGCATTAATCAGCAGAAAAAAGACGATTTTTCTGAACGTGATATTTTGTACAAAGTGCTTTTTGATATGAAGCGCGATATGACGGATTTGAAAAAATTAGTGGTCGATATCATTGATCATGGAGGCGTTCCGGCAAATTATTCCGGCAATCCGCAAATCTTAAATCAGCTTTACCGGGATATTGAAGTTGATGCAGATCATCATAATCATCACCAAAATAATCATCCGCAGGAACCAACGTTAACGATCCAGCAGCCAACGCAAAATAATAAGGATTTTAACATCACGCAGGAAGCCGAAGAAGTAGAAGAATCGCTTTCGCTGATGGAAAAAGAATCTGACCTGATTAAAAAAGCCTTAAAAAAACATAAAGGTAAACGCAAATTTGCCGCGCAGGAATTAGGAATTTCCGAGCGCACGCTTTACCGGAAAATTAAAGAACTCAACTTAAATTAAAAATATTAAATGCTGAATACTTCTTTTACCATAAAAAAATTAGTGCTGCTGCTGGTTTTGCCGATGTTGTTTTTATGCCAATCCTGCGGCGTTTATTCGCTAACCGGCGGTTCTGTTGGAAACTTAAAAACCGTAAACGTACTATTCTTTGAAAACGTTGCACCGCTGGTAATCAATAATTTAAGCCAGAGTTTTACAGAAGCTTTAAAAGATCGCATCCGTAATCAAACCAAATTAAGTACCGTTCGCGGCGATGCAGATTGCACGTTGGAAGGCAGGATTACCGGTTATACAATTGCGCCAACAGTTTTGCCGGCTGCAAATTCTGCAACCGCACCGATTGCCAATACCAACCGCTTAACGATTACGGTTAGTGTAAAATTTACTAATAATTTAGAACCTAAAAATAGTTTCGAGCAGTCGTTTCCGCGTTACAGGGATTTCCAGGGAGATATTGGCACGCAGGAACAGGCTCTGATTACCCAAATTAACAGAGATTTAACAGAAGATATTTTTAACCGGGCTTTTGCAAATTGGTAAGCAAATCGTAGTTTCAACCGTGGATCAGAAGATACAGAACGGACAAAGTCCGCAATTTTTACAGCACTTGCTAACGCATCCGGCTACGGTAAACGGCAGCCAGCAGGAACAGTTGGAAGCACTGGTGCAAACTTATCCGCAATGCAGCGTTTTCCACTTGCTGCTGGCCAAAGCTACCCAAAATACTGCTGCTGAAAATGCTTCCAAAATGCTTCAAACGGCGGCGGTTTATACGGCAAATCGCGAAGTTTTATTTCGATTGATCCACCGGCCGGAACTTTTTATTAAGCCGCGGCAAAAGCAGGTTTATCATAAACCAAACCCTTTATCAAAAATTACTGATTTAGCACCGGATACTCCTTTTACAGCAGTTATTCCGGAAGTTGAAAATGATTTTATTTCCGAAGAAAACCTTGAAACGGAAATAAATGATGCTTCTTTTATCGATCAAAATTCGGAAGAAGAACAACAAGAACCTGCAATTGATACTTCAAATTTAGAAGAAACAATTACTGCCGAAAACGATCTTCGCGTAGAAGATATTAATAGCAGTTTTATCAATGAACCTGTTGAAGAAATTGTTTTTCCGACGGAAACAGAAACCATTTACCGGCAACAGCAGGAAGAATTTAGTGCCGATAAAACGCTGGATGCTTCTTTTATCGATCAAATTGACGAGGAAGTTTATGATGAAATTACCGCAATTGAAGACATCGATTTTTATGTGGTAAAAACAGTATCGGAAGAAAAACAACTAACTGCAGAACCTGAAAAACCAACTGAACAGCCATTACTTTCTGTGCATGATCAGGCGGAAAAGGAAATGCTGAGCAACATTGCCTCTATTGATTATTTTACGTTTAACAATCGTTTCGGACAAAAACAAACTGCAGAAGCTGAGGAACAGGCAGCCGAAGTTCCGGAGATTGGTACTAACCCCGATCAGGAAAAGACCAGGGATTTATCAGCAGAAAAAGAGCCGGAAACGGTTTCTAAATATCATGATGATAAAATGCCTTACACGTTTATGTGGTGGCTGGACAGAACCCGGAAGGAATATGCCGGAACTTATCAGCCTTACCTAAAAGTGCCGCAAAAGCAGCAAACTGAACAGAAACTAAGCGTTGGCCCAGAGTTAAACCAGCAATATATTGAAAGTATTTTTCATACAAAACCACCTCACGGACTGGCAGAAATTACGTTGCCGGCAGTTGCCGAACCTCCTGTAAAACGGAAGGAAGACCAGCTGATTGAACGTTTTATTATTGAAGAACCTCACATTCATCCGCCAAGCATCGACAAACTGGATACCGAAAACAAGGCTAAAAAGAGTTCGGAAGATGGTGATGTTTTAGTTACCGAAACGCTGGCAAAAATTTATTTAGACCAGATGCTTTACCACAAAGCCTTAGATACTTATAAAAAGCTGGTTTTGAAATTTCCGGAAAAAAGCCGTTACTTTACCAGTCAGATTGAATTGATAGAAAAAAAGATAAATTAACACTTTTATAAAATGTATTTAGTTCTTGTTATCCTGATTATTATTATTTGTGTGCTGTTAGGTTTGATCGTTTTGATACAAAACCCAAAAGGCGGCGGTTTAAATTCTAATTTTTCGAGTTCTTCCCAATTGATGGGCGTACAAAAAACAGGCGATTTTTTAGAAAAAGGAACCTGGGTTTTAGCGATTGCATTAATGGTTTTCGCACTTGCGGTTAACGTTGTTGCCAAAGGCGGGCCGTCAGCCGGTACAGTACAAAATCAGGAGCAAATTGAAAAAGCATCAAAACCATCTGCGCCGGTTAGCGCACCGCTTAATTTGCCTCCTGTACAACAATCTCCGATAAAAAAATAAGTATAAAAACAGCATGTAGAAAAGCTTCCTTTAAAACGGAAGCTTTTTTTGTTTTATCAGATTTCTGTCAGGATGGCACACCTGTTTGCAAAATAGTTTGCTTTATCGCTGATTGATAAAGTAATTTTGGCAACAATAAACATCAGATTAGCCAATATATGCATAAATTAAGCTTTGGCACAGTTGCTGTTCAACCCATTTTAAATATTTATCTCAAACTAAAAATTTAATATAACTATGTCATTAAACATTAAACCAATCGGAGACAGAGTAGTAGTAGAAGCTGCTGCTGCCGAAGAAAAGACTGCATCCGGCATTTTCATTCCTGATACTGCAAAAGAAAAACCACAACGTGGTACAATCGTTGCCGTTGGCGAAGGCAAAGTAGATGAGCCTTTAACTGTTAAAGTTGGCGACCAGGTTTTATATGGCAAATATGCCGGTACTGAAATTACTTATGAAGGTAAAGAGTACTTAATTATGCGTGAATCAGATGTTTACGCAGTTTTGTAAATCAACCTGATTCCGTTAGAATTTTTAATCAAATAAGTAAATAATCAATAAAATGGCAAAACAAGTTAAATATAATGTAGAAGCACGCGATGCTTTAAAACGCGGAGTTGATATTTTAGCCAATGCGGTTAAAGTAACTTTAGGCCCAAAAGGTCGTAATGTTATTATCGACAAAAAATTTGGTTCACCAATAATCACTAAAGATGGTGTAACAGTTGCTAAAGAAATCGAATTAAAAGATTCTTTGGAAAATATGGGTGCACAAATGGTAAAAGAAGTTGCTTCTAAAACTGCAGATATCGCAGGTGACGGAACAACTACTGCTACTGTTTTGGCACAGGCAATTGTTACTGCCGGTATTAAAAATGTTGCTGCCGGTGCAAACCCGATGGATTTGAAACGCGGTATCGACAAAGCAGTTTTTGCAGTTGTAGAAAACCTGAAACAACAATCACAAACGGTTGGCGAAGACAATAACAAAATCAAACAAGTTGCTTCTATCTCTGCTAACAATGACGAAATTATCGGTTCTTTGATCGCTGATGCTATGGCAAAAGTTGGTAAAGATGGTGTAATTACAGTTGAAGAAGCAAAAGGTACCGAAACGGAAGTAAGAACGGTTGAAGGTATGCAGTTTGACCGCGGTTACTTATCTCCGTATTTTGTAACTAACGCTGATAAAATGGAAGCGGAATTAGAAAACCCTTACATTTTAATCTACGATAAAAAGATTTCTTCGATGAAGGAATTGTTGCCAGTTTTGGAAAAACAAGTTCAAACCGGTAAACCATTATTAATTATTGCGGAAGATTTAGACGGAGAAGCTTTGGCTACTTTGGTTGTAAATAAAATCCGTGGCTCATTAAAAGTTGTTGCTGTTAAGGCACCAGGTTTTGGTGATCGTCGTAAAGCAATGCTGGAAGATATTGCTATTTTAACAGGCGGAACAGTAATTTCTGAAGAAAGAGGTTTCAAATTGGAAAATGCTGATCTTTCTTACTTAGGTACTGCAGAAAAAATTGTGGTTGATAAAGATAATACAACTGTAATTAACGGTGCCGGCCAATCCGAAGAAATCAAAGGCCGCGTTAACCAAATTAAAGCTCAAATCGAATCTACAACTTCTGATTATGACCGCGAAAAATTACAGGAACGTTTAGCTAAATTATCCGGCGGGGTTGCTGTATTATATGTTGGTGCTGCTACTGAGGTAGAAATGAAAGAGAAAAAAGACCGTGTTGACGATGCTTTACATGCAACTCGCGCTGCGGTTGAAGAAGGTATTGTTGCCGGTGGTGGTGTTGCTTTTATCCGTGCAGTAGAATCTTTAAAAGATTTGAAAGGCGAAAACGAAGACGAAAATACGGGCATCCAGATTATCCGTCGTGCTATTGAAGAGCCATTACGTCAAATTTGCGAAAACGCTGGTATTGAAGGTTCTATCGTTGTACAAAAAGTAAAAGAAGGAACTGCAGATTTTGGTTACAATGCACGTACTGATAAATACGAAAATTTAATTGGTGCCGGTGTTATCGACCCGACTAAAGTAGGCCGTGTAGCTTTGGAAAATGCTGCTTCTATCGCTGCAATGTTGTTAACTACCGAATGTGTGTTAGCTGACGATCCTGAAGACGAAAAAGGCGGTGCCGGTATGCCGCCGATGGGTGGCGGTGGCATGGGCGGCATGATGTAATTATCATTTGCTCATAAAAACGTTATTTAATATTGAAAAGCCTGTCTGGAAAACCAGACAGTCTTTTTTATGATGTACTATTTTTATACTGGTAAAAGAAGTATCAAGCATTTTAACAGTTAAAAAAAATAAAGATTAGTTCAATCGATTGATTAAATGTTCAAACTTATATTAATATGACAAACATTCCTTGATCAGGCATTACTTTTGTTTATAGTTAGATATGAAAGTTTTATGTGAAAAAAAGAACCATTTAAAAACAAGGATTTTTGAATGGGTAGTTATCGAAGGTCCGATCTTACTGTTCTCCCTGTTATAATATAAATTACAAGCTTATAGTTAAAATTCTACTTATTACTATTTTCCTTCATGATTTCTTAAATCTGGTTACGCGCTTTTATCTCCAAATACTTGTTTATTGTAGATATTGTTAGTTGTTCCGGATTACAAAATACAAATTGAATCCCAAACCTGTTCAATTCCTTTACCACCAGCTTTTTCTCGTATAAAAATTTCTCAGCCATAGTTTTAGTATAGATGTCTTCTACATTTTTTGCAGGAACTTCAATTAATGTTTCCAGTTCTATATTATTGAAAAATACAACCAACAGTAAATGTAAACGTGCCATTTTCCGCAGATAAGGCAACTGCCTTTCAATAGCTGAAACACTTTCAAAATTGGTAAAAAAAATTACTAAACTTCGCTGCTTGATTACCGAACGGACAGTACCATATAATGCTTCCAGGTTCGTTTCGAGGTAACGGGTTTTTTCTTTGTGTAAAACCTGCAATATTTTATTTAGCTGGCCAGGTTTTCGATTTGCGGGGATAATCGAACCAATCTTTTCAGAAACTGTAATTAAACCTGCCCGATCTTCTTTCAACATAGCAATATTGAGCAAAGCAAGTGTTGCATTTATAGCGTAATCCAGTAAACTCAATCCTGCAAAAGGCATTTTCATTACACGTGATTTATCGATAATACAATAAACATGCTGTGATTTTTCATCAGTAAAAGCATTCACCATTGTATCGCCTTTTCGGGCCGTCGCTTTCCAATTAATGGTTCTGTAATCATCTCCGGGGACATAGTTTTTGATTTGTTCAAATTCCATGCTATGGCCAATTCGCCTGATTTTTTTAATACCTTGCTCCGTTAACCGGTTAGATACGGCCAGCAGTTCGTATTTCTGCATCTGCAAAAAAGAAGGATAAACAGGTAAAATTTCTGCTTGTTCAAAATTATAACGACGGCTAACAAGTGCAAGCGGAGATTGAACATAAACCCGAATATCGCCAAATTTATACTCACCTCGTTTGGTTGGCCGAAGCTGATAATTGATCATCTTATGCTCACGCGATTTCAAGCTTGTTTTAAATAACAAATCACGTTTTTGAAATTGAAATGGGATTTCGTCAATCAAACCTAAAGTTACACTGAACGGATAAAAACTTTCTACATAAATTCCTAACTCATTTTCATCACCGTTACTTAAACGTTCAGGTGTATTCCTGCTGGCGAACACGCCATTTTCGGTTCGGTAAAGCAGGATTAGGTCAATCAGCAGCAGCAGCATCAACGCCGAGAAAAAGAACAGCGGGCTATCGCCTATCCAACTAAAGAAAAAGGATAGTAAAAACAGTATTACCGAAAAGCCCAAGCCAAAAAACAAGCGGTTGCCCAGGAAAAGGTTTTTGTAAAACTGCTGATAAAGATTTTTCAAGATGCTTCTTTTACCGAGGTATTTCTAACTTTTGGATAATTTGCTGCACCACTTCATCCGGCGTAACGCCTTCCATTTCTTTATCCGGCGATAGCATAATCCGGTGCCGCAAAACAGCAGGCGTAACATAAATCAGGTCATCCGGCGTAACAAAATCTCGCCCATTAATGGCAGCAATTGCTTTCGCAGCCTGAACAATTGCCAGCGAAGCACGCGGCGATCCGCCCAGATAAAGCGATTTACTATTTCTTGTTTCATGGATAATGCGTGCCACAAACTCAAGCAATTTGGGTTCTACATATAAATTTCTAACCTGATTACGATAAGTTTTTATTTGTGCAGCAGTTAGAATTGGTTTGATTTCTTCTAATTGTTCTGCTGTTTTTTGCTGATGATGTTGCTGTAAAATAGCCGTTTCTTCTTCCAGCGAAGGATATTTCACTTCAATTTTAAACAAAAAACGGTCGAGCTGTGCTTCCGGCAAACGGTAAGTTCCTTCCTGATCAACCGGGTTTTGCGTAGCCAGAATTACAAACGGTTCCTGCATTGGATATGTGTTACCATCAATGGTAATCTGTCGCTCTTCCATTACTTCAAATAAAGCAGATTGCGTTTTGGCCGGCGAACGGTTGATCTCATCCACCAAAATAACATTGCCAAAAATCGGCCCCGGTTTAAACTCAAAACTACTTTCTTTTGGGTTGAAAACAGAAGTCCCCAATACATCAGAAGGCATCAGATCCGGCGTAAACTGTATCCGCGAAAAACCGGCATCAATACATTTTGCAATTAGTTTGGCCGTTAAAGTTTTGGCAACGCCGGGCACGCCTTCAATTAAAACATGTCCGTTTGCTAAAATTCCGGCGATTAGCAGCGTAATCATTTCCTGCTGGCCTACTACCACTTTTGCCAGCGCATTTTTTATTTCGGTTACGGATTGGTTTAATTGTGTGAGATCTGTTCTCGAACTAAATATTTCTTCTTCCATTATAAGCCGGATTGCTGGTAAAACTGTTCTGTTAAATAATTAAAGTTGATTAATTCTTTATCGGAAACCTGTTTCCCGGTTTGAACATAATCGATATATTTAAAAATATCTTTAACCAAACTTTCATCCGCGCAGGATTTTTGAACCAGCGTTTGTATCAATTCCTGATCTAAAACGTTTGTTTTTAACTGATAACGGCTACGAATATGTTCCAAAAAGAAAGTAACTTTTTTGACAGCGATGTTTAAATTGTTGCGTTGCTGATAATAAACCTGTCCAACCACCTGCACAAATTCTACCGTTGTATTTTGGAGCGGATCAGCAATCGGAATAATGCGCTGACGGCGTTTCATCTCGTATAAAACAAAAAAAAGCAGACTAAACAGCGCAATAAAATAAGCCCATCTTAACTCAGGATGGCTCAAAAACACACGCATCGGCGAACCGTCTGCATCTTCTGCGCCGGCTGTTGCATATTCGTCCCAAATGATTTCCCCTTTAACCGGGAGATAAGAAAGTGCTTTGGCTGCATATTCACTTCCGGCAGGTTTTAACAGATTGTAATTGATAAAATAATCCGGGCTGGGCATTAAATACAGAAAGCCTTTTCCAAATTGATAACGGATAAAATTGCTGTGGTTATATTGGTTTTTGCCGAGAACAACAGCCCGAGAAGTATCAAATTTACTAAAATACTGTGCGCCGATTTGCCGGTCGAAAGCATAAGGTTTAGCCGTATTTAAAGCAGGATTAGTAAAATTAATCTTTATTTTTTTGCTGAGGGAAAGCGTTTGCTCACTGTTAATTTTTAACTTCAACGTATCCTTCAAAAACTTGCTCATATAAAAAGAGGCGATAAAAACAGCATTGCCTTTTTTGATGTAATTAACCAGTTCATCGTAATCGTCCTGGTAAAGATCAGCGCGGGAAGCAACTAAAATATAACTTCCGGGTATATATTTATTATCGGCCAATGTATGATAAACTGCTTGCCTGCTGCTGCGGATTTTCGCGCCAGGAAATAGATCGTTTAACTGATGATACAAAATAAAAGTGCCATATGGGATTTTATCTGTGTTGAGATAAGTCGGGTTCCAATCTACCGGTTTTGGCCGGTTGTATTGCACCACGCAATAAAAAATCAGCAATGAAAAACCAATAATTAAATAAATTTTCAGGTCTTTCATTTCAGCTTCGGATTAAATTGCTGAAATGAATTTCTGATCTGCTGAAAATGCTCTTGATTAACTTTAAAATCTCCGTACCAAACGTATTCAAACTGCCTTGTAAGCAAACCGAACTTTTGTTGTTGCTCCGGGTTTTGGATTTCGTAGAGATAAGCCAGATTGGTTTTATCCGCTTTCCATTGTATCGCGCCGGCATCACTCAATTTTTTTAAGCAATTGAGATATAACAAGCGCACAGCCAACCTAAAATTACGGTTAGCAATTGCTTTTTCTATTTCTTCTTCAAAACTAATTTCATGGATATTTTCTAAAGATTCGTGATAAGGAATTTCTATCGTACTGTTTTTACCGGTAAAAATCTGCATCATATCCATCCCCAGCAATTTCAAAATTAAAAATACTAACGCACTGGCTCCCAGCAGGATAAATAAAAAATTAATTAGATTTCCGGTTACCTTGCCAGACATCAGATTATCAACCTGATACCAGAACCAGCGCCAAAACTGATCCCACATTGATTCTGCTTCGCCCGGATGATCTTCGTATTTAAAGTCGCGCTGCTGCCGGTATTCGTTCAAAGTTGTTGCGCTGAATTTGCGGATTTGGATTGAGCTGCTATCCGTTTGCAAAACCGGCAATGCTTTTTTTACCACCGGTTTTTGGGTGATAAAAGAAGCATGCACGAAAAAGAACAGCAACAGCAGTTTATACATCGTTAATAATCCTCTTTTGGTAAACCGGTATCCAAATCGTTATTGCCAAAATTATTGATGCGGTTCATCAGTCCGGTGCCTTCTTTTTGCTCATTTAAATTAAAATAGCACAAAGCTGTGGTGATAGACGGAATCATGTAAAACACGTAGCAAAGCGCAGAAACAATGGTTGTTAGAATAACCATAGAAGAACTCGGCGGCGTTTTAGAAACAAACATCGACCCAACGGTAACCAGCGTAACCGGAATGATAAAAATAGCTGCCGCCGCATAAGTGATAATACCGGCTACCACGATGGCACCAAAAGTTTGCCACCAGTTTTCTTTAATCAGCCTGAAACTTTTGGACCAGGAATAACCTAAATCTGTATTCTCAAAAACGATAATCGGTAATATCAGCGATAAGATGGGCAATAAATAAAACCCGGGAATCAGGCATAACGCAAACCCGACAATTATACAAATACCGACAACAAGCGTAGTGCCGATACATCTTAAAAAGTAGTGCTTAAAATAGCCCCAAACCTCTTCGGTATCTGGTGCAATGTTCCCTTTTTCTTTGTATAAAGACATGAAAGATAGTGGCACTAATGTAATTGCAGTTACGCTGAGCAGGCCAAAAATCAGACTTAGAAAATAAGTTAAGCCAAACATGGATCGGAAATTTCTTCCAAAATTGTAGCCTACTGAATAAGGACTTGTCGTTTGCATGGCACCAATCAATTTTTGTTGCTGCAAAAGTGCCACAACTAAGTTCGCCACGATAAAAAAGCCGCAAATAATAGCGTAAGATTTTAAAAGCGGTTTCCAGTTTTGACTGATGAAGGTGAACGTGTCGTTAATAATTTCGCCGAAATCACGGGTTTTAGCTAATTCAATTTTTGGTTGCATATTGGTTTAAGTTAGTTTTTTTATGGAGATAATTTGGGTAAATGATAACGTAACCGATGATAAAAAGCAGTGATAAAAACAGTATCATAATACTTAACCACATCGGCATTTCGGTGTGGCGCGTTACAAAACTTTCAAAAAAAGCAGCTGCAATAAATATCGGAACGAGGCCGATTACCATCTTTGTGCCGTCTTTTGCGCCCCGTTTAAAAGAATCGGCACGTTTGTAGGTTTTAGGGAAAAGCAAACTGTTCCCTAAAACCAAACCTGCGCCACCGGCAATAATCAAGGCGGAGATTTCTAAAGTTCCGTGAATAAAAATTACTAAAACAGATTGTAAACCCAAACCTTTGCTAAAAAAATAATACTCAAACGAGCCAAGCATAATCCCGTTTTTAACCAGCGCGTAAACACTTCCCAACGAAAAGAATACGCCTCCAACAAAACAATAAAAGGATACAAAAATGTTGTTGGCTGCAATCATGAAAAACATGCTGAACTCGTTTTCCCGCTTGTAAACCCCGAACGGATCGCCTTTTGCAATATTGGCATTCGTCATGTTTACGTATTGATCGCCCAAAATTAAACGGATAAAATTATTGTCGTATTTGGCGGATAGCGCGCCCATCAACGTAAAAACAACTGTAAACAGAAAAGCATAAAGCAACGGCAGTTCATATTGTTTAAACAGCAACGGCAGTTCAAATTTCCAAAAAGAAATAAAACGGTTAGATTTTTCTTTTTTGTTTTTGTAGATGGATTGATGCAGACGCGCCGTTAATCCGTTTAAATATGCCGTGGTTTTAGACTGCGGATAGAACGTTTTGGCATAAGCCAGATCATCCGTTAAACTGATGAAACGTTGTGCCAGTTCATCCGGGTCTGGCGTTTGCAATTGCTCATATTTTTGCCACTTTGCCGAATTTTGTTTGATAAATAAAGCTTCCCGCATGCTTCTTTTATAGTAGTTTTTTTACGATAACTCAGTTTTAAATTGTTTCGTAAGATAATTATTTCGATCAATAAAAATATATTTGTTATCCATGCAAACGATAAAAATAACAACTACACAAAATATCGAAATTGATTATGAAGTTGCCGGTTTGGGCGAACGGATTGTAGCGCGAATCATTGATTACGGGATTTTTATTTTGATCCTGATTGCTGGCGTTATCATAGCTTATTTTACCGGAGATTTGTCGCCGAGAGTAGGTTCTGTTTTCAGCTATATTTTTATCGGATTGTATATTGCCTGGTTGGTTATTTTTGTTTTTTACGATTTGATTTGTGAGGTATTTTTAAACGGGCAATCGGTTGGCAAGCGCGTAATGAATATTAAAGTAATCAGTTTGGATGGCGCAAGGCCGGGTTTTGGCCAATACATTATCCGCTGGCTGTTTCGAATTGTAGATTTCCTGATCACTTTCCAATTAGCAGGATTGATTTCGGTAATTATCACCAAAAACAAACAACGCATCGGCGATCTGGCAGCCGGTACAACCTTGGTTACCACAAACCCGCGTACGAATGTTAGTCAGCTAACTTTTGCACCTGTAAACCAGGATTATGTTCCGGTTTTTAAGGAAGTAAACCAGTTGGCGGATCGTGATATTGTGCTGATCCACGAAGTAATCCAAAGCGGAAATGCAGTTTTGATCCATCAAATGGCCAACCAAATTAAAACACATCTTTCTGTTATTTCATCGTTTGATGATCTGCTTTTTTTAAAAACTATCGTGCAGGATTATAACTTCATAACGGCGAAAATGGATTTGTAGGAAGCTTTTATAACTTACCTTGCACAACTTTAAAAGCGTAAGAAACCGTTACAACCGTAATTACAACCGCAAATAAGGCACGGGTAATTTTTTCGTTTTCATCCAAAAGAATTTTAATCTTCAGCAATAAAAACATCGATAAAAGAAGTATCGGGATTGTTGCCGGATAGAGGTGAAAACTTTCCGTTAAATGCCCTTTCAGCAATGCAATTACAGATCGCTGGAAACCGCAACCGGGGCAATCCAATCCCGTTAAAGCCTTAAACGGACAAGGCAGTAAATACTTTTCGAGCCAGTTTTCCATTGATCCGAGTGTAAAGAAACATCGTTTTTAAAAATAATGATTTTAGTGATGCAAAAAGAGCAAATTTCTATTTTTGTTAGGTTTAAAATTGGGATCGGGCCTTCCAGTTCGCGTACTTTGGGCCAGTAGCGTACGGCGCAACAGTTTGTACAATTGCTGGAAAACCGGGTTTTACTTCAATAGGTTATTCAAATTAAAATCCTGCCTTACAGTTCGCTTGCTAAAACCGAGATCGGCTACGGAACAGATATTGCCGTTTTACTGGGTTTAAGCGGTTACGATCCCGTTACTTTTGATATGGATTAGATCGAACCAAGAATTAAAGACATCCTGTTATTGCAACAACTATTTTCAGGCGGTAAAAGAAGTATAAATAGATATAACATTTACCCAAATTAGATGACAAGATTTCTAAATCAAGGATATTTTATTTTCAATTTGTCATCCCAAACAACGCATAAATATACTTCCTCAAAACTGCCGATACTTCTTTTACGGATACTTTTTTACCCACTTCTACTTCCATGGAAGTTACCGCTTTGTCCTCAATCCCGCAGGGAACAATATTTTTAAAATAATTGAGGTTTGGGTTGATGTTGAAAGCCAGGCCGTGCATGGTAACCCATCTGCTGCAACGAACACCCATGGCACAGATTTTCCGGGCTTTCTGCGGATCGTTGGCTTCCAGCCAAACACCGGTAAAGCCTGGAAAACGTTCGCCTTTAATTCCAAAATCAGCCAACGTTAAAATTACCGCTTCCTCTAAGGTTCTTAAATAAAGGTGAATATCAGTAAAAAAGTTATCTAAATCCAAAATCGGGTAAACCACCAGCTGTCCCGGCCCGTGATAGGTAATATCGCCGCCGCGATTGATCGGATAGAAAGTTGCATTTTTTTCTTCCAGTTGCTGCCCGGAAAGTAAAAGATGTTCCGGTTTACCGCTTTTGCCTAAAGTATAAACGTGCGGATGCTCGCAAAAAATCAGATAATTAGGCGTTGCTGTTTTTATGCCGGTAAAAAAAGCATCGTCTTGTTTGAGGTTACGCAACTCGGTTTTCAGTTTTACGGTGGAAGCAAAAATTACTTCCTGCTTTTCCCAGGCTTGTTTATAATCGATCAAACCCCAATCTTCAAAAAAAACGTGTTTATTTTTCATAGGTATGAGGTTTGAGGTGCAGAGGTGTGGGGTTTGAGGCAAGAGGGAGAAAGGCGGAAAGTCGAAAGGTAAAAGGTTGAAAGGTAAAAGGTAAGCTGATTGCTCAAACCTCGAACCCCAAACCTTCCTCCCTCACACCTCCTTCGCATAACCGATCATGTAATCATTAAACTGAAGATATTCTACATCAAAATCTAAATCGACAGTTTCGTTTTTAATTTCGGCCTGCAAACTTCCCGTATCCCGGTAAGCAAATTCGTGCAGATAGATATGATTGATAAAGGAAACTTCCTTGCGGCCATAACATTTATAAACGGCTTCTTTGGCGCACCAGCAAGCGTATAATTGCTCAATTTTATGTTCCGGGTTGATAAAAACCATTTCTTCCGGGCGCATAAACTTTTTGGCGATGCGTTCTACCTTTTGGTCAACGCGTTCTATATCGATGCCAACAGGTTTGTTTTTGCTGATCATCACCGCAGCGTAATCATAAGAATGGCTAAGCGAAATGTGGTAAGGAATTGTAGTGAGATACGGCTTCCCGTATTCATCAACCTTACAATCGATATATTCTTCGGTATTCAGCATTTTACGCAGCAAAACACGCGTGCCCAGCCAATGCAGGTAACGTTTACTGTTGCTTAGGTTTTGTATAAAAGCCTTTTCTTCCTCATTTAACTGTAGTTGCCGGTAAAGTTCTTCGGCATTTTCTTCAATCTTCCAAAGGGCAAATTCGGTGTCGTTGTCCACCTTTTTTCGATAAGCAATCCCCATGAAGTAAAGTTGCAAAAAGGATGGCAATATATTTTAAAATATATTAATTTAGGTTCCGCATCTTCGCCAATATGATTTTATCAGATAAACTTATTTTACAGGAAATTGAAAAAGGGACGATCATTATTGAACCTTACGACCCAACTTGCCTCGGCACAAATTCTTACGATGTACATCTCGGCAAATATCTGGCAACTTACAGAAACCGTGTTTTGGATGCCAAACAGCATAATGAAATCGATCATTTTGAAATCCCGAAGGAAGGTTTTTTGCTTCAACCCAATACTTTGTACCTGGGCGTAACGGTGGAATATACCGAAACACATGCACACGTGCCATTTTTAGAGGGTAAAAGCAGTACCGGCCGTTTGGGGATAGACATCCATGCGACTGCCGGAAAAGGTGATGTTGGTTTTTGCAACACCTGGACGCTGGAAATTTCGGTAACACAACCGGTACGTATTTATCCGGGAATGCCGATTGGCCAGCTGATTTATTTTGTAGTAGAAGGCGAAATCGAAACGTTATACAATACTAAAGTCAACGCAAAATACAGCAAACCCACCACCCGGCCGGTGGAAAGCATGATGTGGAAAAACAGCTTTTAATTTTTATTCTGCGGGCTGCTATAACATTTGCCTGTAAAGCCGGTTTTCTTAGTACCTTGTTTTTAGTAGTTAAACTATGAAATTAAAGAATTTTTTAACGGTTGCTTTGTTGATTGCTGCAACCTTTTTTGCAGGTTTTGTGATCCGCCAGGATGATGACCCCTTAAAAAAGATTGTTATCCAATTACAAAAGCTTACTGATAATTATCCTACGGAAAAGGTTTACCTGCAATTAGATAAACCTTATTATGCCATCGGCGATATAATTTATTTTAAAGCTTACACAACCGTTGGCAGCAAACACCAGCCTTCGGGGTTAAGCAGTATTTTATATGTTGATCTGATCAACGATAAAGATTCGATCAAGCAATCCTTGCGTTTGCCGCTTTCGGCCGGTTTAAGCTGGGGCGATTTTACTTTGGCCGATACCTTACACGAAGGCAATTATCGCATCCGCGCTTACACGCAGTACATGCGCAATTATGGTGAGGATTATTTTTTTGATAAAACCATCAGCGTTGGCAACGCCATTTCCAATACTGTTTTTACCAGTGTAAATTATAAGTTCGTTACAGAAAACGGCCAGGAAAAAATTAACGCAGTTATTAATTATGCTGATTTAAACAACCAGCCTTATGCAGATAAACCGGTTACGTATAACGTTCAGCTGGATTTCCGTACGGTTTTAAAAGGAAAAGGCGTAACTGATGCAAACGGAAACGTAGATATTACTTTTAGCAACCCGCGGCCCGGCGAACTTAAAGCCGGTTATATTACAACCGGCATCACTATAGAAAACAAAAAAGTAGTGGTAAAAACAGTACCGGTTAAAGCAACTTCCAACAATGTTGACATGCAGTTTTTTGCCGAAAGCGGGAACCTGCTAAACGGGATCCGTTCTAAAATTGCTTTTAAAGCTGTTGGTGCCGATGGTTTGGGTGTAGCTGTTAAGGGAAGTGTTTTGGGCAGCGATAATAAAGAAGTTGCTAAAATCAGCACGCAGCATTTAGGTATGGGTTCCTTTTTGCTTTTCCCGGAAAACGGTAAAAGCTATTCGGCAAAAATCCAGTTTCCGGACGGATCAGAAAAAAGTTTTGATCTGCCGAAAGCTTCCGATCAGGGTTTTGTCCTCAGCGTAAACAACAGCGATCCGGAAAATATTATTTTACATGTTGCCGTTGGAAACGAAACTTTTAAGCAGAAGCAAAATACCGATATTATGGTGGTTGGGCAATCTGCCGGCGAGGTTTATTACACGGCCAAAAGCAAGCTGGAAAGCCAAACCTTTTCTGCCCGCATCCCAAAAAGCCGTTTCCCGTCGGGAATTGCACATTTCACTTTATTTACGCAGGAAAGCGAGCCGCTGAACGAACGCGTTGCTTTTATCAGCAATCCTGCGGATCAGTTAAATATTGAGGTTTCTTCGGCAGCAAGCGCTTCTCCAAGGCAAAACATGAAGCTTGATTTTACCGTGCTAAACCAGGCAAAGGCACCGGTTACGGGCAGTTTTTCTGTTGCCGTTACAGATGAAACCAAAGTCCCGGTTAATGAGGACAAAGAAACTACCATTTTATCTAACCTGCTGCTCACTTCAGATTTAAAAGGTTATATTGAACAGCCCGGTTACTATTTTGCGCATCCAACGGAAAAAACACAAGCCGATTTAGACGTACTGATGCTTACCCAAGGTTATACCCGGTTTGACTGGCGGTTAATTTTGGGGAACAGTTTTCCGCAGCTTACTTATCAGCCGGAAAAATCAATGGCAATCTCCGGAACCGTAAAAACGCTTGGCGGCAAACCGGTGGCAAAAGCGAAGGTTACTTTGTTTACCACCTCAAAAGGTGCGTTTTTGCTGGATACCGTTACCGATGCGAACGGACGGTTTAAATATGATCTTGTTTTCCCGGATAGCATCCGCTTTGTGATTCAGGCAAGAGGTTCGGCCGGAAAAAGAAATGTGGAGATTACGCTGGATAACGTTCCGCAGCAGTTTGTTACCAAAAACAAAAACGAGCCGGATATTTCTATCAACCTAAACCGGGAACTAAGTAATTACCTGCGCAACAGCAAAGCGCAATACGATGATCTGCGTAAATATGGTTTGGTTAACCGCACCATTATTTTACAGGAAGTTACGGTAACGGAGAAAAAAGAACCGGTAAAAAACTCTGCTAACTTAAACGGTTCCGGCAATGCAGACCAGATTGTAAACGGTGATATTTTCCGGCAATTGGGCTGTGTTACTATTGATCAGTGTTTGCAGGGCCGGTTGCTGGGTGTAATTTTCCGCGGAGGAATACCTTATTCTACCCGCAGTTTTAACCAGCCGATGCAAATTATTTTAGATGGTGTTTATGTAGAAAGTGATTATTTGAGAAATATCCCGCCAACAGATGTGGCCACAATTGAAGTATTGCGTTCCGGCGGTTACACCTCTATTTACGGTGGCCGTGGTGGCGGCGGCGTTTTAGTTATAACAACCCGGCGCGGCGGCGAAGATTACGCTTTCCAACAATATACACCCGGAATTGTAACTTATAGTCCGCGCGGTTACAGCAGAAGTAAAGAATTTTATGCACCGAAATACGACGACCCGAAAACCAATAAAGAAGTTGCCGATCTGCGCACCACCATTTATTGGAACCCGAATTTAATTACCGGTAAAGACGGAAAAGCCAGTTTCAGCTTTTTTAATGCGGATAGCAAAGGCACGTACCGCGTAGTGATTGAAGGCATTAATGATGCCGGTAACTTGGGCAGGCAGGTTTATCGGTATAAAGTAGAGTGATTTTAGGGTGGTAAAAGAAGTATTAGGGCTGAGAAAACATTTGCTTGTTTTGATAATGACAGAAGGTTATGAAGAAAATATGAACTCCTGCTTGGATTTTCCGAAAACATGGTTAAACTCACCGCTATAAATTATTATTAAACAAGATTTAAACTCAATTTCTAAACCATATACATTTACTTAAATAAAATAATGGAAAAAGTAAGAAGTCTTATTTTGGCTATAATCAGCTTGCCGGTTTTTACCTACGGACAGGCCAAAATTCACCTTACAAATTACGTAAACCCATTAATCGGAACAACGGTTTTAACTGACTCTGCTGATCTCGGCTATGTTCCGCCCTGGCGCACTTGGAATGGCCTTTTAGGGCCAGCAGCTACCGTACCATTTGGTATGGTACAAGTAGTTCCGGTAACTACTTACGGCAGTGGTAGTGGTTACGAGTACGAAGTAAAAACAATCAAAGCTTTCGCTCAAACCAGCGGAACCGATTGGGGGCAACTTAACATTCCTATTATGCCTCTCGAAGGAAAAAATTTCACAGCCGATAATTTTGCTTCAACCTACAGCCACTCAAAAGAAGCGGCACATCCCGGATATTACCGGGTTCTGTTAGACCGCTACAATATTAAGGCAGAACTTACCGCTACCAAAAGATGTGCTTACCATAAATATACCTATCTAATCGGTCAAGATAAAAAACTCGCATTCGACCTTGTACATGCAGGCGGCGGCAGCAGTACCTGGCAACTTAATAAGGCCGGTGATAACATCGTTACGGGAAGACAGGGCAACCTCTATTTCTACGCGGTAATGAACCATAAGATCAAAAGCATTGACATCAACAAACGTAACCCAAATCAGCCCGAAATCCCACATAGCGGCCAGGGTGCAGGAGGTCAGAGAAAACTTACCGGGAACATTGATATACCAGTTATTAGTTTCGAAAATTCCGACAAACCGTTAGAAGTTAAAATTGGTTTGTCAAGCGTTAGCCCCGAAGGTGCAAAACTCAACTACAATACTGAAATAGCAAGCAAGAGCTTCGATCAGGTTTACAAAGATGCCGATGAGAGCTGGGAACAGCTCCTTAACAAAGTCAAGGTTACGGGCGGAACAAAAAAGCAAAAAGAGATGTTCTATTCATGCCTCTACAGACAGTTCTGGTACCCGAGTGTTACCAGCGATGCGGATGGTAAAACAGCTCTTTACGGAGGAAGGCGCCAAGTTCCGGCTACCGCAGCTGTACCAAGGGATACAATCCCTGGTTTCGAAACCTATTCAGGCCCGGGATTATGGGATGTTTTCCGTACACAGCTTGTTGTTGTAAATATGTTACTGCCTAATGTCAGCAACAATATTATCAAATCCATGATTTTAAGCGGAGAGCGTTCAGGGTTCCTGTCTACTTCGTTTCACGGCGATTTTGCTTCATCTTACATCGCTTGTGCCTACATGCGCGGCGTAAAGGGTTACGATATACAGAAAGCATATCTTCTTATGCTTAATAACGCCAACACTCCTACCGGTAGCGGCGTAACGGGACCAAGACCCCACAACGACGAATATCTTAAACTTGGTTATGTGCCTGAAGTAAATATCCCGAACCCGGTAACCGAAACTGTATCTACTGCAGGAACCACGAAAACACTTGAATTCGCATATTCGGATTACTCAATAGCACTAATGGCTAAAGCTCTGGGCGATAAGGATACGTACAATACGATGATAAAGCGTAGCAAGAACTACAAGAACGTATTCGATGTCCAAACCGGATTTATGAGAGGCCGTCTCGCGGACGGAAAATGGGTTACACCGTTCAATCCAAATTATCCTTACTACGAATTTATGTACCGCGAGGCAAATGCCTGGCAGGCATCGTTCTTCGTACCGCATGATACTAAAGGGTTAATCTCTCTGTATAAGAGTCCCAAAGACTTCGAGCTTAAAGTAGATTCACTTTTTTCGATTCCCTGGGGCGGATATGCAAAGGATAATCTGTCAGTCTTCCTCGGACAGTTCTGTATGGGTAATCAGCCCGACTTTAACTATCCTTATCTTTATTATTTCGTAAACAAACCAGAAAAATCACAGGCCATCCTTACCAAACTGTTGTCAGATTACTACGGAATGGGTCCCGAAGGCCTCGCGTTGGCCGGAATGGATGACTATGGTTCCCTAACAGGGTGGTATGTATTTAACGCAATGGGGATATACCCTTATTCACCGTCAGACCCGGAATATATTATATCGGTTCCTATTTTCGATAAAATTGAAATGGAGCTTGGCGGTGATAAGAAATTTACCATTAACAAAAAAGGGAGTGGTAAAAATATTGACAAAATTACGATCGGCGGAACACCGCTCAAAGGATGGTTCGTTAATTACAATGATATGCTCAAAGGTAAAGAACTGGATATTTATACAAAATAGGTTAAAGGATCTTATCAAAATAACAGCATAAAATAGAATCTATATTTAATAGTACAAAAACTTCTGCCTCTTTAATTTAAATTTATTTAAACATGAAAACATTTTATTTACCTCTTGTTTTATTTTTATCCTTCCTTATAGATGTAAGTGTTAGCCTTGCTCAAACATCTGGTATTACTTCAGGGGCAATCTATACGTTGAAATCAAAATCAAGTAACAAGCTACTTGACGTAAGCAATGCTTCAATGGAAAATGGGACTAATGTTGATTGCTGGACAAACACCAAATCTGATGCGCAAAGATGGATTGTTACAAATGTTGCCAAAAACGTTTACACATTAACTAATGTAGCTAGTGGAAAAATGCTGCATACAGCCTCAGCTTCCGCTGATTCCGTAAATGCAAATCAATACTCAAATACCGGAAATAATGACGTTAAATGGATTATTAAAAAGGCGGGCGATGGTTATTATTATTTAAAATCAGCTGCGAACTCAAATTTTTCACTCAGTTTGAATGATAGAGATACTTCTGATGGAGCTAATGTTAATTTATCACACGCTTCTCATAACAATTCACAAAAATGGTTTTTTCAGAGAGAGATTGCACAAGGTTCGCCATCATCTTCGGCAATAGCAGATAAGGCCTTCGAGGCATGGTATATCCAGTATCAAGTAGAAAAAGGCAAAAGTTTTTGGGACAGAGCCGAAATGATGGAAATTGTTCTGGACGCTTATGAAGTTACTAAAGATACTAAGTACAGTACGAGGTTTGCTACAATGTACGAAAACTTTATTATTAATAATAAAGCCGATTGGATGTATAACAAATACAACGATGACATTACCTGGGCGGTACTTTTTTGTGTGCGAGGCTATTTGCTTACCGGCAATAAGAGTTATCTTGAAAAAGGGAAAGAACAGTTTGATAAAATGTACGCTCGTGCTTTTACCGACTCTTTTGGCGGTGGCCTAATTTGGTATGAAACAAAAACATCTAAGAATGCCTGCATCAATGGCCCTGCTATTGTGGCAGCGTGCTATTTGGCAAAGGCTACAGGTGATAATACGTATTATGATAAAGGGATTGCATTATATAAATGGTCTAAATTATATTTATTCAATCCTGCTACAGGTAAAGTAAATGACAATGTTGATTTGGACAAATCCGGAAAAATTAAAATCAGCACTTGGAGCTCAACTTATAATCAAGGAACCTATTTGGGTGCTGCAATTATGCTTTACAACTACACAAAGGAAGATAGCTATTTGCAAGAAGCGGAAAAGATTGCTAAATACACAAGAGATAGCATGTATAACTCCAAAGTAATAAATAATGAAGATCGTGGTAATGACTTGCCGGGTTTCAAAGGTATTTTTGCACGTTATGCCCGTAAGTACGCTGTTGAAGGTAAAAAGTCAGATTTAAATGCCTGGCTGCAATTAAATGCCAAGGTTGCTTACAACAATAGAAATTCAAAAGATCTTATACAAACAAGCTGGGGAACCAGAACAAGCGAAATAAAACCTAAATCAGAATTTGGATCTTCTACTGCTATATCACTCTTGATAAATACTATCTATTTACAGCATTTAAAATAAAATTTTTGAGCCTGTTTAAATTTATTTGAGGAAAAATCTCGATGCTTCTTTGACCCTATAAAATTGGTATTTATATTAATATAATTCAATTAAAAAACCATGTGTTTTACATTTTCAGGGTGATAAAAAAAGTATACAAAACATTTTAAACAAATTTTAAACAGGCTCTAAGTAAAATGATAATTTTAGGTGGTAAAACAAGCATTAATTAATAATATGGATGAATTATATAATCAATAAATAGGGTTATAAATTTAGATAGAAGAAGGAAGTTATAAACCCAAATCAATAGCCAAAACTATCCAAAAGGAATTTGTTCTTCTTTTTGGATTTGCTGAATAACCCCGGTGCCAACAATTTTTTCGCCTTCCAAAATCGTAAAAGCATCTCCGCTTTTTAAATTTTGACGGATATGTTTTGACGGAAGTAATTTTATAACAGCTTTCGTTGTACCTCCGGGCTTGAGTTCATCTTGTCCTAGAAAAGAAACTTCACCAGAAATTTGGTTTACCGTATTGAAAGAAAATGAGGGACGGTAATGATTATAAACCGGTTTTTTTCGTCCGCCTGCTTCTGTAGGCAATAGTGATATAAGTGCTGTAAAATTGTATGTAACCAGTAGTGATGTCATAAATTTTCTTCCTTAACAAAATTAACGCAGGCTTTTTAACATGATACAGTTCATGAACACCCATACTTTTACCACATAAATTTATCCTTAATCTCCACCGCTTTTCCTTGATCGCCCTGGCCGGCATAACCACCCGTATTTCCCATTCCGCCACCGCGCATACCGCCGTTACGCATACCGCCGCTCATCCCGCCGCGGCCCATACCACCCATTCCGCCGGCTTCTCCCGGAGGTTTTAAACCCGCATGGTTATCTTTTGCAGAAGCAGCAAAACTGTTAATTTTAATATCGAAAGCCCAGGGTTTGCTGCTGGCGTTATCTAAATGCAGCATTTTTACCGGGATGGCCGCCTCATAAACCAGCGCGCCTTTTTCATCAATATTCAATACTGTTTTTATGCCGTAAGTATTTGCCGTGCTGATATGATCGGTTTCGATATCCTTAAACCCTTTTACAGAAATATCGCGCAGCTTTAACAAATCAGCTTTGCGGCGGTCTTCCATATCCTCTTTTTTTAACTGCTGCTCGGTAATGGCATTGTCTTTTTGCGGCATCACAAAAAGGCCGTCATCGCTTTGATCCGGCGACGGGAAAGTTAAACTAAACGCTTCTTTCTTTTTTCCTTCGGGATTAAAAGCCAGCGTAATACCGTTGCGCATGGCTTGTTCCTGCTGCTGCCGGTTCTCAATCCGGATGGCGAAATACAGGTTTTCCTGATCTTTCGCCAGCGCGTAATTAATCTTTTTAGCTTCGTTATAATAACTTAAACTATCGCCCCAATCCTTCAAATTACCATCTACAGCAATTTGATGCGCCGGCGGTTTGATCATTTTTACACCATTTTTAGATTGGGAAAATACCTGCGCAGCATTGATCGAGAATGCGGCACCAAGCAGGAAACAGGAAAAGGTTTTCATTTTACAGGAAGTAGTTTTTTCGGGTTCAGACAAATTTTAAAATACAAGGTTTAAGTATTTATAAATATCCGGTTTTTATTTTTATTAAATTTGCTTCAATATGTCAACAGAGGTAAAAGAAGAAAGCTTCACACTGGAAGAATTGCTGGCCGGGTTAAAAGAAAGCCACCGGCTGATATTATGGAATGATGATGTTAATTCTTTTGAACATGTAATTTTTTGCCTGATAAAATATCTGGACTACAACGACAGCCAGGCAGAAAAAATTGCCTGGGAAGTACATACCAAAGGTAAATGTGCCATTTTAGAAGGTTCTTTTACCGAAGTAGAAGTTTACCGCAAAATTTTACAGCAGGAAGGCCTCACCGTTTCGGTGGAGTAATTACTGCCGATGCTTCTTTTATCGGCATAAAAAACTTAAACCTTATCAGGTTTATAAAGTTATGATGTTTTATTTTGATTAACCGGCTGCGGATATTATCCAATTTTTTACCTGTAAAAGAAGTATCAACCTGTAATAAACTTCCGGCGTATGCTTGTCAAACAATATCCTTTTTACCTTAAAGCAACCACCATTTTATTCGGGCTTTCCCTCGTGGTATTGATGCTTTACATGCTCGCAGATTTTTTAGTACCGATGGCTTTTGCCGTTTTACTTTCCATATTGCTCAACCCGTTATATAACAAGTTGCAAAGCTGGAAAATCCCTAAAGTTGTTGCTATTTGTTTAACGCTGCTCACCATGATTGCGTTTACGTTTGGCGTGCTATACTTTTTATCATCCCAAATTATTCAGTTTGGTGATAGTTTGCCGGCTTTAAAAGCAAAAGGAAGCGAAATGGTAATCCAGGCCGAAGGCTGGATCGAAAGCACTTTTGGGTTAACCATTCAAAAACAAATGCAGCTGCTAAACGAAGCGGCCAATAATAATAAAGCATTGGTTGGGCAAACCATCGGCAGTTTGTTCGGCTTGTTCAGCGTACTGTTTTTACTGCCGGTTTACATTTTTCTGCTGCTGTTTTATAAAGAATTGATCCTTAATTTTTTATACGAAGTTTTTGCTGAAGAAAACAGCGGCAACATTGCAGAAATTCTAAACCAGACCAAGATGGCTATCCAAAGTTATATTGTTGGTTTGCTGATCGAAGCTTTAGTTGTAGCCGTTTTAAATTCGACGGCCCTGTTCATCTTAGGCGTAAAATATGCCTTGCTGATTGGTGTAATCGGCGCAATTTTAAATATGCTGCCTTACATCGGCGGTATTATCGCCATTTTATTGCCGGTTTTAATGGCAACCGTAACCAAAGACGGCTTTAGCACACAATTAGGGATTATCGCCGCTTATTCGGTAATTCAGTTTATCGATAACAATATCCTGGTACCGCGGATTGTATCTTCCAAAGTTCAGATCAATGCGATGGTTTCTATCATTGTGGTACTTTTGATCGGTGCACTTTGGGGCGTTTCCGGTATGTTTTTATCGATCCCGATGGTTGCTGTTCTTAAGATTATTTTTGATCGAATTGACGATCTTAAACCCTGGGGTAAATTACTGGGCGATGAAATCCCGACACAACACCGGGGACAAATCTGGAAAAGGCGCCGAAAACCAGTTGTTGCTTAACATGCTTCTTTTATGCCTGTATTATCTAATTTCAACTTCATTCCCTAATTAAAATGCCCGAAAAAAAGCCGGTTTATTTTGATGCGCATCATCGCCAGTTTATGGCAGTGGCAGTTGCCGTTATCGTATATTTTTTAACGCGGAAGCTGCCTTTACCGATAAATATAATGCTTACCTGGATGGGTTATGCCGCTACAATTTTAACTACAAGCTGGATAATTATCCTTTCTTTACACCCAAAAGATATGGGTAAATACGCCAAATTAGAAGATTCGAGCGTTACTTTTATATTTCTGTTTATTATCGTATCCGCATTTACCAGCTTGTTTGCTGTAATTTTACTACTGCAATCTTTAAAAGGAAATTCTCCCGAGCAAATTACAAAGCATGTTTTACTTTCGATTGCTTCGGTTGTGATTTCCTGGTGGCTCACGCACACCGTTTTTACGCTCCGCTATGCTCATCTTTTTTATTCGGATAAAGGCGAAAAGGAAAAATTTGCTTCCGGCTTGGATTTTCCAAGTGAACCGGAACCGGATTATTTGGATTTCGTTTATTTCTCATTTGTGATCGGTATGACTTTCCAGGTTTCTGATGTCGAGATCAGCTCCCGCAAAATCCGCCGGTTAGCCTGGGTGCACGGCATCTTGTCCTTTGTTTTCAACACGGTGATTGTGGCGTTAAGTATCAACATTATTTCCGGCTTGTTTCAGCACTAATAACTTAAAATTTTCTATGGATTTAGGTATTCAAAATAAAGTAGCAGTTGTTTTAGCGGCGAGCAAAGGTTTAGGCCGCGCAACGGCAGAAGCTTTGGCGGCAGAAGGTGTCCGTGTGATTATCGGTTCGAGAAACCGGGAAGAACTGGAAAAAACAGCGCAGGAAATCAGCAAAAAAACGGGAACTGAAGTAGTAGGTTTCCCGGTAGATGTTACCGATGCCATGCAGGTAGAAAACTTTATTGTAAAAGCAGTACAGCAGTTTGGACAGCTGGATATTTTGATAAATAATGCCGGCGGCCCGCCTTTTGGCCCGGTCGAAAGTTTTGATGAAAACCAGTGGCAAGCTGCATTTGAATTAAATTTATTGAGCACTGTCCGCATTACGCGGTTGGTTTTACCTCATCTTAAAAAAACCGGCAGCGGCCGGATTATCAATATTGTAAGCATGTCTGTAAAATCAGTGCTGGATGGTTCTGTGCTTTCAACCAGCATACGCATGGGCGTAATCGGGATGGCCAAAATGCTGGCCGATGAAGTCGGGCCGGATCAGATTACGGTAAATAATGTTTGTCCGGGGATGATTCTAACCGACCGCATACGCAGTTCTGGCATCAAAAAAGAACTCGCCGCAGGCTTAACAGAAGAAGAAGCTTTAGCCGAGAAAGCCAAAAATATTCCGCTGCGCCGCATTGGCAAACCCGAAGAACTGGCTGCCTTAATTACCTTTTTAGCATCAGAAAAAGCTTCGTACATTACCGGCACCACCATCCAGGTTGACGGCGGCGTAGTGAGAAGCATATTTTAGCATTTATTAATAATTTTAAAAAAATGAAACCTATCAAAACCGGCTTACTGGCTTTCGGCATGTCTGGCCGCATATTTCATGCACCTTTTTTAAATGCCCATACAGGTTTTAGTTTGGATGCCGTGGCCGAACGCCATACCAAAAAAGCTTCGGCTTTGTATCCGGCAATTAAAAGTTATGATACTTTGGAGGAAGTTATTAACAACCCGGAGCTGGAACTGATCGTGGTAAACACGCCAAACTTTACGCATTTTGAGCTGGCAAAAGCAGCATTGCTGGCTGGTAAACATGTGCTGATTGAAAAACCGGTTGCTGCAACTTCCGCAGAAGCCAAAGAATTATTTGATCTGGGAAAACAGGTAAACCGTGAAGTATTAATTTACCAGAACCGCCGCTGGGACAGCGATGTAAAAGCCGTAAAACAGGTTTTGGAAACCGGCGAATTAGGAAAAATAGTTGAAGTTCATTTTAGGTATGACCGCTGGCGGCCGGAAATCGGCCCGAAAGCTTTTAAAGAAACACCGATGCCGGCCAGCGGATTGCTGTACGATTTAGGCCCGCATTTGCTGGATCAGGCGATTAATTTATTTGGCAAACCTTTATCTTTTACAAAAACCCTTAGCAAACACCGCCTAAAAACAGAAGTGCCGGATTATTTTTGCATCCACTTAAAATACCCGGAAGATTTAAATGTGTTTTTATATGGTAGCATGCTCGTGGCCAAACCTTTACCGGGTTTTGTGCTGCATGGCACACGCGGGACGTTTATCAAAAAACGGTCGGATGTGCAGGAAGGGCAGCTCGATCAGGGCATATCGCCGCTGGCTGCAGGTTTTGGCATTGAAGAAGAAGGCATGCAGGGCGAATTAACTTACATCAACCCGGAGACAGAAAAAATGGAAACGGTAAACGTACCTTCTTTAAAAGGTGATTTTATGGCTATTTTTGATGCCGTACAGCAGAGCATCCGCGAACGAAAACCTTTTCCGGTAACGGAAGAAGAAGTGTTGCTGCAATTATCAATTATCGAATAAAAATGGATGCTAAAAACAGTATCAGCCAAAAATATTTTTACATGAAACCATTGTATTTTTTTCTTCTTTTTCTGGGAATTACCTTAACCGCCTGTTCGCAGGATGCACCGCCGAATAAAGATATCCCGCCTTATAAAATCTTAACTTCCGACAGTGCTTATGCTACGCCGGCCAATCTCAAAAAAAATGTTCCGGTGATGATTATGTATTTCGCACCGGATTGCCCGCATTGCCAGCACATGACGATGGAAATTACCAAACACATCAAGGAATTTGGTAATACGCAAATTGTGATGATCAGCTTTGTAGATCCAAATCGCCAGTTTAAAGCGATACCCAAATTTGTAAAAGATTATCAGCTTAAAAAATATCCTAATTTTACCGTTGGAACGGAAGGTTACACTTACGTAGTGCAAAAATTTTATCAGATTAGCACCACCCCGTACGAAGCAATTTATGACAAAAACCATAAGCTGGTAAAAACTTTCGCAAAAATACCGGACGTAAAAGATTTAATAAAAGCGATAAATGAGTAGCTTTTTTAGCTGATAAAAGAAGTATCTGCCCCGGATGCTTCTTTTATCGTATTATTTTTACAATTACTCAAGCGGTTTGTAATGAAATCTTTACTGCCTCCAAACTTCGGGCTAACTTAAAAGCCTGATTTTTGCCGTTATGATAAAATTGTACAAAATTGTTTCTTTTTGCCTGTTAATTTTTACGTTTACGTTTACTGCAAATGCACAAAACTCCGGTCGTATAAACGGTAAATTGGTTGATGCAACCAACAGCAAACCGCTGGATTTTGCCACTATGATTCTCCTCAACTCCAGTAATCAGATTACAAAAACCGCCCAAACGGATGCAAACGGCAACTTCCGGATGGATGCAGTTGCTTTTGGCAATTATCAGCTTAAAATAAGTTATGTTGGTTACAATTCCATTTTGCGCAGCGTAACAATTAATGCTGCACAAGCAACGCTTAGTTTAGGTTCTGTTAAAATGGCGATCAGCAAAACTTCGGTGCTAAAAGAAGTAACCGTTCAGGCTAAAAAAAGTACAATTCAGTTAGGGATCGACCGAAAAAGTTTCAATGTTGAACAAAGTTTAGTGAGCCAGGGCGGATCTGCAACAGATTTATTGGCAAATGTGCCTTCGGTTTCAGTTGATGTTGATGGTAACGTAAGCTTGCGCGGATCGAGCAGCGTACGAATTTTGATCGATGGAAAGCCTTCACTTTTAGGCGGAAGCACGATAACCGATGTACTGCAATCCATCCCGGCAAGTTCTATTGAAACCATTGAATTAATTACGAATCCATCATCCAAATATGATGCGGAAGGGCAATCCGGGATCATCAATATCATTCTGAAAAAAAATGCACGCAAAGGTTTTAACGGAAATGTATCGGTAACGGGCGGTTTACCAAAAAGCTTTAACACAAATGTGGCACTGGCTTATCAAAATAAAAGCATCAATTTATACGGCAATTACAGTCACCGTTACGGCATGCGTAACGGCAATGGTTTTAGCGACCGTACAAATTTCCGTAAAACAGCTTTAGGTGCTGATACCACTTACACTTTTAACCAAAACAGCAATAACAGGCGCAATTTTACCGGTGATGTTTTTAAAGTCGGGATGGATTATAACATCGGCGAAAAAACAACTTTAGGCTTTTCCAGCAACGTAAATATCCGCAAAAGAACTGGTGGTGATGACGGTTTGACCCAGGGAATCGGCCAATTTGAAAACCTTAATTCCTCGATTATCCGAACTAATACGCAGGATGAAAACGGAAATAATTACGATTTTAACTTTGATTTCTCTCAAAAATTTAAAAAACCGAAAGAAGAATTAACCTCCAACATCAGCTTTGGAAAAGGTAAAGAACACGAAATTGACGATTACAATACCGCGACTTACAATTACGTGCGTGTGCCGCAAAGTTTAAGTAATCTGGTTCAGCAAAACCTTACTAACGGCAATTTCCGTAACTGGAATTTGCAGCTGGATTATACCAATCCGCTCACTAAAAACAGTAAACTGGAAGCTGGTTACCGCACTACGTTAAGCCGCAATGCCAGTATTTTTGATGCTGATACTTTAAATACTTTCGGCAATTACGTAAACGATCCGCGGCTTTCTACCAACTTCGTTTACGACGAAAAAATACATGCCGTTTATGGGAATTATCAGCACCAGTTTGGCAATTTTGGTTTCCAGGGAGGTTTGCGCGCAGAACAGGCGTTGATCAACACGGCGTTGCTGGATTCTAACAAAACTTTTAATCAGAATTATTTTCGTATTTATCCGAGCGTTTTTCTAACACAGAAATTTACCGGCGAACAAACCCTGCAATTAAGTTATACGCGACGAGTAAACCGCCCGCGCGACCGCCAGATTATTCCGTTTTTAGATCGAAGTGATCCGCTGAATTATCGTACCGGTAACCCTGGTTTAAAGCCGGAAGATGTGCATTCCTTTGAATTAAGTTATGCTAAATATTGGAAAACTACCACGTTAACGTCTTCATTATATTACCGGCAAACGAATGGTGCCATTCAAATGATTCGTTCATCTTACGATAATACCGGCATTCAACTGGTTCAATTTGAAAACGTAGCAAAAGCAACCACAAGCGGTTTGGAGTTGATCGGCCACACAGATCTTACACCGAAATGGAATTTTACCACCAATTTAAACTTTTATAATACGAATGTTAAAGGTGATCCTTCGCTGGGTTTGGTGGATAACCACGGCTTTGCCTGGAACGGAAACATCACCACAAACGTTACTTTGCCGTATAATCTGAGCGGGCAGGCACGTTTTGATTATCAGGCACCACAAATTATATCGCAGGGGAAAACTAAAACCAATTACGGTTTGGATGCCGGTATGCGATATGATTTTTTGGAGAAAAAAGTGGCCAGTTTAAGTTTGAATGTGCGCGATATTTTTAATACGCGCCGCTTTGGCAGTATTACTTCTGATCCTACTTTTTATAATGTGAGCCAGCGCCGTTTTCAAAGCCGGCAAGTCAACCTCACTTTCGCTTATCGTTTTGGGCGGACTTTAGACCAGATGAATAAAAAGAAGGATAAAAAAGATGATCAGCCGAAAGATCAGCAACCGGACGAACCGCCATCCGGAGGCTAAATTTCACTGCAAACTGATGCTTCTTTTATCGCCTGTTTTTCAACATTAATTTCTCCGGAGAAAATCTTTTAACTCAAACTTTGTTAATCTTTAGCTGACGATACAATTTATCAGCACAAATATTAAAAATGGATTTAAAACTGAAAGATAAAACGGCCTTAATTACTGGTTCTACCGCAGGGATTGGTTACGCAATTGCAAAATTATTGGCGCAGGAAGGTGCGCAGGTTTACGTTAACGGCCGGACGACAGAACGTGTAAACGAAGCCGTAAAAAAATTACAGCAGGAAACCGGCAGCACAAATATTAAAGGTGTTGCAGCCGATTTTTCTAAGGTAGAAGAAGTAAACCGTTTACTTGCCGAAATCCCGGAAGTTGATATCCTGATCAACAATGTGGGTATTTTTGAACCGAAAGCTTTTGAACAGATTACCGATGCCGACTGGATGAAGTTTTTTGAAGTAAACGTGATGAGCGGTATTCGTTTGTCGCGGGTTTATCTGCAAAAAATGCTGGAAAAAAACTGGGGCCGCATCATTTTTATTTCCAGTGAATCTGCGATCAATATTCCAAAGGAAATGATCCATTATGGCATGACGAAAACGGCGCAGCTGGCAGTTTCCCGCGGTTTGGCCGAATTAACAAAAGGCACTCATGTTACGGTAAATGCTGTGCTGCCCGGCCCGACTTTATCTGAAGGCGTAGGTACATTTATACAGGATTTGGCTGATAATCAAAGTAAAACCATTGCCGAAGTAGAAGATGATTTTTTTAAAGAAATGCGCCCAAGCTCGATTATTCAGCGTTTTGTATCTCCCGAAGAAATAGCAAATATGGTGTGCTATATTTCAAGTCCGCTTTCTGCCGGCACAAACGGTACAGCTTTGCGTGTAGATGGCGGCGTGGTTAAAATTATCCTGTAAAAGAAGCATTAATAAAATGGCATTCGCGGTAATCAGTTTAAACAAAAACTATATAAAAGCCTTTCATTTTAAATACTTTTATCATGAAAAAATTTAGTTATGCAGTTATGATTTTTGCAGGAATGGCTTTTGCTTCCTGCAGCAGCAGTCCGAAAACCAGTGGCGATAAAGCCGATTCCGGTTCTCACGGCAGCTCCGGTGCTATTGATACCACCACACAAAGCACTTCAATGGGGACGAGTGCCAGCGGTACCAGCCCGGCATCCGGCAGTAGTGATACCACCAAAACAAGCCATTAAAAAGTTGCTGTAAAAGCGTTAATTGCTTTTACAGCATTTTGGTAACGCTCGTTTCCAATACCGGAAATTACCGTATAATCTGCTTTTAAAGCCTGAAGTTCCCGGTGCCATACCTGCATAAAATGTTCGCGCTGTGTAGGGAAATTTCGTAACGGATCATCCTGCCAGGGCATATCAATATCCAGCAGCAGATAAAAATCGTAATGGTGCAAATGCAATTCATTTAAAACTTCCTGCGGAGAACTTCCGAAAAGTGCATCGCTCCAGATTTTTACGGTGATAAAAGTAGTATCGCAGATGAGCAGTTTGTTGGCTTTTGGCAGCAGTTGTTTTTCTAAAGCAAGCTGACCGTGAAACATGTTGATTTCATCCTGCCAGGTACAATCAGCGTTTAAGTTTTCACAGTAAGTACGTGCAAATTCGGGAACCCAAATGGTTTTATAATAATCCGCCAGCCATTTTGCCATGGTAGATTTCCCGGTAGATTCCGGTCCCACAACAGCTATTTTGATGATGTTTTGATTCATTTTTTTCTGTTTTTGTCATTTCGACCGTAGGGAGAAATCTTCTTTCAAAACGTAATGCTTCTTTTATCGGTATAAATTTAGGTTAGTAAAAGTCTTTCAACTTTGTCATGCAGAACTTGTTTCGGCATCTCACTGGCGTGAAAATTACGATGATTAACTTTCTGCTTCCTGCAATCGATAATCCCGCCGCCAATCACGGTAACCCAAAGCAGCGATTACAAAATACAAAGCGTACATGCCAGCCGTTAAATGCAGGTTTTTAGTGGTGTAAACAACTACATAAATTACATCCACAAAAACCCAGATCAGCCAGTTTTCCAATACTTTACGGGCGAGAAACACTTGGCCAATTAAACTACAGGCTGTACAAAAGCTGTCGATAAACGGGAAAGCGGCATCGGTTCCTTTTTTCAGCATAAAACCTAAAATTACAGTAAACAAAATGATGCCAATTACAGATAAAATAATTTCTTTGGAAGTAATGCGCAGCACCGAGACTTTTTCTTCTGATTTTGGCTTCCTGCTCCAAAAATACCAGCCGTAAGTGTTCATCGCCAGGAAATAAAACTGCAAACCCATATCAGCATACAACTTCGCTTTCCAAAAAATAAAAATATAAATGGCCACGCTGATGATGGCGAAAGGCCAGTTCCAGATCACATTTTTTGCTGCCAAATAAACGCATAGAATTCCGGTAATTACACCGATAACTTCGAGCGGGTTTTGCGCACTAATCCACTCAGAAAAAGTATTCATCAGCATAAAACAAAGGTAGTTTTACAGGCATAAAAAAAGCGATGAATTTTATCCATCGCTGTAAATTTAAACTTGATTTTTGAGTTACCAGATTTTCACCCGTTTAGCCGGATCAATCCACATCGGATCACCTTTTTTAATGTTAAAAGCGGTATAAAATTCGTCCACATCAGAAAAAGGAGCGTTAACCCGTAAATATCCAGGTGAATGCACATCGGTTAAAATTTGGTTGGCCAAAGCTTCATCACGTGTGTGGCCTAACCAGCCCAAAGAATAGCCCAAAAAGAAGCGTTGAATTGGTGTTAAACCGTTGATGGTTTTGCCGCTTTTATATTGGGCCGTCTTTTTAAAGGCATCTAAACCCAGCACAATCCCACCCAGATCGGCAATATTTTCGCCTAAAGTCGCTTTTCCGTTTACATGTAAACTATCCAGCACTTTATAACCGTTAAATTGATCGACTAATTTTTGTGCACGCTGGGTAAATTTCACCGAATCCTGCGGTGTCCACCAGGCTTTCAGGTTTCCTTTAGCATCGTATTGGCGGCCCTGGTCATCAAATCCGTGTGTAATTTCGTGGCCGATGGTAGAAGCGGCAACATAACCGTAAGCAACGGCATCGTCCACATCCGCATCTTTTATTCCCGGAATTATAAATTGTGCAGCCGGCAAGGTAATTTCATTGTTTGAGGGACTATAATTGGCGTTGTAAGTTTGCGGTGTCATGTTCCATTCGGCATGATTAACCGGTTTGCCCAGCTTACGGATGTTTTCTAAATACTGCCAGTTGCGGCCGTTCATTACGTTTTGTGCGTAAGATTCGCGGCTGATCTGCAACGCCGAAAAATCTTTCCACTGATCCGGGTAACCCACTTTAGGATGCACGGCAGCCAGCTTTATCAATGCTTTTTGTTTGGTGGCCGGGCTCATCCAATCCAGTTTTTCGATATGCTCTTTATAAGCCGTGCGGATGGCTTCCACCATATCTGCGTAGCGTTTTTTGCTCGTTGCCGGGAAATATTCTTTCACAAAAAGCTGTCCCAACAATTCGCCCATTAAACCGCCTTCATTATCCAAAACCCGTTTCCAGCGCGGCAATTGTTCTTTCCTTCCGGATAAAACCGTTCCGGAGAAGCGGAAATTTTCATTTTCAAAATCCTTGCTTAAATTGGAAGCATAAGCCGAAACCAGCTTCCAGCGCAAATAAGCTTTCCAATCAGCAACAGAAAATTGCGTTACAGCTTTATCTAAATTGCTATAGAATTCCGGCTGGCCAACAATTACGCTATCAACATTATTTAATCCCATTTTAGGGAACAAATTTGTCCAGTAGATGTGCGGCGTAAGCTGATTTAGCTTGGCAATCGGCATTTTATTATAGTTTTTATACTGATCGCGCAGGGCAACCAGCGTACGGCTACTATCCGCCAATGATTTTTCTATGGTAAAAACAGCATTGGCCGCAGCAGGATCATTTAAGCCCGAAAGTTTAAGCATCGTTGGCAAGTGCTGCTGCGCATAATCATTCCTGATTTTAGTGGTGCGGGCATCGGTTTTAAAATAATAGTCGCGGTTAGGCAAACCCAAACCAGCCTGCCGGAACTGCAGCATCATTTTCACACTGTTTTTTGCATCCTGGCCAACGCCTGTACCAATAAAATTACGTACGCCGATGGTAGTTAAATAAGCGGCTGCGTCCAGCACATCCTGCTTGGTTTTAATTTGATCGATACGATCCAGCTGTGGTTTAATAGCATTGATACCCAGTTTTTCTATCGTAACGGTATCCATTCCACTGTAATAAAAATCACCTATTTTTTGTGTGTTCGTGCCTTTTGCCGCATTGGCTTTTTCGGCATCTTCGTTAATTTTTTTTAGCCGGTCGCGCAAATCCTCGCTTACCACATTACCAATTCCCCAGCTTGCATACGCCGCCGGTATCGGATTTTTTTTGATCCAGCCGCCGTTGGCATATTCAAAAAAGTTATCACCGGGTTTTACAGAAGGGTCGAGGTTTTGATAAACCGGATCGTTGGCTTTTTTAATTTGCGCTTTTACGGCAGCAGAACTAAATAAAGCAAGCGAAAAAAAGCCGATGGAAATGTAAGTACAATGTTTAAATTTCATGTGTTCTGTTAAGATTCTGTTATCCAAAAATAATATTTTCGGATCGCAATGCTTCTTTTAATGCTGTAATATTTATGTTGATTTAACTAATACCTAATTTTAATCATTAAAAGCAGTATCTATATTTATGTCCTTCTTAAACTTATGAAATCGAAACTTTACCTTGCTTCTTTTATCGCCTGTTTTTTTGTGTTGAAATGTATGATTTTGATATTTTTTAGAGGGCTGTGATTGTATCTACTTGTAATATTTGCAATTTTGGATTCATAACAGTACTGATTCGAATTGCTTGGTGATTAACCGTCATCTGATATTTAACAATAAATTTTACTGGCTCTACCTTTTTTTCTGATTTCATAATTGCTTTAATTTTTGCACTTATACTATCTACTTTTTTTAGGTTGATTCCCTGGTCTTCTAATGTTAAGTTTTTGATATCTAACAAATCTGCTTCCACAATAAAGAGTGAATCCATCGCTTCATGTTTTTAATCTCTCCGAATGTCGTATCAATCTTTACAATTTCTCCAGATTCAAATCCTTTGTATTTATTTTTTGCAAAGTCATCAATTGTTTTTTTTATCTTATTTTTCCTTAACGCTACAGGAAATTAATAAGATCGACACTGCTATTGTAAATGTTTTTTTCATAATTTAATTTTTTACAAAGTACATATTTTATTAAAACAAAAAACCTCACCCGACGAAGTAGTTTGTGTTCATAAATTTTGCATTAGGTAGATAAAAAATCCTCAAAAAAACTACCTTTGCATCCCGACAAACAAGTCGGGATTTCTCATCCTTTTGCGTAGGAAATCCTGGTTTTAGTTGATTTGTTTTATACGTTCAACTCATAACTTTTTACGATAAAAAGCCCAATGCCCAGAAATACTTCCATCAATTCCGTTTTGATTATTGGCTCCGGCCCTATTGTGATTGGTCAGGCCTGCGAATTTGATTATGCCGGATCGCAAGCTTCGCTTTCTTTAAAAGATGAAGGTATCGAAGTTTCGATCATCAACAGCAACCCGGCAACAATCATGACGGATAAAGTAATTGCCGACAATGTTTACCTGCTTCCGCTAAATTGCGACAGCCTGGAAATCATTTTACAGGAACGTAAAATTGATGCCGTGCTGCCAACCATGGGCGGCCAAACGGCTTTAAACTTATGTAAAGAAGCCGAAGAACGCGGCATCTGGCAAAAATATGGTGTAAAAATTATTGGGGTTGATATTGCTGCTATTGAAAAAACGGAGAATCGCGAAGAATTTCGCCAGCTGATGGTTGATATCGGCGTTGGTGTGGCACCTTCAAAAATTGCCAACTCTTTTTTAGAAGGAAAAGAAGCTGCACAATTAATCGGTTTCCCGCTGGTAATTCGGCCAAGTTATACTTTAGGCGGAAGCGGCGGCGGTTTTGTACACAAAAAAGAAGAATTTGATGCGGCGTTAAGTCGCGGTTTGCAAGCCTCGCCAACGCATGAAGTTTTGGTGGAGAAAGCAGTAATCGGCTGGAAAGAATTTGAACTGGAGTTGCTGCGCGATAACCGCGATAACGTCATCATCATTTGTTCTATCGAAAATTTCGATCCGATGGGCATCCACACCGGCGATTCGATTACGGTTGCGCCGGCCATGACTTTGAGCGATCGCGCTTACCAGGAAATGCGTAACCAAGCCATAAAAATGATGCGCGCCATCGGTAATTTTGCGGGCGGTTGTAACGTTCAATTCTCCGTAAATCCGGTAAATGATGATATTATTGCGATTGAAATTAATCCGCGTGTTTCGCGTTCATCAGCACTGGCTTCCAAAGCAACCGGTTATCCGATTGCCAAAATTGCGGCCAAATTAGCGATAGGTTTTAACTTGGATGAACTGCAAAATCAGATTACCAAAACAACTTCTGCTTATTTTGAGCCAACGCTGGATTACGTGATCGTAAAAATCCCGCGCTGGAATTTTGATAAATTTAAGGGTGCCAATAAAGAGCTTGGTTTACAGATGAAATCTGTTGGTGAAGTAATGGGAATTGGCCGCAGCTTTATCGAAGCATTGCAAAAAGCTTGTCAGAGTTTGGAAATTGGCCGCGCCGGTTTAGGTGCTGATGGCCGCCAAAGCAGAAATCTGGAAGAAATTATGCACAGTTTGGAGCATCCGAGCTGGGACAGATTATTCCATATTTATGATGCTTTAAGTTTAGGCGTGCCGATAGAATCTGTGCGAAAAGTAACCAAAATTGATCGCTGGTTTTTAAACCAGATTCAGGAAGTTGTTAATTTGGAAATCGAACTTCGCCGTTACTCTTTAAATAATATCCCGCGAGATTTCTTCTTCACTTTAAAACAAAAAGGCTTTTCTGATGCGCAGATTGCTTATATTTTACAGCACGTAAGCGAGGAAGATGTTTACCAACGTCGCAAAGAACTGGGCTTGCACCGCGTTTATAAAATGGTAGACACTTGTGCAGCTGAGTTTCAGGCAAAAACGCCTTATTATTATTCTACTTACGAAGGCGAAAACGAGTCTATTGTTTCCGACAAGAAAAAAATTATTGTTCTCGGTTCCGGTCCGAATAGAATCGGACAAGGAATTGAGTTTGATTACAGTTGTGTACACGGATTATTGGCTGCAAAAGAATGCGGTTTTGAATCCATTATGATTAACTGCAATCCGGAAACGGTTTCTACGGATTTCAATATGGCCGATAAATTATATTTTGAGCCGGTTTTCTGGGAACACGTTCGGGAGATTATCGAACTGGAAAAACCGGTTGGTGTAATCGTTCAGCTTGGCGGACAAACAGCTTTAAAAATGGCTGAAAAGCTGCACGAGCATGGCATCAAAATTATCGGAACTTCTTACGATAATATGGATATTGCCGAAGATCGCGGCCGTTTTTCTGATTTGCTGAAAGAATTAGGAATTCCTTATCCAAAATATGGTGTTGCCGAAAGTGCCGAAGAAGCATTGGTTGTGGCGCATCAAGTTGGTTATCCGGTTTTGGTTCGGCCAAGTTATGTACTGGGCGGACAAGGTATGAGCATCGTAATTAATGATGAAGATCTGGAGAAAGCGGTTGTTAATCTGCTTAAAAACCTTCCCGGAAACCGTGTTTTAATTGATCATTTCCTGGATCGAGCGGAAGAAGCCGAATCTGATTCTATCGGTGACGGTGAAGATGTGCACATCATCGGTTTAATGGAACATATTGAACCTGCGGGTATCCATTCGGGAGATTCGAGTGCGGTTTTGCCGCCGTTTAATTTATCGGATAATGTGATCAGGCAAATGGAAGAACATACGATCAAAATATCCAAAGCACTGAATGTAAGAGGTTTGCTCAACATTCAATTCGCTATAAAAAATGAAGAAGTTTTTGTGATTGAAGCAAACCCGCGTGCATCACGCACCGTTCCTTTTATCGCTAAAGCTTATGATGTGCCTTACATCAACATTGCAGCGAAAATTATGCTGGAAGCGAACATGCTGAAAGATTTTACGATTGAAAGAAAACTTGTTGGTTACGCCATTAAAGAACCTGTTTTCTCGTTCGATAAATTCCCGGAAGTGAACAAAGAATTAGGGCCGGAAATGAAATCTACCGGAGAAGCAATCCGTTTTATCCGTGATTTGGAAGATCCTTATTTCCGCCATCTTTATAAAGAAAAATCAATGTATCTGAGTAAGTAGCAATACTGTTTTTACCCATAAAAAAGCCACGTTTCTTAATTGAAAACGTGGCTTTTTGCCTGATAAAAGAAGCATCGGTTTAGTTCATTAACTGAATACCTTTTGCCTCAATGCGATAACCGCCGGCATCTTCACTTCCTTTGTTTCTACCTGCGGGCGTTCCCTCCGTAGAGGTATATTGCTTTGAAATTATACCATCGATCAGTATCGTTTTACCAACTAAACTTTGCGGGAATTTGTAGCCTGCTTTCTGGAAACCAACAGGAATTGATTTGCCGGTATTGTCCTTTATAGTAAGTGTTTCGCCGCTTTTTTCAACTTTAACAACTTTACCTGTAACTGTGGTGGTAATGGACGGACGGCGGCCCATATATTTAGCCAGATCGCCGATTGGATGTGCTGTTTTTACATCTACTTTTTCACCATAAATTTTACCTTTTGGTGTAATGCTTTTAGCACCGTCGGTAGGTTTCGTGTTGGTTTGTGCAGAAACGGCTAAAGCACTAAAAATAACGGCTATAGAAAAGATTGCTTTTTTCATGATTTTAAGTTCGATATGAACAAGCATAACCACTAAAAAAACAGATGGTTTTGATTAAAAGAAAAGCAGTAAAATTTACAATTTGGACTGAAATGTATCAATCTTCCGCAAACACATCTTCCAGCTTCAACACAAAACCCGGAAGAATTGGTGTGGTTACTTCAGCATCCGAAGGCAGCAGCTTTGATGCTATATAAACTCCTTCCTGATTCAGCGTATATTTTAAAAAGGTTTTATCCTGCGGAGAAACAATCCAATATTCCTGCACGCCATTCTCCTCGTAAATTTCAAATTTATTTTGCAGTTCCGTTTTATTGTTGCCCGGAGAAATAATCTCAACCACAATATCCGGCGCACCGATGCAACCTGCTTTATCAATTTTACTGCGATCGCAAATCACACAAATATCAGGCTGCACAACGGTTTTTATATCTTCGTTCAGCAACGTTTTTTTTGTTAGCCGTACATCAAAAGGCGCAATAAACACTTTACATTGCTTTTTACGTAAATAGGATTTTAATGCAAAATAGATATTACCTGCAATCTCCTGATGATATACACTTGGTGCCGGACTCATTTTAAAAATCCTGCCTTTTATCAATTCTAATCTTTCTTTAAATTTCCATTGCAAATAATCAGCATAAGTATAACTTTTTAAAAGATCGAGATCTGAGAATTGCATAATTTCCTGCGTTTCCATTTAGATATAAATTTAATTGCTTTTGATGGTTCTCTGCTACAAAATACTTATCAATCTTCCGCAAAAACATCCTCTAACTTCAATACAAAACCAGGAAGAATTGGTGTGGTTACTTCCGCATCCGAAGGCAGCAGCTTTGATGCTGTATAAACTCCTTCCTGATTCAGCGTATATTTTAAAAAAGTTTTATCCTGCGGAGAAACAATCCAATATTCCTGCACACCATTCTCCTCGTAAATCTCAAATTTATTTTGCAGTTCCGTTTTATTGTTGCCCGGAGAAATAATCTCAACCACAATATCCGGCGCACCGATGCAACCTGCTTTATCAATTTTACTGCGATCGCAAATCACACAAATATCAGGCTGCACAACGGTTTTTATATCTTCGTTCAGCAACGTTTTTTTTGTTAGCCGTACATCAAAAGGAGCGGAATACACTTTACAAGACTTTCCTTTGAGATAATTTGCAAAAACTCTGGTTATTTCTACAGCAATATCCTGATGAAAAGAACTCGGTGCCGGACTCATCTTAAATATTTTACCTTTAATCAGTTCAATCCGCTCATCAAATTTCCACTGCAGGTAATCCGCATAAGTATAACTTTTTGAAAGATCGAGATCTGATAACTGCATGATTTCCTGCGTTTCCATTTAGCTATAAATTTAACTGCTTTCAATAATTCTCCATTGCGGAACGTTACAAGTTATCTTTAAAAACCTGCTCCAAATTCAAAACAAACCCAGGCAGAACAGGTGTAATAACTTCATCCCCAACGGTTAACAGTTTTGAAGAAATGTAAACTCCTTCATCACTTAAAGTATATTTAAAAAAAGTTTTATCTTGAGGGGAAATGATCCAATATTCCCGCACTCCGTTTTCTTCATAAACTTCATACTTATTTTGCAGTTCTTTTTTATTATTTCCGGGAGAAAGAATTTCAACTATAATATCCGGTGCACCTAAACAACCTTTTTCATCAATTTTAAAGCGGTCACAAATTACACAAATATCAGGCTGCACAACAGTTTGCACATTTTCGTTATTTTTAGTTTTCTTCGTTAACCGCACATCAAACGGTGCATCAAATACTTCACAAGCATGCCCATTTAAAAAAACATCTAATGCAACCAGTATTTTTCTGGAGATACGCTGATGTGAGGTACTTGGTGCCGGACTCATCTTAAAGATTTTACCTTTAATCAGTTCGATCCGTTCCTCAAATTTCCACTGCAAATAATCCGCATAAGTGTAGGTTTTTGAAAGATCGAGATCTGATAACTGCATGATTTCCTGCGTTTCCATAAACATACTGTTTTTATCACCTATAAATTACGATATTCTTTAGCCAAAAAGCAATTGAAAAACTTCTTCAATCCGGCTTACCGCTTTTATTTCGATACTGTATCTTGAAAAATCCAGCTGCTTTTTATTTTTTCCGGCTGCGGGAAGGTTGTATCTGGAAATGATAATTTGCTCAAAACCTAATTTCTCTGCTTCGGTGATGCGCTGTTCAATACGGTTTACAGCACGAACTTCTCCCGATAAACCTAATTCTCCGGCAAAACAGGTTTTAAAAGAAACCGGAATATCTTCATGCGAAGAAATTATTGCTGCCGCCAAACCCAGATCAATTGCCGGATCTTCTACCCTTATTCCACCCGTAATATTTAAAAAAACATCTTTTGCACTCAGCCTGAAACCGCAACGTTTTTCCAGCACGGCCAGCAGCATATTCATTCGTTTATTATCAAAACCGGTTGCCGAACGTTGCGGCGTGCCGTACGGCGAAGCACTTACCAGAGCTTGCGTTTCAATCAGCATCGGGCGTAAACCTTCCAACGTTGCCGAAATGGTGATGCCGCTCAAAGCTTCGTCCCGTTGTGATAATAGGATTTCTGACGGATTAGAAACTTCTCGCAAACCTTCACCCAGCATCTCATAAATTCCTAATTCTGAGGAAGATCCAAAACGATTTTTGATCGTACGCAAAATCCGGTAAACGTGGTGGCGGTCGCCTTCAAACTGCAAAACGGTATCTACCATATGCTCTAAAATTTTCGGACCGGCGATAGCACCGTCTTTGGTGATATGGCCGATCAGGAAAACCGGCGTAGCGGTTTCTTTGGCAAAACGCATCAGTTCGGCAGTGCATTCGCGAACTTGGGAAACACTTCCGGGCGTAGATTCAATATGCGCTGAATGCAAGGTTTGGATCGAATCGATAATCACCAAATCCGGTTCTATCACTTCAATTTGCTTAAATATATTTTGGGTTGAAGTTTCTACCAAAACATATGGGTTATTAATTTTAGTGGTAAAAGAAGCACTGATCCGTTCGGAACGCATTTTAATTTGCCGGTCGCTCTCCTCGCCCGAAACATAAAGCACTTTAATGCCCGGTATAATTAAAGCTAATTGCAGCATCAGGGTTGATTTACCGATTCCGGGTTCGCCGCCAATTAAAATTAAGGAACCGCCAACAATTCCGCCACCTAAAACTCGGTTCAGTTCTTTGTCCGGCGTAATTAAACGGTCTTCTTCGGAAAAAACAATTTCCGAAACCGGAACCGGTTTGTTTGCCCTTTGAGAACTGCTTGTGGCCGGTTTCCATTCTGGCACCGCAGTGTTTGTTTTTTCGATTACTTCTTCCACAAAAGTATTCCATTGCCCGCATTGCGGACATTTACCCAGCCATTTTGGTGCTTCAAAGCCGCAGCTCTGGCAAAAATAAGTGGTTTTGCTTTTAGCCAATTATATATTGATTAAAGGATTATTATATTGATTTTAGGATTAGATTCCTGCTGATTTAGCTTACAATTTACGGTTTCTTAACCAAAAAACATCGATAAAAACAGTATATAAAATTTCAGGCTTACCATTTTACACTGCACAAACACAGTATAAAATGATAAGCCTAAAATAAAATAACAATAGCTTAAAGCTTAATTTCTTCTTCTTTGGAAGATAAAAAATGGAACTCGTTCATCGTGTAATTTGGCATACTTTTAACCTTAATCCACTGATGGTAACGGAAATACCATTTCATCTGGCGGTTATAAATGCCTCTTTTGATATACGCTTCAATAAAAGGATGTACACAAAGCGTAATTCCTTTTTCGTTCTGTTCCTGCAAAACATAATTGAGGTTATTTTCGATATCATCCAGCAATAAAACACTCGGGCGGACAGTGCCGGTTCCATGGCATGTTGGACAAATTTCGGAAGTAACAATGTTCATTTCCGGGCGAACACGCTGGCGCGTTAACTGCACCAACCCAAATTTACTTGGCGGCAAAACGGTATGCTTTGCGCGGTCGAGGCGCATTTCATCGCGCATAAATTCAAAAAGATCTTTACGGTTTGTTGGATTGTGCATATCAATAAAATCGATAACCACAATGCCGCCCATATCCCGCAAACGCAATTGCCGGGCAATTTCTTTTGCAGCTTCCTTGTTCACCTGGAACGCATTTTCCTCCTGATTTTCCTTATTTGCTGTACGGTTACCGCTGTTTACATCAATTACATGCAGTGCTTCGGTATGTTCGATTACTAAATAAGCGCCGCCGGGAAGATTAACGGTTTTACCAAATGCAGATTTGATTTGTTTATCGATACCATAATGTTCAAAAACAGGTGTACCGTTTGTATGAAGTTTTACAATTTTTTCCAAATCAGGAGAAATTTCCTGCACATAGGATCTGACTTCTTCATAAATGGACTGATCATTTACAATAATATTCTGGAAATCATTATTCAGTAAATCACGCAAAAGTGTTGAAGTACGGTCTATTTCGCCTAAAATCTTTTTTGCCGGTTCTGTTGCAGGCAGCCGCGCCATAAAAGCTTCCCATTTGGCTATTAAATCCAATAGGTCTTTCTGCATTTCCTCCACGCCCTTATCTTCGGATACTGTACGGATAATTACACCAAAATTTTTAGGCTTGATGCTTTCTATAATTTTTCGCAGCCGGGTACGCTCGGTATTGCTTTTAATTTTTTTAGAGATAGAAACAGCATCAGAAAAAGGCACAAGCACGACATAACGGCCTGCAATTGACAGATCTGAACTGAGCCTCGGCCCTTTTGTGGATATCGGTTCTTTAGCGATCTGAACCGGTATCAGCTGGTTTTTGCTTAAAATATCAGAGATTTTACCGGATTTGGTAATATCTTTCTCCAAGTCAAAATGATCCAGCAGTTTTGATTTATAACTTCCGCCACGAACTGATTTAGCCAGTTTTAGTAAAGACTGTACCTGCGAACCCAGATCAAGGTAATGCAGGAAGGCATCTTTTTCATAGCCCACATCAACAAAAGCGGCATTTAGGCTAGGCATGATTTTTTTGATCCGCCCGAGGTAAATATCACCAACTGTATAGTTGTTGCTGATCTGATCTTTATGAAGCTCTACAAGCTGCTTATTTTGCAGCAAAGCAATAGTTGCACCAGCCGGGGAAGCATCGATAACTAATTCTTTTATCAACTACTTACGCCTTATTAACGGAAAAAACCGTTATATTAAATATCAGGTAAATTATCAGAAAAATAAGAAAAGGCACTTTGGAAACAAAGAGCCTGAATTCTTAAAAGAGTATTTTTACTTCTTTTTATGTCTGTTTTTTCTCAATCGCTTTTTACGTTTGTGGGTGGCCATTTTATGGCGTTTTCTTTTTTTACCGCTTGGCATAACTTCTTTTTATTTAATTATTTAATTTTTCAACTCTTTAATGTACTCGTCCATTTTCTGGTTAAAAGCAGGATCGCCGGCCATATCTTTACATTTTTGATAAGCCAGAATCGCTTCCGGCTTCATACCTAACTGCTTATAACTTTCTGCTAAGTAGAAATATGGCTCTAACTCCGGCTTTTGCTCAACCACGTTTTTAAACCTTTCAACCGCTTTTTCAAACTGACCGGATTTCATGGAGAATAAACCTAAGTTTAGATTCGCTTTCAGATTTTTTGGTTCTTTTGCAACAACACCTAATAATAAGGATATACCAGCCATCGGGCTTGGCGCGCCACCGTTTACATACGCAATACCTAAACCGGTTTGTGCATCAAGGTTATTTGATGCTAATTGCATCGCCTTTTTAAAAGACTCTACCGCGTTGATAATGAATGCAGGCTGAGCTACCGTATCCTGCGTAACTTTATAGGCATCATTAAAATGATTGCCTGCTTTTAACCAGTTTTCCAAGTTATTGTCTTTTCTGGCCATCGAAAGATAGTAAAACGCAGCGGGGGCCGGTACATTTACATCATCCCAGGTATTGGCAAGATCTTTTTCGATAGTAAGTTTATCAGCATTTGAAGAAGCATTTTTTAGTTGTGCTTCCTTATCAGAAATCTCTGCAGCCATTTGTGCAGTTAATAACTTTTTGGCAGCAGATGCTACATAATCTTCATCAATTTGAATTTCTGGCTGCCGGGCTTCCATCGCAGCGTTTGCACCCGGTTTGGTACGGGCTTCTTTAGGCCTGATTAACCCTTTTACAGGCAATGAAATTAAATAGGACATCATTGCAACAACTACTACAACAACACCTATTTGCTTCTTTTTCATCACAAAAATCTATTTACTTGATTTTACTTTGTTACCGGTACGAACTTTTTCTACAAAAGTTTTTGCAGGTTTAAAGCTCGGTATAAAATGTTCCGGGATAATAATGGCTGTATTTTTAGAAATATTACGTGCTGTTTTTTCTGCCCTTTTTTTAACAACAAAACTACCAAAGCCGCGTACATAAACATTATCACCGCCTACCATTGCTCCTTTTACCACCTTAAAAAAGGCTTCTACTGTTTCCTGTACATCTACTTTTTCTATCCCGGTTTTTGTAGAAATTTCAGATATGATCTCTGCTTTAGTCATCTGCTGTTTATTCTTATTTAATAGTAATACTTAACTGTGTTTTGGGGTTGCAAAAGTATTGCTTTAAAACGAAACAGCGAAGAAAAAAAGATTTTTTTTATTTACACATCTGCCTAACAATGATTTGGTTAAGGTTTTAGGTGCGTATTTTTGCCGCATGAATTGGAGTGATGAAATACAAAACTGGTATCTGCAACACAAACGAAACCTCCCCTGGCGCAACACAACTAACGCTTATATAATATGGCTTTCAGAAATAATTTTACAGCAAACACGGGTAGAACAAGGCATGCCGTATTTTTACCGTTTTTTAGAAAAATATCCTGATGTTACTGCTTTTGCACAAGCCTCTGAAGACGAAGTTTTAAAGCTTTGGCAAGGTTTGGGCTACTATTCGCGCGGCCGGAATATGCTCTTTACTGCACGGCAAATTTTGGAAGATAAGCAGGGAATCTTCCCAACAACTTATGCCGAATTGATCAAACTAAAAGGAATTGGCGAATATACGGCTGCCGCAATTTCTTCTTTTGCTGCCGATGAAGCCAAAGCCGTGGTTGATGGCAACGTTTACCGTGTTTTAGCCAGATGGTTTGGTATGGACGAACCGATCAATTCTCCGGCGGGAAAAAAACTTTTTCAGCAATTAGCCGATGAAGTTTTAGATCGAAATCAACCCGGACAGCACAACCAGGCGATGATGGAATTTGGTGCGATGCTGTGTAAACCTAAAAATCCGGATTGCGGCATTTGCCCGGTTCGCGAAGCTTGTAATGCTTACCAAACCAGCCGAATCAATTTATTGCCCGTAAAACTGAAAAATCTGAAAATCCGGGAGCGTTATTTTAATTATTTCCTGATCACGCACCAAGATCAAATTTTACTTAATAAAAGAAGCATTGATGATATTTGGGCCAACCTATACGATTTACCGCTGATCGAAACGCCAAATTATACGCCCATAGAAAATTTATCTTCTCTCCCGGAATTCAAAAGCTTTTTTGGCGATCAAACCATTGTTATTTCTACCTCACCTATCCGCAAACACGTGCTAACGCATCAACGGATTTTTGCACATTTTATCCATTTACAAGTTGATCAAGCGCAAATCAACCTGCAACACTCCTGGTTTTACACTTCTTTTAATTCTTTGGAAAAACTGGCCATGCCGAAAATCATTGATCAGTTTTTAAAGGATTTTCATCATTTGCATGGTATACAGGCTCAGCTTTTTATTTAAGTAAATTTTATGCTGATAAAAGAAGCATCCACAAATTAAGTACGATGCTGCTTTTATAGGCATAAAATTCTATTGTACAATTTTTAGCATTTCGACTTTTTGTCATTTCGACCGAAGGGAGAAATCTTCTTTCAATTATAGCAGGTAATAACAAGATTTCTCCCTTCGGTCGAAAGGACAAAAAGGAATATTTTGGCTAAAAGCTATCTCGCTCCCGGCGGACAATGTTCCTTCAAAAACTGTGTATAAGTGCTTGCTAAATGCCGGCTCGTTCCAGCACCTTCAGAAATAGCGTGCGTTCTGTTCGGATAACTCATCAACTGGAAAACTTTGTTGTTTTTAATCAGCTCGTTAATCATCTGTTCGGCATTATTGTAATGCACATTATCATCACCGGTTCCATGCACAATTAACAAATTACCACGCAGATTTTTGGCGAAATTAAGCGGAGAACCTTCCACAAAAAAGTGCTTATCTTCAGGCAATAATCCCATATAACGCTCCTGGTAAATGTTATCGTAATTCAACTGGTTATCTACCGCAGCAATAGAAATCCCGGTTTTATAAATATCCGGATACTGAAACATCAGGTTTAAAGTTGACGATCCGCCGCCGCTCCAGCCCCAAACGGCTACGCGACTGGTATCAACATAAGATCGTTTCAAAATTTCTTTTGCCGCCATTGCCTGGTCGCGGATGTTGATCAACCCGATTTGATGATAAATTGCTTTGCGCCATTCTCGGCCTTTTGGTGCCGGCGAACCACGGTTTTCCACAGAAGCATAAATGTAACCGTCGTTGGCCATACTGCCGATATACAAACGGTTAAAACCTGTGCCGTAACTATCTTTAACGGTTTGACTGGCAGGCTCTCCGTAAACATAAAACACAATCGGATATTTTTTGGTCGAATCAAAATTTGCAGGCTTAATCATCCAGCCGTCCATCGTTACGCCATCTACTGTTTTTACCCTAAAAAATTCTGGCTTTGCATTATTATTTGGAGGCCGTGAGGAAGTTTCACCGGCAAAAATCACTTTATGATCCGGCAAAGAAACTACGTTAAAAGCCGGAGCCGTAGTGCTGTTTGAAAAATAATGCAAGGCGATTTTTCCATTCGGCGAAATATCATAATTGTGCGTTCCCGAAAAATCTTTTGGCGTAACACGTTCTGCTTTTCCGCTGCCGCTCAAATTAACCTTATATAAATAGGTTTGCGTAGCGTTATCCGGCGAAGCCATAAAATAAATCAGTCCGTTTTTTTCGTCGATTCGTTCGATGCTGATTACATCAAAATCACCTTTGGTCAGCAGTTTTTCTTTTCCGTTCCGGCTTATATTATAAATGTGCCGCCAGCCGTCTTTTTCGCTCAGCCAGATAAAACTTTTACCCTGTTCTACCCAATCCCAGCCGATAGCTTCGGGTTTTGCATCAATCCACGCTTTATCTGTTTCGGCAGATACTGTTTTTACCGTACCAAAATTGGCATCGCAAAGCATGATTTTACTTTCGTTTTGCCGGCGGTTTAATTGCTGCAGGATTAATTCTGAAGAATTAGCAGCCCATTCCATCCGCGGAATATAATGTTGAACAGCATCTCCGGGAACATTCATCCACGTAGTTTTACCATTGCCAAGCGAAATTACGCCGATCCGGCATCGGCTTGGATCTTCGCCAACCACCGGGTATTCTACCGGCACGGTAAAAGGATACAAGGAATCCGTGGTGTTCAGCATTAAATAATTTTTAGTTTTATTAGCATCAATTTGCCAGTAAGCGATTGATTTGCCATCCGGCGACCAGCGGAAACCATCCCTGCAATCCAGTTCTTCTTCATAAACCCAGTCGAAAGTGCCGTTGATCAGTTTCTTTGTACCGTCAGTTGTTAACTTGGTAACTTTACCAGAAGCCAAATCCTCCAAAAAAATATTATGCTCACTTACATAAGCTACTTTGGAAGCATCAGGAGAAAATTTGGCAAACATCAGGGAAGAAACAGGTAACGCACTACCAATTTGCCTAAGCGTTTTTGCGGCCAAATCGGCCACCCAGTAATCTCCGCGCGTATCATAACGCCATACTTTTTTGGAGTTAGTGTAGATCAATACCTTTTTTCTATCCTCCGAAAAAACAAAACTACGGATCGGAATGGGAATAGTTTTACCTTTTGGGGTGAGTAAATCAGCATTTACCAAAGTAGTTTGTTTAGCAGGATCAGCAATATTAGTTTGCACAATCGAACCGTTTTGCACTTGCATGTAATTATTTCCGTCTTTCGTCCATTGTGTGCCAGAACCAAATTGAGCTTTAACTTGCGAACTATTTATGATTTGAAAAAGGACAACATACAACGTTGTTGCTTTAAAGAATTTAAGTAACATTGATCAGATTTAATTTTAGATATAATATTTACAAGTAAGATTTTTTGGTGGTAAAAGAAGCATTTGACCAAAGCAAAGTTTGCACATTTTAATTAATAATTAATTAAATGTATTGATAAAATTATGACAATAACTTTTGCCTTAGTAAAAATTCTAACTGACCGTTTGCAGTAGCCAACTTATCATTCATTTCTTTAATCTTTTGGTCTGCTTCGTAAACTTCAAAAGCTCTTTTTATAGTTGTATCCAACTCTTCTTCGTTCCATGGTTTTGTTAAATAATGGAAGATCTTTCCTTTGTTAACGGCCTCAACCATGGCACTAACATCAGAATAACCGGTTAATAAAATGCGCATCGGAGCCGGGAAAACTTCTAAAACTTTTTCTAAAAACTCAGTTCCGGTAACATTAGGCATCCGTTGATCGGTAATAATAATTTCAATTGGGAATGTTTCCAAAATTTTCATAGCTTCAGCCGTGTCAATAGCTGTAAAAACTTCATACTTTAATCGAAAAACTGCCTTGAAAGAAATCAGATTATTTTCTTCATCATCAACATAAAGAATATTTATTTTTTTTGTCATAGTTAAAGTTTACCTTGTAAAACATTTAAATATAAAAAGAAAACATAGAAATTCTAACAAATAAAATAGTCAAAACAAAGACTTATTAGTCGTATCTCTAAAACTATTTTTTAAATAATAGTTTAAAAATACACTTAATAGTTACTCAGACTTAAACTTAATTTTATTATAGGTTTTTAATAAAAATCATTCTATGTTTTGTAAATTATATAAAAAATCATTCTATAATGGATGATATTAAATTTGATATAAGAGTATTTAGAGCACCTGATGATATAGATACTTGTATTAAATATGTGGAAGGGCACATGGATGTATTAAGAAGTTTTGGAATTACAATGATTACTTCTGCTAATACAGAATGGTTTAAAGATGAAAATACTTTTGTTATTACAATACAACAACCTGGAAATGAAAAAATTATATCAGGCGGAGCGCGAGTTCAGTTAGTTAGTAAAAATTATCCATTACCGATTGAAAAGGCATTATCAAAATTTGATCCCAACATACATCATTTAGTAAATAAACTTTCTTCAAATGGAACAGGAGAATTATGTGGTTTATGGAATTCAAGAGAAGTAGCCGGTTTAGGACTGGGAGCTAGATACCTTGGTTGGATTGGAATAGCAATATCAACACAATTAAATTTAAATACATTGTTTGCTTTATGTGCACCGGCAACAGTTAGAAGTTGTATTAAAATGGGGTTTTTAATTGAAACGTCTTTAGGAAACAACGGCACATTTTACTATCCAAAAGAAGATTTAATTGCAACTGCTGCATTAGTGAATGATGTGGTAACTTTATCTACAGCAGGAATAGAAGAGAGAAATAAAATCATGGACATGAGAAATAATCCTATTCAAAATAAAATTGAGTTTGGGCCACGAGGACAAAAAATGGAACTTAGGTATAATTTGAAAACAAAAACATTGTAAGTAACATATATATGCTTGAAGAAAAACTACTCAACCAATTTAAAGATTTATTAGGAGAAAATAATATTTTGATACAACCTGATATATTAAGTTTGGCCGAACAAACAAATTATAAGACTGATGAAAAAGTTATTGCTATTATTTATCCTGAAGATATTAATATTTTAAAAGAATGTTTACTACTTGCAAGTAGTTATAATATTATATTATATCCAATTAGTAAAGGTAAAAATTGGGGTTATGGGTCTAAAGTACCCCTTTATACTAACAGTATAATAATTGACCTTAGTAAGTTTAACAAAATTCTTGATTATAATGAAACTTTAGGTTATGTTACCGTTGAACCGGGAGTCACCTTTCAACAACTTTTTGATTTTCTGCGTGAAAACAATTCAGAACTAATTATTAGCGCTACAGGAAGTAGTACAGATTCAAGCTTAGTTGGAAATGCTTTAGATAGGGGAATCGGAACAGGCGTATATGCTGATAGATTTGCTAATGTTTGTAATTTGGAAATTATTTTAGCAAATGGTGATATTATAAAAACCGGTTTTGGACATTTCGGTGATTCAACCACTACAAAAGTTTACAAGTGGGGTATAGGTCCTAGTATAGATGGCTTATTCTCGCAATCAAATTTTGGCGTAGTTACAAAAATGACAATGTGGCTAATGCCTACACCTGAATACCTGTCATTAATTTTCTATAAAATTAAAAATACTCAAAAACTTCCTCAAGTTATAGACATTTTAAGAAAACTATCACTAAATGGTTTAATAAGACCCACTTTTACTATTTACAATGATATAAGAGTAGTTTCTACAATAAAACAATATCCTTATGATAAATTTAATCCCAATATTGATTCAATAGAATCAGTTATGAAACTTTTAAAAGAAAGCCTTGGTATAAGTGATACCATAAGTGCATGGAATGGAGAAATTAGTATACGTTCTATGAGTTCAGAACATAGTAGAATTCAATATGAACTAATTAAAGAAGCAATTATTGATGAAGTTGAAAGTATTGATTTAGTAGAAGTTTCTAAAAAAGAAATATTAGAAACGTTACAAACACATTACCAGAGCAATTATAAAAACAGTGATAACAATTTAAAAAACTTTCTATTAGGGAAATATATTGGTATACCCAACGAAATAGCTATAAGACAAACATACTGGAGAAAAAAGCAAGATATTCCAATAAAGATGGATCCTGATAGAGACAAATGTGGTATGATATGGATTTGTCCTGTCGTGCCATTTACTAAAGAAGACATAGAATTAGTAATTAAAATTATTGTCGATACAGTAGAAAAATACTCTTTTGAACCTTCGATTTCTCTACAGTGTATGTCAGAACGTGCGATAAACATTATTGCTTCTATTGCCTGGGATCGTGATTTAATTGAAGATGATCAGAAAGCTATTGAATGCTATATTGACATCAACAATATCTTAAATTATAATGGATTTTATGCTTATAGAAGCACCACTTTGGGTATGAAATTAGAAAAACAAAATTTAGATAGTACGAACACTTATAATAATTTTCTTAAAAAAATTAAAAATGTTTTCGACCCCCAAAATATTATTGCTCCAGGTAGATACAGTAATTTATAATATCACTAACATTATAAAAATATAGAAGGTGTTAAATAAATATAAGCTTGTAATTACGATATTATACTTTATATTTTTTAAATATACATGTTTAATATCAGCTCCTATAAAGCCTATAATTTTTTCAGACCCTAATAAGATAATTCGTATAGGTGATTATATGTCAATTTTTGAAGACAAGAGTAATGCTATATCTTTTTCTGAAGTCTATAAATATAATTATTTAAAAATAAGTGATAAAAAAGTTCCAAACTTGGGGGTTACAAATTCAACTTTTTGGATAAAATTTTCAATTTTTAATTTAAGCTCTTCAAATGAAATAATGTTGGAAGTAGCTCAGCCAACATTAAATAATATATCATTACTTTATCTTGAAGAGAATGGAAAAATTAAAATGATTAGCGAAGGAATTTCAAAGCCTTTTGATAAAAGAGTTTTTGATAATCAAAATTTCTTATTCAACTTAAATATTCCGCAAAGAACAGTAAAAACGTATTATATCAAACTGAATAGTAATGATCAAGTTATGTTTCCAATTTCTTTAGGTACTCAAAAAACAATCTTTGAAAATTTAATTAAAAAGGATTTAATTTTTGGGGTATTTCTAGGAAGTTTATTAGTAATGTTACTATATAATCTATTTATTTATTTTATTGTACGTGATCCTGTTTATTTATATTACGTTATATATATTTTACTTATTATATTAGTACAAGGATCTTTACAAGGTTATACATTTAAATATTTTTGGCCTAACAACACACTACTAGCAAAAATAAGTATTTTTATACTCCCCGCACTGGCAAATATTAGTGCTACACTTTTTACAAAAAATTTTTTAAAAATAAGAATAAATACTCCTTTCCTAAATAAAATTTTAAGTATAATAATAGTGGTTTTAATATTGGATATTACTATAGCGTTAATTGGTTTATATAGAATAAGTTTTATTATTTTACAATTAACCACTATAATTGGGTCTTTAATTTTGTTTTATTGTGCATACCTAATATTCAGAAAAGGATATAGACCTGCAAAGTTTTTCTTAATATCTTGGTCATTTCTACTGGCTGGAGCAATTGTTTTTGTATTAAAAGATTTTGCAATATTACCTTATAATAACTTAACTTCTAATTCACTCCAAATTGGATCAGCATTAGAAGTAATTTTACTTTCTTTCGCTCTTGCTGATAAAATTAACATCTATAAAAAAGAAAAAGAAGAATTTCAGGCGCAAACATTAGCTGCCTTGCAAGAAAATACACGCATTATTAGCGAACAAAATGTTACTTTAGAACGTAAAGTAAATGAACGAACTACGGAGTTGATTACGGCTAATAATGATATTAAAAGAACTTTAACTGAATTGAAAGAAGCAGAAGCACAATTGGTAGAAGCAGAAAAAATGGCTTCCTTAGGGCAGCTTACGGCAGGTATCGCACATGAAATTAACAATCCTATCAATTTTGTTACTTCTAATATTGCACCTTTAAGACGTGATGTAGATATCTTGGTTGATGCAATTACAAACATAGAATCTGTTGGCTTATCGGAAGTTCCAAATAACGAAAAGCAACAACAGATTGATGATTACAAGGAAGAAATTGATTTAGATTTTTTAAAAATTGAAATTAACCATCTTTTAAACGGCATCAATGAAGGCGCAACCAGAACGGCAGATATTGTTAAGGGATTAAAAATATTTTCTCGCCTTGATGAAGATGATTTGAAAAAAGCAAATATCAATGAGGGCTTGGAATCTACCTTGGTAATAGCCAATAATTTGATTGGTAATAAAATAAAAGTTATTAAAAATTATGGTAACATTCCGGTAATTGAATGTTATCCTGGTAAATTAAATCAGGTTTTTTTAAATATTATTTCCAATGCTGTTTTTGCCATACAAGAAAAATTTGATAATCAGCCCGGAGGTATTTTAAAAGTTACAACCGAGTGTGATGAGAAGAGTTTATTTGTAAAAATAGAAGATAACGGTACCGGAATGAGCGAGGAGACAAAGAAGAAAATATATGAACCTTTTTTTACAACAAAAGACGTTGGCGTAGGTACAGGTTTAGGGATGTCTATCGTTTATAACACAATTAAAAAACACAATGGCCAAATACATTTAAATTCTACACAAGGCATTGGTACAGCGTTTATTTTAGAACTACACCTGGTATTGAAAGAAGTTTTAACGGATTATCAAAGTGAGCAAAACTGATAAAATTAAGATTCTATATTTAGACGATGAGGTTAATAATCTGATTGGTTTTAAAGCTTCTTTTAGAATAGATTATACAATACTGGTTGCAAGTAATTGTGCTGAAGCACATAAGCACTTAGAAAAAAACCCTGATATTCGGATTATTTTTTGTGACCAGCGCATGCCTGACCAAACAGGTGTTGAATTTTTTGAGGAAATTATAAGTATTTATCCTTTACCAATCCGCATACTTTTAACAGGATACACTGATATAGAATCTGTTATTGATTCTATCAACCGCGGTAATATTTTTAGATATGTAAAAAAACCCTGGACAAATGAAGACATTTTAGCTTGCATCGATCAGGCAAATAAGTTTTACACCATCAGTTCCATGCTTGCTTTAAAAAATATTGAACTGCAAAAAGCTTATAATGAACTGGAGAAGTTTGCCTATAGTGTAACACATGATATCCGTGGCCCTTTATTAAGTATTCTTGGTGCAGTGGATGTTGCACAATATATTGATGAAATTGATGAAATTAAAGAGATGTTACGGCTAATGGAAAAATCAGTTAAAAAGCTGGATACTTTTATTCTCAACATCCATGATTACTACAGCTTAAAACAAGGTGAGCTCCAAATCAAAGACATTAGTTTTGCTGAAGTTGTAAAAGATCAGGTGGAAAACAACAAGATAACCACGATGATGAGGAGTATAAACTTTGTTACCAACGTTGCGCAATCAGAATCTTTTAGAACTGATGAAATGTCTCTAAAAATCATTCTTAACAATTTACTTTCTAACGCATTTAAATATCAGAAAAAAGACAACGCTAACAAACTTGTAGAATTAGATATACAAGTTAAAAGAGGAGTTGCAACGATGCAAATTAAAGATAACGGAATAGGAATATTAGAAAAACATTTAGGAGATATCTTTAATATGTTTTTTAGGGCCACAGCAGAAGAAGTTGGATCTGGTATTGGATTATATAATGTTAAAGATGCTGTGAACAAGATTAACGGAGAAATAAAAGTAACCTCTGTTTTTAATGAAGGAACTATTTTTATAATTACAATTCCTTCAAAATAGCCGAATGCAAGAAAATATAAATTTTATTATTATTGATGATAGCAAGGAAGATTGTTATTTGATAAAAAAAAGATTGCACACTTTAAATAAAAATTATAATATCAAATCTTTTTTAAATGCGCAGGAAGCTTATGAATATGTAAAAAAATCAGTTGTAGAAACTAATGGACATTCAAACAAAAACATCATTATATTGGATATATACATGCCTTTGATGGATGGGTTTGAATTTGTAGAAGAATTTGAAAACCTGCCTCAAAACATACAAGATAATTTTATGATTTGTGCATTAACTTCTTCCATAAACAAAATACATGCTGATAAAATAAGCACTTATAAATCTGTTAAGTTTTTTTTAGAAAAACCGATTAAAACAGAAAGTTTGTTAGATTTGATTGCAAGTTAAGCATACAAATTATTTAAGATTTATGCAAGTAAAAAGAGCATCACCAATTGGTGATGCTCTTTTTACTTGCATAAATCTTTTATTTTAAAATTAGATTACACTAACTTTAATCATGTTAGTTCTTCCTTTTTTCTCCATCGGGATGGCTGCAGTATTTATTACCACATCACCACCTTCTACCAAATTCTGACTTTTCAAAATTTCATTGATTTCCTGGATACTTCCGTCGGTTGAGTTCGTATCAAACTTATCATAATAAAAACCTCTTACTCCCCAAAGTAAGCTTAACGTTCTTAACAAATGGCGGTTTCTGGTAAAAATAAACGTGTTTGCTTTTGGCCGGTGACTTGAAATTTCGAATGCCGTATAACCGGAGGAAGTCATGGTTACAATACCGATTGCGTTTGTTTGCTCGGCTAAATAAACTGCAGAACTGCAAACTGCGTCAGACATTAAAGTAGCAGATTTTGTGTTTACCGGTTTTGGCGTATGGAAAGGATAACCAAATTCTTCTACATTTTTGATAATTTTCTGCATCGTTTCAATCACAATTACAGGAAATTCTCCAACGGAAGTTTCGCCGCTTAACATTACGGCATCTGCTCCGTCTAAAACAGAATTTGCCACATCATTTACTTCTGCACGTGTTGGCCTCGGCGTAGTAATCATGCTTTCCAGCATTTGGGTAGCCACAATAACCGGTTTAGAAGCTGCACGGCATTTACGCGCAATCATTTTTTGCAATAACGGAACTTGTTCCATCGGCATTTCCACACCCAAATCGCCGCGAGCAACCATTACGCCGTCAGTAGCTTCAATAATAGCATCGATATGTTCTATCGCTTCCGGTTTTTCTATTTTTGCGATTACACGCGCAATTTTTCCGCTCCTACTGATAATCCTTTTTAAATCAATTATATCCAACTCTGTACGAACGAATGATAAACCGATCCATTCTACATCATTTTTAAGCGCAAATTCTAAATTAGCTAAATCTTCTTCGGTTAAACTTGGGATAGAAACTTTGGTATTTGGCAAATTAACACCTTTGCGGGAAGTTAAAATACCACCATGCACCACTTCGCAAACTACCGTATCCTTATTGTTAGTTTCTTTAACCCGCATTTGCAGTTTGCCATCATCCAGCAAAATAACTTCACCGGCAACTACATCTTTAGGGAAGCTTGTATAGGTAATATAAATCTGGTTTTCATCACCCACACATTCGTTCGTGGTAATGTTGATAGTAGTTCCGTTAATCAATTGGATACCGCCTTCTTTAACTAAACCGATCCTGATTTTTGGCCCTTGTAAATCTGCCAGAATACCAACATTTAATTTGTATTGCTCATTGATTTCACGGATATTATTAATCGCAACCTGATGATCTTCCTGTTTACCATGCGAAAAATTAAGCCTGCAAACGTTAACACCAGCTCTGATTAAAGATAATAACATCTCCTTTTGCGATGAAGCCGGTCCGAGCGTGGCAACTATCTTAGTTCTTTTATGCGCAATTTTCATTTAATAGTTTGTTTTTAATTTAATGAAGCTGTCACTCCTGACGGTTTCATGTATATTTAATCGTTTAATTTCGATGCTTCTTTTATCAGGGTAAAATTAGTTTAATTTTTTACACTAAGCGGAAATTGTTTAAAATAGCAGGTTTTCGTTCGATTTAATCAATCTCGGATCTACTTGTGCAACTACATCTATATTTTCTATGTTTTGTAATTTAAGAACAACCTCATCCAGATCTTCCTGGTCAAAATGATTTTTAATCAGGATAAAATAGTTAACAAAACCCATCTCCGGGATAAGATATCCGGCAGCACTGTGGTTTGCAATAATGTAAAATTCTGTTTCGGAAGCTTCGATATCAAAAAAATATTGCGAAAACTGTAGCGGCTCATTACCGGCAAACAAGTTTAAACAGTAATCCGCTGTTTTTTTAAAATTTGTGTGTAACTCCTTATTTATATGGTAGCAAAGCCGGTAATCTTTTAATTGCGAAGTAATTGCAATCAATATAAAATCAAGGTCTAACTCAAAATTTAGTATTTTTCTGCTCAAAAGAATAGGTCGTAAAAGTCAATCAAAATTACACATCCAACCATTAATACGTTTATAATTTTATAATTATATCAATAATTTTTAATTAATTTAACCTTGCAAACAAAGCATCAAAACTGTATTATTTTTTCTTTGGAATTAAGCCCGGCAAAATTTTATGTTAGGTTTGATATTTGATTTAATTTATTTTTCTTTGCACAGATTTATTTAACCATAAAAATTAAAAGACCATGTCTGATATCGCTTCCAGAGTAAAAGCAATTATAGTAGAAAAATTAGGTGTTGACGAGAACGAAGTTACGCCAGAAGCAAGTTTCACTAATGATCTTGGTGCAGATTCTTTAGATACTGTAGAATTGATCATGGAATTTGAAAAAGAATTTAACGTAGCTATCCCTGATGATCAGGCAGAAAACATTGGCACTGTTGGCCAGGCAATTGCTTACTTGGAAAAAAACGTTAAATAATAGCGCTTTTTACTAATTAAATGGAGTTAAAAAGAGTAGTTGTAACAGGTCTCGGCGCACTTACTCCAATCGGCAATAATGTTCCGGATTACTGGGATGCCTTGCTTGCCGGGGTAAGTGGAGCTGACTTCATCAAAAGTTTCGATACCACAAAATTTAAAACAAAATTTGCCTGCGAAGTAAAAAACTTTTCTGCCGAAAATATTTTCGGTAAAAAAGAAGCACGCAAAATGGATCCTTTTGTTCATTACGCCATGGTTTCTACCGATGAAGCTGTGCGTGATGCCGGTTTAGATTTTTCTGCATTGGATACAAATCGGATCGGCGTTATTTGGGGTGCCGGTATAGGCGGCTTAAAAACGTTTTTAGATGAAGTTTCCAGCTTTGCAAGAGGTGACGGTACGCCGCGTTACAATCCTTATTTTATTCCAAAAATGATTTTGGACATTGCTCCGGGCCATATTTCTATTAAATACGGTTTACGCGGTCCAAATTTTTCTACTGTTTCTGCCTGTGCTTCCGGCACAAATGCTCTGATTGATTCCTTCAATTATATTCGTTTAGGCACTGCCGATGTTATAATTTCCGGAGGTTCCGAAGCGATAATTAATGAAGCCGGCATGGGTGGATTTAATGCGATGCATGCTTTATCAACCCGAAATGATGATCCTGCAACGGCTTCCCGCCCGTTTGATAAAGATCGCGACGGTTTTGTTGCCGGCGAAGGTTCCGGTGCGATAATTTTAGAAAACCTGGAACATGCAAAAGCACGCGGTGCAAAAATTTATGCCGAAATGATTGGCGGCGGTATGAGTGCAGATGCAAACCATATCACGGCCCCGCATCCTGAAGGTTTGGGCGCGCGTTTGGTGATGACAAATGCCTTGAGAGATGCCGGTTTAACCACAAGTGATATTGATTATATCAATGTCCACGGTACTTCTACACCGTTGGGAGATATCAGCGAAACCAAAGCAATTGTAAGTTTATTCGGAGAAGATGCTTATAAATTAAACATCAGTTCTACCAAATCCATGACTGGCCACTTACTTGGTGCTGCCGGTGCTATTGAAGCAATTGCGGTCATTCTTTCTATAAAAAATGATATTGTGCCGCCTACAATCAATCATTTTACAGATGATCCGGAGTTTGATCCTCAGTTAAACTTCACTTTTAACAAAGCACAAAAACGTTTGGTTCGCACCGCGCAAAGTAATACTTTCGGTTTTGGCGGACATAATGCCTCTGTTATTTTCAAAAAATACGAAGAATAGTATTTAATGCCGGTTTTAAGGTTTTACAAGCTTTACTTATCTCCTAACAGAAAATATGTTAAGCTGTTAAAAAATTTATTGGGTTTTGTGCCCGGAAATTTGATGCTTTATCGGCTGGCTTTCCGCCATAAATCTGTTGCGCAAGTTGTAAAAAAGGGCGTTAAAAACAGTAATGAAAGGCTGGAGTTTTTAGGCGATGCTGTTTTAGGTTCTGTTATTGCAGAAGTTTTATTTAAAATGTATCCGTATGAAGATGAAGGCTTTTTAACCGAATTACGTTCTAAAATAGTAAGCCGGATTAACTTAAACCAATTAGGCTACAAATTAGGTTTTGAGCAGCTGGTAGAATTTGATACACGCGTAATTAATACTAACCGCCAAAGTTCTTTGTTGGGAGATGCTTTTGAAGCTTTGGTTGGTGCTGTTTATTTAGATAAAGGCTACAACTTTACCAAAGATTTCCTCATCAACCGGATTATCAAATCGCACATCGACATCCATAAATTGGAAAACACGGAAACCAATTTTAAAAGCAAACTAATTGAATGGTGCCAGCGACACAGTAAGGATATAGTTTTCGAGCTCACCACCAATCAGCAAGGCGAAAGCTCTAAATTATTTACCGTACAAGCCAATATTGACGGAGAAATATTGGGAAGCGGAAAAGAATTTAACAAAAAAACTGCCGAGAAATTAGCTGCCGAAAAAGCCTGTGAAGCTTTAGGGATTTGATTTTTTTGTCATCCTGAATTTATTTCAGGATCTCTCGTGAAAAGTGATAACTTGCTTGTGAGACGCCGAAACAAGTTCGGCATGACAACAACCTTAAATTCAATTAACACTTCTTTTAATACAGTTTTTTTAGTGGCGGCAAACCTTTTCCTTCTTTAAAACCGATTGCTGATTTTTTAATGTAATTAATCAAATCATAATCATTCCACTCTGCAAGCTGATCGTAAGAAGGCCGGTAGGAATCCATAAAACCTGCAATTTGAGCTTCTTCCAAATCCGTAACCTGCTGAATTAATCTTTTTGTAAAACGCTTATCCACATTTATCTGCTCGGTTTCCAGTTTATAAAACTCCTGGAAATGTTTTGCCTGCCTGGGCGTTTTACCAAAAAGCTCATACAAACCCGTAATTGGCGAAGTAGCCATAGCTAAAGCCGGCGGTTTTCCGTTATAAAAACTGCCCTGGCTGCGGTACTGGCGCATCGCTTCATCCAGTTCCTGCTTTTTACTTTGCCCAACAATTCTCACTTCACCAAGTTGGATAACCGGCGAAAGCTGGATAATCAAATCTTGCTGCGTGCTCACTACATAAATATATTCTGTAAAATCTTTTTTAGCAATCCGGAGGGTATCGCCAACAGTTGTTTTGATGTTAAATCCACCTAAATTATTACTGGCTATTACAACTTTACTTTTCTGGTCGGTAATCAGCGCATCTGCAACACGCTGTCCGTTTTGCTTTTGGAAAATTGCACCGCGCAGTAAAAATTCCTGCTGGGCAAAAACGGAGTAAGAATTTGTGCAACAAAAGAAAATCAAAGCTAATATGATCCTCCCGAAAAAACTTCTAAACATCGATGCAAAATTACAAAAAGCAGATTTGACTGCGTGTTAAACTATGTTAATTAAAGTTTTTAGGTGATAAAAACAGTATTGCTATCTTTTTGATACACAGCTTTGTTTAAACTTTAGCCGTATCGATAAATTTTTATCTTTGCAGATGATTAAATCCATGACAGGTTTTGGGCTGATAAGCCAGGATCTGGGAAACGTAAAATATACGGTCGAAATAAAATCTCTCAACAGTAAATTCCTGGAACTATCCATCAAACTTCCCCGTGCTTTTTCCGAAAAAGAGTTTGAATTACGCAACGAATGCAGCCGGACGATTGAACGCGGCAAAGTAAATTTATCAATCACCACAGAACAAAACGATGTAAAAAATAGCGCATTAGGTATTGATGTGGTTTTGCTGCAGCAATATTTACAACAGCTAAAAGAAGTAAGCGCAAAGGTAAACCAGCCGGCAGATAATTTGCTGCAACTGGCTTTGGGTTTGCCGGATGTAGTGAAATATACCGAAGAAAAAGCATCCGAAGATGAGTGGAAAACAGTAACGCAGCTGCTTAAAAAAGCTGTTGATGCGTTCCAGCAATTTCGCCTGGATGAAGGAAATGTGCTGGAAAATGACCTTAAATTTCGGATCAGTATTATTCTCGAAAATCTATCTAAAGTAGAAGTTGCAGAACCGGAAAGGATTATCACCATAAAAGAACGTTTAAACCATTTTTTGAGCGAAGCCGTTGGCCGCGATAACATCGACCAAAACCGTTTTGAGCAGGAACTGATCTATTATATTGACAAGTTAGATATTACTGAAGAGAAAATACGTTTAAAAACGCATTGTGATTACTTTTTAGAAACCTTGAAAAGCCCGGATGCAAACGGCAAGAAATTGGGTTTTATTGCACAGGAAATTGGCCGCGAAGTAAATACGCTGGGTTCTAAAGCCAATAATGCAACCCTCCAAAAGTTGGTTGTAGGTATGAAAGAAGAGCTGGAAAAGATTAAAGAACAATTGCTTAACGTATTGTAAAATAAGTTGATAGAAAATAGTTGATGGTTCATGGAAGCTGCTATCAACCATAAACTATTAACCATAAACTATTAAACCTTATGAATACAAACGGCAAACTCATCATATTTTCTGCACCTTCCGGAGCCGGTAAAACTACAATTGTACATCATTTACTTAGTAAGTTTAATGATCTGGAGTTTTCCATTTCTGCTACCACACGGCATCCGCGCGGCGAAGAGCAGCATGGGAAAGATTATTATTTTATTTCGCAAACGGAATTTTTACACCGGATTGCGCAAAAGGAATTTGTAGAATTTGAGGAAGTTTATTCGGGAACATTTTACGGTACGCTGCGCGGAGAAATTGAACGGATTTGGGAAAGCGGCAAACATGTTATTTTTGATATCGACGTAATTGGCGGCCTGCACCTAAAAAGAAAATATGACGGTAAAGCGTTGGCTATTTTTGTGCAGCCGCCATCGCTGGAAGTTTTGATTGAGCGGTTAAGCGGCCGCGGAACTGATAGTGAAGAAAAGCTGCAGGAACGCTACGCCAAAGCAGAAAAAGAACTGGCTTATGAGCCGCAGTTTGATGTTATCCTTAAAAACCATGATCTTGCTGTTGCCTGTGAAGAAGCAGAAAAACTCGTTTCAGATTTTATCGGACAATAGAATTTCCCTCATAAAAGAAGCATGAAAATCGGTTTGTTTTTCGGGTCTTTTAACCCGATTCATGTCGGGCATTTAATTATCGCCAATTACATGGCCAATCACACCGATCTGGATAAAGTCTGGCTGGTGGTTTCTCCGCATAATCCATTAAAAAAAGCCGGCGACCTGATTAATACTTACGACCGATTGGAAATGGCCAAATTAGCAACCGAAACTGCCGCAAATATTGAAGTAAGCGATATTGAACTGAAACTGCCGCGGCCATCTTACACAATTGATACGCTAACGCATCTGCACGAAAAATTCCCGGCGCATAAGTTTGTGCTGATTATGGGCGCAGATAATTTAAACTCTTTGCAGAAGTGGAAAAATTACGAAATCTTATTGCGCGATTACCAGATTTACGTTTATCCGCGACCGGGTTTTGCTGATACTGTTTTTAGCACTCATTCTTCCGTTACGATAACGCAAACACCGCTGATGGAAATTTCTTCTACATTTATCCGGAAAGCGGTTTCCCAAAAAAAAAACATCCAATACTTTTTACCGGATGCCGTACTGGAATTTATTGAGAGTAAAAATTTGTACCGATAAATTTTTTATCTTTATAAAAAGAGTAATGTTATGCTGACTAAAGAGAAAGTACGGGAATTGGTTAACCACATGCCAGACACGTTTTCAATAGATGATTTGGTTGAAAAGGTAATTTTGCTACAGAAAATTGAACAAGCTAAACAGCAAATTAAAAACGGGGAGTTTTATGAATGGGATGATGTTAAAAAAGAAATGGACTCATGGTTCAAATAGTTCTTTCTAAAATTGCAAAACAGGATCTCAAAGATATTGTAAACTATATTAAAAATGGGTCTGTGCATTACGCTCATCTCGAAAACCAAAAAATTAAAGAGGCAATTGATCAACTCAGTTATCAGCCTATGTTAGGTAGAGTTGTACCGGAACAGGATGATGATACTTTAAGAGAACTCGTTTTCAGGAACTATAGAATTATATACACATTTCTCCAAAACTCAACTATCCAAATCCTCACTATTCATCATCATGCCCGCTTACTATCTAATAATCCGGCTTTGGATGAAACCGAATAATTGAAGTAAACAGCTGCATTATTTACCTTTGTTTTGTGAGCGAGAAAACTATTCTGAAACTGCAACTACCGACAGACCCGCAATGGGTTACCAATGTGGTGCAAAGCAACATCGAAGAAATTTTAACCGATCATGCTTTTTGCGAACAAAAAGCGGCAAGCAATGCGATTACGCTGATCGTACAAAACCCAAACCTTTCTGATCTGGTGCAGGAAATGGTACTGCTGGCACAGGAAGAGCTGGATCATTTTAAACGTGTGCACGACTTGATTTTACAGCGTGGTTTTGTGCTGGGCCGGGAACGAAAGGACAATTATGTAAACGAACTGGCCAAATTTATCATCAAAGGCGGCGGCCGCGAAGCACAATTAATTGATCGTTTGTTGTTTTCGGCAATGATCGAAGCCAGAAGCTGCGAACGATTTAAAGTAATGTCGGAACATATTAACGACGATGAGCTTTCTACTTTTTATCACGAATTAATGGTAAGTGAAGCCACACATTACAGTATGTTTATCCGCTTAGCAAAAAAATATACGGTTACCATTGATGTAGAAAGCCGCTGGAAAACTTTCCTGGAATACGAAGCGCAGGTAGTTCAGAATTACGGTAAAAAGGAAACTATCCATGGTTAGTTTTTACCGATACATTTAGCCGGATCAACGGTACATGCTTCTTTTAGCACTATAAAAATTTCTCTTTACCGGATAAATGAAATTCCTTACCGCTATTATTTTCGGCTTCTGCCTGCTTGCATTTACTCCGTTAAGTTACGCGCAATTGTGTACCGGCAGTTTAGGCGATCCGGTAGTGAGTTTAACTTTTGGGGCCGGCACTGCCACACACGCTGGCACTTTGGCTGCAGGCACAACAAGTTATACTTATAGCAGCGCAGATTTCCCTACAGATGGTTCTTACACGATAGAAAACACAACTGCCGGGGCCGGAACAGTTTGGTGGTCAACCACAGACCATACCGGAAATACCGGCGGATATATGATGGTTGTAAATGCCAGCGTATCTAAAACAGACTACTTTTACAAAAGTACCGTAAGCGGCTTATGCCCCGGAACAACTTACGAATTTGCAGCTTGGGTTGTTAATTTATTAAGGTCGAGAGATATTAGTCCGCCTGATATTACCTTTTCCATATCAACCACCGGCGGGACGGTTTTAGGAACTTACAATACCGGCACCATTCCGTTAAATGCAACAGGAGCAGTTTGGAAACAGTACGGATTCTTTTTTACAACACCGGCAAATGTTTCGGATGTGGTAATCCAGATGACAAATAATAGCAGTGGCGGCGCGCCGGCAAACGATCTGGCACTGGATGATATTACTTTCCGCCCTTGCGGGCCAATTGCTACGGCAGATATTGTTGGTTCCGGTGCTACTTCGCAAACAATTTGCGCCGGAAATAACACTACAGTTGATCTGGAAGCTTCTGTTTCTACCGGTTATACCACGCCGCAATATCAATGGCAGGTAAATACGGGTTCCGGCTGGACGGATATTGCCGGGGCAACTTCCACAAAAACAACCATCACTCTTAACAATGCTACAACCGGCACTTATCTGTACCGGTTATCCGTAGGCGAAGCAGCTACTTTTGCATCGGCACAATGCCGTGTAGCATCCAATGTAATAACGCTTACGGTAAATCCTATCCCAACGGTAACTACCAGCGGAGATGTTACTTTGTGTACCGGCGACGGAATTACGTTTACGGCAACCGGCGGGACTTCCTATTTGTGGACAGGCCCGAACAATTTTTCATCAACTTTACAAAACCCTTCTATTCCAAGTGTTACCACAGCTAACGCCGGCACTTATACACTCATGGTTACCAGCAGCAGCGGCTGTTCGGCTTCCGCCAGTTTAAACGTAACAGTAGGTGCTTACCCTGCGGCAACGATCAGCCCGGCAACTACTATTTGCGAAGGCACCGGCACAACGCTTACCGCCACGGGCGGCACAACTTATCAATGGAGCCCGGCAACCGGCTTATCCGGTACTACCATTGCAAACCCGGTTGCAAACCCAACCGTAACTACTACTTATACCGTAAAAGTTTATGATGCAACGGCCACATGCCCGGCCATAAACAGCGTTAAAATTACTGTTTTGGCGAAACCTGTTGCCAACGCAGGTTTTGATAAAAAGATTACCCAGGGGCAAGCCGTTACACTTAACGGAACTGCAAAAGGCGATAACGTAACTTACTACTGGACACCCGTTACCGGTTTAAGCAGCAGCACGATCCTAAATCCGGTTGCCACGCCTGCAGATAATATTACTTATACCTTGCACGTGGTTTCCGGCTGCGGTACTGCTACGGATGATGTTTTTGTACGGGTTTATAAAAAAATCACGATCCCAAATACCTTTACGCCGAATAATGACGGCATTAATGATACCTGGGATATTGATGCGCTCGATACTTATCCAGACGCTACTATCCAGGTTTACAACCGTTATGGCGGCATGGTTTTAAATTCGATTGGCTACGGTAAACCGTGGGACGGAAGGTTTAACGGCCAAAACTTGCCCGCAGGTACTTATTATTATGTGATCGATTTAAAAAACGGAAACAAATTTTCCGGCTGGGTTTTAATCGTTCGATGAAACGGATGCTTCTTTTACACCTGTTTTTTAGGTGCTTTGATGCAACCAGCTATTTGCTCCATATATTGATCAATCAATTCAACATGGATTGTATCGTTTAGGTAACCGATATACATATCCGGCCGTACGATAATAGCTTTATGCTGATCTTCCTTTGTTTCAAAACAATCAAAAACAGGTTTATTTTTTGCAGAAAAAGGCAGGTAAAAGAAGTTTAATTGCTGCGGATAATTTTGTGTAATCCATCTTGCCAAATTAAATAAATCGTTTTCTTTCAGTTTTCCCAAAGCGATAAAAGTGAAACCAGGTTTTTGGCACCACAAATGCAAATCGGTTTCCTGCTGCTTTTTTTCATCAAAAATTTTAATAAACGGCAATCTATCACCGGCTTTAATTTTTTCGGCTTTGCTGAGGTTTAAGCTGATTTTACTATTTCGATATGCAATCCCGATTTGGGAAATCGTTTTAAAACCAAACTCCCGGAAACGCTTCTTTTCCCAAAAAAACTGAATTAATTTTGGAAAAATCTGCTTTTTCAAAAATCGGTTCAGCGGGTTTTGAGTATTAATCAGCCTAAAAAAACGATCTGTAGTTTGCAGCAGTTTCTTTGCAACTGGTATCCGTTCTGCTGCATAACTTTCCAAAATTTCAGGTTTAATATTTTTATTGATCACGCCGGCCAGTTTCCAGGCTAAATTATAAGCATCCTGCAAACCGGTATTCATGCCCTGCCCGCCTGCCGGCGAATGGATATGCGCTGCATCACCGATTAAAAAACTGTTTTTATGCCTGAAATTTTCGGCCATGCGATGATGCAATCTGTAAATAGAAAACGCATGGCATTTTTCGACTAAAAAATTTTGTGGTAAAGATTTATTCAGTTCCGCTTCAACTTCTTCAAACTGAACATCTTCCCGATCAGCAAAAACTTTCGGCAGCGTAGCAATTGCACGAAAACGATTAACGCCTTTCATCGGAAAAAGGCCGGTAAAAGAAGTATTGCCCAATTTTAAAAAAACTTTCTTCTCCGGGAAATCCTGGTTCAATTCTACATCTGCCAGGTAAAATTTATTGGCGTAAGCATCACCTTTAAACTCAATTTTTAAATATTTACGCACTAAACTATTGGTGCCGTCGGCACCAATCAGCCAGTCTGCAGTTATCGTACTGTTTTTATCATCACTTTTTAGTTGCGCTTTGATGTTGTTTTCCTGCTGAGAAAAATCGGTTAAAGTAGTATTCCAATAAACCGGACAACAATTTTGGGTGAGAAAACCGAGCAGCAAACGTTCGTGTTTGCTTTGTTCCAACAAATGGATAAACGGAAAAGGTGTTTCGTTTTTGCCGGGATTATTCAGTGAAAAACTGATCAGTTCTTTTTCATCATTTTGGATCGAAACGCTTTCTGCCCGGATTCCTTCCTGCAAAGCCTGATCGGCCAAACCCATTTGCCGGTAGATTTCCATCGAACGCGCCTGCACAGCTAATGCCCGCGATTGATTTGTCGGCCCTTTTTTACTATCGATAATTAAGGGTTGAATGCCGTACCGAAGCAGTTGCGCCGCCATCATTAAACCGGAAGGCCCGGCCCCGACAATTAAAACAGGAAAATGGCCTTCGGCGGGAAACATTTTTTAGAAACGGTGCAGCAGAAAGATTGTTGGCTTTTTGTGCAAATCCGGAATTTGTTTTTTCCAATCGGTAATGCTTTTGGTAGCAATCATTTCGTCCGGCATTGTTAAGTTGCAGGCAATACAAATCATGGTTTTTAAATGGGCACTTTTTAATAATTCTTCCAGCAGAGAATTATTGCGGAAAGGCGTTTCCATAAAAATCTGTGTTTGCTGATACCTTTCCGAAAGCCCTTCCAGCTCTTTAATTTTCCGGGTGCGTTCTACTTTATCAATCGGCAGATAACCGTGGAAAGTAAACCGTTGCCCGTCAAAACCCGAAGCCATCAACGCCAATAAAATCGAACTCGGCCCAACTAACGGAACCACTTTTATGCCGCGGCGATGCGCTTCGGCCACCAAATCCGCACCCGGATCGGCAACGCCCGGGCAGCCGGCCTCGCTCATTAAACCAACGTCTTTTCCGGCTTCCAATCCGCCAAAAAAATAGGATAAATTGCCGCCGCGCTGGTGTTTGCCGTAATCATGCAGCGTTAAATCGCCCTGCGGCGTTCTTAAACCCGCTTCTTTTAAAAACTTTCGGGCAGTTTTTTCATTTTCAACAATATATTCGTTGATATGATTAATCTTTTCCTTTAAAAAAGGCGTAAAAGATTTTAACCCGGCCTCATCAGCCAGCGGTACTGGAATTAAAAACAAGGTTCCTTTAGACATCTTTGCAAAAATGTGATTTTTTATTTAACTTTTGGTTTTGAAAGGAGCAATAAATGAAGGCGTTAGGTATCAATTGGTTTATTGAAGGCTCGATTGATTTTGAGCATAAAAAGTATGTTTTGCTGGCTTATCTGCAACACATTAACAAGCATTTCCACAGCAGTAAATTGTACCCGGATCTGGGCGATCTGATTTTCCATTACAATAACCTGCTGCATTTTAAAAATAATAAAGTGCTGATGCAGCAAAACTTCCCGCAGCGGTTAACCAAAGCCGATTTTGATGCGCTGAAATTAACGTATGAAAAAATGGTGAAAGATGATTACGTGATGCAGGAAATTGAGCAGATTATTACTTTTTCTTTGGAGAAAATGAACCCGGCTTTGCAGCAGGGAAAGGAGATTTATGATTTTGTGGAAACCCGTTTGCTGATCGACCCGGTTGGTGTTTTGCCGCTGATACCGGATTTTGGCTATTTATTTATCCGCAACGGCGACGAAAAAGGTTTGCACGTTTACGAATACCGGATTACGGTTTTTGAAGGAAAAGACGACCAGTACCGCGGCATCAACACTGCATACATTGCCAATTACAATTTAAGTTTTGTACACACGCCGGAATCGATTAAAATTGATCTGATCAGCAGCCGGAAGCAGTTACCAAATCCGGCAGTTTACCAGGTTGCCTGTGATATTTCTTTTCCGTTAGAGCAAACTTTATTGCCGGTTGCCAAGCGTAGTTTGGTAAAATATATTAGTAAAGCGGCTTGATTTTGGTTTTATGCGATGCTGTTTTTATCGGCATAAAATTGGCAATTGTCATTTCGACCAAAGGGAGAAATCTTCTTCAAAGCGATCTATTTAGTTCGATGAAGATCTCTCCCTACGGTCGAGATGACAAGATGGTAAACAACTATTTCAGTCTTGAAAGAGCTGCTTCAATCCTCGGAATCATCGCTTCAATTTCCTCAACCGTGCTTGCACCCAACGAAGCGCGGAACCAGTTTACTTTATCATCCGTTCCAAACGCTGAGAATGGCACCAGTGCTACCTGTGCTTCTTTTATCAGGTAAAAATTAATATCGGCAGAAGTTTGTAAAACTTGTCCGGCCGGCGTGGTTTTCCCGGTATAATCTACTTTCAGGGTGAGATAAATAGCACCCATCGGTGCAATTGCATCCACGGTAAAACCTTTTTCTTTCAGGCGGATAAAACCTTGATATAAGGTATTTAAACTCTTTTGGATTTTTTCCCGGAAAGTTACCAGATAAGATGCAACAGCTTCATCCGAACCTAAGTATTGCGCCATTGCAACCTGTTCCGGCTTTGGCGACCACGCGCCCATGTGGCCAATAATTGCTTTCATATAATTGATGATTGGTGCCGGCCCAAACCCCCAGCCAACCCGAACGCCGGTTGCCGCAAAACATTTGGAACCGCCATCTACAAAAACCACATAATCGCGCAGTTCCGGCCGTAAAGAAACCGGATTAAAATGTTTATGATCGCCAAAAGTTAGCTGCGAATAAATCTGATCGTACAAAATATATAGCGGCTTTTCGCTTTTGCTGCGGCTTTGGTTTTCTTCAATTACCAAATCGCAAATTTCCTCTAAATCTTCTTTGGAAAACATGGTTCCGGTTGGATTTAACGGGGAACAAAGCGATAACAAAGCGGCACCTTTTACATACGGCCGCAGCTCATCCGCGGTTGGCATAAAATTATTTTCGGGTTTTGTTTGCACAATAACCTGTTCTGCACGCAGCAAATCGCAGTAATGGTTATTATTCCAGGATGGTGCCGGGAAAACAACCTTGTCGCCTTCGTTTACCAAAGCCATAAAAATGGCATAAATAAGCGGACGGGAACCGCCGGAAATGATAATTTCGTTGGTGTCGTAATCCAGATCAAAGCTTAATTTTAAGAACTTCGATACAGTTTCGCGCAGTTCTAAAACACCATCAGCAGGCGGATAATTGGTTTGATGCGCTTCGTAGGCTTTGATGATCAAGTCTTTCAATTCATCCGGAATCGGGAAAATTTCAGCATCAAAATCGCCGATGGTGAGGTTTGCAATCTGCTCGCCTTTCTTTTTCAGTTCATTGATTTCGCCGGCAATTTTAATAATCTCAGAACCGTGCAGGTTTTGAGCGAGGTTAGAAACATGCATTTTATTTGTTTTAGCGGTGGTAAAGATAGGTGTTTGCGGGTTTTAGGCGGTAATGTTATAGTTACTCACAGGATTTACACGGCAAGCAATTGCAATAATAATTTATCCGTCTACACAATTGCTTTGTTTACCGATACTTTTTATACGATTCGTGGCAAACAGTTTACTTTGCACATGCAAAAAATCAAAGCATCAGCCGTAGTTATACAAATTACAGGTTGGTTACTGTTTATCGGTTTTCCGCTTTTGTTTTTAAATCGCGCACAAGTTAACGGCAACTTGTTCTCGTTACTATCAAACAAGTATTATTGGGAATTTTGCATTTGCTATTTCGTACTATTTTATCTCAACAGCCTTTATTTAATACCTTTCTTTTTTTTAAAAAGAAAATACCTTAGTTATTTCAGCCTTATTTTTTGTTTGCTGTGCCTTGTTTATTATTTAGAGCCGTTCGACAAACTCTTAACCAGAAACCAAATATCTGTAGCAAATACTGAGAATAAACCCGGTATTGTTGATGGGCAGCCCATGCATCACGATTTTAGGGAACCTCCTCCCGGCCCGCGAGATAAAAATTTTCATGGTGATTACAGGCGGCCAACGGATGAAGAATTCGGGCAACCACCAGGAGGGTTTTCTAGTCCGGAACCAGGCTCTGACGGAGTACAACGCGGGAACCATGTTGATTTTACCGGTCTGTTTATATTCATTATGATTGTTGCGCTAAGTATATCTATTGAGATTACGCAAGAATGGCGCTTAACAGAACAACGGGCAATGCTTGCCGAAACGGGTAAAGCTAACGCAGAACTTTCCTTTTTAAAAGCTCGGATTAATCCGCATTTCCTCTTTAACACACTCAATAATATTTACACACTTGCTGTTACTAATAATGAACATACGGCTGACAGCATAATGAAATTATCTAACATTATGCGTTATGTTACAGATGAAGTAATACAAGATTTTGTACCGCTGCAAAATGAGTTGGATTGTATTGATAATTACATCGAACTGCAACGTTTACGCATCGGTGAAAAAACAAATATTGATTTTAGCATAAGCGGCGATCCGGAAAATAAAAATATTGCCCCGCTGATTATCATGCCTTTTGTTGAAAACATGTTTAAGCACGGCATCAGCAAACAAAAAGAATACACGCTCCAAATAAAAATTACAATTGAAAAAAACTCAATCTTGCTTTTTTGCCGGAACCCATTATTGAGCAACAAGGAAAGTGCAAACCGGAAAGGGATTGGCATCAGCAATACTAAACAACGGCTCGAACAAATTTATCTGCGCAAGTATTTATTAAACATTAGCAATGAAAACGAATTGTACACTGTAAATTTAACTTTGCATACTTAGCAGTTTGGTTTTGATGCTTCTTTTACCATACAAATTCTATATGGATAAAAGAAGCATTTGGTTTTTAAATCATTCTAAATATTTCCTGAAATATGAACATTAAATGTATTGCAATTGATGATGAACCTTTGGCTTTGCAATTAATTAGCGGCTATATAAATAAGTTTCCGTTATTGCATTTGCTAAATACTTTTGAAGATGCGATAGCCGGTGCAGAATTTCTGAGAAACAACATGGTTGACCTACTTTTTATCGACATTAACATGCCTGATATTACCGGTATTGATTTGGTGCGCTCCTTAAAAATAAAACCCATGGTTATTTTTACCACCGCTTATAAAAATTTTGCTTTTGAAGGGTTTGAACTGGAAGCACTGGATTATCTGCTAAAACCGATAGATATGAAACGCTTTACAAAAGCAATTGATAAAGCGATAGATTACCATAAATACAAACATGGCATTAAAGAGGAAGCACAATCAGAAAGCTTGTATGTGTATTCGGAATACCGGATGATTAAGATCAAACTCATCGATATTGAATATATTGAAAGCATGGAAGATTACATCAAAATTTATACCTCGGCACCAAAACCTGTTTTAACTTTAATGCCCTTAAAAAAGTGTTGGAAAAATTGCCTGCCAATAATTTTAAGCGTATCCACAGAAGTTATATTGCGCCGGTTGATAAGATCAGATCAATCCAAAACCGTAAAGTACAACTCACTAATATAGAGCTGCCTGTTAGTGATACTTATATTGAGAGTTTTCGTACCTGGATAAAAAAATAATTGTACAAAAACCGGGTTATCCCTATTTGTCGATACATTAATTGAATTGACCGATGAATTAAGCTTCTAACTGTTTTTAACCGCCTAATTTTACAGTGCTTAATAAAATACTAAAATTATGGAACGTAAAAAACTTTTTAAGGACTTTAGAAAGAACACTTGGCATTACAAACGTTAGTTTTAAAGATGAAAACACCATGATTCTTGATTTATTAAACAAACGTTCCGTTTATATTCCGTTAGATGAATTTCCAATAATAGCTGCGCTTACATCCGAAGAAAGAGAAGATTTTGAAATAATTGATGATGAATATCTTTCTTAACAATTGATGAGATTTATTCTTTAAAGGATTTGATTGGATAAAAAAGCTTTCCTCCTAAAAAAGAATGATTAGTTAGAAGCAGCACATAGGTTTAAATAAAAAATGAAAGATACCATTTCTCACATCTACCGGTATAAACAACTATTAAACGAAGTATTACCGGCATCATTTACAAAACCTGTTCGGTTTAATCATTGCTTTAATAGGATTGTATTGGATTGGCTGTTTCAGGATGTTTGGTATAACTACCTTGATCGTTCAAAAACCGCTATCAGTCAGTTAGATACAGTACAATTACAAAAAATGATTGAGCGGATGGAGCAGTGGCTGCTAAACCCGGATTTGCTTGTTGAAGATAATCAAAAGTCTTTAACCTGGCGAAAAGTTAAAAGCACATTTGAAAAGCAGCAAGGCAGTTGATTATACTTCTTTTTTCGATATAAAATTAAATTCTAAAATTACAGGCATAAAAGAAGCATTGCAGTTTTTACAAACAAAATTTAAGTAGCTTTTACATGCTTCTTTTATCGCCTAAAATTTTCCCTCCTAACGCTTTGTAATAAAACATTTTCCAGTATCTTTGCAGTCCCGAAAATTACGGGGAAAGTAAACTGTTTAATTAATTTAATACAAAGCAAGTGAATACGTTAAGTTACAAAACTGTCTCTGCCAATAAAAAAACCGTCAATAAAGAATGGGTTGTTATTGATGCACAAGGAGAGATTTTGGGGCGCTTGTCTTCTAAGATCGCAATGGTCATCAGAGGAAAACACAAGCCTGGTTTCACCCCAAACGTAGACTGCGGAGATAATGTAATTGTTATCAATGCAGACAAGGTAAAACTGACCGGAAACAAATTCAGTGAAAAAGAATATGTTTCTTACACGGGTTATCCGGGTGGTCAAAAATTCATTTCTCCTAAGGAGTTAATGGCAAAACATCCAACCCGCGTGGTAGAAAAAGCGGTGCGTGGTATGTTACCTAAAACACGTTTGGGCAAAGCCTTATTTGGTAATCTACATGTTTATGCAGGTGCCGAGCATCCGCATGAAGCACAAACCCCTAAAACCATTACACTTTAATTTTTAAAGGAGAAAAAGAATGTCAGTTACCAACACATCCGGCAGGAGAAAAACTGCAGTTGCCCGCATTTATCTGCAAGAAGGCAACGGGGCCATCACTGTGAATGGCAAAGATTACAAAGAGTATTTCCCAACATTACCATTGCAATATGTGGTTACCCAATCATTAGAAGTTTCTGGTTCTGCCGGTAAATTCGATGTAAAAGTTAACGTAGCAGGCGGCGGCGTAAACGGACAGGCAGGTGCCGTTCGTTTAGCAATTGCTAAAGCTATTGTGGAATTAGATGGCGAGAAAAAATCTGCTTTAAGCGCAAAAGGTTTGATGACGCGTGACGACCGTATGGTTGAGCGTAAAAAACCCGGCCGTAAAAAAGCACGTCGTAAATTCCAATTCAGTAAACGTTAATTTAAAGGAGGACACAAACAATGGCAAAAACAACATATCAGGATTTACTGGATGCAGGTGTACACTTTGGCCACCTTACCCGTAAATGGGATCCGAAAATGTCTCAGTACATTTTCATGGAGCGTAATGGCATCCACATTATCGATTTAAATAAAACTTTAAGCAAGTTAGACGAAGCTGCAGCTGCGATAAAACAAATAGTAAAATCCGGCCGTAAAGTATTATTCGTTGCTACTAAAAAGCAGGGAAAAGATTTAGTGGCTGATTTTGCAAAAACTGTAAATATGCCTTTCGTAACCGAACGTTGGTTAGGCGGTATGTTAACTAATTTTGCAACCGTGCGTAAATCAATCAAAAAGATGTCTAACATCGATAAGATGACTAAAGACGGCACTTACAGCATTCTTTCTAAAAAAGAAAGACTGATGATCCAGCGTGAGCGTATTAAATTAGAATCACTTTTAGGTGGTATTGCTGATTTAAACCGTTTGCCGGCTGCCTTATTTTTGGTTGATGTGAAGAAAGAACATATTGCTGTTTCTGAAGCATTAAAATTAGGTATCCCAACATTTGCAATGGTGGATACCAATTCTGATCCTTCTAACATCGATTTCCCTATCCCGGCAAATGATGATGCAACTAAATCGATTTCTTTAATCTGCGATATTATTACCAAAGCAATTGAGGAAGGTTTAGATGAACGCAAGCGTGATAAAGAAGACGAAGCTGAAAAAGAAGCTGCTACTGCAAAAGCAAAAGCTGATAACCCTAACGTTGCTGTAGCTGAAGGTACACGCCGCAGAAGAGCAGCTGCAGAAACGGAAGCTCCTGCTGATGTGATCGACAGTTCTGCTACCGAAGGACACGGAGCGGCTTAATTTTTAAAATAATTTAATAATTGTGGATTGTAATTGTAAGTTGATTTACTTATTAATTTACAATCCACATTAATGTTAAACACATTGTTGCACCGGCAGTATAATCGGGTAACATTTAATTTATCAACATATGTCAACAGTACAAATTTCTGCGGCAGACGTAAACAAACTGCGCCAGCAAACAGGAGCTGGAATGATGGATTGCAAAAAAGCTTTAACCGAAACTAACGGTGATTTTGAAGCAGCTATCGATTATTTAAGAAAAAAAGGTGCTAAAGTTGCGGCCAGCCGCCAGGACCGCGAGTTAAACGAAGGCGTAATTATCGCCCGTACTTCCAACGATGGCACGCGCGGTGTTTTAATCGAACTAAATTGCGAAACAGATTTTGTAGCTAAAAATGCGGCATTTATTGCTTTTGCAAATGATATTGCTAACCGCGCAGTAGAAGAAAAACCGGCTGATATTGCTGACCTTACCAATTTAAGTTTAGATGTAGATAATGACCGTTTAACAATTGCGGACGCTATTTTAGATCAAACCGGGAAAATAGGCGAGAAAATCAGTATCTCTAAATATGAAGTTTTACAAGGCACACGTGTAGTCCCTTACATCCACGGAAATTTCCGTTTAGGTGTTTTGGTTGCTTTAAATGAAGTTGCCGAAGGTGTTGATGAAGCCGGTAAAGACGTAGCGATGCAAATTGCAGCGATGAACCCGGTTGCCATTGATAAAGGCGATGTTGATGCAACCACCATCCAACGCGAACTGGATATTGCCAAAGAACAAATTCGCGCCGAAGGCAAACCGGAAGAAATGGTTGAAAAGATTTCTCAGGGGAAATTAAACAAGTTCTATAAAGATTCTACTTTGCTGAATCAGGAATTTGTAAAGGATTCATCCAAAACCATTACCCAATTTTTAAATGGAGTTCAAAAAGGACTAACGGTAACCGCTTTCAAAAGAGTTGCATTAGGCAACTAATTCATATCTAAATCCTCGCTAAACCAGCGGGGATTTTTTTTGTGCTTTTTTTACCTATAAAAAAAATGATCACTGCCTTTTACAATTTAAAACTGATTACAAACGGAACTTTATCCGAAGGAAAAGCAGTTTTGGTTGAAAACGGTTTTGTGTTGGATATTATTGAGAAAGGAAGTTTTTATGCCGATAAAAACAGCATCGACCTAAACGGTGCTTACCTTGCTCCCGGCTTAATCGATTTGCAGATTTACGGTTGCGGTAAATCTTTATTCGGAGGAAAACCAACTGTTGCCGCTTTGCAGGAAATGGAAACCTGTTTGCTGCAACAAGGTACAACCGGTTTTTTTGCAACCATCGCCACAAATACAACCGAAATTGTTTTGCAGGGAATTGAAGCTGCAAAAACATACCGTAAAAATAGTATCGGCAATTTTTTGGGTTTACATCTGGAAGGCCCGTTCCTCAACCCAAAACGAAAAGGTGCACACCCGGAAAACCTGATCAGAAAAGCAAATTTAAAAGAATTAAAATATTGGTTCAATCTCGCCGAAGGAGAAATTAAAATGATTACCATCGCGCCGGAATTGCAAGATGATGAAGTTTTGGATTTCTTGGATCAGCAAAATATTATACTTTCTGCCGGCCACAGCAATGCTTCTTTTACACAGGCAAATCATTTTTTAAAATCTCCCGTAAAAGCCGTAACGCATTTGTATAATGCCATGCCGCAAATGCACCACCGAGAACCGGGATTTATCCCGGCAATTTTTGAGCAAAAACCTTTTACAAGTATTGTACCGGACGGGATTCATGTTGATTATCCGATGATCAGACTGGCTAAACGGGAATTGGGCGAAAAACTTTTCCTGATTACGGATGCCGTAACAGAAACAAACGAAGGCGCGTATCAGCATATTTTGAAAGATAATTATTACGTTATGCCGGATGGAACTTTATCAGGTTCAGCATTAACCATGTTAAAAGGTGTTCAAAACTGCGTACAATTCTGTAATATTCCGTTAGCGGAAGCAATCAATATGGCTTCATTATATCCGGCACAATTATTAAAAGACGAATTAAAAGGCCAAATTAAAAAAGGCTGCCGTGCAGATTTCATCGTATTTGATGCTGATTTCCGAATTACCGGTACTTCTTTTAACAACCATTTTTATACAAATTACAAGTAAATCGAATCTTAATTTTTTAATAAATATTTTTATTCAACATGAAATACAAAAGAATCCTCCTGAAACTAAGCGGCGAATCTTTAATGGGCGACCGCCAGTACGGCATTGATAACAAGCGTGTTTTACAGTATGCAGAGGATATTAAAAGTGTATTTAATGCCGGTATTGAAATTGCAGTTGTTGTTGGAGGAGGAAATATTTTCCGCGGATTAAGTGCAGAAAAATCCGGAATGGAACGTGCGCAGGCAGATTATATGGGCATGCTGGCTACCGTCATAAATTGTATGGCCTTGCAAAGTGCGCTGGAAGGAATCGGGATTGAAACCCGTTTGCAATCTGCTATTAAAATGGAGCAGATTTGCGAACCTTATATCCGCCGCCGCGCGATGACCCATCTGGAAACCGGCCGTGTGGTAATCTTTGGTGCCGGTACCGGTAATCCATATTTTACTACGGATACGGCGGCTTCTTTAAGGGCAATCGAAATTAAAGCGGATGTGGTTTTAAAAGGGACACGTGTGGATGGAATTTACTCTGCCGACCCGGAAAAAGATCCGTCAGCAGTTCGTTATGATGAAATTTCTTTTCAGGAAGTTTACGATAAAGGCTTGAACGTGATGGATATGACGGCGATTACCTTGTGCCAGGAAAACAAGCTGCCGATTATTGTTTTTGATATGAACAAAGCAGGTAACTTCCAAAAAATTTCCGAAGGCGAAGCTATCGGAACATTAGTACATTAATTTTTAGGCGATAAAAACAGCATCGGTATAAATTTCTGAATCCGTATTTTTACTTTTGCAAAAACTAATTTAAGAGATGAGCGAACTCATTAAAAAGCAGTTAAAAGATACCAAAACTCATATGGATAGAGCCATAGAGTTTATAGATAGCGAGTTAACTAAAATCCGGGCCGGAAAAGCTTCTCCTTCCATGCTGGATAGCGTTACGGTTGATTATTACGGCACGCCGACTCCGCTGAACCAGGTTGGAACCGTAAACACGCCCGATGCACGGACTCTAGTAATCCAGCCCTGGGAAAAATCGATGTTAGGGCCGATTGAAAAAGCCATCATCGAATCCAACCTCAGCTTAAACCCGCAGAATGACGGGCAGATTATCCGCATCAACGTGCCGCCTTTAACCGAAGAACGCCGTAAAGACCTGGTAAAAAAAGTAAAAGCAGAAGCAGAAGGCGGTAAAGTAACGATTCGGAATATCCGTAAAGATGCTAACGAAAAGATTAAAAAATTGAAAACAGAAGGTGTTTCTGAAGATGACATCAAAGTTGGCGAAGGCGATGTGCAAAAGCTAACAGATAGTTATATCATCAAAGTTGACCAACTTTCTGAACTGAAAGAGAAAGATATTATGACTGTTTAAACACTTTTTATTTAAATTTTGAGGAGGGAATAACCGCAGGGTCATTCCCTCTTTGTATTTTTGCAGCTTATGAAATTATTGATCAGTTACTTAAAAAGCTATCGCAGTTACGTACTGGTGGCTTTGCTGCTTGCCGCCATTAACCAGGGCTTTTCCCTGCTCGATCCTTATATAACCGGGCGTGTGGTTGATCGTTTTATTGAAAAACGCGATGTATTATCCCGGCACGATTTCGTTTATGGCGTTTTAACGTTAGTTGGTTTAGGAATAGGCGCAGCTATGATTTCCCGAATTGCCAAAAATTTTCAGGATTATTATACCAATATCATCACCCAAAAAGTTGGCGCACGCATGTATGCGGATGGCTTGGAACATTCGCTAAAATTGCCTTACCAGGTTTTTGAAGACCAGCGCAGCGGCGAAACGCTTGGCATTTTACAAAAGGTACGGATTGATACAGAAAAGTTTATTACTTCTTTTATCAGTGTTTTATTTGTGAGCCTGATCGGGATGATTTTTATTATCGTTTATTCGGTTAACGTAAGCTACAAAGTTACACTGGTTTATTTTGCAGCCATCCCGGTTATTACTTTTGTGAGTATGTTTTTGAGCAGGAAAATCAAAACAATTCAAAAGAAAATCGTTACGCAAACCACTACGCTGGCAGGTTCTACCACAGAATCTTTGCGCAATATTGAATTGATTAAAAGTTTGGGTTTAGCCGGACAGGAAATAAAAAGACTGAATAAAACCACCTATCAAATCCTCGATCTCGAACTAAAAAAAGTAAAATACGTGCGCAGCATGAGCTTTGCACAAGGCACAACTGTAAATTTTGTCCGCAGTACAATGGTGGTGGTTTTACTGGTATTGATCTTTGAAAAAACCATTTCACCCGGACAATATTTCTCCTTTTTGTTCTATTCGTTTTTCCTTTTCAATCCGTTACAGGAATTAGGAAATGTGATCCTTTCCTGGCGGGAGGCAGAAGTTTCGCTCAATAATTTTAAACAGATTTTAAGTACAGAGATTGATGCAAAACCTGTAAACCCGGTTCACTTGCCTCAAATTAATACTTTGACTTTTAATAAAGTAAGTTTCCGGCATTTAACCGGCAAACGCAATGCAATTACTGATATTGATTTTAGTGCCAGAAAAGGAGAAACGATTGCTTTTGTTGGCCCGTCCGGTTCGGGTAAAACCACTTTGGTAAAAATGCTGGTTGGCTTATATCAACCGTTAAACGGAAAAGTTTTTTATAATGACATCAGCAGCTCGGAGATTGATTTGGATCAATTGCGCGAAAAAATCGGTTTTGTTACGCAGGATACACAATTGTTTTCCGGAACGATCCGTGAAAATTTATTATTCGTGCAACCGGGTGCAACGGATGAAGAATGTTACTCTGTGATGAAAAAAGCAGCTTGTTATAATTTGCTGGCGCGTGCAGAAAATGGTTTGGATACGGTTATTGGCGAAGGTGGCGTAAAGGTTTCCGGTGGCGAAAAACAGCGTTTATCTATCGCGAGAGCGTTACTACGGAAACCTGATTTATTAGTTTTTGATGAAGCCACCTCTTCGCTGGATTCTATTACGGAAGAGGAAATATCCAAAACGATACGTGATGTTTCTGATCTGGAAAACCACATTACCATATTAATCGCACATCGTTTATCAACTATTTTACATGCCGACCGGATTTACGTTTTAGAGAAAGGCCGGATCATTGAATCCGGGAAACATACCGAACTTTTAGATTTGAAAGGATTGTATTACGCCATGTGGCGGCAGCAAATCGGCGAAAGAATGGAAACGGAAGCGTAATTTTTGTCATGCAGAACTTGTTTCGGCATCTCTCCTGCTAATGGCTAATGCTTCTTTTACAGCTATAAATCTTATCCTGAGAGATCCTGAAACAAGTTCAGGATGACAATCTTATCAACCTTTCGTTGCTTCCGGTGTATTAATCTCATTCAATTGCATCGGAACGAGCTTTTTAGTTTTCAGAAAAGTAGTGAGTACTACAATCAGCGTCATCGATCCGCCAAAAATAACCGAAGTAACTGTTCCCATAATCCGGGCAGCAACACCTGATTCAAAAGCACCGATTTCGTTGGAAGAACCAATAAACATGGAGTTGACCGCAGAAACGCGCCCGCGCATTTGATCCGGCGTAAGTAGTTGCATAATAGTTGAACGGATTAAAACGCTTACACTATCAAACGCGCCCAAGCTGAAAAGGAAGAAAAGAGAAAGGTAAAAGTTTTTTGAAAACCCGAAGCAGATGATGGAAATCCCAAAACCGGTTACGGCTACTAGCAAGTTTCTCCAAGGTTTTCCCATCGGCGAAAAACGTGTCATAGCCAGCATCGTTAAAACTGCTCCAACGGAATCAGCGGCGCGCATCAAACCAAAACCTCCTGCACCTACTTTTAAAATATCATTGGCAAATATCGGCAGCAAGGCTACGGCTCCTCCAAAAAATACAGAAAATAAATCCAGGCTCAATGCACCAAGTAGCATCCGGTTACCGAAAACAAAACTGATTCCCTCCGATAAACTTTTATAAATACTTTCCTTCGGCACAAATTCCGGCTCGTGCTTGTTAAGCATAATGATGGCCACGATGGCTGTTGTGATAAAAATAACCACCAGGGAAAAAGTAATCGAAATACCTAACCTGTCAAATATTAAACCGCCTGCCAGCGGGCCTAAAACAGAGGCGGTTTGATAAGCAGAACTGTTCCAGGTAGAAGAATTAGGATATAACTCGCGCGGGATAATCCTCGTCATCACAGAGAAAGCCGTGGGGCCGTAAAAACCGCGCGCCAGGCCGATAAAAAATATCATCACATAAAGTATCAGAACAATATGGCTGCTGCTTAAATAACGGTTTGCCACTGGCAGTGTTGCAAGCAGCATCACGATTGAGCAAACCAACATTACGGTAAAAATGATGAGTAATAAACGTTTTTTTTCGGATTTATCAGCTACATAACCGCCGTACAAAGCAATGCCGATGGAAGGAATAGCTTCTGCCAAACCGATCATCCCTAAGGCTAAAGCACTTTTTGTAAGCTGATAAATGTGATAACCTAAAATAACGGCCTGCATTTGATAAGCGAACGTTAAAAAGAAACGCATGGCTAAGTACGACCTGAACTCCTTGAAACGGAGTGCTGCAAATGGATCGGGTTTAATTGTAGTTTTGGGGTCTTCGTCTGGCACAGATACTGTTTTTACCGGCAAAAATAAGTGATCTTACCTACTTTATTGCTGCTATTTTAATTAAAATGACAATCCATACTGATCGGGAAGTTAATTTAAGAAGCCGTAAAACCACATTATTAAAAGTAAAAGTTTTACTTTCATAAAAGAGATTACACTAAGTCAGGAGATTTTATTCCAACTTAATCCTTCTGTTTTTTGTTGAAAATGTTGATGTAACAGCTGGTTTTTTGGTAATTCCAGTTGCTGGTCTTCTTTAAAAATAGCTTCAACCGTTTGCCTTGCTTGTAATAATATTTCCTGATCGGTTGCCAGGTTTGCCAGTTTTAAATCCAGCACGCCGCTTTGCTGCTTTCCTTCAATGTTTCCCGGCCCGCGCAATTGTAAATCAATTTCTGCAATTTCGAAACCATCTGTAGTGCGCACCATCGTTTCCAACCGCAGCTTTCCTTCTTTTGACAGCTTGTGATTACTCATCAAAATACAGTAAGATTGTTCGGCACCACGGCCAACACGGCCACGCAACTGGTGCAGCTGCGATAAACCAAACCGTTCGGCATTTTCAATAACCATAACCGAAGCATTCGGTACATTTACACCAACTTCAATTACCGTTGTAGCAACCATAATCCGGGTTTCGCCTTTTACAAAACGGTTCATCTCAAACGCTTTATCAGCTGCAGAAAGCTGGCCGTGGACGATGCTGATGCGATATTCCGGCAAAGGAAATTCCCGCGACATCACTTCCACGCCATCTTCCAAATTTTTAAGATCGAGTTTTTCACTTTCTTTAATCAGCGGATAAACTACATAAACCTGCCGGCCTTTCGCAATTTCTTCTTTCATAAAACCAAACATGCGCAGCCGGCTGTTTTCAAAAAAATGTATGGTTGTGATGGGTTTCCGGCCAACAGGCAATTCATTGATAACAGAAATGTCCAGATCGCCATATAAAGTCATGGCTAAAGTGCGCGGAATCGGCGTAGCGGTCATTACCAGGATATGCGGCGGGATGCTGTTTTTACGCCATAATTTTGCGCGTTGCTCCACACCAAAACGATGCTGCTCATCAATTACTACAAAGCCCAGATTTTTAAACTGAACTTTATCCTCAATCAAAGCGTGCGTACCAATCAGCAGGTTTAGTTTACCGCTTTCCAAATCTTCATGGATGCTCCTTCTTGCTTTTGTTTTGGTAGAACCGGTTAACAAAGCTACTTCCAAAAAATCATCGCCTAAAAGTTGCTTAACAGATTGAAAATGCTGATTGGCCAAAATTTCTGTCGGTGCCATCATACAAGTTTGGTAACCGTTATCAATTGCTAAAAGAATACTCATCAGCGCAACAACCGTTTTGCCGCTTCCAACATCGCCTTGCAGCAAACGGTTCATTTGCACACCTTTTTGGGTATCCAATCGGATTTCCTTTAACGTTCGTTTTTGAGCTGAAGTTAATGCAAACGGGAGCTTATGATTATAAAATTCATTAAAATAATAGCCAACTTTACCAAACACATTTCCTTTAAACTTTTGCTCCCTGAATAATTTATTTTTGAGAAGTTTAAGCTGAAGGAAAAAAAGCTCCTCAAACTTTAACCGCTGTGATGCTTCTTTTAGCTGCAAAAAGTTCTCGGGGAAATGAATATTCTGGTAAGCCAAACTCCTGTTGATTAGTTGATTGTTTGATATAATATAAGCGGGCAAATTTTCCTCCAGATTTCTTGCATACTGTTCCAGCAAAATGGCAATTAGTTTTTGAATCCCTTTAGAATCAAGTAAAAATCTTTTAAGTTTTTCTGTGGAGATATAAGCCGGCTGTAGGGCAAGATTACCTTTACTTTTGGCACCTTCGGAATTGTAAAGCTCTGCTTCCGGATGTGCAAGCTGTAATTTCCCGTTAAAAAAACCGGGTTTCGCAAAAAACACATAAGCTTTTCCAACTATTAAATTCTGGAACATCCGGGTGATACCCTGAAACCAAACCAGTTTGAGCGAACCGGTTTCGTCAAACGCAACTGCAACTAATCGCTTCGCAGCCTTTTCGCCAACTATTTCTTTATGTTTTAAACGTGCGATTATTTGCACAAAAGATAAATCCGATGATACTTCTTTTACCTTATAAAAACGTGTACGGTCGATGTATTTGTAAGGGAAATACTGCAGCAGGTCGCCGTAAGATGAGATGCCGAGTTCTTTTTTTAAAGCTTCGCCACGAACAGCTCCAACGCCTTTTAAATATTCTATTGGAGTTTGAAAAAAATCATCCAAAATTTAACAACTTATAACAACAAAGATTTTAAGGGCATAAAAACAGTATCAAATTTTATGGCAGAATTATGCAGAAATAGCTATGGCAGAAATTTCTACATTAACATTTTTTGGTAACACAGAAACTTCAACTGTTTCTCTGGCCGGGAAGTTTCCGGTGAAATAAGAACCGTAAATTTCATTTATTACACTAAAATTATTCATATCCGATAAAAAAATAGTGGTTTTAACAATATGATCAAATGTTAGCCCGGCTTCGGTTAAAATAGCTTTCAGATTTTTTAAAACAGTATGAGTTTCTGTTTCGATATCATCTGTAATTAAAGTACCAGACTCTGCATCGAGTGCAATTTGCCCGGAAATAAATAAAAAACCACCAGCTGCAATTGCCTGATTATACGGGCCGATAGGTTGCGGTGCTTCTTTTGTGTTGATAATTTCTTTCATTTTTTTAAAATAAACCAATCGATTAATTTCCAGATTATACCCAGCAAAAATATAATTATCGCTGTTTTGTTAATAAAGTGCATTGCCCGAAGGTTAAAATTATCCGGCCTGCTTTTGTCTTTTTTTCTGAAAAAATACATAGTTCAAATATAAAAAAAGGGGTTCAGAAAACTCTGAACCCCTTTGCATGAATTAACTTATTAATTACATACCTGTTTTGATCTCAACACGACGGTTTAATACACGTCCTTGTTCTGTTGAGTTATCGGCAACCGGGTTAGTTTCTCCGTTAGCTTTGATTTTAACACGTTTAGCATCAACACCAGAGTTTACCAAGTAAGTTTTAACTGAATTTGCTCTGTCTTTAGATAAGCGCATGTTATGTGCAGTAGAACCTTCAGAAGAGGCGTAACCGTCAAACTCGATAGTCATTGTTGTATTGCTTCTCATATCGGCAGAAACTTTATCTAAAGTAGGGTAAGCTGAAGTTCTCAATACTGAACTGTCAAACTCAAACTGGATGTTAGCGTAAGAACCAGGAGCGGCAGCAATAGTATCAGGTTTAGGGAATTTAATTTCGCAACCAGAACCATCAACGATCGTACCTGCAGGAGTTCCGGGGCATTTATCAAATTGATCAGAAACACCGTCACCGTCAGAATCTTTTTTCAAGTCATCAACTGCTTTTTCAACATTTGATACACGACCTTTTAAAGCTTCAACTTCTTCACGTAAAGTTGGGTCTTTCAACTCGTCATACATCATGGCAAGCGGGTTAACCCAATCTAAATTTGGTTTGGATGCTTTACCCAAAGTAAATTCTAAACCGCCATGAGCGTAAGAAAATTTATCTTTTGTAGGATAACCTCTTTTTAATCCGTCTAAGTTATCACCGTCGATAAAGTTAGCTGTGTAACCTAAATTTAAAGCAATCGCATCAGAAAGTTTGAATTTTACACCAACTCCAACCGGGATAACCAATTCGTGGATATATTTATTGTTACCGTCGCTACCTGCATGATCTTTATAATCAACAACAGTATTGTTAGACATAGTAACTTTAGGTGCGTAAGCGGCTAAACCACCACCGGCAGTAACGTAAAAATTAACAGAATTTTCTCTGCGGATAAAATCTACTGTTGCAACGTTTACGATACCGCTTAAAGTTGCAGAATAAGCTAAATCGGTTGTGAATGCAGAAACACCTTCACGTGAACCATTTGAAGCACCGGATCTATTTCTGCTGTTATCTCCGGAAATTTTTCCGCGAACTCCGTCTAATTGTAAGCCGAAAGCGTGGCCGAATTGTTTTTTAAGGGATAAACCGTAACCAAACTCTAAATTACTTTTTGTAAAATCGTCTGATCCAAAAGGAATTGAGGGTGATAATACACCTGCGTTTACTCCTATTGTAAAAGTTTTGTACTGTGCCCTGCCTCCAAATACCTTTGAGCCAGAAACTTGTGTTACCACCGAGTCCGTTGATGAGGATTGTGCATGGGCTACAACAACGCTCATCAAAGAAGCAATCGACAGAACGACCGTTTTCTTTAAAGTAGAATAATTCATAATTTTCAAGATTAACAATTTTAATTGTGATTTTTTTTACAAAAATAGTTATTATGTTTGATTCGTTGCACCAAACTCCGTTCCATTTTATACATTATTTTTCAAAATAAGTTTAAAAATCTTTTATACAAAATATAAACTATTGCTTTTCAATGAAATACGAACCTATCAACAACGATGTATTTTGCAATAATAGAAATAATTTTCAATCTAAATTAAAATTAAATTCTTTGGTAATTATCAATGCCAATGATGAATTCCCTCGAAGCGGCGATCAGAACCATTTATTTAAACAAAATGCAGACCTTTTTTATCTGTCGGGCATTGATCAGGAACAAACCATATTGCTGTTATTTCCCGACTGTCCAAATCCGCTATACAGAGAAGTACTTTTTTTAAGACAAACAAATGAGCATATTGCCGTTTGGGAAGGGCATAAATATACACGGGAAGAAGCGGCAAAAGCATCCGGAATTGAAACGATTTTTTGGCTGCACGAGTTCAATTCTATTTTGGCCGCGGTTATTTTTTATGCAGAAAATATCTACATCAACACCAATGAAAACGACCGTTACGAACACGCGGTTTCGTACCGTGATATGCGGTTTATACAACAGTTGAAAGAGAAATATCCGCTGCACCAATATTTAAGGGCCGCGCCTGTTTTTAGGGAATTGCGTGCCGTAAAATCCCAGGCAGAAGTTGATTTGATCGGCAAAGCCTGCAAAATTACCAATGATGCTTTTTTTAGGGTACTAAAATTTACAAAGCCCGGCGTTGGCGAGTTTGAAATTGAAGCCGAAATTATCCACGAATTTATCCGCCAGCGGGCAACCGGCCATGCTTACAACCCGATTATTGCTTCGGGTATCAATGCAACTATTCTTCATTATAATGATAACAACCGGATTTGTAGAGACGGCGACGTAATTTTGATGGATTTTGGTGCCGAATATGCCAATTACAATGCAGATATGACGCGTTCTATCCCGGTTAACGGCCGCTTTACGCATCGGCAAAAAGCAGTTTATAACGCTGTTTTAAGGGTAATGAAGGAATCCGTTAAACTCCTTAAACTCGGCGTGATTTGGAATGCTTATCACGACGAAGTTGGCCAAATTATGACTTCGGAACTGATAGATTTAGGTTTGTTAAACCGGCACGATGTTGAAAAACAAAACCCGGCGATGCCTTTGTATAAAAAATATTTTATGCACGGCAATTCGCATCATTTAGGTTTGGATGTGCATGATTTCGCCGGAAGATATACGCCTTTTGCAGCAGGAAATGTGCTGACCGTTGAACCCGGAATCTACATTCCTGCGGAAGGTTTAGGTATCCGGTTGGAAAATAATATCCTGATTACGGAGAATGGCACGATAGATTTAATGTCTGATATTCCGTTGGAAGCAGATCATATTGAAGAGTTGATGAATGCTTAATTTATAGTGGTAAAAGAAGTATTTTACAATTTTTCCAAATCAAAGTTTGATAATCAAAGTTTAAAACACAGACAAACTAAAGTAGACATCTTCAACCTCCAATTTTTGTTAATTTTGCAGGCTTAACGTTTTGAATGAAAACTTATTTTCGATTACTTTCCTTTGCAAAACCGATAGAAAAATTTGCTATTCCTTATCTAATTGCTACTATCTTATCTGTTATTTTTAATACTTTAAACCTGGCACTTTTGGTTCCGCTGTTAAATGAGCTTTTCCTAAATAAAAGTCATTTGCAACATGTAATTGCTAAGCCGGCACAATTCTTTTCTATTCAATCTTTTAATTACTACGCCTACCAGGCAAATTTAGTTTATGGTGCAGCAGGGGCTTTAAAATTTGTGTGTATCACAATTGTTGTTTCCGTTTTTTTAAGTAACATTTTTCGTTACATCTCTCAGCGGATTATGGAAAATCTGCGCATCCATACTTTGTTAAATTTGCGTAAAGCTGTTTTCAATAATGTGATGAATTTGCACCTGGGTTATTTTAGCAATGAACGGAAAGGCGATATTATTTCTAAAGTTGCCTCGGATGTGCAGGTAGTTCAGTTTTCGGTTACCGGCACTTTGCAGGTGGTTTTTAAAGAGCCTTTTCAGTTAATTGCTTATGTGGTTTACCTGTTTTACGTTTCCTACCAGCTTACACTTTTTGCTTTACTGGTGATCCCGGTTTCCGCTTTTATCATTTCTAAAATTGTGAAAAACCTGAAACAGCAGGCTACAGCATCGCAGGAATCATATAGCAACATGATTAGTTATTTGGATGAAGCATTATCCGGTATCAAAATTATCAAAGCATTTAATGCGACAGATTATATCAAAAGAAAGTTTGCCGAAGAAAATAACCATTACTCCGGCATCATCCGTTCGATGGCGAGGAAGCAGCAGTTAGCTTCGCCTGTTTCAGAATTTTTGGGCGTTTCTATGGTGGCCGGAATCGTATTGTATGGCGGTTCCTTAATTATTTCGCATACATCTGCACTCAGCGCAGCAGAATTTATTTCCTATATCGCTGTTTTTTCTCAGGTGATGCGCCCGGCAAAAGCCATTTCAGATTCTTTTAGTAATATCCATTCCGGGATTTCTGCCGGCGAACGTGTGCTGGATTTAATCGATGAAAAACCCAAAATTACCGATGCGCCCAATGCTGTTTTTATCGATACTTTTTCGGAGAGTATCCGTTTAGAAAATGTTTCCTTTGCTTATAATGAAAAAACAGTGCTAAAAGAAGTATCGCTTACTATCCCGAAAGGAAAAAACATTGCCTTAGTTGGCCCTTCCGGCGGCGGAAAATCTACTTTGATGGATTTGCTACCGCGATTTATCGAACCTATAAAAGGTAAAATTTTGATAGACGGAAAAGATATTCAATATTTAAAAACGGATTCTGTGCGTGCTTTAATGGGCATCGTTAATCAGGAATCCATTTTATTTAACGATAGCATTTTTAATAATATTGCTTTCTCAAAACCAAATGCTACGCAGGCGGAAGTTGAAGCGGCCGCCAGAATTGCCAATGCCCACGAGTTTATTTTACAGACGGAAAACGGTTACCAAACCAATATTGGCGACCGCGGCTCCAAACTTTCGGGCGGACAAAAACAACGGATTAATATTGCACGTGCCGTTTTAAGTAATCCGCCGATTATGTTGCTGGATGAAGCTACTTCTGCTTTGGATACAGAATCTGAAAAATTAGTGCAGGATGCGTTAAATAACCTCACTAAAAACCGTACATCACTAATTATTGCACATCGTTTAAGCACCATCCAAAATGCCGACGAAATTGTAGTTTTAGAAAACGGAAAGATTGCAGAACAGGGAAATCATCAGCAATTAATCAGCAAAAATGGTTTATACAAAAGGCTGATTGATATGCAAATGTTCAATTCATGAGTACTATTTATGAACAAGCCTGTTAATTTTGTAAAATCTATTTGGTGGAGTATCGCTGATAAAAAAAGATACCGGTTAAATAAACTACAAATCCATCAGCAAAAAATTGAGACTTTTATTTCCAATAATAAAATTCTTACAATTCCTGATATAATCAACATCGTTCAGGAAAACGGCGGGCTTAATTACAGCCATACCGGTAATGCTGGTGATGTTATATATGCGCTTCCTGTTATTAAAAAGTTAAGTAATTTAACTGGTAAACCACAAAACTTATTGCTTAAAGTTAATGAACCCATGCGTTTAGCAATGGGTTTGGTACATCCTTTAAATAAAGTAATGTTAAATGAGCAATCTGTAAAATTACTGTCGCCCCTATTAGAAAGCCAAACTTATATCAGTAAATGTGCTATACATACTAACCAACGCATTGACATCAATCTAAGTCTTTTTAGAAAGTCGGGAATATATTTAGATAGAGGTAATATAGCGCGATGGAACTTTTATACAACAGGTGTAACGGCAAATCTTTCTGAACAATGGCTTTTTATTGAACCGGATTTAAGTTATAAAAATACTATTGTTATTGCGAGAAGCCAGCGTTATCAAAATCCTATAATCAGTTATTCGTTTCTGTCAAAATATGATAACGTAGTTTTTCTTGGTGTGAAAGAAGAATTAAAAGCGATAAAAAAATATATACCGAATATAAAATATGCAGAAGTTAGTGATTTTTTGGAAATGAGCAAGATTATAGCAGGCTGTAAATTATTTATTGGTAATCAATCTTTTCCTTATTCGTTGGCAGAAGGGTTAAAAGTGCCTCGTATATTAGAAACTTATTATTCGTCGCCTAACGTAATTCCGGAAGGAAAAAACGGGAATGACTTTTACTTTCAGAAACATTTTGAATTTTTGGTTAACGAGTTGTATAATAAACGAGAGGCGGTTATTTAAATTATAAAGTTCGGTGTTACAATTTTAAATATTAATGCGAAAATCTTAAAGCGTAACAATATACTTTGATAAAGAAACATGTTTAAAAAAAAGAATTTAATCAGCAGGCTATTGTTAAAATTAACCAATTCTAACCAATACAAACAATATAAGTGGGAACTAAGAAACTATACGGAACAAGAAGTATTGAATTTTTTTACTGGTGATGACCGTTTAGACACACAAGAAAAAATTATAGCAGTTGCGAGGCAAGATCAGGTACTCAATATAATACACAGCGGTAATTCGGGCGATTTAATCTATGCTTTGCCAACTATCAAAAAAATTTACGAAGTTACAAACGTGCCGATTTACCTATACCTACGGTTAAATCAGCCTTTGCCGGCACCAGTTTATAGCAATAGCCGGCACTCGATGGGAAGTGTGATGATCAGCCAAAACATGGCCAACATATTATTCCCTTTGCTAAATTCACAAAGTTATATTTATAAATGCGAAGCATATAATAATCAGAAAATCCATATTGACCTGGATTTTTTTCGTAATAAAACCATTCCGCTAATTAATTCAAACCTGGCCAGGTGGTATAGTTATGTTACCGGTTTTACTCCGGAACTTTGGAAACCGTGGTTACAAGTTAAGCCTGATTTTTCTTATGCTGATAAGATCGTTTTAGCAAGAAGCGAACGTTATCGTAACTCTACTATCAACTATTCTTTTTTAAAAGATTACAAGCATACTGTTTTTATCGGTGTAAAATCAGAGTACGAAGATATGAAAAAAGCTATTCCTAACTTGCAATGGTTTCAATTGAAGAACTTTTTAGAATTGGCACAGATAATTGCAGGTTGTAAGTTCTTTGTCGGCAATCAATCTTTTCCTTATTCCATTGCCGAAGGATTAAAAACACCTCGAATATTAGAAGCTTATTATCATGTGCCGCATGTAATCCCGGAAGGAGAAAATGCACACGATTTTTATTATCAAAATCACTTTGAATCATTGGTAAAACAGTTAAATCAATTATAGCTGTGCAAAAAAAAGTTGTAGTAATTATTCCGTTTTATCAGGATACGTTGTCTGATTACGAATTGATTGCTTTACAACAATGTGCGAAAATATTATCTGCATATCCTATCATTGCCATTAAACCTGTTAGCCTTGTTCTACCAGCAGAAACTAAACAGATATCTTTTAATGAAATCATCAATTTTGATGATCAATATTTTGATGGAATTGCCGGATACAACCATTTAATGTTATCAACTAAATTTTATCAAACCTTCCTTAACTATGAATATCTGTTGATACATCAATTAGATGCTTTTGTGTTTAAAGATGAACTTAGTTATTGGTGTAATCAAGATTTAGATTACATTGGCGCACCTTGGATCAGGAAAAAAAATGATGAAACTTTATTTAAAAAGATACAACTAAATATACAATCTGCCTTGTATACTTATTTCAATATAAATAAAAAAGGTGTGCCAAGTCCTAAACAATTTATTAATAAAGTTGGCAACGGAGGACTCTCTTTACGCAGAGTAAAAAAGTTTTATGAGATAACAATTTCTATGCAAGCTTCAATCAACTTTTATCTTTCTAAAAATGCTCATCAATATAATGAAGATTCATTTTGGAGTATCGAGGTAAATAGGAAAAATAAGATTTTAAATATTCCATCATGCAAAGTAGCCTTAAAATTCGCTTTTGAAGACTTTCCGGAAAGAGCATATCTATTAAATGATAAAAAATTACCTTTTGGTTGCCACGGTTGGGATAGTTATGTTAATTTTTGGCGGCCTTTTTTTTTGGAAAAGTACAATTTTAATATATAAATTTTTTAAGCACAGTTCTTTAAATAGTAGTAATTATTCATTTTTAAAGTGATAAAAAACAATCCAACTTTAGGTGATCAATTTGGTAACCATTTTAGAAATGTTTCTTTTTCATAGTAATGAAAAAGATATGGTAAAAGAAGCATTGCTTGCATACTATGATAGTAAAGAAATCATTTAATAGTTACATTTTAGACAACTTTGCAATACTTCTTTACAAGTTCTTGATAACAAAATCTAATTAAAAAATGAAAAGTGCTGTAAAACCAATTGCTTTATATTTACCTCAATACCATGAGATCAAAGAAAATAACGAATGGTGGGAAAAAGGCTTTACAGAATGGACAAATGTAAAAAAGGCAACTTCGTTATTTAAAGATCATTATCAGCCCCATATTCCTATAGATAGAAATTACTATAATTTAGATAACAATAGTGTTTTAATTGAACAATCCAATTTAGCCAAACAATTCGGAATTTACGGGTTTTGCTTTTATCATTATTGGTTTAATGGCAAACTTTTGTTAGAAAAGCCCATTCATAATTTGTTAGGAAGCAAAGAACCAAATTTTCCTTTTTGTTTATGCTGGGCCAATGAAAATTGGACAAGAACATGGGATGGGCAAGAGAAAGATGTATTGATGCAACAGGATTATTCTCTTGAGGATGATAAAAACCATATTGGTTATCTTATTCCATTTTTTAAAGATGAGAGATATATTAAAATTGACGGAAAACCGGTATTTATAGTTTACAGGTCAGAACTTCATCCTGATATAAAAGAAGCAACAAAATTATGGCGGGATGAGGTACAAAAAGCAGGGTTTCCCGACATTTTCTTAATAAGGGTAGAAAACTTTGAAAGGAATTTAGACCCAACAAAACATGGGTTTGATGCAGGGATGGAATTTGCCCCGGACGAAACATTAAGAGGAGAAAAGGCAGCAAAAAAGAATATGGTAGAATATTTATTTAAGAAAGCGTTACATAAATCTGCAATTAAAAAATCTCTGGTTTATGAAAACGGGCTTTATGCTTATCCTAACCTTGTAAAAAATATAGTTAACAGGCCAAAACCTGATTATAAATATTTCCGGTGTATTTGCCCATCGTGGGACAATTCTGCCCGAAGAAAAAAGAACGCTACAATTTATATTGGTACTACACCACAACTATTTGGGAAATGGGCTAAGGAAATGAAAGAATATACAGAAAAAAATTTACCGGATAATGAACAACTATTATTTATCAATGCTTGGAACGAATGGGGAGAAGGTTGCCATTTGGAGCCCGACGAAAAATGGGGAACTTTATACTTGGAAGAACTAAAAAGAGCTATTGAATTATAATTCCACTGATCTTGAAACTATTGGCCTACTATCCATTTCATTTTAGTTTTACCTATACCAACCGTTAATAAAAAACTTAGTACATAAACTATTATAAAACGTACGATTGTATAAAATATATTACTACTTGCATTGAGCAAGGCCGGGTGTATTTTTAAAGGTGTAAAAATCAACGGTAATACATTGATAATTAATATTTCATGAACTAAGTATATCCCAAAGGTCGTTTGTCTTGGATTTAATTTTCTTTGTATAATATCTATACCTCCTATTTTTAACAAAGCAGTAAACATACTTAAAGAATAAAGAATATTTGTAATCCTTAATGTATCATAAGAATCTTTTGAACCCAACCTCATTAAGTAAATAATTTCTACCATACTTAAAGTAAAAAATATTATATTTATAAGGATCAGCTTATTCCAAGATATTTTATTGATAAAAGTTATTACTTTTTGAAAGTGTTTGTTTAGCATTACGCCAAGCCACAGATAAAATACAAATCCAAATAAAGCACTAGAATGCTCGGTAGGAATCCAAGTGCCATATAAATTTATACTGTAAAAAATGGATAAAATTCCTAAAAACACACCAAACCGTATATTGTATAGGTACTTTTTAAAAAGTAGTAGTAACGCTATACAAATTAAAAAATTGGGGATAAACCAAAAAGCAGTATAAAACAAAATATGCCCTGTCTCTTCAATCAGATATAAGGGTAAATTATTAAAAGCATCACTACTGCCAAATCGTAAGTAAATAATTACCTGCCCAATTATATCTAAAACAAAGAACAAACTTACCCAGAACAACCAGGGCTTTACTGTATTAGTGAACCTATTTTTTAAATATTGACTTGCACTGTATTCATTGATTTTATGATTGATCAAAAACCCGCCAATTAAAAAAAACGCAATGGTAGAAAATTTTAAAAGTTGCATGACTGCTGTTTCGATTAACGTTTCTGAGAAACTTTTGTATTTTAAACCCCAAAAAACAGAGCAGTGTAAGAACACAATCCCCATCATGGAAATACAACGGATGGTATCAACAAAACTATAATTTACACTACCTGAAAGCTTTTTATCATTAGATTGATTCATATATTAACTTATTATTATTCTCAATTATAAAACTTTATATTCCAAGTGTTACACTAACATTGTTAAAAAATATAATATTTAATTCGATAAAAGAGGCATCCATAAAAAGAGCCTTGCTATTGCTAATAGTAAGGCTCTTCATATTTTATAAAAAATTTTATCGTTAAGCCAACTTTCGTTTAACTTCCACATTTTCATAAGCTTCAACAATATCACCCACTTCGATGTTGTTAAAATTATTGATGTTTAAACCGCATTCGTAACCGGTTGCTACTTCTTTTACATCATCTTTATAGCGTTTTAACGAAGCCAGTTCGCCAGTATAAACCACTACGCCATCGCGCACAATCCGTATTTTGCTGTTGCGGCTGATTTTTCCGTCCAACACCATACAACCGGCAATCGTACCAACTTTACTGATTTTGAAAGTTTCCCGAATTTCTACATTGGCAACAATTTTCTCTTCAAAAGTCGGAGCCAGCATACCTTCCATGGCCGCTTTAATTTCGTTGATAGCATCGTAAATAATGGAATATAAACGAATATCAATTTGTTCCTGTTCTGCTAATTTACGTGCGCTGCCGGAAGGACGAACCTGGAAACCAATAATAATCGCATCTGAAGCGGAAGCTAACAATACATCAGATTCTGAAATTTGGCCAACTGCTTTAGAAATGATATTTACCTGAATTTGTTCCGTCGAAAGTTTTAGCAACGAATCAGAAAGTGCTTCGATAGAACCATCTACATCACCTTTAACAATAATGTTCAGTTCTTTAAAGTTTCCGATGGCTAAACGACGGCCGATTTCATCAAGTGTGATGTGTTTTTGCGTACGCAAACCCTGTTCACGCTGTAACTGCAAACGTTTGTTGGCAATTTCCCTGGCTTCAACTTCACTTTCCATAGAGTTAAACTTATCACCAGCTGTTGGCGCACCTTGCATACCTAAAACCTGAACCGGAGTTGATGGACCGGCTTCTTCCACGCGTTGCCCGCGCTCATTAGTTAAAGCTTTAACACGGCCGCTATAACAACCCGCTAAAATCGGATCACCAACTCGCAGCTTTCCGGCCTGAACTAAAACGGTAGTAACAATACCACGCCCTTTATCCAAAGCTGCTTCAATCACAGTCCCTACAGCACGTTTATTTGGGTTAGCCGTTAATTCTAACAATTCTGCTTCCAGCAATACTTTTTCCAGTAGGGCATCTATATTTAAACCTGTTTTAGCAGAAATTTCTTGTGCCTGATATTTTCCGCCCCAATCTTCTACCAAAATATTCATGGTAGCCAACTGTTCACGAATTTTCTCTGCATTAGCACCTGGCCGGTCAATTTTGTTAAATGCAAAAATGATAGGCGCACCTGCTGCCTGCGCATGGTTGATCGCCTCCCTTGTTTGCGGCATCACGCTATCATCGGCAGCAATTACAATAATCACAATATCTGTTACCTGTGCACCTCTGGCGCGCATTGCTGTAAAAGCTTCGTGGCCCGGTGTGTCCAGGAAAGTAATTTTCTTTTTATTTTCCAAAGTTACTTCGTAAGCACCGATATGCTGCGTAATTCCACCAGCTTCACCGGCAATTACGTTGGTTTTACGGATAAAATCCAGCAATGAAGTTTTACCATGATCTACGTGGCCCATAATCGTTACAATTGGTGCACGAGAGATTAGCGTATCAGCAGCATCAACTTCATCTAAACTAGCTTCTTCATCCTGTGGTTTTACAAATTCTATTTCGTAGCCAAATTCATCGGCTACAATAGTTAATGTTTCCGCATCCAAACGTTGATTAATAGATACGAATAAACCTAAACTCATGCAGGTGGATATAATCTGCGTAACAGATACATCCATCATCGAAGCCAGCTCGTTTGCAGTAACAAACTCTGTAACTTTCAAAATTTTGGATTGCAATTGCTGCTCCATTGCTGCATCTTCTGCGGAAGAGGCATAATCATCCCGTTTTTGGCGGCGCAACTTAGAACGTTGTGCAAATTTACCGGATTTTCCGGCACCGCTTAAACGCGCTAAAGTAGCTTTGATCTGATCCTGAATTTCCTTTTCTGTAGGTTCTTCTTTCGGGCCTGTTGATGGGGCAGGCCTATTATTGCTGTGTGTGTTTCTATTATCAGGCCGTCCGTTATTGTTATTTCTGTTGAAAGGCGGACGGTTACCTGCCGGATTATTATTATTCTGACCCGGAGGTCTTGAATTTTGTCCTAAACTGTTTGGTGCATGAGAACCTGCATTACCAGAATTTTGCCCGGTATGCGGAGGCTGGCCGGGACTGTTTTCTTTACGTTTGCGCTTCCTTTTATGATCCGCCGCACTGTTATTTCCTGCATTTGAAGAAGCAACCGGTTGATCTTTACGTTTTGAAGGTGTAACCGGTAAAGTCATTTTGCCAATAACATTCGGGCCGCTTAAACGATCTGCACGTGCCCTGATTACTTCAGATTCTGCAGGTGCATCTTCAATTGCCGGCTCAGCATTTGTATTATTAATTATTGAAGGCGTGGCAATAATTTCCGGCACTTTTATTTCCGGTATTTTTATTTCCGGTATTTTTACTTCAACTGCCGACTGAACAACAATCGGCTGCGGCACTTCTAATTTTGGTACTTCGTTTACAATTGTTTTTTCTGGTACTTCCGGCTTTGACTGGTTAATAACTGGTGCAACTGGTTCTGGTTGTACTACTTTTGGAGCTGGCTGATTAGGAACAACAACTTGTGCAGCTATTTCCGGCTTTGCTTCAACCGGTTTTACCTCAGCAGCCTTTGGTTCAACTACTGGTTTAATTTCTGGCTTTGGTGCTTCTTTTATAACAGGTTTTTCCTGATGGCCTCTGCCGTTCAAATTGTTTAAATCAATTTTACCTACAACCTTAACTCCTGGCAAATGGCCGTCATCTTTTGCCGGCTGGTTTGGTAAAGCAGGTCTGCTGTAATCAGCATTACCATTTTTAGCCATTATGTCATGGCTTTCCGTGTTTTTATCAGAAGAAAATGAAGTTCTTTCGGCAACAAGTGCTGCTTCTTCTTTTCTGATTTTCCCGATGCTAATCTGTTTAGCTTCCTCTTTTACATTTTTATCACCCTGAAATTCTTTTAAAAGAGCCTCGTACATATCGCCTTCCAGCTTTGTAGTGGGTTTATTTTCTACTTTATAGCCTTTTCCGCTTAAAAACCCAACTATAGTACTGGTGCCTATATTCAGCTCTTTTGCTGCTTTAAATAATTTTATAGATTTGTCTTCTGACATTTATATTGTTTTCTGCGCTTTTATACAAAAGTACATTTTTTTAATTTGTTATTGCATTTTATTCAAATTCTGAATGCAAAATTGACAGTACTTCTTTTACCGTTTCTTCTTCCAAATCAGTACGTTTAACCAACTCATCAACGCTAAGGTTTAAAACTGATTTAGCTGTATCTAAACCGATTCGTTTAAACTCATCCAGGATCCAGCCGTCAATCTCATCAGAAAATTCTTCAATATCCACATCTTCCTCATGTTCGTCAACTTCGCGGTAAACGTCAATTTCGTAACCTGTCAATTTACCTGCCAGTTTTATGTTATGCCCGCCACGGCCGATGGCCAAAGATACCTGATCCGGTTTTAGGTAAACCGCAGCCGTTTTCTTATCATCATCTAATTTAATAGAAGTAATTTTTGCGGGAGAAAGGGCACGCTGTACATATAAAGACAAATTATTAGTGTAATTAATCACGTCGATATTTTCATTTTTTAACTCACGTACAATACCATGAATCCGGGAACCTTTCATCCCAACACAAGCACCAACCGGGTCAATCCGGTCATCGTAAGATTCTACCGCTACTTTTGCCCTTTCGCCGGGTTCGCGGACAATTTTTTTAATGATAATCAGCCCGTCAAAAATCTCCGGAACTTCCATTTCAAATAAACGCTGCAAAAACTCGGGAGCCGTGCGCGAGATAATAATTTTCGGATTACTGTTCAGCATATCCACTTTATGGATTACGGCACGCACGGAATCACCTTTTTTGAAGTAATCCGCCGGGATTTGTTCTGTTTTCGGAAGTAGCAATTCATTTCCTTCGTCATCCAGAATCAGGGTTTCCTTTTTCCAAACCTGGTAAACTTCACCGGTTACAATTTCACCAACTCTATCTTTATATTTTTTGTAGATTTCATCCTTTTCCAGTTCCAGGATTTTGGAAACCAAAGTTTGGCGGGCAGCCAGGATTGCACGGCGGCCAAAACTTTCCAGCGTGATCAGTTCAATCTGCTCATCGCCAACTTCCAAATCCGGATCGTAAGTTTTTGCTTCCGCCAGTTCTACTTCCAGATCATCATCTTCAGAAAAACCATCTTTCATAACCATCCGTGTACGCCAGATTTCTAAATCGCCGTTATCTGTGTTCACGATAATGTCGCAATTTTCATCCGTACCGTATTTTTTTCTGATCATGCTCCGTAAAACATCTTCCATCACACTCATCATCGTCGGGCGGTCGATATTTTTGAAATCCTTAAACTCCTGGAAAGAATCTATTAAATTTATATTGCTCATTTTTTATTTGAATGATATTAAAACGACTACTTCATTTAGCTGTGTAAATTGCAAATGCGTTTCTATGTACGCAGCTTTTTTACCTTTTGCTGTTATTTTTTCTTCTATGGTTACGCCTTCTTCATCGGCAGATAAAAGCTTGCCTTCCTTCTGGCTGCCGTCTGTTAATTTTAGAATTAGGTTACGGCCAATATTTTTCTGAAACTGACGAACAGATTTCAACGGAAAATCAATTCCGGGAGAAGAAACTTCCAGATTGTAAGCCTGCTCAATTACATTATTTTCCTCCAGATGAAAACCAACATGCCGGCTGATGGCCGCACAATCAGCAATCCCGATTCCCTTATCGCCGTCAACCAGCACAATCAAGTTACCGTTAGCGTGCATTTTTACATCTATTAAAAATAAATCAGGCCGGTCGCTAATTTTCTCTTCTACCAGGTTTGTAACCTGTTGTTCAATAGTCATATTTCAAAATTAACGGTTAAAAGAAAAGAGGGAACTAAGCCCCTCTTTCTTTAATACCACAAATGTAAATAAATTATTTAACAGTCAAGCTTTTAATAAAATTTTTGGTTGAAGCTGATCAAACCAGATGCTTCTTTTATCGGGTAAAAAATGGAGTTGAAATATTATATTGATAAATTTACCGGCAACATTTAAAGTAATGAGATTTATAATTGAGATTTTATTAACCGGTTTAGCTGTTTTTATCGCCGCACAATTAATTCCCGGTGTGCATGTAAACGGCTATTTATCTGCCGTACTTACCGGGGTTGTTTTGGCTTTGGTAAATGCCACAATTGGCTTTTTATTACGCATCCTTACCTTGCCGATTACAATTTTAACACTTGGCTTATTTTCGTTTATCATCACTGTTTTAATGGTAATGCTGGTTTCCAATCTGTTAAAAGGTTTTAGTGTGGATGGCTTCTTTTCGGCAGCCCTTTTTGCAATCGTTTTAGCTGTTTTGAAAATGATTTTCAGTTCTTTTGAAAAAAACTGATCTTCGTTACTTTTCTGCCAGCAACTGATCGATCAGCGTTTCAAATTCGTGCGTAAACTCTGTATAATGGTCACCGGTTCCCGGGCCGCTAAAACCGGTATGGATTTTACGGACATCACCTTTTTTATCAATAATAATAGTGGTTGGGAAACCAACAATGCCCGATAATGCAGGCAAACTTTTAGCAGCTTCGGTTTTGTTGCTGGTATAACCGGTTACCAGCAAATCGTAAGGCACATTAAACCTGTTTTTTAACTGTTCAACGTTCTTTTTGGAAGTTGCAAAATCCGTGGTGCGCTCATAAGCCAAACCTAAAACATCTACTCCTTTTACATGATATTTTTTGTAAAAGTTAATCATATAAGCGGTTTCATCCATACAATTTGGACACCAGGAACCCAGAATCTGTAAAATAACAACCTTGTTTTTAAACTGAGGATCAGCCGGCGAAACCGGTTTTTTATTGAGATCAGGGAATGTAAAATCGATCTTTTTATAGCCCGGTTTTAAAACTGTTAGCGAGTAAGCATCCGGCAGTTTAGCGTTGGCATCTTTAGTTGCATTCCACAAGCTTACAGATGATGCACCGGCATAAAATTTTCCGTTGGTAATTGTTTTTTCATTGCTGATTTTGCCGGTAAACAAAAAAGCGTGCGAACCATCAAAGCACGATAAATACAGGTTATCGCCGGCAACTGTTCCCTGTAAAAAACGGTAATCGCCGGTGGTGGTTAAAAATGTGCCGGTAATATCGTTTCCGTTTTGTTTGAATTCGCCAACGGTTACGTCTTTATTTTCCGAATTTTCATCGGTAAAAACAGCAGACCATCTGCCGGAAATATTAAATTTTGCTTTTTCAGGAGAAGAGAAAAACCGCCAGGAAGCATTTGCTTTTGCAGAAAACGGAATTTTTACATCGCGGTTTCCCAAATGCCTAACCCAGTTTCCCTGTAGCGAATCAGTACTTAACGCAGCCAGAATTTCACTATCAAACAAAGGCATTTTAATTAAAACGGAATCGCCTTTTACCTTAATATCAGTTACTTTAAAGCGTTCTTTTCCGTTGATAACCGTTAACAGCTTTTTACCGGCACTATCCTTCAATTCAAAATTAAAAGGAATGTATTGCCCCGAAGCTGTTTTTAGTTTGGCCAGCCAAATGCCGTTTTTTATAGCAGAAACCCGATTAAAAGAACTTAATCCGAAGCACAAAATGCTGATCGTTACTATACATCTAATTCGGTTTATCATAAATTTTGTAAAATAAAATCTGTAAAAATAGTTTTATTGGATACGTATTATTTTGAAAATTTAGGAAGGCCTATCGATTTTAAAACTTCATTTGCTTTATCTATTTTTTCTTTAAATAAACCTTTGTTAAGATAATTATCCAAGTTTTTATCAACCTTTAAAACTGTTGGTTTTTTATTTATATTTTTTATAGCTTTCATTATTTTAAATCTATTTTTTTCTGAACTATCAAAAAAGCTTCGTACGCTGTTTGTTTTTGGAAATTTTGCCATTTATTCTCTGCAAGGCCATAAATTTCAAAATCTTCCTGTATTTCAATTAAATTATTGCTGATGCCAATTCTATATAACCGTGTCCTTGCTTTAGTGCTGCCTGTTGCAAAAACCATAGCATCAGGAAATTTCTCCATAAATATATATAATGTAGAAGCAACAGTTGCTAATACTTTCTCGCTGTCACCATTATTCGTAACAATTTCATCATCTATTTGTCCGGTAATTTCATCTTTATCACCAAAACCTAAATTATAAAAATTACGCAAGTGCGTTTCACTGTAAATAATAAGTTTAGGAATGCTTCCATGAAGCCCTTCACTTGTAAATTCAAAAACCATTGATGTTTCGCCGGTAATAACCGGATACTTAACAATCTTCATATTGCTAAGTTAATTTATTGAAAAACAAACAATTATTAATGCTTCTTTTATCTACCTAATTTATAAACCTTCTCTTATTTTGCTGATGATATTAGTGCTCGAACTATTATCCAGATAATTGATCAGCTCTACTTTTCCGCCGTTTTCCAGCACCCAATTTGCACCGGCAATATCTGCTACTTTGTAATCGCCGCCTTTTACCAGCACATCCGGATTAATGGCTTGAATGAGCTGTTCGGGCGTATCTTCCTCAAAAATAACAACCAAATCTACAAAGTGCATGGCCGCCAGCAGCAGCGCGCGGTCATCCTGCTTTTGGATTGGCCTGCCGGCAGATTTTAACCTTTTTACAGAAACATCTGCATTTAACCCAACAATTAAACGGTTACCAAAAGAAGCCGCACCAGCCAAACTTTGTACGTGGCCGGCGTGCAAAATATCGAAACAACCGTTGGTAAAAACAATTTTTTGCCCGAGAATGCGCCAGGAAGCTAAATTGGATTGCAAACGCTTTGCATCAACAACTTTATTTTTTATAACGGCTAATTTATCCAGCATCAGCTTAATAATTTATTGTTGTTATCCGGGAAAACCAAAACCGGTTCGTACGTTTTAGCTTCTTCCACCGGCAAAAAACCGTACGACATAATGATTACAATATCACCAACCTGCGCCAGCCGGGCCGTTGCTCCGTTTAAGCAAACCGTGCCGCTGCCGCGTGCTCCTTTTATGGCATAAGTTTCAAAACGGGCACCGTTGTTATTATTTACCACTTGCACCCGTTCATTGGCAATGATATTTGCTGCATCCATTAAATCTTCATCAATGGTGATGCTTCCCACATAATTCAATTCTGCCTGCGTAATTTTAACGCGATGAATTTTAGATTTTAAAATCTGGATAACCATGCGGCAAAGTTAATATTGATTTACGATTATCCGGAAACCGGTTTTTCAACTTAGAATCATATTATCGATCAGCCTGGTTTGGCCAACTTTTGCCGCCACCAACGCGATAATTCCCTTTTCCGGGTTACTGATATCTCGGTTCAGATCATCCATATTTACAATTTCCAGATATTCTAATTTCACCTGCGGCTCAACTGTAATCATTTCAATCGCTTCCTGCCGCAGTTTTTCCGATGCTTCTTTTACAAAGCTTTTTTTAAGCTGAAGCAAAGCCCATGATAAAATCAGCGCGTGTTTTCTTTCTGCATCATTTAAATAAATATTCCGCGAACTCATCGCCAGCCCGTCTGCTTCGCGGATAATCGGGCAGGTTACTAATTTTATCGGCAAGTTTTTCAGTTCTACCATCTTTTCAATCACCCGGATTTGCTGAAAATCTTTCTGGCCGAAAAAAGCCAAATCAGGTTTTACCGCTACAAAAAGCTTGTACACAATTTGCATCACGCCCTGATAATGGCCCGGCCGAAATTCGCCTTCCAGCCGGTTTTCTATTTCCCCAATATCCAAATGCCAATGCTCTTTTTGCGGGTACATTTCTGTTACCTCCGGCATAAATAAAATATGGCAGCCAGCTTGTTCCAGTTTCTGAATATCTGTTTCAACCGGGCGCGGATATTTTTCGAGATCGCCTGCATCTGTAAACTGGGTCGGGTTTACAAAAATACTGCAAACCACCGTTGCGGCTTGTGCCTTTGCTGTTTTTATCAACGATAAATGGCCGTTGTGCAACGCACCCATAGTTGGCACCAAACCTACAGGCTTACGGCTGTTTTGGTTTTGCAGATGATTTTGCAGTGCTGCAATAGTTTTAAAGATTTCCAAGCTGATAGAATTTTTTTGCGCCCAAAATTGCGCATTTGATTAAAATATACTACCATCCGCTTGCACAATTGATTGATAAATCATAACATAATCCATATCTTTGTACCCTCAATTGTAAATTCCTTTACATATAATTAACGTTGATAGAAGATGAGTAAATCGAAGCTTTTGTTTATTACACAAGAAATGTCACCTTTTCTTGAACTTTCTAAAATTTCCGAAATCACCCGTCAGCTTCCGCAAGCTATGCAGGAAAAAGGATTTGAAATCAGGATTCTGATGCCGAGGTTTGGAAACATTAATGAACGAAGGAACCGGTTACATGAAGTGATACGCCTTTCGGGAATGAATATCATTATTGACGATAATGATAACCCGCTGATTATAAAAGTAGCTTCTATCCCCGCAGCCCGCATGCAGGTTTATTTTTTGGATAACGAAGAATACTTTCAGCGTAAATATGTTTTCAGGGATAAAGAAGAAAAATTTTATGCGGATAATGATGAGCGCATGATTTTCTTTTGTAAAGGTGCTTTGGAAACGGTTAAAAAATTAGGCTGGGCACCGGATATCATCCACTGCCACGGCTGGTTAACTTCCCTGGTTCCGGCTTATGTAAAAACCAGTTATAAAGATGATCCTACATTTAAAAATTCTAAAGTAATTTATTCGCTTTATGAAAATGCTTTTACAGAAACTTTAAATACTAACTTTCTGCAAAAAGCCGTGATGAACGGTATGACGGAAAAACAGTTAGAAACTTACAAAGAAGGCAACAGTTTAGCTTTGGATAAAGGTGCTTTGCAGTATGCTGATGGTATTGTTATCGGTAGCGCAGACGTGAACCCGGAGTTGTTAAATAATGTTAAAAATGCGGGTAAACCGGTTTTGGAACATGATTTAACAGTTGATTCGGAAAATTTTTACAACTTTTACGAAGAAATTACCAATGATGAATTGGTACATGTTGCATAAGATTTAATCCTATATGAAATTTGTTAAAACAGACTTATTGACTTTGTTGATAAGTCTTTTTATTTTAAGCAGTTGCAAAAAACCTGATGCAGTTGGATTAGCTATTGATCCTTCCGAAGTTATTAATGGCACCCTGCTGGATACAGTATCTATCAAAACCGCTACAGTTAGAGACGATAGTGTGGTTACTACTAATCTAACCAACAGTTCGAGTATTTACATTGCACCGCTTGCTTATTATAAAGATCCTGTTTTTGGTGTTACAGAAGCCAACGTAGCAATGTCCATCGGTACTCCGGGCAGTATTGCTTTTACCAAACCCACAGGCACAATTGCAGTTGATTCTGCTATTTTGGTTTTACGTTATACACCACACAGTTTTTATGGCGATACCACCGCTACAAAATACAAACTAAATGTGTATCAGCTTGCAGAGCAACCTCTAAATCAAATCTATTACAATACCAAAGCTTGGTCTTATAATCCTCCTGTAATTGGCACAAGCACTTTTAATGCAAGGCCAAGTGATAACGTTAAAGTTTTGCAGATTGTAACCGGCGCAAAGGATACAGTTCAAAAACTGCCGCCGCAAATCAGGATACCAATAAATACAGCTTTTGTTAGAAGCAATATTTTAACTACCGATTCTTTAAAACTTATCGGTACAGAAGCTTTCAAAAGATATTTTAAAGGCTTGTATTTAACCTTTGATAAGGCACAAACTACCGGCGGCCCCGGTGGTAGTTTTTACCTGTTGACTGATTCCTGCCAGTTAAATATCTATTATAAAAATACCAGCAGTGCAGGCGTAATTGATACTGTAATGGCTTCTTTTCCGGCATCTGGAAATTTTGCTTCTCAAATAAAACATAATTATACGGGTACGGTTATCCCGGATGCTTTAATTAATGCTGCCGCAGGCAGGTCATCAAGTACGGTTTATTTACAAGGTTTGGCAGGTTTGAGAGCTAAAATTGCATTTCCTTCGCTGGCTACTAACGTAAAACAACTGATTGGCAATGCCAGCTTAAACCGGGCAGAATTAATTATAACGCCAGTTGCAGGTACACAGATTTATCCTTTTTTGCCTGCACCACGGTTAACCATGTACCGATTAAATGTTGCTAAACAACGTGTACTACTACCAGATGCAGGTTTCGTTTTTAACGGGCAGACTGATCATAGATTTTTATCAGTATTAGGATTTGGCGGCTACTATAATTTAACTAAAAACGAATATCATTTTGTTATTACAGGCTATATTCAGGATTTAATTTCAGGTAAAACAATTGATTACGGTACCTTCCTGGCTCCAGCTGATTTATATAATTCAACAATTGAATATGCTACCGGCTCTATCCAGACTGCCGGAAGATTAGTGGCCGGTGGAGATAAAACCTCAGCTTATAAAATGAAATTAAATATAATTTATACGCCTGCGGCAGTTAAATAAGCAACAGTTTTTGTAAAGCTTCTTTGTTATGTGTGGAACTGAAATCCCGAAAACAGATGAAGTTTTTTTACCTTTGATAGAAATTATTCCGCTTCAATTATTGGCTTATCACATCGCGGTAATGCGAAATTGCAACGTAGACCAACCTAAAAATTTGTTAAATCCGGACTTAGTTGAAGCCATACAAGCCGGCGGCGAGTATCATTACAGAATGGTTTTGGCTGGACGAATGGTGTTTTGCTGAATTTTATGAACCGGTATTAGAGGAAGTGATGCTGTTTTTATTAAGTGAATTTTAAGGAATTGTCATCCTGAACTTGTTTCAGGATCCCTCGTGAAAAGTAATAAACTTTGCTTGTTGGATGCCGAAACAAGTTCGGCATGACAAACCTTACTATGAGCTATTAATTTTCATTCCCAAAAAACACCCGTAAAAACAGCATCACTTGTTCATCACCAATTTAGCAACCACCAAATCACCTACCCGTTTACCATATTCGTGCGCCACCATGCAGGAATTATGAAAGTGCAATCCTCCGTAAAAACGCGCCCAGTTATTTTCTGCAGCGGCGGCGCGAAATGATGGAAACGAACGGCTTTTGATACCAAATTCGTTTTCACTGGAATCCACATAAGCCACATGATCGCCAAAAACACTGGTTAAAGCTTCTGCTGCTGCGGAGGAAATGGTAGAATGGCCGCAGGTATATTCCGGAAACGGCGGCGTTTGCAACGTTGGTCGCCAATCGGCATCCAGATATTTGTTAATCACCGTTTCCGGCCGCGCCGTGTTGTAATGATATTTGGCATCCCAGCACTCAATAAAACCGTCAAAAAGCGCAATAGAAGTTTTAGCAAAGGCACAAACGGTTTTGTTAAAATCAGCTTTGGATTGCTTGGCACCGATACCTACAATACTCATCCAGTGGCCGGGCGGCGAAAACTTTTTGGTACCGTATTGCACGTGGCCGATCACATTCATTTTAAACGGGTTATCATCCCAGAAATTAGCAATATGCAGCTGCTCCGGCGTTAGGTTTTGTACGGCATTTTTTATTTTCAGCACCTCCTGATAATACCTACTATTTTTATCCTTCATATTATAAACCGGCGGCGGCGGCACCCTAAACTGCGAGGCACTGTCCATCACCATCGGCCTAATCGTATTCCAGTGCGGCTCCATCGCTTCGGCATACATCGGCGGCGTGGGCACCCAGCGGCCTTCGGTTTTATCAATGGCATATTTAGATCCACTTCTGGTTTTCAGATAGTTATCATCTTTATTCCACGCCATAATGGCAGCTCCTACTTTTTTTGCATAAGCTTCCGAAGCTGCTTTTACATCATCCGGCATCCCTTTAGTGGTGGCCATCGTTTTCAAACTATCGGTATAATATTTCAGGCTCCCTGCGGGGAAAGTAACCGCTTCGCCAACCTGACAAAAAGCCAATAATGCTGCATAAGGATAACAAATGGTGGTATCTTTTCCGGGTTTTGGAAGCGATTGTAAACCATGCAATTGTCCGCCCAGCGATTGATAATACTTCGGATCTCCGGCAGAAATCACTTCATAACCGGCAATATTAGCGTAAGCATAATTTCGGGAAGCCACAACCGGCGTAAAATTATTGCCCATCACAATATCATTTAACTCATGTACCGTGCTGGAATATAAAGCCGGATTGTTAAAATATTGCTGATAACCATTGCTTTTTTTACAGGAAGAAAAACCTAAAATCAACAACAAAAGCGACACAAAAATTTGTCTCATAAAAGAAGCATGTTTTAAAGTAACGAACGTCTGGCTCCAGTTATTTTACCGTATAAGTTTGATGATTTGGGCCGATGCCGGTTAGCATAATAGATTTCCAGCGGGAAGGCAATTTACTTTTGATTTGCGTGATGCCGGTTGGCGTAATATCTAATCCACCGAAACCCATTAGCAAACTTTGTAAAATGCCGCCTGCACCGGTTGCAAAATATGGATTCGTTCCGCCTTTAGTTTCTGCAATTACCCGAAACGGCGGAACCAGATTCGGCTCGTAAGCTTCTTTAAACCAGCGATATGCCTTTTCGCCATCACCCAAACGCGAATATAACAAAGCAAAAATAGCTTGTGTCATCGCCGGCGTTCCTTCATTCGGGATCCGCGTTTCGTAATAAGCTAAATCTTTTTTGATCTGATTCGGATCGGTAATTGTTTTAAGCGGATAAGCCAGCAGATTCACATCGCCTTGCTTAATGCCTTCGCCGTGATAAGTGGCATGTTCCTGCGTTACGCCGTTTGGCAACTTCAAAATCGGAATATTTTGCGCCACCAAAGCCCAGTCTGCATTGGCCGGCAAACCTAATATTTTTGCTGCCGATGCGGCGTTTTGCAGGTTCACTTTTGCAGCGGCGTTGGTAAAAGCGTTGTTATCCACGTTTTCGGCCCACTCATCTGCAGCAACCACATTTTTTATGTCGAAATGATTGGTACCGTTTCTTTCAACACGACTCGCCCAAAAATCTGCCGTAGCTTGTAAAATCGGCCAGCCACGTTCGCGCAGCCAGGTTTTATCCTGCGTTACGCAGTAATAATTCCATGCCGCGTTGGCCACATCGGCCGTAATGTGATGTTCAAACGGACCGCTTAAAGCCCAAACCGGTGTTTCTTCCACGCCTGTTCCGGCACTTTCCCATGGATACATCGCTCCTTTAAAACCATGCGAAAAAGCATTTTTGCGTGCTGCTTCCAGTCGTTCAAAACGATATTCGACTAATGATTTGGCAATTTCCGGGTGTAAAACCAACAAAGCCGGATACATCCAAACCTCCGTATCCCAAAAAACATGTCCGTTATAACCCAAACCGGAAAGTCCCATCGGCGAAGGCGAAAAAGCAGTTCCGGCACGCGAAAAAGAATACAAATGGTACAACATGCTGTGGATATCCTGCTGTGCCTGCGCATCGCCCTCAATTTTAATATCGCTTTTCCAAAGCTCGTCCCATGCCTGATTATGAAATTTTAGCAAACGATCATGGCCTTCCAATCGCGCAAAAATGGTTAAACGTTCGGCTTCATTCAGCGGATCATCATGATGCACAGACGTGATCGAAGAACCAATCACCGAAAACGTATAAGTTTCGCCAGCCTTCAAATTTTTGCTGAATTTCATCAGGTGCATATTGCTGTCCCACATTTCATGGATTACGCTTGGCTCCTGTCCGTGCGGCTCCGGAAATAAAAAACTGGTAGAAGCGCACAACTGCAGTTTGCCGGTCGGACTTTTTGCGGTAGAAGTCAGCAGTTTTAAAGTGACATGCGGCCGGTCGATCTCGTTATAATAATTCTGCACGTCGCGCAAAGCATCCGGCGCTTCCATTACGCTTGCCGGCGTAATTGTAATAGCCTTTTTTGCCGTTATGGAAACATCCATCAAAACCGTAAACGGCAACTGGCGCAACGAATAATACGTGTATTTAATTTCCGCTTCATCGCCGTAAGAAAAAGTAGTGGTAAAAGAAGCATGCTGCATATCCAGTTGCTGCTTCATATTCGTTGCCGCTTTGGCATCCAAACGTTTGCCGTTGATATCCAGATTCATGTTCAGCAGGTTAAAACTATTCAGAAAATTGCTCACGCGGCCTCGTCCGTACTGATCGTAAACGCCGGCCAGCACCACGTTTTTCACTTTAAAAGGTTCTGGGGAAGAAACAATTCCGATCATGCCGTTGGCCACCGTAACGCCGTAATAATTGGCCGGATCAATTTTTTCTGCGGAGATTTTCCAGGCATCCTGCGCTTGAGCTTGAAAAAGACAACAAAAAATACCCGATAAAAATTGGAGCAGCTTTTTTTTCATCATTTAGGTTTTGAGCGGAAAAATTGGATCGCCGCATTGTTTCTGGAAACGGCGTAAATATAGCCGTTTTTGGTTTTTATTTTTTGGATGTCGCGCACTTCTCCGCGTAGCAAAAAACCATTTTTTACGGGCGAAGAAGTCTGGATATTTCGGTTTTTATCCACGGTTAAAACATCGCCGTAATCCGCATCATACCGACCTTCGTAAGGCAAAACGCCGTAAAAATTTCCGCCAGCCAGGATGCTGTTTTTATCACCCCAAAATTGCGCAAAAGCAAATAATGGGGCCACTTGTGCCGAGGAAGGAAATGCTTTAAACTGAAATTTTCCGTTGCCCTGATTATAAAAAACTCCGGAATAAAACGTATTAACCGTCAGTACTTTATCTATTTTCAACGAATCGCCAAAAAGCTCCTGAACCGTTTTTCCGGCAAAATCGTGATAATACAAAAACTTCTTTTTCAGCAGCGGAACCTGTTTTTCCAGTTCGCCTTTTCCCAAAAAAGTATAATCTTTTTGGTTGATGCTGTACGTTAAAATCGGATCAACGGAACCATTTTTATCGATGTCCGACAGATACAGTTTTAACGGATTTTCTGCGGAAGGTTTCAGCTTAGAATTTAACCCGTAATTGCCCGTAATCAGATCGATTTTACCATCGCCATCCACATCCGCAGGTAAAATGCGCTGCCACCAGCCGCTTGCCGCATCCATTTCTGGCGAATGCTGCTGCACGAATTTTCCTTTTTGGTTGATGAAAACCTTGATCGGCATCCATTCTCCGGCAAGCACCAAATCCGGCCAGCCATCGTTATTTAGATCGGTAAAAACAGCACTGCGTAATATTCCGGCGTTTCTTAATTCGGATGGAATTTGTGTTTGATGGAAATTACCTTTATCATCATTCAGCAACAAATACGATTCCGGGATTTTACCAAAAGCATAAGCATCTGGAGCGCCGCCCACAAAAATATCCGGGAAACCATCGTGATTTACATCTGCCACAGCCACACAGGATTTATTTTTGGTGATGGATGGAATGGAATTGGAACGTTTAAAATTTCCTTTTCCATCATTCAGATACAACCGATCTGCCAACGCTGCTGAACCGTCCGGCAGTTCATTTCCGCCGCTAACCACATATAAATCCGGGTTGCCGTCCAAATTTACATCGGTAAAAACAGCATCCACGTTTTCGCTGGCCGCATCTGCTAAAAAATCAACTTGTTTTGATGCTGCAAAACCGCCATTTTTTTGCTGGATAAACAAAGCTCCCGGTTGATTTCTCGCTCCGCAAACATAAAAATCATCCAAACCATCGTGGTTAACATCGGCAACGGCCATGCGCGGACCTTCCGCAGAAAATAGGTGCGGAATTAACGGCTGCATGTTAAAATCAACGTAATCGTTTTCCTGATGCTTCCATTTCAGGTTGATTTGGGAAGTAATATCTTCAAAAACGGATTCTTCCGGTTTAAAAAATTGCTTGTAAATAAACTTACCGGAAGCATTTTTTTGGTCGATTTCAAGCAGTTGATTTGCTTTTACGTTCCGGATAATTTGGTAAGATTGATTCGGCCAAACGATCAACATACTATCAGCATTTTTTATTTTATTCAACCCAAAATGCAGCTTTGCTTCCACCGAAGATTGAAAACCCCGCGTTAACATCAGCTGCTCATACTGTATTTTTCCACCCGAAAAAACGTAAGCTTTTGTGCCGATTCCAAAGCGGTTATCCGCATTTCCGGTAAATTTTAAGCTAAGGTAATTACTGTTTTTACCGGTGTTTTTATAGATACAGGCTTCGTGGTTTAAGTTATTTGTAATCAAATCCAGATACCCACTATTGTTCAAATCTGCATAAGCCGCGCCGTTGGAAAGCATGGCATCTTTAATTCCCCAGATGCTGCTTTTATCGGTAAATTTTTCGGTTGGATTACCTTTAAAAATGAAAGCGTGTGTATCACCGACGGGCATTTTATCCAGCACCAAACTATCACTCTGACGGCCGCTGCTCAACGCCGCCTGCACTGATAAATCTGAAATAAAACTGATATAATCCATATCCGTTGGGCGCCGTTTAATGCCGTTGGCGATGAATAAATCTTTGATGCCATCGTTATCAAAATCGGCCATCAGCGGACTCCAGCTCCAATCCGTTGCTGAAACGCCGTCCATCAAACCAACTTCTGCAAAAGCCTCACCGTTGCCCAGATTTTTTTGCAGACAATTGCGCGAATACTGGTTTTGAAACCCGCCGTTTAAAATTTTGTATTTGTATTGATCGTAGGTTTCATCGCCGCCATAAGTTTTCAGGATATTTTCTTTGGCCGGCAACATATCTGCCGTAAAAATATCCAGCTGACCATCGTTGTTAAAATCCGCCATATCATTGCCCATGCTAAAGCGGCTGTAATGGTTAAAATGCTTGGCGCCGGCTTCGGTAAATGTGCCGTTGTGGTTATTAACGTAGTAATAATCGTTCTCGTGGAAATCGTTTCCAACATAAATATCTTCCCAGCCATCGTTGTTTAAATCGCCAACGGCAACACCCAAACCATAACCGAGCGCGCTGCTGTAAATGCCGGATTTGGAAGTAACATCAGCGAAATGATTATTTTGATTGAGATATAACCTGCTGCCAGCCAGTAAATTAATTTTTCTCCGCGAACTCGTATCGCCATAAGTTTCTACAGAATGGTTAGATTGATTGAGTAAAAAACAATCTAATTTGCCGTCGTGGTTGTAATCGAAAAAAACCGATTGCGTAGAATATCCCGAAAAATCCAAACCATATGCTGCAGATTTTTCCGTAAAAGTGCCGTTATGATTATTGACATACAATAGATTATGGCCTTTTAAATTCAGCTTCCCGGCCACGGCGCAAACGTAAATATCCAGCCAGCCATCGTTATTTACATCGGCCATGGTTACGCCGGTACACCAATCGGATACTCCTTTTACACCAGCTTTTTGCGTAACATCTGTAAACTGATAATTGCCTTTGTTGAGGTACAATTTATTACCGCCTTTTTTATTCGCCGTAAAATAAATATCTGGCAAACCATCGTTGTTAATATCGCCAACAGCTACGCCGCCGCCGTTGTAGAAATAGAGATAATCCAGTATTCCGGGCGCATCATTATCGGTCAATTTATTACTGAAAGTAACGTGGGTTTGGGTTGAAGGCAGCAGTTGAAAAAGCGGTACAGCTTTTTTTTTACACGAAAATAGCAGGATGCAAACAAATGCCAATGATACAACGAAAGTAATATTGTATTTAAATTTCATACTAAAGAACCGGATAATAGATCTGCATGTTTACAATATCGGTATCACTGCTTGGAAGTTTATTATCTGTATATTTTTCTAATGGTAAAACCTGTTTTTGCAAACCAAAATTCTGGATATATTTTTCCATGCCGGTATAAATCTTTTGCCTTTCTGCATATTTCCCCTTGTAAACCCCGATAATTACTTTACCCGCAGGCATGTGCATGTAAATGATATTATTGGTTGATTTAACTTTTTGGTTAACAGGCATGCCTATTACTATTTGCAAAGAATCGGGCTGTTTATTTATGTATTCGGCAGTTACAGGTTGGATGGTAGCCAAATTATTTTTTTCAGCATAACCCCGAAGCTCATCCACCAGGTTTTTCATCACTACGTACCGATCATTTTTAACAAGTACCGTTTTGCTTTTCACAAGTAAATGGCTTTCCGGTACTTGCTTTTCGTAAATATTAAAACCATAATACAGCATTGGATCTTCCATAAACTTTTTCAGATCAATTATCGGATTCAAATTATCATTGATACTTAATCCGGCAACAAGCAATTTAAACAAGTTTATTTTGTAGCTAACGATAATTGTAGTGTTTGTATTTGATAAAGAAGGATTGATGACATAATTGAATTTATAATTAATATGATGAATTATTCTATCAACATTAAAAACATTAACACTTGTATATTTAATATTGAATGTTTGTTGTGGCGAAGTTATTAAAAACCCATTTTTGATTGTTTTTATGCTGATCAAAGCAGGACTTGTAATAATATTTTTATGTATATCAGGCTGCCACTTCTTCCAATTATCCACCTTTAACAATTGCTGACAAACATCATAAAAAGGTGCTTTGATATTAATATTGATTTGCTTTTTGAACGGAACAAAAGCTATAATGATCACTATTGTTAGTAACAGGATTACCTTTTTCATTTATCTTCAAAAACCTCTGATGTTAATTTATTCACAGATTCTGTTTAATTTATACAGCAAAAAATGTCAATGCTTCTTTTACCGTATAAAAACTGGTATTTACATCAATTTAAATAAATCAGAAACTAAAGGTCTGCCATTTTTTTAGGTGATAAAAGAAGTATAGAAAGTAAGCTGAATGAAATTTAAATATCGTTTGATTACTTCTTATTTATTAATTACAAACAATTATTAACAAACAATGGAACAGTTAAAAGCTGTTCCATTGTTTGTTGTAGTATAAAAAGAAGTGTTTTTAATATCCGGGGTTTTGTTTTAAACCTGAGTTAGCAATGATTTGTGGGTTTGGAATCGGGAAAAGGAAAGTATGCGTATCTGCATCCTGTATTTTTCCAGGTGTACGGGCACCAGTCCAATATTTTGTACCGGTTGATACTTCAAACCTGATCAAATCATTTCTTCTCCAGCCTTCCCAAGCCATTTCACGGCCGCGTTCGGCAAGTAAATTTGGGAGCGTAAGATCAGCAGCTGTCCATGCAGATACACCAGCTCTTGCCCTAATGGCGTTAACCATTGTTAATGCATCGCTTGTTTGGCCTAAATAATAGTCTGCTTCTGCTTTCATTAAATAAGCATCGCCCAACCTAAACCGAACGCCGTCATTACTTGAACTTGGGAATGAACCTGGTTCCGGGGCGTATTTGATACTGCGTGCACCGGCAAATTTAAAGCTGTCGGCAGGGTTGGATAATTCATTAATATACGGACTTAAAAATACTTTTAACCCGGTACCTTTATCCGTTAAAGGCGCACCGGCAGAACTAACCTGCTGGCCAACTAAAAACATTTTCTTACGTGCATCGCCATCACCAAATGACAAGTAAAACGCGCGCGGAATAGAAAAACCGTTGTAAGGCTGGCCTAACAAATCAAACGTAAACTGGCTATTGTAGTTTAATGAATAAGCCTCTATCTGGTTACCAGTAATATTGATCTTATCAAAAGGGATAACAAAAATATTTTCTACAGAACCATCATTCGCAACTGCAAAGTTATCTAAAAAATTAGGCTGCAAGCTATACAAACCTGATTTTATAACCATATCCGCAGCATCTGCCGCCTTTTTCCATTGTGCCATGCCTGTATAAACCTGAGCATTTAAATATAATTTAGCCAATAACATATAACCGCCTGCCTGGGTTATATGGCCATAATTACTGGCAGATTTAGCAGCCAACAAAGGTACGTTTGCAACTAAATCACTTTCTAAAAACGCATATACCGTTTTACGGTCAACAGTAACAACTTTACTTGGGTCTGTATTAAAATCGGTTACCAATGGTATATTACCAAACATATCCATTAAATAGAATATGTAATAATCCCTTAAAACTTTAACCTCTGCGTTGATAGAAGCAATATTTGCAGGTTTAGTAGCTAAGTTGTTTAGAATGTTTAATATAAAGTTTGATTTACTGATACCGGAGTTTAAATTATTCCAGGCATCGTTAAATGTGCCTACATCTGCAGTAAAATTATGCTGCCATAAAGCCTGCCATTTACCCCCGTCAAACCAGTCGCCGCCACGTGTTGGCACAATCATCTCATCTGATGAAGCTTCGTTTGCCTGGAAAACCCCGTCTGTTTGTAAAGGTGTTAAAGCATTATAGGCAGGTGCCACGCCTGCTGCAATTTGTGCCGGGGTTTGGTAAAAACTGGCTGTAGGTACATCATTATAAACATTTTTTTCAAGTTTTTTACAAGATGCAATAATACCGGCCGTTGCAACAGCAGCTATTGTAAATATGATTAATCTTCGTTTTTTCATCTCTTTTATTATTAATTACAAACAAGATTTATTATTTGAATGAAATATTTGTCCCTAAAGTAAAGCTGCGGGTTTTAGGATAATAGCCGTAAGCATTATAATTGGCATCAATATAAGCCTGATTATTATCTGCAACGGTAACTTCCGGATCAAGGCCGCGGTATTTGGTTATTACAAAGAGGTTATTGGTAGCTACATATACCCTGAGTGTAGAAAAACCTTTAACGTTTTTAAAGTTATAAGCCAAAGAAGCATTATCTAAACGCAGGTATGAAGCATTTTCTAACCATCTGTCTGAAGATACAGGAGCATCTTTTGTACCATTGGTTATAGCAGTTGTAGTAACGTTTGTTCCCGGTAAACGGGTTACGGTTTCGATGTTTAACAATGTATTATCAAATATTTTCTGACCATAAACACCTCTTATAAAAAAGCTTAGTGAAAAATTTTTATAACTGAAGCTGTTGTTAAAGCCGTAGTTAAATTTTTGTGCTGGGTTGATATAATATTTTTTAGGGGATGTTCCTGCTGCAGAATAGGCTGCTAATGTTTTACCGTCAAACAATTGGTTTCCGGCAGCATCAGTACCTGTATAATGTGTTAAATAAAACACATTTGGTGCATATCCGGGGCGCAGGTAAGTTATAGGGTCTGCACTTAAACCACGTCCTTGTGCATAACCAACCGGTATTTCATCTGTTGTGATCGGGTTGCCGTTATAGGTACCGGACAATGAAGTAATATGGGTTTTGGTAAAAGCAATATTACCGCTTGAAGTCCAGTTAAGGCCATCACCAACAAGTATACGCCCGGTTAAAGCAACCTCAAACCCTTTATTATTTAATTCTCCTACGTTAGCAAATGTAGTATTGTAAACATTTGGCGGCGTTGGTACAGAATAGTTATATAAAAGGTTTTTGGTTTTATCATTATAGTAGTTAAGGTCTCCTGATAAACGATCATTAAACAAAGAAAAATCTAAACCGATATTCCGACCATGCCTTTCTTCCCATCTTAAATTCGGATTTGGATTTTGGATAGGAGAATAGCTCAACGGATAAGTTTTTGTAACCGGATCATAGTAATGAGTTGGCGTTCCACCAGGTGTTTGTGAGTTTACCAATCCTAAAGTTGTGTAAGGGCCAATAGGTTCTGAATTACCTACTACACCATAACCTACTCTTAACTTCATGTCGGTAATCCAGCTAACATTATTTAAAAAATCTTTTTTGAAACGATAAGCTAAATCAAAAGAAGGGAAAATACCTACCTGGTTATTTTCACCAAATTTATTTGATTCATCACGGCGCACGGATGCAGTAGCATAATACCTGCCATCATAATTATAATTTACACGGGCAAGATTAGATCGGATTTTGTATTCACTTTTATTAGAACCAATAACGTTAAATGCAGATATACCGCTTCCTAAATTATTATCTAAATTTTGCGGAGCGATAAACTGCTGGCCGTTAGCAGAAAAACTGTTAAATAAGTAATCATTATACTCACCAACCAATACTGCCGAAATATTGTGTTTTCCAAAACTTTTATCATAATTAATGTGCACATTCCCTTTATAAGAATTGGTATTATAATTATTATCAGCAGCAGAATTTACGTTGCCCTCATCAGGGAATACAGGCACAAAATAATGGGTTTGAACATTGTTGCGTGATGTTGTTCCGAATACGCCCACAGTTAAATCCGGGGTTATTTTATAATCAATATTTGCATTTATCAAAGTTAAATACTCATTGTTTGTATTTAGTATTTGAGAAAGGTGCTCAACCGGGTTAGCCTGGTTAAAACCGGTAAAAGTGTAAAATGAGCCGTCTGCATTCCTAACCGGATAAGTTGGCGGCGCATTAAATACATAACCTATACTACGATAATCTGTTAATTTACGGTTGGTATTTACATTTGAGACACCTAAAGAAATAACCAACTTATCATTTAATGCTCTTTGTTCTGCATTAAAACGGATACCTAATTGTTCTTTACCGCTGTTTATAACAACACCTTGCTGGTTTTGATAATTAAATGATGCACGGTAACTAAAGCCGTTTGCACCTCCGGATAAAGCAAGGTTGTTACTATGTGTAAACGCGGTGCGGGTAATAGCCCTTTGCCAATCGGTATTACCACCTGCTTCCAGGCTGGCCTGGAAGTTAGGCAATGCCCTAATCTGGCTGGCGGATAACAGATCATAATAATTACTTTGGTTTGCTAAACTTACATATCCGTTATAATCAACAGTTGTTTTGCCGGCACTGCCTCTTTTAGTAGTAACGATAATAACACCATTGGCACCCCTTGAACCATAGATTGCTGTTGCAGAAGCATCTTTTAATACGTCATAAGATGCAATATCTCCCGGAGGGATGTTTTGAAACTGCGTTGGATCATCTAACTGAATACCATCCACCACGAATAATGGCGACTGGCTGCCTGAGAGTGATGTTTGCCCTCTTAAACGTACGGTAGCTGTTTGGTTAGGATCGCCGCCGCCCTGCGTAATTACCAGGCCGGCCACTTTACCTTGTATCTGATCAAGCGGATTAATAATCGTACCCTGATTAAAATCTTTAGAACTAATATTTGAGACCGCACCGGTAACATCTTTTTTTCGCTGAGAACCGTAGCCTACACTTACAACCGCAACCTCACTCAGTGCTGTTGCGTTTGATTGAAGTTTGATATTGATTGCAGAACTGCCTGTTATAGCTGCCTCTTGGCTGGTATAACCTACAAAGGTAAATACCAAAGTGGTGGCCGATGCGGGTACAGACAATTTAAAAGTACCATTAGCACTTGTGTTTGTACCTGTTGATGTGCCTTTAACAATAACGGAGACCCCTGGTAATGCTGAATTATCTTTCGCATCAGTTACTTTACCTGTAACTACTTTAGTTTGTGCCAGAACCGGCAACGTAAATAAACAGCAAAAGGCAAAATAGATTACGTTAAGTAGTTTTTTCAATTGCATAAAAATTTAAGTTTATAAGTAAGTAAATTAAAAATACTTGATTTTGTAACAGGTATGCAGGCTTCATGGAAGCAGGCTGAACCTTGAGGATGAATAATCATATTTAGGTTTTCATAAACAGGAGTTTGCGATCGGTTTATTTTTTTATAAGATCAATACGTGCTTCTTTTACCGGATAAATTTACTGCCGGTTCAGGTTCAGATACTTCGTTTATCGTCGTATTTTTTAATTGATTATGTGTAAAAACTCATTTAATCAAAAAACGGCAAGCCTGTTAATCTTGATACAAAATTTAATATATCACAAATTGATAATTAAACAGATTAATAATCTGCATCCTGAAAAATCAGTAATAAATAAAAGGTTATAAAATTTTATTACGGCTTAAATAATCGGTACATCGAATATATACAAGCCGGCAGGATTTTTACAAGTTTTTGAATGTAAAACCAGCGCAATTGATTTCGCAAACGTTTTCGCAAACGTATGTTGTTCAAAAATGATACATTTGATTACCAATTATCATTATGAAACCTGAAGTTACGTTACGAAAATTAGCAGATATGCTTAATTTAAGTGTATCTACTGTTTCCAGAGCCTTAAAAGACCACCCGGATATCTCGCCTGAAACGCGTGTTAAAGTAAAAGAGTTAGCTGCGGTGGTAGAATATGAGCCGAACGCTTATGCCATCCATTTGCGTACCAACAACAGCAAAGAGTTTGGCATTATCGTTCCGGCAATTGCCACGTACTTTTATCATTCCTTTATTAGTTCGCTGGAGGAAGAAGCGAGGCATTACGGTTATTCGATCATCATCTTGCAATCCGGCGACGATCCTGCTGTAGAACAGGAAATTCTAAAAAAATGCAGGCAAAACAGGATCAGCGGCGTTTTTGTATCGCTAACTTCTCAAACGGAAGATATTCAGAACTTTCTGAAGTTGGAAAGCCAGAAAGTACCCGTTATTTTTTTTGATAAAGTGCCGGATTTTGATGCCTGCAACAAGGTTTGCGTGGCCGATGATTTAGCGGCAAGCATGGCAGCAGAAGCTCTAATCCTGAAAAAAAAGAAATCTGTTTTAGCAATTTTCGGAAACAAAAATATGTCGATCACTAAAAAACGTTTAAAAAGTTTTAACAATACATTTCAGAAGTATGAAGCCGGTACCGAAATTTTAATCCGTCACGCATTAAGTCAGGAAGAAGCGTTTACGATCACTATGGAAATATTTTCCCAAATAAAAAACCCTGATGCTGTTTTTTGTATGAGTGACGAGATCCTGGCCGGAACTATGAAAGCTGCACAAAAACTGAAGCTAAACATCCCGGACGAAGTTGGCATTATCACCATAAGTGACGGCTTTTTACCCAAATTATATTACCCGGAAATTCATTATACCGAAACCAGCGGTTATAAATTAGGCAAATTAGCTTTCAGAAGAATGATCGCCTGCATTGCCGGAAGCACTTTTGCACAAGAACTTCATATTGATTGTAAACTGGTTGAAGGCGGATCATTATAAACTTATACTGTTTTTAAGGCATAAAAAAATGAAACTTTCTAACGCTCTTTTTATGCTGATAAAAGAAGTATCATTTATAAAAAATACAACATCGATAATATTGATATTTTTTATATTTGGATAAAATTTATTGATATGACGTTAATCCAGTTAGAATATGTAATTGCGGTTGATACTTACCGCAGTTTTGTGGTTGCTGCAAAAAAATGTTTTGTTACACAGCCAACTTTAAGTATGCAGATACAAAAACTGGAGGAAACACTTGGCATAAAGTTGTTCGACCGGAGTAAGCAGCCGGTTATCCCAACAGAAATCGGTATAGAAATTATTGATCAGGCGAGAATTATCCTTACCGAAAATCAAAAAATTAAAGAGATTATAAACGACCGTAAAAAAGAACTTTCCGGTGAATTAAAAATTGGGATCATCCCAACGGTTTCACCTTATCTACTGCCGAAAATAATTAACGGTTTTGTAGAAAAATATCCGTTGGTTAAATTGATTGTATGGGAAAAAACAACGGAAGAAATTATACATCAGCTTAAATTAGGCATGCTGGATTGCGGTTTACTATCTACACCGCTGCACGAAAATAATTTAGTTGAGCTGCCTGTTTTTTATGAAAACTTTGTAGCTTATGTTTCTAAAAACAGTTCGCTGGCCAAGAAAAAAAGTATTTTACCGGATGATATCGATCTGGAAGAAGTATGGATTTTGAACGAAGGGCATTGCATGCGCGATCAGGTTTTAAACATTTGCCAGCGTAAAAACAGTACGAAAGGTTTCCGGCATTTTGAATATAACACCGGTAGTGTGGAAACGCTGAAAAGAATGGTTGACCAAAATAACGGTGCTACTATTTTACCGGAACTGGCCCTGGAAGATATGACGGTGAAACAGTTAGATAAAGTTCGATATTTTAAATCGCCGGAACCGGCAAGGGAAATTAGTTTAGTGATCCAAAAAAGTTTTTTAAAACGAAAAATGATCGAAGCTTTAAAAAACGAAATCATAGAATTTATACCCAAAAGAATGCGCAGTAAAAAGAAAAAAGACGTAGTAGAAATTTGATACGTCTTTTTTTTAGTACTAAAAGAAGCATCAGCTTCTTAATATAATTTTGCCAAACTGTGTAGAATCATCCATTTTACGGATTGCTTTTTCTGCATCGGCTAAAGCAAAAACTTCATCCACAACCGGTACAATTTTATGTTCGTTAACCAGCTCCAGCATTGCTTTAAAATCTTCCTGCGTTCCCATGGTTGTCCCTAAAAGCTGCAACTGTTTCCAAAAAATTATACGTGCATTTAAAGCAGGGATACCGCCGGCCGTTCCTCCGAAGAAAACAATCCGTGCACCGGGATTACATAAATCAAGCAGTTTTGCAAATCCTTCGCCCAAAGCACTATCAATAATTACATCAAAACCGCCGGCTAATTGCTTTAATTGCTCGGCCCAATCCTGCGCTTTATAGTTTACACCGGCGGCAGCCCCGAGTTCCCGCGCCTTTTCAATTTTTTCGCCGTTGCCGGAAGTTACAAAAACCCGGCAGCCGGCAGCCACGGCCCATTGCAAAGCGAAAGAACCTGTGCCGGCCCCAACGCCAACAATCAATACTTTATCTCCTTTTGCGGCTTTTCCTTTGGTAAACAAAGCACGGTAAGCCGTAACGCCGGCCAGCGGGATAGCTGCGGCTTGTTCCCAGGTTAAATGTTCAGGTTTTGGATATAAATATTCGGCACCAACTTTTACGTAAGCTGCAAAAGTGCCGTTTTCGGGCAAACCTAATATCTTAAAGTCTTTTTGCTGATAATCCGAATGATCACCCCAATTAATTCCCGGATTGATAATTACTTCTTTGCCCAGCCAGTTTTGATCTGCCTGGCTGCCCACTTCGGCCACAATGCCAGAACCGTCAGAACCCAAAACAGACGGATATTTTATGCCTGCGTACTGGCCTTTTGTAATCCACCAGTCGCGCCGGTTTAAGGCAGCGGCTTTAATTTCGACCAAAACTTCGCCGGGTTGTAACGTTGGTTTTTCAATATCTTTCCAAATCAGCGGCTTGTCTGCAGCTTCTAAAACAATTGCTTTCATGCTGATAAAATAAAAAAACCGGCAAGAATGTTTATCACGAATGCTCGAAAGAGTTTTTGTCATGCTGAACTTGTTTCAGCATCCCACAAGTAAGGCTTAAAACTTAGTATTAGTGGTTATCTTTCTGATGGGATACCGAAACAAGTTCGGCATGACAATTGAAAAAAACTCTTTCGAATACTTGTGAATGTTTGTCCATACCAATTTTTAGGTGTTAAAAGAAGTATCGGCCTATTCTTTTTTACCGGCTAAATTTTTCAATACAATTAAAGGTTCTTGTGTATCCCAGTTAATGTTTACACCTTTTTGATTAATCAAACCGCGGGCACCGATAGAAAAATTACCTAAAATAATATCCGGATAACCATCACCGTTTACATCATTTACATCCATAGAAATCCATCGTCCGTAAGCACTAACCGGTACTTCGTGCGCCAGGTATTTTCCGTTGAATGTTGCTTCCAAATAAGTAAAACCTCCTTCGGGATTAAATTTAAAATCAGCAAAAAAAGCAATTGCCGCAATATCCATTTTACCGGCCTTTTTAAAATCAGCTGCAATTGCTTTCGTACAACCATCGATATGATAAAAAAATGTTTGCTTAAATTTCCAGTTTCCTAAATTGGTAAAAATATAAACGCCGTGATACGGTTTCAAAACTCTGGAGTAATCACTGTTATCGCCGGCCGTGTATAAAATATCCGGTTTCCCATCCCGGTTAAAATCTGCCAGCTGGAAACTGCTTGAACCGTAAATCGGCGGAAAACGTAAAATATTTTGTGTAAAAAAGCCGCCTTTCCGGTTATTTAAAAACATCCAGATGCCTTCGTCCGATTGAGAAAACAAGCACATCACATCTGTAAAACCATCATTATTAAAATCGCCGCTAACCAGTTGCGTACCGCCGGGTGCTTCTTTTAGCACACTTTTTTTATACTGATGATCTGGCTGCTGGGTTAACAAAAACAAACCGCCCCGATCATGCCCGAACCCGCAGGTTACATAATCCGTTAACCCGTCTTTGTTAAAATCTGCAGCAACAGTTTGAATGGGCCGCGGCAAACTATCAGTTAAAACAACCTGCCTGGTTTTTTTTGTGCCGAAACCAAGTTTTATAACTTGTCCTTTCGCTACATCTACCGGTGCCATATTGCCGATGCAGGTTACCACCGCTTCGTTTACGGTACTTTTATCATCGTTAAAAATAATACCGGTAACAGGAGAAGGCAGCGTGCTGATCAGTTTAAAATTAAGGTTTTGATCCCAACGGAAAATATTATTGCCCGCATCTGCACTGTATAATTGCTGATCTTGCGGATTTACGGCCAGAAAAGTTGTCATGGCCGGCGGCGCGGCAGCCGGAGATTTTTTAGGCCGCTGTAAACTAAAACCCGACCAGTTTTTAACCGCATTCGATTTAGGGATTACTAATGTTTGCGGTGCAGTTTTTTTATAATACGATACGATTTGCTGCCACTCGTTTGTTGATAAAGCAGATGTTGTATCGGCAAAATACTGCCCCATATAATTTTGTATTTTCAGCTGTTTTGCCATGGCCGGCAACACCCCAAATTCCCAGGTTTTTTTGTCGATTAAATCAGGTTCCGGGAACTGATGGCAGCTTTTACAATATTGCTGCGCCAGCCTGCGGCCAACAATCAAGCTATCGGCAGCATTTAATTTTGGATTATTGTTGCTGCAGCTGCTGATCACCGAAAATAAAATAGCTGTAAACCCAAATAAAAATATGATGGCAATAACAACAGAACGGCTTTTTTTACCTGACATTAAAATTAGGGTTTGATCGGTTTAAGATAGATTTTTTAGGTTGATGATACTTCTTTTATCGTATTAAAATTAAGCTTATTCAAAAATAACCTTGTAAAAGAAGCATTGCCAATAATCAGAACCCGGTTTAGCCGAACTTATTTTTTAAAGTTATTTTGCAAAACGATAAAGGGCAGCTGCTTATCCCAAAAAGATTCAACTTCCTGTATTTTTAGCCCTTGCGCAAAATTTCCTAACAATATATCCGGTTTGCCGTCACTGTTGTAATCAGCAACCGCCATACACATCCAGCGGCCGTATTTACTTACCGGCACTGCATGCGGCATAAAATGCAGCGGTTTATCCTGTTCAAAATAAATAAAACCTTCTGCCGGATTATCTTTAAAATTGGCAAAAAAAGCAGAAGTTGCCATATCGAGGTCTCCGTCTCCGTCAAAATCTGTTGCAATTGCTTTGGTGCAACCGTTTATCGGGTAAAACCAAGTTTGTTTAAAGTTCCAATCACCTAAATTTTTAAAAATATATAAGCCGTGATAAGGTTTTAAAATTCTGGAATCGTGGTAGTTATACCCATTTGTGTAGATAAGATCCGGCAAACCATCATGATCCATATCTTCCAGCTGGAAACTGCTGGAACCATAAACCGGCGGAAATTTGATTAATGGTTTGGCAGTAAACCCACCTTGGTGATTGTTGGTGTACAACCACAAACCCTCGTCGCCGGTTCCGTATAAAACCATAAAATCCGGCCAGCCATCTTTGTTAAAATCTCCGCTAACGGCTTGGGCGGCTCCGGGTTTTTCCGCAATAATATGCTGACTAAAGCTGTGGTCCTGGTTTTGCTGCATCAAAATCACATTCCCTTTTTTATCGCCCTGGCACAAAATTAATTCGTCCTGCAGCCCGTCTTTATTAAAATCAACCTGTAAAGTTTGCACGGGCCGGTACAATTCCGAAGCAATTAATTCCGGTTGTTTATGCTGATCCCGAAGATTGATTTTCACAACTCTTCCATTCGGGAAATCCATCGGTTTTAGCTCGCCGATACAGGTAAACGTACCCGAATTTAAATCTGCAGGCTCTCCTGTAAAATTAACCTGTACAGCACTTGATGGTAAATTTGTGTTGATTTTACCCTTTAAGTCGCTTGTCCATGCAGTAAGCTGATGGGTTTGTTCATCAGAAGTATAAATTTGATGGTTCATTGTATTTACACCGATCATCGTTGTAAAGCTGAAATCATTTGATAATAGCTGTGGCTTTTTTAACGTAAAACCAGCCCAGTCGTGCCGCAAAGTATCCGGCCGTTTTGCCGGAGTTAATGTTAGCGGTGCCAGCTTTTTGTAATAAGCCACAATGGTTTGCCATTCGGCAAGTGAAATTCCTTTGGTTACGGTATCCGGTTTATAATAATCAATCCCGTAAGTAGAAATGGAGAGATAATGCGCCATGGAAGGCAGCGTGTGATAAACCCAAACGTCTCTGATTAAAGCATTTACGCTGGTTAACTCGTGGCAGCCGGTGCAATGTATCTGCACTAATTTTTTACCGTCCGCAATGGTATCGCCGGTTAACTGAAAGGAAGGATTGCTTTTATTTTTACAACTGTTAAATATGGAGCTAACGGAAAGCAAACCTATGATCAGCAAAAAATTGAAAATACAGAAAATGCTTTTATAAGATTTTAACATGAATATAACTAATTAGACAGTTTTAATTTCGACCAGATAAATTCGCCAATTTGCCTGCCTTGTTCAGAACCCATTTTGGTGCTGTTTTTAAAATGAATTCCACCGTAAAAACGGCTGATCGCAGTTTCATCCGCAGCCTTTAAAAACGAATTAAAATGCCGCTTTAAGCCGATATATTTTACTTCGGTAGTATCTTCAAAAGCAAAATTATCCCCAAAAACATGCGTAAGCATTACCGCTGAAGCACCGCTGATACAAGCATGGCCGGCAGGATACTCCGGAAAAGGCGGCGTTTGCAATAAAGGCTGCCAGTTTTGATCGATGTATTCATTAATCACCGAAACCGGCCTTTCATAACTATACTGGTATTTTACTTCCCAGCCGCAAATAAAAGAATCGTATAAAGTGATGGCTGTTAAGGCGAATGCCTGTGCTGTTTTTCCGGCATTAAAATGTGCTTTCTTGCTGGCAACGCCCGTAATCCCCATCCAATGGCCGCCGGGCGTTATTTTTTTATTAGCGAACATGGCGTGGCCGGCATGCTGGATGGCAAACGGATTATCGTCCCAAAAACGGGCAATCGTTTCCTGGTCGTCCGAAAGATTTTTGTTTACCCGATAAACTTCATCTGCCTGTTTATAAAAAGCACTGTTTTTATCCTTGCTAAATGCGGGCGGCGGCGGCAGCAAAAACTGTTTGGATGATAATATGCCAAACGGTTTCATGGTGCCCCAGCAAAACTCTACGGCATCCAGATAATCCGGCGGTGTTGGCCGCCATTGCGCCGGCCCGGTATTGCCCAGATATTTGGGTTTGCTGCGCGATTTAAGATAATTATCATCATTTGCCCTTTTTAAAATCACTTTTGCAATCTGCTCGCCAAAACTGACGGAACGTGCGTAAGTAGAATCATCCAACCGGTCTTTAAAAGAACTGTAAACCCGGTCTTCATATTTTTGAAGCGTATCAACCGAAAAAGTTACCTTGTGCGCCACCATAAAAAATGCTTTCGTGGCCGCCAGTGCGAAATTATAATCCTTCCCTTTTTTTGGTGCCGGCGGATTGGAAAAATCTTTTAACTTAGTAATCAAACTGATGCTTTTCGGATCGGTGTAACGCATCGCTTCATAAGCTGCAAGTGCCGTGTAACTGTAAATCCGGCTGGCAACCGGCGGCGTAAAGCTGTCATAAATAATTACCTGCGTTAAAATATTTTCATTTTGCCGGATCAGTTCAGCATCGTAACTAACTGCTTTTTGATTTTTTTTACAGGCAGAGAATATTAAAAAACAAATTAAAAAAACTATAAAATTCAAGTACCGCATATTGGGTTTTATAACGTAATTTAAACTTGTAAGTTGGTTTAACCGATTAGCATGCTTCTTTTACAACACTATTTTTTAGGTGATAAAAGAAGCATCAAAATTAAACGGATTTTGTGATTAATTAAAAATTCAATTTAGCTGAACATTTCGTGTATGGCCGAAATTATCGGTAATCGAAACGGACGACATCGTATTTTCCAGGTTGAAAGAACGGCCGGATTGCGATAAAAAAGATTCGCCGTTATAAAACTCCTGTCTGGCAGTTTTCCCGTTTTTGTATTTGATCGTTGCAAACATATCCAGCGGCCGCAGTTTTACGGAACGGACAGCTCTTTTTAACTGAAAAACTTTCATGGCATCTTTATTCTGACTGGCAGCCAATAAATACTTGCCGCCTGCACCCGTTAGTTTTACCAGTGCTTTTCCGTTACCGGGAATATAAATCCCGCTTTGCAAAATCGAAAGCGGTTTAAAATTTCCTTTACCGTCTCCTTTCAACATCAAACCGTTAAAAGCATCGTAACGGCCGGTGTTTACTTCCGTGCCAAAATCATTTCCGCTCATAGCAATATCCAAATTTCCGTCGCCGTCAAAATCATCTACAGACATCCCGCAAAGTTCAGACATTTGCGCTTCCACCGGTAATGCAATCATCGTAAATTTACCATTCCCATCATTTCGTAAATAGCAGGATTGCAGTATATTAGCACTTAAACGTAAAGCACCTTTTCGCATTTGCGGCGTAATCACAGAATCCATCGTGGCCGTTGCGTAGGATTTATAATTTTGGAATTTTACCCGCATACTAATCATTTGCTTAACGATATCATCCCGTGTTTGTGCCGGAAATTCCTGCGGATCACCTTTAACATCCTTTAAAAACAAGGAGGGAAACGCATCGTAGCTGCCATTATTATCAAAATCTTTTGCAGTAATGTAAACCGGATATTTCTCCGAAGCTTTATAAAACGTATTCAAACCGGTATTGCCAATCAGATAATCCGTTCGGCCATCATGGTTAAAATCGCCGGCAGCAATGGTATTCCACCAGCCGGTTTTACCGGCAATACTGCTTTTACCGGTCATATTTTTGTAAACACCATGATCGTTTTTCAAAAACGTAACCGGCATCCATTCGCCGGCCAAAATTAAATCCGGCCAGCCGTCGTTATCAAAATCTGTAAAAAGTGCATCGCAAACCAAACCGATATTTTTCAAATCTTTAGCAACTGAGTTGGTTACATCTGTAAATTTTACCACACCGTTTTTACTATCGTTCCTAAAAATAAAACTCGACACCGGTTTTGGATAATTCCAGGGATCAACCCGCCCGGAAACGAATAAATCCAGCTTGCCGTCTTTGTTGTAATCCACCGCCCGTACACATAATTTACTGGTGGAATTAATTGGCAATGCTTCTTTTACCAGGGTAAAATTCCCTTTCCCATCGTTCAGATAAAACCTATCCTGATAAACGCCTGATCCGGATTGTGCTTCGTAACCGCCGCTTGCTGCATACAAATCAAGGTCGCCATCGCCATCGGCATCAAAAAGAAGCAGGCCTTCATCTTTAAAATTATTTTTTACATCGGTTGCTGGCGAATACAAGTTTCGTTGCCGAAACTTCCCGTTGCTTTGCTGCAATAATATTTGTGCAGGGAATTTAGCATTTCCGCCTGCAATCATATCGTCCAAACCATCTCCGTTTACATCGCCGACAGCTAAACCCGGCGTATATTCCGATAATTTATGCGGAAGCAGTTTTTGAATATTAAAATCTACAAAGTCATCTTCCTGGTGCTTGTAATGAATATCTAATGAACTGGTTACTTCTTTAAAAAGTGATTGCTGATTAATCTTTGGCTGATTAAAACTATAACTTTCGTGCGCCTGGCTGATGTTTACATTTAAAAGCTGATCTGCTTTTACTTTTTGTAAAGTTTGCTTTTTGCCGTTCTGCCATCTGATCACGACAGAATCCAGCAGCGTGGTTTTGCCCAGCCCGAAATGAGCGATATTTTGCAGCGTAGATAAATAGCCCCTAAAAGGAGTATTCTCGTAAACCTGGTGCTGGCCATGGTTATAATAAATATCCGCAAAAGCACCGATTCCATCTTTATTTAAGGCGGAACCTTGGAATTTTATGTGTAAATAATGGTTGTTCGCCTTGTCTTTTTCGCGTGAAGTATTTTTGTAGATCAACGCCTCATCATTGATATTATTAATGATTACGTCCATATCGCCATCGTTATCCAGATCAGCATAAGCCGCACCGTTGCTAAAAGTTGGGATGCTTAAACCCCAATCTTTTGTTACATCTTTAAATTGCAGGCCATTACTGTTTTTAAAGGCATAATTCGGGATTTTAATAATCGGGATCTGATCCAGCGTTTGTTTTAACGAAGCAATCGCAAAAGACTCATCGCGGAAAGCCAGAAAATCATGATCGGTTACATCGCGCGGATAACCGTTTGTGATAATCAGATCCCGCAGGCCGTCATTATCAAAATCGGTTAGCAGCGGGCACCAGCTCCAGTCGGTTTGTTCAATACCGCTCAAAAAAGATATTTCGCTAAAAGCAGGCTCGTCGATAGAATCATTCTGGCCCGGTTTCGGGCCGCGGTTTAGCTGCAAAGTATTGTGTGCATACTGCCGCTGATAATTATAGCGGTCAAAATTTTGATCCGTTTGATAACTGTTTGAGCTTTGCATCATCTTTTTCCGGTAATTATCTTCCGGATCCATGTCAAGTGCAAAAACATCAGCTAAGCCGTCATTATTAATATCCTGGATATCCTGGCCCATTCCGTTTGCCGAAGTATGCTTAAAATACTGCCTAGATTTATCGGTAAAAGTACCGTTGCGGTTATTGATATATAAAATATCGTTGGTTAAAAAATCATTAGTTACGTAAATATCTTTCCAACCGTCCTGGTTAATATCTACAACGGTTGTTGCATGCCCGTAACCTTCAATTAAAATTCCTGCCTGTTTAGACACGTCTTTAAAAACAGGATGTTTGGTTATTGGGTTCCAATCATTCCGGAACAGTTTACTTGTGCTGTGCGAAGAACCATCTTTTAAAATCGGCCGGAAAAGCGTTGGGTTATCATTTTGTTTAACCTGATTAATGGTGAGGAACATATCCAGGTCGCCGTCATTATCATAATCAAAAAAGTTAGCCATGGTAGAGTGTAAGTTCATGTTTAAACCATACTCTTTTGCCATTTCTTTAAACTTGGGAACGCCGTTTTTATCTTTTCCCTGGTTGATATATAAAACATTGGTTCGCTTTACAGAATCCGGCAACAATGTATTGCACAGGTAAATATCCGGCAAACCATCATTATTGATATCTACCACCGCAACGCCTCTTCCCCAGCCGCCTTTGCCGGCAACGCCTGCTGCAGCCGTTATATCTTCAAATTTAAAATCACCTTTATTTAAGTAAAGTTTATTGGCAACACTATTACCTGTAAAGTAAATATCGGGCAGGCCGTCGCTGTTAAAATCACCTATGCCCACACCGCCGCCATTATAAATATTGAGCATGGTGAGCGGGTTGATGGTATCACTTTCTACGATTAAATTATTAAAGGTAATACCGGATTTTGAGGAAGGAACCTGCTCAAACAGCGTGCTTCTTTTACAGGATAAAAATGAGCAAAGCACAACCGGAAAGAGCAGGTAAACGAAGTATCTCATTATGTAAATTAAATAAATAATTTTGGACATAAAAAAAGAGGTGAAGGGATTAAGCTTCACCTCTTTTTTAAAAAATTTAGTTAAATTAATATCCGGGATTTTGTTTTAAAGCACCTGCTTCTCTACTAATCTCAATTTGAGGGATAGGAAAAATTTCGTGCTTGCCGGCTGTAAATGTATGACCGTTAAGCACCGGGTTGCTGATACGGGTATCAGCTTTAATATAATTATTTAATATGTTGGCCATAAAGCTTGCACCTGCAGGGCCGCCAAACCTGGCATCCCAGCGTTGCAGGTCAAAGAAACGATGCCCTTCCATTCCAAACTCAAGCTCATGCTCCATATACACAGCAGCACGTGCATAAGCCTGGCCGTTAGCAGTAAACTGGCCTGTATATGGTTTGATTACATAATTAGCGGCAAGTGGATTAGTGGTTTTGGTGTTTGTGGTACCCGCGTCATAAGTATGCACCCAATACTCCGGATGTAAAGCCATACGGTTTCTAACAGTATTTACATCGGCTTCGGCTGCAGCTAATGTATTAGCCTCAACCTCACATTCAGCACGCCACAAAAGAATATCAGCATAACGTATCAGATTATAATTTATACCTGATGACTGGTTAGTTGCCCAAGTCTGGTAGGTCTCTGCAGTTGTTGCCTGATCTTTATGATAAAATACATTCTTTTTAGGAGTATAAGGTGCCAGGTCGCCTCGTGTCCAGCTCTCTCCATCACATATCGCCCAATCAAGATAAGGAATACCCCTACGTCCCATTGTCAAGTCTAAACGAGGATCTACGGGTTCTGTGGTTGGCGTAAATGCTGCACCAGCGGTAAGCCCATGGTCATTTTTAAGATTAACAACGTTAAATTTAGGAAAGCCTGTAGCAGCATCTGTTTGAAACATCGGTAAACCGTTATCATCTGTTTTAAAGGAGTTAGCCAGGTTATAAGATGGTACATAAAAACCACAGCAAGTGGTAAATGTACCTCCACCCGGGAAGTTTAATACATCACCAAAATCACCATTTGCACCGACAGCACCATCTTTAACAGTCATTTGAGCTGCAAATACAGATTCTGCATTATTCCTGGTTGATGCATTAAAATTGTCTGCATAAGGGCCTAAAGCATACTTTGTACCGCTTGCGGTTGTACCGTTTGAAACAAGATCATTTAACAATGGCAATGCTTTAGCATATTGATGGTCATACATATAAGCTTTTGCCAAAAAAGCTTCAGCAGCATACTTGTTGGCACGGCCTGCTTGTGGTTGTGTTGTAGGTAATACAGTCATTGCTGCTGTAAAATCTGCCTCAATTTTATCCCATATAGGGCCTGTGTTAGGTACGTTTAAGTTATTGGCGGCGTAGTTAATAGATTCGTCAACATAAGGCACGTTCCTAAAAACCTTCATCAACTCAAAATTATATACACCGCGTAAAAACCTGGCTTCTCCAATTGCCTGCTGGCCTTGTGCCGTAGTTAAAGATCCGTCTTTAACCAAAGGTATTTCGGCTATTACGTTGTTTGCCCTTACAACACCGGCCAGGTTTACCTGCCATTTTGAATAAATATAACCATTGTTGGGGTCTAACGTATGGTTTTCTATATCACCGGCAGCACCACCACCTTGATCAGGTGTATCGGAACCTTTGTAAGCATCATCAGATGCTAAACCTCCATAAGTCCAATTAGAGATGCCCGAACCGTAATTAGTACCCGGCTGGCCTTGATAATAACCATCCAGTAAAGAGTAAGCACCAATTAATAAACCATCTACACCTGCTTTAGTTGCAAGTACCGCACCGGATAGTACACCTGTCGGCTTTGTATCCAAAGCATTTTTACATGAATTTGCTGCTGCAAGCAAAGCCATTGTACCTATTGCAACAAATTTAAATTTTGATTTTTTCATAAAAAATATTTTCTTAAATCGTTAAAATGACATGTTAACGCCTACTAAATAACTGCGCTGATTGGTTGGATAAGCACCAAAATCGATACCGAATGCTGCACTTTGGTTTTGACCGTTACCTAAATTGCTAATAGACGGTACTAACTCAGGATCCGGACCAGTGTATTTGGTTATTGTAAATAAGTTGGTTCCTTGTACATATACTCGAAGTTTAGCTACACCGATTGTTTTTAGTATAGATGGTGCAAAAGTATAACCTATTTGAGCTACGCGCATTTTTAAAAACGAGCCGTTTTCTACATAAAATGTACTTGGCGCATAACCGCCAACTGCTGTCCCATAATTTAAAACAGGTAATGTTGCACCCGGATTTGTTACCACCCCATTAGCAACAATTGCAGAATTTGTTAACAATTCTGTTCTTTTACCTCCGTTAAAACTACTGTAAAAATCAGTAAAGTATTTAACGTGATTAAAATTCTTGTTTCCTTGTGAACCGTATAAAAAGGTTGAAATATCAAATCCTTTGTAGCTGGCGTTTAAATTTAAGCCATAAGTAAAATCAGGGTTTGGATTACCGATAAATGTTCTATCTGCATCAGTAATTTTACCGTCTCCGTTAGTATCAACATATTTATAAGAACCCGCAACAGCACCGTCATAAGTTGCACCTGCGGCTGCATCTGCAGTACTTTGATTGATGCCAGCCACTTTGTAGCCATAAAATGAACCTATCGGTTGGCCAACCTGCTCCCTAACTAATATACCGATACGTGAACCTACACTTAGATCAAAATAACCTGGTGTTGGTAAACTGGTAATTTTATTTTTATAGGTTGCAATATTGGCATTAATGCTATATCGAAAATCACCAACAGCATCATGGTAGGTTGCAGAAATATCAAACCCTTTGTTCTGTACGTTACCAAGGTTTACTATAGGTGAATTTGCGCTACCTGCTGTTGCAGGTAATTGTAACGGGAATAATAAACCACTGATTTTTTTCTCGTAATATTCTGCAGTAATGTCAAAGTGGTTAAAAATAGAAAGATCAAAACCTACGTTTAGGATTTTATCCGTTTCCCAAGTAGTTCTTGGGTTACCAATACTGGTTTGTGCAAAACCCAACTGGGCAGAGTTTACAGCACCGTTGATACCATAAAATGAACTGGAAGGGTTATAGTTATATGTATCAACAGAGTTTGTACCGGTAATATTAGCATTACTACCTGTAGAACCGTAGCTACCACGGATCTTCAAATCATTAATAATTTTGTTATCTTTTAAAAATTCTTCCTGAGATACCCTCCAGCCAAGGGATCCGGCAGGGAACGTACCATATTTACGGCCAGGGAAGAATGATGAGAAACCATCACGGCGTATAGAACCACCTATAAGATACTTATCGGCGAAACTATAGTCAACTTTTGCAAACAATGACTGGGTAGATGTTGGCTGATAAAGATAGGTGTTACCCAAAGTTATACTGGTTGGGTCTGTTGTACCTGCAACCGTAAGGAAGTTCGGATCAAGTGAAAAGAAACTATTAGCAACCACCCCTAATTGCTGGCCGCCATTCTTTTTAAACTCATAACCTACAATAGCACTGATATTATGTTTGCCTATGATTTGCTTGTAGCTTATTGTATTAGTTGTGTTAAATGTAAAATAATACTGGGCAACTTCTGTGTATGCATTAGCAGAAGCGTGCGGCTCAGAATTTTCATACTGATTATAACCTGTATTGTAATAGAACGTATTACCTGCGTTACCGCCAAAAGCGGTGCGTGCAGTAAAGTGTTTTAGGAAATCTGCCTCAGCAAATAATGTTCCTTGTATGTTCCATGATTTAGCCCTGTCATTCAATGCCCTTTGCTGTGTTGCAACCGGGTTGGTAGCATTACCTAACTGCGCTGAAGTACCATCATAATTGCCACCGTAATTACCTGCAACATCATATACAGGTATTATTGGCAATTGCCTATAAGTTTCTGAAACAGGGCCGCCTTCTTGCTGATTATTGTAACCGCTGCCGCCATTGTTTTCACGGTAGAACACATAACCGTTTTCCCCAAGGCGAAAATGATTGTTTAATAAACTAAAAGTAGTGTTGGCACGTGCAGTATATCTCTTTTCAAAAGTATTCAGCAGCGTACCTTTTTGGTTCAAATAGTTTATAGAATATAAATAGCTGTTGTTATCACTGCCACCGCTTGCTGTAACGGTATGGCTTTGCTGAGGAGCAGATTTGAATAATTCGTGGAACCAGTCTGTACCGGCCTGGTTAAATTTCTGTACCAAAAAGTCATTGGTAGGAATAGCGGGATCAAACTTATACAAACCCGCAACTGACGGATCATTAGTTACACCGGATCCCTGGCCGTTAAAGGTTCCGTTACCGCGGAAGCCATAAGCCGGAACTGTACCTGCACCGCCCGGATATAAACCGTTTTGCTGACCTGCATCACCTGCCTGGTAAGCTAATTGTGATTGCTGAGCTGGTGTCATTAAACGCCATACATTTCCTGTAAGTGGTTTTTGTGTACCATAATAACCGTCGTAACTAAACGTAGTTTTACCGGACCGGCCTTTTTTAGTAGTTACTACAATAACACCGTTACCGCCGGCAACACCATATATAGCAGCAGAACCGGCATCTTTTAATACGCTTATACTTTCAATATCACTTGGGTTAACTTGCGACATGCTATTAGTTTGCACACCATCTATTACATATAAAGGTGCGGTATTCCCAAAATTTGAAACACCACGAATAAATACAGTACTGTTTGCACCAGGCGCACCCTGGTTAATTACGGTAACACCGGAAGCCTGGCCTTGCAGTAATTGCTCTGAACTGGTTGCAGGTATTTTTTTGGCATCGCTAACGCTTACTGTTGCAACAGAACCTGTAATGTCTTTTTTAAGCTGTGTTGTATAACCTGTTACCACAACCTCATTTAGATTATTAGAGGTAGGCACTAACGAAACACTAATGGTTTTAACACTGCCAACAGTTACCTGTTTTGTTGTATAACCGACAAAACTAACCTCCAACACGTTACCCGGGGAAACGTTAATAGCAAAATTACCGCTCACATCCGTTTGTGTACCAACAGTTGTACCCTGGAGCTTAACAGATGCTCCTATAATCGGCTGTTTATCATCAGAGCCAATTACTTTACCTGTGTATCTGGTTTGTGCAAAAGCTATGACCGAGGATAGCATACAACAAACCATTACGGCCATTACCCTTCCTTTAAGGAGTAAAATTTTAAACATAAGAATTGAGATTTAAGGTTTAATTAATTATTTAGAAAAAGCTGAAGATTTTATTTTAGGTTGAATTATAATTGACAAAAGGTACCTGTCAAAATGTTTTGACGGCACATTATAATATTCTACCTCTTTAAAAGTGTAAAAACACACCATATAATTTATTTTAATAAGTAAGGCCGTTTATAATTTAAAACTATTACGGCTGTTGTTAATAATTAGTTTGGCTTATAAATTTATAACCCATTGAAGCAATATTTCGTGCTAAAAATATTACTCTAATATAGTATAGTGTATTATTTACACCTTACCAAAATAAAGAATTATTAAAAAAATTATTTTTAAAGCTTTTTTGTGTAATATTTCTTTTACAAAAACTTTTTTTTTAAACGATTTATAATATAATGAAATATTCATTGCAAAATTTATAATATAAAAAGCTATGGTATTATTATTATGGAAAGATTTTTTTGTTGTTAAAACATCAATATTTGACTTATATAGAAAAGGCTGTTAGTATTAAAATAAATTTTATGGGACAAATTGTTAATTATAATAATCATTTTTTTTAGTTTTCATAATTTAATAGATTTAAAAATGTCATTTTAACAATTAAAATACTTTAACGATAATATTTTTTAGAAAAAGTATTATAGTAATTGCCGATAAAAATTATCAGAAATAAAAAACCGGCACAGAGTTTATCTGTGCCGGTTTTTGTATGATAAAAGAAGTATCTAAAAAAAGATATTAAGCAATCGCTTTTTTGTATAAATCTGTTACATGGTTCCAATTTACCACGTTCCAGAAAGCGGCTATATAATCCGGCCTTCTGTTCTGATATTTCAAATAATAAGCATGTTCCCAAACATCCATTCCTAAAACCGGCGTACCTTTTACTTCAGCAATATCCATTAACGGACTATCCTGATTTGGCGTAGAGCTAACCTGTAATTTTTTATCGGTACCAACAGATAACCAAGCCCAGCCAGAACCAAAACGGGTGGTACCGGCTTCGGCAAATTTAGTTTTAAATTCGGAGAAAGAACCAAATGCAGAATTTATGGCTGTTGCCAGTTCGCCTGTTGGTTCGCCGCCACCGCTTGGCGATAATAATGTCCAAAACATGGTATGATTGAAATGACCGCCACCATTATTACGTACAGCAGGAGGAAATTTAGAAATATTTTTGATGATATCTTCAATCGAACTGTTCGCTTCGGGTTTACCTTCCAGTGCTTTGTTTAAGTTTGTAACATAAGCCTGGTGATGTTTACCATGATGGATTTCCATCGTCATTTTATCGATATGCGGTTCTAATGCGTCGGTGGCGTAAGGTAACGCCGGTAATACAAATGCCATACTATTTAATTTTAAAGTTGATGAACTGAATGCTGCAAACCTACATAAAATTTTGCCTTGTGATATTTAAGCGGAAATGAGTTTTATGCAGATATTGTCAGCATTAAAACATAAATAAAACACGAAGCAGGTTTTTGTTCTGATCAGCTTAATTTTTTAATGCGTTTTTTTCTAAAAAACGACCTTACCAATTCCGCACATTCATTCTCTAAAATACCGCCTGAAATCAGTGTTTTAGGATGCGTAATGCGTTGATTAATCCGCCCGAAACCACGCTGCGGATCGTGGGCACCAAATACAATTTTACCAATTTGGAACCAATAACTTGCGCCGGCACACATCACGCAAGGTTCCATGGTAACATAAAGCGTGCAGTTTTGCAGATACTTTCCGCCCATTGCGTTGGCTGCCGCCGTTAAAGCCTGCATTTCGGCATGGGCAGAAACATCGTTTAACCTTTCCGTTAAATTATGGCCGCGCCCGATAATTTGTCCGTTGCAAACTACCACCGCACCAATCGGGATTTCATCTTCGCGCAGTGCCGCTTCCGCTTCCTGTAAAGCTAATTTCATAAAAAAATCATCCGGCGAAACCACCGGCTCATCCGTAAAACTATAATATCTCATGTTGATTTTTGGGGTAAAAACAGTATTTAGCGAAGTTAAAGGAATAAGTAAAACCTGTTTTTCATAAATTTCTGGCCAGATAACTTTCAGAAGTTACTACTTTAATTTGAGCCGTTTTATAATCTTTAATATTTCTGGTAATTAAAACAGTAATTTCATTTTCGATAGCTGTATTATATTGAATAGCATCTTCAAAATCATCAAAATCGGAAGCAATTGCCAAATCAATCGTTTTGCTTTCAAGCGGCAAAGTTGTAACCAAAGTTTTAAATTTAGCAATCAATTGCCGTGGATTTTTTATTTTGTAATGCGCATTTAAAATATAATCAATTGTAGAAAAAGACAGCGCAGCTACACATATTTCTATTTCTTTTTTATCAGCCAAAGAAAATAATTGCTCAGCAAAACTGTTAAATGGTTTTCTGCCTGAAAGTAAATCCAGGCAAATATCGGTGTCCACAAAAACTCTTTCCATTAAGCTTTACTTTGTATATTTTTTGGAAAGATGATCTTTATAACTTTCCTTATAATCGTAATCCGAAGGCAGCGTGATTGTACCTGAAAGGCTTTTTACAAAAGGTGTAACAGCAATTTTTTCTTTATTATCTGTCAAAAAATCCAAGTAATTTTCAATCAATTTGGACAAACTTATATTTTTTTTTTTAGCATACAATTTTGCCTTTTCAATAATATCGGTATCTAATTTTAAAGTGAGTTTTGTATCCATAACTTTCTAAATGTTACGTACAAATATGAAAATATTGTACGGATTGTAAAAATAGGCGTAAATAATTCCTTAACACCTTTCCGCCTCAAATTCTACCTTTGCTTCAGCATGAACGAAGTATTTCTAAAAAAAGGTAAAGAAAAAGCCGTATTGCAGCGTCATCCCTGGGTTTTTTCAGGTGCGATAGAACCTGTAAAACGCCAGGTAGAAAATGGTGCAATTGTAAGATTGGTAAATAGCAAAGATGATTTCCTGGCTTATGGTTTTTACAATAATCTATCGCGCGTGGCGGTGCGTTTGCTGGAATGGGACGATGCTGTTTTTATCAATGAAAAATGGCTGCGCGAACGTGTTGCTACGGCTGTAAATCACCGAAAAACAATTTTGAATGATCAAACAGATACTTGTCGGCTCATTTTTAGCGAAGCTGATTTTTTACCCGGATTAATCGTGGATAAATATGCCGATCATCTTTCGGTACAAATCCTCAATCTCGGCATGGAAAAAGTAAAGGAAATCTGGATTGATGAATTGCAAAAACTGCTTCAGCCTAAAAGTATTTTCGACCGCAGCGATGCAACTTCCCGTTCGCACGAAGGTTTGGAAGCTTCTTTTGGCTTGCTTTATGGTGAAATGCCGCCGGATTTTGTGGAAGTTGTAGAAAATGGAATTAAGTATGAGGTGAGCATCGCCGAAGGACAAAAATCGGGTTTTTATTGTGATCAGCGTGAAAACCGAAAATTAGTTGCGGCACATGCTTCCGGTAAAAAAGTGCTGGATTGTTTTGCTTATACCGGCGGTTTTAGTTTAAATTGCCTGCAGCAAGGTGCAGAATTGGTTACCAGCGTAGATAGTTCGGCACTGGCGATTGAGACTTTAAACAAAAATATTAGCCTTAATAATTTTGATGCTAAAAGAAGTATCGCCATACAATCCGATGTAAATAAACAGTTGCGCAAGTTTCGGGAACAGGATGAAAAGTTTGATTTGATTATCCTCGATCCGCCAAAATATGCGCCTTCCCGTTCGGCTTTGGATCGTGCTTCGCGTGCTTACAAAGATTTAAACCGCCAAGCCATGTTACTGCTGAATAAAGGCGGTTTGCTGGTTACGTTTTCTTGTTCCGGCGCGATGGATATGCCAACTTTTAAACAGATTTTGGCCTGGGCTGCACTGGATGCCGGTAAAGAAGTGCAGTTTATCAACCAGCTGGGCCAGCCTGAAGATCATCCGATTCGGTCATCTTTTCCTGAGGGAGAATATTTAAAAGGGTTAATTTGCCGGATTGGTTAAGGTTTATTCAATGTTTTGTCATTTCGACGATAAGAGGAATCTTCCTTAGAATAAACAGATTTTATACCGTTAAAAGAAGCGTTGCCTTGAAGAGAATTTTTCCCTGCTTTGTTATTTCGATAATAGGAGAAATTTTTATTGAAGCAGTCAATTTTATACCAGTGAAAGAAGTATCGCTTTGAAGAAGATTTCTCCCTGCGTTCGAAATGACAAAGCGCAGCCAATACTTCTTCTACAATGCTTTTTTAAGCTTCTTTGATTTTGCCCGCAGCTTTAAATTCAGCATTTCTACCAAAATAGAAAAACCCATCGCAAAATATAAATAGCCTTTCGGGATGTGCTGATCAAAACCTTCGGCTAACAACGAAAAACCGATCAAAAGTAGAAACGACAAAGCCAGCATTTTTACCGTTGGGTGCGAGTTTACAAAATTGGCAACCGGGTTAGAGGCCCACATCATAATGCCAACAGCAACAACTACAGCGGCAATCATCACTTCCAAATGGTTGGCAATCCCGACGGCGGTGATGACAGAATCAAGCGAAAAAACAATATCCAGCAACACAATTTGCACAATGGTTGCCCAAAAAGAATGCGGCTTTACGTTTGTATCTTCCTCGCCGCCACCTTCAATTTTCTCGTGTATTTCGCTCGTACTTTTATAGATGAGGAATAAGCCGCCAACAATCAGAATAATATCATGACCGGAAATGGCCATTTTTTTAACCCAATCCGAATCTGTAATACCAAATGAACCTGCCAGATTAAAAATCGGTTTGGTTAAACCCATTATCCAGGTAAGCGAAAGCAGCAGTAAAATCCGGGTAAACATCGCCAGGAACAAGCCTAATTTCCGGCCTCTATCTTGCTGATTTGCAGGAAGTTTTCCGGATAAAATGGAGATGAAAATGATATTATCAATCCCCAAAACAATTTCCAAAACGGTTAAAGTAATGAGTGAAATCCAGGCTTCGGGGTTTGATAGCAGCTCCATAATTTATTTTCGGAGCAAAACTAACAAAAATCCCCGCGAATGTTTTTGGCACGGATTTTTAGATGCTTCTTTTACCGGCAATTAATTAAAGCTGACTCTTTGAAAATTGGATTTGATCGTTACCTTATTATCCGAACCGGATTTGCCAACATAGCCTTTATAAATTTTAGTAAAATTAAATTTCCTGCTGTTTTCGCTGTCCGGCTGATCACCGAAAGTGGTTTCCTGCCTAAAATCTTTTATCCGCCCGAAAGCATCCAGGAAAGCTTCCTGTAACACATCGTTCGCTTCATCCGTATCATTAACAATGCGGAAAGCCACGTTATACATAGCTTTAGAATACAGCTTGTACAGCTCAAAATGAGCCGCTTTATTACCTTGTTTGCAGCTGGCAACGAGGTTAAAATGTTTATCTGTAAAAACGGCTTCCAATTTTAATCAGCTTTCGAACTAAAAGACACGGCAGTTTTTTAAACGTTACACTATTTTAAAGAGAATTTTTTACCGGTAAAAACAGCATCGCCGCGGAGCCGCCTTTTCCGGCAAATCCTATAAAAACAATTGATTGTAATATTGTTATCATAGGATAGGCAGTCGTTTCGACTGTCCTTTTTTTTGTTTTAAATTAGCAAACTGTATTTACTAAAAAGACGAATGTTCGGTATTGAGATAAATTTAATGTTGATAAAAAATATGTTTAAGAAGTTATATTTAATGGCAATTCTGGGTGCATCCGTAGCTTGCCACGCTACGCCCGGAGAACCGATAAAAGTTGCAGGTTCCAGAAACCTGGAGCCGGATGAGCAGCAAGCAATTGTTTGCAAGGAAGTAACCGGCATGATTACCAATTACAATTACAAAAAAATTAAGCTGAATGATTCGATTTCCACCGTGATTTTTAATAAATATATTAAAGCATTAGATGAGAATCATAATTATTTGCTGGCTTCGGATTTAAAGGATTTTGATCAGTACAAAACGCAGCTGGATGATGATTTACAAGCCGGAGAATTAAACCACGTGTTTTATATTTATAACGTTTACCAAAAACGTTTTACAGAAAGAATAAAATATTCTTTAGAACAGCTGAACAAAGATTATGATTTTACGCAAAAGGAAACTTTTATGTTTAACCGTGAGGATCAACCCTGGATTTCTTCTGTTTCCGATTTGAATAAGTTTTGGGATAAACGTGTAAAATATGACTTGCTGAACCTGAATTTGGCCACGCCTGACGTTAACAAAAATAAAGAAACGCTTAAAAAACGTTACGAAAACATTATTACGCAGTTAACAAAACAAAACAACCAGGACGTTTTTCAGACTTTTATGGATGCGTTTACCGAAGCAATTGATCCGCATACCAACTACTTTAATCAATCCAACGCGGCGCAGTTTAATATTGAAATGTCTAAATCGCTGGAAGGAATCGGTGCTTCGCTCCAATCAGAAAACGAGTTCGTAACCATCAAATCGATTGTAAAAGGCGGCCCTGCGGAAAGAAGCAAATTGTTAACCATTGATGACCGGATTATTGGTGTTGCACAAGGTAAAACCGGTGATTTTCAGGATATTATCGGCTGGCGTTTAGATAATGCCATCTCCTTAATCCGTGGCACCAAAGGAACTACTGTCCGCCTAAAAATCCTCCCCAAAGGAAAAACAACCACTAATCCTAAAATTGTGGAACTGGTGCGCGAAAAGATTGTTTTGCAGGATCAGCTGGCCAGCAAAGAAATCAGAAGTTACAATTTAAATGGCAAACCGGTTAAAATCGGTATTATCGACGTCCCGGGATTTTACCTTGATTATAAAGCTTTGCAGGCCGGTGATAAAAATTATCGAAGCATCAGCCGTGATGTTAAACTGATTATCGACAGTTTGAAAGCACAAAAAGTAGATGGTATTGTGATGGATTTACGCCAGAACGGTGGTGGTTCTTTACCGGAAGCGATACAATTAACGGGTTTGTTTATTAAAACCGGCCCGGTTGTGCAGGTTCGGGATGTAAAAAACCGGATAGAGCAAGATGATGATGACGATCCGGAAATTGCATGGAACGGGCCGTTAGCTGTAATGGTTGATCGTTTTAGTGCTTCCGCTTCCGAAATTTTTGCCGGGGCGATACAAGATTATGGCCGCGGATTAATCATCGGCACACAAACTTATGGCAAAGGCACCGTACAATCTGCCATTGATTTAGATAAAGTAATCGGCAGTTCGTTCTCTAAATTGTTGGCTGGCATTAAAGAAAAAACCGGTCAGTCTGTTAAGGTTACTCCCGGTAGCGATCAGCAGGTAAGTTTCGGCCAGATCAATTTAACCATCGCTAAATTTTACCGAATCAGTGGCAGTTCTACGCAGCACAAAGGTGTAATACCGGATATTCAGTTTCCATCCGCCATTCCATTAGATAAATACGGAGAAGATACTGAACCTTCTGCCTTGCCGTTTGATATGATTGCTAAAAGCAATTATGCGCCTGTAGGAAGTTTTACGGCTGCCATCCCGCAGTTAAAATCGCTGCATGATGCACGTATGCAAACCAACGTAAGTTATAAAAACCTATTAGAAGATATTGCAGATTATAAAAAACGCGATGCCGAAAAAATAGTGAGCTTAAACGAAACCGAGCTTAAAAAGCAGCATGATGAAGATGATGCAAAATTATTAGCGCATGACAATGCCAGAAGGGCAGTGCTTGGTTTAAAGCCTTTGGTTAAAGGCGAAACCCGGACGAAAGATAAGGATGCTGACTTCCTGAAAATAGAAGCCGGACAAATCCTGACAGATTATATTGGCATAAAAAAGTAATACTGTTTTTATCAACCCAAAACCTCCGGCTAAATGCCGGAGGTTTTTTGTTTCAAACCAAATCCTAACTTCTCCCGTTACACACCTCATGGCCAAGCTGCTCCAGTTTACAGATAACGGTATTTTTTGTGCCGAAGGAAATTTTTACATCGACCCATGGCGGCCGGTAGATGATGCCGTGTTAACTCATGCCCACGCGGACCATGCAAGGCCCGGCAGCAAACGCTATCTGGCGCACGAACTTTCGCGGGAAATTTTAAAGTATCGTTTAGGCGAAGACATCAATATTCAAACCGTTCCCTACGGAGAAACCGTGTATAAAAACGGTGTGCAGATTTCGCTTTTTCCGGCTGGGCATATCATCGGTTCGGCACAGGTTCGGGTTGAATATCAGGGCGAAGTTTGGGTAGTTTCCGGTGATTATAAAGTAGAAGATGATGGCATTTCTACGCCTTTTGAACCGGTTCGCTGTCATCATTTTATTTCGGAATGCACTTTTGGGATGCCGGTTTATCAATGGAAACCGCAGCAGCAGATTTTTAACGAAGTAAACCGTTGGTGGGAAAAGAATATTGAAGAAGGCAAAGCCACCATTATTGCCGGTTATTCGCTGGGCAAAGCGCAACGAATTTTATGCAATCTGGATTTAAGTTTAGGAACTGTTTTTACCCATGGCGTAATCGAAAATACCAATGATGCTTTGCGCCGGAACGGAATTGAGCTGCCAAAAACAGTACGCATCAACCCAGAAATTTCAAAAGAAGAATTAAAAAAAGGCATTATCTTACTGCCGCCATCCGCTGTTGGCAGCAACTGGATGCGCAAGCTCGCCCCTTTTGAATTTGGTTTTTGTTCCGGTTGGATGAACGTACGCGGAGCCAAAAAACGCCGTGCTGCCGATCGTGGTTTTGTGCTTTCAGATCATGCTGACTGGGATGGTTTAATCAGCGCGATTGATGCAACAGGATGCGAATCGGTTTACTTAACACATGGTTATACCGCTTCTTTTAGCCGTTATTTAAGTGAGATTGGTTTTGATGCGCACGAAGTACATACGCTTTACGGCGGAGATGAAAGTGAAGGGATGAGCGAGGATTTAGGAGCGGAGAGCGGAGAACAGAGCCTCATCCCCGGCCCTTCTCCAAAAGAGAAGGGAGATATGGCGGAGAAACACAACGAAAAAACAGGTGTAAAAGAAGCATCGTCGATTGATACGCCGGACAGGCAAGTCCTCTCCTTTGGAGAGGATTTAGGTGAAGCTGGTTTAGGTGAGACTTTTAAAAACGAATCTTAATGAAACACTTTGCCGCCTTATTTGCCGCCTTGGACGAAACCAACAAAACCAACGAAAAGGTAAACGCCATCAAAGCGTACTTTTTAACCGTTAGCGATGCCGATAAAATGCACATGCTTGCTTTGTTTACCGGCCGAAAACCGAAGCGACACATCAACTCAACTTTAGTCAAAAATTATGCAATTGAGTTGGCCAATATTCCGGTTTGGCTTTTTGAAGAAAGTTATCAGGTGGTTGGTGATCTGGCGGAAACAATTTCACTGCTGTTGCCAACAAGCACCCAAACTTCGGATAAAAGCTTAACCGAATGGATTGCTGAAATAAATCACCTTAATAAACTGGATGATGTTGAACGCAAACTTTGGCTCACAGAATCTTGGGCTTCCTTATCACGACAGGAATGTTTTGTATTTAATAAACTGTTAACCAGCAGTTTCCGGGTTGGTGTTTCGCAAAGTTTAGTGGTAAAAGCATTGGCCGAAATTTCCAAGCTGGATGCGCCAACGCTTACGCATCGCATTATGGGCAGCTGGGACCCTAATAAATATACGTTCGAGCAGCTGATGGAAGAACAGGGCGCGCTGGATGATTTGTCTCGGCCGTATCCATTCTTTTTAGCTTATCCGATACAGGAAACTTCCGAAAAACAGAAATCTCCGGAGGAAATGCAAACTGCTTTGGGCAACGCCGATGAATGGCAGGCGGAATGGAAATGGGACGGCATCCGGGCGCAAATTATCCATCGGGAAGGTGAAATTTTTATCTGGAGCCGAGGCGAAGATTTGGCGACGGAGAAATTTCCGGAACTGCATCCTTTCATCCAGGCTTTGCCCAACGGAACAGTTTTAGATGGCGAATTGCTGACGTTTAAAGATGAGTTACCATTGTCTTTCAATCTGTTACAAACGCGTATCGGACGAAAAAACCTCACCAAAAAAATTCTGGAAGAAAACCCGGTTGCTTTTATTGCCTACGATTGTTTGGAAGTTGGTGGCGAAGATATCCGCAGCAAAACCCAAACTGAACGCCGTGCCGTATTAGAAGCCTTGCAGCGCGATACTGTTTTTAGCCCTATTTTTCGGGTGTCGCCCATTATTAATTTTAGTTCCTGGGAGGATTTGGCTGAGATTAGAAAGCAATCCCGCGAGATGGTTTCCGAAGGAATTATGCTGAAACGAAAAACGGCCACCTACCAGGTTGGGCGCAAACGCGGCGACTGGTGGAAATGGAAAATCGATCCGCTTTCGGTGGATGCTGTGATGATTTATGCACAAAAAGGCCACGGCCGCCGCGCTGATCTATACACCGATTATACGTTTGCCGTTTGGGATGGCGACCGTTTGGTGCCTTTTGCCAAAGCGTATTCTGGCTTAACCGATCAGGAAATCGGCAAAGTAGATTCTTTTGTAAAACGCAATACGCTGGAAAAATTTGGTCCGGTGCGCACCGTAAAACCCGAATTGGTTTTTGAAATCGGTTTTGAAGGAATCAACCAATCTTCCCGCCATAAATCCGGAATTGCGTTGCGTTTCCCAAGAATTTTACGCTGGCGGCACGATAAGAAAAAAGAGGAAGCGGATACGCTGGAGAGCTTGAGGAGTTTGTTGTGAAGATAAGTATAATGATTTTTCTGATAATTTAGTTAGATAAATATAAATTTTGATTTGCTTCAATACTTATATTAAACTTTAGACGAAAGGACAAAAAGATAAAATATAATTATACTAAGTAATACCCGTAGTGCATTTAGGCGATATTGATTTTGAGGTTGTTGATGTTTCGGTTTAGACTGTTGTTAATGAACTGAATAACAGTAAGTGTAGCTATTTTAGCTAAGATTCTTGTTTTAAAGCCCGTAAAACTTTTTGCATAATTTCTTCTGATCATGAATTGGTCACATAGCTGGGAAAATAGTGTTTCGATACGTTTTCTTGATTTCCGATATACAAAAGGTTGTCTTTTATAATTATTCTGATTTTCGCGCATAGGGACTTCGAGTTTAATTTGCTTGCTTTCGAACAAATCCAGTTGGTATGCTGCCGACAAGTAACCCTTGTCTGCTAAAAGGACACCATTTTGGAGTTGTACCTTGACATCTTTCAAATATTGCACGTCATGTACAGATGCAGGGCTAATATCCAAACTTTGGAAAATGCCTTTTACCGTGCATATAGCATGTAACTTATAGCCATAATAATGCAGCTTTTGTGAAGCACAATAGCCTTTATTTGGCCAGGCATAGTCTGTTTCCTTACAAATCTTACTCCTGCCACTCCTGGATAGTTTACATACTTCTAAAGGCATACTATCCACTATAAAACAGTTTTCACCTTTTCCTAAAATCTCCGCCAGTTTTTTCCTTACCAATTCAATTTGAAAAAACAACTTCCTTTTCCGCCTATTGTAAACACTCCTTTCAATCACCGAATTAAATCTGGAAGGCAATATCCTAAATAATTGATGTTCGCTGTCAACACTCATATATTCAGCAGTAAAAGTTAAGGCTATTATCCCTAAATCTGACAGCTTAGGTTTTCTAATCTGATGCAGAAAACTTTTGCTTTGAAAACCTAAACCCTTTAATACTTCCAAAATTTTATCGTAATTTACCCTAAAGTTGTCCATATAAATTGTTGTGTGGTAACTCCAATTTACTGCTTTATAGCAGTTTGCACAACTTTTACTAAATGCACTACGGGTTAAGTAATCTTTTTAATGACTTTACCTAATTCATCAATTTTTGATTCATTTGTTGTATTCTTAAATTTTTCAAATTCTTTTAATGCATGACTTTCTGCTACACTATGGCTAATAGAGCCTTTATGATTTAGTATCTCTCGTTCATTAAGTGTAAGAAATCCGTGTAACTTATTTATCCAATCTTTCATATACATTGATTTACGTTGCATGGCTTGTAGTTCTGCAAAATCTAGATACTGAGAAACAATTAGATTTAGTTGTTTTATTTCGTTTTTTGATAAATAATTTTTAGCAACTGTTACATCATTTTTTTTAATTTGAGAACCAGATCTGGTTGTAACACCCATATTCGACTTCCTTGCGTCTGCTCGTTCGTAAACTACTTCTGCTGCTGTGTGACCATGGATTGCCCAGTGAAATTTATTTTGAACGGTAGCAAAAAACTCCTTAGTAGATTTTGCTTCTGAATCATAATCTACACTTGTTGCATATATATCGCATACTTTTCGATAAAAAATTTTTTCACTAGTTCTTATATTTTGAACCCGTTCAACTAATTCATCGAAAAAATCATTTTTAGCTTCCTTTAATTTTTCATCATCTATAACAAAGCCTTTAATTAAAAATTCTTTTAAACGATCTGTTGCCCAAATTCTAAACTGTGTAGCAATACTTGATTTTACTCGGTATCCAACAGAAATTATCGCATCTAAGTTATAATACTTGAGAGGTCTACTTACACTTCTTGAACCCTCGTCTTTAACTGTCAAGTAATCCTTGACAGTTAAGTTTTCAATCAATTCTTTCTCTTTATAAATATTTGATAAATGCAAGCTAATATTCTGCTTTGTTGTTTGATAAAGAGTTGCTAATTGCTGTTGATTTAACCATACATCTTGGTTTTCAGTCCTTACATCAATTTCCGTATCACCAGACTCTGATTTATAAATTATTATTTCGCTTGCCATTTATTTTTTAATCCTTTCTTTTTCTTTTCGCTTTAATACAAACATGCTTTCTTTTTCGAAATCCTCTTTTGATATATCGTAAGCTATGTAATTATTAACATAATCTATTTTCATACTATCAAATAGTGGCTTTGTATTAATATAAAAATAATTTCCCGCTTTTAAAATTGGAAAATTTTCTATTTTTTTCTTTTCATCAACCAAAACATACAAATTCTTATCTTCTTGATCTTCTTCATTAATACCGATTGATAATCCCTTTTCAACCCCTAAACCCATCTTTTTGGCAGCCTCTATCGTAAATCCCATCTTACCACTTTTATGGACAGTAGCCTTTAAGTTTTTATCTAAGCTATCTGGTATAAAAAATTTTATTTTCATCCTTTTAATTTATATATCAAATATATCTCTTTTTTAATACATTTCAAAATCGTTTTTAATTGTTTCTTGTTTCGTTATGAAAAATATGAAGAACTAGAAATAATTTTATTGGCAGCAAAACATATTCTGCTTGTTTCCTCTGTGCTGGCGCGTTTGGGCGTGGCCAATTATTCGGCTTATTGCGCTTCCAAAGCGGGTTTGTTAGGGTTGATGCGTTCCTGGGCGGTACAATTTGCGCCGCAAAATATCCTGGTAAATGCTATTTGTCCGGGTTGGGTTGATACCGAAATGTCGCAAACCGGTTTGCAGGGAATTGCCGATAGCATTGGTGTCAGTAAAGACGAATTTTATAAAATAGCCATGCAAAGTATGCCGCTCGGGCGCATGAGCCAGCCGGAAGAAATTGCGGATTTAGTTGCTTATTTACTTAGTCAAAAATCTATCACCGGACAAACTATCGATATCAATTGCGGCGTGGTGATGAACAGCTGATGCTGTTTTTTATTTGTGATTAGGCTTATTGATAATTAAACTTATAAGGTTTTTAAAATCTTATAGGTTGGTTATTAACTAATGATAATAATGAATAGCTGATGCTGTTTTTATCGCCTACAAACTGTTAACAGGCATAACAATTACAGCCGTGTTGGATGGATAACTTTCATTTTTCAATCTGTCTAACGCGGTTACCACATATTGATAACTTTTGCCTACTTCTGCGTTTTGATCTTCGAAGGAACGCTGCTGCGAATAGGTGATATTTAAAATATGCTTCGGATCGGTAAGGTTAATCGGTTCATGCTGATCAAAACGATAAACCACATAACCAAAAGCGGTATCGCCATCTGCAGCCGGCAAAGGCAGCTGCCATTGTAAATTAACTGTTTTACCCGTTGTTTTTGCGGTTAACTCTCGCGGGATATTCGGCACCACGCCATCGCGCCAAAGCATGGCCGGCGGCAAAGCCGGATCATGATAAAAATCTTTTTTCAGACTATCCGTAAAACCTAACAGATTGTTTTGTAGCGAACGCGAACTAAAATACACACTACCCTGTACACGCGGATTTTCCCGGTCGTAACGGATTTGCCGCGGCAACTGGTCGCTTTCCTTCCAGCTGGCACTCATCCGCTCATTAATGCGGTAAGCAGCCATACCAATGTACAAATGCCGGCCGTAAGTATTGTTGCTCCACCAATCCACTAATTTTTCAAAAGCGGCGGCGCGGTTGTTGAAAGGCCAGTAAAGCTGTGGGTTGATATAATCCAGCCAGCCTTCTTTTACCCATTTCCGCGAATCTGCAAACTGTTCGTAGTAAGAAGAACCGCCGCCGGTTGGAGAACCTTCGGGATTTTGACGAAGATTTGCCCAAATCCCAAACGGACTAACGCCAAATTTGAGGTAATTTTTATGGTGATGGATGCTATCGCTTAAAGCATGGATCAGCGTATCTACATTGTGCCGGCGCCAATCTTTTATATCTGTAAAACTATCCGGATGATCTGCAAAAGTTTGTGCATCATCAATATGCTGACCATCAACCGGATACGGATAAAAATAATCATCTAAATGAATACCGTCGATGTCGTAGTTATCAACAACATCCAAAATAACTTTGATAATATAATCGCGCACTTCGGGCAAACCCGGGTTAAACAGTTTCCGGCCGGCATAGGTAAAAAACCAGTCCGGCTTTTGCTTCGTAATATGCGCATCGCTAATCCCTTTCTGGCTGGCAGAAAAAGTGGCGCGATACGGATTAAACCAAGCGTGCAGTTCCATACCCCGTTTGTGGGCTTCGGTAATGGCAAATTCCAAAGGGTCATAAGCCGGAGACGGTGCCCTGCCCTGCTTGCCGGTTAACCATTGCGACCACGGTTCGCGACTTTTGGCATATAAAGCATCGGCAGCAGGCCGAACCTGGAACATCACCGCATTAATCCCCGTTTGATGATGCGCACTTAGTATCTCTAAAAGTTCCTGCTGTTGCTGCTGTGTATTTTTGTTACCGCTGCTCGGCCAGTCTATATTGGCTACGGTTGCAATCCAAACGCCCCTAAATTCTCTTTTAGGCTGAGGTAATACCTGCCCGCTCACTACATCAATAACACCAAGTAAAAACAGCAGTAAGCTGGCTTTAATACGAATATACATCAGGCTGAAAATTAAAAACGCCAAAGATAGTTAAACTCATCTTATTGCATTTTATTGGAATTAAAATTTTTAATCTGCACAAAACAAATTAAAACAGCTTTTAAATATACTGTTTTTAGCAGTAAAATAGTCCCTGATTAAAAACCATCTTTTCTTTTTTGCGTATGCTTTTTATTGATTAAACGTAGAAATACTAACTTCGGTTAAGCATTTTTTAACTTCGGATACAATATCCGGCGCAAAATCTTAGTTTTATCGGGAATAAAACATGGATAAAAACAGCTGTTTCAATTTAAACCAAACCTTTAAAAACTAAATTCACATCTTATTTAAACTTAAAACATGGACAATCAAAACCCACAAACACCCGCCAAAAAATCAAACCTGATTTATTTTTTGATCGTAGTTGTACTGGCATTGCTTGGCACAAACTTTTATCTGTATCTGCAGAAAAATAAATCTGATGAGAAATTGGTTTACCAGATGAACGATGATAATAAAGTGCTGGTTAAAACACAAACCACTTTAAAGGCATCATTGGATAGTTTAACAACACAGCTGGATTCTGCCAACAGCGGCAAACATCACATGTCGGAAGCGTTACAGGCTAAAGATGAAGCGTTAAAAGCTAAAATTACGCAGTTAAGAAAAGCACTGGCAAGCGGACAGCTTACTGCAAAAGAGCTGCGTTCTGCACAGGAAGATATTAAACAATTACGCTATTTTGTTACCAAATACACCGCAGATATTGAAGAATTAAAGCAACAGAATGCTTCTTTAACCACAGAACGTGATACTTTAAAAACCAACCTGGCTACCGTTAACCAAAAAGCAACTACGCTACAACAGCAAAACCAGGAGTTAAATACAAAAGTTCAGGCGGCGGCTTCACTTAAATCTGCCAATGTTTCGATTACTGCTTTTAAAATTAAAAACAGTGGTAGGGAAGTTGATGTTACGCGTGCATCTACCGCTAAAAAAATCAAAATTAACTTTACCGTAGCTACTAACGAGCTGGCCGAAAAAGGTTTACATGATGTTTATTTAAGGGTGCTTGACCCAACCGGCAACCTGGCCACTACCGGCAATTCCGGAACTTTTAACATTAACGGCCAGGATTTACAATATACTTATAAAAGTGCTATCGATTATAAAAATGATGGCAGCGGTTATGTGATCGACTGGGTTAACCCGGCAGAGTTTCAAAAGGGAACTTACTCTGTTTTGTTATATGCGGATGGCTACCAAATGGGGAAATCATCTTTCAGCCTGAAATAAACATAGCGCGGTTAAAATTTAAAAGGGAACCTGGTTCCCTTTTTTTATGCCTTAAAAGAAGCATTGTATTTTTTATCCGGTTGGCATTAAAGCCGAAGGAAATATTAAATGGAAGGTTGTACCCTGGTCGATTTCGGTTTCAAACCAAATTTTTCCGCCTGTATTTTCAATCGCGTTTTTAATAAAAGCCAAACCCAAACCAGTGCCGGAACTTTTTGTGGTAAAGTTTGGCTGGAAGATATTATCACGAACATTTTCTGGAATGCCGTTGCCGTTATCCTGAAGGCTAATGGTAATATTTTCTTTGGTTACCTGATAAGTGATCGTAATAATACCGGCATGATTGGCAGGCATTGCCTCGATCGCGTTTTTAAGCAGGTTATTAAAGCAGCGCAACAACTGGTCTTTATCTACCCGGATCAAATATAAATCGGTTGAAGGCGTATAATCAATCCGCAGGTTATCACTTTGGTTAAAAACATTAGTCGCCCTGGAAATCACATCAAAAATGTTTACCACTTCGGGTTTTGTATCCGGCAGTTTTGCAAAATCAGAAAACTCGGTTGCAATACGCGATAAGCTTTCAATCTGCTCAATAAAAGAATAACTGAATTTCTGAAACTTCTGATCAAACCTTGGGTCTTTATCTTTCCAAGCCTTTTGTAGCAGCTGCAAACCTAATTTTAAAGGTGTAAGCGGATTTTTAATTTCGTGCGCAACCTGCTTTGCCATTTCACGCCAGGCATTTTCCCGTTCAGATTTGGCTAATTTATTTGCGCTAAGCTCTAAAGAAGCAATCATCTTGTTATATTCTTTAATCAGCGAGCCAATCTCATCATTACGTTTCCAGTTGATCGGTTCCGTCTTCCGGCCGTACATCGTATTGCTTAAACCCTGCTGAATCAGCGTGAGCGGATTTGTAATTTTTTTGGCGATAAAAACAGCAAACAAACCGATAGAAACCAGTACCAGCGCGTAAACATTCAGCATCGAATTGATGAAATAACCGATACGCGCTTTGTATTCTACATCGTTGGAAAAATAAGGCAGCTGCAAAAAATTGATCACTTCCTGCTTGTTGTTCCGTATCGGCATATAAGCAGCTTTGAACTTAAATTTCCCAATCTCTTCCTCATTCAAAAGCTCTGATTTTTGCAAACGCTTCATTTTGATAAAGGCTTTTGCATTCATCCGGCGGCCAATCAGCCCGTAATCATACAACTTTGGCTGCGTATATAAAACGGGTACGCCCAATGTGTCATACAGCATTAAATCTACCGAAAACGTTTCTGCAAAAGCTGCAAACTTGAGTTCCAGTTCTTCCTGGTTACGGGTTTTAATATTCTGCATCTGCCCTTCATATTCTATGGCAATACGTTTTATTTTATCGTGATTAAAATCGTCCTGCTGCTTTTTATCCTGCGTTCTAAAGGTAATTAAGGTAACTATGCCGATGATCAGCAGCGTAAAAACAACGGAAGTAACCATGGAAATCTGGATGCGTGTTTTATAGAGTAAATTATTAGCTTCTACACGGATACTCCACAAAAAATGGTTAAAGTTTAAGTTTCTTAACCTCGTCCACAACCAGTAAACAGCCATTACCAGCAAACTGAAAGTAAGGAATATAACAAAGAAGAAAATAAAGATGGACAGCTTATCAGCCGGAACTTTATCTTTCATACTCAAAACCACCAATTTACGATCATTAAGCCGATAAATTAAGTGGCTGTAGTTTTCGTTTTCCGCAGTAGTTGTTTCAACCTTTATATATTTTCGTAAGCTACCTTTAAACTGCGTATTGGTGAGATTGTATTCAAACTTGCCGTTCTGGCTTACCAGTTTATCATCCTTGTAAAAAGCGTAAGAATAATTTTTAAAATCATCCTGCTGTTGTACACTGTTATCTACTAACAATGGCGGAAAAGAATGATCATTTTCTAATGACTTTGATTTCAGGTCAACCACCAAAGTCCCTAACAGCTCTTTGCCGGATTTAATCGGAATCAGGGCAAAATATTCCCTGCTGCCAAAAGCATCTGTAATGCGGTAAAACCATTTTGTATCTTGTATAATAAGTGCCCCAAACTGTACAAGGCTTTTAAAATCAGCTAATTCAAAATCTTCCTGGCCCGAAATATTGTGCTGGTGTAAATCATAAGCATACATTTTAAAATTATACTTAGACAGGTAATCATCAAAATATAATTTGCGCAGATGATTTTTAAGGTAAACTTCGTTCCGAACCGGGTTCAAGAAATAACGGATCAGGTTCCGGTCGTCATTAATACTACCTTCAATCCGCCGGAAAATCTTTTCGGCATCAGGGTCAGAGGTATTAATCAATTTCAGGATCAGTTTCTGCCTGTTTTTCCACTCTCTTTCAGCTTGTATGTGCGAAAGCTTGATCGTTGCAATCAATGAAGATAAACCCAGAATAACAAGGTATGCCACTGCGTAAATTTTACCATCCTCATAAAAAACATTGTAAGCCCGCCAGGCTATAATTGCTGCCCATAAAAGGTAAAACCAGGTAAAATAACCGTAATGATAAACATGCCATACGCTTGCCAGTACAATAATTGCTGCAAAAACGAGTAGTTTTTCGCGGTTCGGGATATTGAGTTTTGTACAAATGCTAACAGAGGTTTCGGCAGTTAAATAAAAAATTAAATAGGCTAAACAAAGCATCATCGTACCTATAAAATTATATTGGGTTAAGTTGAGCAGGTTATCAATATCGAACTGGATTTTTGAATCTGTAATCAATTCATTAAATAAATTTGATATTACGATGGATAGCCCAAGCAGCAGCAAAATCATCAGCAGCAAAAAAATGTAGCTTTTAACCGGACTGATCACCGGCTTTACAATCCGCCCGCGGTTATTGTAGATGAAAACAGCGAGCCAGGTAATAAAAAGAATGGTTAAAGCGATATCATTAACGAAAAATTTTGAAGCGTAAACAGAATCTGTGTGTATAGCCGGGAAAACTTTATCGCCCGTAAAAAAAGCAATCCAGTGAAAAAAGTAATTTACGGTGATGCAAAAAGTAATAAATAAGGCCGCAACCACCACCGCCAAAGCCGGGAAACCCTTATTTGCAACATAAGTACACAGATTATATACCAGTAAAAACAGTATAGAAATACTTAAACCCCACAAAATAACTTCGGTGTAAGCAAGGTAGCCGGCCGTACTTGCCGGTTTTAGTTTAACCAAGAAAAGGTACTTCCCCTGTAAACTTTTAATCGGGAAGGTTTGCTTTTCGTTAGCTTGTGCAAGGGTAATATTATCATTATCCAGAAGCTGGGGAGAAAAATCATTGGTAAGATACTGGTTCTGATAACTGTATGCTGCTTTTACCGCTATAAAAAACAGGATGGAAAAATTACCATCTGTTTTTTTTATAACTTCATAATAACCGTTTTTTTCCTGCTTAAAATAAACGCCGTTTTGGTAAGCCGATGAACTATCCGGAACAATGCGGATACTACTCCAGAAGTTAAGTTTACTGTTTTTATAAGTAGAAAAACATATTTTCCGGTTCTTAAAATCCTCTATTAGTTTTAACTCTTCATTTTCGTTCTGATCCAGGTTTTTCAGGTTTTTTAACTGGATCGGATCTTTTAAAAATTGAATTACAAAATTTTCGTTGTCGTTTAAATTTTTTTGTAAAGTAAGTGCAGAACTTGCCAGTAAACTGTACGAATTGTACGACATTTTTACTGTTACAGCCGTTAAAAAAAGGCTGATGCACAATATTAATAACAGCAAACGCACTTTAACAGATGTATTCAAAGCAATGATTAAACCTGTATAAAAGTAGTATAAAAATTTTAGCGCAAAACAAAAATCTGATAACTACATATAAGCATGTTCTGCCATTGTGTTGCGGTCAACTTTTTTAACTAAGCCCTGCAAAACATTGCCCGGCCCGGTTTCTATAAAAGAAGTAGCACCGTCCTGCAGCATGCGCTGCATAGTTTGCGTCCACCTAACTGCACCTGTTAATTGTTTGTTCAGGTTGATTTTGATTGTATCCGAATCCGTTGTTGGTTCTGCATTTATATTCTGATAAATCGGGCAAACCGGAACTTTGATATTGGTATTTAAAATGGCGGTTTCCAGTTCTACACGCGCCAGTTCCATTAACGGAGAATGGAACGCGCCGCCAACATTTAGCGGTAAAACACGCTTGGCACCGGCGGCTTTCAGTTTTTCACTGGCTTCTTTTACACCCTCAATTGTACCGGAAATTACCAGCTGACCGGGGCAATTATAATTGGCAGGAACAACCACGCTGCTTTCGCGCTGGCAAATATCCTCCACCGTAAAATCATCTAAACCCAAAACCGCCGCCATGGTAGAAGGCTGGATTTCGCAGGCGTGTTGCATAGCATTTGCACGGGCAGCAACTAAACGCAGCCCATCTTCAAAAGTAATAGAACCGGCCGCAACCAATGCAGAAAACTCGCCTAAAGAATGGCCGGCAACCATTTCGGGCTTAAAATTATCACCAAGAGATTTAGCTAAAATTACCGAATGCAAAAATATGGCCGGTTGTGTTACACGGGTTTGTTTCAGGTCTTCGTCTGTACCGTAAAACATTACATCGGTTATCCGGAAGCCTAAAATTTCGTTGGCCTGTTCAAATAATTTCCGTGCGTCTTCATGCTTTTCATACAAACCGGTTCCCATTCCTGGAAACTGCGCGCCTTGTCCCGGAAATATATATGCTTTCATAAATCAAATAATCGTGTGTAAAAAATTAAATTAGTTTGGAGGAAATTAATTGTAAAAACTCACTTCTTGTTTTTTCATGCAAAAACGCGCCGGTAAAAGCGGAAGTTGTAGTAACCGAATTTTGCTTTTGGATGCCGCGCATGCTCATGCACAAATGCCGGCACTCAATCACCACGCCTACGCCAACCGGATTTAAAGTTGACTGGATACAATCCCGGATTTCGTTGGTTAAACGTTCCTGCACCTGCAATCTCCGGGCAAAAGCATCTACCACTCGCGGGATTTTACTCAGCCCGACAATATGTCCGTTCGGGATATAAGCGATGTGCGCTTTACCAAAAAATGGCAACATATGATGTTCGCACATCGAGTAAACCTCAATATCCTTTACCACAACCATCTGGCTGTATTCTTCTTTAAACATAGCCGATTTTAAAATTTCGACCGGATTTAAATCGTAACCATGTGTTAAATAAGTTAATGATTTTGCCACGCGTTCCGGCGTTTTTAACAAGCCTTCGCGCTGCGGATTTTCGCCTAACTGACTTAAAATATCCTGGTAATGATCTGCAATTTTACTAATCATCGCCGGATTATAACGATCTATTTTGATGTAGCCATCCAGCTCTTCTTCCGTATCGTGGCCGTGGTTTTCGTTGTTCATTTTTTGTGCATGCTTCTTTTAATCACCAAAATATTCGGCCGAATTATTTTCTGTTTCATACAATTTTACCGAATGCAGGAAAACGCCCGAATGCTGTTCAATCGGTTTTTTAAGCTGATTAAAAATCTCAATCGTCAGCAGTTCTGTCGAAGCCATTTTGCCTTTCATAAAATCAACATCCAAATTGATATTTTTATGGTCCAGCTTCTCCACCACATAATTATTGATAATTACTTTCAGGTCCTTTAAATCCATCAGATAACCGGTTTCCTGCGTAACTTCACCTTTAATCGTTACAAATAAATTGTAATTATGCCCGTGCCAGTTTGGGTTGGCGCATTTGCCAAACATTTCCTGGTTTTGCTCGGCCGTCCAATCTTCGCGGTACATCCGGTGGGCCGCGTTAAAATGCTCTTTCCGTGTAATGTAAATCATCATAAATAATTGTTGCAAATATATTAAAACAAAAGAAGCCGGCTGTTTTTAACTTTGCCGGAAATAGTGCCGATGAAAATTTTACTTGTTGCCGCCACGCAACCCGAAATACAGCCTTTATTAGATTATTTTGAAGGAGAAAAACCTTTTGATGTTTTAATTACCGGCGTTGGCATGGTGGCTACAGCTTTTGCATTGGGCGAACAGTTTGCGCAAAAAAAATATGATCTGGCCATCAACCTTGGAATAGCAGGAAGCTTTGACCGAACTGTAAATTTAGGTGAAGTAGTTTCTGTGGAACAAGATATTTTATCCGAATTAGGAGCCGAAAACGATCTGGAATTTTTACCGATCGAAAAATTAGGATTTGGAGAAAGTACGTTCCGGCCGATTGATCCGATGCTTCTTTTACCGATAAAAAAATTGTGTGCGATAACGGTAAATACGGTTCATGGCGAGGAAAATTCCATCAAAAAAATAACAGAACGATTAAATCCGCAATTGGAAAGTATGGAAGGCGCAGCCTTTTTTTATGCCTGTAAAAGAAGCAATACGCCATCAATCCAAATCAGGGCGGTGTCAAATTATGTAGAGAAGCGCAACCGCGAAAACTGGAAAATCGGTTTGGCCGTTAAAAATTTAAATGATTTTGCCATTGATTTATTGAAGAAGTTGTGAGTATAAACAGTTATTCGTTCTGTCATTTCGACCCGAAGGGAGAAATCTTCTTTAAAGTGAAAGGAAAACTTGGTTACTTTAATGAAGATCTCTCCTATCGTCGAGATGACAAACCGCAGAACCTGCACTCGTATCCAAAACCTCCAACCTCAAAACCCCATGAAACTAACCCTCGGTTTTTCGCCTTGCCCAAACGATACTTTTATTTTTGATGCCTTAATTCACCATAAAATTGATACGGAAGGTTTGGATTTTGAGGTGTTTTTTGATGATGTGGAAACGCTAAACCAAAAAGCTTTTCGCGGCGAACTGGACATTACCAAACTCAGTTATCACGCTTTTGCTTACGTAACCAAGCAATATGTTTTGCTGGATGCCGGCAGCGCGCTCGGTTTTGGCGTTGGCCCGCTGTTGATTTGTAAGGATGAAAAATATCTGAATCAGGAGTATCTTAAATCCAAAATCCAAAACCTCAAAATTGCCATTCCCGGAAAATATACGACGGCAAATTTTTTACTGAGTTTGGCTTTTCCCGAAGGAAAAAATAAAAATGAAGTCCTTTTTTCAGAAATTGAAAACCAGGTGATTAACGGAGAGACAGATTTAGGGTTGATTATCCACGAAAACCGGTTTACTTATCAGGATAAAGGTTTGCATAAAATTATCGATCTGGGCGATTTCTGGGAACGGGAAACCGGTTGCGCCATCCCGCTTGGCGGTATTGTGGCAAACCGTAATTTACCGGAAGTTATTCAGCATAAAATAAACCGCGTATTGCGTAAATCGGTTGAGTTTGCATTCGAAAATCCAAAATCCGGACTGGATTTTATCCGGTCTCATTCGCAGGAAATGAGCGAGGAAGTGATGTACAAACACATCGATTTATATGTTAACCAATACTCGGTTGATTTAGGCGCGGAAGGCCGGAAAGCTATCCGGATATTGTTTGATAAAGCTTTGCAATCAAGCATAATCCCAAATATAGATCCGATACTGTTTTTAACGGCATAATTTCAGGAAATATAACTGAATCAATAACCGGGTAAATTGCGTAAAACGTTCATTATTAGAAGCCGTTTTTAACAAAAATCATTTTGAACAATTTTGCCGAAACCATTGATCTTTTAGAATTTTCTAACTTTTACTACGTGATTATTGCTGGTATGGATAACAATTACAGTTATGTAAATACGCATTATGCAAACGCGTTTGGCTATGCTGATAAATCTATTGTTGGTAAACCTTATTATATTACCATGCACGAAGATGACCGCAAAGTTTGTGAAGAAACGGCTGTAAAATGCTTCCAAAACCCGGATAAATCTTTTCCGGCAACGATTAGAAAACATGACGGCAAAGGCGGATATGTGATTACGCAATGGGAATATCGGGCGATGTTTAACGAGCAGAACCAGCCAAACGGTGTATTTTGCATGGGTTACGATATTACAGAATACGAAAGGACTAACCAGCAATTGGAAGTTGCAAAATCAGAAATTAAGGAAAAAAAGAGCCTTTTAGAACGAATTGGCTGGGAACAATCTCACGTAATCCGCAAGCCGATTGCGAATATCATCGGTTTAACCGGTATTTTAAGCAAGATGGATGTTGATCAAAACTTAATTAATATTTGTGATATGCTAACAGAAAGTGCAACGCAGCTGGATGAAGCTGTTTGCAAAATCGTTAGCAAAATCAATTAAATTTAGGTGATAAAAGAAGCATCAATTTTTATCATTCAGCATTAACGGTACGCCTTTGCCGTTTCCCATAATAATCACTTTAGTATTTGGTGATAAAGCGATGGATTTTTGTGCCTGGATGGATTCGTACTGCAATTGCTGCTCGGTTAAATTAGTGGCAATAATGCGCTGATAATCTGCAATACCTTGTGCCTGTATCCGTTTTTGCTCTGCCTGCTGGCGTTCTTTTTGCAGCACAAACTGCATTTTTTGTGCATCCTGCTCCGCATTAATTTTTGATTCGATGGTTGCCCGAACAGATTGCGGCAACGTAATATTACGGATCAAAAGCTGCTGTAGTTCCATGCCGCGTTTGGCAAAACTTGTACTGATCGTTCTGTAAATTTTATCCTGAAACTCCTGCCTTTTGGTAGAATATAATGCAACGGCATCATAATATACCGCATTATCCCGAATGGCTGTCCGCGCTACCGGGCGCACAATTTTATCCAGATATTCCGGCCCGATATTTTGCAGGATAAAAGGTGCCTGATCTGCCTTTACCCTAAAAAGCACCGATAAATCAATGGTTACTTCCAAACCGTCTGCAGATAAAATCCTGATTGCATCGTCGCCTTCTCTCTGGCCTTCGGTTGTAACGCCGCTCATGGTATAATTTTGGGTTTTTACATCAAAAGTAGTTACATCAACCAGCGGATTAATTAAATGCAAACCACTTGGCAGCACGTCCGGTTCTACTTTCCCAAACAAAGTTTTAACGCCAACTTTTCCGGGATCGATCACTTTAAACATGGAGAAACTGATACCTAAAAGAAGCATGGCGATGCCGGCGATATAAATAATCGGACTATAAGCCGGGTTGATAGATGGTGTGCGCCGAAACCAGCCGCCCACAACCAGCAGGATAACACCGAGGATAATTAAAATCATGAATTTGAGTTTTTAAATTTATTTTTTTTGAAGTGCCCGTACTTCTTTTGCCAGGCGGATTTTCAGCACGATAGTAATCACGATAATAAAAATACCGGCCGCCGTCCAGTCGTAACGCCGGTGGTTAATGCTCCAGTAAACCAGGATTACGCATAAAATTATGCCCAGGTTGTAAAGGATATTTAGAAAGAGTTTTGCGCCCATTTTTTAGTAAACCTGCATTTCCGGGTCAATTTCATCAGCCCAAGCTAAAATACCGCCTTTTAAATTGTACAGATCCGTAAAACCCTGCTGCTCTAACTGCATAATTGCTGCGGCACTGCGTTTGCCGCTGCGGCACATAATTATAGCAGGTTTATTTTTATCGATTTTACCGGATTCAATCAAAATCCCGCTCAGCGGAATCAGCTCACCGCTTAAATTAGACATCTCATATTCAAAATCTTCGCGCACATCAATCAGCTGGAAATCTTCGCCGGCATCCATTTTATCTTTTAATTCCTGTACAGATATTTCTTTCATGTTTGTAAAATTATACTTCAAAGTTAAGGGATTTAAAAACAGCTTTTAACAGCTTGCCATAATTTATTCGTGCGGATAACCGTTAGGCTGCAACTACTGTTTTTACCAGGTAAAAAAAGCATTCGGAGCGGCAGCATCCCGTTAAAGATGAGCCAAATAGCCGTTTTGTTGTGTACTTTTGAAAAATGAAACAAGTAAACCGATTTTTCTGGTTCTGCTCCGGCGTGCATGTGGATACGTTAAAAAAGTATCCGATCGAGCTTAATAAATACGTTGGCATCGGCGCAACCATATTTTTTACAGCTTTGTTTGCCTCGCTTTCCGGCGGTTATGCTATGTATTTTGTGTTTAGCGGAAACCCCGGCGCACCATTTTTTGCTATTTTATTTGGGTTGATCTGGGGTTTGGCCATCTTCAACATGGATCGTTATATTGTGGGCAGCATCAACAAAAGAGGTTCTGTAAACCAACAAATATTACAAGCCACGCCACGGATTTTACTGGCGATTATGATCGGAATTGTAATTTCCCGTCCGCTGGAACTAAAGATTTTTGACAAGGAAATCCGTAATAAACTCAAAACTTCTTACCTCAAAGGCCAGCGTTCTAAAATTGATACCATGAACATCACTTTTAACAAAAAGTATAGCATGGATTTGGCCAAAGCAGCCGATATTAAAGCCGAAAGAGATTCGCTGCTTAAAGATATTACCCGTTCCCGCTATCAATTAAACCAGGAAATTTTTGGCGATAAAACCAACCAGACTTCCGGTAAAACCGGTTTCGGAACGTATGCCAAACAGAAGGATGCGGTTTTAAAAGAAAAAGAAGCGCGGCTAAATACGGTGCGCGACGATCAGCTTAAAACGGATCAATACATCAGCAACCGGAAAAACATAGAAGGCGTAACGGATACCAAATTATTTAACGATCATCAGCTGGATAGTTTGGCTAATGTGGCCGGTTTTTCGGACCGAAATTGGGCGCTGGGACAGCTTTCCTACAACCAAAACGGAACGCGCGAACTGGATACTTATCTGGCGCAATCTTTTATTGGTTATCTATTCATTTTGTTTGAATGTTTGCCGGTTTTGGTAAAGTTGATGTCGCCGAAAGGGCCTTACGATGTGGCACTTGGCAAAACGGAAGAAGCCAATATCCATTTTGCCGAAAAAGACATGGAACAGGATATCACAGTTACGGATGCCGTGCAGGATCATCGGATTAATACCAATATTTCCCTCGTTAAAAACAGCATCAGCAAACGTGCCGAGCGCAAATTCGAGCGCGAAGATTTAAAAACATAATGCTTCTTTTATCACCTAAAATCTTTCGTCTCCGTTTCAAAATTGTATTTTTTCGGGTTTGATGGAAAAAATATATCGAAATTTGAGGAATAGACTATTTTATTACTACCAAAGGAAATCTTCTTTATCAATACCTAAATAAGTAGTAACATCTGCGATGATAGAAGAAAGCGTTCTCAATTTTAAAGGTAAACTGTTTTCTTCGTAATAACATTGTACAGCTTCTTTAATATTTGTTCGTAATTCTTCCAATGTTTCGCCTTCCGTAAATATAGATTCGCCCAAAGCTTTTGCTGTGTAGCCGCCTTCTATGGCTTCTTCAACTAAAAAGAATACTTCGTTCATATTTTAAATTTACTGTTTTTCAGGAAGTTTATGATGATGAATATTTACAACTCCTTTTCCATCACAAAATCAGCCAGCAAATATTTATCCAGCGGCCGATCTACTTCTTTTATCACCTTAAAATTCATTTTTTCATAAAAGTTTCTGGCTTTATTTTGGCGATGAACATAAAGTTGTAAGTATGATTTCCCAGCGAGTTTGGCTTGCGTAGCTACAAATTCTATTAACTGTTTACCGTAACCTTTTCCCTGCGTTTCGGGCAGGCAGTAAATTTTTTCCAGGACCATTATATCCTCGTTTTCCTGATCGGCAGCATACGCGGCAAAAGCAACAGATTGCTCGTTTTCTGTTAAAAGCACAAAACTTTGCTCGCCGCTGCTGATGTATTTTTTCAGTTTACTTTCCGCATAAAACAAATCCAGCATAAAACTGATCTGTTCTTTTTCCAAAATCTCAGCATAAGTTGGCCACCAAATTTTGTGTGCTAAAAGATGTATGGTTTTTACATCGGCCAAAGTGGCATGTCTGATTGTAATCATCCTGCAAAATTACACCGCAAAATAGCTTTCCAGCTCTTGCAGCGTGTTCGGGTTTGTTTCGATATCCTTAATAATTACCCCTTTTTCCATCAGTAAAATGCGCTGACAAACATCGGTTATGTGGTTTAAATCATGACTGGAAACAATCGTAGTCATGCTGTTTTTATAAGCTAAATCTTTGAGCAGATTTTTTAGGCGGATTTGTGTTGTTGGATCGATGTTGGCAAAAGGCTCATCCAGCATCAAAATTTCCGGATTTTGCAGGAGACACGCCGCCACGCCAACTTTACATTGGTTTCCTTTGGATAAATCACGGATGTATTTGCCTTTTTCCAGGATTTCTCCGTTAAAGAAATCGGTTAACTTGGCCAGTTTTTCATCTACATAAGCTTTATTTTGATCATGCAGGCTTCCCACAAAATAAAAATATTCTTCGGGCGTGAGGTAATCGATTAAAAAACCTTCATCTAAATAAGAAGCGGTATAATCTTTCCATTGTTCATCCTGCATCACATTTTTTCCGTTGGATAAAACCTCGCCGCTTTCCGGCCGAATCAAATCCAGAATCATGCGGAACAAAGTAGTTTTGCCGGCACCGTTATTTCCTACCAAACCAATGGTTTCGCCTTTTTGGATATGCAGTTCCGGAATATTTACAACCATAATGCCGGCGTAAGTTTTAGTTAATTTCTGAATTTCAATCATGATTATTTATTTCTGAAACCTTCGGCAATGGTGTATTTTTTCTGTTCAAAATCGGCTTCTAATTGTGTAATCCAATAACTGCGGGTCAGCACGAAAATAATACCGGTTAGTCCAAGCAAAATCAACCCAACATCTGCATGACCAAACCATACACTCGGCCAATAAATGATGAACGGAGCCAGCAAAATTGGGAATCCCATTAACAATTGTGTAGCACCAACGCCTTCCCAATTAAAAGAAGCACCTTTAGATAAATCAACACGCTTATAATTTCGATTGGCAAAAAACAGCACAATAACGGTGTTAACGCCGATGTTCCACAGATACATCATCAAATGGACAAAAATTACATGCCATCCAAAGTAAACATAAGGCAGTGTTAACAGAAAAGCCAATGTGGAAACCGTAGTAAAAAGCAGGAATTTTGCCTTTAAAAAATCGCGGAAAGTTATTTTGCTGATCAAAATCCCATCAAAATGAGAACCTTGCCAGCTAAACATAAACTGGCCGTAATTGATGATGAAAAGGCCGGTCATAAAAGTGCCGCAAAACAGTTTCATGCCTTCGCCGTAGCTTTTATTAGTGTAAAAAATCAGGCCGTAAAACAGGAAAGCACCCGTCATGATGATGGCTGAACGACTTCTTTTATTGCGTAAAATAAGTTTGATTTCGTTGGAAACCAGATCGCCGACTTTACCAAAACGGTTAAAAAACGGAATATCGGTACTGCTTTTATAAGCTGTTTTTTTACTGCTGAGTTCTTCCAGATACAAGTTATTTTTAAGGTAAGTAAAGTTGATGAAAAATATCAGTACAGCTAAAATAATTGGCAGCAAAACCAAGTAATGCTGATGAAGTAATCCGCCGAAAAACGCAAAAGACAAGTTGCGGATGGAGTACAAATGCCAGGAAAAATCTGCCGTGGTAAGCAGCACCAGCAGCAACGCAAAACCAATATAAATCCAGCCGTTTAAGTTGGCTTTCCGCTTGATAAACAGGCTAAAATAATTGTTAAAAATAGTAAGTGCCAGGATAGACAGCACAAAAATTAGCGCAGTCGCATGACCGGCATCAACCCAAATCACTTTAAAAATGAAGGGTAAAAACAGTATTACCGGCCATAAATTAAAAGCGGAAAGCAACGAAGCCAGCGACAAATACCGAACAATGGTATTTTTTTTAATCCGCAGATGTAAATATGGCTGAACCTGCAATGTTGGTAATTCCTGCAGTTGGAAACGCCACAATAAATCAAACAGAAAATAATACAAGATAAGTTTGCAAAAAGAGGTAATCAGATCTTCGTTTGGGAAAATTTCTTCGAGTAGCTTATCCATAAAAAAACCAAGCGCAACTACGTTTAAAAACAGGTACAAAATTAAAATACCCATAATTACCTTTATGGCGATGCCTTTACCCGCACCAGCCGTACGCAAAAAAGATTTGATTTCGTGTTGAAAGAAAATTTTGCTCATGCGGTTAATTTGCCGGTAAAATACGATTTTAGGCAAAAGGCTGCAAGAAAGATTTATTAGTTTGTATTTTCTACTAATAAAATAGCAGAGTTATAAACTTTTGTTTAACCTTGTATAAGGTTTTTAAAAAGCATGGAAAAATATATTACTGTTGGAGACGCTGCGAAATTACTTAAAGTTAGTACTGAAACATTGCGCCGTTGGGATAATGCTGGTAAGTTTTCGAGTATTAGGCATCCGTTAAATAATTATAGGGTTTATGATGAGAATCAGTTGATATCATTGGCCAATGATATGCAGATGGAGATAGAATACATTCCTAAATCTGCAAAAGAAGTTTATCTTCCATTTTTTGAGACTAAAACCGGAACTTTATATAATGTGGATACGATTAAGTTTATGAAAACATTAGATGATGGTTCAGTGAACTTAATTTTTGCCGATCCGCCTTACAATATTAAAAAAGCTGAATGGGACACTTTTGCATCTCAAAAAGCTTATGTGGATTGGAGCATGGAATGGATTCGCGAAGCCAGCAGGATACTAAGTAATGATGGCTCCCTATACATTTGTGGATTTTCAGAAATATTGGCTGATATAAAATGGGCTGCTTCAAGTTTATTTAAAGGGTGTAAATGGTTAATTTGGTTTTATAGGAATAAAGGTAATCTGGGTAATGATTGGGGACGATCACATGAAAGCATTTTACATTTTAGAAAAAGTGAAAAATTCATTTTTAATATCGATGAGGCCAGAATACCTTACAATAACCATACGTTAAAATATCCACAAAGAACTCAAGCTGAATCTTCTCAATTCGGGAATGGAAAGAAGAGTGACTATATCTGGCAGCCAAATCCATTAGGTGCCAAACCAAAAGATGTTTTTGAAATACCTACAATATCTAACGGTTCCTGGGAAAAAACCGTTCATTTAACACAAAAACCAGTTGAACTTATCAGGAAAATAATATTATCATCTTCTAATCCAGACAGTTTAATTTTTGATCCTTTTGGTGGTTCAGGAACAACTTACGCAGTTGCAGAAGCTTATAATAGAAAATGGATTGGGACAGAATTAGAGATAGATTATTGTAATATTATTAAAACCAGGCTGGAAGATAAAGAACATTTAAACAGAATTTACACCTCTAAAGATCAATTAGATTCTGTAAAAAGACGGACAAAATTACGTGGCTAACAATGTATAAACATCTTCGGTTATTAATTCTGAGAATGCTTTAATATGTTGATTATAAGGGGACTTTAAAGCATTCGGAGGAGGATCTAAATAATACACACCTTGTAATTGAGTTAAGAATTTATTATAAACCATAAATAGTCCTGACACTAAAGTAAAACTGATATTGTTTCCTTCTTTCCGTTGCACATCGTTTAAAAATATGCCAATAACTTTTAGTTCTGTTCCTACAAAGCGTTCTAAAAGTATTTTATCAATAAACATTTTTCCCATTCTATCCTTTGAAGTGGTTTTTACTGAGACAACTATTTCATTTGGATGAATTGTTTTTTGAGACAGCAAAGTGGTATCAGAAGATAAAATTAAATCGTTTTCACATACATAATTTTTCTGCCCTTCATCTGTTTCGTAAGGTATCCGTAGCACAGTTCGTTTATTAGGGATTCCTATTTCAGTAAAAATAGCTTTAATAAGTTCTTCAAATCTGTTACCAACATGCTTTCGTGCACTATTTTGATCTACCAATAAATCCAATCCTGCACCAATTGATTGTTGGATAGTATATAAAATGCTATCAATAAGAAATTTTTCCTCTATGGAAAATAGGCTATTTCTATTTTTTAATTTTTCAAGAAGTATGTTGAAAAAAGCAAGCTTAGTAGTAAATTTATTTGGATCTGTAATGAATAATCGTTGGCTTATTGGCCTAACAAATTTTTTAGTTCCTGCAATAGTTGAATAATAAATGATGTAGCCTGATTTCTCCTCCGAACCGCTTAAAATATTAGGTAAATAGTTTAATACTCTTAGTGCAATATTAGTAAACTCGTTTAAAGACGATTTTTTTAGCTGTAAATCTTTATCTAATGATAACATAAAGCCAAGCTAACAAGAATAACTTAATATCCATACTTCTCTTTCCAAAGCTGTTTTAACCGTTCTTTAGCTTTATCCTCCGCGGGATTTTTGCCCGGTTCATAAAATTTTGTTCCACTTATATTTTCCGGCAGATATTCCTGATCGGCAAAATTACCTTCAAAAGCGTGTGCGTACTGATATTCCTTACCGTAACCAATGTTTTTCATCAGCTTGGTTGGCGCGTTGCGGAGATGTAGCGGCACAGGCAAATCGCCGGTTTGCGCAACTAATTGCTGCGCTTTGCCAATCGCTTCATAACTGGCGTTGCTTTTAGGCGAAGTGGACAGATAAACGACGGTTTGCGACAAGATAATCCGTGATTCGGGCCAGCCAATTACGTTTACCGACTGGAAGCAAGTATTGGCTAAAAGCAATGCGTTCGGGTTGGCGTTGCCGATATCTTCGGAAGCTAAAATCAGCAATCTTCGGGCGATAAAAGAAGCTTCTTCGCCGCCGGCGATCATCCGCGCCAGCCAATATACTGCCGCATTCGGGTCGCTGCCGCGGATGGATTTAATGAAAGCCGAAATAATATCGTAGTGCTGCTCGCCGGCTTTATCGTACAAAGCCATATTTTGCTGTACGTTATCCAACACTAATTTGTTGGTGATGGTGATTTCGTCGCTATCCAAAGCATTCACCAAAAGCTCAAAAATATTAAGCAGTTTGCGCGCATCGCCGCCGGAAAGACGAATCAACGCTACGTATTCTTCAATCTCTATTTTTTTAGTGCTAAAAACAGCATCAGTTTTAATGGCTTTTTGCAGGAGACTGATTAGTTCTTCTTCCGTTAGATTCTTCAAAATATAAACCTGGCATCGCGAAAGCAACGCGGAAATCACTTCGAAAGACGGATTTTCGGTTGTGGCACCAATCAGCGTAACGATGCCTTTTTCCACCGCGCCAAGTAGCGAATCCTGCTGGGATTTGGAGAAACGATGGATTTCATCAATAAATAAAACCGGTTGCGGTTGTCCGCCTTTTTTTAACATCGAAGCTTTTTCAATCACTTCACGTACTTCTTTTACCCCGGAATTTATGGCACTCAACGCAAAAAACGGCCGGTTTAAAGATTGTGAAATGATATTGGCCAGCGTAGTTTTACCAACGCCCGGCGGTCCCCACAAAATCAGGGAAGGCATGTTTCCGGATTCTATCGCGCGGCGTAAAACGGCACCTGCGCCAACCAAATGCTGCTGACCTGCATAATCGTCCAGGCTTTTTGGCCGCATCCGTTCGGCTAAAGGTGGTAAGTTGTTCATCAATACAAATTACCTAAAAGGAATGCTTATGGGAAATATTTGTAAACGTTTTTTCGGGGAAGAAATCTTGTAAAAAAGATAGTTTTGTTATCAAAATAGAAGCAGATGCGGTATTTGCCACACTTAATTCGATAAGCTTGTACTGCTCCCTTTAACTTTTTAAGATTTTGAATTTGAGTTAGCTGATTTGTTACTCTAATTTCAGTCACGATATGATTTAAATCAATCTGTGCTTCTGTTGATGCTTTTTTTACATCTCTTAAAAACGATGATTGATATTCATACAACATTATTTTACAGCTCTAAGCCACGCTTCAAATTCTTCTTTTTCTTCTTTTGTAGCAATTGGTTCATCCTTCACTTCCTCCATTGCGGCTAAAAGATATTCGTCCTCTTCATCATCAGAAAGCTCCACTTCAACTACTTTAAAATCAAGTGCTTTAGCCATTTCGGCTATCCATTTATAATGTTCACTTTTAACGTTTTCAATCACTAATTTCATAAACCAAATATAAAAATTTAGGTGCTAAAAACAGTATCAGTCAATTTACTTACGGCATCACCTCAAACAGAAAGAACTGCGTTTTTTCCGTTTTGCTGAAGTTGTTATCGGCTACAAACAGGATGGATTTGTGTCCGTTTGGCAGCGTTGGGCCAAATGTTGCACCTTCCACATTATCAATATAAAGTTTTAAATCATCCATATTGAGCAGCAACTTTTTGCGGATGAGATTTTTGGGCGGATTTTTGATGAGAGATGAATTATCAACCACGTTATCCGCTCCATTCAAATCAGCCAGAAAAACTTTAATTACGCAACCTTCGCGTCCTTCGGAAAATGAACGCTCTGTTACCAATAATTGGTTTTTATTGATCGATAAAATATCCGGAATACCGTTTATTTTAAAACCGGTTTCGGGTTTGGCCGGATAAGCAACCGGCTCCAATTTGTAGGCATATTGCGCCGTGTTTTTCTTCGTTTTCCAATCGAACTTATAAATTCGGATCAGCGCATTTCCATCTGTCAAATCTGCACGCGGCCCGTCCTGATACAAAGGTTCTTCCAGGTTTACATAAAGCGTTTTGTAATTATCTGCAAAAGTTAAACCTTCTAAAACACCGTTTCTGCGCGGACCGGTTTCGGTACCGTGCATTTTTAAATTAGTCGGTAAAACTAAAGTGCTGCTGTATTTTCCATCTGTAAAAACAGTATTAACCAATGGATCAATCAAAATCGTATCTCCTTGTTTTACAATACGTTCGCCTTCGCTGCTCCAGATTAATTGATTTGTTTTTGGGTTGTAGCGCATCGCTTCCGGGTCAACGGTTTCCTTCGTATTCTTTTTCAAATCAGGATAAGGCTGATTGTTTTGCTGCAGCAAAGTTGTTACGCCGGTTATTTTTACGCTATTAATCTCTCTGTCCATCAAACTAATTTTGGCCGTATAAAAACGCGACGGATTAATTTCCGAACGATCATCACAAATCAAATAATACAGCTCATTTTTCGCATCGTAATCAATGCTTGATAAGCCGCCAACTGTTGTATTTTTATACTGCAGATTATAAGGCAAATCGTATTCATCCAAAAATTTTAAGCTGCTGATGGTGGTTGGTGCTGTTTTTACCGATGTTTTTTTGAAGATGGAACACGAAGAAAGAAGCAAAGAAAACAGTGCTAAAAACAGTATGGGTTGAAAACGGACTTGGTTGAACAACGAAAATTTCATTCAGCAGTATTTTGATCGCAAAATTAAATCATTCTAAAACTCCTTACGGTTTAATTGCTTTATATTTTTTGCTATAAAATGATCACTGTTTTCTCCAAACAAAATTACCACCAGCTTTGCGATGAACTTGCCGGCCGCGATGCTTCTTTTACCGGCATAATTTCGGCTTACGGTTATCCGCCGTTCTGGAGCAGGCCAAACACGTTTGAATCTTTGGTGCATGTAATTTTAGAACAGCAAGTTTCTGTTGCTTCGGGTTTGGCGGCGTTGCAAAAACTGAAAGAAAAACTGGAAATTGTCTCCGCAGAAAACCTTTTGGCTTTAAGTGATGAAGAGTTAAAATCCTGTTATTTCAGTCGGCAGAAAACAATTTACGCCCGGGATTTAGCAGCAAATATTTTAAATAAAAATTTGATTTTGGAAGAGTTGGAAATGTTGTCGAATAATGAGATCCGCAGCAAACTCACCTCAATAAAAGGTATTGGCAACTGGACGACAGATATTTACCTGATGTTTATTTTGCATCGAACAGATGTTTTTCCTGCGGGAGATCTGGCGGCAGTAAATTCACTCAAAAAAGTAAAAAATCTCCCAAAGGAAACTTCAAAAGAAAGGCTCCTGCAAATTGCAGAAGCCTGGAAACCTTACCGAACCATTGCTACCATGCTTTTATGGCACGAATATTTGAGCCGAAAAAAAGTTAAATAAGTTCACCGGCACGGTCTTTTTCCTGTAATTTTTGTACTACGTCAATCGCGTTATCCACCACATCACTCAAAGCAACAATAAAAGCACCCGGTTTTGCCATGCGGATGGCGTGCTGAAACACATCCGTTTCACTATCAGCAATTTCGTAGGTTTTGTTTGTTCCGGCTGATAAAAATCCTTCTTCCATCAAGCTCAAAAGCTCTTCTTTTTTGCGGCCGCGCAAGTGGTTTTCCTGGCGGAGGATTACGTGATCAAACATTTCGGCTGCAATGCGGCCGATTTCCCGAATATCTTCATCGCGCCGATCTCCGGTTCCGGCAATCAAGCCGATTTTCTGCGGAGAATCAATTGCTTTTAAAAACTCTTTTACGCCATGAAATCCGGCCGGATTATGGGCAAAATCAACCATGATTTTAAAATCTTTAAAGTCGAAAATATTCATGCGCCCCGGCGTCTGCGCAACCGAAGGAATAAAAGTTTCGAGCGAAGTTTTAATATCTTCCGTGCGGAAACCCCACACGAAAGCCGCCAGCGTTGCTGCCAAAACATTCTGAATCATAAAGCCCACCGATCCGCCAAAAGTCAGCGGAATTTGTGCTGCTTTTTGCACCCTTATTTTCCAATCGCCCTTTTTAATAGTGATGTAACCGTTTTCGTAAATACAGGCGATGTTACCGAGTCCGCAATGTTTTACAATAACCGGATTATTTTCATCCATACTGAAATAAACCACGTTACAGCTTGCCTTTTTAGCAATTTTAACACAATATTCATTATCAGCATTAATTACAGCCCAACCATTTTTGCGGACAGAATTAATCACTACTTCTTTTACCCGTGTTAAATCGTCAAGCGTATGGATGTCATTTAAACCCAAATGATCTTCTTGAATGTTGGTAACCACGCCGATATCGCATTGGCCAAAACCTAAACCTGAACGCAAAATGCCGCCGCGCGCTGTTTCCAATACGGCAAATTCTACCGTCGGATCTTTTAAAATAAATTCCGCGCTATACGGGCCGGTAGTATCGCCTTTCACCATCAGTGTGTTTTGCACATAAATACCATCCGAAGTGGTAAAACCAACGCGGTAGCCATTGTTTTTTACGATGTGGGCAATTAAACGTGTAGTTGTGGTTTTGCCGTTCGTTCCGGTGATGGAAATGATCGGAATGCGTGCCGATTTACCATACGGATATAGCATATCGATCACGGAGGCAGCAACATTTCGCGGCAAACCTTCGCTTGGGGCAAGGTGCATTCTAAAACCCGGCGCAGCATTTACTTCTAAAACTACGCCGCCGTTTTCGGTTAGCGGTTCGGTGAGGTTTTGCGCCATAATATCGATTCCGCAAATATCCAGACCGATAATCCGGGAAATTCTTTCACAGAAAAATACGTTCTGCGGATGCACCATATCGGTCACATCCACGGAAGTCCCGCCGGTGCTGAGGTTTGCGGTAGATTTGAGGAAAACCTGTTCGCCTGCTGCCGGAATACTTTCCAGTGTATAGCTTCTTTTATGCAGTAAATCTAACAGATCGCGGTCGATGATGATTTCTGTCAGCACTTTTTCGTGTCCGTAACCACGTCGCGGATCACTGTTGGTTTGATCAATTAACTGGTTAATATTGGATACGCCATCGCCCATTACATGCGCCGGAACACGCAAAGCGGCCGCCACCATTATATGATCAACCACTAAAACGCGGAAATCAAAACCGGTTATAAATCGCTCTACAATTACGCGGCGCGAAACCAACGCGGCGTGTTCAAATGCATCCAAAGCTTCTTGCTCAGTTTTTACATTGATGGTTGCGCCACGGCCGTGATTACCATCCAAAGGTTTAAAAACCAATGGAAAACCAACTTTTCTGATCGCTTCATAAACACCTTCTTTAGAGGTTATGGTGATGCCTTTTGCCACCGGAATGGCTTGTTCGTCCAGCAAGCGCTTAGTTTCTTCTTTGTTGCTTGCTAAATCTACGGCGATGCTACTGGTACGTTCCGTCATGGTGGCACGGATGCGAACCTGATTTTTGCCGTAACCCAATTGCACCAGTGATTGATTGTTTAAGCGAATCCAAGGAATATCGCGTGCAATCGCTTCCTGCACAACAGAACCTGTACTCGGCCCCAAACGCGTTTGCTCCCTTATTTTTTTTAGCTGGCGGATGTCTTCCTCCAAATCATAAGGCAAACTATTTATCAATGCCTCAGCAATTTTTACAGCTGCTTCTGCTGCATAAACGCCTACTTTTTCCTCTTCATAATTAAAAACTACGTTATAAACACCTTTATTTTTGGTTTCACGCGTGCGGCCGTAACCGGTATCCATACCTGCGAGGGATTGTATTTCGAGTGCGATATGCTCAATTACGTGGCCCATCCAGGTACCTTCTTTTACCCGTTCAAAAAATCCTCCGGGAACGCCCGGCGAACAGCGGTGGCCGTAAAGTGATGGAATCAGCTTTTCCAAACGCTCATAAAAACCCACGATTGTGTCCGTTGGCCGGTTTTCCAGATCCTCCAGATTCAGGCGCATTTGTATCAGCTTTTTACGGTAAGTACTCCAAATATTCGGCCCCTTCAGGACTTGTATCTTTTCAATCTTCATATCGTATATCTTTCTATGCTTCTTTTATGGGCAAAATTTTTGTCAAATTTTCAACTAAACACTTGCAAGTAAATAAGTTTTTGAATAAAAAATGCAAATTACCGCTAATTTAATAGCTGCCGGGCTTTATCTTTGGAAAAATACCTTAAATTTTTGATTGATGATCATACCAAAAGGGAAATTAGTAATAATAGGTGGTGCCGTTGACCTGGGTACGAACATTAGTGATGCAGAAGGACTTAAAAAACCGGATCATCTGCAGTTTTTTGAGCGCGGAATTTTAAAACGAATTATTACCGAAGCAGCTTCCGAAAATCCTGTGGTAGAAGTAGTTACCACGGCCTCGCAAATCCCGGAACTGGTTGGCCAGGAATATATTAAGGCTTTTAATCAGTTAGAAGTTGAAAATGTAAATGTGCTGGATATCCGCAGCCGTGAAGAAGCAATTCGCCCCGATTATCTGGAACGTATAAAAAAAGCCGATGTGGTGATGTTTACCGGCGGAGACCAGCTTCGTTTAAGCTCTATTTTTGGGGGAACTGAATTTCTGGCGATCCTGAAGGAGCGTTATTCAGATGAAAACTTTGTAGTTGCCGGAACTTCTGCCGGTGCTGCAGCGGCTTCGGCCAACATGATTTATCGTGGCCAAAGCAACGAAGCCATGATTAAAGGCGAAGTGCAGATTACGGCCGGCCTGGGTTTTATAGATTCTGTAATTATTGATACGCATTTTGTGCAGCGCGGCCGTATCGGGCGTTTGTTTTACGCCGTGGCCAGCAATCCTGGCATTTTGGGTATTGGTTTAGGCGAGGATGCCGGCCTGCTGATCACCGAAGGAAAAATGATGGAAGCAATCGGTTCCGGCTTAACGATTGTGGTAGATGGCCGCAACATTATCGAAACAAATATTTATAATGTAGAGCTGGGCATGCCGGTTTCTGTGGAAAATTTGAAGGTGCATGTGATGTCTATTTATGATAAATTTGATCTGCGGCAGCATAAACTCCACATTAATCATGCGGTAACCGTTCCGGCAGAACTTCCGGATAACGATCTTTAAATATGAAACTCATCATTCACGGCGGATTTTTCAGCGAATCCGGAACCAATCAGGAAGTTAAAAAAGCAAAACAGGAAGCTTTGGCCACGATCGCCGAAGCCGGTTATACTTTTTTAAAAACGCATACCGCTTTGCAAACTGCTGTTTTTGCCGTGTCTTTATTAGAGGATTGCGATTTGTTTAACGCCGGTTTGGGTTCGCAAATCCAGAGCGATGGCAAAATCCGTTTGAGTGCGGCTTTGATGGATGGAAAAACCGAGCGTTTTGCAGGCGTGATCAATATTGAAGATGTTAAAAACCCGATCCAGGTGGCCGAAAAACTGCTTCCCTTGCAAGATCGTGTTTTAAGCGGAACAGGTGCCAAAGATTTTGCCCGAGAACATGATTTCCCTTATTTTAACCCGCAAACACCTCAGCGTAAAATGGAATATGAGCAGAAACTGCAAAATTCTGTCCGTTTAGGTACGGTTGGCTGCGTTGCTTTGGATGATTACGGCAATTTGGCGGCGGCAACTTCTACCGGCGGCAAAGGTTTTGAAATCCCGTGCCGCGTGAGTGATTCTGCTACGGTTGCCGGTAATTACGCTAATAATTTTGCGGCTGTTTCCTGCACCGGTGTCGGCGAAGATATTGTTAGCAGTGCTTTGGCTGCCAAAATTGTTACCCGCGTAACAGATGGTTTTAAGCTGAATGATGCCTGCGAGAAAACCTTGAATGAGTTAAGTACGTATGATGGTTTTGCCGGGATTATCGGCATAAAATCTACCGGAGAAATTTATCATGCAGATACGCATCCGTACATGGTTTGGGCAAGCTATGATGAAGTGCTGGAAGTTTTTAGTTAACAGCACAACATCCTGATCTTTTTATGGTTAAGTAAGCATATCCACAAATTTTATGAAAATATTTTTAGCTGTATTTATCAGTCTTTTTTCGTTGCAGGCATCTGCACAGTGGTACGCCAAATTACCCTGGCAAAAAAAACAGGAACGGACACCGAAGCTAAACAAGCCGACAATTCCTGTTATCAGTTTAAACTATCCAACAGTTATTGATGCTTCTTTTAACAACTTTATTTTTGATTTGGGAAGAAGCAGGTATAGTATTGATGCAGAAGAAGCAATGATTATGCAGGCTTTACGCCATAGTGCGCGGTACGGCAATGAAGCAATGCGCGTGCAGTTTGATCATCTCACCAATTTTTATCTCAGCCAAAACCGTTTTTCTGAAGCAAAATGGTACGTTTTACGCAGCAATGCTATCTCCAGACAACAAAAAAATTATACACAAATTGTTGGTTCCCTAATTGTTTTGGCAGATGTAAAATCAATTTTAGGCGATTTTAAACAAGCAGATGAAGATCTATCTGAAGCGAAAACAATTGCGGCTTCGCACAGCCTCGCACCAAATTTGTTATTGATTGAACAGCATACCAAGCAAATTAAGCAGAACAAAGAGGTTGGCTTAAAACAGGAAAACCATTATGCCGAACTTTTATAATCAAATAATTGCTGCAAAAAACCTGATGCTTCTTTTATCAGCATAATTATTAATCGTTTAATTAAAGTATTATGTTGAAAATTTGTGGTTGTTACAAATATAATTTCAGGTTTAAAGGGCAATTGTGCTAATTGATATAAACAAATTGTATTTTTACGAGTTAATGAAAAACAATTATTAAAATCTAAATCTCATGGCAAAAGCTAAAAAAGAAGAAACAGAAGGCGGAATAACCGCTTACTCTGTTAAAACCAAAACTAAAAACGTACCGATGGTTGATCCTGTTATTAATGTTAAATCGGGCAGATATATTGCGGTTGGAAAAGATGCTGATGGAAATAATATGGCTGCCATTTTAGGGAAAGCGAAAGCAGAAGAACACATTAACAACGGACATGCTAAAAAAGGTGAAGGCTGGGGGAAATAATTACTGTTTTGATCAAGTAATTTACCTTTTCCCCTTTGCAATGTTATAAGCTGTTTTAAGCTGATAGCAACGTAATTTATACTGCCGGGCAACAGCAATGCTGCCCGGCAATTTTTTGCTTTGATTTTTTAGTTTTATATCCCTCCAAAACTTAAATTTTAGATATTTTAATTTAATCCCGATTAGCATAAATGTTCAATATTAAATTAATAAAAACTAAGTGTTCTATTTTAGGTTGATAATTTGAAGCAGATTTTATTTGCTTTAATTATATGCCCCATGAACAAGACAATATTAGTTTGCGACGACGATCAGGATATTCTTGAAATGATTGTGCTGGTATTGGAAACTTATGGCTATCATGCTATCGGTGAAAGCAATAGTCCGAATTTGTTCAGCAAAATAGAAAAAGAACATCCGGGTTTAATTATTATTGATTTGTGGATGCCGCTGATGACGGGAGACGAAGTTGTAAAAAGACTAAGAACTTGCCCCGAAACCCAAAATTTACCTGTAATTATTATTTCTGCCAGCATCAATGGTAAAGAAACTGCTGATAATGCCGGTGCCAGCCACTTTATTAGTAAACCGTTTGATATTGTAAACCTGATTGATAAGGTAGAGCAATATTACGCAAAAGCCAGCTGAGGTTTTTTGCTGCTAAAAGAAGCATTTAATAATTTCCTGTTTTTTTTATTCCGAACAAGCTATTTTTTCATTCGTAATTTGTTGCCCATAACAACATTTATTACTCTGGATAAAACCTTTTGTAATATGAAGTTAAAAGCTGGCTTTAGCTATTTTTACTAAATTTTTCCATCTTAGGAAATTATTTAATGCATGAAAGTATTTTTCCGCAACATACACCTATATTTAAGTTTGGCAGCAGGCATCGTCATTTTTTGCTCCTGCCTTACCGGTACAATTTTGGTATTTGAAGAAGAACTGGAACATGTGCTGCACCACGACCGTTATTACGCAGAACCGGCAAAACAACGGATACCATTATCGCAACTGGTTTTTAGTGCGGTAAAAGAAGTACCGGAAGCTAAACTCGCTACCGTAAAAGTTTATAAAGGTGCGAATAGAACTGTAGAAATCAGTTTGATCGTTCCGGAAAGAAAAGAGAATAAAGCTGAACGGGGGAAAAAAAAATCAAGCAAATCCGAATCAGCAAACGAACAACATCAAAAAAACGGTACTTTAAAAGGCAAAAAGCCGGAAGAAGGTGGCGCAAGGCCAAACGTAACAGTTTTTGTTAATCCGTACACCGGGAAAGTTACCGATCAGTTTAATCGTCGCAAATCATTTTTCTATACTGCCGAGATGCTGCACCGCTTTTTATTAGCCGGTAAAAACAGTATCGGCAACAAAATAGTCGGCATTTCTACCCTGTTCTTTTTATTTATCCTGATTACCGGACTGGTTTTATGGTGGCCAAAAAATAAAAAAATCATGCGCCAGCGGTTACGTTATAAATGGTTTGGCGGATGGAAGCGTTTGGTACATGATCTGCATATTGTAACCGGTTTTTATACTTCGCTTTTTTTAGTTGTGATTGTATCAACCGGCTTAATTATGTCTTTTAAATGGGCAAACCAATTATTATTTGCCGTTATCGATGGTTCCAAGCCCGCTTTAGAACAGCCAAAACTGCCTGTTTCTGTTTATCAAAAAGGTATTAAACCACTGTTGGTTAGCGAAATTTTGATTGATCAGGATAAGATAACCGAAAATGCAGCATCTTATACTATTCGTATCCCAAAAGATTCTATTGCTGCTTTTACCGTAAATACGCTGGCAAACGGAGCTGTAGAAACTACGGCCGATACTTATTTTTTAGATCAGTATTCCGGGAAAATAATCGGTATCCAAAAATTTTCAGATAAAAATACCGGCCAGCGTGCACGCGCATTTGTAAAGCCCATCCACACAGGTGCTGTTTACGGCCTGCCTACAAAAATCCTCAGCTTTATTATTTGTCTGCTTTCGCTTATTTTCCCGGTAACCGGCGTAATGATGTGGTTAAACAGAAACAAAAAAAGTAAGGGTAAAAGAAGCAAGAACTACGCTGTAAATTAATCCGCATTAAAAATTAGCCAAACAATTCGTTTAAAATACCTGCCAAACGGATGCCGCCTTTTAACAATTGCTGATTAGCTATCGCAATATGATCAAACGTATAACGATAACTTAAATGGGCTTCCGGCTTGATTTCGGTATATAATTTTTCTGAAATCTGGTTCGATTCAAAAAGCCATTTACTAATTTCATCATGCTGCAAAGCATCGCGCTGTGCTGCAGTGCTGTGGTTAATCCAGGCAGTATATTCGGTATAACTTAACTGTTCATCTTCCAGCATGTTAGAATCCCAAATGGCATGTAAATTTGTTGGTTTATTAAACCAGAAAACCTTTACATCATTTCCACCTTTATCCGCAGTGTGTGCTGTGTGCATCGGCTGATGGACATCGCCCACAATATGGATGAGCAAACGCAAATACAGCTGCTTTTTGGCTTGCTCTAAATTTTTATTTTTAAGCTGAGAGATAATCAGATTGAGCTTAGTATAAGCATCAACCGCAGTATCCTGCTTTAAAAAATTCTGCATTTCCGAATACGTGTAAGGCTTATCAAAATCTACATAATGCCAAGGCGATAAATAGCTGTAAGCCGGATCTGCTTTGATAAAATCTGCCCAGGTGCTGGCCATTGCAATGGATTCGTCACCTAAAATCAAGGCGATATTTTTACGTGCTTTTTTAGTAAGATAGCTGTCCGCAATTTGCCCGACCACGCGATGGCCGAGCATTCCCCAAGCCATACTTTTCAGCGGCAGATACAAAAAAAATAGGGCTAAAAACAGTATAGTAATTTTATTGATTTTCATTTTTTCATTAAGATTTATAGCGGCTGTGGCCGACAAATAGTTTTTTTAGTTAAGCGAAGATCAAAAGGGATGGTGCTGGAAAAACTGATGACATGAAACAGCGAATCGGAAGCTTTTTTCAGCTTAAATAAATCTTCATAAACACCGATATGGAAACAGCCTTCGTTTTTCAAACTAAAATCCGGGTGGCAATATAAACCCCTAATCCGTAAAGTATCATGTAATAATTCGTATTTGCCGCGCACATATTCTTTCCATTTTCCCTGGTTCATGCAACTGTCTTCGCCGTAATTTACTTTGCTGAAATTGCTGGTGGTGATGTAAACCGAATCGCAACGAAATTTAAATTGATACAAAGAATAGCTAAGCAATTTATTTTGCATCCGCACAGAATCCTGCTGCCACTCGCCCTGCAAAAAATCAGTCCCGGGTTCCTGCACCGATTTTTTAAACTTGCACGAGGCCAGCATCACTACAAAAAATAGCAGGTAAAAGAAGCACGTTTTATACATCAGAAAAGTTAAGTCCCTCTCCTTTTTTGGAGAGGGATTTAGGGTGAGGCTGGTGAGGCTTTAAATTTTATAAACTGCCAATCATATTTTCCGGTCTAACCCATTCGTCAAACTGCTCACTCGTTAGCAAACCCAAACCGATTGCCGCTTCGCGCAACGACTGATTTTCTTTTAAAGCCGTTTTGGCAATTTTAGCTGCGTTTTCATAACCAATATGCGGGTTTAAAGCGGTAACCAGCATCAGCGAATTTTCTAAATGCTTTTTGATGCCACCATAATTTGGGGTGATTCCAATCGCACAATGATCATTAAAAGAAACACAGGCATCGCCGATTAAACGTGCCGATTGCAAAAACGCCGCCGCCATTACCGGTTTAAAAACGTTCAGTTCATAATGTCCGTTGCTGCCGCCGATAGAAATCGTTACATCATTTCCCATTACTTGCGCCGCAACCATCGTTACCGCTTCGTTTTGGGTTGGATTAACTTTCCCGGGCATAATCGATGATCCGGGCTCGTTATCCGGAATATGGATTTCGCCAATGCCGGAACGCGGGCCGGAAGCCAGCATCCGGATATCATTTGCAATTTTCATCAGCGAAACTGCAATTTGCTTTAGCGCGCCGTGCGTTTCTACAATCGCATCGTGCGCAGCCAAAGCTTCAAACTTATTTTCTGCAGTAATAAAAGGCAAACCGGTAAATTGCGCAATATATTCGGCCACTTTTACATCATAACCTTTTGGCGTGTTGATGCCGGTTCCAACCGCGGTTCCGCCTAAAGCCAGTTCAGAAAGATGATCTAAAGTGTTGCGTAAAGCTTTCAAACCGTGCGTTAACTGCGAAACATAGCCCGAAAACTCCTGCCCCAAAGTCAGCGGCGTAGCATCCATCAAATGCGTGCGGCCAATTTTAACCACATTTTTAAACTCTTCAACTTTCGCCTGTAACGTGTCTCTTAATTTCTCCACACCCGGAATCGTAGTTTCCATTACTACCTTATAAGCCGCAATGTGCATGGCCGTTGGATAAGTATCGTTGGATGACTGCGATTTATTTACATCATCATTCGGGTGGATAAAAGTTTTGCCTTCACCCAAAGTATTTCCCTGCAAAACATGTGCACGGTTGGCAACTACCTCATTCACATTCATGTTAGATTGTGTGCCGGAGCCGGTTTGCCAGATCACCAGCGGAAATTCATCAGCCAGTTTTCCGTCTAAAATTTCATCACAAACGTGCGCAATCAGATCGCGTTTCTCCGCAGTTAAAACGCCTAAATCGGTATTGGTAAAAGCAGCTGCTTTCTTCAGATAAGCGAAAGCCTCAATAATTTCTACCGGCATACTGGCCGCCGGGCCAATTTTAAAATTATTGCGGGAACGCTCGGTTTGCGCGCCCCAGTATTTATCGGCAGGCACCTGCACGGCTCCCATCGTATCATGTTCTGTTCTGAAACTCATGGTTTTGATTTACTAATTGCCGCCAAATTTAGGGCAAAATCTAAAAGCATCGCTATCCAAATCAAGAAAATTACAATGCTGTTTTTACCGGGTAAAAATGGACCATTTGCCTACTCAATCGTCAGATGGTTTATAGCCGATCATTTTTCTAATATCCTTCGGTGGCTCAAGCAACATCTCTAACGCTTTATAAACCTCCCTAAACTGCTCATTATAAGTTGATTCTATAGCGGAGAGTTTGTCTGCTAAAACTTTATAGTCAACGGTCATCTTACGCAAAGCGATAAAAGTCCTGATGATAGCAATATTCATTTCAATAGCTTTTTGGCTTTTTAAAACCGTAGAAAGCATGGCAACGCCAGCCTCTGTAAAAGCGTAAGGCACCGCGCCGCCTAAATAGCTTTTTGTGGGTATCACATTTTGTGATACCACTTTTTCTATTTCTTCCTGGCTTAACGCAAACATAAAATCACCCGGAAAACGGCCTTTATTTCTGCGAACCGCTTGTTTTAATGCTCTGGTTTCCACATTGTAAAGCTCTGCCAAATGGAAATCCAAAATAACTTTCTCGTTTCTTAAAACTATTATTTTGTAGATAATCCTTTCTTCAGGAACAACAGTTATATTTTTATCCATTTACCAAATATACAGCAATGCTTCTTTTACAGGTAAAATTTATGCTGATAAATAAAGCATTTGGGCGTGCCCCTGCGGGTCGGGCTTTCCGCTGCAAGTCCTCGCTCTACGCTGCGGGCTTTCCGCTACAATCCCTCACGCGGCAAAACGTAAACTAACTGGCAAACCTGCTTCAACCCGAAAAAATAAAAAACTACCGTTAAAAAAAGCATCAGATAATTGAAACTTTCCCTGCATATTCGTAATATAATATCTAATTTTCGCTTTCGTTAAAGCGACAGATTTTTATTAGTTGATGAGATTACAGAACTACCTTCTACCTTTTGCAGCCGGATTATTTTTACTAACGGCTTGTTCAAAACACAAAAAAACAGCGATTGAAGCTGTTTACGATATTCCTTTCGATACCGCTTCGTTTTTAAAATATAATCCCAAAAAAGCAGATCAACGCATTGATGCTTTTATGCAAAACCTGCACAAACACAGCGGTTTTAACGGTAATGTGCTGGTGGCCAAAAAAGGGAAAATTTTGTATGAAAACGCTTTTGGCTGGGCCAATTATTTAACAAAAGACAGCCTAAAATTAAGCTCCCGGTTTGAGTTAGCTTCGGTTACTAAAACCATGACTTCCACCGCAATTTTACTGCTGATGGAAAGGGGCAAGTTAAGGCTGGACCAGAACGTAAAAGAGTTTTTCCCAAACTTTCCTTACGATGGCATCACCATCCGCTTGCTGCTTACGCATCGTTCGGGCATGATGAATTATGTTTATTTTACCGATGATATTTATCGCAAGCAGCATTTAAATCAGCAAAAAGGATTAAACAATGCGCAGGAAATGGATTTGATTGCGCAATATAAACCGGCCCCTTTTAACAAGCCAAACGTTCGTTTCCTGTATAATAACTCCAACTTTATGGTGTTGGGCGCGATCATCGAAAAAGTAAGCGGTATGCCTTATCCGCAATTTATGCAGGAAAACGTGTTTAAACCGGCTGAAATGAAACATACGGCCGTTTATTCTAAAGCGGTTTACGAAAAAATCCCGGTGGATGTAGTTGGCCATGACCGTAACAGCTGGCGGTATTCTGTGGCGCAAAACTTTTTGGACGGGCCGGTTGGCGACAAGGGAATTTACAGTACCGTTGGTGATCTTTTTTTATTTGACCGTGCATTAAGATCCGGCCGGTTATTAAAAGAAGCAACCCAGGATTCAGCTTATACTGATCGCAACCCAATGCTGCGCGGCCATTTTAATTATGGTTACGGCTGGCGCTTATTTGAAGCACCGGGGCAAAAAGTAGTTTACCACACAGGCTGGTGGCACGGTTTCCGCCATATATTTTTACGGGATATGAAAAATGATGTTACCATTGTACTCCTCGGCAATATGGTAAACGGCAGCTTGCTGCATTTAGATGAGTTATTTAGAATTACCGGCATGCCAATTGTACGAAAAAGTGCGTATTCCGGTAACGGGACAGAAACAGAAGATCAATAAAAAACACCTGTAAAAACAGTATTATGTTTGATAAAATATTTGAAGCACAGCAAAAAGCGGAAGAAGTTAAAAAACGTTTGGATGGCATTATGGTATCCGGCACAGCAGAAAACGGAAAAATTACGGTTACCGCAAACGGCAACAGAATCATTCAATCCATCAATATTGATGAAGATTTTTTTAAAACTGCCGACCGCGAAGAGCTGGAAGAGTTATTAGCCGTTGCGGTAAACAAAGCGGTTGAACAAGCCGAAAACTTAAATCAGGCAGAAATGGCTGCACTATCGCAAAGCATGTTGGGCGGATTAGGCGATTTAGGCAAACTTTTCGGCCAATAATTGTTTCGGTTAAAACTAAAATTTATATGAAAGTTACTTATTACGGCCACGCAACAATTTTGCTGGAAACCGAAAAAGCCAAATTACTGTTTGATCCTTTCATCAGCCCAAACGAATTGGCTAAAAATGTTGATATCGATGCCATCAAACCTGATTATATTTTGCTAACACACGGCCACGTTGATCATGTTGCAGACTTATTCACTATCCAAACAAATAGCGATGCAACGGTAATTTGCATTGCAGAAATACAGGGCTGGCTGGGCAATAATGATGTAGATAAAACGCACGGCATGAACATCGGCGGAAGCCATAATTTTGATTTTGGCCGTGTAAAAATGGTAAACGCCATCCATTCCAGCTCTATGCCGGACGGCACTTACGGCGGTAACCCTGCCGGTTATGTTATTTATGCCAACGGAAAAGTAATTTATATTGCCGGCGATACGGCTTTAACTTATGACATGAAATTGCTGGAAGATGAAAATTTAGACTGGGCATTTTTGCCGATCGGCGATAACTATACCATGGGGGCGGAAGATGCAGTTAAAGCAGCTTTTTTTATCAATTGTAAAAATATAATTGGTGTGCATTTTGATACTTTTCCACCGATAAAATTAAATCATGAAGCAACAAAAAGCAAATTTGCAGCTGCCGGTTTAAACTTCATTTTGCCGGAAATCGGGCAAACCATCGATTTGTAAAAACTAAAAAGTCCCGGAAAATTTTCCGGAACTTTTTAATTTAATGCTTCTTTTATCAACCTATTTCTTCCGTTCGCCTTTCATTTTAGAAGCGATTTTTAAAGCTTCCAAAGCATTAACCACGCCGCCGGATCTGCTTAACGTTGTAAAATCAACTTTTTCTTTGCTTCCGGGTTTAATTACCTGCATTCCGTTTAGTGGTTTTGCAGAAGCAATAATCACTTCCTTTAACTGCTTTGCACTTAAAGTCGGATAATATTCCAGAACCAAAGCTGCAACCCCGGCCGTAATCGGCGAAGCAAAACTGGTTCCGTCGGCTGTATTAAATTCGGCATCTTTATCAATCGAAGTAACCTTTACGCCGGGTGCAAAAACATCCACACTTTTTTTACCGTAATTACTAAAAGTACCCGGCAAATTTTCGTCATTTAAAGCAGAGGAAGCACCAACGCTGAGTAAATTATCTGTAGTAGAACCATCCAAAAAAGTATCATTCGGGAATTCCGGTTTTACATCAACATCCTGATTATCATTACCGGATGCCTGCACCAGCAATACATCTTTTTCTGCCGCATATTTAATTGCATCATCAACCCATTTTTTATGCGGAGAGATTTTCTTACCAAAACTCATGTTCACCACCTTGGCACCGTTATCCACCGCATACCGGATGGCACTGGCAATATCTTTATCATACTCATCACCGTTTGGTACTGCTTTTACCGCCATAATTTTAACGTTATCCGCAACGCCATCAATACCGTAACCATTGTTGCGGATGGCACCGATTAGCCCGGCAACGCCCGTTCCATGCGAAGCATCATCAAATTTTAACTGGTTGCTGCCATATTTTTTATCGTTTAGATCATCCGGATTATCACCGACAACCCGTTTCCGGGCATCCAAATCCGGTGTAACATCATTATTTAATTTGGTAATGTATTCGCTTAGCTCAGTAATCGTTTTGGTATCCGTTTTAGAACTATCTGCCTCCTGCAAAATCAAACCCCAGATGTATTTGCTTTTGCTTAAAGTATCATTTTTGGCATCCAGCTTACCCAAATCATTTTTAGTAAAAGTTTGTCCGGCTTCTAAATTCAATGATTTTTTGATGAAAGCATCAGTCGTCATCAACGCATTCATCAACGGCGAAAGCTGTGCCAGCTCTGATTGTGATTTATTAACCGTAGAATCCCGGATAGATTTTACTTTTAACCAGTAAGCATACTCCGTTTTATCTTTTGCTGCAGCTGCTGTGGTAATGGTTGTGTATTTATTTTTCAACCGGAAATACTCGCGCACTTCCTCGGTTGTTTCGTTAACATCGCACTTGTTGTTTGGGCCGCCCAAAAAATTCCAGCCGTGTAAATCGTCTGTATAACCATTATTGTCATCGTCTTTACCGTTTCCGGCTTTCTCTTTGGTGTTTACCCATAAAATTGGCTGCAGGTCTTTTTGTAAAGTATCCACACCACTATCGATGGTTGCTACAACAACGGTTTTACTCTTTTTACCCTTTAAAAAATCGTATGCCTGGTTTAGGCTGATACCAAAAAAACCATCTTTTTTTAAATCTAAAGTATGCCAGTTTTTTGGCGGATCAACCATTTTAACGGGCATCCCTTGTGCCTTAACGGTTGTTTGGTTTATAACGAACAGGGCAACTGCTGCAACTGCGATTGTTTTTAAATTAATCTTCATGAAATCTATTTTGTAAACTATTGGATTTTATCAACGTGCCGACTTTATAATTTTACCGGCATAAAAGAAGTATTCACTCCGGAGAAAATCTGTATAAGAATTTTTTGACTGCTAAGTACGTACATTGGTTTAATAAAAAGCTTTTTTAACGTTTAAGTTACACATTGCCCGTTTATGCCAACAATTAATAAAAATGCTTTTTCGTACTTTTGCCAAAGCTACAAATTTATGCAAATACAAATCAGATTTTGAAATTACGGTTGCAAGGAAGTTAAAGTTTACAAAATCTTTTCTGTACCGATTGCCTAAATAAAATTTAAGCTGTTAATTAGTGTTTAAACAATTACAGCCCATTGTTCTGCTATATAAATTGAATGGAAGAAGAAGAATTTGATTACCATTTCTCTGAGGATCCCCTGTTTTCTGTAGAACGATATGAGGAGATGATTCGCAATCACGATCAATATTTTTTTGATGCCCAGGTGTTCGAAAACATTATTGATTACTACATTGAAAAAAATGATCCCGTAAAAGCGTTACAGGTTGTAGGTTATGCCCGCAGCCAGCATCCTTTTGCCGCCGTGTTTTTAATTAAACAGGCCCAACTTTTTATCGTAACCAACCAGGTTGCAGATGCTTTTGCCATTTTGGAAAAAGCAGAAAGTTTAGAACCGTCTGAAGCTGATATTTATATCATCCGCGGAAATTTGTTCGAAAGCCTGGAACGCCATGAAGAAGCCCTCGAAAATTACGAAAAAGCTTTACCGTTGGCAGAAGATACTGATGATATTTTGTTGCATATCGCTTTTGTTTATCAAAGTAAAGGCGAATACAATAGTGCAATTACGTATCTAAAAATTTGCCTGGAACAAAACATGGAAAACCAGGATGCCTTATACGAACTGGCATTTTGCTATGATGTGATGGATCGGCAGCACGAAAGCGTTGCTTTTTACGAGCAGTACATTGATAAAGAACCTTACAGTTATGCTGCCTGGTACAATTTAGGGAACGCTTTTACCAAGCTAAGCCTGTTTGAAAAAGCAATTGATGCTTATGATTATGCCATCCTGATTAATGAAAGTTTTACCTATGCTTATTTTAACAAGGGAAATGCGTTGATCAATCTGGATAAATTTGCCGAGGCAATTGAAGTTTATAAACAAACGCTTGAATATGAAGCCGCCAGTTCTGATACTTATTGTTCTATCGGCGAATGTTATGAAAAGTTGGAGCGGATGGATGAAGCGCGTGCTTACTATAAAAAAGCTGTTCGGAAAGATGCAAAGATGGGTGATGCATGGTTTGGTATCGGTGTAACCCTCGATTTTGAAGAGCGCTATTTTGAAGCGATGCGTTATTACAAAAGAGCATTAGAGCTGGATAACGAAAATGCTGATTACTGGTTTGCCATTGCCGATGCAAATTATAAATTAGGCAATCTGCCGGAATCTGAAGCAGCTTATGCAAAAGTAATCGAGTTAAACCCGCTGGATGTAGATGCCTGGCTGGATTATTCTTCCATCCTTTACGAACAGCATAAGTTAACGGCAGCTATCGAAACCATTGCCGAGGCCATTAAAAATAATCCGGATGCAGCAGAGTTGTTTTATCGCATGGTTGCGTATCTTTTTGCCAAAGGCGAATACAACGAATCGTTAAAATACCTGGAAATTGCTTTGACTACGGATCCGGAAAAACATCCTATTTTGTTTGAATACTTGCCGCAACTTCAGGAAAACAAAGCCATCGTGGATATTATCAATCGGTTTTACCGGATCTGATTAACCACAACTTCTTGTTTTGGCCTGTTCAAACAAGAAGTTTTGGTTTTTTTATACATTTGCGATCATCAAAAAACCAACGTACAGTTGGTTTTTTAATAATACTGCATTCAAATGAATTATTTTCTGAGCAACATACCGGAGCGTACACAAAAACCCAGATCTTCCGGCTTTACCATGGTGATGGATAAAGGATTGAGTTTAAGGCAGGTGGAAGATTTTTTAGAGGTATCCGGCCAGCATACCGATATTGTTAAATTAGGCTGGGCTACTTCTTTTGTTACCCCAAATCTTAATGAAAAATTGAAGCTGTACCGCGATGCAGGCATTCCGGTTTATTTTGGCGGTACTTTGTTTGAAGCTTTTATTGTGCGCGGCCAGTTTGAGGACTATAAACGCGTTCTGGATCAGTATCAAATGGAATATGCAGAAGTTTCCGACGGTTCGATCACCATTGATCACGAAGAAAAATGTGAATATATCCGTAATTTAAGTAAGCACGTAACGGTAATTTCTGAAGTTGGCTCTAAAGATGTAGAAAAGATTTTTGCTCCTTATAAATGGATCCGGCTGATGAATGCAGAACTGGAAGCCGGTTCCTGGAAAGTAATTGCAGAAGCACGCGAAAGCGGAAATGTAGGTATTTATCGTGATTCCGGAGAAGTTAGGCAAGGTTTGGTTGATGAAATCCTCACCCAAATCCCGGAAGAAAAGATTATTTGGGAAGCACCGCAAAAAGCGCAGCAGGTTTGGTTTATCAAACTGATTGGTGCCAACGTAAATTTGGGAAATATTGCACCGGCAGAAGTTATCCCTTTAGAAACCATCCGCCTTGGTTTACGCAGCGATACATTCGATTTTTTCTTAAATCAATAAACCGGTTATCCTGTTCATCTTTTACAGGTAACGATTTTAAGACAAGCCATGAAAAAATTCGGATTGATAGGTTACCCGCTGACACATTCTTTTTCAAAAAAATATTTTACGGATAAATTTGAAAATGAAAAGATTGAAGATCATGCTTACGAGCTTTTTGAACTGGAACATTTAAGCGATTTCCCGGAACTGATTAAAGCTAATCCGGATTTAATCGGTTTAAATGTAACGATACCGCATAAAATCGGTGCTGTATTTTACATGAACTGGTTGGAACCCGAAGCTAAAAAAGTAGAAGCGATTAACTGCATCAAAGTCATTAAAGAAAGTGCGCTGGAAGCTGCTTTTTCCGGCGAGGTTGGCTTTGTTGATCAGGATTTTAGGCTGGAAGGTTACAACACCGATATTTATGGCTTTGAAAATTCACTTAAACCACTGTTAAAATCCCAGCACAACAGCGCATTGGTTTTAGGGAATGGCGGCGCAACAAGGGCTGTAAAATACGTGTTAAAAAAACTTAAAATTCCTTACACGGTCGTTTCGCGCAGGCCAAAACTCAATCATATTTCTTATGAACGGGTAACGGCAAATTTAATCAAGAATACAAAACTGATTATCAATACAACACCTCTTGGCATGGCTCCGAATACAAATGCTTTTCCGCCAATTGCTTATGAGGCAATAACAAATCAGCATTTGTTATACGATCTAATTTATAATCCCGAGAAAACTGCCTTTTTACAAAAAGGCGAAGCACAGGGTGCTACAATTAAAAATGGCTATGAAATGCTTGTTTTACAGGCAGAAAAATCATGGGAAATCTGGAATAAAAAATAATGTGATGAATAAAAAGTGGGGGTTGAATTTTTTATCTATTGCTGCACTAATGTTGTTTTCTTGCGGCAATCATGATTTTACGCCTAAACCACGTGGCTTTTTTCGCATTGTTTTTCCGGAAAAAATGTACCGGGAATATACCGGAAATTGCCCGTTTACCTTTTCTTATCCGGTTTATGCAGCCATTTCACCTGATAAAAATAAGAATGCACAGCCTTGCTGGTTCAATATTGACTATCCGCAATTTAAAGGCACATTGCATTTAAGTTACATGGCCATCACTTCCAAAAAAGAGTTTAACGAATTGATTGAAGATGCACACACTTTCGCTTTTAAACATACCGTTAAGGCAACTGCGATTGATGAGGGTACGATTGCATATCCGGAACGTAAGATGTACGGCATTTACTACCGGATTGATGGCAACGCAGCGTCATCGGTACAATTTTATTTAACCGACAGCACCAAAAATTATTTGCGCGCTGCTTTATATTTTAACGAAGTTCCGCGGCAGGATTCTATCAAACCTGTGCTAGATTTTGTGAAGAAAGATATCGATGTGATGATTAAAAGTATCAAATGGAAAAGTTAGGGATGCTTCTTTTACCGGTATAAATTAAGGTTTTCATGATGAATTTTGTCATTTCGATTGTAGGGAGAAATCTTCTTTGAAAAAACAAATCACTTTTTAAAGAAGATTTCCCGCGTTAAGTTGAATAACAGCATTGTTATACTTCTTTTATCACCTAAAAATTGTTTAACTTTTATCCAGCACTTTTTCTGCGTCTTTTGTAATTTCCAAAGGAACAATATGTTTTTTAGGAAAATTGAACAGCAAAGAAGTAATCACCGGAACTAAAAACACAGCAACGGTGAATAGCGAAACAAAAATATCAGCTTTTTTGCCTTCCAAAATTTCTGAAAACGGAGATTCAGGATAAAAATGTGTATATAACGAAAGTGTAAGTTTGATACCCAACATACCGATTACTACAAACGCTACCGTTTCCAAAAAAGTAAATTTTTCCATCAGCTTTACAAAAGCCTGAGCAACAAACCGCATCGCTAAAATCCCAATAAAAACACCTACGTAAATCAGGAAAACATGATCGGTAAAAGCAACCGCCGCAAAAACGTTATCGATCGAAAATGCTAAGTCCATTACTTCTACCAAAGCAACTGTGGCCCAAAATGTGCCGATCAGGCCAACAGTGGAGCGGTAAACCCAATTTTCGCTTTTATTTACAGATTCTTCTTCGCCATCTTCACCAGCTTTTCCTTTAAAATAATCATAAGCGAGATATAATAAATACAGGCCGCCCAAAGGTTTCAACCACCAGATTTTAACTAAAAAAGCTGCCAGAAACAAACAAATTCCACGGAAAATATACGCGCCGAAAATACCGTAACGCAACGCTTTACTACGCTGGTTTTTTGGTAAATCAATCACCATTGTTGCTAATACGGCCGCGTTATCAACAGAAAGTAAGCTTTCAATCACAATCAAATTCAGGATAATGAGCAAACCTGCTTTAATGTCTTCGCCCAGTAACTGATGTAAAATATCCATAGTAGTTTAATTTTTCAATGCTTCTTTTATGACCTCTTTTTTCGGTTTTTGTTACCAAAAAGGTAAGATAATCATTTAAATTAGATCTGTATTTAACATCGACTTTAAAATATTTGCCTGCACATCAAAATTGCTTACATTATTTAAAAAATCAATATCACTTAATTTTTTATAGTTTTCGGCCAGCAGCAGTTTTATTTCTCGTGGCAAATAAGTTTTTTTTACGTTGATGCTGCTTTGCAACTGATCGTTTTTATCGTTCAATTCCTGGATAATCTTTTCCCGGTTAGAAACAGAATTAGTTTGGCCAATGCCTGCAAGCTTTGCAAAATCACAAAAAAGGAACAGGTTTCTGGCCGGATAAAAAACGAAATAACGATCAGTTTCTAAAAATTTATATACTTCTAAAACAGTATCGCCGGCTTTTAATCCGCAAAAAAATGTTGTTTTAAAATCATACTTGCAAAGCACGCCAAGCAGCTTTTTCTGGATTACTGCATGTGCGTTTGTGTAAATTTCAGCCAAATTATGATGTGTTAATTCTGCTGCTAATTCGCCGGAAATCTCGTAATAAAAATCCTGCGAAAACCTGGAACTAAAACTGTTGATGTTTTTAGAAAAAGGATATTCGTCGCTTTGATCCGACAAAACCTGATACAATCTTCTTAACGAAATATTAATTTTGAGCGACTGTTTTTGCTGATCGGCTTTGTAGTTTTTCTCAGTATAAAAGGAGTTGGAAAGCCGCTCGGTTAACTCTTTATTTAACTGGATTTCATCAAAAAGCAGGCTTACATTTTTTTCGTTGCTCTTTTTAATCTTCTTTAAAAGATCAATCAAACTTGCCGTATATTGTACATGGAAAAGTTCGAGATTGTTAGCATCCAATTCCGGATTTTGCTCAAACATCTGATGAATTACCTGGCTGCGCAGATAAATCTTGTAAATAATTTCTTCCTCAAAAAAAGCAGCGAGCAACTGTAATTTACTGATAATCCGCCTGGATTCATTAAATATAGTTAGCAAATGCTCGTCCATTCATACAAAATTACTTAATACTGGTCACATTTTTCTTCAACTCAGTTTCCAAACTTTGTAATTCGGTATTTAATGCTTTTCGGTTTTGCGTGCCTTCATCGTGGATGCGTTTTACTTCATTTAAAGTTTCGATCAGCGATTGTGTGGTTCTTTTTAATGTATCGATAGAAACCACTGTTTTTTCATTTTCACGGGCCACATCAATACTGTTTTGCTTTAATAATTCGGCATTTTTTTGCAGGATCGTGTTCGTTGTGTCCGAAATCTTTTTCTGCACTTCTACATGCTGTTTTTGCCGATGCAAAGCTACTGCGATCGTTAACTGATTTTTCCAAACCGGAATTGTGGTCGAAATAATTGATTGCGCTTTTTCGGCAATTGAAGTATTATTGTTTTGCACCACACGTATTTGCGCCAGCGATTGCATCATGATAAAACGAACCACTTTTAAATCGGCCATGCGCTTATCCAAACGGTTTACAAAATCACGTAAATCAGCAATTTCATAATCTTCGTAATCCGCAGGGTTGGCATCCATTTGCGCCAGCTTTTCACTTAACTCATTGTATTTTAACTGACCGGAAATAATCAGTTCTTCCATTTGTTTGATGTACGAAACATTGCTATCAAACATGGTTTGCAACGAGCTATTATCTTTGATGGAATTTAAGCGGCCGGCTTTAATTTTATTAGTGATTTTATCGATATTATTAACCACCGTATCGTATTTCTGGAAAAGCTTTTGGGTATCCACCACAATCTTTTTTAGAAACGGAATTTTGGATAAAATTTGCTTGAACGAACTTTGCTCCAACTCATCCACATCAACATAATTCAGCTCCGAAAGTAAATCGGTGATCAAAATGCCAACCTCGCCTGAATTATAAGTACGCACCGAAGTTAAAAAAGCATTGCTGTATTTTTCCATCGAGTTTTGCACTTCCACACCATAATTTAAAATCGAATTAACATCTTTCGGATCAATTGTTTTACTGATTTCACCTAACTTCTGCTCGTCTTCGGGCGTAATTCTGGATAAATCAGCATTGCCATCTTTATCCAGCTTTACGGAAGGAATTAGTTGTGTATTCGGTACCGGATTGGTTTCCATTATCGTTTTAATTTTAGACTGAAATTTTGAGCTGATGTTACAATTTCTGTTGAATGCTTCTTTTACCGGCAAAAAATTGACGCGTTACTACAAATACTGATTGATAACGGTGGTGATCGTTTCCGGTAGTTTTTTATCTTTCGTTGGTTCGCCGATCGCGTTAAATTTCCACTCGCCGTTACGCTTGTAAAAAATGCCCATCACCATCGAAACATAACCGGAAAAGCTGGAATTATGGGCGATGTCATAAGTTGCAAAAACCTCTTTTACCATTTTTGGCGTGCCTTCATAAATGCGGATGGAAGCAAACGGAATTTTGCCGAAATCCTGCCCCCGGAAACTATTCAGCACAAAAGCAACATGTTCGATATTACTATCCAGCAGCGAAAAATCAAGCGTAATTACTTCATTATCCAAACCATCGTCACCGTCAACATCGCCGGTTAAATCATCACCGCTATGTTTTACAGAACCGTTTTTTGATTTTAGGTTACCAAAATAAATGGTTTCCTGCAGTTTCTTGGAAGCATCAAACAGCGCGCAGCTTGCATCCAAATCCACTGCTTCTTTTGTGGCACCTAAACCGAAAAATCCTTTATGCTCGATTGCGCCCCAGTTAATGCCTACACAAATATTTTGTAACGCACTGCCGTTGCTTTTTTGCAGGTTAATCCGTTGTCCTTTTTGAAGATTGATGGCCATAATTTTAGTTGTATTTGTTTAAGTAATCCTGTAAACCGCCTTTCATGCCCACGCCAACGGCTTCAAACTTCCATTTGCCTTCGCGTTTGTAAATACGGCCGAATTCTACAGCGGTTTCTATCGAAAAATCTTCTTCCAATTCGTATTTTAAAATATCTGCCTGGGTTACGGTATCAAAAACACGCACAAAAGAATTACGCACCTGGCCAAAATTTTGCCTGCGGTTTGCCGCTTCGTGGATGGTAACAACTACACAAATTTCGGTTGCTTTCGGATCAATTTTAGCCAGATCGATTTTAATCTGCTCATCATCGCCATCACCGGCACCGGTTAAATTATCGCCGGTGTGTTCTACACCGCCATCCGGCGAAAGCAAGTTGTTGTAAAAAACGAAATGCTCATCAGAAAGAAGCTTCTTTTGGTCGCTCAAAATAAAAACCGAAGCATCCAAATCGAATTCTGTTCCGGTTGCCGCATTGTTGGTATCCCAGCCCAAACCGATTGTAAACTTAGGTGCGCTTATATTTTCCCGTTGTCCTTTTTGCAAATTTATGGCCATGTTATATTATTTTTTTAGGTTGAATGCAGGTTGATAATTTTTCAAATTTAACTAAAAACGATCACAGCTTTTTTGCTGATTTTATGCCGGTAAAAGAAGTATTACTTTATTTAATAATCTGCCCTTTAAAATATTTTGCCAAAAAGAAAGCCAGGTCTTCTCGGTAGCCGATGCCCGAAGCTTCAAATTTCCAGCTGTTGCTGCGTTTGTACAAGCGGCCGAATTCTACGCCGGTTTCTATCGAAAAATCTTCTCCTAATTCATATCTAACAATTTCCTGTCCGGAGGAATCATCCACAATCCTGATGTAAGAATCGCGCACCTGGCCATAATTTTGTTTTCGGGCGATAGCTTCGTGGATGGTAACCACAAACAGGATTTCGACAATCTTTTCATCTACTTTGGTTAAATCAACACTAATCATTTCATCATCGCCGCCATCGCTGTTTCCGCCGGTCGGGTCATCACCGGAATGAGCCAATGCGCCATCCGGAGAAGTGGTATTTCCATAAAAAACAAAAAATTCTTCTGCCGGGATTAACCGGTTTTGGTTAATCATAAACGCAGAAGCATCCAAATCGAAAGCGTAACCGGTTCCTTCGTTCGGGTTCCAGCCCAAACCGATACTGATTTTAGAAAGCCCGATATCAACACGTTGTCCTTTTTGTAAATTGATTGCCATGCGCTGAATTATTTGCGGATTAAAGTTAAGGTGTATCGGCAAAAAACAAAACTATTTCAACTACTTCTTTTCGATCAGACAACTCCGCAAAGTATTTATTACAAAGCAGCACTGATTTTATTTTTGAAAAGCAATACTGTTTTTACCGGTAAAAAATTGATGATGAAAAAAAAGTTCCGCTGTAGAAGCGAAACTTTTTAATTTTTTTTAGAAAATATAGCAGCCTTTTAATCGATAGATTTGATAATTACGGGTGTATTTGTGGTTACTTTAACAGTTTTTTTAGGCGTAGATTTCAGGCTGTCGAAAAAACTATTCGGTATTTTTACTTTAGATAAAACACTGGTTTTTAATTTATCCCAACCGGAAGTTACCGTTTCGTGGTTGATGTACGCAGATGCTCTTTGAGAAAGAAACGTTACGATTGACCTCGTAATAAATCCTGATCCTTTAAAAAGTGTTTTATTTAACGTTAACGGAAGCAAAAATTTGGAAACCGCCCCGATAATATCCTGATTAAAAATAGCGTTTAGCCCGGTTAGTTGTGCCGGTTTACCGGAATTTGTTTTGGTTGCAGATTTCGGTATCAGCGTAAGCAGCGTTTTATAAATGGCAGAAGGGCTGCTGAAACGTTGTTTAAGCATTGCTTCCTGCTGTACGGTTAAAGTTTCTAAACGTACAATCTCGTTCCTTAAATCATGAATACTTTTAATTGGTACAATCATTTGGTATTGCTTTTAAAAAATTTTGTAATAAAAAAACCAATCAGCGGTGCTTCAATATATTTTGCTTTTAAAATCAGCACTAAAACAGCCAGGATAATGTAAATCAGCGTTACCACGCCAAAACCTATCCAGTTAGAACCAAAAGCGGCACCTAAACCCAAACCAAGTGTAATGCTGGCAAAAAGCAAAATAAACAAGCCCAGCACGCCGATAATGGCGTAAGCAATTGAGCTTGCAATAATGCCCGTTGCCTGTTCAATTACCTGGTATTTAAGCAGCCGGATACGCGTTTCTACATACTCTTTTACCTGCTCAATTATTGGAGGGTTTGTTTTGTTTTGTTCCATGGGTTATTGGTTTAGTGCATTACGACTGCCGGAAAACAGGATCATTCCTACTGATTTTAGCTGAATATCGAACCCGTTTTTTATCATCTGCAATAGATCAGCAATTAATTTATAATGCTAAAAATAGCTAACTACCAATTGAATCATAATGTTTGCTGTAAATTTAAAAACTGCTTTCGGGTTATCGCCGGCTTTTCTAATTTAATTTCTGCCGCACAAACCATACGCTAATTTTTACCTTTGCCGCATGGCATCCAACAAACCATCCGTACCGAAAGGCACCCGCGATTTCTCGCCCGCCGAAATGGCCAAACGCAATTACATTTTTGATACGATAAAAACAGTATTCCGCAAATACGGCTACCAGGAAATCCAAACGCCTTCCATGGAAAACCTGGAAACTTTAACCGGCAAATATGGTGATGAAGGTGATAAGTTGATTTTTAAGATTTTGAATAATGGTGATTTAATTAATCAATCTTTATTAAAATCTTTTGATAAATTATTAAATCTTTTAAATGAAAGAGGTTTTGAGGTAGATCTTTTAAATGTTGAGAACGAAGATTGGGGACATGGAAATAAGGATCAAAAGGTTTCATGGAGAGATATAACAAATAAATTATTTGATCAAATTTTTGAAAAGTTACGTTTTGATTCGGATGACCTGTTTGAATTATATCAATCAACTTCGTTAAAATTAGGAAATACTGTTTCCGAAAAAGCCCTTCGCTATGATCTAACTGTTCCCTTCGCGCGTTACGTGGTTTCGCACCAAAGTGAAATTACGTTTCCATTTAAGCGTTTTCAGGTGCAGCCGGTTTGGCGTGCCGATCGTCCGCAAAAAGGCCGTTACCGCGAGTTTTACCAATGCGATGCGGATGTGGTTGGTTCTGATTCGCTGCTGAACGAAGCTGAATTTATCCTGATTTATGATGAAGCCTTGAGCAATTTTGGCTTGAAGGATTTCACCATCAAAATCAACAACCGTAAAATTTTATCCGGCCTTGCAGAAATTATCGGCAAACCGCAACTGATCGTGGATATGACGGTTGCCATCGATAAACTCGATAAAATCGGCCTAACCGGCGTAAGCAAAGAGTTGCTGGAACGCGGTTTCACCGAAGAAGATCTGCAAAAACTAACGCCTGTAATTTTGTTGGAAGGCAATAATGAAGAGAAAGTTAATACGCTAAAAACAGTATTGGCCACTTCTGAAATCGGCCTGAAAGGAATTACAGAAATTGAAGCTGTTTTTGCCTACCTCAAAAATTGTACGATAAAAACAGCAAAGCTCGAATTGGATATTACTTTGGCCCGCGGTTTAAATTATTACACCGGTGCTATTTTCGAAGTAAAAACCAATGAAGTGGCGATGGGCAGCATCGGCGGCGGCGGCCGTTACGATGATTTAACCGGCATGTTTGATTCAAAACAAAAACTAACCGGAGCCGGAATTTCCTTTGGTGCCGACCGGATTTATGATGTTTTAGAAGAATTAAAACTTTTCCCGGAAGATGCCACACAAGGCACGCAGGTTTTGATCTGCTGTTTTGACAGGGAGTTTGAAAACTACGGTTTTACTTTAGTTAACCAATTGCGCCAGCAGGAAATCCGTGCAGAATTGTATCCGCCGGGTGCCAAAATTAAAAAGCAGCTGGATTATGCCGATAAAAAAAGTATTGCTTTTACCATCATGATTGGCAGCGAGGAAATGCAAAGCGGACTTTTATCCTTTAAAAATATGCAAACCGGCGAACAGCAAAAGCTTTCTGCAGATAATATTTTAACGAAATTAAAAGCATAACAATTTTATCGTTTTACTTTTTTGTCCTTTTAAATCTTCTTCAAAAAAGCTCAATAACAACTCAGCTGATGCTGTTTTTATCGCCTAAAAATTATTGGCGTGCAACCTGCTTCAAATTCTATATTTGCGGATATGACCGCAGCTGAAACAAACACCAAATGGGCCGCTTTGCAGGAACGGATTGCAGCAGATTTTGATTCTGACGTGCCGGATATTAAAGTAATGCTTTTTTTAATCGGCGTGCAGGAACTGGGCAAAGGGCCGCGCAAATTTAGCAAGCGCCAAAAGGAAGAACTGATGCACATTGCCACCTGTAAACTATTTAGCCAGCTTGGTTTTTACGAGTTGGAAGGTTTAGACCAGGACGGCTGGCCACACTGGAAACTCGTAAAAACCATCCCGAATTATACTTTGATGGAACAGGAAATGGTCATGAAATCACTGGTGATCAGTTATTTTGAGGAGGGTGAGGTTTAAGGAATGAGCCATCAGCCTAAAAAATGCAACCTCTATAAAAAACGAAACCCGCCAGTTTGAATTGCTTCAGGGACTAACGGGAATAGGATGAATAAACATAACAAGAATAATTGAAATACGAATGAAAAAACTCAATACTCTTTTTACGCTGCTTTTTTTAACGTTTAATCTCTTCGCCAAAGCACCCAAAAACCAATACGTGCGCATCAAAACAAGTTATGGCGAATGTATTATCCAGCTGTATAACGAAACGCCAAAACACCGCGATAACTTTATCAAACTTGCCAAAGCAGGTTTTTATAACGGAACACTTTTCCATCGGGTAATCCAAAATTTTATGATTCAGGGCGGCGACCCGGATTCTAAAAATGCCAAACCCGGGCAAGCTTTGGGAGAAGGTGATTTAAAATACACAGTTGATGCCGAGTTTCGCGACAGTTTGTTCCATAAAAGAGGTGTGCTTGCTGCCGCGCGGGATAATAATCCGAAGAAAGCTTCCAGTGCCAGTCAGTTTTATTTGGTGGAAGGCAAGCGTTTTACCGACGGGCAATTAGATACTTTAGAACAAACACGTTTAAAAGGGCGAAAAATCCCGCCGGCACAACGCGAATACTATAAATCAGTTGGTGGCGTGCCGCACCTCGATCAAAATTATACGGTTTATGGCGAAATTGTTTCAGGTTTAGATATGGTTGACCGCATTGCAGCCGTAAAAAAAGACGACAAAAACCGGCCGCTGCAAGATGTACCGATGACGGTTAGTTTGCTTAGCAAAAAAGAATGTCGCAGATTAGATAAAATATTAAGCTTTTAGCTATCGGCCCAGCCATCAGCTTTTACCTTTTCCTCGCACTTCGATCCTCAAACCCCGATCCTTCTTCTTATGAAAATCATTACCTACAATGTAAACGGCATCCGTTCTGCCATCAGCAAAAATTGGCTTTCCTGGCTGCAAGCCACCGATGCTGATGTAGTTTGTTTGCAGGAAATTAAGGCCACGCCGGATGTTTTGCAAAGCGAACTTTTTTTACTCGAACAAATGGGTTATCATCATTTCTGGTTTCCGGCGGAGAAAAAAGGCTATAGCGGCACTGCTGTTTTTACCAGGCAAAAACCGTTGCATGTAGAATATGGCTGCGGCATCCCGGATTTTGATTTTGAAGGCCGTTGTTTGCGTGTGGATTTTGAAGAACTTTCGGTGATGAGCGTTTACTTTCCGTCCGGTTCCAGCGGAGAAGACCGACAGGCTTTTAAGTTTCGTTTCCTGGATGAGTTTGGTGCTTATCTACATCAATTACAATGGGCTTTCCCGAAGTTGGTGGTTTGCGGCGATTACAACATCTGCCATAAACCGATCGATATCCATAACCCAAAATCAAATGCCAACAGTTCAGGGTTTTTGCCAGAGGAACGGGAATGGATGGAAAAATTGCTGGAATCCGGCTTCGTAGATACCTTCCGGCATTTTAATAAGGAGCCGCATCAATATACCTGGTGGAGTTTTCGCGCCGGTGCCAGAGGTAAAAACTTAGGCTGGCGGATTGATTATAACCTGGCCACGCACCAACTGAAACCGTTTTTAAAACGTGCCGCCATTTTACCCGAAGCCAAACATTCTGATCATTGCCCGGTGCTGCTGGAACTGGAATTTTAGTTTTTTCTTGTCATCCTGAACTTGTTTCAGGATCCCTCAAGCAAGATTGATCCCTTTTTAGTGAGATGCCGAAACAAGTTCGGCATGACAGAAAAATTGCTTTGAGGAAGATTTCTCCTATCGTTGAAACGACAGCGTTTTTCCCGGCGTAATACAACTATGCAGCTTTACATCTAACTTATCGGCATCTTCAATCAAATCAACCGGTTCAAAAAACGACAAGCCAATAAACCGGGTTCCAACTGCACAACCAGCCAAAAACCGGTCGTAAAAACCACCGCCGTAACCAACGCGGTTCCCGGTTAAATCAAAAGCCAGCAGCGGCACAATCACCATACTGTTTTTATCGATAAAAAACTGGTTTCCGCTAATCGGTTCCGGGATACCAAATTTATTTTCGGCAATAATTAACTGCTCATCATCCGCATAATTAACCAAAGTTTTAGTGTTGAAGTTTGCCTTCGGGAAAACCCGTTTGATGTGCGAATGCTCTTTTTGCAGATAATTAATCAGTAAACCGGTATCAGGTTCTTTGGTCCGCGGCATCGGCAAAAATAAATGAACAGCTGTTATGCCTGCAAAATTTAAGGTTATAAACTGCTGCAGCAATTGCTGGTTTAAGCTTTGATATGCTGCTTCTGAAAGCTGTGAACGTTTTTCGAGATAAATTTTACGGAGTTCCTGTTTCTGCACAAACAAAAGTAGGTTAAAGTTGAAAAGCAATCACTTTGATGAAGATTCCTCTTATCGCCGGAATGACAGACGACAAATTTATACCGGTAAAAGAAGCACTGTTACTTTACGCGTTCCACATAATTGCCGGTTGCGGTATCCACTTTTACTTTATCGCCTAAATTGATAAACAAAGGAACCTTGATTTCGGCACCGGTTTCTACCGTTGCATTTTTTAGCGCGCCGGTGGAAGTATCGCCTTTAACGGCAGGTTCTGTATAAGTAATTTCGAGTTCTGCCGATGCCGGTGCTTTGGCCATAATCGGTTCATCGCTTTCAAAAGCTACGATTACGTTGGCACCTTCTTTCAAAAACTTAACGGCCGTTCCGAATAAAAATTTAGGAATGTTAAACTGCTCGTACGTAGCGTTATCCATCACCACCAAATCATTTCCATCTTCGTATAAATATTGATAATCAGTGGTTTCCACACGTGCAATTTCCACTTCCTCATCGGTACGGAAACGATATTCTACCAGTTTCCCGGTTTTAACATTGCGCATTCGGGCCTGATAAAAAGCACGTAAATTGCCGGGCGTACGATGAATAAATTCTTCTACCTGGATGAGTTCGCCGTTGAAACGCAGGATGTTTCCATTTTTTATATCGGATGCTTTTGCCATGATCGGTTATATTTTTTAGAGCCGCAAAATTAGCAATCGGCCGCAAAGAAACAAAAGCTTAATGAGCGGCAGCCGGATTTTATGCCGATAAAAACAGTATCAGGATTTCTTTTTATAATCCTGTATGTTGATCCTATTCCGGCAAAAACCATATTCGTGCTCCTGGTTAGAACAGATGATGGTTAACCGATTTGCCGCAAATTTTTCAATCAGGTGCAAATACCAGTCTATGCCTTGGGTATCCAAATTAGCGGTTGGTTCATCCAGCATCAGCAAAGGCGTATCCGCGCAAAAAGCCAAGGCTAATTTTACGCGCTGCTTCATACCGGAAGAGAAATAACGGATCAACTTATGCTTACTGCTCTCCATTTGCAGCAGTTCGATAATTTTAGGCTGATCCATTCCGCTTAAATATTTTTTAAACTGAAAATGGAAATCAATCATCTCCATTAAACTAAATTCTTCAATTAGCTCCAGATAAGGCGCAGCCAAACTTACGTGCTGGTAAACCTGTTCAATCTCTAATTTTTTATGCCGATAAAAGAAGCTAAGGTTTCCTGCGGAAGGCGATAAACTGCCATTTAAGATTTGCAGTAAAGTAGATTTACCCGAACCGTTTATACCCAGGATGGCGTAGGTTTCCGGTTGAGAAAAGGTATAATTGATATTTCTGAAAATCCAGTCGCGGTTAAAACGCCGGCCCAGGTTTTCAAGAATTATCTGCATGAAAAACGTTGAAATTAATAAGAAGGATTACCGAAACCTTTCATAATTCCGCGGTTAGAATTTCGGATAAAATCCAAAATCTCATCCCGGATTTCTGTTGGCCGGCGTTCTGCTTCGATCATGTAAAGTGCGTTGCTTAGATTATGCTTTTTCACAAAAATGGTTCGGTAAATATCCTGTATTTCATTTATTTGTTCCGAAGAATAACCGCGGCGGCGTAACCCAACCGAATTAATGCCGACATAAGACAAAGGTTCACGGGCGGCTTTTACGTACGGCGGCACATCTTTCCGAACCAAAGAACCACCGGTAACAAAAGCGTGCGAGCCGATATGGCAAAATTGCTGTACGGCAACCATGCCGGCCAGCACCACATGATCATCAATAGTTACGTGGCCGGCAAGCGTGGTATTGTTAGAAAAAATACAGTTGTTGCCAATGCAGCAGTCGTGGCCAACGTGGCAATAAGCCATAATCAGGCAATTAGAGCCAACGCTTGTTTTCCAGCGATCTTTAGTACCGCGGTTTATGGTTACGCATTCGCGGATGGTTGTATTATCACCGATTTCTACGGTAGTTTTTTCGCCGTCAAATTTTAAATCCTGCGGGATGGCAGCAATAACAGCACCCGGGAAAATACGGCAGTTTTTACCGATGCGGGCACCATCCATAATGGTAACGTTGGAGCCGATCCAGCAACCTTCACCAATTTCTACATCACCGTAAATGGTAACAAATGGCTCAATTACCACTTCAGCAGCAATTTTTGCTTTCGGATGAATATATGCTAAAGGTTGGGTCATGCGTTTTTATATCTTACAATTTGCGCCATCAACTCTGCTTCTACCACAATTTTTTCTCCCACAAAACCAATACCTTTCATCTGCGCGATGCCCCGGCGGATAGGAGCCAACAGATCACAACGGAAAACCAACGTATCGCCCGGCAAAACCTTGTCTTTAAAACGCGCATTTTCTATCTTTAAAAACAGCGTTAGCCAGTTTTCCGGATCGGGTACTGTATTCAGCACCAAAATCCCGCCGGTTTGTGCCATGGCTTCTATCTGCAAAACGCCCGGCATTACCGGTGCACCCGGGAAATGCCCGGCAAAAAAAGGCTCGTTCATGGTAACTGCTTTTACACCTACTACGTGCATTTTTGTAAGCTCCATAATTTTGTCGATCAGCAGCATAGGCGGCCGGTGCGGCAAAATGTTCATGATCTGTACCGTATCATAAACCGGCTTGGCATTGGGGTTATAATAATGGAAGTTCTTTTTATTACGTTCTTTTTTAATCAGGGCTTTAATCTTTTTAGCGAAGGCGATATTAGCTGCATGGCCGGGCCGGGCTGCCATGATATGGCCTTTTAACGGTACGCCAACCAGGGCCAAATCACCGATCATATCCAGCAATTTATGGCGCGCAGGTTCATTTTGATGTCTTAATTCGATATTATTCAGGATGCCTTGCGGTGCCACATCAATATCTTTGCGGTTAAATAATTTAGCCAGATGTTGTAATTCTTCCTGATTCACATCACGGTCAACCACTACAATTGCATTGTTGATATCGCCGCCTTTAATCAGGTTATGCTTCAGCAGCATTTCCAGCTCATGCAAAAAGCAAAAAGTGCGGCAGGAGGCTATTTCCCGACGAAACTCTGAAATTGTAGAAATACTGGCGTGCTGGCTTCCTAAAACAGGCGAATTATAATCTACCATACAGGTAAAACGGTAATCATCCAGCGGCATGGCAACCATATCTACTTTACGATCCGGTTCAGAATAATGGATGTTGTACGGAATGTTAAAATACTCCCGATCAGCATCTTGCTCTTTTAAGCCAACTTCAACCAAAGCATCTACATATTGCAGCGAACTGCCATCCATAATAGGCGTTTCCGGTCCGTTTAAATCAATCAGCACATTATCAATCTGTAACCCAACTAACGCAGCAAGCACATGTTCTACCGTATTTACCGAAGCACCGTTTTGGCTGATTGTTGTGCCGCGAGAAGTATCGCTTACATTATCAACATCTGCATCAATTATGGGCTGGCCTTCGATATCGATTCTTCTGAATTTAAAACCGTGGTTTTCAGCAGCCGGATGAAAAGTCATTGTCACTTTCTCGCCGGTATGTAATCCGGTTCCGGAAACAGAAATTTCCGACTTAATAGTTTGTTGTTTTAGATTCATAATTGTTATATCGTTACTGCCCGGATTTTAAGCTTTGATGCTCTGTTTCCTACTGCAATTCGGCCAGCTTTTTCTCCAGCTCCTGTACTTTCTTTTCTATTTCGGGCAATCGGGTTAATACAACCTGCGACCGCATATGATCTTGGTAATTGGCCGCAGGCGAACCTGCCCATTTTTTATTTTCTTCTTTTATGGTTCTGCTGATGCCGGATTGCGCCTGCACCTGTGATCCTTTGGCAATACTGATATGGCCAACAACGCCAACCTGCCCGCCTAAAATCACGTTCTCTCCAATTTTTGCACTGCCGGAAATCCCGGTTTGCGCAGCCACAACCGTATAGCTGCCAATTTCTACGTTATGTGCAATCTGGATCAGGTTATCCAGCTTCACGCCTTTACGAATGATGGTCGAACCCATCGTTGCACGGTCTATCGTTGTATTGGCACCAATTTCTACATCATCTTCAATAATAACATTACCGATCTGGCTTACTTTCTGGTAGCTGCCATCTGCCTGCGGCGCAAAGCCGAAACCATCTCCGCCGATAACTACGCCCGAATGAACGATAACATTATCGCCTATTTTGCAATCAAAGTAAACTTTTACCCCGGCAAACAAAGTAACGTTTGTGCCCAACTGCACATCGTCTGCTAAATAAGAATTTGGATAAATGCGGCTGTTATCGCCGATTTTTACATTCGGGCCGATGTAAGCAAAAGCACCGATATACACGTGCTGGCCGATTACTGCTGTTGGATGGATAAAACAAGGCTGCTCTATGCCGGCTTTGGCTAACTTACTTTGATTATATTTTTCGAGTAAAACAGAAATAGCCAGGTAAGGGTTATCTACCCGGATAAGCGTTGCGGTTACCGGTTCTGTTAAAACTTGATCCGCATTGATTATTACAACAGAAGCTTTTGTGGTGTATAAATATTGCTCGTATTTAAGATTAGCTAAAAAAGACAAGCTACCCGTTTGTGCTTCTTCAATTTTTGCCAACTGATTAACCGTTACTTCAGGCTTACCTTCAACAGTTCCATTTATCAACAAGCTGATCTCAAGTGCGGTTAATTGCATCGGACAAATTTAATTCTTAATATCAAAGCAGCAAATTATTAACCTTGCTGCCATAGGATTATTACAGACCTTTAATTACGCATAAAATATATTTCACCACCCGTTTGGATAATGAAACCAATATTAAATTATCGGTTGATTGTGTGATATCCTGCACCTCGCCGTTTTTAAATAAAATCCGAATATTCTCATCACCAACCTTGTACGCATCATTTACAATCCGGTCTGTAAATACGTAATAACCCGCTTCTTCCTCATCTATCAAACCAAATTTATCAATGGCGAGCTGTTTAAATTCAACTGCTTTATCCAACGGAGGCGGAGTGTTTGTTATTTCTACCCGATACAAATTACGGCCGATAAAACGAGCGCACAGGTCTGACAAGATAAAGTCCGAATGGTTTACCCAAACTTTTATGGCTGATAAAATATCGGTATCGTCTAAACTGATAAAAGCATCCAGGTGATTCGGCTCATTTAAAAATGCTTCTTTTACCACACTTTTATGGAGGAAATGTGCCAGTGCCGGCGTGGCAAATAAATCTGCGCCAAGCAAAGCCAGCGCGCGGCTGCGCTCTAAAATTTTAACCAAAAGCATTTCTGCAGCTACAACTGTTTTATGCAGATAAACCTGCCAGTACATTAAACGGCGGGCAATCAGAAATTTTTCTACCGAGTAAATCCCTTTTTCTTCTACCACGATATGGTCATCCCGAACGTTCAGCATTTTGATAATCCGGTCAAAACTGATCACACCTTCGGAAACACCTGTAAAAAAACTGTCGCGGTTCAGGTAATCCAGCCGGTCGATATCCAGCTGTCCGGAAACCAGCTGATGTAAAAAATGCCGCGGGTAAGTATCATTAAAAATCTCAATCGCCATTTCCAGTTTTCCGTTAAATTCCTGGTTTAAACGATCCATCAGCAACCGGGAAATCATTTCGTGCGATACTCCTTTTACCAGGGTATTTTCGAGCGCGTGCGAAAACGGGCCATGGCCGATATCATGCAGTAAAATGGCAATTTGCACGGCTTCTTCTTCCTCCGCAGAAACCTCAACACCTTTTGTACGCAGGGTTTCTACCGCTAAACCCATTAAATGCAGCGCGCCCAAAGCATGATGAAAACGCGTATGCAACGCGCCGGGATAAACCAAATGGGTCATCCCCAATTGTTTGATATAGCGCAACCGCTGAAAGCAGCGGTGTTCTACCAGATCAAAAATCAGATCGGTTGGAATAGTGATAAACCCGTAAACCGGATCGTTAATAATTTTCTTTTTATTCAAAATGGATAGTTCTTAAATCCTGTAAAGTAAAACTAAAGTTAGGTTAGATTTAATTGTGTTAAAATTTGTTAATTTATGTGCACTTAGCAACAAAAGGTTGTTGCAGGGGTTTTGATTATAAAATATACCGTAATGCAGGATACTACAATTTTATGGGCCGATGACGAAATTGATTTACTGAAACCTCATATCTTATTTTTAAGCGAAAAAGGCTACCAGATTAAAACCGCAACCAATGGAACGGATGCGGTTGATCTTTTTAAAAATAACAATATCGACCTTGTTTTTCTGGATGAAAATATGCCGGGTTTAACCGGTTTGGAAACGCTAACAGAAATTAAGAATATTAATGCCGATGTGCCGATTGTGATGATTACCAAAAGTGAAGAAGAACACTTGATGGAGGATGCAATCGGTTCTAAAATAGATGATTATCTGATTAAACCGGTTAACCCGAAGCAGATTCTCCTCACCATAAAAAAACTAACGGAGAACAAGCGCTTGATCACGGCTAAAACTACGATGGGTTATCAGCAGGATTTCCGGACACTTGGCATGACGCTGAACGAGAATCTGACTTACCAAGAATGGGTTGATGTTTATAAAAAGCTGATTTATTGGGAATTAGAGTTAGAGAAACTGGAAGATGCCGGCATGCACGACATCCTGACTTTGCAAAAGGCAGAAGCCAATACGCAGTTTTCTAAATTTGTTGAAAAAAATTATTTGAAATGGGTTAAAGAACCGGATGCCGGCCCGATGCTTTCGCCGTATCTTTTTAAGAAAAAAGTTTTTACGCAGCTAAATCAAACTTCGCCAACGTTTTTTATCCTGATTGATAATTTGCGTTATGATCAATATCGCATCATCCACCCAATTATTTCAGAATATTTTAGGCTGGAAGAAGAAGATACTTATTTTAGTATTTTGCCAACCGCCACGCAATATGCGCGTAATTCTATTTTCTCCGGTTTGATGCCGCTGGATATGGAAAAACGTTTCCCTGAAATGTGGCAGAATGACGAAGATGAAGGCGGAAAAAACCTGTTTGAAGAACAGTTTATAGCCGATCAGTTAAAAAGGACACTCCGCAGAGATTGTAAATTTTCGTATCACAAAATTTTGAATATTGATGAAGGCCGCGCGTTAAATGATTCGATCAGTAATTTGATGCAAAACGAGTTGAACGTGGTGGTTTACAACTTTGTAGATATGCTTTCGCACGCACGTACGGATATGCAAATGATCAGAGAACTGGCCAGCGGCGATGCGGCTTACCGTTCGTTAACGCTTTCGTGGTTTGAGCATTCGCCTTTGTTCGATTTACTAAAATATCTTGCCCAAAAACAGGTAAAAGTGGTGATCACGACCGATCATGGAACAATTCGTGTTAAAAATCCGAGTAAAATTATCGGCGACCGGAATACGAATACCAACCTGCGTTACAAACAGGGGAAAAATTTAAATTACAATGCCAAAGATGTTTTCCATATCCGTAATCCGCACGATGCAATGTTGCCAAAACTGCATGTAAGCTCCAGTTTTGTGTTTGCCAAAGAAGATAAATACTTCGTTTACCCAAACAATTTTAACCATTTCGTTAACTTTTACAACGAAACTTTTCAACACGGCGGCATCTCTATGGAAGAAATGATTATCCCGATTGCCACCTACGGGCCGAGATAGAATGCTTCTTTTATCATACTTTTTTTATATTTGATTATGGTTACGATTTTAAATAAGGATAGCGATCTGATTGAAATCAAGAAGGCACTTGTAAAACGAAAAGTCAAAAAGTATTTTGATGCAAAAAAGTTTTGTGGTGCTTTAAAATTTGAAGAAGACGGATTAAAAATTCAACAACAACTCAGAAATGAGTGGGAATGAAATCTTTTTAGACACCAATACTTGCATATACCTTTTGAATGGAAATAAAATTTTAGCTGATTTTTTACAAGGTCAGGAAATTTTTATATCCATTATTAGTGAAATAGAATTATTTGCTTATAAAAGAAGCAATTTAAATTCTACGGAAATTTTAAAAGATTTTATTCAATCTGTAGAGGTTGTTAATTTAGATCAAACAATTAAAAGCATTACTATAGAAATAAGAAGAGCCTTCAAACTAAAACTTCCTGATAGTATTATTGCAGCTTCGGCCATTTCAAATAATTTACCTTTTATTACTGCAGATAAAGCATTTAAATTGTTAAAGAACTGGATTTGATATTATTTGAGATTTAGCAAAGTGATTACTTTTATATATCCTGAAAAAGAAATAGCAAAAGCTGCTGAGTTTCTCTTATTAAATTTACAAACTCAAAAAATCCTACTTTTTTACGGCGAAATGGGTGCCGGAAAAACTACTTTTATCAAAGCTTTTTGTGAAGCTCTCAATGTGGAAGATACCGTTTCCAGCCCTACTTTTTCTATTGTAAACGAATACCGTTATCCAAACGGAATTATTTATCATTTTGATTTTTACCGCTTGAAAAATCAGGCTGAAGCTTTAGACATCGGCCTGGAAGAATATTTTGATTCGGGCGAATACTGCCTGATTGAATGGCCGGAAAAAATCCCGAACCTTTTACCCGAAAATTATCTCGAAATTTCGCTTGAAGTGCTGCCCGATCAGCAAAGAAAATTAACATTAGCGAAAATTTAATCTTTTTATCCGCTTAAATTTGCTTACTTTAAGCATCCGGAAATAAAAAATTATGATGAGTTCAGGAACTTTAAGCGGTTTTTCCGACATCGCAAAGCAGGCCATGATGCAGCCGCAGGAATCGATGCTCGAAGTGCGAAATAAAAAGGATAAGCTTTATATCGGCATCCCGAAGGAAACTTCCTTTCAGGAAAACCGAATTGCCATTACGCCGCTTTCTGTGGCCACGCTGGTTAACAACGGGCACACGGTTATTTTAGAATCCAACGCTGGTTTGGCAGCTAATTTTACAGATAATAATTACAGCGAGCAGGGCGCACAAATTGTTTACGATACGCAGCAGGTTTATCAGGCCGATATTATCCTGAAAATTGCGCCGCCAACGATGGCCGAGATCGAGATGATGAAGATGAACCAAACGCTGATTTCGGCATTACAAACTTCAACCATCAAGGCAGAATATCTGCACGCGCTCCTCAGCAAAAAAATTACGGCAGTTTGTTTTGAAAATTTACAGGACGAAGGCGGCTCGCTAAGCGTGGTTAGGGCAATGAGCGAAATTGTGGGCGCAACTTCTATTTTAATTGCTGCTGAATATTTAAGCAATGTTTTTAACGGAAAAGGTTTGATGCTCGGTGGCATTACCGGCGTTCCGCCAACGGAAATTGTAATTTTGGGTGCCGGAACGGTTGGCGAATATGCCGCCAGAACCGCCATTGCTTTAGGCGCGGAAGTAAAGGTTTTTGATCCCTCGATTTATAAGCTCCGCCGCTTGCAAAATAACATCGGCAGCCGTGTTTTTACTTCCGTTATCCAGCCGATCGTATTAGAAAAAGCTATTACCACCTGCGATGTTGCCATCGGTGCCATGCGCGCAAAAGCAGGCCGCAGCCCTTGTTTGGTTACCGAAGAAACCGTTAGCCGGATGAAACCAAATTCTGTTATTATTGATGTTAGTATTGATCAGGGCGGCTGTTTTGAAACATCGGAAGTAACTAATCACACCCATCCGGTTTTCCGTAAATACGATGTAATTCATTATTGCGTACCCAATATTGCTTCCCGCGTAGCGCGAACGGCAACTTATGCTTTAACCAATATTTTTGCGCCTATTTTGCTGGATATTGGCGAACACGGCGGTTTAAAAAATGTGATCTGGGAGAAAGCCGGCGTGCGTAATGCCGTTTATATTTATCAGGGACATTTAACGAGCAAGATTTTTGGCGAACGTTTTAACATCCCAAGCAAAGATCTGGATCTGCTGATCGTTTCTAATTTGTAGCAAGCCGATGCTGTTTTTACCGACTAAATTTTATGATCAAAAAATACTTCGCTCTAAAATATCTTAAAAGAATCGGCCGCATTTTACTGGCTACGCTTAACAATTTTTTAGACGACAAAGGTTTAAAATTTAGTGCAGCATTGGCTTATTATACGGTTTTTGCCCTGGCACCTTTACTCATGTTGGTTATTTCCTTAATCGGAATTTTTTTAGGGAAAGATGCTGCGCAGAATAATATTTATCCGGAAATAAAATCCTATGTTGGTAGTAACGCCGCACTGCAAATTCAGGAAATGATCAAAAGTGTTTCCTTGTCCGGTAAAACCGGGATTGCGGTTGCAACCAGCATAATCACCTTGATTATCGGTGCAACCAGTATTTTTTTGGAGATTCAGGATTCGATCAATATCATTTGGCGGGTAAAAGCGAAACCCAAAAAAGGCTGGGTAAAAATGCTGACCAACCGGCTGATTTCCTTTTCGATGATTATAGGATTGGGCTTTTTACTGGTTGTTTCTTTGATTATCAATGCGCTGGTTTTGGCATTAAGCAGCCGGATTACACGCTATTTCCCGGAAGTTACCGTCCAGATTTTTAACCTGATTAACCTTGGCATTACGTTTTTGGTGATTGCCGTTTTATTCGGCTTTATTTTTAAGTTTTTGCCAGATGTTAAAATTGCCTGGCGGGATGTGCGTACCGGTGCTTTTTTTACTTCACTTTTATTTATGCTGGGCAAATATCTGATCGGCATTTACATCCAAACCACCGGAACCGGTTCTACTTACGGCGCAGCGGGTTCGTTGATTGTTATTTTAGTGTGGATTTATTACACGTCGGCCATTTTATATTTTGGAGCTGAGTTTACAAAAGTTTACGCTGAAGAATACGGTGATAAAATTGAACCTGCCGAATATGCAGTTCAAATCGAACAAAAAGAAGTGGAACGTGATGTAAAAGTTTTGCCGGCGCAAAATCGGCTGGAAAAATAGGAATACTTCTTTTATCAACCTAAATTTTAAGCCGATAAAAGAAGCATTCCAAAATTTACAATCTTAATAAATCCTACCTCGATTTGTTCCCGCCAACTTCCTGTAGCAACTCCTTCGCCGCCGCATCTAATTGAGAATCTTTCGTATTTCCTTCACCTAAAGCTCTGGAAACAGGTACATCAACCGGGCGCGGATGCAATTCCATATCTTTACCATCATGATCGGTAATCCGGCTAAAAGGCATCCGCAGGGTAGAACCATCGATTAAAGTTGTAGCTCCGGTAAAAATAATCCAGCCGCCGGTTGGCTCGCCCACCACTTTTCCCAATTTCATGGCGCGGTAACCTTCTGTAAAATCTTCCGCATCAGAAAGTGAATGCTGGTTGGTAACCAAAATTGTTGGCAGTTCAAGCGTTCTTTGTCCCAACTGTGTACGCGCCGGGCCGGAAGGCATCCCGCGGCCGGTCATGGTTAAATACGGTTTTCTACTGAATACATCCAGCGCATAAGCATTTACAAAACCGCCGTTGTTATTGCGTACATCAATCACGACACCTTCTTTGGATTGATTTTCTGCATCCAAATCCAGATATAACTGATTAAGAGATTGTTCTGACATATCAAATAAATGTACATAACCCAGCCGGCCGTTACTGATTTTATTGATATAATCCCGTTGCTGCTGTACCCAGTATTTATAAAGCAAGCCTTTTTCTGTTGCCTGATTGCTTGGCCGAACGGTTACTTTATGCGAATTTGCACCCGAAGCCGAACCAATAGTTAAAGCAACCCGGCGGTTAATTTTATTTTCCAGTAACTGATCCAGATTAATATTTGCATTTAACGGCTGATCATCAATTGCGGTTAAATAATCTCCGATATGGATATTTTCGGCGAGGTCAGCAGCACTTAAAGGGATAATTTCGGTAATTTTAAACTTGCCGCCGTTTTCATAAGCTGCGCGATCAAAATGCAAACCTAAACGGCCGGTAACAATCTGCAAAGGAGAAGAACCGGAAATGCCGGAATGTGAAGCGTTTAATTCGCCCACCATCAAACTTAAAATCCGCCGCAATTCTTCCGGCGTGCTGGCTCCGGCAGCCATCGGCTCATACTCCCGCCTAACCGTATTCCAGTTGGTTCCGTGGAAGTTTTCATCATAAAAACCTTTGCTTTGCGCTTCCCAGGCCTGTTCAAAAACCTCTATTTTTTCTTTGTTAAAGTCAATATCCATTTCGGCGGTAACTGCCAAAGGTTTTACTGTTTTGCTATCCAAAGCGATGGATTGTATGCGGCCCTGCTCCATATAAAAAACTTCGCGACCATCGGCAGAAAACTGCGCATCAATTTTAGGCGCATGTGTAGAAGTAAGCTGTTTTAAGGCAGCCGGTTCTGTAGCCAGTTCGTTTAAAGAATAAGTGTACAGGTTGGATTGCCCGGCGGCAGATGCTGTTATTAACAACGTGTTGCCATCTTTACTCAACTTAAAATCGTTAACATCTACGCCGAGCGGCAGTAAATTTAAACGCTGGCGGATGCCTTCCGTCACAATTTTTATTTCTTCCGGTTTTGGCCGTACTGTTTTTACCGATGCTTTTTTGAGTGAATCCAAAGCATCCGGTTTTTTCTCTGCCGATGGTTTGGATGTTACCGTGTTTACCGGGCTTGCAGGCGAAGTATTTTGTTCGATAAACATCTGCTGGAACTGATCTTCGCGGAAACGCGGCCGCTGCGGCACCAGGTCAATCCGGGCTATACTGGCGTCTTCTGTCCGCTGATTAGTGTTGAACAAGATATATTTTCCATCGGCACTCCAGTTAACATCTCCGCCAAAAGTATTCGCTAAAAAACTAATCGCTTTCGGTTCGCCGCCGGCAGCAGGAACCACGTAAACATTGTAAAAGGTTTTGTTGCCGTAAGCACCGTAAGCCAGCCAGCTGCCATCCGGCGACCAACTAACACCGCCGGCAGCGGTAAAAGGCGGCCGGCCCATAAATCCTTTTGCCAAAAGTTTTTCCTGCTTGGTTTCCAGGTTTAAAACCCGCAATTCTTTCCCGTTACGGATAAAGGCAACTGATTTTCCGGTTGGTGAAAATAACGGTGCGCCATCATCCAGGTTACCATCTGTAAGGCATACTTCTTTTGCCGTGATAAAATTATACTGATATAAATGTGCGGCATCTCCGCGATCGGAAATGTAAACCAGCGTATTGCTGTTTGGTGCCCATTGCGGCTGCGATTCGTTTGCACCGGTATTGGTTACCCTAAAAGCATCCCCGCCATCCCGCGCAGCGGAAACAAAAACATCGCCATGTGCTACAAAAGCAACTTTTTTACCATCCGGGGATAAAGCTAAACTTCTGAACTGATTGGTTAACCGCTGATGTTCTGTACCGGGGCCGGCGGGTGCGCCGCGGCGAACAATATCCATGGCAGAAGCTTTGCCGGAAGCTAAATCGTACTTCCAGATTTTAAAATCGCGCTCAAAAACAATTGTTTTTCCGTTGAAAGCCATAGTTGGCCAAAGCACGCGCCCACTACTAAATTTAGTAAGTTGTTTTGGTGTGCCGGATACTGTTTTTACCCATAAATTTTGTGTGCCGCTGCGATCAGAAATATAATAGATTGATTGTCCGTCTTTGCTCCACATCGGCCATAATTCTTTGGCACCGCCGGCCGTAAATTTTTCATAAGGCGATGGTTTTCCTTCTTTCATCAACCAAATTTCTGATTGGTCTAAATGGCTGCTGCCGTTGCGCCACCATTGTTGCGCAGCTACGCCGCGAGCGGTTAAAGCAAGGGTTTTTCCATCGGGAGAAGGCATCGCAAAAAACTCGTTCATATAACGGTTTTCGCTTACCGGCATCGGCGTGCCGCCTCCCGCTTTGATCCGGAAAACATCGTTCATCCCGGAAATTTCATGACTGGTGGAAGCGTAATAAACGTATTTACCATCCGGCGACCAGGCACTTAAACTTTCATTGCCGTCATCAAAAGTCAGGCGTTTTAATTCATTTGTTTTAAGGTTGAAAATATAAATATCACCATTGCCGGTTCGGGTTGAGTTGAAGGCGAGATATTTTCCATCGGGCGAATAAACCGGCCGCGAATCATAAGCCGGGTCAGAAATTAGCAAATGCGCTTCGCCGCCGGCAGCAGGAACCGTCCAGATATCTCCGCCGGAAGTAAAAGCAATTTCAGTACCGTCCGGCGAAATTGCCGGATCAGAATAATAAGGGATGCCGGCAACGGTTTTACCTGCAAAAGACTGCGAAAAAGCAGTTGGAGCAGCTGCCAGCAAAAAAAATAAACAAGCTGTTTGTAATTTTTTGTGCATAAAAGAAGTATTGAAATTAACCACAATTTAAAAAGTTTTCAAGATAAGTTTTTACCCGATTACTTTTTGTAAAAATTTTGCGAATAGATAAAAAAGATTGCTGTTGCTTTATTTTTCTTTGGAATTAGCATCGTTTAACAAAAAAAGAACCCGCTATTACGTATTAAACCTTACACCAATTTTACAGTTTATAGGTACTGTAACAACCAACCATATCATGAAAAAGCATAATTTAAAAATGTTAGCAATGAGTTTAATTGCTGCGCTGGCAATCTCCGGCTGTTCTGTTCATGCACGCGAATATAACAGGCGGCCGCCACGCTATCATCATCATGATGATCATCACGATCATAACCATAATTACAATCATTATTAATTCAATTCAAAACCCTTTATCTAAAAAAACTATTATGAAATTTTTCAAAGTAATTCTAATCGCTTTCATAACCGTTCTCGCTTTCGGCAATGCTGAAGCACAAAATCGTGGCCCGCGCAGGGTTGTGGTTGTTAAAAAACGTATTGTTCATCACCGCTATTACAGGCACCATTTACCGGTACGCCATCACCGCTATTAATCCCGGTAAAAAAAAGCCGTCGGCGTTTATGCCGGCGGCTTTTTTGTGTACAATTTTTAGGTGCTAAAAGAAGTCTCAATTTGTATTACACCAGCCGTTTCAGCTTTCTGATCAGCTTTTCTACAGCAAAATCCATTTTATTTAAAAAAGCAGTATGAATTTTTAGATTGATTTTTGAACAGGAATCCGCATCCGGGAAATCCATCAAACGCAACTGTTTAATATGCGTTCTGAAGTAGTAAACCAGATGAATGGCGATGGTATCCGCATCCGTTTTTAGCGCAAAATCTGCCATAATCAACTGCTTGCAATCAAAATAACTGATGCTCCTGCTTTTAGCCGCCAAAAAACTCCAGATAGTTTGTTCAGACCAGTTCATACATTTGTTAAAGCTTTTTGTAAGCACTTGGTCCTGTAGCAGTTGTTCGATAAAATCAAGCTTAAATAAGTTTTTGGGGAAGTAAAAAACACCTGTGTTTACATTAGGAAAAACCGGAATATTGATTTTTATTAAATCTACCGGCGAAAAAGAGTAGGCGTTTTGTGTATCAAACATAAAAACAGGCATTTCATCCAGTTCGGGCAGCGCAAATTTTTTCAGAAAATAAATATCACTGTCGATATAAAAAACATCCTGATCATCATACAGCATAATATCAAATAATTTCTGCGCAAAATTGGTGGTGTTTCTGTACGCGTTACAAGCTGGAAAAGCCGCCAGGACAGCTTTAATTTTTCCGTCTCTTTCCTTTTTTCTGATGATCGCACTGTTTTTCAGGCCGGATAAAAGCTTTTCTTCATCGGCTGCGGTAAGTGTGCCATCTTCAAAAATCTGCAGGGAAATTTCATCACAACAATGCTTTAAAAAACTTTGCAGGCATTCAATCGAAAAATCAAGATTATTGTGCCCTAACAGCGTTTTGCAATATTTAAGTTTTGCCATAAGCGTTTCTTAATGTCCTGATAAATGCTTGCTACTCGCTGTTATTTTCAATATGATTAAAAAGCCTAAAAAACAATGAATTAGCTAAGATATAAATATCCTTTTAAGTTAAAATAAATATTAAAAGCTTTAACCAGGCATTAAATTGGTAATTGTTTTACCAAATACGGATTTACTTTTGATGAAGTTTCAAAACTCAAAAGCAAACTTTTATCTGCTAAAAAGAGCATCAACAATAATTACTTCCTGCTTTTTGGTACTGTTTTTTATGTTTATTTTTGATTTGTATGATGCAGCCCACAAGCAATTATGATTTACTGCTTGCCAAAATGGATGAATTTATCCGGAAGTATTACTTAAACAAGTTACTTCGCGGGTTCATTTTTTTGGGCGCAGCGCTGTTTTTCAGCTATCTTGTTATCACTTTTTCCGAGTATTACGGCCATTTCAATACGTTTTTCCGTTCCTTTATTTTCTATGGATTTATCCTGTTGAATTTGTCGCTTTTTGCCTGGCTCGTTGCGCCGTCTTTGCTGGCTTATTTTCGATTAGGAAAGTTGATTTCGCACGATCAGGCAGCAGAAATCATCGGTAAATATTTTCAAAATGTGCAGGATAAACTGCTGAATACTTTGCAGTTGAAGAAAATTGCTGATCAAAATCCGGATCATAAAATTTTGATCGAAGCCAGCATCAACCAAAAAATTGCTGAGTTAAAACCGGTTACTTTTTCGGCAGCGGTAAAAATTAACGAAAATAAAAAGTTCTTGAAATGGATTTTGATTCCGCTGGTTTTAATTATCACGGTGGCGTTTGTGGCACCTTCCATCATCCACGATGGCACGGAGCGCATCATCAAACACAACCAGTATTTTGCGCCCAAAGCTCCTTTTAACTGGCATATTTTAAATAAATCGCTTTCAGTTGTTCAGGGCGAAGATTTTAAGCTGAATTTAAAGCTGAGCGGCAATGAATTTCCGGAAAGTATTTACCTCGAATCCGGCAAAAACAGCTTTAAATTAGACAAAGAAAACCTGAGCTCTTTTTACCATACTTTTTCTAACATTCAGCAAAATATCCGTTTTCATTTGGTTGGAAATGATTTTTCTTCGGAGGAATTTGAGATCAAAGTCAACCCGAAACCTTCGTTGCTGCATTTGGATGTAAAGCTGATTTATCCGGTGTATCTGCATAAATCCGCAGAAAGTGTAAATAACGCCGGCGATCTGACTTTGCCCGAAGGAACGCTGGCGCAATGGGAATTGCATACCGAAAATACCAGCCAGGTTTTATTTTCGATGAATCAGAAAAAAACATTGATTTCTGCTGATAATGAGGTTTTTAAACATCAGGAAAAACTATTGAAATCTGGTTCTTATGCGGTAAAACCGATCAATAATTTTGTTACTTCTACGGATTCTGCCGCTTATCGAATTTCTATAATCCCGGATTTACCGCCGGTAATTTCTGCGGAGCAAAAAGCAGATTCCATCAGTTCTAAAGCATTTTATTTTAACGGGAAAATCCAGGATGATTATGGGTTTTCGTCTTTAACTTTTCATTATTCTGTTCGGAATAACGCTTCTCCGCAGAAAAATAAAACTTATAGTTTGCCTGTTAAAGCTGATTTGAAGCAAAACTCGTCTACGTTCTTCTACTTTTGGTCGATAAAAGAAGCATCGCTAAATCCGGGCGATGAGTTGAGTTATTATTTTGATGTAGCTGACAATGATGGCGTAAACGGCGCAAAACACAGCCGTACGCCGGAGCAAACTTTGCGCATCCCAACAGAAATCGAACAAAATAAGCAACTGGACGCCGGCACGCAATCGGTTAAAAACAAAATGCAATCGGCCATTAAACTTTCGGCTCAGGTAGAACGCGATGCACAGAAACTGAACCGCCTTTTGCTGGATAAAAAAACGCTTTCTTTTGACGAGAAAAAGCAAGTGGAAGATTTGCTGCAAAAACGCCGCGAACTGGAAGATTTGGTGAAAGATATGCAGCAGGAAAATGAAAAAAACCTGTATAACCGCCAGGAAACGAAGCAGCAAAACCAAGAAGTTTTAGAAAAACAGAAGCAGATTAATGATTTGTTTAAGAATGTTTTGGACGAAAAAACGAAGGAACTGCTGAAAAATCTGGAGCAGATGCTGCAGCAAAATCAGAAAGATGAAGCGCGGGAAGATGTTTCTAAAATGCAGATGGACAATAAATCGCTGCAAAAAGAACTTGACCGGATGCTGGAATTATATAAGCAACTGGAGTTTGACCAGAAGCTGAACCAGAACATTAATCAGTTGGATAAACTGACCGAAAAGCAACAGGCTTTAGCAGAAAAAAGTAAGCAAACGAAGCAGGAAAACAACCAGCTGAAACAGGAACAGGAATCTATCAAAAAAGACTTTAAAGAATTGGAAAAATCTTTAAAAGAACTGGAACAGAAAAACGAACAGCTGGAAAAAAAGAATGATTTTGAAACGCCGAAAGAAGAACAAAAAGATGCCGAGCAGGAAATGGACAAGAGCTCGGAAAACTTAGAAAAAAATAATCGGCCAAAAGCATCACAATCTCAACAAAATGCTGCTGCTGCCATGCAAAAAATGAGCAGTAAAATGAAGCAATCGCAGCAGCAAGGCGAAGAAAAAGAAACGGAACTGAATGCACAGCAGCTTCGGGCGATTTTAAAAAGCTTGGTTACAAGTTCTTTCAACCAGGAAAAAGTGATGCAAACGTTTAAGCAGCTTAATGCTAATGATCCCGATTACGTTAATCAAACACAGCAGCAGCAAAACATAAAAGATAACCTAAAAACAGTAGAAGACAGTTTGTTTGCGTTGAGTAAACGCGTGCCGCAAATAGAATCTACGGTGAATAAAGAAATCACAACGATCAACAATAACATCGATCAGGCAATTGCTAACCTGGGCGAAAGGCGAACGAATGAAGCTAACAGCGCGCAACAATTTGCCATGACTTCGATGAATAATCTGGCTTTAATGCTGAATGAGGTACTGGATCAGCTACAGAATATGATGAAAAATGCCAAACCCGGCAGCGGCAAAAAGAAGCAGCCTTCCATGCAGCAGTTAAGCCAGATGCAGCAGGAACTCAACAAAAACATGCAAAAAGCAAGGCAGCAAATGCAGCAGCAGGGCAATCAGGGCCAGCCGCAAAATCAGCCTGGCCAGCAAAGAGGTGAAGGCATGAGCGAGCAGATGGCAAAAATGGCCAGACAGCAGGAAATGATCCGCCGGGCGTTACAAAATATTAACCAGCAAGAAAACAAAGACGGTAAAAGCGGGTTAGGTAATCTCGGCGAGATTGCGAAACAAATGGAACAAACTGAGAGCGATCTCGTAAATAAGAAAATACAAACTGAAACGTTAATCAGGCAACAGAAAATACAAACTAGGTTGTTGGAAGCTGAAAAAGCAGAACAGGAAAGAGAACAAGACCAAAAGCGGGAAAGCCAGGCCGGCAAAACCACCGCTCCGGGTTACCAGAAGGCATTACAAAGCTATCAGCAGATAAAAAATAAGCAAACAGAACAGCTTATAACCATACCGCCGAATGTGAATCTGTTTTATAAATCAAAAATAAAGACTTACTTTAACGAAATTAACCGCAAATAATAATGGTGCAACCAGTAAAAGTATCAGACGGCGAATTGTACACCCTGCAGCTTCCTTCAACAATGGACAGTATTGCCCGTTTAGAAAATTTAGTTGAAGAAATTTCAGAACGTTATCATGTTAGCGAAGACACTTTTGCTAATATGATGACTTGCCTGAACGAAGCATTAATTAATTCAATTGTACATGGAAACCAATCTGATATAAGTAAAACGGTATATATTAATGCCGAAATTACAGAAGGTAAAAAAATTACCTGGACAGTAGCAGATGAAGGGCCGGGCTTCGATTACAATAACATCCCGGATCCGACAGCACCGGAAAACTTAGAAAAATTAACCGGCCGCGGTGTTTTTATCATTAAACATCTTGCAGATCAATTTATTTTTAATACACGGGGAAATGAAGTAGAACTGCACTTCAAAATCTGATAATGCCTGCAAAAATTTATTTTTTTGAAGAAGAAATTGATTTCAAAATAAAAAACAAAAAAAATATCCGCAGCTGGATCCAACAAACAATCCTGGCAGAAAATCATATACTAAAAGAAATTAACTTCATTTTCTGTTCTGATGCTTATCTGTTAAAAATTAATCAGGATTATTTACAGCACGATACTTACACCGATATTATCACTTTTGATAATTCTGAAACCGAAAAAGAAATTATTGGTGACATTTTTATATCGATAGAAAGAGTATCAGAAAATGCAAAAATTTATGGCATCACCATGATGCAGGAATTAAACCGTATAATAATCCACGGGACATTGCATTTGTTAGGTTACAAAGACAAAACTGCAAAAAATAAAAAGTTAATGACCGACAAGGAAAATTTTTATCTATTAACGTTGGTTTCTAAATAGTTAGAAATAACTTACCTTTACGGCAACTTAGTTTTAAAAAAATGATCAAATCAATTGCTATTATTCTTACGCTTCTTTTTATCGCTCCAGGTTCAGTTTATGATTTTAAATTGAAAACAATCGATGGTAAAAACTTTAATCTTGCTTCTTACAAAGGCAAAAAACTATTAATTGTTAATACTGCTTCTAAATGCGGATTTACCAAACAATATGCCGAATTGCAAAAATTATCTGACCAATACAAAGATAAAGTTGTAGTAGTTGGTTTCCCGGCTAATAACTTTGGCGGACAAGAACCAGGTGCTAATTTGGCAATAAAAGAGTTTTGCCAGAAAAATTTTGGTGTTACCTTCCCTTTAAGCGAAAAAATTAGTGTTAAAGGTGATGATATCAGCCCGCTTTTTAAGTTTTTGACATCAGCAGAAAATCCTGATTTCACAGGTGAAATTCAATGGAATTTCGAAAAGTTTTTAATAGATGAAAACGGAAAACTGATCCATCGTTACCGTTCGAGCGTTACTCCTTTATCAACAGAAATTACCAGTCAGTTGTAAAAATTAATGGTAAAAAGAGCTTCCTTGAAATTGAGGAAGCTCTTTTTTTTATGTTAAAAATTTGAGATATTCTTTTCTGCTGATTGTAACTGCGCCCATAGATTCTAAATGTTCTGTGTACATCTGGCAATCAATTAACGCGTAGTTTTTTTGCTGACATAAAGCAATTAAAGCTGTTTTTGAGGCATTGTTTACTTTGCTAAACATACTTTCGCCGCAAAAAATCCGGTTTACATCAACACCGTATAAACCACCGGCCAGTTTGTCGTTTTCCCAAACTTCTATTGAGTGTGCTTTGCCTTGATGATACAGTTTTAGATAAGCTTTTTCCATATCCCGCGTAATCCAGGTTCCGTGCTGGCCGGAACGAAAAGCATCAGCACAAGAACTGATCACAGCCTGAAAATCCTGATTAAAAGTAACACTGAACCTACCGGATTTTAATACCTGCTTCATACTTTTTGAAATTTTTAAAGCCGACGGGTACAAAACGAAACGTTCGTGCGGCGAATACCACAAAATAGGTTGATTATTGCTATACCAGGGGAAAATCCCCTGCGCATAAGCATTTCTCAACCTTTCGGTAGATAAATCGCCGCCTACAGCTAATAATCCATCCGGTTCTGCCAGCTCCGGATCCGGAAATATCGGACGGTTATCAAGCTGAAATATCATAAACAAGATAAATTATCAAGGTTTTTAAAAAAAGTGCCGCTTCACATTCCGCAGCAATCATTATCAATCTTACTCCTTTTAACCAAAAATTGTTTTACGTATCTTACCCGTAACCGGTTTTACCGATGCTTCTTTTACCGCATAAAAAGCTCTTTGCTGTTAAAAAGCAGTTTTTAATATAAGCTAAAACAACCGGTTCGCCGGCTTCAAAAAGGTAAATCACACTGACGCCAGAAATCGGTTCCGGTTAAGCCGTACAAAACTCCTACATCCTAAAAAGTTTTTGGCAACTTTATGGCAGGTACACATCGGCTTCCCTCAAAACGTAAGCAACATTAAATAACCTGTATATTTGCAGAAAACTCAATACTTCTTTTATGTACACTTTTTTTAAATATCTACACTCGGGTTTGCGCTATGTAGTGCTTATTTTAGTTGTTTTTGCAACAATACAAGCACTTTTAAGCTGGATAGGTAAAAAACCTTATACCGAAACCAACCGGAAATTAAATTTATTTGCACTTATTTCGGCACATACACAATTACTCATCGGCTTGATACTATACTTCTTTTTGAGTCCGCTGGTACAGTTTTCCGGTGCAGCCATGAAAAATGCAACAACACGTTACTGGACTGTAGAACATATCACCATGATGATCATTGCCGTTGTTTTAATTACGATCGGCTATTCTCGTTCCAAGAAGATTTTATTACCGGAAAAGAAGCATTTTAACATCTTCATTTTTTATCTTTCAGCAATAATAATTGTAATCGTAACACTTATTCTAAGTCATCGCGGCGTTTTGTGAATGTCAGTTTGAAAAATAATTTTTGCAAAAAAATTTGCAAATTCATTTTTCTTTCTAATTTTGCTGAATAATGATTGATCAAAACCATATTAACAGCTGGCAAAAACTTCCCAAAAGAGAAGCCGGATGGTGTTTTTGATTTTTCCTACCTAATCAATTATAAACCTGATATGAACCCGGCCGTAAATACGAGTCGGGTTTTTTTATAATGAAAATGAAATACAAAATAACCTCTTCCTTCAAAAAATTATTGGCGGATACAACCACGCCGGTAAGTATTTATTTGAAGCTGCGCGATGTTTTTCCAAATAGCTTGCTACTCGAAAGCTCTGATTATCATAGCCGTGAAAACAGCATGAGTTACATTTGCTGCGAACCGATTGCCGGTATGGTGCTCCAAAACGGAACGATGTTAAACCAATATCCGGATGGTACGCAAGAGGAATTTGCAGCCGGAACTTTTGATCTGGTAACACACACAGAAACTTTTTTGAGTTTATTTGAGACGGATAAAGCTCCTTTCAAAATTATTTCTAATGGTTTGTTCGGCTATTTCTCACATGAAATTGTAGAACATTTTGAAACCATCAAACTTAAAAAAGAACAAGATCACCGCACAATCCCGGAAATGCAATACTTCGTTTACCGGTATATTATTGCGGTTGATCACTTTAAAAACGAGTTATACATTTTTGAAAATCAGCCGGAAAATAATCTAAAAACTTCCGGGTTGGAGCGGATTCAGTATCTGATTCAGAATAAAAACTTCCCCGAATATCATTTTAATTTAAACGGTACCGAAACTTCTAACTTAAAAGATGAAGAATTTATCGACATCGTAAAAAAAATGCAGCAGCATATTTTGCGCGGCGATGTTTTCCAGATCGTGCCTTCCCGCAATTTTTCGCAGCCTTTTCAAGGCGATGAATTTAACGTTTACCGTGCGTTGCGTTCCATCAATCCGTCGCCGTATCTGTTTTATTTTGATTACGGCAACTTTAAAATTTTCGGTTCTTCGCCCGAAGCACAAATCACCATTAAAAACAGGATTGCAACCATTTATCCGATTGCCGGAACTTTTAAACGAACCGGCGATGACGAAAAAGATGCACAATTGGCGCGTGCTTTAGAAAACGATCCGAAAGAATCCGCAGAACATGTGATGCTGGTAGATTTAGCGCGTAATGATTTGAGCCGGCACTGCACCAATGTGGAAGTGAAAGCCTTTAAAGAAGTGCAGTATTATTCGCATCTGATTCACTTGGTTTCCCGCGTTACCGGGAAATTAAAACCGAATGTTCCTTCCTTTAAAGTTGTTGCCGATACTTATCCGGCGGGTACATTGAGCGGTGCGCCAAAATATCGCGCCATGGAACTGATTGATGCCTACGAAAAAGGCAAAAGAAGTTTTTATAGCGGTGCCATCGGTTTTCTGGGTTTTAACGGCGATTTTAATCACGCCATTATTATCCGTTCTTTCTTAAGTAAAGCAAACGTGCTGCATTATCAGGCCGGCGCAGGCATTGTTGCTGATTCTGTGCCGGTTAGCGAATTAAATGAAGTAAACAATAAAGTAGCCGCGTTGCGTAAAGCCTTGGAAACAGCCGAAGAAATTTAACCGATAAAAGAAGCATCATGAAAAATCCTAAAATTTTAATCATCGATAATTACGATTCTTTTACTTACAACCTGGTTCATTTAGTAAACGAATTAGGATTGGAATGCGAAGTTTGGCGCAACGACCAGTTTAAGCTGGAAGATGCGGAAACGTTTGATAAAATCATCCTTTCTCCCGGTCCGGGCATTCCTTCCGAAGCAGGTTTGTTGTTAAAAGTAATCGAAAAATATGCGCCAACTAAAAGCATTCTCGGTGTTTGTTTAGGTCAGCAAGCCATTGCCGAAGTTTTTGGCGGAGAATTATTTAATTTAAGCCGGCCAATGCATGGTTTGGCAACGCCGATAAAAGTAACGGATTCAGAAGAAAAACTATTTGCCGGATTGCCGGAAACATTTAAGGTTGGCCGCTATCATTCTTGGGTTGTTGCAGAAAAAGGCTTGCCCGCAGAAATCCTGATTACCGCAATTGATGAAAAAGACAATTCCATTATGGCATTGCGGCACAAAATTTATGATGTGCGCGGCGTGCAGTTTCATCCGGAATCAGTGTTAACAGAACATGGTAAACAACTAATGCACAACTGGTTATTCGGATCGGAAACAGAAGCTAATCCGGAATTATTAGCCAATAATTTCATCAAATTATAAGTAGCGTTACTGCTACACGTTCATTTATGGCAAATATTTTAGATCGGATTGTTGCCCGGAAAAAAGTAGAAGTTCAGGCTGCAAAAAACAAAAATTCTTACACCAAACTGGAAGAATCAGACTATTTTGGCCGGCCAACTTATTCTTTCCGCGAGTTTTTGCTTGATCCGTTGCGAAGCGGAATTATTGCAGAGTTTAAGCGAAAATCGCCTTCCAAAGGAATTATTAACGATCAGGTAAAAGTTAAAAACGTAACGCAGGCTTATGCTGCGGCCGGTGCTTCGGCATTGTCCGTTTTAACTGATTCTACTTTTTTTATGGGTAAAAAAAGTGATTTGATCCAGGCGAGAAAAGCAAATCAGGTTCCGGTTTTGCGTAAGGATTTCATGATTGATGAATACCAGATCATCGAAGCAAAAGCTTTGGGTGCAGATATCATTTTACTGATTGCAGCAATTTTATCTCCGCAGGAAATTAAAACAATGGCTTCGCTTGCAAAAAGTTTGGGGTTAAATGTTTTACTGGAAGTACATAATTTGGAAGAACTGGAACGCAGTTTAAACCCGCAGCTTGATGTTATCGGTGTAAATAACCGAAACCTGGCGGATTTTACTGTTTCCGTTGATACTTCTTTTAACCTGATAAAATCTATACCGAAGGAATTTTTAAAGATTTCTGAAAGTGCGATTTCTAATCCCGAAACTATTTTACGCTTAAAAGAAGCCGGTTTTAACGGATTTTTAATCGGTGAGAATTTTATGAAAGAAACCGATCCGGGGCAGGCAATGCAGGAATTTGTTGCTGAAATAAAAAAATTAACTTTCTAAAAGTTTCAGTTTATGGATTCACCGGAGATCATGATCAGGGAAGCAACAGTGCAGGATTTGCAGCAAATTTTAGAGATTTACAATGATGCCATCATCCACACAACTGCCGTTTACAGCGAAACTCCTCATACTTTAGCCATGCGTTTGGATTGGTATAAAGAACGAAAAGAGGCTGATTTCCCGGTAATTGTTGCAGCATCAAACGGCGCAATTGCCGGCTTTGGCAGTTATGGAAATTTCCGGGCCTGGCCATGTTACCGTTTTACGGCCGAACATTCTGTTTACGTGCATCAGGATTACAGGCGTTTGGGCATTAGTAAACTGCTGGTTAAAGAACTTCTTTTACATGCCAAAAATGCAGGTTTACATGCTTTAATTGCCGGGATTGACAGCGAAAATACGGTAAGTTTAAACTTGCATGCAGCATTTGGCTTTGTAAAAGTAGCTCATTTTAAGGAAGTTGGGTTTAAATTTAACCGCTGGCTGGATCTTGTATTCCTGGAGCTATTATTGCAATAATTTTTATTGCTTAACACCTCGACCATCACTTTTATCCTTATTGCTAATTTTAAAACAGACCGGACATTCCATCAATAATAATGAAACAAAAATTTTATGATACTGCGGAAAAGCAGGAAAAAGCGGTTTTAGTTGGCATCATCACACCAAACGAAACTGAAGAACAAGAGCGCGAATATTTAGAAGAACTGGAATTTTTGGTGGATACAGCCGGCGGATTAACCGTTAAAACTTTCACCCAAAAAATGCAGCGGCCAGAACGCGCCACCTTTGTTGGTACCGGAAAGCTGGAAGAAATAAAAACTTATGTAGTTGCAGAAGAGATAGATATGGTTGTTTTTGATGATGAACTGACACCATCGCAGATACGAAATATTGAAAATGAACTACAGGTAAAAATCCTCGACAGAAGTAACTTAATCCTGGATATTTTTGCCGGAAGAGCGCAAACAGCACAAGCAAAAGCGCAGGTAGAACTGGCGCAGTTACAATATTTATTACCGCGATTAACCCGCTTGTGGACACACTTAGAACGGCAAAAAGGTGGCATCGGGATGCGCGGGCCGGGAGAAAGCCAGATTGAAACCGACAGGCGTTTGATCCTCAACAAAATTTCTTTGCTGAAAGAAAAACTAAAACATATTGACCGGCAAAACGAAACGCAGCGTAAAAATCGGGTACAATTAGTTCGTGTAGCGTTGGTTGGTTATACAAATGTTGGGAAATCTACGATTATGAATATGATCTCTAAATCGGAGGTTTTTGCAGAAAATAAATTGTTCGCTACGCTGGATACAACCGTACGAAAAGTAGTAATCGAGAATTTGCCTTTTTTACTTTCGGACACGGTTGGTTTTATCCGTAAACTGCCTCACCATTTAATTGAATGTTTTAAATCAACTTTGGATGAAGTTCGGGAAGCCGATGTTTTAATTCACGTGGTTGATATTTCGCATCCGAATTTTGAAGATCAAATCCATACCGTTACCGAAACTTTAAAAGATTTGGGTGCTGCCGATAAAAAAATTATTACCGTTTTTAACAAAATTGATGCTTACAGCCCGGAAAACATCAACCCGGAAGAACCAAAATTTGCGCCAACGCTGGAAGAATTTGAGCAAAGCTGGATGGCCCGAAATAATAGTCCGGCGATATTTATTTCGGCCTTAAAAAAAGAAAATTTAGAAGATTTCAGGAAGTTGTTGTACGAACGCGTAAAGGCAATCCACACAGAACGTTATCCTTACGATCAGTTACTTTACTAACTGCATACTGTTTTTACCACATAAATATTGCAGCCGTTGCGGCGGTTTATCATTTATATTCGATATTTACGTTTAAGCATAAAACTTCCCGTAAATAAAATCTGATTATGGAATCTAAAAGACAACAAAAGTTTGCCGGCGTTATCCAACAGGATCTGGCGGCTATTTTTCAACGGGAAGGAATGAATTTTCTGCCCAATACTTTAATTACGATTACCAAAGTGCGCACTACGCCGGATTTGGGCATTGCACGCGTTTTTTTGAGTTTTTTTAACGGAACCAACAATGAACAGGCTTTGCAAACGATCAAGCTGCACTCGTCGGAAATTCGTTATAAACTGGGCAAACAGATTAAAGATCAAGTGCGAATAATTCCGCAGTTGGAGTTTTTTGTGGATGATACCAGCGATTATGTTGATCGGATGGACAAGATTTTTGATAAAATCCACAAGGACGAAAACGAATAGTAAAATTTATGCTGCAAAAGAAGCATCAGCAATTTATCGATCTCCTGCAAAAACATGCGCCGGAGATTGGTAAAGTTGTTGATTTTGATCCGCAGAAAGATCTTTTATTTACTTTCGATTTTACGGATTCCAATAAAACTTTGAACGCAGAAACCATTGCAGATACAGCTGCTTTTTCGGTTTGGATTGAAGCTGTCCTCGCACAAAATCATTGTAAATACGGCATTGGCGGCTACTTTGAAAACCGTATGCTTTATGCCAGAAGTGCCCATTTTAATACTTTGGACGAACCGCGCCGGCTACATTTAGGCGTGGATATTTGGGGCAAAGCAGGCACGCCCGTCTATGCTCCTTTTACCGGCAAAATACATAGTTATGCAGATAATAATCATTTCGGAGATTACGGGCCAACCATTATTTTAGAACACAATTTTTACGGATTAACCTTTTTTGCGCTTTACGGACATTTAAACCGGGAAGCTTTGCAGGATTTATCTCCGGGGAAAATCATTCAAAAAAATGAAGAAATAGCCAAATTTGGTACAGCAGAAGAAAACGGAAACTGGCCGCCGCATCTGCATTATCAACTCATTTTTGATATGGAAGGAAATGTGGGCGATTATCCCGGCGTTTGCAAAAATTCTGAAAAAGGAAAGTATTTGCAGAATATCCCGGATCCAAACTTAATTCTCCGATTTTAATTACAACGATAAGCTGCTTTTTTCGTTATCTTATTTCATTTATCATCACCGATTATGTTGTACTTTTTTATAGTTTTTCAATCTTTTATCTCCGCTTTTACCGTTCAGGATCAGCCGCAGTTTAAAGGCGGCGCACGTGCTTTAAATGATTTCCTGTCCAAAAACCTGATCTATCCGGATTATTCCAAACAAAACTGTATCTCGGGCAGCGTGCAAATCAGTTTTAGCATTGATGCAAACAACAAACCTGTAAATGTTCGGGTTCAAAAAGGTTTTGGGATTGATTTGGATGACGAAGCGATCCGTTTGGTAAAACTAACTGCCGGAAAGTGGATTTTACCTGATCATGCTGATTTGAATACCACTTTAATTTTACCGGTAAATTTTAACCTGAGTGATTCGCGCTGCGGAACCAGGAGTCGGAATGATATGGAACAGGCAATTACGGCTTATAAAGCACGCCAGGCTTTGGTAAATGCAGTAACTAATTATTACGAAAATAAGTATTTGGGAAAAGCAGATGTATCCAAAGAATCACAAATTTTAGCTTTAAAAAAACAATTAGGTTTTGACGAAGAATATGAAGACGAAGTTGTAACCCAGGCAAACCAGAAATTAAAACAAGGCGACCGCGACGGTGCTTGCGAAGATTGGAAATTTGTACGCAATATTGGCAGCAACAAAGCTGATGCACAACTGGCTAAATATTGTAAGTAGGTTTTGATATTGCTGTCATTTCGACGGTAGGAGAAATCTTCTTTAAATTATACGATCAAAACTTTTTCGGTTAAAACAAAATTTCTCCCTGCGGTCGAGAGGACAAAGCATTTATATCTCCGCTCTAAAAACTTCACTCTTCTAAAAACCATACTGTTTTTACCGGCAAAAAATTGTTATTATACAGCAAAGCCCCTGATGGGCAGGGGCTTTTACTAACCAATTATAAACCTAAATTATGAGAAGGGCTGTAGGAGAAGGGGTCGAACCTTCACGAAGTGGTTATCATGTTGCCATGGTTTCCCAGAATCTTCGCCACCGGGACAAGGAGGTGTGTCTGCCAAATTTCACCATCCTACAAATTCTTTGTTTAGCAATTATAAAGAACGTTTTTTCTAATTGCTTGATACAAATCTAAGGCATCACTCAATTCCTTGCAAATATTTCAACAAATTATTTTTATTTTTATCTATATTTAAATTATAATTGTAAAACGTTACATATTTCAAAATTTATGCCACTTAAAAAACCTCATAATTCAGAAATTGATAATCTTGATTTACAGATTTTATCTATACTGATGAAAAACGCAACCACGCCTTATACCGAAATTGCAAAAGAACTGATTGTTTCCGGCGGTACAATCCACGTTCGGATGAAAAAGCTGGAAGAACTTGGTATTATTAAAGGTGCAAACCTGGAAGTTAGTCCGCAAAAGTTAGGTTATGATGTTTGTGCTTTTCTAGGAATTTTCCTCGAAAAAGGTTCGCAATATAATAATGCGGTTAAACAATTAAAAACAGTAAACGAAATTGTAGAGCTGCATTATACCACCGGCAGCTGGAGTATTTTTGCGAAAATTATTTGCCGGGATACAACCCATTTACGCGAAATTTTAAATGAACAAATCCAAAGTGTAGAAGGAATCCAGCGGACAGAAACTTTTATTTCTTTGGAAGAAAGTATCAAACGCCAAATCACATTAGATTTTTAATCAGCTTAAATTCTGCTTATCGCAAACATGATACTTCTTTTAACATCAATTTTTTTGTTGAAGTAATTTTACCTATTTCTTGAAAAGTAAATTTTTGTGCGACGGAAAATAAAGAAAGTAGCAGGAAAACGATAAAAATTTGCTTTTTCGTACGTAATTATCGCATAGCTTGTTTATGCTTAACCTAAAGACAAGCTAAAAACTACAATTATATTCGCCAAAATTTAACTCAGAGCTTATTTTAATGATCCTGCAATACACTTTCTAACCGGCGGCCTTTAACAAGGTGTTTCCTATGCTGCTCTCCCCATGATCTTAAAGATTCTATAACCTCGTCTAAAGATTCGCTGTACGGCGTAAGTTCATAGGTAATGCTTACCGGAAAAGTGTTAAAAACTTTTCTTTCCAAAAATCCGTTCAGCTCCAATTCTTTAAGTTCTTTAGATAACACTTTTGGCGTAATTTCATTCAAAGATCTCTGTATTTCTTTAAACCTTTTAGCTCCGTTTAAAAGGGTAACGATTAGAGGTAGTTTCCATTTCCCGTTAAGTACATAAAGTGCATCCCTTACGGCTGCAATGTTAGCTGTACAAACTTCCGGTGTAGGTATATCCTGGTTTTTACTTATCATTTCTTTACTGCTATCCCAAAAGATACCGGTATCCTTTGGGATAGCAGTATCTTTTACCTACCAAATATAAATAGTTTTGCAGGATAAACTTTAAATAAAGAGTAATCATGAAAATCTTACATCTGATATCCAGTCCACGCAGTGAAGCTTCTTTTAGCATCAAATTAGGTAATGCTATTGTAGAAAAATTACAGGCAGCCAATCCAAACAGTACCGTAAAGGTTCATAATTTGGTAAAAACGCCTTTCCCGCATTTGGAAGAAGTACATTTAAATTCCTTTTTTACACCTAAAGAAAGCCATACGCCGGAACTAACAGAAGCCGTTAAACATTCTGATGATGCTATTACAGAAATAATGGATGCAGATGTGCTTGTAATTGGTGTGCCTATGTACAATTTTAGTATCCATTCTACTTTAAAAGCATGGATCGATCATATTGCACGAGCCGGGAAAACTTTTCGTTACGCAGAAAACGGCCCTGAAGGTTTGGTAAAAAATAAAAAAGTTTATCTGGCTATTTCTACAGGCGGTGTTTATAGCGATGGGCCGATGAAAGCCTACGATTTTACAGAACCCTATTTAAGAGTTGTTTTAGGATTTTTAGGTATGACAGATTTGGCCGCTTTCCGGGTAGAAGGCGTAAGTGTACCGGATTTAAAAGACCAAGCATTAGAAAAAGCAGTAGCAGCTATACAGCTTTAATAATTGCTGCCGTAAAAAGGTGAATGGCAATAATTAAACCAAAGTAGCTTAAAACAAACTAAATTCCTACAACTATAAATTGCAGGAATTTAGTTTGTTTTGATGTTAAAATTTGTGGCTCCAAAGGCTCCAATTTCCGCTAATTTTATAAAAAACTGCAGATGTTAATTGATCTCAATGATTGGCGGCTTCTGTTGATTAACTAAACTTTTTGATAGCTTCGGCACTAACTGGAGTAAAAAAATTGATTAAATTACCATCCGGGTCACGAAACAGTAGTGAACGGTTACCCCACGGCATTGTTGTTGGAACCTGAACGATATCATGAACATGATTTTTAATTCTTTCAAATTCATCATCTACGTTTGCCACAAGAAATTCGATGATGACGCTTTGGTTACTCGCCGGTGTTATCAACCCTTCACCGAATAAACTCATTGTTCGAGTGCTTCCAATGGCCAAAGTACCTGTGCCGGAGATTAATTCAGCAAAATCTTCCGTGTACCATATAGCAGGCGAATCGGTTACTTTTTCAAAAAACTGGACTAAAGGTTTAATATTAGCGGTTATAATTCTTAAAGATGTTAATTTCATGATATTGCCGTTTACTTGTTTAAGCAAATTTAGAATGGCTTAATGACAACAGTATGTCAGGGGTGTCTGAAGTTTTTTTCTTTATCTTTTAAGTAAGATGCAAGTGTTATTTCGTGAGGTTTAAAATTGATATCGAGCTTAACGATAGCAGCTATTCTGTCTAAATTAAACATCCGGTACTCATTTCTTAACCTGCAATAGGCAATAAGCGACCAGTTTTCATGCAGCGTATAATACAGCGCGAACGGCTCAATGTTTCTTTCTGTTGTTTCATTTTTATAAGTAGATCTGTAGGTAATATTTAAAACTTTAAACGATGTTAATGCCTGCTGAATTATTGTTAACGAATTGCTTTTCACATCCTTGGGCCAGGCAGGACTGATCACGATCCTGTTCGCCAATAATTCAATTTTACCTTTAGTTGCGTAAAGTAAAACAGCTTTTATTTTATCGATCGCCTTGGAATAGGCGGAAATCAGCGAACTGTCGCTATTTGTTAAAACTACCTGCTCGATTGTTATTAAAGCACCGGCCTCCTCTTCGGTAAACATAATAGGCGGAATCCGGTAGCCATCCGCCAAGGAATATCCTTTTCCATCCGCTGTGTATATAGGAACACCCGCATGTTCCAAAACTTTTATATCTCTGTAAATTGTTCTGGTACTTACTCCGAATTTTTCAGCAAGGGTTGTTGAAGTTACAATTCTTTTAGATTGCAGTTGTGTTAAAATTGCCGTTAACCTTGCTATTCTTTTAGTCTCATTGTTATTCATTACGGGCTTACTTATATTGACGAACGATGTACAATAATTAGTGATTCGGTAAATTTAGCTTTCAGGCTTAAAAAGGTTTATTTAAACGGCGATGTACTTATAAAAAGAACGTGTCGGGTTCAATTTTTTAAAAAAGCTGCATTTCGATGGATATGATATTGAACGAAGCCGCGCATTTAATACATCATATTTACAAATGTTTACGGAAAAATGAAAAAGGGAAAGATGCGAGGTTATCGCTCCTTTCCCATGAAGTGGCCCCGACGGGAATCGAACCCATATCTAGAGTTTAGGAAACGCCTATTCTATCCGTTGAACTACGGGGCCAGTGTTTACAGCTATCAGCTTAATTAAAACATATTTATGCTGATTTCTTTGCAAATATAAATTTTACCTGCTAAAAGAAGCATGTTAAAATCAGATCAGTTTATCCGGTGTAATCGGCAGTTCACGGATGCGTTTGCCTGTTGCGTTGTAAACTGCATTAGCAATAGCCGCGGCTACGCCGATCAAGGAAATTTCTCCGATTCCTTTGGTGCCGATTGGATTAATAATCGGATCTGGTTTATCAATAAAAATGGCATCAATCTGCGGAATATCTGCTTGAACCGGCACGTGGTAATCGGCAAAGTTTCCGTTTGCCAATTTGCCAAAACGATCATCCATCACCGCTTCCTCCGTCATGGCCATACCAATGCCGCCAACGGCACCGCCAATCATCTGGCTGGATGCTGTTTTTAGGTTCACAATTTTGCCGGCATCAACTACGGCCACTACTTTCTTCACCTTAATCATTCCCGTCAAAGGATGCACGTAAACCTGCGCAAAATGTGAGGAAAAGGAGTACATGGAATATTTTTGCGCCGTTTCATCACCTTTTGATTCCTGCGTGATTTCCAATAAAGGCAAATTAGCAGCTTTCAAAACAGCTGCATAATCCAATTGCTCATCGCTATTCTGATTTTTGCCTGCTAAAAGAAGCATCTTGTTTTTAAACGCCAAGCAAACATCATGCACGGCAGAACCAACCGAAGAAACCGTTGCCGATCCGCCTTGCGTTGGCGCCATCGGGAAGGCAGAATTTCCCAGCTCAAACGTAATTTTCTCCGCAGGCATATTTAAAACATCCGCAGCAATCAGCACCATGGCTGTTGCCGTGCCGGGGCCGATATCACTTGTGGCACTTTTGATATTGATTTTACCATCCGGCGTTAAAGTCAGTTTTGCTTGTGAGGCTGATCGATACGCACCAAAAGCACCGCAGCCAATGCCATAACCAACCAGCCAGTCGCCATCTTTATTTGTTGCTGGTTCTGATTTACGGTTTGCCCAGCCAATTTTTTCGGCACCACGCTGATAACATTCTTTTAAATACTTGCTTGACCACGGCAGGTTTCGTTCCGGATCCATATCCGCATAATTATTCAGGCGAAGCTGGATCGGATCCATTTTAAGCAGATAAGAAAGCTCATCCAAAGCAGATTCCAGCGCAAATGAACCGGTTGCCTCGCCGGGGCCACGCATGGGTGCCGGTACGCCAACATTTAACGGGACGATTTTGTAACGCGTGTTGGCATTCGGACTGGCATATAAAAAGCGAGAAACGTTAACCGAGTTCTCTGTAAATTCTTCGTAAACAGCAGATTGCGAGTAAGATTCGTGGGTGATGCCAACCAACTTTCCATCCGGCGTGGCACCTAAACCAATTTTTTGGATAGTTAACGGCCGGTAGCCAACCAGCGTAAACATCTGTTCGCGCGTTAGGGTGAGTTTTACCGGCTTGCCCAGCATTTTAGCCGCTTGTGCAGTCGCGATTTCGTGTGGCCAGGTACGTAAAGACGAGCCGAACGCACCGCCAACAAAGCGCGAATTGATCTGTACATTTTCCAAAGGAATACCAAAAGCCGCAGCAAAAGATCGCTGTGAACCTTTTACGCCCTGCGATTTAGTATAGATGGTTACTTTATCTCCATCCCAAAAAGCGGTGGTTACATGCAGTTCCATCGGGTTGTGCATTTCGGATGGCAGCAGATATTGCTGTTCAACTTTTACAGGTGCATTTTTATACGCATCTGCTTCGCCCCGAACGTAATCTTTATAACGGCCGCCCTGCGGAACAATGCTTTTATCCAGGTTTTTATGGAAATCCGTTTCAAAAGGAGCAGTCTGATACGTTGCCTTTACCAGCGTTGCCGCGTAAGTTGCCCGTTCAAAAGTATCAGCCACAACCAGCGCAATCGGCTGACCATTAAAATAAACTTTATCATCATTAAACAGCTTCAAACCTTTTACAGGTTTTTCTGCAGTTGGCTGATAACCAGGCAATTTTAGGGCGTTAAAAGAAGTAATCACTTTTAAAACGCCCGGCGCACGCTCGGCAGCTTTGGTATCTATGGCCGTGATGGTTCCCGCTGTAATCGTAGCTGGCACCAACACGCCGTAAGTTAAACCGGCAACTTTGTACTCGCCGGAATAAGTTGCACCGCCGGTAACTTTCAGCCTGCCGTCCACACGGCTCATCGGGTCGCCTATCGTATCTTTCTTCATCATAAAATTTTAAATAGATAATTATGCAGATGCCAGTCCGGATGCTACTTTTAATCCCTGTAAAACCGCATTGGGTGCCATTTTCAGCTTAAATTTATTGTATTCGTAAGCTTTTGCGCCGTTGCTAACCAACTGTGCGGCTTGCTTAAAAACTGCTTCGTTTGCCGGTTTTCCCTTCAAAAACATTTCTACCGCAGTTAACCGCCAGGGTTTATGCGCCACGCCGCCCATCGCCAGCCGTGCTTCTTTTATCGTATCATTTTCGATCTCCAAAGCTACTGCCGCCGAAACCAGTGCAAAAGCGTAAGATGCACGGTCGCGGATTTTTACATAATGTACGTTTTTGCTGAAACGCGGCTCGGGCAAATCCACCGCCGTAATCAGTTCTCCTTTTTTCAGATTATTATCCAGTTCCGGATGATCGCCCGGCAAACGGTGGAAATCAGCAAACTTCATCGTACGACTGCCTTTTGCCCCGCTGATATGCACGGTGGCATCCAAAGCAACCATCGCCACGTTCATATCGCTTGGGTTTACGGCGATGCATTTATCGCTCGCCCCAAAAATAGCGTGCATTCGGTTATAGCCGCCCAAAGCACTACAGCCGCTGCCCGGAACGCGCTTGTTGCAAGGCATCGTTAAATCGAAAAAATACGGACAACGGGTACGCTGCATCATGTTGCCGCCCAGCGTAGCCATGTTGCGCAGTTGGGGCGATGCACCGGCATTAATTGCCAATGAAAGCAGCGGATATTTTTGTTTAATCAGCGGATGTTCGGCCAGATTGGTGTTGCTTACCAACGCACCGATGCGTAAACCGCCCGGAATTTCGGATACTGTTTTTAGCGGCAAATTATTGATATCTACCAATTTCTGCGGAGAAACCAAACCCATTTTCATCATATCGATCAGGTTGGTGCCGCCGGCCAAAAAGTACGCGTTCTGATCTTTGGATAAAGTTTTTATCGCTACCGAAGCATCAGCCGGCCTGGAATATTGAAACTGGTTCATGATTGTTGCCCTCCATTTTTAACGTCCTGTATCGCATTTACAATGTTGGGGTAAGCACCGCAACGGCAAATATTTCCACTCATATATTCGCGTATTTCCACTTCAGAATTGGCATGACCTTCTTTAATCAACGCCACGCCAGACATGATCTGGCCCGAAGTGCAATAGCCGCACTGGAAACCATCATGCTTGATAAACGCTTCCTGCATCGGATGCAAATCATCGCCGCTGGCCAAACCTTCAATTGTGGTAATTTTTTTACCCTGATTTGCTATGGCCAAACTCAGACAGGAATTTACACGCACGCCATCAATATGCACTGTGCACGCACCACATTGCCCGCGGTCGCAACCTTTTTTTGATCCGGTTAAATTCAACTACTCGCGCAACGTATCTAAGAGCGTTACGCGTGGTTCAATCTGCAAACTGTGTTTTACGCCATTTACATCCAGCGTAACCGGCATTTTCTCAAAAACATCGGCCAGCTTTTCGTCCCACTGGTTTTCCGCCGCTTTCACAACCGTTGCAGGTGCCAAAGCCAAAGCGGTTAACAGCGAAGATTGCTTTAAGAAACCGCGCCGCGTTGCATTAGAGATATTTTCGTTTGATGTATCCTGATTTTTCTTGGACATACTGTAATTTTTATGTTGAAACATGAAGCTGCGATAAGACTGCAGTTAATTATGATATGTATGCTTCTTTTATAACACTAAAGTAACTAAAATTTATTAACTGCAATTGTTCAGTTAGCATACACTCAATCAGCTTACAAATACTTTTTTAACACTGCTTCTTTTAGCACCGGAATTTCGGATAGCTCTTGTTCTAATTTTGCTATTTTACTTTCGATGATTTCTATTTGGTTGACGATTGTTTGTTGTTCTTCAATTGTTGGAACTGAAATCTTTATATTTTGTATAGTTGTAATAGATAATTCGATTTGTCCACTTTGCCCTAAAGCCATTGCTTCAATATTTTTAAACCCAAGCTTTATTAAACTTTGTAAAATAAACTTAGGTAAAGCATATTGGAGATTACATCTTAAAATTGTTATATGACTATCAACAACAAAAACACCTTCTAAATCGAATAGTGTTACTCTTCCGGCTGTACCTACTCCTGATGAGTTTATTAGAATATCACCTCGTTCTAATTTTCGTTCATCTAAAACGAATCCTTCAGCTACATAATGCTTTTGTGCAAAATCAAATTCCTCTACTCCTCTTGCTTGGCCAGATTTAATTATTTGAATTTCAGATTTACCATATTTAGTTGATTTACCTCTTCTAATCATGCCAGCCAACTTTTCAAGCTTTTCTTGATTTTTTACATTCTCAAAGTTCATTAAGTTAGAAATAGAATTCTTTAAAAACTCTATACTATTATCAACTTTATGTCTGCCATTTTCAAGCAATTCTATTTCAGCAACTATTTTATCTTGAATATTTTTTGGTGGAAGAGGGATTTTAATGTTCTGAATTGTGGGTATAGTCAATTCAATTTGTCCACTCTGACCCATAGCCAATGCTTCAAGATTTTTAAATCCGATAGATGCTAAACAATATAATACAAAATCGGCATTAACTTTATCAAAATTTAGTCTAAGAATAGTTACATGACTATCTACAACAAAAGTTCCATCCAAATCAAATAAAGTTACCCGACCAGCAGTACCAACTCCGGAAGAATTAATCAAAATGTCTCCTTTTTGAAGTTGCCTTTCATCTAATTCAAAGCCATTTTCAACAAAGTGTTTTTCTCGAAAATCAAATTCTTTATAACCTCTTGCTTGTCCTGATTTTATTATTTGTATTGATGAATCACCATACTTGGTTGACTTTCCCCTTTTTAAGAATACAGCAATTTCTTCTAATTTTATTTGCTCCCATTTACTCTCAATCTTTACTTTTTTTTTACTGCTAAAGATATATTCTTCTCGAAATCAACCCGGTCAAAAGTTAACATGTCCACCAAATTATGGCGGCTAATGTTGTTTTGTAACGCTTCGGCAATTTCAAACTCATGGTCATTCTGGAAAGCTTTGTAAATATAAGTGCTTGCTTTTTCTGGGTTATTAAAAACTTCCGGGTCAAATAAAGCTGTGCATTCGTCTATATTTTTACCGCGCTGTATCGGGTGGATACCTTCGCTGCCACGGCGGTTGCTAAACTCATACCCTAAAAACTGTTTTTCTTCATTTTTATCACCGCTTTTTACCAGTACAATTTTCTGCGGATAGGTTAGTATAAAGTAATACAGCTTTTCCTGTTCTTTCTCCAGAATGATTTTCCACTGCTCGTCATCGTTTTTAGCAACAATTTTCTTTTGGTATTCTTTATAAATTTCGTGGTTCCGGATGTTTTCGTTTGGCTGTTTTTGCAGCAAAGTCAGGTAATCTCTATAAGTAATGCTTTCCCAAACGTGATTTACATATTTGCTAACCGGTTTTTCTATACCATTAATAATTACGTCTTGCTGATTGGTAAAAAATCTTTCAGTCAATAATTTAATATTCTGGCTGATTTCATTTTTCCTTCTGCGCAAAAACAGCGTAACCGTATTGGTACCAGTAGCCATAAACGTATTGCTGCCCAGCTCTGCAATGGCCACAATATCAAAATATTGCAAAAGAATTTCTCTGGCTTTTGTATAAATGCCGCCGTTACTTAAAATGCTGCTTGGCAAAATTATACCGGCCAGGCCGCCGTCTTTTAGCAGTTGTTTGGTGCGTTCTATAAATAAGCATTCGATCTGGCTGCTTTGATCAGTCAGGTCATCATACAGATTAAAATCCTGCTCAACGTTTTTCAGCGTTCCTTTAAACGCCGAAACTGAATAAGGCGGATTGGAAAGCAAAATATCAAACTGCTTGTTTTCCTGCGGGAAATACTTATCGCGATGTTTTAATTTACCCTGATATTCTTTTGATTCTGTAAAGTTGGCCAAGTCATCGCCGTGGATTACTTTGGCTAAACCATCGCCATGCAAGTAACAACCAACTTTACCTACTTTTACTAAACGGTAATCTTTTTCTATGCCGTAAACGTAATTTATCGCCCAGTCAAAATGATCTAACTGCCACTTTTTAATCTGAATGCTTGTTTTATCGATATAATTTTCAGCTTCTTCCTTATCCAGAATACGCTGAATTTCGTGCATACTTTCAGTCAGAAAATGGCCGCTTCCCGCTGCATAATCGATTATTGAAGGCAGTAAATTGTCTGCTTCGCCGGCGTTTAGTTTGTCGAATACAATTTTATCTAAAGGAATACTTTTGATGATAAATTGCGCAACCGGAACAGGTGTAAAAAACTGACCAGATTCCTGCTTTAAACCCGTTGTTAAAAGCAGTTCAAAAAAATCACTTAAATACTGATGGCGCTTGGTATAACGTATTTGGTAACCTTGCAAAAGCTCTACAACTTCTTTTACTACTTTGGCATTGTCTTCAAAAGAAAAATCATCAAATACCTCTTTTATTGCAAACTCGTTGTTCTTTTTTAGCCTAAGCTCAGTAAACTGATCTAATATTTTTTGTTTAGTCTCGTCATTATCAATATACCGTCCAAACTTATCTTCAAACTCTTTATCCGATAAATCACTTACATCTTTTTCCAAAAATTCTTTCATACCTTTTTTATAAAGGTCTGCCAGTCTTTTCTGAAAAGAAATATGATTATCTGTTCCTTCCAACCATTGAAAATTCAATTCTTGGGTTTTTCCAGTGGATTTTTCATCATAAATTTTGCACAAAAACAGCGTAAATATTTTGTTGAAAGCATTGGGTTTATCGCTAACAACATTATGACGAAGGATTTCTAAAAACCGATTAAAAATAAAACTGCTGTCTTCCTGCTTTATTTCTTTTAATGATTTAGGCGTTAAAGCTTTACTTTGAAAATCGTACGGTTGCACCCAATCATCAAAAACACCATTATTTTTGGGTAATTTGTTCCAACGATCATAAAAATCTTTTACGTTGCCCGTTTGCCGGTAATCATCCTCAATTTTTACAATTTCATTTTGATAATGGATAGTACCTTTTTTATCCAGCTCAGAAGCATAGAGCATTAAAACATCGGCATTTTTATCCTGCTGAAAATAGGTAAATAATTGGCCGCCGTCTTTTAATATTTTTTTAAATTCTTTATCAAATTCTACTCCGTAGGTTTTGCATTCAATCATCAAATAAGCAGAACCATTATTATGTGTTACCAAAATATCTAACCGGCCGCTTGTGCCGTGGCCGGTCGCCCAGGTTTTCTCTAAAACGATGTTTTTAGGCGGATAACCTTTTTCTAACAAACGGTTAACGCACTCCAATACAACCCAATTTTCTGCCTGAGAAAAGTTTTGCGTGGTTTTACTTTCAGCACTGATTAGTTTACCAAAATTGAATTTATTACTCTCAAAATCAATTTCAATTAGGTAATCATCACATTTAGAATATTTTTTGTAAAATATTCCTGTGGTATTTTCTTTAGGCAAAAAACCTAATTTCTGAATGAAACTTTTGTATTCCATCAATTTACTTAAAAGTGGGTTTTGCCTTATTTAGCATTATCAGGAACCAAATCTAAAAATTTTAGCTATTTAAACGAAGTTTTATAGCAAGTAAACCTAAAGTTACACCTCTAAGTTTATAGCTTTTTCAAACTCTGACTTTATAAACATTTAATAAATTCTATCTATGTAAACCACAGAGTCAGTCTTATTTACCGAATCACGCTGCCATTCCCAAACACTTCCGCCGGTGCTGCAAAACTTAGTTTTCCTTCGGGATTTTCAGCCATTAAAATCATGCCTTGTGATAAAATTCCTTTGATTTCGCGGGGTTCCAGATTTACCAAAATACTGACTTGTTTACCGACAATTGCTTCCGGCTCAAAATATTCTGCAATGCCAGAAACTACGGTGCGCTGATCCAAACCGGTATCAATGCTCAGCTTTAATAATTTTTTGGTTTTCGCTACTTTTTCTGCGGATAAAATCGTTCCCACACGAATATCCAGCGCAGCAAACTGCTCAAAACTTATGTTCGGTTTCGCTTCAACCAAAGGTAATTTTACCTGTTCGTTTTCCATTTTGGTGTTTAATAATTTCTGGATTTGGGCTTCAATCTGCTCATCTTCAATCTTTTCAAAAAGCAGTTTTGGCTCATTCAAAATATGTCCTTCAGTAAGCAAATCTATAGTTCCGGCTTTGTCCCAAATTTGCGGCTCCAGATTTAGCATGGTAAACAAAGCATCGGCACTGTTTGGCAAAAATGGCTGCGATAAAATAGCCAGGTTTGCCGCAATTTGCAAACCGATATTGAGCACCGTTTGCACGCGATCAGGATCGGTTTTAATCAGTTTCCAAGGTTCTTCATCGGCCAGATATTTGTTGCCCAGGCGTGCTAAATTCATAAACTCGCTTAAAGCTTCGCGAAAATGGTAATTCTCTAGAGCCAAACCAATCTTCTCCGGGAAAGCTTCCAGACTATTAATCACTTCGATGTCCTGATAGGATAAAATTCCCTTCGGCATCACTTTTCCGCCAAAATATTTATGCGATAAAACAAGCACGCGGTTGATGAAATTGCCATAAATGGCCACCAGTTCGTTGTTGTTCCGGGCCTGAAAATCTTTCCAGGTAAAATCATTGTCTTTCGTTTCCGGCGCGGCCGAAGTGAGCACGTAACGCAAAACGTCCTGCTTCCCCGGAAAATCTTTTAAAAACTCCGGCAGCCAAACCGCCCAGTTGCGTGAAGTGGAAATTTTATCGCCTTCCAGATTCAAAAACTCGTTTGCAGGAACCTGATCGGCCAGATGATAACCGCCGTGCGCCATCAGCATCGCCGGGAAAATAATGCAATGGAAAACGATGTTATCCTTGCCAATAAAATGCACCAGTTTGGTTTCTTCGGATTTCCAGTAATCTTCCCATGATGCTGTTTTTACCGGTATATTTTTAAGGTAATATTCCTGTTTTTTTTCTTCGGAAAGATCAGCATCCAGCAAATCTTTAGTAGCCGAAATATAGCCGATCGGCGCATCAAACCAAACGTATAAAACTTTGCCATCCGCACCAGCCACCGGCACTTTTACGCCCCATTCCAAATCGCGCGTCATCGCCCGAGGTTGCAATCCGCCGTTTAACCAGGATTTACACTGACCGTAAACCGTTGATCGCCAGTTTTTTTGATGACTTTCTACATAAGCTTCAATTTCGGGCTGCATTTTATCCAGCGGCAAAAACCAGTTGGTGGTTTTACGCAGAATTGGTGCTTGTCCGGACAAAGTGGAATGCGGATTGATTAAGTCTGTTGGATTTAAAGAAGTTCCGCATTTTTCGCACTGATCGCCGTAAGCATTTTCGTTGCCGCAAACGGGGCAAGTGCCAACAATATAACGATCAGCCAGAAACTGCTGCGCGCTTTCATCAAAATACTGCTCGGTAGATTCTTCAATAAAAACGTTTTTATCATATAAATCCTTAAAAAAACCGGCCGCTGTTTCGTGGTGCGTTTGCGAAGATGTACGGTGATAAATATTGAAGGAAATGCCAAAATCACGAAAAGAATCGCCAATAATTTTATGGTATTTATCCACCACTTCCTGCGGCGTAACACCTTCTTTACGAGCCTTTAACGTAATTGGTACGCCGTGTTCATCTGATCCGCAGACAAAAATTACGTCCTTTTCTTTCAGCCTTAAATAACGCACATAAGTATCCGCAGGAATATAAACGCCGGCCAAATGCCCGATGTGCACCGGCCCGTTGGTATAAGGCAGCGCGGCCGTTACGGTATATCTTTTTATCTGTTGATTTTCCAAAGTATTAGCGGGGATTTTTTTAATTTGCAAAGATAAGCCAATTTGCCTGCTCTTAAAATCGTGCTTCAAATTATATGAACATCCAGCCACCTTACCTTAAAAAAGGCGATAAAGTTGCCATCACTTGTCCGGCCAAAAAACTGCCGCACCCAATGACGGATGCGATTTCGCTTTTAAATTCCTGGGGTTTGGAAGTGGTTTTAGGTGAAACCGTAACGGCAGAATACCATCAGTTTGCCGGAACAGATCAACTTCGCGCAACTGATTTAAGCAGGTTTTTAGCCGATAAAAACATAAAAGCCATTTTTGCGGCGCGCGGCGGTTACGGAACGATTCGAATGATTGACGACGTTGATTTTATGCCGATAAAAGAAGCACCAAAATGGCTGATCGGTTTTAGCGATATTACCGTTTTGCACGCACATTTATTTTCGGTTTTTGGCTTGCAAAGTATCCACGGACAAATGCCTTTAACCATTCCGGATGGAACTTCCGCATCACTTCAAACTTTACGAAAAGCTTTATTCGGAGAAGATTTTGGTTATCAATTCTCCGCAGAAAAACTAAACCGTTTCGGCGAAGCGCAAGGCATTTTAGTTGGCGGAAATTTAGCTTTATTAGTAGCCGTTTTAGGTTCGGTTTCTGATTTTGATTACGATGGAAAAATCCTGTTTTTAGAAGATGTTGGCGAATATCTGTACAACATCGACCGCATGATGCGTACATTAAAACGTGCCGGAAAACTGAAAAATTTAGCCGGATTAATGATCGGCAGCTTAACTGAACTGAAAGATAACGATATTCCGTTCGGTCAAACTGCCGAAGAAATCATTTTTGAAGTGGTAAAAGAATACGATTATCCGGTTTGCTTTAATTTTCCGGCCGGACATATTGCAAACAACCAGGCTTTGATCTTCGGAAAAACACTAATTTTAGCTGTGCAAAAACAGCATACAACCGCAAATTATATTTGACATGGCAATTTTAGAAAACTTGGGCAAGTACAGAAACTTCGGGGTATTAATTATCCGCGTTGGTTTAGGGATTATGTTTATTTACCACGGCGTGCCCAAATTAGCCGGCGGGCCGGAAAATTGGGAAAAATTGGGCGGCACAATGAAAGTTGTCGGCATCAGTTACGCGCCTGCTTTCTGGGGATTTATGGCTGCCGTTACCGAAACGTTTGGCGGTTTATTGCTGATGATCGGGTTGGTGTTTCGGCCGGTTTGCATCCTGCTGGTAATCAACCTGATGATAGCTGCTGTTATGCACTTTTCTAAAGGCGATGGTTTACAAGGCGCGGCACATGCTATAGAAGATGCCATCATGTTTTTAGGCTTGCTATTTATTGGCCCGGGCACTTATAGTGTTGATAGGAAATGAGTTATAAATGGCTGCCTACTGTTTTTTTAATGTTTTTCAGCTTAGCAGGAAGCAGTCAGAACGCCCGGTTAAAAGGAGATTATGCCGAAGCAGTCAACCTCCGTGTCAATCAGAAATACGTTTTCAAAAACGCCGCAGCCGGTTATGGCAGGCAGCAGGAATATCCTAAAAAAAAGAAAAACAAGCTCGGTTTTTTGTTTGAAAAGGAACGGAATACGAGCTGGTTTAGTTTAGCGGTTCCTGCCGATGGCTTTCTTACTTTTGAAATTACGCCGGCTGCTGTTCAGGACGATTACGACTGGATGCTTTTTAAGGAAAAGACAATTAATCCGACCGAAAACACGATCGATTATAGCCATCCGGTTAGAACGAACAACAGCCGGAATGATTTTTCTATCAGCGGAAAAACCGGATTAAAAGATGGCTTTACCGATATTTTTACTTCTCCGGGACCAGGTAAAAGCTTTTCCAAGCCGATTGAAGTGCACGAAGGCGAAAACTATATTTTGGTAGTTGATAACATTTATCCCGGCGGAAAAGGGTTTACTTTTAATGCTGCGCTGCAAAACGTTTTGCCTTCCCAGATTCCGCCTTCAGTTATTTCCGGAATTATTACCGATAAACAAAGCATGCAGCCCGTTACTGCAAATTTAACCGCAGAAGATGCTTCGGGCAACGTGATAGCAATGGCTGTTTCGGATTCTTTAACCGGGAAATACAGCTTCAAAATACCTTTGGAAAGTAAGTGTACGGTTGCCATCGATAAAAAAGGCTACGCTTTGCTTAACAGTTTTTTGCCGGTAAAAACAGTATCGGTACAGCAAAACTACCAGCTGCAAAAGTTAAAAACCGGTGTTAAGATTGTGTTTTATAATATCCGTTTTGAACCTAACAGTGCAGTAATTTTAAATACTTCGGGTAAGGATTTAAACCGGTTATTCAATTTTTTAAATGAAGAACAAAGCTGGAAAATCCAGATTATCGGCCATACCAATGCCAATGTTTTTACGGATGAACACTACCTGCAGCAATTATCAGAAAGGCGTGCCTGGGCGATTAAAAGTTTTTTATTGCAACACGGCATCGCTAATGAACGCATGCACTGTTTTGGTTTAGGCGGAAAAAACCCGTTGTATGACAATAAAAAACCCGAAGAAGCGGTTAAGAATCTTCGGGTTGAGGTGGTGCTGGAAAGGTGATACTGTTTTTATCGGATAAAAATTGGAGTAGTTATCATCTGCCAATCAAATTGTTATACTGCTGCTCATTACCAGACATTGGCCAGATATAAGAAGCTGAATTTATAGGGACAGCTGTAACGCCACCTTTAGCAGGGATAGGTAATTGCAGTCGCCATATATCATTCCATCGTAAACCCTCGCCCAAAAATTCAATATTTCTTTCCTGCAAAATTGCAGCGGTTAAATCCGCGACACCACCTGTAAAACCTGCAGCTGTAAAGGTGGTAGTAGCATCAGACCGTTGCCTAACTGCATTTAATAAAGCGATTGCTTGCGCATCCAAAGTGTTAGTACTGCGGACACGTGCTTCGGCCAGGTTTAAAAGCACTTCAGAATACCGCATTACATTAGCCCAATCAATATATGGGGCAGCTAACGGCCATTTAGTTAAATAAGAGTGGCCTTTAGCTGTAACAAAAGAGATAAAAGCCCTTCTTGCATCAGTTGCTTTCCATCGTGCATCAGCTATCACCCCTTCAGGATTAAGATAAAATTCGGCAGTTCCTACGCTGTTATAATAAGCTCCAAAGGCATTTTGAGTGCCAACTGTTTCAGTAATAGTAAAAGGCATAGACAGGATAGACTCTGTTGTAGTATAAGTTTTAAAAACATTTGCAATACTTGCCTGCAATGCATTAGCCACACCGGTAGTAGCTGTAAAAGGTGCTGTTGCGCTTACAATTTTATTGGCTTCCGTAATTACATTTGTGTATTGCTGCATCGCTAAATAAACGCGTGTTTTAAAAGCTATTGCTGTATTTCTATGCGCCCTTGTAGTTATTGTAGCAGCATCACCGTAAGTTAAAGGCAGGCCAGTTTCCGCGTCATTTAAATCTTTAATAACTTGTGCGTAAACCTGGGTAACGGTTGATGGTGCTAAAGCAAAATCAGCATAAGAAGAATTACCTGTTAAACGAAGCGGCACACCCGGACTTGCCCCAGCATTAACAGCATAAGGCTGGCAATACAGGTTTAATAAAGCATAATAATTAATAGCACGAATAAATTTGGCTTCTGCAATATAATTTGCTGATAGCGCAGCACCGCTAACAGCTGTACCGGATGTTTGCATGCCGTCAATAAACAGGTTACAATCGTTGATGGAAATATAGCACTGGTTCCATAAATTGATCACTTCGGAACTGGTGCTGTTTACGGTGGAAGTCCAGGTTTGATAAGCAGTTACTGAATTTGCGGTTGCATTTATCCAGTTGTCGACCTTTACATCATTGTAAATTTGATACCGGCCACCGTAAGACTGTCCGTTTCTTATCGTTGTGTATAATCCTAACACCTGTGCCTGAATACGGGCCAGCGTAGAGAAAGGTGCGCCACCTACTGCGGCAACAGAAGTCTGTGATACAGGGGTTAATAAACTTTTTTTGCATGAGTAACTGCTAAGCAGCACTATGCCTATTAGGAATATAAATTTTTTGTTCATTTCTTTCAAATTAATTATTAAAACTTAACTGAGAAGCCTGCTGTAAAAGTGCGGCTGTTGCCGGAGGTATTCCGATCTACACCGGGCGCACTGTTACCATTTGAAGTGGCAAAAGAACCTGTAGAAGTTCCGTTAGAAGCAACTTCGGGGTCAGAGCCGGGATATTTAGTGAATATGAACAAGTTCTGTGCAGTTGCATAAATCCGTAAGCTTTTCATTCCGATTTTATTTAGAAAAGTTTTAGGTATGGTATAACCAAAATTTACTGTTTTTAGCTTGGCGAAATCTCCTTTATACGTATTAAAGTCTGTTGGGAAAGAAGTACCGTTTGAAACATTATCACCAAAAACAACCTGCGGATACTTCGCAACCTGGCCCGGAGTTGACCAATGATCTAAAATTACGGTCGAGTTGTTCCAGAAACGTTGATCTGTTAACGTTGCCTGCGTTCCGTAATACAAATTAAAGCCAAGTTGATAAGTAAAAAGAATACTCAAATCAAAGTTTTTATAGCGGAATGTATTACTGAAACCACCATATTCTTTTGGGGTAGCACGACCGTAATCCACCGCATCAGCCGTTTGATTGATGGCAGGTGCAGGAGTGCCATCGGCGGTATAAAACCAGTGTTGGGTTCCTAAATAAGTATATTCTACCTGCCGCCCTTTTCCGTTTATAAAAATCCTTCTTCCGTTTGCCGGATCAACACCAGCAGATTTAACAATATACAGATCTCCAAGCGAACTACCAACCTTAGTGATATTTGCGATTTCTAAACTGGATGTTGCCTGGGTAAAACTTTGTAAACCTGCAAACAGCGAGGTTACTTTATTTTTGTTAAAGCTGATATTAAAGTTTGAACTCCAGCTAAAACTTCCCTTTCTGATAATATCTGCATTAAAGGAAATTTCTAATCCGGTGTTATACATGGAACCAATATTAACTAAAGGATTGGATATCAATCCTGCCGACGGAGCTGTCGGCACAGAAAATATCAACCCGTCAATGTTGTTTTTGTAATAAGCTACTTCTCCACTGATCCGATCTTTTAATATACCAAAGTCAAACCCGAAATCTGTTTTCTTACTCGTTTCCCAACTTAAATTTACGTTTCCTGTTGCATTTGGTGCCAGTGATGCTGCTGCATTATATAAACTACTGCCATAAGTAGTGTTCGACGCATAATCACCGATACCGGAAGCGTTACCTACTTTTGCATAACTTCCTTTAAACTTGAAACTGCTGAAGATTTTATCTGCGCCGATATTACTCCAAAATTTTTCCTTAGTAATTTCCCATGCTGCACCAACACCCGGAAAATAGCCATACTTTTTATTAGGGCCAAAAGCAGAATATCCGTCCCTTCGTATCGTACCTGTCAGAATATATTTTTGATCAAAATTATAGTTTAACCGGCCAAAAAATGAGACCAGGTAGTTTTCGCCATAAGTTAAATTGTTTGCTGGTAAAGCAAGGTTGACATATCCAGCTTGTATCTGATTAAATGACGGATCTGAAAGTATTGATCTATTTAAACCAAAACCATAAGTAGTTTGGCGTTGCTGTTCGTTACCTAATAATAATGAAAAATTATTTTTTTGAAAAAATGTATAGTCAAATTGTGCAGTATTATCCCAAACCCAATTTCTTCTTTTGATATAAGTATCTGTTATTGAAGCGGCATTTGTAGTGATTCCATTTGAAATGGTATAATTGGATACTGGATTAGTAAACAAATCATTATCTGAATACAGATAGTCAATCCCATAAGTGGTTTTAAGGGTAATCCATGATACTGGTTTTAACTGCAAATAAACATTAGCGGCAGTATGGTTAATCTCGTTGTTAGAACGATCCAAATCTAATGACGGTATTGGGTTTGGATAAGTAATAGAGAAGTTTCTATTATTGCCTACACCGATACCGCTTGCTGTAGTATTATAAGTACCATCATTATTATAAGGTGATATATCAGGAGGAAGCAACAGTGCCTCTCGCCCTAAACCTGTTGTACTATAGGCCTCGGTAGCCAAAGAGCCAGATGATACGGCGGCAAGATTCATTTGATCGGCATAAGATAGCTTTACACCAATACTGATGTATTTATTTGCCTGGTGGTTTACATTAAATAATACACCTTGATTGGTAAAAGCATTTTTTTGTAAAATACCCTGCTGGTTACTGTAAGTTGCAGAACCATAATAAGTTGTTTTATCTGTGCCACCAGAAATACTTGCTGAAGTATTATAGGATGTTCCGGTTCGGTAAACCAACTTACCCCAGTTGGTATTAACAGAATTACCGGCAGCATCAGTACTTAGACCTGCGTAATAAAGGGCTTTTGTTTGCGGCGTTGTAACTACATCATTATATAAACCGGTATTTTTTAACGCTTCGTTTTTTTCTGCAATGTATTGAAAGGCGTCTAAAACCTTTGGCAGCCGGTTTACTTTGGTTGTCCCGATCCAGCTATCTACACTTACTACAGCATCACCTTTTTTACCTTTTTTAGTCGTTACAAACACTACTCCGTTTGCTGCACGGCTACCATAAATAGCTGTGGAAGCACCATCTTTTGCAATGTCAATACTTTCAATATCATCAGGATTAATGTTAGCCAAACCACTTCCGCCGGATTCTCCTCCACTGTAATCACCGGAGTAACTCGGCACACCGTCAACCACAATTAAAGGCTGCGAACTTAAGGATATAGAATTTGTACCACGGATATGAAATACCGGCGGCGTATTGGCAACCCCGTTTGCTATGGTAACTTGTACACCTGATGCCTTACCGGCAAGGGATTGTACGAAGTTTTGCACCGGCTGTTCAATAACTTCCGAACCTTTTACGGTAGAAATACTTCCAACACTCTCTCTTTTGGATTGCGTACCATAACCAATTACCTGCACCTCATTTAATAAGCTTGTTGTGCCTGATAATGTTACACTCAACCGGTTACCGCTTGGCACAACTGTTTGCACATTATAACCAATAAAACTAAAGACAAGCGGCTGTCCGTCCGTTAATCTTATTGAATAACTACCATCAGGTCCGGTTTGCGTACCGGTTTTAGTGCCTTTTACCATTACACTTACACCAAGTAACGGTAATCCATCTTCTTTTCCAGTTACAATTCCAGATATTATTCGTGTTTGAGCAAAAATCACCTCAGAAAAAACAAACAATAACAGGAAAATCATTAGTAATTTTCTTTTCATACCTAATATTTAAATTAAAACCGTCGTAATGTACATAATATTCTAAAATAATTAATGTTTACTTCTAAATTTTTTAAAAAACATTAATTTTCTATTTTTTTATTAGGAATCAATCTTTTAATCAGCTCACTTTTATATAATGCTTCTTTTATCTACTTAAAATTAAAATTTCAATATTTTTAGTACCTTGTATTGCATAATACATTCCTAAACATATATCTTTGCAATATGATATTGGAAAACACTCAAATCCAAATGAAGAAGGGAATACTGGAATACTGCATTCTGGCTATTATTTCCCGCGGAGAAATTTACGCTTCAGATATAATTGCTGAACTGAAAACAGCAAAACTGCTGGTGGTGGAAGGCACGTTGTATCCGCTGCTTACGCGTTTAAAAAATAACGGACTGCTCAGTTACAACTGGGTAGAATCTACTTCCGGGCCGCCGAGAAAATATTATACGCTTACACCGGAAGGTTTGGTGCTGCTTAAACAGCTGGATGCTACCTGGAAGGAATTATCTTTCGCGGTAGAAGTTTCTCTCAAAAACCATAACCTTTAAACCTAACCTCTTCAACATACAATCATGAACAAAACAATTATCATCAATATAAACGGTATCATTTTTCACATTGAGGAAGATGCGTACGAGATATTAAAAAATTACATGACCGGCATTAAAAAGCATTTTGCCGGCACAAACGATAGCTTTGAAATTACAACGGATATTGAAAACCGGATTGCAGAAATGTTTTCCGACTTACTTAAAAAAGACGGCAAACAGGTAATTGTTACGGCCGATGTTACTTCCGTTATTTTACAGATGGGCACGATCGAAGATTTTTCTACCGAAGCCGACACTGATGCTTCTTTTACCCCTAATTTTTCTGATAGTTATACAGAACGCCGCTTGTTCCGCGATCCCGAAGATCATTTACTCGGAGGCATTTGTGCCGGTATTGCCAATTATTTCGGCATAGAAACAGTTTGGATACGCCTCATTTTTGTAGCCGCCGTTTTTGGTGCGGGCAGCGGATTAATTTTATATGTTGTTTTATGGTTCATCGTTCCTCGCGCAAATACACGTGCAGAGAAAATGGCCATGAAAGGTGAAAAAGCTGATTTGCAAGGTTTTAAACGCAGTTTTGATGAAGAACTTAAAAACGTGCGCCAATCATTATCCAACGCCAACCGCGAAGCCAAACCGTTTTTGTATAAGATTCGGGATTTTATCGGTGAATTTTTTTTGCTTTTAAAACGTTTTTTTAACGGCAGCGGCAAAATCCTTTTAAAGCTTGTTGCCATCGTTATTATTGCTATTTGCGTTTGTGTAATGATTGGTTTGCTGATTACGCTAATTGTTTACATCGCTAATAAATCTGTTTTTACACACGGGCTTTCGCCGTTCAACATTGTTAATTACGAGTTCAGCAATATTTTGTATGCCTGCGGATTTTTAGTTTGCGCTATCCCGCTTTTAGGGCTGATCCTTTTTACAATCCGCGTAGTATTTTCCAGGGTTGTATTTGGCCGCGGCTTTGGTTTTATTTTGCTGATTGGGTGGATTGCCGCTTTAAGTACGGTTATTTTTTATGCGTCAAAAGTAGCATCTGATTTTAAATCGAACGCCAGTTTTAGTCAGAACATGAACATTATGCAAACTCAAAATCAGCATTATTACCTCAAAATAAATGATGTTAAAATTTTAACCAAGGAAGACAGTGCAACTTTAGGGATTAAAAAAGATGATTTTGCCAACAGGATTGTGTTGAATACAAATGATGAAAACGATAACGACATCAACCCGAACAACGTTTCTTTATCTATCGAAAAAAGCGAAAACGAGTATCCGGCTTTGATAGAATCGTATAGTTCTAAAGGGTCAAATTATCAGGAAGCTTTACTAAATGCGCGCAATACTTCTTATAATTTTATCCAGGAAGATACGGTCATCAAGTTCGACCGCAAATTATTGCCGATAAAAAAAGCATTATGGCGCGATCAAAAAATCGGAATTACACTTAAACTGCCTTTAAATTCGATCATTACAATGGAGGAAAATTTAAGCAGGGTCGAACTTAACAATATCAATTTATACGATTGCCTGAATGATGAGAACGATAAAAACTGGGGCAAACGTTTAGCCAGGTTTAAAATGACCGAAACCGGTTTGGTTTGTTTGAAAGATACCACGAAACATCAGGAAAATGAGCATTGATGCTTCCTTCTGTTGTCATCTCAATTTTTACTGTCATCCCGACCGCAGGGAGAGATCTTCTTTCAACGGTTAGGGAGCGATTCATAAATTGCCTCTACAACGAAAAGAAGATTTCTCTTATCGTCGAAAGGACAAAAAACACAATGCTTCTTTTGCCGCAAATAAATCTTCTAAAATCTGTAACCTAACTACTGCTTCCTGCATCTTACCTATAAATAACACGAGTAAATAAAATTCCGGGAAGCCATCCGAAATTAATTCAACAAACTGGTTTACAACAATTTAAAAAATAAGATTTCTCTTATTACGGGGGATTCTTTTGTTCAAATTTTACTGCTATGAATATTAAACTTACCTTATCGATACTTCTTTTACCGGCACTTTTTTTGATTGCGATAAAAGCCTCCGCCCAAACCAAAACTAACGGAACTGTTTCCGGAACGGTAAAAGATAATCAGCAAAAACCGCTCGATTATGCCACCGTTAGTTTGTTAAAAGCCAAAGATTCTTCCCTGGTAAAAGGAGCATTAACCGATAATAAAGGCCAGTATAAATTTGCAGGCGTTACCGCCGGGAAGTTTTTGGTTTCGGTGAGTATGGTTGGTTATCAAAAAGTTTTTTCCAAACCTTTTTCCATCAGCGAAGCAAACAATAATGTTTCTGTAGAAAATTTAGTGATGACGGCCGGAAATCATCAGCTAAAAGGCGTATCCATAATTGCGCAAAAACCTTTGATCGAGCGCAAAATTGACAGAACGGTTTTAAATGTAGAAAACAGCATTTTGGCAGCCGGCAATACGGCGATGGAAATTTTGGAGAAAGCACCGGGCGTTACCGTTGATAAAGATGACAACATCAGTTTGAACGGAAAACAAGGCGTAACGGTGATGCTTGACGGCAAACTAACTTATCTTTCTGCCGCGCAACTGGCTACTTTACTGCGTTCTACAGATGGAAATTCCATACAGTCCATCGAACTGATTACCAATCCTTCAGCAAAATACGATGCTGCCGGAAACTCTGGTATCATCAATATTAAACTGAAAAAGAATCGCGCTTCGGGTACTAACGGAAGTTTGATTTTGGCCGGTGCCTATGGTAATTATCCGAAAACCAGCGAATCGATCACGTTAAACCACAAGGAAGGAAAGTTTAACTTTTTTGGTTCTTTTGATCACGGCGACAGGCAAAATTACCGTCAGTTAGATATTGATCGTGTGGTAAATGAGCAAACTTCTCCGACTTATTTCAGTCAGAAAACTTTTATGCCGAAAAAATACTATTACAATAATTACCGCGGCGGCGTAGATTTTGATATCACCAAAAAACACACCATCGGCTTTTTAATAAATGGTTATGCCAACGGCGAAACGGATAATAATATATCGCATACGCTTATCGGCTCTAAAGTAGGAATTACGGATTCCATGCAAAATACCAATTCTGTTTTGAAACAAACCTATCAAAATTTTGCCCTGAACTTGAACGACCGTTTGCAATTAGATACTGCCGGGCAAGAGTTAGGGATCGACCTGGATTATTCCAAATTTAAAAATAATAACATCGCACAATATAACACGGATTTCTTTTTGTCGGATGGAAATTTACAGCACATTCCAATTTCCCTGCGCAACCAAACGCCTTCAATCATCAACATTAAAACTGCAAAAGCGGATTACGCCAAAAATTTTAAAAAGCTGGCAAAGCTGGAAGTTGGTTTTAAAGTGAGCGATGTAAAAACAGATAATGATCTGGAAGCGCAAAAACTTTCGGGCGGCGATTATATCAACGATGTTTCGCGCACCAACCGCTTTATTTACACCGAAAAAATTAACGCAGGTTATATCAACCTGAGCAGAACTTTTAAAAAGCTTTCCGTGCAGTTTGGTCTGCGTGCAGAAAATACAATTTCCAACGGAAACCTGATTACTACAAATCAAATTGTTGACCGTAATTATTTAGACTTCTTCCCAAGTTTATTTCTGAACGAAAATTTATCCGATAAAAACAGTATCGGCTTTTCTTACAGCCGCCGCATTGACCGGCCGAGTTACGACAATTTAAATCCGTTTGTGTATTATCTGGATCAATACACTTACGGCCAGGGAAATCCGTTTTTAAAACCGCAGTATACACAATCTTTTGAACTCAATTATTCTTACAAAAAAACGGTTAATGTGAGTTTAAGCTACAGCCATACCAAAGATGTGATGACCGAAGTTTTAGTAACGGTAAACAAAGCATCGTACAGCACGCAGCTCAATCTGCAAAGCCAAAATTCTTATAATGCAAACATCAATACACCTTTTACCTTCACAAAATGGTGGTCTGGAAACCTTAATTTAAACGGTTTTTATTTAGGTTTTAAATCTGATTCTTTGCTTGGCGGCAATTATAATAAAGGCCGGGCGGCATTTCAAATCAAGGCATTACAAAACTTTACGATTGGAAAGGGTTTCAAAGCAGAACTTTCTTCCAATTATCAATCTTCGTTGGTTTATGGCGTATTTTATATAAAACCGCAATATTCTACGGATGCAGGTATCAGTAAATCGTTCGTCAATAAAAAAGCAAACCTGAAGTTTTCAGTAAGTGATATTTTCAACACCCGCCGCAATGATGTAACCAGCAAGTATCAGAATGTTAATATTGACATTCACCAAAAACAAGAAACGCGGGTTGCATTGTTAACTTTCACTTACAACTTCGGCAACAGTAAAATCAAGGCACGCAACCATCAATCCGGTGCAGAAAGCGAAAAAGGCCGGGTTGGCGGCAATTAATTAACCATAAAAACAGCATTGCCAAAAAGCAGCTTGCCATTTTCCCAAAAGCTGCGGAACAACGGGTCGTCGGCCAGGTAAACCACTTCGCCGCGGCCCATGTCCTGCACGCCAAGCAGCAAGCCGTCCTGCAAATGCGCTTTCACTTTTTGCCCGGCAAAACCGGCCACGTAGCCGTCTTTTTTTATGGTTCCTACATTCCAGCCTTCATCCAAAAACTCGTACAAATTATTATCTTGTTTTAAAGTGAAGTAATAATCAGGGAAGCCGAAGCCAAGCGGATGCGTATTATCGATGTTGATTTTATAAATGGCACCGGCAATATTATTACTGATTGCGCTGCGTTCGCGACTGTTGTATGTTTTAATATCCTCGTAAGGTTTCTTTTTTAAAGCTGATTTTACATCTTCATCCGGCTTTTTATCTTCTTTTAATTTGATGTTGAAGCTTTTTTTACCGGCAACTTTTGTGATTGCGTTTTCCATCAAAATCAGTTTGCCGCCTTTGGTTACCCAGTTCTGCAAGTCATCCGCCGGGAAATCGTTATAATAACCATCCGGGAAAATCGCCACATCAAAATCGCTCCATTTAACACGGTTTAAATCTTTTGTGTTGATGAGGCTGATCGGATAATGCAGCTCTTTTTCAAAATAAAACCAAACTTCGCCCAATGAAGAAGCCGAAACATCATCGCCGGCAGCCAGCATAATTTTGGGTTTGCCGATGGTATGGACCGACGAAAAACCTAAATCATTTCCCTTCTCCACAAAACCCGAAGCCAGCGGCGTTAAATTACGGTTAAATGTTTTTGCGGTTGACAAAACCTGCTCGTCAAAACCCTCGGCCAGCTGATTGTTCCCGGCCCGGGTAATGATCAAAGAGCCGGCGGAAAACTTTTTACCGGCAGCTTCAAAAGGCAATTCGGTAACACGCACTTTGATGTTTTTCTGCATCAGCGCAGCCAAAAATTTTACATCATCCAATGATTTCCAGTTTAACACGTAAGCATAATTTGCTTTAGCGGGATTCGGAACCGGTTCCTGTATTTTCATCGAAGCAGATTGCGGTTTCAATGCTTCTTTTATGCCATAAGTTTTTAAGCCGTAAACATAAGGCAAGCTCCAGGCCGTAATATCGTACGTGTTGCTATCCGTCATAAACGTTTTCGGTTCCATCAAAACATTTAATAAAACAGCTTTTGGCTGCGCCGATGGAATTACCATATCGTTGGCATCAACGTTAAACTTCTCGGTTTTCCCGGTAAAATAGTTGAAACCGGTAAGTGCATTACCTCCGCCAAAACCATATCGGATGCTGTTTTTATCGAACAATTTTGCCAGTGCTTTCAAATTATCCGGGTTTTCATTTTTAACGATGTAAGTTTTATAGTCTCCCGGCGGATTGCTTTCCGCACGATCATAAAACTTTTTAAATTCTTCCATCAGTTTTTTTGCGTTTGCCGAAGCAGTCTCAACCGTACTTAAACCGGTGGTTAGGTGATGCGTGATACGGTCAGACAATCTCAAAGTATCGCCCGAAGCCGTTTTAATTGCCAAACCCGCACCGATTCCGCCCTGTTCAAAAGTCATACCGATGGAACCATTATACAGCGGATAAGTATCGCCGTAAGACGGATACAGCAAATCAAACTCTTCTTTAGTAAAATAAAGCCAGCCGTTTTGGTCAAAATATTTCGCATTATTTTTGCCGATGGTCGTTTGAAATTCGCGCTGCCAGGGCGTAATATTTTTATGAAAAGGTTCGGCAGCCGGCGCAAAATAATACGGCGCATTATAGCTTTGCTCGTGGAAATCCGCATGAACCTGCGGCAGCCATTTGTTGTAATTTGCCAGTTTTTCCTGCGATTCCTGTTGCGTTTGCCAGGCCCAATCGCGGTTCATATCAAAATAGTAATGGTTGTAACGGCCGCTCGGCCAGGTATCGCGGTGTTCGCGTGCGGCAGGGTCTGCATCCGGCGGCGTAATGTGGATCGGGTTGTAAAAATTTACATAACGTTCGCGGCCATCCGGGTTTTGGCAAGGATCAATCACCACAACCGTATTTTTTAGCCAGGTTTTAGTTTTGGTATTTGATGGGTTAACCAGCTCAAAAAGCGTTTGCATGGCTGCTTCGCTGCAGCTTGGTTCGTTGCCGTGTACGTTGTAACCCAGCCAAACAATTGCCGGGAAATCTGTGCTGCCTTGTCCGCTTACTAAACCGGTTAGGCGTAAATTATTTTGTCGGATTTCTTCCAGGCGGTTAATATTTTCATCCGAAGCAATAAACGCGGTTAGCAACGGGCGGCCTTCGCTCGTACTTCCGTATTGCGTTAACTTTACATTTTTGGAGGTTTGGGCGATGTATTTGAAATATTCGACAATGCGATGATGCGGCGTAAACTGATCGCCCAATTTATAACCTAAAAATTCTGCCGGCGACTGGATTTTTTGCGCTTTTAAATTGGAGTAACAAAAAAGTATCGATAAAAACAGTATCAGTTTTTTCATAGAAAAAAGAAAGATTTGGAAATGCCTAAGCTATTGAAATTATGGTTTGGTTGGACGGTTGTAATAGAAGTTTTGCTATAATTTTAGTTTTCCTTGTCATCATGAGCGAAGCGGAATGATCTTCTTCAAATTATTTTGCTTGTCCGTTCTTTTGTCTTGAAACAAAAGAACGGACAAGCAAAAAGAACGTAAATGGATGATAACCCTTTCCAATTCAACCCAGATTTGATTAAAATTGTACATGACTACCGAACAGCTTTACCAAACCTTTCAACAGCATCCTCAAATCAGTACCGATACGCGCAACATCATCCCAAACAGCATTTTTTTCGCTTTAAAAGGAGCAAACTTTAACGCCAATACTTTTGCAGAAAAAGCTTTGGAAATGGGTGCAGCTTTTGCCGTAATTGATGAAGCTGCGCATCGTAAAAGCGATCGTTTTATTTTGGTGGATGATGTGCTTGCGGCTTTGCAGGATTTGGCGCGCTTTCATCGGAAACAGTTACAAATTCCGGTAATTGGATTAACCGGCTCCAACGGAAAAACGACAACGAAAGAGCTGATTAATTCCGTTTTAAGCCGGAAATTTAAAACATATGCCACCAAAGGAAACCTGAATAACCATATCGGCGTGCCGCTTACGCTTTTGTCCATTTCACGTGAAACAGAAATCGCAATTATAGAAATGGGTGCAAATCATCAGCAGGAAATCGCTTTTTTATGTGGGATTGCACAGCCAACGCATGGTTTAATTACCAATATCGGCCGCGCACATTTAGAAGGTTTTGGCGGTCCGGAAGGTGTGAAAATAGGAAAAGGCGAATTGTTTGATTTTTTGGCGCAAACCGGCGGAACTGTTTTTGTAAACCATGATGATTTGATTTTGGAAGAAATGGCTTTCCATCGGCATTTCCAGAAAACGGTTTATTATGGAAAAGCAGTGCACAGTTTGGTTTCCGGAGAGATTTTGGAAAATGTACCGCTTTTAAAAATTAGCTGGTGGCTGAATGATGAAGCTGCATCAATACAAAAACAGGAAGTGCAAACGCAGCTTACAGGAAATTATAATTTTGATAATGTGCTGGCTGCCATTTGTATCGGAAATAAATTCGGGTTAGCTGTCGAACAAATTAATAGTGGAATTGCAGGTTATCAGCCGGAAAACAACCGTTCGCAAATCGTCCAAACCAAAACTAACACCTTGATTTGCGATTATTACAACGCCAACCCAAGCAGCATGGAAGTTGCCATCAAAAATTTGGAAGCGATTAAGGCTGATAAAAAAGTGCTAATTCTGGGCGATATGTTTGAATTAGGCGAACATTCCTCCGCAGAACATTTGTTGATAATCCAAAAAGCAAACGAAATTGCAGTTGATCAGCGGATTTTTATCGGAAAAGCTTTTTACGAACATCATACTGTTTTTACCGATACTTTTTTTGAAAGTACCGATGCTGCTTTTATCGCCCTAAAATCTTCATCCATAACTAATGCAACGATTTTGGTAAAGGGTTCGAGAGGCATGCGTTTGGAAACTTTGCTGGAGCTTTTGTAATCTATCTTCTGCCCAATTGTCAGGTTTTTGCTGATGCTTCTTTTATCGATATAAAAATTAAGAATCGGAATACTTTTTGAAATACGATCATCAATAGTAAAAAAATAAATAAGATGATGTCTGGATATGTGTTGATGATTTTGATTGCAGTAATCAGTTTTGGTGTGCAATGGCGTTTTAAAAGCAAGTTTAAGAAATATGCGAAAATCGGTTTGCTTTCGGGTTTATCCGGTAAAGAAGTTGCCGAAAAAATGCTGTGCGATAACGGAATTTTCGACGTAAAAGTAATTTCTGTGGATGGACAGCTCTCCGATCATTACAACCCTGAAAACAAAACAGTTAATTTAAGTCCGGATGTTTACGAAAGCCGGAGTGTGGCCGCTGCGGCCATTGCAGCCCACGAATGCGGCCACGCCGTGCAACATGCAAAAGCTTACAGCTGGCTAACTTTCCGTTCGGCGATGGTGCCAATTGTGCAAACGGCTTCAACCTTAACCCAATGGACTTTGATGATCGGTATTATGCTGTTATTTTTTAGCGGGAACCCGTTGATCTTGGCTATTGGCATTGCTGCTTTGGCGTTGGTTACTGCTTTCAGTTTTATTACTTTACCGGTTGAATTTGATGCCAGCAACCGCGCTTTGGCCTGGTTAAACAATAATTATACGGTGATGCAAACCAGCGAAGAGCATGAACAAGCGAAAGATGCTTTGTGGTGGGCTGCCATGACTTATGTTGTTGCCGCTTTAAGTGCTTTGGCAACTTTGGTTTATTACGCTTCCTTTTTGTTTAATAACCGGAGAAATTAAGCAAATTGAAAAGCTTTTTAACAAGCAAAGCCGCAATTTTTTTGATTGCGGCTTTGCTGTTTTTATTGGTATAAAAGAAGTATCTTAATTTAATTTATAAGGAACAACCAACTGAAATTCCGGGATTTTAACATCAAACGTGCGGTTATCCAGCAAACGAATCATTTGATATTCGCCTTTCATACTGCCCATTTCGGTTTTTAAATTACAGCCCGAAACATATTCATGTTGATTACCCGGCTCAATTACCGGTTGTAAACCAACTACGCCTTCGCCTTCCACTTCGCGTTTTGTTCCGTTAGAGTCAAAAATATCCCAGCGGCGGCGCATCAATTGCACGGCATAATCCGTCATATTTTCAACAATAATCTTATAAGCAAACATAAAATGTTCGTTTGCCGGGTTAGAGTATTCTTGCTGATATAAAGTTTCAACGGATACTTTTACACCTTCTGTAATTGTGTTTACCATAATTTTTCGATCAAATAAATTATATATGTAGCTAAATGCTTTGTTCAACAATCACGCCATTACAGCTGCCTGCGCTGATTTGATTCCTTCCAGAATGTCATAAATCTCGTTTATGTTTTCCGAAGCAACTAACCTCATTCGTGTTTCTTTAAAATTTTCCACGCCTTTAAAATAGTTGGCATAATGCCTTCTCATTTCAAAAATCCCGGTTTTCGGCCCTTTCCAGACAATCGATTTTTGCAGATGTGTTTTGCAAACTTCGACCCGTTCTTCTATCGTTGGTTTAGCCAGAAAGTTACCGGTTTGAAGAAAATATTTTATCTCCCGGAAAATCCACGGGTTGCCGATAGCTGCGCGGCCGATCATCATCCCATCAACCGCAAATTCCTGTTTCCAAGCTAAAGCTTTTTCCGGCGAATCAATATCTCCGTTTCCAAAAATAGGAATCTCGATATTTGGATTTTTCTTCACTTCGCTAATCAATCGCCAGTCGGCCTCACCTTTATACATCTGCGACCGTGTGCGGCCATGTATGGTTAATGCTTTGATGCCCACTTCCTGCAAACGCTCGGCAACGGTATAAACATTTTTGGTATGATCGTCCCAGCCTAAACGCGTTTTTACAGTAACCGGCAGGTGTGTGGCTTCTACCACGGCTTTCGTCATGGCAACCATTTTATCAATATCCTGCAATAAACTGGCACCGGCACCACGGCAGGCCACGTTTTTAACCGGGCAGCCATAATTAATGTCGATCAAATCCGGGCCAGCTTTCGTGGCAATCTGTGTTGCTTCCCGCATCGAATCAATACTACTACCAAAAATCTGGATGCCGATTGGCCGTTCATACTCAAAAATATCCAGTTTCTGCAGGCTTTTGGCCGCATCGCGGATCAATCCTTCCGAAGAAATAAACTCCGTGTACATCATATCCGCACCGTTTTGTTTGCACACAAACCGAAACGGCGGATCGCTTACATCTTCCATTGGTGCCAGCAAAAGCGGGAATTTTCCCAGATCGATATTTCCTATTTGAACAGACATGTTTATCTTTAAGCCCTGCAAATTTACGTAATTTATCAGCAGATGATTGAAAAGCCATACTACCAAATGTCATACCCGTTGCAATTTTTGCTGATGGTGCTGCTTGCCATCGGCGGCTTATTTATCGGCGGTTTGATTTGTGGCGTTATTATCGTAATTATTTACGGTACTTCCGGCTTTAGCGATATGATGCAGATGAGTGCCAATATGCCGGCCAGCACGCTAAATAGTTTAAAGTTTATGCAGATGGGTTCTTCTGTTTTTGGCTTTTTGATTCCGGCTATTTTTTTTGCAAAAGTTTTGGTTCGGCAGCCGCAAACTTATCTCAAAGCAAATTGGAAGTTTCCGCTGATACTTCTTTTACTGGTGTTTTTAGTTATGCTGATCTCTTCGCCACTGATGGACATGCTGATCAATTTCAATCAGAAAATGGTTTTACCGCACTTTTTAAAAGGTGTGGAACGGTGGATGCGCAGTATGGAAGATACAGCCGGCGAGCAAACCGAGATTTTATTACAAATGAAATCGCCGCTCAGTTTTCTAATTAACCTGCTGATGATCGCCATTTTACCGGCCGTTTCCGAAGAATTTATTTTTCGCGGTTGCTTCCAGCAAATTTTTACCGGCTGGACAAACAACATCCATTGGGGGATTTGGCTTTCCGCAGCCTTGTTCAGTGCCATACATTTTCAGTTTTTCGGCTTTTTACCGCGCATGGCTTTAGGCGTATTTTTCGGTTATTTCGCCGCCTGGAGCGGCAGTATCTGGCCGGGCGTATTTGGCCATTTTTTAAATAATGGTGCCGCTTTGGTGGCCAGTTATTTGTATCAGCTTAAAATGATTAAAACCGAACAGCCTTCGTTTGATTGGAAAAGCTACGCCTTTAGTATTTTACTTACGCTGATACTGTTTTTATGCTACAAAAAAGTGTCGGAAACTTACAAGCAACGTTTACAAACTGTTTAATGGAATCAGATTGGGTTAAAATTTATACTTCCGCTAATTTCTTTCAATCGGAATTGGTAAAACAAGTGCTTGTACAACACGAAATTGAAGCTGTTTTAATGAATAAGCGCGATTCTGCACACAATACTTTCGGGCAGGTAGAAGTTTACATCCATAAATCTGAGTTCAGCCGTGCTATCGAAATCCTGGTTTTAAACGATATTAAACCATGAAAATTGATCGTAATTTCCCATTTTGTCATCCTGAACTTGTTCCAGGATCCCTCTTGCCAGGTTTTTACTTTTATGATGAGATGCCGAAACAAGTTCTGCATGAAAACAATCAACCTATCCGGCCATGAAAACTCGCTTGTTTCCGCTTTGTCATCCTGAACTTGTTTCAGGATCCCTCTTGCCAGGTTTTTACTTTTGTAATGAGATGCCGAAACAAGTTCTGCATGAAAACAATCAACCTATCCGGCCATGAAAACCAGAGCGATAACCGGTTTCTTTTTTGTTTTGGTGATGCTGGCCGCCTTTTTTTTCGGGCCATATGTTTTTCTCAGCTTTTTTTCATTACTGAGTTTACTTTGCCTGTTTGAATTTTATGGTTTGATCAAAACTACCGGCGTTTATCCGCAGCAAATTTTAGGATTAGTTTTAGGTTTACTTATTTGTATCACCGCAACTTCCTTTTGGCTCAATGCTTCTTTTACCAGGTATTTTTCAGGATTGATTGTTTTATTCTGCGTTTTAATTTTTTTTGCGGAACTCTATCAAAAATCAGAAAAACCGTTCCACCAAATCGCTTATACTTTTTTAGGATTGATTTACACGTTAATACCTTTCGTTTTTTTTATGGCGATAGGATTTTTGCATCATGATTTTAATTTCCATCTGCCGCTCGGATTCATTTTATTGCTTTGGACGAATGATACTTTCGCTTACTTGTCAGGCCGGCAATTTGGCAGAAATAAGCTTTTTGAACAGCATTCACCCAAAAAAACATGGGAAGGATTTATCGGCGGAATTATCGTAGCTGTTATTATTGCGTTCATTATCAGTCAATATTTTTTACAGATTTCAATCTTCCACTGGATCATCGTTTCGCTCATCATTTCCATTTTCGGCACCATGAGCGATCTCGTAGAATCTATGCTTAAAAGAAGCATCAACGTAAAAGATTCCGGCAATATTTTACCCGGACATGGTGGCTTGCTGGATCGTTTCGACGGACTTTTACTGGCCGCGCCGCTCGTTTTTATTTATCTGTACTTATTTTCACCTTTGTAATCTAAAACGTTTATTTACGCATGACTATTCATAAAGAAGGCTATTCCTCTATCGCTCTAACCATATTATTTATTTTTGTGCTTAACGCAATCGTCCAGTTTTACTTCCCGGATACGGTACTTTTTCGTTGGGTGATTTATATTTTATCGGCAATATTATTTTTAATCGTCCTGCAGTTTTTCCGGCATCCGAAAATCGCAGTTACGACGGACGAAAAAATGGTAATTTGCCCCGCTGATGGAAAAGTAGTTGTAATTGAAGAAGTACAGGAACCGGAATATTTAAAAGATAAACGGATCCAGGTTTCTATTTTTATGTCGCCGATCAACGTACACGTAAACCGAAACCCGATTACCGGCGTGGTTAAATACTTCAAATATCATCCGGGGAAATATCTGGTTGCCTGGCATCCAAAATCATCCACAGATAACGAGCGCACAACGGTTGTGGTAGAAACGCCTCAGGGCATTCCGGTTTTGTTCAGGCAGATTGCAGGTGCTTTGGCCCGCCGTATCGTTTGGTATATCAATGAAGGCGATGAAGTAGAGCAAAGCGCGCAGTTTGGCTTTATTAAATTTGGATCTCGGGTTGATGTTTTTTTACCGATCGGGACCAAAATCAACGTAAATTTAGGTGAAACCGTAAAAGGCGGAAGAACGCTTTTAGCTGAATTGGTAACGGATTAATATCAGTTTTGTCATGCAGAACTTGTTTCGGCATCTCACAAAACATGGTTACTACTTTTCACGAGAGATCCTGAAACAAGTTCAGGATGACAGGCGTGTTGAGATGACAAAATAATAATCTTAAAACAAAATTTTATCCCATAAAAGAAGCCTTTCAGATTCTTTCTGAAAGGCTTCTTTTATCAACTGAATATCTTAAAAATATTAAACTCTTTTAGATTTAATACGAGCTGCTTTACCGGTTAACTCGCGCAGGTAGAACAATTTAGCACGACGTACTTTACCGTGGCTGTTAACTTCTACCTTATCAATATTTGGAGAATTGACGGGGAAAATACGTTCAACACCAATGCCGTTAGAAACCTTACGTACGGTAAAAGTTTCGTGTGCGCCAGTGCTGTTACGCTGAATTACAACGCCTTGATAAAGCTGAATACGCTCTTTATTACCTTCTCTGATTTTGTAGTATACGCTAACGGTGTCACCAGCTTTAAAGGAAGGGAAACTGCTTTTAACTATGTTTTGTTCTTCAACAAATTTTACTAAATCCATGATTTTTAGCTCTTAATAACGATTTTTAGCCCGTAAAAATCGGATTGCAATTATAGGGATTTTAAATTAATTATAAAAGATAGATTTCAAATTTTCCACATTTCTGTTTTTATTCACAAACAGGTGTAAAATCAGGAAAGTAAATCCGGGCGACGCGTTTTTGTTCGTTCTAAAGCTTGTTCATGCCGCCACTTTTCAATTTCCGGCGTGTTGCCGCTTAATAAAATCGGCGGCACTGCTTGTCCGTTCCATTCTGCCGGCCGCGTATATAAAGGCGCATCCAGCAATCCATCCTGAAAAGAATCTGACAGGGCAGAAGTTTCATCCGACAAGACACCCGGAATCAACCTAACAACAGCATCAACCAAAACCGCAGCAGGCAACTCTCCACCGGAAAGTACATAATCGCCCACAGAAATTTCTCGTGTTACAAACGTATCGCGGATACGCTGATCGATGCCCTTATAATGTCCGCATAAAATGATAATGCTTTTTTTAACGGATAAGTTATTAGCGATCTGTTGATTAAGGGTTTGGCCATCCGGTGTCATAAAAATGATTTCATCGTAATCCCGTTGCGTTTTAAGGTGATTGATGCAATTGGCAAAAGGTTCAACCGTCATTACCATTCCGCTTCCGCCGCCATATTGATAATCATCCACACTTTTTTGCTTGTTGGTAGTATAATCGCGCAAGTTATGAACGTAAATTTCTGTAATTCCTTTTTTCTGTGCACGCTGCAAAATAGAATGTGCAAACGGACTATCGAGCAAGCCAGGCAAAACGGTGATGATATCAAAACGCATTCGGCAAAGATAAGGTCTTGAGGAGAAAGGCGGAAAGGAGAAAGCTAGCTGAAATAATGATTCGTAATTATAAAAATTTTATTTTTGATTTATGGGAACATTGATTGTACATCCTGATAATGAAGAACAGTTAACCGCTGTTAAAGCTGTTTTAAATGCTTTGAAAATTACTTTTGAAGAAGAAAAAAGTATCTACAACTCAGAATTTGTTGCTGAAATTCTTCAGGCTGAAGAAGACATAAAAAACGGCAAAGGAGTAAAAATCCGGACTGAAGATTTATGGAAGTAACTTGTTCTCCTAAAGCAATCCGAGATTTACAGTATTGAAAAACATCTGGAAATAAAGCTATTCAAAAGAAAATACAGGACCTAATTGATGCGATACGGGAAAACCCCTACGAAGGAATTGGAAAACCCGAACCTTTAAAACACCAATTATCTGGAAGATGGTCGAGAAGAATTACTTAGGAACACAGGATAATTTATAAGATTTCGGATCAAAATGAAATTTATATCTTAAATATTCTTTCTCCTAAAGGCCACTATTAAACGATCTTAGCTTCAACCTAAGCCGATCAATCCAGATAAACATCCAGCAAACCTTCCGGCAAATCTATCAGCACTACTCCTTTTACCACATCAATACTTTTGATAATGCTTTCGTTTAAGGGGAAAAGCACTTCACAATTTTTGTAAGGAACGGTAGCAACTAACTGCTGCGGAAATTCATGGATTTCTATAATTTCGCCCAACTCGCCTTCATTTACATCAACTGCAATAAAATTGAGCAGATCTTTTAAACCAAAATCACTTTTTTTCTTTTTGGGTTTGATTTTATTGGGCAGGTAAATATCTTTTTTTACTAATAAAGCAGCTTTTTCAATGGTGTCAATATCTTCCAGTTGCAGGTAAGCGATATTTTTTTGCGGAATCTTAAAAAGGGTTACAAAATACGGAACCAGTTTGCCGGCAAGTTCAATAAATAAATTGGTAAACTTCAGCTTTTCCGGTTCATCAAAAGTTATAAAAACCTGTAATTCACCTTTTAAGCCACGCGTTTTGGTAACAGCACCTAAATGGAAATAATCTTCTGTATTCATCATAAAAAGGGCTTAAAACAAGTATAGCGAAGTCTTCCTGTGGCAGAAAGCACTTCGCTATACGATAAATATTTTAGATTAAATTATTCGGCAGGAGCTTCTTCGGTTACTTCAGCAACCGGTGCTGCCGGAGGTGTATTTTTTGCAACAATTGCAGCAGCACGATCCGTATTTTTCTTGGCTTCTGCAGCTAAAGCGGCTTTGCGTGCTTCATCTTTTGCAGAACCTAAATCTGTTTTCTTGCCGCTAATTTTATTTTCTTTTTGCTCTACCCAAGCTGCAAATTTTTCATCTGCCTGCTCTGTTGTTAACGCACCTTTTTTAACACCGCCCTGCAAATGCTTTTTGTACATTACACCTCTGTAAGCCAAAATTGCACGGCAGGTATCGGTTGGTTCTGCGCCTGTGTTAACCCAATCCAATGTTTTATCGAAATCGATATTAATAGTTGCCGGGTTAGTGTTCGGGTTATAAGAACCTAAACGTTCGATGAAACGGCCATCTCTCGGCGCGCGGGCATCTGCTACCACAATGTAATAAAAGGGTTTGCCTTTTTTACCGTGTCTTTGTAATCTGATTTTAGTTGCCATTTTTAAATTTTATGTATTCAACATATTCCCCGGAACTTTTTTGTGCGGGGCTGCAAAAGTATAAAAATATTCAGGATATAAAAAAACATTGCTAAAAACAGTATAAATGCAACTGATTTGTGTGAATGCTGATATATTTTTTTCAATTTGCAGAACAAGTTATCAATACAATCATGGAAAAACAACGCATTGCGATAGATATGGACGAAGTGATGGCAGATGTAATTGCCAAATTTGAAGCACTTTATAAACGCGATCATCCGGAAATAGCATTAAGAGCACAAGCCGACGGGGAAGAATTTTATCATATTTTACCAGAACATATTGCCGGAGATTTTAGAAAACACATTTATGAAAAAGGGTTTTTCCGCGATTTGGAAGTGATTAAAGACAGCCAGCGCGTGGTTAAAGAATTAGACCAGAAATACGATGTTTTTATTGTTTCTGCAGCAATGGAATTTCGCAATTCGCTGGAAGATAAAGTAGATTGGCTGGCAGATCATTTTCCGTTTATCCCATGGCAGCGCACTATTTTTTGCGGCTTAAAAATAGTTAATGTTGATGTGATGATTGATGACCGCAGCCGCAATTTTACTGCGTTTGACGGTCGGCCGCTGCTTTTTACCTCTCCGCATAACAAACTGATAACAGAATTTGAACGGGTAAATACCTGGGAAGAAGTTGCTGCAAAACTACTTTGATTTTTATGTGCTAAAAGAAGTAGCCCCAGCCCACTCTAAAGGAGAGGGAGTTGACTACTTCTTTTAGCACATAAATCTTACAACGATAAAATTTCTACAATTTTTAAAAAGTTAGGGTTGATCTCTGTATTATGTTTAACGGCATGATCAAAATCTGTAAACTTGATATCGTTGTGCACCAAGCCAACCATTTCGTTCCGGTGTCCGTCAAGTAAACCTTCTACAGCTGCAACGCCTACACGGCTTGCTAAAACACGATCCATACAGGTTGGCATACCACCACGCTGGATGTGGCCCAAAATAGAAACGCGCGTATCATAATTAGGATATTTCTCTTTAATCTGATCGCCAATTTCAAATGCGCCGCCGGCTTCTTCTGCTTCGGCAACAATAATAATTTTAGATGATTTATGCCGGCGGTCTCTTTCCAAACGGGCAAAAACAGAGTCGATGCCGGTAGTTTTTGTTTCCGGGATCAAAATTGCTTCCGCACCGGTTGCAATTCCGGTTCGTAAAGCAATCAAACCACAATCACGGCCCATCACTTCCACAATAAACAAACGATCATGTGATTCGGCCGTATCGCGGATTTTATCTACTGCGTTTACCACCGTATTTATGGCAGTATCGTAACCGATGGTAAAATCAGTACCAAACAAATCGTTATCGATTGTCCCGGGCAAACCAACAATCGGCATATTAAATTCCTGTCCAAAAATTTTTGCACCGGTAAACGTACCATCGCCGCCAATAGCTACCAAAGCATCTACATTGTATTTTTGCAATTGGCCGTAAGCTATTTTCCGTCCTTCAGGCGTTCTAAAAAGTTCGCTGCGGGCTGTTTTTAATATCGTGCCGCCGCGCTGCACAATGTTGGCAACCGAGCGGCGATCCATTATAAACATATCGCCGTTGATCATGCCTTCGTAACCGCGCCGGATTCCGGTAACCTGGATGTTATAATACAACGCCGTACGCACAACGGCACGGATGGCTGCGTTCATCCCCGGCGCATCACCACCGGAAGTAAACACACCTATATTTTCTATGGGAATACTCATTTTTATAAAAATATTATTTAAATAACTGCTTAATAGTTACTTAATCGGAATATCGAAATCAACATTATCTGGCGGAAGGCATTGCTTATCATTACAAACCATGTATTCTAACTGGCCTTTAATGCTGGTTTGGTCTTTCTTTAGTTTTATTTTTTGCTGAAAGATGACTGCCTTTTCAAAATAGTTAACATTCATTTTAAAAACCTGCTCAAACTTGGTTACCGGTTTCGGTTCTGCCAATGCTCCGTTTATGGCATAATCTTTTGAAGGTGTAAACGTGATTGAAGTTTTTATCGGGCCGCCCTCTTTTTGCTGCGTAGAATAGATATGCCAGCCTTGGTCTATCGTTGCTTTTAGCAGTAAAACGGCTTCTGTTTTACTGGTTTTTTTTGCAGCGTATGACCATTTTACCGGCTGCAGAATTTGTGCGGATAAACCGGTGCTTAATAAAGCTGTAATGATAATCAGGGTTAATTTTTTCATGATTCGTTAAAAATAAATTTGATCTGTTTCAGATTAAAAAATTCAATTTCCTTTTTCCTTTTGATACCCAGCATACCCAAATGGTTTACTATGCAAATTTCTCCTTCAAAAATTTCTTCGTTGGATTTAAAAAGCAGCTCCTGCCCGAAACCGTAAAGGTTATCCAGATATTCCTGTTTAATTTCTGCAAAATCCGCACTTTTTAACTTCAGGTAATAAAATTCTATCCCGGCGCAAATTTCTAATAATACTTCTTTTAACCTACTTTCTTTTTGAATAATCTGCTTTATTGAAACCGGATTTGGTAAATGAGCAGGGAAATTTTCTTGGTTAACGTTTATCCCGATACCAATTACAGCGTGTTTAACCGTGTTGCCGGCCAGAATATTTTCTATCAAAATGCCACCGAGCTTCTTTTGCCCGTAATAAATATCATTCGGCCATTTTATGCGGATGCTATCGCCTAAAAGTTTTTGTAAAGGCTTGATTACGCCTAAACTGATTGCTGCTAAAAGCTGGAAAGTGTTACCGGGAGATAAAAATGCCGGAAATAAAAGAATGCTGAAGGTTAAATTTTTGCCGGCTTCGCTAAACCAGCCATTTTGTTGCTGCCCTTTTCCGGCAGTTTGATATTCTGCCATAATGACTGTTCCTTCTGGTAATGGCGTGGAATTTGCCACCAATTCTTTTGTAAGGTCATTTGTAGACGTTATCTCCTTAAAAGTCAGAATATTTTGTCCAACAAATGCACCGGAAATTATGTTATTTTGCAAAGTAGAATAAAACGTCTATGAATTCGTTTTCAAAACTAAGTGTTTTTAATGGTAATAAACAAGAATAAATTAGAATCAGCCTTAATTTCAGAAATTGTTATCAACGGTATTCAGGAAAAAAAAGGTAATGATATTGTTAGATTAGACCTCAGAAATATCCGCAGTTCAGTGTCAGATTATTTTGTAATCTGCCATGCAGAATCTACCACTCAGGTAAAAGCCATTGCCGGCAGTGTAGAAGAAGAAGTTTATAAAGCCTTGCAACAGGACCCTTGGAGAAAGGAAGGCTTTGAATATGGAGAGTGGATTTTGTTAGATTATATAGACGTTGTAGTACACATATTTAAAACAGACAAACGCGAGTTTTACGGGATAGAGGAATTGTGGGGCGATGCCGAATTTAAATCTTACAAAAGTGCTTAAAATTATTTTTCTGGTCTTGTAAGTTTGTAACTATGTGTTTGTAAAAAATGAAAGAAAAAAACTCTGAAAATCAGAAACCAATCCGCCGCATACCAAATAAAAAAACAACACCCAAACCGCCTAAATTTAATTTTATGTGGATTTATGCAATTGCCGTAATCGGATTGCTGGTTGTACCTTATTTTTTTGGCGGCAGCGGAGGCTCACTTATTAACTTTCAAACTTTTGAAGGTAATATGCTTAGAAAAGGCGACGTAGATAAAATCGTTGCTTACAAAAATGGTGATTTAGTTGTAGCCGAAGTTTATATTAAAAAGGATAGTTTAAGTAAACAGCAATATGCAGCTGTACGCGATAAACGTTCTTTTAATATGGCAAATGATAATGCACAGTATTATTTTACCGATGCCTCTTATGAAAGCTTGAAACAATCTGTACAAAATGCTCAAAAAGATGTACCGGAAAGTCAAAAAATTCCGATTACTTACGAACAACATGAAAGTATTTTTTCCAGCTGGTTAGTACAAACTATCATCATGGTAGGTTTATTTGCCGGTATGTGGATGCTGATTATGCGCCGTATGGGCGGTGGTTCCGGCGGTGGCCCGGGCGGCCAGATATTTAATATCGGTAAATCCAAAGCAACTTTATTTGACAAAGAATCTCAGGTAAGCGTTACTTTTAATGATGTTGCCGGATTAGAAGAAGCCAAACAGGAAGTAATGGAAATTGTGGATTTCCTTAAAAATCCTAAAAAATATACCAACCTCGGTGGTAAAATACCGAAAGGTGCATTATTGGTTGGCTCTCCGGGAACCGGGAAAACTTTGCTGGCAAAAGCAGTAGCAGGCGAAGCACAAGTACCATTCTTTTCACTTTCAGGTTCTGATTTTGTGGAAATGTTTGTAGGTGTTGGTGCATCCCGTGTGCGTGATTTGTTTAAGCAGGCAAAAGATAAAGCACCTTGTATCATTTTTATCGATGAGATTGATGCAATTGGCCGTGCGCGAGGTAAAAATAATATTGTTGGCGGGAATGATGAACGGGAAAATACCTTGAACCAACTATTGGTTGAAATGGATGGTTTTGGTACAGATTCTGGTATTATTATTTTAGCAGCAACTAACCGCCCCGATGTTTTGGATTCAGCCTTGATGCGCCCGGGACGTTTTGACAGACAGGTTTCTATCGATAAACCGGATTTAAACGGCCGTGAACAAATTTTTAAAGTACATTTATTGCCGGTAAAAACAGCAGCAGATGTTGATGCCAAAAAACTTTCTGCGCAAACTCCGGGATTTGCCGGAGCAGAAATTGCTAACGTTTGTAATGAAGCCGCTTTGATTGCTGCCCGTAAGAATAAGGAAGCTGTTGATATGCAAGATTTTCAAGATGCTGTTGATCGTGTAATCGGTGGTTTGGAAAAGAAAAACAAGATCATTTCTCCTGAGGAAAAAAGAATTGTTGCTTTCCACGAAGCCGGACATGCCATTGCCGGCTGGTTCCTGGAACATGCTGATCCGTTAGTAAAAGTTTCTATCGTTCCGCGTGGTGTTGCTGCATTAGGTTATGCACAATATCTACCTAAAGAACAATTTTTATATACTACTGAGCAATTAATGGATGGTTTATGCATGACGATGGGAGGCCGTGTGGCAGAAGATATTGTGTTCAGCAAAATATCAACCGGTGCACAAAACGATTTAGAGCGTATCACCAAATTAGCTTATGCAATGGTTAGTATCTATGGGATGAATGAAAAGGTTGGTAATGTTTCTTTTAACGATACACAAGGCGAATATCAATTTAATAAGCCTTATTCTGATAAAACATCAGAATTGATTGATGATGAAGTTCGTAATCTGGTAAAAATAGTTTATGAGAACACCAAAAAGTTATTGACTGATAAACGGGAAGGACTGGATAAATTGGCTAACAAACTGCTTGAAAAAGAGATCCTTTTCCAATCTGATCTGGAAGAAATTTTAGGAAAACGCCCGTTTGAAAATCGCACCACATACGATGAATTTGTAAATGGCGATGACCCTTCCGGAAATTTGGAACCGGTTGAACAAAATCTTGTTCATGAAGGCGTTAGCGACCATTCAGGCACATTTGCCAGAAACCCGGAAGAAACAGATACAAGCGCAAAAACAGAATAAATTTTTGTAACTTATTTTTAAGCCACTATGTTTAACGCATAGTGGCTTTTATTTTGGCAATGAAAGATAACACGACACCGAAAGAGCAGTTATTGAAAAAAATCCGTAAGGCATTGCTCGAAAAACGGGACAACCCTTACCCGCAACTGGAAGATTTGCCTTTATATCCGGCGCAGGATGATTTGTTGGAATTGATGTTTGCCGAACAGTTTACAGCTGTTGCCGGTCAGTTTATATTTTGCGAAGATGAAATTCAGTTTATCGAAAACCTGCTTACTTTAGCCGAACAGCGCAACTGGCATAAAATATATTGCTGGGAAAGTTATCTGCAAAACATTCTTAAAACTTACGAATATCCTTATTTTGAAACCGACAAGGATTTTGAGCAGGCAGAAGTCGGATTAACTTTATGTGATGCTTTAATTGCCCGTAATGGCAGTATTTTAGTTACTAACGGCAATTCAGCTGGCAGAAGATTAAGCATTTATCCGCATCAACATATCGTTTTAGCTTATACTTCGCAATTGGTTTTAGATTTGAAAGATGGTTTTAAACTGCTTAAAAGCAAGTATAAAAACAACCTGCCCAGCATGATTTCTACAATTACCGGCCCAAGCAGAACTGCAGATATTGAAAAAACACTGGTGTTGGGCGCACATGGGCCGAAAGAGCTTTTTGTTTTTCTGTTAGATGATTTACAGGCATAAAAACAGTATCAGAAAAAAAATGCCTGATACTGTTTTTATCACTAAATATCTGTTAAAATGATATAAAATTGCTAATAAATTTAGTAATTTTATATTATGGATCAGCAAGAAAACGAAACTTATTTTAAAGGCCGAGGTGCGCAATTAAACACGCATAACAAGTTTCTTCAAAATAAATATGTAACCGAGTTTGAAGAAGGCTTAGACGAACCATTTCTTGAAAACTCAAAAACACAGTTTTTTAATGAAACACCAAAAAAAATTGTAAGCGAATCAAACAGTCCGGATTTATCCTTCAACTATTCCATTAATCCGTATCAGGGCTGCGAGCATGGTTGTATTTACTGCTATGCCCGTAATTCGCACGAGTATTATGGTTTTAGTGCCGGCCTGGATTTTGAACGTAAAATTATTATAAAACATGATGCCGCACGTTTGCTCGAAACCTACTTCAACAAAAAAAACTATCAGCCTGCAGTAATTGCACTTTCCGGCAATACAGATTGCTATCAGCCAATTGAAAAAAAATTAAAAATTACACGTTCTTTGCTGGAAGTTTTTCTAAAATATCGCAATCCGGTAAGCATTATCAGTAAAAACAACCTGATTTTACGTGATATAGATTTGATTTCGGAGTTGGCTAAACTCGATCTCATTCACGTTAATATTTCAATCACTTCTTTATCAGAAGATTTACGTTTAAAACTGGAGCCTCGTACCGTTACTGCTGCCGGCCGTTTGGCGGTAATTAAAAAGCTTTCCGAAGCTGGCGTACCTGTTCGGGCGATGGTCGCTCCTATTATTCCCGGTTTAAATAGCCACGAAATTTCGGATATAATTAAAGCCGCTGCCGATTGTGGTGCACGTGCGGCAAGTTATACAATTGTGCGCTTGAACGGTTCGATTGGTGCTTTGTTTACCGATTGGATTTACAAAGCTTTCCCTAATCAGGCAGAAAAAGTTTTGCATCAGATTGAAAACTGCCATAATGGAAAACTGAATGATTCTCGTTGGGGAACCCGTAAAACCGGCGAAGGAAATATTGCCGATTCCATTAAACAACTTTTTGCTGTTGCCTGTAAAAAATATTTAAACGGACGAGAAATTCCGCCTTACAACCTCAGCCATTTTGTAAATCAGCATAACCTGCAAACAAAATTATTTTGAAGCAATTTTGAAATTCAACATAATAAAGTTAAATTTATACTAAATACCAATTTGGTATATAGTACAATCAACATGCAAGCTAACATCCGTTCGGTAATTGTAGCTACCGGAAGTTATATTCCGGAGCTAATCATCACAAGCAACCACTTCCTCGGTAACCGTTTTTTTGAAAAAGATGGAAATCCGATCAATAAAAGCAATCCTTTAATTTTAGAGCAGTTTAGAAATATTACCGAAATTGAAGAACGCCGTTACGCACGGCCGGATCAAAATACTTCCGACTTAGGTTTTTTAGCCGCAAAAGAAGCATTAAAAAGTTCTGGTATTGATGCTGAAACGTTGGATTATATTATTGTTGCACACAATTTCGGCGATATTACCGAAGGCAGTAACCGCATTGATTTGGTACCAACTTTGGCCGCAAGGATTAAGCAGCTTTTACAAATTAAAAATCCTGATTGCGTTGCGTATGATTTGCCCTTCGGCTGTCCGGGTTGGGTAGAGGGTGTTATCCAGGCAAATTATTACCTCAAATCCGGTGATGCAAAAAGATGCTTGGTGATTGGTGCGGAAACACTTTCACGAATTACTGATCCGCATGATCGCGACAGTATGATATATGCCGATGGTGCCGGTGCTGTTATTTTAGAAGCTGTTCCGGGTTCTGAAAAAGGAATTTTAGCACACAAAACACAATCTCATGCGGTTGATTATGCCGGATTGTTAACGATGGGTCCATCCTATTCGCTTAAAAAAGAAACAGAACAAAATTTGTATATCAAAATGAACGGGCGCAAACTATATGAATATGCGCTGGTTCATGTACCGATTGTGATAAAAATGGCTTTGGATAAAGCAAATGTAAGCTTGTACGATATTAAAAAAGTTTTGATCCATCAGGCGAACGGAAAAATGGATACAGCAATTTTACAGCGTGTTTTTAAACTTTTTGGCGAGCAGGAATTTAATGCTGATTTGATGCCGATGAATATTTCTCATCACGGAAACAGCTCTGTAGCTACCATTCCAACGCTTTTAGATAGTATTATCAAAGGCAATACACCCAATCAAAATATTTACCCGGGAGATAAAATTTTGCTGGCATCTGTTGGTGCCGGGATGAATATTAACGCAATTGTTTATCAGTATTAAACCTGATGCTTCTTTTACCGCATAAAAAAAGGTGCTTTCTCAAGCACCTTTTTCATTAAAATATTTTTGGTAACTAAACTGCTTCCGCAGTTTCTAAAACCATTTGCTCATCTACCAAAATACGTCCGCAGTGTTCGCAAACAATAATTTTTTTACGCTGACGAATGTCTGCCTGGCGTTGCGGCGGGATTTCGTTAAAACAGCCGGAACAGGCATCGCGCTCAATTGTTACAACAGCCAAGCCATTTTTAGCGTTATTTCTCAAACGGCCATAAGCAAATAGCAAACGTTCTTCAATATTCGTTTTTGCTTCATCAGCCTGCGCATTCAGTTCGCTTTCTTCTTTCTCGGTTTCGGAAGTAATTGTGCCTAATTCTGCTTTTTTTACTTCAAAATCTTTACGGCGATCTTCTAAATCTGCTAAAGCTTTTTCATAAACCTGGGTTTTGGTAGCAATATCGTATCCAAGTTCTTTAATTTTTTTCTCGCTTACCTGCACATCTAAACCCTGAATTTCAATTTCTTTCTGGATTGCATCATATTCACGGTTGTTTTTAACTTCTGCAAGCTGGGCTTCGTACTTTTTAGTGTTGGCTTGTGCTTCTTTTATCAGGTTTTTTCTGGTAACCACGGCATCTTCCACATCATCCAAATCGTCTTTTATTTTCTGGATACGGGTTTCTAATCCGGCAACTTCATCTTCTAAATCGCTTACTTCCATCGGGAGTTCGCCTCTTACCTGTCTGATTCTGTCGATTTTAGTGTGTATAGTTTGTAGTTCGTATAAAGCTTTCAGCTTTTGTTCTACTGTTTGTTCCATTAAATAATATATTTGACGGGGTTTGTATTAATTTTTGTTAAACGGATTGCAAATTTAGGAAATTTTTTCTGTATAATTTCAGCTAATAAATCTTGCGTAAACTGCTCACTTTCAAAATGCCCGACATCCGCAATTACAATTTTTCCTTCTGCATCAAAAAACTCGTGATATTTAAAATCAGCAGTAACGAAAACATCTGCGCCCGCAGCAATGGCCTGCTTTAACAAAAAACTGCCGGAGCCGCCGCAAACCGCAACCTTTTTCACTTTTTTACCGGTAAAAACAGTATGCCGGATTACTTCTGCTTTCATCTGCGATTTTACGTGTTGCAGAAAGTTTGGTTCTTCCTGCGGGAATTCCAGTTCGCCAATCAGGCCGGCACCAACTTCATTATAAGAGTTGGTTATCGGATATAAATCATAAGCAACTTCCTCGTAAGGATGTGCCAAAATAAGTGCGGCAATAATTTTATTTTCAAAATTTTGCGGATAAATTACTTCGACCCTAACCTCATTTTCTTCGTTGCGAGTGCCAACTTCACCAACAAACGGGTTAGCGTTTTCATTCGCTTTAAACGTTCCGGTTCCCTTAACATTAAAACTTGCTTCGTTGTAATTACCGATATTTCCGGCTCCGGCAGCAAATAAAGCGTTGCGGACAATTGCTGCCTGCGCAACCGGAACAAACGTAACCAGCTTTTTTAAAAGGTTTTTTTGGGGTGAAAGAACCCGGCAGTTTTTTAAACCTAACCGATCAGCAATACGCTTGTTTACACCGGCAAAAACGTGATCTAAATTGGTATGGATAGCGTAAATAGCAATGCTGTTTTTAATAGCCTTTTCTACTACACGCTCTACATAAGTTTTATTGTTAAACTTTTTTAAGCCTTTAAAAACGATCGGATGATGAGAAATAATCAGCTGGCAATTATTGGCAATTGCTTCATCAACAACAGCTTCTGTACAATCCAAAGAAATTAAAGCCTGATTGATTTCCTGATCCTGCGAACCAACGATTAATCCGGAATTATCATAATCTTCCTGGTAAACAAGCGGTGCGAAGTTTTCGAGATGTGCAGTAATTTCATTTAGTTTCATTGGCTGAAATTAAACAACATTATTTAGCTGCTAAAAGAAGTATGGTTGCTTTTATTTAGAATCAACGCGTTTAGAATCTTTCATCAGTAATAAAGAAACTGCCAGCGCAGTAATTACGCCGACTAATAAAGCGCCAAAAATTTTACCCGAAAAATCTGTGATTGAACTTTTTGCTACATAATTAACAAATAAAATGGCAAAAGCAACAGCTACGATTCCGCCGGCCATTAAAATTTTAAAGCCTTCCTGCAAGCCTTCAAAAAACGTAATATGGCCGCCTTTGTCAACATCACGATATCGTTTTACCCCGAAAAATAATCCTATAATCGGGATTAATATCGAAGTAGATTCGTACAACGTATCTGTACTTAAAGTAGAATGGCCGAGTAAATACATTGCCCAAATCCAGATTCCGCTTAAAACTCCGATAACAATTCCAAAAATCACTGCATTTTTCATAATAATTATATTTAAAGTTCAGATAACGCGAAGCAACAATCAAGGGTTTAAAATTAAGATTTTATGCCGTAAAAGAAGCATCGCCCAGCAAAGCAACGAGTATTTAAGCAAACAGAAAAAGTTTTGTTTTATCGATTTAACTTTTACTAAACACTTTTTGCCGAATTTTCTATTTGATATATTTGCAAAGATTTGAATATTCGTGATATTTTAGAATGCTACAAGGCTGATGGCCGTGTAAAAAGTTTGGCCCAGATGCTAAATTCGGGCAAAAATCCGCGTGTACATTTGCGCGGTTTGGTTGGTTCCAGCGATGCCTTTTTGGCTGTGGCTTTGTATTTTTTACAGCATAAACATATCCTTTTTGTTTTGCCCGATCAGGAAGAAGCCGGTTATTTTCAGGCTGACCTGGAAAATTTGCTGGATAAAGAAATCATGCACTTTCCATCTTCGTACAGAAAAGGGTTTGATTTTACACAGCCGGATGCAAGTCATGTTTTGGCACGTGCAGAGGTTTTGAACGAGTTAAATCATGCTTCAGAATATGGTAATCTAATTGTTACGTATCCGGAAGCATTGGCCGAAAAAGTGATCGACCGCAACTCACTCGAAAAAAACACGCTTGAAATTGCCGTTCAAAACAAGCTCAGTATCGATTTTATCAACGAATTTTTGATTGAATATGAGTTTGAGCGCGTTGATTTTGTGTATAGTCCGGGCCAGTTTTCTATTCGTGGCGGCATAGTTGATATTTTTTCGTTTTCGCACGATTTGCCTTATCGCGTAGAATTTTTTGGTGATTTTATAGAATCCATCCGGACGTTTGAAATTGAAAGTCAGCTTTCGGTAGAACACGTAAAAAGCATTACAATTGTGCCGAATGTGCAGTCGAAATTCCTCACCCAAAATAACATTTCTCTGCTGGAATATATAGATGCGGATACTTGCGTGTGGATCAAAGACGTGCAGTTTACGCTGGATATTATCCAAGAAGGCCACAAAAAAGCAACCCAGCTGTGGAAAGCTTTGCCGGTACAGGAAAAAAATGAAAACATGGATTGGATTGATCCGGTTTACAGTTTTTGCAATGAAAAAATGATTGCAGATCAGTTGCGCGATTTTAGCGTGGTAGAGTTTGGCAAGCAGTTTTTTTATCAGGCAGATCAAACCATCAGTTTTGATATCCGGCCGCAACCTTCGTTTAATAAAGATTTTAATCTGCTCATCCATAACATTAAAAACAACGATGCGGAAAAGATTGAAAACCTGATTTTAACCGATTCCACAAAGCAGATTGAACGTTTATATGCCATTTTTGAAGATATTGATAAAACGGCTAAATTTACCCCGATTCCGGTTTCTATCCGCGAAGGTTTTGTGGATCGTGAACAGAAACTGGCGTGTTATACCGATCATCAGATTTTTGACCGTTACTATAAATACAAGCTTAAAAAAGGCTATCAAAAATCGCAGGCCATCACTTTAAAAGAACTGCGCGAACTAAAACCCGGCGATTATGTAACGCATATTGATCATGGAATCGGAAAATATGCCGGTTTGGAAAAAGTGGAAGTAAACGGCAAATCGCAGGAAATGATCCGTTTAATTTATGCGGATAACGATTTGCTTTATGTAAATATCAATTCCTTAAATCGAATTTCCAAGTTCAGCGGAAAAGAAGGTACGATGCCCAAAATGAATAAATTGGGTACGGATACCTGGGATCGCCTCAAAAAAACTACAAAAAAAAAAGTTAAAGACATTGCCCGCGATCTGATTAAGCTTTATGCTGTTCGTAAAACACACCATGGTAACGCTTTTTCGCCGGATAGTTATTTACAGAATGAACTGGAAGCTTCTTTTATCTATGAAGATACGCCGGATCAGGAAAAAGCAACGGCCGAATTAAAACGCGATATGGAATCGCCGCATCCGATGGACCGTTTAATTTGCGGCGACGTTGGTTTTGGCAAAACAGAAGTGGCCATTCGCGCTGCTTTTAAAGCCGTTGCCGATAGCAAACAAGTTGCTGTTTTGGTGCCTACAACCATTCTGGCAGCCCAACATTTTAAAACGTTTTCTGATCGCTTAAAAGACTTTCCTTGCAATATTGATTATGTAAATCGCTTTAAATCTTCCAAACAAATTAAAGACACTTTGCAAAATGTGGCTGATGGAAAAGTTGATATTCTGATCGGCACGCATCGTTTGGTCAGCAAAGATGTGAAGTTTAAAGATTTGGGTTTGATGATTATCGATGAAGAGCAAAAATTCGGTGTATCAACCAAAGAAAAACTAAAAGCGATGCGCGTAAATGTGGATACGTTAACGTTAACGGCAACACCGATTCCGCGAACGCTGCATTTTTCGCTGATGGGCGCGCGGGATTTATCGATCATTTCTACGCCGCCGCCAAACCGCCAGCCTGTGGTTACCGAACTGCACGTTTTTAATGATAAGCTGATAAAAGAAGCGGTTGAATTTGAAGTAAACCGCGGCGGACAGGTTTTTTTCATCCATAATCGTGTGCAGGATTTGGCGCAATTGGGTGGCATGATCCACAAATTGGTGCCTAAAGCAAGCGTTGGTATTGCGCATGGACAACTGGAAGGCGATGCGCTGGAAAATGTGATGCTGAAGTTTGTAAACGGCGAATTTGATGTTTTGGTGGCCACAACGATTATAGAAGCTGGTTTGGATATACCAAACGCTAATACAATCATCATTAACCACGCGCACATGTTTGGTTTGAGTGATTTGCACCAGATGCGCGGCCGCGTTGGGCGGAGTAATAAAAAAGCATTTTGCTATTTACTTAGTCCGCCGCTATCAACCTTAACTTCCGAAGCCAGGAAACGGTTAAGCGCAATCGAAGAGTTTTCTGATTTGGGAAGCGGTTTTAACGTTGCGATGCGTGATCTGGATATTCGAGGCAGCGGAAATTTATTAGGTGCAGAACAAAGCGGTTTTATTGCAGAAATCGGCTTTGAAATGTATCATAAAATTTTGGACGAAGCGATTCAGGAATTGAAAGATGATGAGTTTCAAGGTGTTTTTCAAAATGAAAAACCGCGTCCTTTTGTTTCTTTTACGCAGATTGATACCGATCTGGAAATCATGATTCCGGATGAATATGTAACCAGTATTGCCGAACGCTATAATCTCTACACGGAACTTTCTAAAATCGAAAATGAAACCGAATTGCAGGCATTTGCCAAGCAGCTGGAAGATCGTTTCGGATCAGTTCCGCGCCCGGTAAAAGATATGATGAACACCGTACGCTTGCAATGGCTGGGCAAATCCATCGGGTTTGAAAAAGTATCGCTTAAAAAGAATATTCTGCGCGGTTACTTTATTGCCAACCAGCAATCGCCTTATTTTGAAAGCAAATCGTTCCATAAAATTTTGCAGTTTGTGCAGGATAATCCGCGAAGATGTAATTTAAAAGAAGTTAAAAGTAGTTTGCGTATCAGTTTTGAAGGCATCAGAACAATTGATGAAGCTGTAGAAACTTTGGAAGAAATGGCCGGACAACCGGCTGTTGCTTAAAAAGTAGTGGTAAAAGAAGCATTAGAATTTAAATAGTTAGTAATAAAGAAATTAACTATATTGCTGTCATGCCTACCAATGATAAATCTGCCCGTTTACTATTTTTAATGCCTCTTTTTGTGCTGATTTTTACGCGCTTTGGCATAGAAATTTGTGCTCGACTTTTACCAATGCGGTTATCTTGGATTCCATCTTTTGCTATCTACTACATCAGTATTGAAATCTGTTTATGGTTTGCAAAAAAGAAATTGAACATTATCGTTGATACCAAAAAATCAGGATTACTGCCTTTGCCCAATCTGAAATTATTGATAATTGGTCTTATTCTGCCAGCTTTGATTCCGTTGGGTGTTTTTACTTCAAATCATAAAATTGTACCAGCAATATCGTTCGTTTACATTATTGTTTTTGCAGCAATTAACCCGTTTTTTGAAGAAGCTTTCTGGAGAGGATTGCTTATTAATTTACCTGTTAATTCAATAAAAAAGCAACTGCTTTCAGGCTTACTTTTTAGCTTTTCACATTATTTTTTGTGGGGATCATACTGGCTTGCTAATCCACGTGTTTTGATCCCGACTTGTATCACCACCTTTATTATGGGCTGGTGCTGGATGTGGTTTTACCAAAAAGATAAACGGCTAATCTATCCAATCTTATCACATATGACTGTAGATTTTTTCAATCTGTCAATTGCTGTATTTTTAGGATTGAAACTGGCTAATACTTAAATTCTAGTAGAATTATGATAAAGAAAAATAACAGGCAATGCAGGATTGTCCTGCAAAAATTGGAAGGTATTTTAGATAAAAACTATGCAGGTAAACGAATAATCATACTGAATGAGGAACAAAAAGCGAGTATTGAACAAGGTATTAAAGATTATGAAGAAGGAAGATTTTATACTACAGATGAGCTTTTTGATGAATTAGGAATACTGTAGTTTTCCTACAAAACTACCTGATAAATCTCGTTTAAATTTCGCCCCAAACCTTTATAATCCAAGCCATAACCAACTACAAACTTATTCTCGATTTCAAAAGCAACGTATTTTAACTCCAAATCCTGCTCCATCGCATCGGGTTTGTAAAGTAGTGCGGCAACATTTACCGAAGCCGGGTTTCTTGCCGCCAGTTTATCCGAAATAAAACGCATTGTGTTGCCCGTATCTACAATATCTTCTACAACAATTAAATTCCGGCCGGAAACATCCATTTTCAAATCATAATCTTCCGTAATTACACGCTTGCTTTCCATGCCGCCGTGGTAAGAAGAAACTTTCATAAAAGCGATTTCACAAGGAATATTAATCTCCTTGACCAAATCGGCCATAAATAAAAAACAACCGTTTAAAATGCCAATCAAAACCGGTTTCTGATCCGCAAAATCCTGATTGATCTGTTCGCCCAAAACCTTGATCCGCGTTGAAATTGTTTCTGCGGAGATCATCATTTTAAAAGTTTTATCGGCTACGGTAACGGTTTCGGGATTCATGATGGATGCTGTTTTTACCGGGTAAAAATAGGTAATCTGCGCTTGTTTCTTCAAATTCTTTCGGTTGATGATTGTGTATATTTGCGGCCGAGAATGACAAATTACCACATGCACCAGTTGCCCAACGGCATTCGGATTTTATATTACCCCGCAGATTCTACCATTTCCCATTGCTGTTTGATGATCAATGCCGGCTCGCGCGATGAAGCAGATGGCAAAGACGGATTAGCGCATTTTATTGAGCATCTGCTTTTTAAAGCAACCGAAAGACGAAATACCAACCAGATTTTAAACCGTTTGGAAGTTGTTGGTGCCGATTTAAATGCTTACACCACCAAAGAATATACCTGCATCCATGCTTCGTTTTTAAAGGAATATCTGGAGCGGGCGATAGATTTGATGGAAGATATTTTTTTTCATTCTACTTTCCCTGAGGAGGAAATGGACAAGGAAAAAGGCGTAATTCTGGATGAAATTGCTTCCTATCAGGATCAGCCGGAAGAGGCGATCCAAGATGATTTTGAAGATTTACTGTTTAAAAGTCATGCTTTGGGAAGGAATATTCTCGGCACAACAACTTCTGTAAATTCCCTTACTAAAACCGATATTACTTCTTTTATCGCACAAAATTATAACACGCACCAAGCCGTTTTTGCCGTTACCGGAAATTACGATTTTACCAAAGTGATTAAACTGGCAGAACGTTATTTCGGACAAGTATCGGAAAACAATCAGCCTAAAAACCGGGTTCAGCCACAAAATGTAAAAGGCGAAATTATCCGGTTGCAAAAGCCAATCAATCAAACGCATTGTGTTTTAGGCAGCAACGCTTATGCTTCTTTTAGCACTAAAAAAACGCCGTTGCTTTTGCTGAATAATATTTTAGGCGGAAACGGAATGAGTTCTCGTTTAAACCTGGAAATCCGCGAAAAATATGGGATTGCTTATACCATCGAATCCAATTATTCGCCTTTAACCGATACCGGAATTTTTTCTGTTTACTTTGGAACAGATGTAGAAAAGGCAGAAAAAGCGATGAAATTAGTGCAAAAAGAACTACAAAAATTGCGGGACAAAAAATTAGGAACGATACAATTACAACAAGCCAAACAAAAATTTATCGGGCAAATTGCATTAGCCGAAGAAAACCGTTTGGGATTGATTTTATCCATGGCAAAAAGCTTAATGGATTTTGGAAAAATAGATACTTTGGAAGAAGTATTTGCTAAAATTAACGCCGTTACAGCGGAGGATTTACTGGAAATTAGCAATGAAATTTTTGACCCAAACCAGATGCTTACTTTAATATTTGAGCCGGAAAGTTAAAACTCTTATTTTTGCAGCAAATGAAATTACCCATTGTAGCTTATGGCGATCCGGTTTTAAAACGTGTCGCAAAAGATATTGAACCAACTGAATTTCCTGATTTAAAACAGCTGATTGCTGATATGTTTGAAACCATGTATGCGGCACGCGGAGTTGGTTTAGCGGCACCTCAGATTGGCCGGTCCATCCGTTTATTTGTGGTTGATGCGATGCCTTTTGGGGATGAAGAACCTGATTTAAAAAATTTTAAAAAGGTTTTTATCAATGCCCATATAGTAGAAGAAACAGGCGAAAAGTGGCCTTTTAACGAAGGCTGTTTAAGCATCCCGGATATCCGGGAAGATATTTACCGTTGCAGCAATATCGTTATTTCCTACTTTGATGAAAACTGGGAGCATCATGAAGAATCATTTAAAGGAATGGCAGCCAGAATTATCCAGCATGAATATGACCATACGGACGGCAAATTATTTACCGATTATTTAAGCCCGCTTCGTAAAAGAATGCTGCAAAACCGGCTGAATGATATTTCGAGAGGGGCTGTGAAAGTGGAATATAAAATGAAGTTTCCTACGGTTAAAAAAGGCCGTTAGTTACTGTCTTCGCTTTGCCGGCTTTTATCACCGCGGATGATTGAACGGATTAAACTTCCCCAGGCAATCGGATTAAGCAACGGGTTGGTTGGGCCGGAGCCGGTGTGTACCAAATTACTGTGCATGCTTTGCAAATTCATGATCTGGTTGGTTTGCCCATCCATCGGTAAAGTCCTGGCCATTGCCATTACAGAACCTCTGCTCAGGTTTTTAGCGGCAATGGCTAAATCATCATCAGCAAATTTTATAGCCAGAAAATCTCTTTTAAACTCTTCTGTACTGGCCCATGGGAAAACACGCACCTGCGGCAAATTTATAGCTTCTGCGCGCAATTTAATTTTAAGCACATAGCTTTTATTAGCTACATTTTCCGGGATAACGATTGTTTGTGTAAGATAACCTACAGAAGAAACCCGGATACTATCTTTCTCGTGCACCACGAAAGAAAAATAACCTTCGTAATTAGAGGAAACAACCTGATTTTTATAAGAAAGATTGGTTAGATTGGTATAAGGAACAACTGTATTACTATCCGCATTGATAACAATACCAGTAAACTGCAGCAAAGGACGGTTCGTTTTCTGCGCAAAAGCAGAAAAAGAAATCAATAAACCTAAAGCTAAAAGCAGCCTTTTCATGGTATCAGTTAAACGATAAAAATAAGGAATGAAAGGTTTGATCCATAATTAACAGGCACAAAAGAAGCAATAATTTTTGAGCTTATAAATTGGCAAAACCGCTATTTAACACTCGTTAACACTATTTTTTATTGTAGATTTTGTGGTAAAACCGCATGCGGATCGTCAATGTCCGTCAGGTTTACAGCTTCTACAGATTTTACCTGTGGCACGGCTTTTAAAATTGTCTGTTCAATTCCGGCTTTCATCGTCATGATGCTCATCGGGCAAGAGCCGCAGGAGCCGAGTAACCGCAATTTTACAACATGATCATCTGTAATTTCTTCTATAGAAACATTACCGCCATCAGCTTCTAAAAATGGCCTTATGGTGTTTAATGCTTCTTCAACCTGCTCTGATATATTCATTGTAATGCTTCTTTTATAAGGTAAAAATAATCATTTTATCTAACTTCATCCTTATCTGTTGATTTTGCATTACGGATAGCAACTTGCTGTGCCACACGCTCTGCCAAATCAAAAAATGCTGTTGCCATCGGGTTTTCTTCCTGCAAGATGATTGGCTTTCCAGCATCACCGGAATCACTGATACTTTTTACCAGCGGGATTTCTCCCAAAAACGGAATATTTAATTCTTCGGATAACTTTCTGCCGCCGCCTTGTCCAAAAATATAATACTTGTTTTCCGGTAATTCTGCCGGTGTAAAATAAGCCATGTTCTCAATAATACCGAGTAAAGGCACGTTGATCGCATTCATCATAAACATACCAATTCCCTTTTTTGCATCAGCCAAAGCTACGTTTTGAGGCGTGGTTACGATTACAGCTCCGGCAATCGGGAAAGTTTGAGTTAGGGTGATATGAATATCGCCTGTTCCGGGCGGAAGATCTACAATCAGATAATCTAAATCACCCCAATCCGCATCGTTAAAAAGTTGTTTTACTGCTGTAGAAACCATTGGGCCGCGCCATGGAACGGGCTGGTTCGGATCGGTAAAAAAACCAATGGAAAGCAATTTAATACCAAATTTTTCAATCGGTTCAATACGTGTTTTGCCGTTAACTGCTGATGCTTTTGGTTTTGCGCCTTCCAGCCCAAACATAATCGGGATAGATGGGCCGTAAATATCCGCATCAATCAAACCAACTTTTGCACCGGTTTTAGCAAGTCCTAAAGCTAAATTTACCGCAACTGTTGATTTGCCAACGCCGCCTTTGCCGGAAGCTACCGCAATAATATTTTTAACGCCCGGTACACCAACATTTTTAGGTGTGGTTACGCGGGAAGTCATGTTAATTTTTAATTCTGCATCCTTGCTCACAAAATGTAAAATAGCATTACGACAGGCATTTTCGATCATGCTTTTAAGCGGACAAGCCGGCGTAGTTAGCACAACCGAAAAGCTTACGCTGTTTCCTTCAATCACCAAATCTTCAATCATGTTTAGCGTAACCAAATCTTTTTTCAAATCCGGATCTTCCACATAACTTAATGCTTTTATAACTTGTTCCCGCGTAATGCTCATTTATATTTTTTGATTTTTGTATGATAAAAACAGCATTGATTGCGTTTTGTTAGAAAAATAACCTGCCGTGGAGTAATTGGCAGCGGAAAAGATTTTTTAGTTTTATCCAAAATTTACTGATGCGCCGTTTAAACCGTAAATATCTTAAAATCGGTCTGATTGTTTTTGTTTCTCTGCTGATACTTTTTTTTGTTGTTGGATTAATCGCTTATTCAAAACGACAAATTTTGCTTGAAAGTGCAGTAAACAAAGCTAAATTAAAAGCTAAAACTGATTATAATTTAGATGTAAAAATAGGTTCTGCCAGCTTTGCCGGCTTAACAACCGTAAACCTGAAAGACATCTCCGTCGTTCCGTTTGATCGGGATAGCTTGTTGCAGATCAGGCATTTCCAGGTAAGCGTAAAATTTTGGCCTTTGCTAATCGGCAACGTAAAACTATCTACCATCATTATGGAAGATGGCCGGCTCTATTTAACCAGCATAAAAGGAGTACGCAATTTTGAATTTTTATTCAAGAAGAAAAAAGACAGTACTTCCCGGAAATCCGGTGCTAACCTGGCAGATTTTGCGCACAATTTAATGACGCAGTTTTTATACAAAATCCCGGACGACCTCAATTTAAGCAACTTCGATATTTCCTTTCGGGATGACAGCAACAAGTTAAATTTACAAATTCCAAAGGCAGTTATCGAGCGCGGCAAGCTGTATTCTACCATTCTGGTTAATAAAAATTATGCAACCTGGCACATCGCAGGTAACGTAAATACTTCGGATAAAAACATTGCTTTACAGCTTTATGCGGATGGAAAAAAAGTAGAACTGCCGTTTATCCAGAAAAAATATGGCTTGAAACTCAATTTTGATACCATCGGGACGGAACTTAAAAAAGAGGAGCAGGACGGAGACGAAACGAAGATTTTTAGTTCATGCTTTGTGAGAAACCTGCTGATTAATCATCCGAAAATTGCCTCCAATGATATTATCGTTCCGAGCGGTTCCATTGATGCTAATGTTTTTGTGGGAGAAAATTACGTTTCGGTTGATAGTTCGTCGGTTATCCATTTGAAGAATGTTTCGGCCAATCCGTTTATTAAAATCACGCTGCATCCAACTAAAATTTATGAATTAAAACTGCACACAGACTGGCTGGATGCACAATCACTTTTTAATTCTTTTCCGGGCGGTTTATTTGAATCTTTAGCCGGAATAAAAGTTTCCGGAAAGCTGAAATATGGTTTAAACTTTTATCTCAATACGAAAGACGTTGATAATGTACAATTTGACTCTCGGTTAGAAAAAGAAAATTTTAAAGTTTTGCAATACGGCGAAACCGATTTAACAAAATTAAACCAGGTTTTTGTTTACACGCCTTACGAAAAAGGCAAACCGATGCCGCCCAGAACAGTTGGCCCGGCGAACCCAAATTTTACGCCTTTAGAACAGATTTCCCCTAATTTGCGCAACGCGGTAATGACTTCCGAAGATCCTTCATTTTACCGGCATCATGGTTTTGTGGAAGAATCCATCCGAAAATCTATCGCAACAGATTTTAAAGAAAAACAATTTAAAAGAGGCGGCAGTACAATTTCGATGCAGCTGGTTAAAAATGTTTTTTTAAGTCGGCAAAAAACGCTTGCCCGTAAAATCGAAGAAATTTTAATCGTTTGGATTATCGAAAATAACGCGGTAAGTAATAAAAACCGGATGCTGGAAGTTTATTTCAACATCATCGAATGGGGCCGTAATGTGTATGGCATCGGCGAAGCTTCCCATTATTATTTTGGCAAATCTCCGGCTGATTTAACCATCGGCGAAAGTATTTATCTGGCCAGCATCGTACCGAAACCAAAAGCCGGCTTGTTTGCTTTTCAGTCAGACGGCAGCTTGAAATCCTATCTGCATGGTTATTTTAATTTGATTGGCCGCTTAATGGCTTCCAAAGGTTTTACGCCGCAGGATACAGCTGCTTATGGTTTTTACAACGTGCGTTTACGGGAAGCTCTACGCCCGAAAATGGCCATTGCTGATACAACCGCAACTGATAGTTTGGCGCAGGATACGGAGGATGAAGGCGTTGGCATTATACAGCACCCGAGCTTTTTCCAGCGGATATTTGGCAAAAAGGATTCTACCGAAAAGGTAATCGAAAAAAAGGCTGATACTACAAAATCTCCGAAAGAACTTCGTATTGAAAAGCGCGAACAACGCCGCCGTGAAAAGGAAAAACGAAAAGAAAGGCAAGACAAAGGCTTGCTATAATTTAGGTGATAAAAGAAGCATTGCGAAAATTGATGCTTCTTTTATCGGCCTAAAATCTTTCAAATAAAACTTCTTTTATCAGGCAAAAACTTGCTGTATTTGTCTGTTCAATTTTATGAAAAGTATTTTTTACGTGAATATGTTGCGTAACATCACGTAAAAAATTTACGCAAAAACTTCCTCCGATAAACCGTATTGGCAACATTTGAGCCGATTGTAAAGCACTGTAATTTAGATTAATAAACAAGATGTATTTGTATTTACCCGAAAGCAAAGGCAAAAACTCGCTGTCGAAAAAATTTAAAAGGTGGAATCTGAAAAACCTGAACAGAGTAGGAAAAACAATCAAATTAAACTTAAAATGTTAGCTACCAAAATCGAAAAACCGATGACTACGGAAGAAGTTTCCAAGCTTCCGTCCATCAAAGCAACCTCGCACGAAAACCTTCTCAGTGCGGAAAAACAGTTTAACAAAGAACCGGAAACGGAAGTGATCGACGGATTATCTTATCCGAAAGGAACTGTTTCTATAGGTATTCCTGCCGGTAAAAAAGCTGATGATGATTTAACGGAAACGGATCATTATTACCCGACTTTCAGCGATTTTGACTATTTACCAAAGCAGGAACCCAAAAAATTTCAAAAGCCGAAATACATTGATAAAGATGCCGGCATCGGTTTAAAAACTATTTTCGGTACGGATGACCGGAAAGTTTATTACTCTACCGCTTATCCCTGGAGATGCGTTGGCCGCGTGGAAACGCCGCTTGGTTTTGGAAGCGGCGTAATGATTGGCCCGCGCCATTTGCTCACTTGCTCACACATTATTGATTGGCAGCCCAACAATACAACCGGCTGGATCAAATTTACGCCCATGTACTATAACGGCAGCGCACCTTACGGTACATCCTACGGCATTAAAACTTACTACAAATACAAAGTTACCGGGCCAACAATCGACGGAACTGAAGGTAAATACGACTATACAGTGGTGGTTTTAAATCAGGCAATCGGAAATAGTACAGGCTGGTTAGGTTCAAAATCTTACACAGATTCTTGGGATGGCACCGCTGTTTGGACACATGCCGGTTATCCGCAGGATTTAACCGGCACACAGCGCCCAACCTACCAAACCGGGATTGCGTTGGATGGTGATTCCGGAAGTTCGGATGATCATGAAAGCATGAACCACAAAGCGGATGTTTATCCCGGCCAAAGTGGCGGCCCGTTTTGGGGATACTGGGCCGGCCAGCCTTACGCGGTTGCCACGCAAAGCGCACAAAATCCGAGTAATAATACAGCAAGCGGCGGCTCGGATCTGGTTGATCTGGTTAACCAGGCACGGAATGCTTTTCCTTAATTTTTAGGTGATAAAAGAAGCATCGGCTTTTGGCCGATGCTTCTTTTTATGGATTAATTATTGATGAAAATGAAAAATTAGTTTTTAAGCCGCTTTACTTTTTACAGGTTTTATACTGTCGAGTTCTACCTTTTTTAAGTTTTTTTCCTCTTCTAAATCAAAATCATCTTGCAGGCCAAGCCAAAATTTTGCTGACATTCCAAAGTATTTTGCAAGACGAAGTGCTGTATCGGCAGTAATTCTGCGGTTACCTTTTAAGATTTCTCCAACCCTTGTTTGTGGAATGAACGTTTCTTTTGATAAACGATATGCCGAAATTCCTAAAGGTTCTAAAAATTCTTGTTTTAATATATCTCCCGGATGTATATTCTTTAACATAGCTACAATTGTTAATGATAATCTACAATTTCAACTTCAGAAGCATCGTTATTTTCCCATTTAAAAATAAGCCTCCATTGGTTATTAATTCTGATGCTATAAAATCCAGCCAAATTACCACTAAGTTTTTCCAAATGATTTGCTGGCGGAATTCTTAGATCATTAATATTTTGAGCGTTATTAATCATTCTTAGCTTTCTTCTGGCTGTATTTTGAATCTCTGCAGGAAGTTTTTTTGATTGAATCCCTTCCCAAATTTTCTCGGTCTCTTTACCACCAAAACCTTTAATCAAAATAATTTTATTACTAACGTTAAAAGTAAGTATTTAATTCTATTCAAATTAATTTTAATACTTCTTTTGTCACCTGTTTCTTCTTATCCCGCCCAGCCTTCTCTATCCAAACTTCTAAATTGGATCGCTTCCGCCAGGTGTTCAATCTGGATATCTTCCGTTTCGGCGAGATCGGCAATGGTGCGGGCAACTTTTAAAATACGGTCGTAAGCGCGGGCACTTAAACCTAACTTTTCCATTGCTTTTTTAAGGAGAGATTGTCCGGCTTCGCTGATTTTACAAACCTGCCGAACCATTTTAGAACTCATTTGCGCGTTGCAATGCAAATCAGGCTGATCGGCAAACCGCTTTTGCTGGATTTCCCGCGCTTTGATTACGCGTTCGCGGATTACTTCACTTTTTTCGGAAATCCTTTCGGATGACAGTTCGTTAAAATCTACCGGCGTTACTTCAACATGCAAATCAATCCGATCCAATAACGGACCGGAAATTTTACTTAAATATTTTTGTACGATGCCCGGCCCGCAAACGCATTCCCGGTCGGGATGATTGTAATAACCGCAGGGGCAAGGATTCATGGAAGCAATCAGCATAAAACTGGAAGGATAATCTACGCTCATTTTTGCACGCGAAATGGTTACTTTTCGTTCTTCCAGCGGCTGGCGCATCACTTCTAAAACCGTTCGTTTAAATTCGGGCAATTCATCTAAAAACAAAACGCCGTTATGCGCCAATGAAATCTCGCCGGGCTGCGGATTGCCGCCGCCGCCAACCAGTGCAACATCCGAAATAGTATGATGCGGAGAACGAAACGGGCGTACAGAAACCAACGCATCCGCAGCAGCCAGTTTACCGGCAACAGAATGGATTTTAGTAGTTTCCAAAGCTTCGGATAAACTTAACGGCGGTAAAATAGAAGGCAAACGTTTGGCCAGCATGGTTTTCCCGGCTCCGGGCGGGCCGATCAAAATGGCATTATGGCCGCCGGAAGCTGCAATTTCCAACGAACGTTTGATGTTTTCCTGTCCTTTCACATCAGAAAAATCAGCATCATACAAACTGATGCTTCGGTAAAACTCATCCCGCGTGTTCACTATTTCTTCCTCCAAAGGTTTTTCTCCGTTTAAAAAATCGATCACTTCGGTAATAGAACTCACCCCAAAAACAGCTAATTGATCTACAATTGCGGCTTCGCGGGCATTTTGTTTTGGGAGGATAAAACCTTTATAACCTTCTTTTCTCGCCTGGATGGCAATCGGCAGCGCACCGCGAATCGGCTGCAATCCGCCATCCAGCGAAAGTTCTCCCATGATGAGGTACTTGTCCAGTTCTTCATGAGAAACCTGTCCGGAAGCAGCTAAAACGCCAACTGCAATGGTTAAATCATAAGAAGAACCTTCTTTGCGAATATCTGCTGGTGCCATATTAACCACAACCTGCTGTTTGGGCATGTGGTAATTGCAGTTTTTTAAAGCTGATTTTACACGGAAATAACTCTCTTTTATGGCATTATCCGGTAGGCCGACAACATAGTATTTGGTGCCGCCGGTAATATTTACCTCAACGGTAATTGTGGTGGCTTCGATTCCGTAAACAGCACTGCCAAAAGTTTTTACAAGCACAGGAAAAAGATTAAATTTCCTGAAATTAACTATAAATTAAATAATAGTTGTTTTAAAAAGATTTAAGTTGATGAAAAAGAATTAAGATATATGCCGAAGTAATAAATCCAGCCGATAAAAAATAATTGTAACGGGATTCTAAACCACAAATAACCGATTCCTTTGCCCTCATTATTTCCTTTTTCGTAATCAACATGTTTAATTGCCGAATAAATGTTCGCCGGTAAAATCAATACGAAAAATAGAATAAGCAACCAGGAAGTTACGGTTCTAAACGCCAAAACCTGCAGGCAGATAGCCGCGGCAAATTCAAAAATACCGGTAAAATAAACCAATGCTGTTTTTACCGGCATAAAATCCGGCATCATCATTACCATACCTTTTGGAAATTTAAAATGGCCGATTCCGGTAAAAAGCAGCATAAAAGTCATGGCCAAACAACCGGAAAACTGATAATCGGAAGTATGATCAACCACTTTAATAATCAATAAACTGAATACAAAAACGGTTATCAATATAAAAAGAGGTTTCATAGGAAAAGATTTTAATGCTTCTTTTATCAACAAAAAAGCCGGAAAAATTATTTCCGGCGATTGATTTTATTTACCCATTTTAGGCATATTTCGCATCATTTTGGCCATTTGCGCCGGGTTGCTAAACTGCTTCATCATCTTCCGCATATCTTCAAACTGCTTAATTAAGCGATTTACTTCCGCTAAATCATTGCCGGAACCTTTTGCAATCCGGTTGCGGCGGCTTTGGTTGATAGAATCTGGATTTTCTTTTTCGTGAGGTGTCATCGATTGGATAATGGCTTCGATAGATTTAAAAGCATCATCCTGGATATCAATATCTTTCATCGCCTTGCCAACGCCGGGGATCATACCCATCAGATCTTTCATATTACCCATTTTTTTGATCTGCTGGATCTGGCCGAAAAAGTCGTTAAAGTCGAATTTATTTTTGCGAATTTTCTTTTGCAGTTCTGCTGATTCCTTTTCGTCAAACTGCTGTTGTGCCCGTTCAACCAAAGAAATCACATCGCCCATTCCCAAAATCCGAGACGACATCCGATCCGGGTGGAAAACATCCAGCGCATCCATTTTTTCGCCGGTTCCGATAAATTTGATCGGTTTGTTTACTACGGATTTGATGGATAAAGCAGCACCGCCGCGCGTATCACCGTCCAGTTTGGTTAAAACGGCTCCGGTAAAATCCAAACGGTCATTAAAAATTTTTGCTGTATTTACAGCATCCTGACCGGTCATGGCATCTACCACAAACAAAATTTCGTGCGGGTTCAATGCTTTTTTTACCTGCTCAATTTCCACCATCATGGCTTCATCAATGGCCAAACGGCCGGCGGTATCTACAATTAACACATTATTTCCGTTCTGTTTTGCCTGCGCCAATCCTTCCAAAGCTATCGCAACCGGATCTTTGGATTCGAGATTTGCATAAACCGGAATACCGATCTGATCGCCCAAAACCTTTAATTGTTCGATTGCAGCCGGACGGTACACGTCGCCGGCAACCAACAGTGGTTTTTTATTTTTTTGTGTTTTTAGGAAGTTCGCTAATTTCCCGGAAAAAGTGGTTTTACCGGCACCGTTTAATCCGGCAATCAAAATGATGGTTGGCGTTGCCGGAAACGTTAATTCGGCCGTTGTTCCGCCCATCAGATTAGTCAACTCATCACTCATAATTTTGGTGAGCAACTGGCCGGGCGAAATCGATGTCAGCACGTTTTCGCCCAGAGCTTTTTGCCTAACTTCATCTGTAAAAGCTTTTGCCGTTTTATAATTTACGTCGGCATCCAGCAAAGCTTTACGGATTTCTTTCATGGTTTCGGCCACGTTAATTTCCGTGATCGAACCTTGTCCTTTTAAAACCTTAAATGCGCGATCGAGTTTATCCGAAAGATTATCAAACATCTTTAAAAATATTTTAAATAGAACTCCAAATTTAGGATTAAAAGGGCGAAAGGTGAAAGGATAAAGGCGGAAAAGTGAGGGCGGAAAGGTAAAAGCTGTACACCTTTCAGCCTTTATCCTTTCACCTTTTACGATGCTTCTTTTATCGACCTAAAATCAACATTAACAACTTAACGGAAAGATGGAAACTTGTAAATTATGCCCAACGCTAAGCTTTGGTAAGCTTGTATAGTACGGGAAGTATTCGGATCGTAAAGCAGCGTTCCGTTTAGAGTTACGTTGATTAATCGATTGATTTTTGCGGTTAAAGTTGCATCGATGCGATGTGTCATTTTAAACGGCGTATCGTAAGGGAAAAATATCAAATAACGTGCTTTTAGGTTGATGTTTTTAGCGATGTCTCTATCAATATTAGAAACTACCTGAAATGCTATCTGGTTAAGCACTTTTTGCCCGTAACGGACACCGTAAACATCCGTTGTAGCATTCGGATATACCGTATTGCTCAGCACAAAAGTTTGCCGTGCTGTACCGGTACCAAACCGTGCGCTAAAATAGGTAACCGGCTTATATTCAAAACCGATAGATTCGGTAAGGTAACCGGGAGCCATAAACCTGGAAATAAGTGTTGGCGCAACGGTTACATCACTTGCATAGGTAAAACCTTCATCAAACTGGGACTCAAAACTGACAGAGCCGTAAAAGTTCCAGTGTTTGGCAAAAGCGATAGAAACTTTATTATCCCAAAAAATCCGGTCGTTGGTTTTACGCTCCACCTGGCCGCGGTTTTTAACTTTTCCGTAAAGCAAAATCAATTCCGAGGTAAAATCTTTTCCTTCTTTGTTATATTCCGTTTTATAATCAAAATTAGAACCGATTGCAATTGAGCTTATCCCGCCGGCACTCCAGTTATTACTAAAAGCAGATTGATTTAAGTTGAGGCCAAAAATAACGTTGTTGCGCCAGTAACTCACCTTGTAATCCAATCCCGGAACCGGAATATAAGCCGGCCGCGAATTGAACGGCTGTAAACGCACCGGCAAAATATTGCGGCCCGGTTCTATCCGGTATCTGTTTAACAGGTTTGTATCGATTTTAACCGTATCCGTTTTGATGGTATCAACTTTAACAGAATCTGTTATTTGTGCAGTAGCTTTGTTAAAAGTTAGTGCTAAAAGAAGTAGGAACAGAAAAGCCGAAAGCTTAAACATTTGCACAAATAAAAGCAAAAATGCTTTTTTTCGGAAGAAATTTTTACGCATACTTTAAAAAGAGACGCTCATCTTTAAAAATAGTTGATCCAGGAAAACAGCTTTCTCCGGCGCAAATAATCCGGGAAAGCATCATTGGCATACGCCTCCCGTTCAAATACAATATTCAGGTAAGCTTCATCATGATTGTGAAACCGGCTTCGGTTATATAAATAATTTGCCAGGTAAAAGAAGTAAAACGGTAAAACCAGTAATTCTAATTGCTGGCGCAGATGGATAATTTCGTGCCGAATGATAACTTCATTATACTTTGATTTTTCCAGTTTCACCAGAATAAACGGGAACAGTGCCATGCCGTTTGCCGGCAGCGAAGGAACAACCAAAACCGGATATTGCCACTTCATTTTGATGGTTGTAATGGTGCTAAAAAGTAGGTGGAAGGGTTTCTGCGGAAGCGGTTGTAACAGGATTTTATATAGGAAATGAAATCGTAATCGTTTAAAAAAACAACTGTATTGTAATCCGGCCGGTAACGGTACATAAAACTGTTAAGCTGTTCTCCCTGCAAACCGGTAATCCTGCTAACCAATATCGGATTAAAGCGGATGTCTATCACTTTTGCACGATAATCCTGCTCAATAACGCCTCGGAGTTTAGTTGCATTGCGGCCGCGCCTGCTTAGCATGTTATACAAGGCATCAATGCTGATGCCGGCTCCGGCACCATTTGTACCAATGCTGATCAGATCTTTATCAGCAATTAATCCATAAAGCTGATTATACTCGCGCTTGGTGGCCTGTAATTGCTTTTCTGCGCTTAAAACCGTGTCTTTAATAGTTATTTCGCGCAGGGCAATGCTGGAACGTTTTAAATAAACCGGAACAGATTGAATGGCTTTTATTTTAACCGTATCGTTAAAATAGCCTGTTTTAGAAAAAATCAATACATCGTTTAGCTGCACATTTACGGTAAATTCACCTTTGATGTTGTTATAAATATTCGCTTTACTGCGCATATTGGTTACAAAAACACGTGCAATCCGTTCTTTCGTTGCCTGATCAAATACAATTCCCTGAATCTGTTTTTCCTGTGCACGCACACTACCAAAAATCAGAATCAAGCAGCCGCAGCACAAAAAAAACTTCGCCATTATCCTACAAAAATATCTTTCAAAATTGATATTTTGTATCACGTTAACAATAATTAACCTATTTAATGAGCTACAATTATCTGCTGGCCGATCTTGATTTGATCATCACCGATAGAATTTAGTGTTTTCAATTCATCTACCGATAAACCAAAACGCTTGGAAACATTGTACAAAGTATCGCCCTGTTTTACTTCATAAAGCTTATTTACTGGCGCAAACTGCATTTTTATGGGCGTAGTTACATGTTGAAGGGAATCTTTAACCGGTTTACCAATATTTTTATTGATCTGACTAAGCACACGATCTTCCCGCTTAATTTTCTGATAATCACTTTCACTCATATCATATTGATCCAGATTATACCTTTTAACGAGGTTGATAATCATCTGCGGATATGCCGGATTGGTAGCATAACCGGCCGCTTTTAAACCGTAAGCCCAGCCTTCGTAATCGTTTTTATCCAGCTCGAATAAATGGGCATAACGCTTTCTTTTGAGGAATTCTGAATGATCGCGGAAGGAACTTTCCGGATTATCGTAAACGCGGAAACAGTCGTTGATCTTGTCATCATTTTTGAAATAAGACTTGCCTTTCCAGTCGGAAGTACATTTAATCCCAAAATGATTATTGGCTACAACCGCTAATTCGCCATTTCCGTTTCCGGATTCTAACAATCCTTGCGCCAAGGTTATACTTGCCGGAATACCGTAAATATTCATTTCCTGAACCGCAATATTGCGGAAACGGTCAATATACTGGTCAACGCCGCCAAAAGTAGTATAATTGGCAATGGCATCTTTATTAAGTTTTTGTACCGATTGATTATTGCGTGTAGCCTGGTGGTTAGTAATTCCTTTTTTCCTGCTGTGGCAGGAAGTAAAAACAATAATTACCAGAAAGAATGCCCATTTTTTATACATAAATGCTTCGTTTACCGGGCAAATATAAAATGTTTGTAAACAGGGCGGATACAGAAAGTGAAAGGTATTTTAATTACTGGTCTTCAGGTTTTTCGTCAAAACTGTTTAACTGAAACTTTTTGATAAGCGAAAGCACTTGGGCAGACCATTTTCCGCTGCTGGCATAACCGCCGCGCTGTATGCCTTTTGCCCAGCCTTTATAATCGAAGGAATCAAATTTATCGGCCAATTTGCTAAACTGTTTTCTTTCTGTCATCATCCGGGCAAAATCTTCAAAAGATTCCAGTACAGAATCGTAGCTTTTATAAGAATGTTTTCCGCCTTTCATACCAAACTGATTGTTAGATTTTTTGGCTAACGTACTATTTCCGCTGGCAGATTCGTGCAAGGCAATTGCCAAAGTTACACTTGCCGGAATTCCGTAATCGTGCATGATACTTATGGCAGCATCTTTGTACTTATCTATGTAAGATTTTGAAGTGTTTTGTGCTTTAGCGACAAAGCCAGACAATAGGAGTAACGGTAAAAATACTTTCTTCATAATTGTTTTTTTCGGATGATCATCAAACCGTCCCTGATAGGTAAGATTAGATTTTCAACCCGTGCATCCACAGTTATTTTATCATTAAATTCCCGGAGTAAAAGCATGTCGCTTTCCTGGTTTTGCCGATCAACAATTTTACCTTTTCGTAAAATATTATCAACTATTATTAAGCCACCAGGCCGGATATTATTCAATATTAACTCATAATATTTGTAATTATTTCTTTTGTCGGCATCAATAAATGCCAAATCGAATATTTTTTTAGATATTATAGGGAAAATGTTGAAAACTTCTCCGATATAGAGTATAACTTTTTCTTCAAAACCGGAAGCTAAAAAGTTCTTTTTCAGCATTTCTTCCAGTTCCGGGTTAATTTCTATCGTATGTATTTCTCCGTTTTCGGGCAGTCCTTCTGCTAAACAAATTGTTGCATAACCGGTAAAAGTTCCGATTTCTAAAATGGCTTTAGGCTGCAGTAATTTACTGAAAAAACTGAGTAATCTGCCTTGATAATGGCCCGAAATCATATGTGGACGCAGCACTTTCAAATGCGTTTCGCGGGCAATTTTTTGGAGAATTTCCGGTTCGGGTTCGCAGTGGTTTTCAAGATAAGTTTGTAGCAGACTGTCCAGAATTTCCATCCGGCAAAGATATTCTTTTTGAAATAGCGGACAGCCCGTCTGTTTTTTGGTGCAGATGCTTTGTTTACCGGCTATTTTTTTCGAGGAAAGATTGTAAAATTATTGTTGCAGAAATAGTATCGATACGTGATTTATCCTGCCGATCCATTTTTTTCAATCCGCTGTGAGCAATGACTGCCGAAGCCATTTTGGAAGTAAAACGCTCGTCCATCATCTCCACCGGAACCGTTGGAAAGTTCTTTTTCAGGATCGTTACAAAACCTTTAATCATCGGTGCCGATTGCGAAGGTGAGCCATCCATCTGCTTCGGTTCGCCCACTACAAAAAGCTCGACTACTTCTTTTATCAGGTATTTTTTAAGGTATTCTACCAGATCTTTCGGATGAATAGTTTCCAATCCGGTTGCAATAATTTGCAGCGGATCGGTTACGGCAATACCGATGCGTTTGGTGCCATAATCAAAGGCCATGATGCGGGGCATACTGTTTTTATCGGGTTAAAATTGGTGTGTGCAATAAAGTAAATGTGGATCAAATATATCTTTGCCGCGCTATTTATCGGTATTTATCTCCCAAGAAAACTTCAATTTAAAGCATTTTGAACAGCGAAAATCTCATCATAATACTAAAATCTTTAAAAACAAATTGTTAAACACATTAACTAAATTTGTAAAAAATCAACCATGACACCCGTAATCATTCATCCTAAAGATCAAAAGCAATGGCATGCACTTAAAATTATTTTTGAAGCAATGGACGTGCCTTTTGAACAAGACGAAAGTCCATACAATCCGGATTTTGTAGCCAGAATCAGACGGAGTGAAGAGCAAATTAATGCTGGTAAAGTTACGCGAGTTGAAAAAGCGGATTTACAAAGCTTTTTAGGCTTAGAATGAGTTTGCCGTTGGATTTCTCCGATCAAGCTATTGAAGATATCGCCTTTCATAAAAAATCCGGAAATAAAGCCGTTTTAAAAAAGCTATTTATTTTGTTAGAGGAGATTGCCGATCATCCTTTCACCGGAACTGGTAAGCCAGAAGCTTTAAAATTTAATCTTTCCGGCAAATGGTCGAGAAGAATTAATCAAGAGCACAGGCTTATTTATAAGGTTTTTGAGGATTATGTTGTGATCTATTCGTTTAAAGACCATTACAACTGATAATTAATCTGCTGTTTTTATCGGGTTAAATTTAAAGTTCAGATGATCATCCGAATTGTAAAACCCGCATCAAATATATTAACCCAAAAACTTTCAAATCGGCATTCTCAATTCTTATTATTAATTTGCATCGATGCAGTTCAGAGAAATAACCGGACAGGATGCCACCAAGCAACGATTAATTGCCACCGTAAAAGAAAACCGCGTGAGCCATGCGCAGCTGTTTTTAGGGCCGGAAGGTTCGGGCAGTTTGGCTTTGGCCGTGGCTTATGCGCAATATATTTCCTGCGAAAACAAACAGGAAAATGATTCGTGCGGAGCATGTAATTCCTGCCGCAAATACCAGAAATTAGTGCATCCGGATTTGCATTTTTCATATCCGTTTTTTGCAAAACATAAAGATGATACGGCTTTAACTTTTATTGATCAGTGGCGAAAAGCGTTCCTCAAAAATCCATATTTGAACCTGGATGAATGGCGCAGTTATTTAGATGCGGCTAACAAACAGGCCAACATCAACATTGCCGAATGTCATCAGATTATCCGTAAGTTAAGTTTTAAACCTTTTGAATCAGAATACAAAATCCTGATTATGTGGCTGCCGGAATATCTGGACAAAGAAGGAAACACGCTGCTCAAAATTATTGAAGAACCGGCGCAGAAAACGCTTTTTCTGCTGGTTGCAGAATCGCAGGACGATATTTTAAATACGATTCTTTCCCGTACACAACTCGTTAAAATTCCGGCCTTAAAAAATGCAGATGTGCAGGATTATCTGGAGCAGCATCATCAGTCTGAAGCTGCCGCAGCCCAAATTGCGTACCTCAGCAACGGTAATTTAACGGCTGCGATACATCGGATTAGCGCGGATGACAGTAGTTACCACGAACGGTTTGTACAATGGCTGCGCTTGTGTTTTGCCAATGATGGTTTGAAACTGATTGAGTTTACAGAGCAATTAGCAAAATTAGGTCGCGAAAACCAGAAGAACTTTTTAGAATACGGTTTATGCTTTATCCGGGAGTGCGGCATGCTGATTTCCGGTGCAGGCGATCTGGTTCATCTACCGGAAAAAGAAATGGTGGTTGCCCAAAATATGGCCAGCAAAGTTTTAACCATGCCGATGGTGGAAGTGATTACCAACGAACTGGACAAAGCGCACTACCATGTGGAGCGGAATGCCAACCCCAGAATTTTATTTTTAGACGTATCTTTGCAATTAGTTAAAATTTTAAAATTCAAAACGTTCCCGCAAGGGACTCAACATATATTGTATTAACATGGGATGTGGAAGTTGTTCTTCAGGCGGCGGATGTGCGCCTGCAGGCTGCAAAAGTAACGGCGCTTGCCTTACTAACGGTTGCAGCAAATTAGATGTTTACGATTGGCTATCCAACATGGATATGCCTTCCAGCTATAAACCTTTTCAAATTGTAGAAGTAAAATTTAAGGGATCGCGCAAGGATTTCTACCTCAATATAGATAACATTTACCTTGAAAACGGCGAACTGGTGGTTACCGAAACCACAACCGGCGGCTTTGATGTTGGCCACGTTTCCATTACCGGCGAACTGGTGCGGATGCAGATGGTAAAAAAGCATGTAAAAGAAGCAGATGTTACCAAGAAAATCTTCCGGAAAGCATCTCCTTCGGATGTAGATAAATGGAAAGCCGCCAAAGAGCAGGAGTGGGAAACCATGCATAAAGCACGCAAACTGGCTTTGGATTTAAACCTTTCCATGAAAATCAGTGATGTAGATTATCAAGGCGACAAAACCAAAGCCACGTTTTATTATACGGCAGAAGGTCGGGTTGATTTTCGCGAACTGATTAAAAAAATGGCAGAAGCTTTCCGGATCCGGATTGAAATGCGCCAGATCGGTATGCGCCAGGAAGCGAGCCGTTTAGGCGGAATCGGTTCTTGTGGTAGAGAATTGTGCTGTTCTACCTGGCTCACAGATTTTAAAACGGTTTCTACCTCGGCAGCACGTTATCAGAATCTTTCGTTAAATACTTTAAAACTTGCCGGACAATGTGGCAAATTAAAATGCTGCTTGAATTATGAATTAGACAGTTACATGGATGCTTTGAAAGATATCCCGGATGATGTACATATTTTGCGTACTGAAAAAGGCGATGCGCGGCTTCAAAAAACGGATATTTTTAAAAAGCTGATGTGGTTTAGTTATCCGAAAGAAGAAAACTGGGTTCCGGTGCCGATTAAACATGTCCGGGAAATACAGGCAATTAACAAAAGCGGTGAAACTGTTCCGGATTTAGGTGAAAGCAAAGAACCCGAAGTAGCTGTGAAAGCTTTTGATTATGAAAATGTAGTTGGTCAGGATAGTTTAACCCGTTTGGATGAGCGTTCTGCCAACCGAAATAAAAAAAATAACAACAATCGTAACAGGCCAAAACCAGCTCCGGAAAGCGGACCAAAACCAATTGTTCAGATTACAAAAGTTGTTGTGCAAACAGTGCAGATAAAAACAGTACAGCCTAATAATCCTGATCGCCCGGCAGATGGTACAACTCCGCGTGAAGGCGGCAATCCGAACCGTCGTAATCATCACCGCAGAAACCGGCCAAATCGCAATCCAAATAATTCGAATCAGCAAAACAACAATCCTCAGCCAGAATGATTCGCGGAAAGCTTCTTTTAGCAGCTATTTTTATCGGTTTGATTTCCACGTTTTCGGCTTGCAACGAGCCGGGAACATTGATAGATCAGCGCACCGAAATTAAAGAGCAAACCTGGTTTTACGGCAATAAGTTTAAAGTAGATGTTAAGGTTGAGGATACCTCTGTACCGTATAATGTTTACTTTATTTTGCGCCATGCTGCGGAATATAAATACTCTAATATTTTTATTCTGATGCATCAAACCTCGCCGGATCATCAAACCAAAACCATTCGCTACGAATTTAAATTAGCCAATCCTGATGGCGAATGGTTAGGAAACGGTTCGGGTAATTTGTATAGTTACGTGCTTCCTTTATACACTAATTTTCGGTTTCCGATCAAAGGCAATTACACGTTTTCGCTGGAGCAGAATATGCGTGATAATCCGTTGCGCGGTATTTCTGATGTAGGTTTGCAGGTGGAAAGGGCGAAGTAGGATGCTGTTTTTATCGGTTGTTTTTTAGTATTTCGAGGGTAAAAAAGTCGATTTTTTACCCTCGTTTTATTTTGGAAGGTAAATATTACCTTCGTTTCTTCTGCTGATTCATTTGTTACAAATCATTCAAAATGAACCAAATAATTTTTATATTTAGGTAAGATTAACACAAATGAATCTCCGTTTAGAAGTAGAATTTAGCCAAACCGAATTGGTTGAAAATATTGATTCGCTCAAAAACCAAATCGCTCAGTTACGCCCGTTTTCGCAGGAAATTGAAGATAAAGTGATGCAAAAGCTACGTTTGGAATGGAATTATCATTCTAACGCGATTGAAGGTAACCGGTTAAATTACGGTGAAACCGTTGCTTTTTTAATGACCGGAATTACGGCAAAAGGCAAATCTTTAAAAGACCATTTAGATATTCGCGGACATAATGAAGCGATTCTTTTCCTGCTTTCGATTGTAAAAGATGAACGCGATTTTACAGAATCTGACATTCGTGCTTTACATGAAATGATTTTGGTTGAACCTTATGATTCTCCAGCAAAAACTGCTGATGGAACGCCAACAAAAAAGCGAATTACTTTGGGCGAATATAAAACGTCTGCAAATCATGTAAAAACGATCACAGGAGAAACTCATTATTACGCTTCGCCAGAAGAAACGCCTGCAAAAATGCAGGAACTGATGGATTGGTATAAAGAAGTCAGTTTATATTCAGCAATTCACCCTTTGGTTTTAGCTGCTCTATTTCACTATAAATTTGTTGCTATTCATCCTTTTGATGATGGAAATGGACGTTTATCGCGCATTTTGATGAACCTGATTTTGATGCGAAATGGTTATCCGCCGGTTGTTATTAAAATGGAAAACCGGCAGGTTTATTACTCTAATTTAAGTATGGCTGATACCGGAAATTATTTTCCTTTTATAGAGTTTATTGGTGATTATTTAACCACTTCTTTAAACTTATACCTCAAAGCAATTGAAGGCGGAGATATTGATGAACCGGAAGATATTGATAAGGAGATTGCTTTGTTTAAGTTGGAGCTTCAAAGTAAAGTTAAAATAGATATTCGAGAGAAAAAGTCTAATGAAATTACTAAGAGAATTATGGTTGATCAATTAGATCCACTTTTTAAAAAAGTCATCCAAAAAGTAACTCAATTTGAAGAGTATTTTATTGATAAATCATTTCCTGTAAGTTTTGATGAAAATATAATGAACAATTTTAAATATGAAGAATCAAGCTTTCAAGACTATATTAACAAACTCCAACGTCACGGTTATTTAATAGAAATACCTATGAATTCATCAATAAACTTTAAAATTATCTTGATAAAATTTAAGAATTTCACTAATAAATTTAATTCAAATACATCTATTAATATTAAATTTAATGAATATGATTATTGCATTTATGATGAAAAGTTTAAACCTATACTAACTAAGCTTTATAATGATAATATAGTTCAACAGGACCAAGTGAATATAATTAGACATATCATAAATAACATCAAAAATAATATTCAAAAAAACCTCTAAACTATCATTTACTAAAATTACTTTTGATAAAATTTTTAGTAAATGAATACCATTCTCCTCGTTGCGGTTCTTGTTATTTTGCTGGTTACTGTTTTTATCCTACTAAAAAAAGCATCACCAAATCATACTTTTTCTGCGGAGGATTTTAAGCGTTTGCAGGAGGAGAATGTGCAGCTAAAAATCAGTTTGGGCAAAGCTGAAGAACGTGCTGCAAATTTGCATCAGGAAAAAGAAAATACAACTTTAATGCTGCGCGAAGAACAAGACCGTGTGATGGCGGATCTGGCCGAAGAACGCGAATTGCATAACGAAACCAAGCAGCAGCTGGAACGCAGCAATGCTTTTTTTACCGCACAAAAAACACAATTGGAAAATCAGAAAATAGAAGTAGAGCAAACACGCCAGCATTTCCAGCGGGAATTTGAAAACGTAGCCAATAAAATCCTCGACGAAAAAACTCAGAAATTTACAGAATCCAACCGCAGCAATATGGATTTGCTGCTGCATCCGCTCAAAGAAAATATCAAAGCTTTTGAGGAAAAAGTGGAGAAGGTTTACAAAGATGAATCCAACGAACGTTTTACGCTGAAAGGCACGATTGACGAGTTGATCAAGCAAACTAAAATCATTCAGGATGACGCCACAAACCTCACCAAAGCGTTAAAAGGCGATACCAAAATGCAGGGAAACTGGGGCGAAGTGATTTTAGATCGTGTGTTGGAAGCTTCGGGTTTGGTGGAAGGCGACAGCTACACCAAACAAGGCAAAAGCATGAATTTGACGGATGAAGCTGGCAACCGTTTTCAGCCGGATGTGATCGTTCATCTGCCGGAAAATAAACACTTGATTATCGATTCTAAAGTATCCTTGATTGCTTACGAACGACTGGTTAACTCAATTTCCGAAGAAGAAAAAGAAAAGCATTTGCTACAGCATGTTTTATCGGTTAAAAACCATATTTCCGGACTCAGTTCCAAAAGTTATCAAAACCTTTCGGGTTTAAACTCGCCCGAATTTGTGCTGCTTTTTGTGCCGATAGAATCGTCTTTTTCAATCGCCATACAACATGATTTAGAACTGTTTGATTTTGCCTGGAAAAAACGCGTTGTGCTTGTTACGCCATCTACTTTGCTGGCTACTTTAAAAACCATTGCTTCCGTTTGGAAACAGGAACAGCAAACCCGGAATGCGTTGGATATTGCTACCAAAGCCGGTTTGCTGTATGATAAATTTGTTGGTTTTACGGAAGATATGAAGAAGATTGAGCAGCATATCGACGGTAGCAAAAAAGCTTACAACGAGGCTTATAACAAACTTTCTTCCGGCAGTGGTAATTTGGCCAGTCGCGCCGAAACTTTACGAAAATTAGGTGCTAAAAACAGCAAGGTGCTGGATCAGAAGTTACTGAGTGAAGAGGAGTAATGCTTATTTTATCATCATTTTTTAAGGATCGCATCAATATTAATTTCTGATAAAACATTGTTTGGATTAGTACTGCATTGATGTTTTGTAGTTAGCAAATGATAATTTACGGTAACCAAAAGCTTATCTTTTTTATAAGTATCAGCCAAGTTCACAGGGAAATAAACTGTATTTGTATCATCAATTTTAATTAACCAGCCGCAACCGTCTGCTGCAACATCTCCTGCATCAATTATGGTAGCATTTACATTTTTAAGCTGATTTTCTTTTTTGCAGCCAGTTAAAGTGTAAATCAATAATAACAAAACAATCAATCGTTTTTTTATGAAATAGGATTTTTTAAGCAATACATTTAATCTCACACAAACGCTGTAAACAGTTAATACTTCTTTTATCGATATATTATAGGCGTTACTGTTTGTGGATTGCATCAATATAAATTTCCGGATAACCATTGGCTGCGGTAGTACCAACGCAGTAAAATCTGGTATCCAGCAAATGGTAACTCATCACAATTTTTAAAGTATCCCGCTGATATAATTCCGGTAAATTAACCGCATTATAACTCGTTCCGGTTGAATTAATTTTTACTAAAAAACCGCAGGTTGCCGTACTGTCAACTCTTGCATCAATATCTTTCACGGTACTTCGGTCGGTTTTTTTACAGCTGAAAAACACAAAAATAGCCGGTAAAAGAAGCAATAGGATATTGGAGTACATTTGTTTCATAAGCGTATTTTTAACTTGTACGGGAACAAAGATTAAATTACAAACCTTATTTTAAAAATGCGTTCCAGCCTTGTGCTTTCAATTCGTGTACGTTGCCGGATTTTGAAATCAAATTACAGCCCGCAGCAGCTTCTGTAATGTGGCCGATTACGCTGATATCCGCATTAAATTTTAGCTTGTCGTAATCAGTTTGTTTGATGGTGAAGAGCAGTTCATAATCTTCACCGCCACTTAAAGCACAAACCGTTGGGTCGAGGCCAAACTCTCGTGCCGTTTCATAAGTCATCGGATCAATCGGGATTTTCTCTTCATACAAAGAGCAGCCTTTGTTACTTTGCGTGCAGATATGCAGGATTTCGGAAGCCAAACCATCAGAAACATCAATCATCGACGTTGGCTTAATCTTCAGTTCCTTCAAAATTGAAATGATATCGCCACGCGCTTCCGGCTTTAATTGCCGTTCTACGATGTAATCTTTTCCTTCCAGATCCGGCTGAATATTTGGATTAGAAAGATAAATCTGTTTCTCACGCTCCAGCAATTGCAAACCCACGTAAGCACCGCCCAAATCGCCGGAAACACAGATCAAATCGCCTTCTCCGGCCGTATTACGATAAACGATATCCGCTTCATCCGCATAACCAATACTTGTTACGCTGATAACCAAACCTTGTTTGGAAGAAGATGTATCGCCGCCGATCAAATCCACTTTATATTGATCGCAAGCCAACAAAACGCCTTGATACAGTTCTTCCACGGCTTCCAGCGGAAATTTACTCGAAATACCAAGTGAAAAAGTAATCTGACTGGCCGTGCCGTTCATCGCATAAATATCACTTAAATTAACTTGTACTGCTTTAAAACCCAAGTGTTTAAGCGGAACATAAGCCAGATCAAAATGCACGCCTTCCAGCAATAAATCGGTCGAAATCAAGGTTTTTTTTCCAGCGAAATCCATCACTGCCGCATCATCACCAATTCCTTTTACAGACGTGTTATCCAGAAGTTTTATATTTTTGGTGAGGTGACTGATCAGGCCAAATTCGCCTAAACTTGCAACCTCTGTTTTTTCTTTATTATCAAACATCTTTATTTTGATTTTAGATTTCACTGATTTTTTAAAAGATTTCACTGATTTTTCCCTTATAAAAGAAGCATCGTTTAATCTAAATTTACAAACCTAAACGCGCCGAAATTTCCAGCATTCTTTCAATCGGTTTTACCGCTTTTGCAATGATATCCGCAGGAACAAAAATTTCCGGCAGCTCATTTTTCATACACAAATAAAGCTTTTCCAGCGTGTTGCGTTTCATATGCGGGCAATCATTACAGGCACAGCTATTATTTGGCGGTGCCGGAATGAACGTTTTAGTCGGATTATCGCGCTGCATCTGGTGCAAAATTCCGGATTCTGTAGCTACGATAAACTCCTGCGCGGCATTTTTAGTTGAGTAATTAAGCAAACCAGTTGTCGATCCGATGTAATCTGCCATATCCAAAATACTGTCCTCACATTCCGGATGTGCAATAAATTTTGCTGCCGGATAACGCTCTTTTAACCGTGTAATTTTCTCTCTCGAAAATATCTCGTGCACCATGCAGGCACCGTTCCATAAAACCAGATTACGACCGGTTTTTTTAGCTACATATTTGCCCAGATTTCTATCCGGGCCGAAGATGATTCCCTGTTCCGGCGGCAAACTTTCTACAATCTGTATCGCGTTACTGGATGTACAAACAATATCGCTTAAAGCCTTTAATTCTGCTGTACAATTTACATAAGTAATCACCAGATGATCCGGATATTGCTCCTTAAATTTCTTAAATAAATGCGGCGGACAACTATCTGCCAGCGAACATCCGGCTTTGCTATCCGGCAGTAAAACTTTTTTCTGCGGAGACAAAATTTTAGCGGTTTCGGCCATGAAATGCACTCCGGCAAAAACAATTACGTCGGCATCGGTTTTTGATGCTTGCTGCGAAAGTCCCAAACTGTCTCCGATATAATCTGCAATATCCTGAATATCAGATTCTTGGTAGTAGTGCGCCAAAATAATTGCATTTTTTTCTTTTTTTAATTTTTCAATTTCCGCAAAAAGATCAAGCGACGGATCGATGTATTCGTCTGCAAATCCTTTCACTCGTATTTCTTCAAAAGTATCCATTTTTAACATTTCAATAAAAACAACTTATTCTTTAAAAAATAAAACTATAATTTGTTAGTGTGTTAGTTTCGTTTAAAAATCAGCCTTCAAATATTTGCAAAAGTAGTTGAAGGATTGTTATCAACACCTTCTTAACAAAATGTTTACTTTATCATGCTGATTATGTGCCGTTTTTATCAACCTAAATTTTTTCTGAAATTTTTGATGTGAACCTTTTGTGTTTTCCACAATGTTGATATGAACACTCAAAGCTGTGGATAATCACATAGAAATAATTAGCACCATTGCGGTTATCCACACCAATCCTCACAAATAAAAATTTGCTACATTTTTATCACCGCTAAATTAACATCTTTACGCCTGTTATAAACAATGTGTTCATAAAGCTGGTTTTAGGCTGAAAATGTTATGGGTAAAAATGTTGATTACTTGGTTATCGGATCCGGAATTGCAGGATTAAGTTTTGCACTAAAAGTAGCGCAATACGGTAAGGTTCTGATTGTTACAAAATCTAACGAAGATGAATCCAACACTAAATATGCGCAGGGCGGCGTGGCTGTTGTTGTGGATAAAGAGGAAGATTCTTTTGAAAAACACATTGATGATACGTTAATTGCCGGCGATGGTTTATGTGATGTGGAAGTGGTGAAAATTGTGGTAGAAGAAGGTCCGTCGAGAATTAAAGAAATTATTGATTACGGAACCAACTTTGATAAAACCAATCAGGGTATTTTTGACCTGGCAAAAGAAGGCGGCCATTCTGAAAGCCGCGTGCTGCATTATAAAGATATCACCGGTTTTGAAATTGAAAGGGTTTTGCTGGAGCAAATCCATCAGAATAAAAACATTGAAATTTTAACGCATTATTTTGCGATTGATTTAATAACCCAGCATCATCTTGGCGAATTTGTAGATCGGTCAAGTACGGATATCAAGTGTTTCGGCATTTACGCTTTAAACCATCTCACAAAAGAAGTTGAGAAAATTCAGTCAAAAATAACGGTAATGGCTTCCGGTGGTGCCGGTCATATTTATTCCATCACCACAAATCCAACCATTGCAACCGGCGATGGCGTGGCGATGGTTTACCGGGCAAAAGGAAAAGTGCGCGATATGGAATTTATCCAGTTTCATCCAACGGCTTTGTATAATCCGGGAGATTATCCTTCATTTTTGATTTCTGAAGCGGTTCGTGGTTTTGGCGGAATTTTGAAACGGCGAAACGGGGAGGAGTTTATGCAGGAATATGATCCGCGGAAATCACTGGCACCGCGTGATATTGTAGCGCGCGCCATCGATGCGGAAATGAAAAAATCCGGTGATGATTTTGTTTATCTCGATATCCGCCATCGAAATAAAGAAGATTTACTGAACCATTTCCCGAATATTTATGCCAAATGTTTATCCATCGGTATTGATATGACAAAGGATTTAATCCCGGTTTCGCCTGCCAGTCATTATATGTGCGGCGGCGTAATGGTTAATCAGCATGGACAATCTTCTATCCAAAATTTATATTCCTGCGGAGAATGTTCTTCAACTGGATTACATGGTGCTAATCGGTTGGCTTCCAATTCTTTGCTGGAAGCTTTGGTTTTTGCGCATCGTATTTTTGAAGATGCTGTACCGAAAGCCGATGCTGTTTTTATGCCACCAAATATCCCGGATTGGAACGAGTTTGGTGTAGAACAGCAAAACGAAGATATTTTGGTGACGCACAACATCCGCGAAATGCAGAAAATTATGAATGATTATGTTGGGATTGTGCGTTCGGATTTCCGGTCGGAGCGGGCCTTGCGCCGTTTGCGTTTGCTTTATGAAGAAACGGAAGATTTCTACAAAAAAACCAAATTATCTGTAAAGCTTTGCGAGTTGCGAAATTTGATTCAGGTTTCGTATCTCGTTGTAAAATCAGCCATGATTCGGAAGGAGAGCCGAGGTTTGCATTTTACAACGGATTATCCAAACCATTCTCCGGAACTTTACAATACAATCCTTTAAAAACAGTCGATAAAAGAAGCATCAGTTTTGAGCGGAAAACGGGATTCGAACCCGCGGCCTTCAGTTTGGGAAACTGATGCTCTACCAGCTGAGCTATTTCCGCAGAATAGTTAAAAGTATAAAAATTTCTATGTAATGCCTTTAATTTTGCCTGTAAAAGATAAATTTCCGGTTATTGGTGAAGATTGTTTTATCGCTGATAACGCAACAATTGTGGGTGAAGTTATGATTGGCAATAACTGTTCGGTTTGGTTTAATGCGGTTATTAGAGGGGATGTAAATTCAATAAAAATCGGTGATTTTACCAATATTCAGGATGGCGTGGTGATTCATTGCACGTATCAAAAATCGGCAACGGTTGTCGGGCATCACGTTTCTATCGGCCACAATGCCATAATCCACGGTTGTACGCTGCATAATTATATTTTGGTTGGAATGGGCGCAATCATCATTGATCATGCCGTGGTAGAAGATTTTTGCCTGATTGCAGCCGGTTCTGTTGTGCTGGAAAACACGCGTTGCGAATCCGGTTTTATTTACGCCGGTACGCCTGCTAAAAAAGTAAAAGCTGTTTCAGATTTACAAATGCAAATGCTAAAACAGCTTCCGTTAAATTATAATTTGTACGCTAATTGGTTTATTGATCAATAGGTTTCGGCACATCTATCGTCTCATTTAACTCCCAGTTTGCCCGTAAAGATATTTCTTTGTTATAATACCAAATAGGTTCCGGCAAAGTTCTGCTTTTAACATTTCCGGTGTTCCATTTACCATTTTTGTTGAGGTCATAAACTACTCTTATCCGGTATTTCCCTATGGAATAACCGGTAAAAGTTAAACTTTGACTTTTGTTGATCGGCACACTTCTGATAATCTTTTTCTCGTCATTTAGTAATTCAAACAAATAAGCTTTTGTTGGATCCGGTAGATTAATCTTGAAAACCATCGAACTATAATTTTCTTCCTTATTCAGTTGAAAAGAAGCAGTAAATTTTTGGTTTCTATTGCCGTAAATATCTATTAGAGCACCTTCGTTAAAAGTAATATCATATTTTTTTTCTGGCCGCCAGGTATATTTTAAAGTGTATTTTCTGATGCTGGAAGTATCTTTTTGCAAACTGAAACCATATTTCGGAACAGAATCTTCATTCAATACTATCTGCGCTTCATTCGTAGATTCAATCGGGAAATTTGTCGTTAATACTAAATCCGTTTTTGGTTTTAGTAAACCACCGGTTGCATTTGTGCTAACGCCAAAAGTTCTTTTATAAACTTCCTTTTTCCCTTTTCGCAAAACAACTGTATCCAAAGCTTTATTTTGAGAAATGATGGCTATTTTGATTGAATCAAATTCCATATTTCTTATATACAAACTTGCAGAATCTGCTTCTTTATTAAATTCTACTACCTTTTGATTATCCAGGTTTGCAGGGGAAATAATTTTTAAATCAGGGTTTTCAATGCCTTTATTAAAGTTGATCAATATCCTGCCGTTCTGATCAATTTTTCGGTCGATGATCCTAAATTTTTGAGGGATTTGTTTAAATAATTCTAACCGGATATTTGCGGTATCTTTTTTAAGGTTAATCACTTTTGGTAAAATGGCAATCAGTTCCTGGTCGTTATCATAAATTTTGTTCGATGCTGATTCTTTTAAGGCATAAATTTGGTAAGAATCTGCGTGAAGATTACTCAGTTTAAAATTGCCCGCAGTATCTGTTGTAGTGTAGTAGGAGGGTTTTTTTTTGCCGAACAAAGCAGAATCCTGCTTGGTTGTAAAAATGAAAACGGTGGCTTCCTTTTCAGGTTCCTGTGTTTCAGAATTAAATACTTTACCGGAAATACCTAAAGAATCAATTTCATTTCCTGTAGTAAACACGTAAGTGAAATTTTTAAGGATATTATTTTCGTTAACATCGCCGACAGCCTTACCAAAGTTGATTACATAGGTTGTGTTTTTACGGAGGGAATCCTTCAAATTAATAACCAGGTTTTTTTGTTTCACCCGATATTCCGGCAACTTCTCCTGCGCCGGCGAAATGGAAATTTCCTGATATTGATTGCTTAGTTTAAAAAACTCGTCGAAACTCAATACAATTTCTTTCGCCGTAAAATTTTTGGTTTTGTCTGCAGGTGTTGCTCTTAATAATTTCGGCGGCACCCTGTCTCTCGGGCCGCCTTGAGGTTTTTGTACACTCGCACAACCAAAAACAGAAATTATACTGATAAAAACAGCTATTTTTTTAAAGTTTAAAAACTTGATCTTTTTAAAGGCCATTTAGACGGGCTATAAACAAAAATTTATCTTTAATAAGGATTATCATTAAAAAAAATAAATCTCCTTTTATAGAAGATTTATTTTAGTGATTAATTATCGTAGTATTAGCAAAAACAAATTATCTGTTAATATGAACCATCAAAACTGAGACATCAGAAGGAGAAACGCCGGAAATACGGGAAGCTTGACCTAACGTTTTTGGCTTGATTTTAATCAATTTTTCCCGTGCTTCTTTTGATAGAGAAATTATTTCATTGTAGTTAAAATCCCGATAAATCTCTTTATCTTCCATTTTCTTCATTTTGTTAACGATTTCCAGTTCTTTCTCAAAATAAGATTCGTATTTAATTTTAATTTCAGCTTGTTCAATCGTTTCCTTGTCGTAAGAAGAAAGAAATGTTTCCAAAGAAATACTTACTTCTTTTAGCACATTAAAATTGATTTGCGGCCTTCCGATTATTGCAGATAATTTTACGTTTTGATTAATTGTACTTGTTCCTACTTTTTCCAATAGGCCGTTTACCTCTTCCGGTTTAATAGAATTTGCTTTTACAAATTTTACAATATCATCCGAATTTTTAATCTTCTTATTTACTATTTGTAAGCGTTCATCATTTACTAATCCAATTTCATGTGCAATAGGAGTTAAGCGGATATCTGCATTGTCCTGACGAAGCAGCAAACGATGCTCAGCACGAGAAGTAAACATGCGATAAGGTTCTTCTGTTCCTTTAGTTACCAAATCATCAATTAAAACGCCAATATAAGATTCTGAACGTTTTAGAATTATAGCTTCTTTTTGGTTAATCAATCTGTGTGCATTTATGCCGGCAATAAAACCCTGACTTGCAGCTTCTTCATAACCAGTTGTACCGTTAATCTGTCCAGCAAAAAATAAACTATTAATTAATTTGGTCTCTAAAGACAATTTTAATTGTGTAGGTGGAAAGAAGTCATATTCAATTGCATAACCCGGCCGAAACATCTTAACGTTTTCAAATCCTGATATTTGTTTTAAAGCTTTATATTGAACATCTTCAGGAAGCGAAGTCGAAAAGCCGTTTACATATATTTCCACGGTATTCCAGCCTTCCGGCTCTACAAAAATCTGATGCCGGTCACGTTCAGCAAAGCGATTAATTTTATCTTCAATGGACGGGCAATATCTTGGGCCGAGGCCTTTAATTCGTCCGGTAAACATAGGCGATTTTTCAAAACCTTCTTTTAATGTTTCATGCACATTATTGTTGGTATAAGTAATCCAGCAGCATCGTTGTTCTGTTGTTTTTTTAATACCTGTATAAGAAAACTCGCCTCTTTCTTCATCTCCCCACTGTTCCTCCATTTTAGCGTAATCAAGGCTTCTACCATCAACACGCGGCGGCGTACCAGTTTTCATTCTGCCAGCTTCGAAACCAAGTTCTACTAATTGTTCTGTAATTCCTTGAGATGCTTTCTCGGCAGTTCTGCCTCCTCCAAAACGTTTTTCTCCAATATGAATCAAGCCGTTCAGAAAAGTACCGTTGGTTAATATAACAGATTCTGCTTCAATCTTTATCCCAAGAGATGTTTGTACGCCACAAACTTTTCCATTTTCAACAATTAAACTGTTTACGGTATCTTGCCAAAAGTCCACGTTTGGTATCTTTTCCAGCATTAACCGCCATTCTTCCGCAAACCGCATTCGATCTACCTGGGCACGAGGACTCCACATAGCCGGACCTTTTGAACGATTCAGCATTCTAAATTGAATACTTGTTTTATCGGTAATAATTCCGGAGCCGCCACCCATCGCATCAATTTCACGAACAATTTGGCCTTTAGCAACACCGCCCATTGCCGGATTGCAACTCATCTGTGCAATTGTACCCATGTTCATCGTAATTAACATAACAGACGAACCTAAGTTTCCTGCTGCTGCTGCTGCTTCACATCCGGCATGGCCAGCACCAACAACTATAACATCATATTTTCTAAACATTATTTTTGATAAGTTTCACGTGAAACATTACTTTAAGTAGAATCTTAACCTTATTTTAACTCTGTTAAAGCCAACCATCTTTCTAACAATAAATCCAATTCTTTTTGAAGCGTTTGTATGTTTTTTGAAGTTTCTATTAATAGATCAGCTTTGGTAGAAGGATTATTAAGTGTTTTATTTAATTCAGCAATCTGGTTTTCATAAGACGTAATCGAAGATTCAATATCATTTAACTCTTTTTCCTGTTTAAACTGGAAATTAGATTTTTTTGTATCTGGAGAATTAGTTTTAACAACTTTTGTTTGATTCTTTACATTTTGTTTACTAAGCACTTCTTCATACCGAAAATCTGTATAATTTCCGTTGTAAATTTGTAAATGACCGTTTTGAGTAAAAATAAATAGTTGCTCGGTTATTTTATCAAGCAGATACCGATCATGGGATACTAACATAATCACACCATTAAAATTCATCAGAAAATCCTCTAAAACATTTAAAGTATCAGTATCTAAATCATTTGTTGGTTCATCAAGGATTAAAAAATTTGGATTTTTTATAAGGATAGTTAAAAGCTGAAGCCTTTTTTTCTCTCCACCACTTAAATTGTTAATGAAACCGTGCTGTTTTTTTGGCGGAAACAAAAATTGGGTAAGTAATTGTGAAGCAGATAGAAGTTTCCCATCTGCCATAGTTATATATTCAGCAACATTTTTTATGGTATCAATTACTCTTTCTGCATCATTAAAATTTAAACCGGACTGACGATAGTAGCCTATCGTAGTAGTTTCTCCAACATCAACAGAACCAGAATCCGGCTCCAGTTGATTAGTTAAAATATTTAATAAGGTTGATTTACCGCTGCCATTTTTGCCGGCCAAACCAATACGATCTCCTTTTTTAAAAACATAATTAAAATCATTAATAATAACAGTATTGTTAAAAGATTTGGTTAGATGCTTAATTTCTAAAACTTTGTTTCCCTGCCTGGCAGATTTAATAGTTAAATCAAGTTGCTCTTTCGGCCCATTATTTTGTGTTTTACTTTGAAGGTCATAAAAGGCATCAATTCTGGATTTTGATTTGGTACTGCGTGCTTGCGGCATCCTTCGCATCCACTCCAGTTCTTTCTTTAATAAGTTAGAATTTTTTTGATAACGAACCTGATCCGCAGCTTCACGTTCTGCCCGTTTTTCTAAGTAATAACTATAATTTCCATTATAAGGAAATATTTTTTGCTGATCAATTTCTAAAATTTCATTACAAACATTATCCAAGAAATAGCGATCGTGCGTAACCAGTAAAATAGTTTTATTTCCGGAAGTTAAAAAGCTTTCCAGCCATTCAATCGTTTCAATGTCCAAATGATTTGTTGGCTCGTCTAACACAAAAAGTTCAGGATCGCTAATCAGTAATTCTGCCAAAGCCAAACGCTTCTTTTGTCCGCCGGAAAGTGTTTTAATCTGCTGGTCTAAATGCCGTACATCTAATCGGTCTAAAACATTTTTTATCTTGTATTCATATTCCCAAGCTTCTAACTCTGTAATTTTTGTAGTCAGCGTTTCTATTAAATCATAATTTTCCGGGTCATTTTCCAAAACAGATTCATATTCTTTAATCAGTTGTTGCTGCTCGTTATCTGATTTAAAAATAAAATCATTAATAGTTTCTTCAGGATTAAAAATGGGGTCTTGTTCTAAATAACCCATAGAAAGGAATTTACTCTTTACAACTTTACCTTCCGTTGGCTTCAATTTTTCTGCCAAAAGTTTAAGTAAAGTCGATTTTCCTGCGCCATTTGCACCAACTAAAGCAATGCGTTTACCGGAATTAATGCCCAGAGTTTGCTGGCGGAATAACCAGTTATCATGAAAAGAATGGCCGAGATTTTCGGCAGAAATTAAAGTACTCACGCTAATTTTTTAATTTGATCTGATGGATTAGTAAAGATGCTTTACAATGCACAATTTACATTTGAATACAAAAGTACATATTAAGAATTTGGAAAGATGACCGACCATCAGTAATAAAATAATGCGATAAAAACAGTATTGTAAAAAAGAATAAAAATTTATCAAGCAATCAACATAAATAAATTTGATACGTTTAAGTATCTATTCCAATAAATTTAGCTTAACATAATATGGCCGAACAAGCATTGCCTGCATGGAAAAGAACATTTGAAGAAGCGGGTTCGCAGATACTGTTTTTAGGGAACTTTTTTAAGAATATATTTAAATCCGGATTTGAATGGTCTGAATTTGTCAGGCAGTGTTACGAAATCGGGTACAAATCTTTAACACTTGTCGGGTTAACAGGTTTTATAATGGGTTTGGTTTTAACGCTGCAATCAAGGCCAACATTGGCTGATTTTGGTGCCGAAAGCTGGCTTCCGGGCATGGTTTCTTTATCAATAGTCCGGGAAATCGGGCCGGTAATTACGGCAATTATTTGCGCAGGAAGAGTTGCGTCCAGCATCGGTGCTGAGTTAGGTAGTATGAACGTAACCGAACAAATTGACGCAATGGAAGTTTCGGGCGCAAACCCAATGCAATATTTGGTTGTAACACGGGTTTTGGCAACAACTTTAATGATCCCGATCCTTACTTTTATTTCTGATGCAATTGCCTTGTTTGGCGGCTATCTGGCTGTAAATATTGATGGTAAGGTGAGCTTTTACCTATATTTTACCAAAGCTATATCGGTTTTAGGTTTTAGTGATATTTTTCCGGCGACAATCAAAACCATATTTTTTGGTTTGACAATCGGTTTCATCGGCTGTTACAAAGGTATAAATTCCAATAAAGGAACGGAAAGCGTTGGTTTGGCTGCAAATTCTGCTGTGGTAACTTCTTCTCTATGGATTTTTGTGATTGATGCAATTGCAGTGCAGCTTACTAATCTTTTAGCTTACCATTGATATGGAAACTACCACAAACGGTACAAAAAACAGCGCAACGGTTCCTTTAAAAACAGAAGAACTTGTTGTAGAAATTAGGGGGCTAAAAAAAGCATTCAGCGGGTATGAGGTTCTTAAAAACATCAACCTTGATTTAAAACGAGGCGAAAACTTGGTGGTTCTGGGGAAATCCGGTCAGGGGAAATCAGTAACGATTAAGTGTATTGTTGGCTTGCTTAAAAAAGATGACGGCTCTGTAAAAGTTTTTAATGAAGAAGTAGCAGACCTTAATGACGAACAACTGAAGCAGTTGAGAACAAAAATTGGTTTTCTGTTTCAAAATTCAGCTTTATATGATTCGATGACTGTTCGCGAAAACCTGGAATTTCCATTAACACGGGTTTTGAAGTTACAGGAGCAAACCGAAATTACAAGCAGAGTAGAAGAGGTTTTAGAAGGTGTTGGTTTGCTGGATGCAATCGATAAAATGCCTTCTGATCTTTCCGGCGGAATGCGTAAACGGATTGGCCTGGCCAGAACACTGATTATGAAACCGGAAATTATGCTGTACGATGAACCTACAACAGGCTTGGATCCGATTACCTCCAGGGAAATCAGTGAATTAATCCTCGAAATGCAAAAAAAATATAAAACTTCCTCCATAATTATCACCCACGATATGCCTTGTGCTAAAATAACATCTGATCGTGTTATGGTAATGAATAACGGCGAATACGTTGCAGAAGGAACTTATGAAGAACTGGAAAGATCTGATAATGAGCTGGTAAGATCTTTTTTTAACTGATAAAATATGAAAACAAATAGCGGGCAAAAATTAAAATTAGGAATATTTACTTTTGTAGGAGTATTAATACTGGTGTTAGCAATTTTCTTTATTGGCAAATCAAAAAGTTTGTTTAATACCACATTTAACGTTTACGGCGTTTTCAAAAATGTAAATGGCTTGCAAGCAGGTAATAATGTTCGTTTTGCAGGGATAAATGTTGGAGTGATACAAAACATCAGGATTATTTCTGATACAGCTGTACGGGTTGATCTAACATTAAATAAAAGCGTGCAGCAATTTTTGAAAAAAGATGTAAAAGCATCGATTGGAAGTGATGGATTAATGGGTGATAAACTGATTGTTATAAATCCGGGAACTGGTGGTGGAGAGTTAAACAACGGTGATCATGTAGCTACCATAAATCCGATTGATGTAGATAAAATTATTGGCAGGGTTACCAAAGCGGCAGATAATGCAGGTGTATTGATCTCCAATCTTTCTGAAATTGTGTATAAAGTAAATCATGGGAAAGGCAGTATTGGTAAACTACTATCAAGTGATAAGCTGGCAAATGATTTGGAAGGAACAGTTAAACAGGCCAGAAGCACGCTTTCCACAGTAAAAAAAGGCACAGAGGGTTTTAGTGAAAACATGGAAGCAGCAAAGCATAATTTTTTGCTTCGCGGATATTTTAACAAGAAAAAGAAAGCTGCACAAAAAAAACAGGATTCTATCAAAAACGCTAAAAACTCAGAATAATGTTGCGCTGAATTACATCAAAAGGCTGCGGATATCTTCCGGTGTCAATGATTTTATAAAGCTGCCTTCCGTCGTAATAAGCGTATTGGCAACATGCATTTTTTGTTGCTGTAAAAGAAGTATCTTTTCTTCGATAGTATTTTTGGTGATAAACTTATAAATAATTACTTTTTTAGTTTGCCCGATGCGATGTGTGCGGTCAATTGCCTGTTGTTCTACCGCCGGATTCCACCAGGGATCCAGGATAAAAACATAATCTGCTTCGGTTAAATTTAAACCGACACCACCGGCTTTTATAGAAATTAAAAAAGTTCTGATTTCTTCTTTTTCCTGAAAACTATTGATAATTTCTTCGCGGTTTTTAGTTTTTCCGTCGAGGTAAGCGTAAGGAATATTGTTGTTTTCCAGCTGATTTCTAAAAATGGTTAGCTGCCGCACAAACTGCGAAAATACCAGCACTTTATGGCCGCCTTCCAAAGCATTGGTAAGCATATGCCAAACATCATCAAACTTACCGGAGCTACCTTCGTAATCTTCATTAATTAAGCGCGGATGATTGGCAATCTGCCTCAACTTGATTAATCCTTGCAGCACATGTAATTTTGCTTGTGCAAATGTACCTTCTTCAATACTTTTTAATAAAGCATTCCGGTATTCTGATTTAATTTTTTCATATTCATCAGCTTGGTCTTCAGCCATTTCAGAATAAAAAAGATTTTCTGTTTTAGAAGGAAGTTCTGTAGCAACCTGTTCTTTTGTACGCCGAAGAATAAAAGGCTTGATCAAAACCTGCAAACGCTGCGCTTTTTCTTCATCCTTTTTCTTCTCGATCGGAACCACAAAATTATTTTGAAAATAAGCCTGATTTCCTAACAAACCCGGATTGATGAACGACATTTGCGTCCACAAATCATTAACCGAATTTTCTACCGGCGTTCCGCTTAAAATCAGTTTATAACGCGATTTAAGTTCTGTAACAGCTTGAAAAGATTTGGAGGAAGCGTTTTTAATATTCTGGCTTTCATCCAGGATAATGTATTCAAAAAAGAAATCTTTAAGCAAATTAACATCAATCCGCGTAATGCCGTAAGTGGTAATCACAATATCATAACCTGCAAAAACATCTACGCTGCGGTTTCTAAAACTGCCGGTGTGTGATAAAATCTGCATCTGCGGGGCAAACTTTTTTGCTTCGTTTATCCAGTTATAAATCAGCGAAGTTGGCATCACAATCAGCGAAGTTGTTTTACTGCCTGCTGCAGCGGTATCTTCCTTAATTTTTTGGAGCAAAGCAAGCGTTTGGATCGTTTTGCCCAAACCCATATCATCGGCCAAACAACCGCCAAAATTATATTTCTTCAAAAAGTGGAACCAATCGTAACCGGCTTTTTGATAAAAACGCAATTCGCCGTTAAAATTCTGCGGCAAAGGTTCTTCCTCTAAATTCTCAAAATTGTTTAACTGCTGTAATTTCCGGTTCATGGTTACTTCGGCGTAATCACTTACGGCCAACTCGTTAACTAAACCAATATGATGTTTTCTAAGCTGAAGTTTATCAGTTGAATTGCTAAAATACAATAAGTTAGCATACTGCGAAAACCATTTTTCCGGGATTACGGCAATCTCGCCGGAAGGTAAAACAAACTCGCGCCGTTTATTTAAAATGTGTTGTTTTAATTCGATAAACGGGATGGCGTAACTGCCGAAATAAACCATCGCATAAATATCAAACCAGTCGTTTCCTTCGGATATTTCCAGGTTGATTTTCGGATTTGCGTAGAAAAAACGCTTGTCTCCGTCGGGTTGTTCAATCTCAAAACCGGTTTCTAAAAGCTGATCATGATGCTCGTTCAGCCAGTTAAAAACCGATAGCGAAGCATCTTCATCTTCTTCAATTTGTGCAACTTCCAGGTTTTGAAACAGGTTTGATGCTGTTTTTAACCCTAAATTTTCCAGTTCCAAAAACTTCTTTTTTTCCCAGGCGATACTTCTTTTTATGCGGTAAAAGAAGTATTGATCATTTCGGTTTTCAATGCGGACGGAAACCTGCCGACCGTCGCCGTAAGGAAAAACAGCTTCGCCGTAGCGAAAAAATAATTGGATTTGCGAAACGCCGCCTTCAGAATAAACCGGTTTTAAAATCGGTTTCGCATCAAAACGTTCGCTAATGATTTCAAAACCTTGTGCGTAAACAGGATATTTTTCAATCAGCGGCGCAACAAATTTTTCGTAATAAGTTTTTTCTGAAGATTTTGGGATCGAGATATATCTTTTCTCTAAAAACGGAAGTAGTTTTTTGCCTTCAAAATTCTTTTCAAAATAATAAAGTACATCATCCAGCAGCAAATAAGCAGGTTGGTTGCAAATAATTTCTGCGCCTTTAAACATAAATTCAATGCGCTGGCCTTTGTATTTTATCGTTGGATAATAGCGAGTTTCCTGTTCGTTTCGGCGGAAATGGAACAATACCGTTGCCGGTTCTGTGGCAATTTGGACGATGCGTTCTGCCGGATAACCTTCGCGGCTCATCACACATAATTCTTTCCCCGGAAGTAAAGCCAGTGCCTCTGCCAGCTTTTTTTCGATTTTAGGCCGGAGTTTTTCAAAGGCTTCCTCCGTATAAATCTTGGAAAAAAACTCCAGCGGCCTGATCGGCTTTTTATAATATTTTAAAATGAGGTGGCTTTGCTCGGTTTCCTGTAAAATCCGGATCAGTTTCCGGTCGGTATCATCCAAACAATCGGCAAATTCTTCGGCAGTATTTACAAAAAGATGTTGGTGTGTAAGCGAATATTCGCCGTTTGGATTAAGTTGGACAACGTGCGGCTCAATCAAATACGAAAAATATTCATGCTTGCAGATGGCATAAATAATTTTACATGGTTTGCTGCTGTCAACTCTTAACATGGTCTTTAAAATTGCTGGCCGGTCACTATCAGGATCGGGCAAAGTTTCAAACGTATGCAGAATTACCTTAAAAGAAAAATTCTTTTTGCAGATTTTAGCTGATAAAAGAAGTATGTGTTGAGAAGAGCGAGGAGGTAAGATTAAGGAGCGGGAAAATTACAAATCTATTTAAATTTCTATCTCTCCGGAGAAAACCTGTTTGGCCGGGCCTTCCAAAAAAATGTCGGTAAAAACAGTACCGTCGTAATTAAATTTTACGCTCAAATTTCCGCCTAAAACTTTTATAGGCGTAAAAACAGCACCGGTTTTGTTTTGGTGTTTTGCCATCGCTAAAGCAACAGCCGTAACGCCGGTTCCGCAGGCATAAGTTTCGTTTTCTACACCACGTTCAAAAGTGCGTACGAAATAGCCGTCATTCATCGGTTCTATAAAATTTACGTTGATGCCATCTTGCTGATAAACAGAATTATTACGGATAGCGAATCCGTCCCGATAAACGTTTTTATGCTCTAAATCTTCAACCAATTCTACATAATGCGGCGACCCGGTGTTCAGCACAAAAGCATTTCCGTCATGTTTAATCGTTTCAACATTAATCATTTGTAAACTCACCCAATCGCCCGATTCGGAAATTGTGGCATAATGTGGCCCGTCAACTGCCAAAAAGTTAGTTTCCTTTTCGATCAAACCTAAAAATTTGGCAAAAGCAACAATACAACGGCCGCCATTTCCGCACATGCTGCTTGGTTTCCCGTCGGCATTATAATAAACCATTTCAAAATCAAATGCTTCTTTTAGCTGCAAAAACATGATGCCATCGCCGCCAATGCCGAACCTGCGGTTGCATAATCCGGCAATCAGTTCCGGTTGCTGATGATTAAACTGCTGTAAACGGTTATCAATCAGGATAAAATCATTTCCTGCACCCTGATATTTATAAAAAGCCTGCTTCAATTTATTCGATTCTGGTAATTAGTACAAAATTGGTTTTCTTTCATTTTAAAACAAACAAACATGCTTCGTTTATCGCGTAAAATTATAGATTTTACAGTTTAACATTTTTTAACACTGTTTATGGCAACCATATGTTGATTGCGCAGTCAATAAGGCATTAAATTTGAATAACAGATTTATGAAAAAGCAAGAATAAAAATTAAAATATGAAAAAGATAGGTTTATCATTAATGACAGCTATTTTGGGAGGCGCGATTGCCGTGGGTGCCTACAAAATGGTTGAAACTAAAAACACAGATGCTTCAACTTTTGAAGACCGGCAAAAAGTTTATTTCGCAAGTAACCATATTGCACCATTGGTATCATCTGCCGGCACGGTTGATTTTACGCAGGCAGCGGCCGCAGTTACGCCGGCAGTGGTTTACATCAGAACGACTTATTCATCACAAGGTGGCGGCGGACAAGATCAAATGGAGCAAATGTTTGGTGATATGTTCGGGATGCATCATCGGCAGCAAGGTCCGCAAAAAGCTTCCGGTTCCGGCGTAATTATTTCTACCGATGGTTATATCGTTACCAATAATCACGTAGTAGAAAAAGCGGATAAAATTGAAATAACAACAAATGATCACCGTCAGTTCAGTGCAAAAGTAATAGGTACAGACCCGAACACAGATTTAGCTTTAATCAAAATAAGTGCAACTAATTTACCTGTTGTAAAGTTTGGCAATTCTGATGATGCACGTGTAGGCGAATGGGTTTTGGCGGTTGGTAATCCGTTTAATTTAGCTTCTACGGTTACGGCAGGTATTGTAAGTGCAAAAGGCCGTTCGGTAGGAATTATCGGAAGAGGTGATGATGATGACGATCAGACAAATCCTTTTTCCAGCCCGAATTTAGACCGGTCTCGGGCACAAACTCCGGTTTTAAATAAAGGTATTGAATCATTTATTCAAACTGATGCGGTTATTAATCCTGGAAATAGTGGCGGTGCTTTGGTAAATACCAAAGGAGAATTGATTGGCATAAACTCCGCAATTCTGTCCCACACAGGTTCTTACGAAGGTTACGGTTTTGCGATTCCTATCAACTTAGCTAAGAAAGTTCTAAACGATATCGAGAAATTCGGTAAAGTAAAACGCGGTTTTGTGGGCGTACAATTTGTAGAACTAAATTCTGATGAAGCAGAAAGGTTAAACATTAAAACGACTAATGGTTTATATGTTAACGAACTGGTTCCTAATGGCGGCGCGCAGCAAGCCGGCGTCCGTAAAGGTGATATTATTACCAAAGTAGATGGAACTACCATATTTGAATCATCTGATTTGCAGGAAAAAGTAGGCCGTTTGCAACCTGGTGATAAAGTAAAATTAACTGTTTTACGTAATGGTGAAGAACAAAATTTTGCAGTTACGCTAAAGGCGGATAACAGTGCTGCCTTAGTTACCAATGTAAAATCTAAATCTGCAGAAGAGATTTATAATAATCTTGGAGCCAGCTTTGCACCGTTAAGCAGCGAACAAAAACAGAAATACAACATGAAAAGCGGCGTTTTGGTAACGCAGGTTCGTCCGGGCCGCATGTTTGATCAGTTAGGGATTGAAGAAGGATCTGTAATTACAAGCATTAATAAAGTGCCTGTAAACTCTCCGGATGCGCTTGATAAAGCAATTTCTAACGTAAAAGATGGTATCTTGATCATCGCCGGTGTTAGTCCGGATGGTGGTGCGTTTACCAATCGTTACAAAATGGACAAGTAAAAAGTATCGATAAAAGAAGCATTAAAACCTGCAAAGTAAAATTTGCAGGTTTTTTTGTTTTGTGGTTATTTTGCGTTGATGACAAAGTGCGACGGAATAGATTTTATCTTCAAAAAACAAACACTTCTTTTACTACCCCAAAAAGCAATTTACTGGCGAGAGGAAAAAACACTAATTATTGCCGATGTGCATCTGGGTAAAACCGGGCATTTTAGAAAAGCCGGAATTGCAATCCCAACAGAACTTGCCCAAAAAGACCTGGAAGTGCTTTCTGCATTAATCAACGAACATCAGCCTGAAAAAATAATTTTTTTGGGCGATTTATTTCACAGTGATAAAAACAGCGACTGGAATTGGTTTAGTTTATGGCGAAAAAAGCATGATAAAATTAATATGATTTTAATTAAAGGAAATCATGACATTATTGAAGAAGAAAACTTCACCAACCTCAATATTTCAGTTCAGCAGGAAATGCTGATCACACCTTTCAGGATGGCGCATCATCCTCTAAAAAAAGAAGAAACGGTAAAAGAAAATAGTTATACACTTTGCGGGCACATCCATCCGGGTGTGCACTTGCGCGGTAAAGGCCGGGACACGGTAACTTTAGCCTGTTTTGCTTTTGGTACCAACCAGGCAATTTTACCTTCTTTTGGAAAGTTTACCGGCCGGATTGCGATGCAGCACCAGGAAACCGACCGCATATTTGGTATATTGGAAGATAAAGTAATCGCTTTTTAGATCAAATTGATTCACAAATATTTAGAATGTTTCTAAATAAATATTGAAGCCTTTATTACCTTAAAGCTTCAATATCTTTTCAGCATTAATAAATACTTTTGTGCAGTAATAATCCTAAAAATAATTATCAATGAGTGGTTCCACACAAACTCTTTCTACTTCCATCGGCAAAAAATTAATTATGTCTTTAACAGGCTTGTTTTTATGCCTGTTTCTAATTGTGCATTTAAGCGGAAATTTTCAATTATTTAAAGATGACAGCGGCTTGGCTTTTAATGATTATTCTCATTTCATGACGCATTTTCCACCGATAAAAGTAGTATCGTATTTGCTTTACTTAACTATTATCGGCCATTCCATTTATGCTTTAATTTTGACGATTAAAAACCGCAAAGCACGTCCGGTCAATTACGCAATGGCTCCAAAATCTCCAAGCATTTGGTCATCAAGAAATATGGGAATTTTAGGATCTTTCCTGTTGCTTTTTATTGTGATCCATATGGGAAACTTCTGGTTTAGCTATCACAAAGACGAATGGTTTAAAAATCATTCAGGTCCGAAAATGCCTTTTAAAGAATATCGTACAGATTTAAAAACCGGTAAACTGGTTTCTGCCAAACAATTGCCTCAAGGTGAATACGAATACGCAAAATATGTAGATGTAAACGCGCAGCAGGAAATTACAATTGCCAAAGATTTGCAGGCGCAGGTTATTTTCTCTTTCAGTTCACCTTTGTATGTACTGTTTTATGTAATTGCAATGGGTTCGTTATCATTTCATTTGCTGCATGGTTTTCAAAGCAGCTGGCAAACAATGGGTATGAACCATCGTAAATATAAACCGATTGTTAACCAAATCGGTATCTGGCTTTTTGCTGTAATTATCCCGATCGGATTTGCAGCGATGCCAATTGTTTATTATTTCACCAAAAGATAAATCAGCATAAAGTTTAAAAAACGGATGCTTCTTTTATAAGATAAAAACTATAATATGGAATTAAATCCTAAACTGCCGGAAGGGCCTTTAGCAGAAAAGTGGAACAAACAAAAGTTCAATTTAAAGCTGGTTAATCCGTCTAACAAGCGAAAATATAACGTTATTATCGTTGGTACAGGTTTGGCAGGTGCCTCTGCTGCCGCATCTTTAGCCGAATTAGGTTATAACGTAACTGCTTTTTGCTTTCATGATAGTCCGCGCCGTGCGCACTCTATCGCTGCACAAGGCGGTATTAATGCGGCAAAAAATTACCAGAATGATGGTGACAGCATTTACCGCTTATTTTATGATACGATAAAAGGCGGTGATTACCGTGCCCGCGAAGCAAATGTTTACCGTTTAGCAGAAGTTTCGGTAAATATAATTGACCAGTGTGTAGCGCAAGGCGTTCCTTTTGCCCGCGAATATGGCGGTTTATTGGATAACCGTTCTTTTGGCGGCGCACAGGTTTCCAGAACGTTTTATGCGAGGGGACAAACCGGGCAACAGCTTCTTTTAGGAGCATATTCTGCGTTGAATCGTCAAATTAACCTCGGAAAAGTAAAAATGTACACCCGTACAGAAATGCTGGACGTGGTTGTAGCAGATGGAAAAGCGCAGGGAATTGTAACACGGAATTTAAGAACCGGCGCGATTGAAACTCATGCAGCTCATGCAGTTTTATTGTGTACGGGTGGTTATAGTAACGTGTTTTATCTGTCAACCAACGCAATCGGTTCTAACGTAACGGCAGCTTGGCGTGCGCACAAACGCGGTGCTTATTTTGCAAATCCTTGTTTTACGCAAATTCATCCGACCTGTATCCCAGTTTCCGGAGATCATCAGTCTAAATTAACATTGATGTCTGAATCTTTGCGAAATGATGGCCGTGTTTGGGCACCAAAAACGGTTGCAACAGCAGAGAAGTTGCGTAAAGGAGAGATTAAAGTTATTGATATAAAAGAAGAAGACCGCGATTATTTCCTGGAACGTAAATATCCGTCTTTTGGTAATCTGGTTCCGCGTGATGTGGCTTCCCGAAATGCCAAAGAAGTTTCTGATGAAGGGCGAGGTGTTGGTGCATCCGGCAAAGCAGTTTATCTTGATTTTGCAGATGCCATTAAGCGTTTAAGCGAGGATACGGTAAGAGCTAAATACGGTAACCTGTTTGATATGTATTATCAGATTACTGATGAAAACCCGTATAAACAACCGATGCGGATTTATCCGGCAGTACATTATACCATGGGCGGGCTTTGGGTTGATTATAACCTGATGACTTCTATTCCGGGCTGTTATGCTTTAGGTGAAGCAAATTTTTCTGATCACGGCGCAAATCGCTTAGGTGCTTCTGCGCTGATGCAGGGTTTGGCTGACGGATATTTCGTAATTCCATATACTGTTGGGGATTATCTGGCTACAATCGGCCCAAAACCGGTAGATCCGAATCATCCTGCTTTTGCACAAACTAAAAAAGATGTAGAAGTACGTGTTGCCAAGTTCCTTTCCATGAAAAACGGCAACAAAACAGTGAACGAATATCACCGCGATTTAGGGCATATTATGTGGGAATATTGCGGGATGGCGCGTAATGAAGCGGGTTTGATTAAAGCAAAAGGACTAATACAGGCTTTGAAAGAAGATTTCTGGAAAAATGCACTGGTAATGGGCGGCAATGAAGAAATTAATTTCTCTTTAGAACGTGCTGGCCGGGTTGCTGATTTTATCGAATTGGGAGAACTTATGATTGACGATGCTTTAATGCGCCGTGAATCATGCGGCGGCCACTTCAGGGAAGAATCTCAAACAGAAGAAGGCGAAGCCAAGCGTGATGACGAAAATTTTTCTTTCGTAGCCGCATGGGAATACACCGGAGAAAATCAGCCCGAAAAATTGAATAAAGAAGATCTGATCTTCGAAAACGTTAAATTAACACAAAGAAGTTATAAATAGTAGCAGGTATTAAGTATTGAGTAGCAAGCTTTGCATTTACTTAATACTTTATACTTACTGCTCAATACTTAATATATGAGTGGAAATATGAATTTGACGCTTAAAGTTTGGCGTCAGAAAGATGTAAAAACACCAGGCAAAATGGTTACCTATCCGGCAAAAGATATTTCCCCGGATATGTCTTTCCTGGAAATGCTGGATGTAGTGAATGAAGGATTGATCCACAAAGGCGAAGATCCGATTTATTTTGATCATGATTGCCGTGAAGGTATTTGTGGTTCTTGTTCGTTATACATTAACGGCCGTCCGCACGGCCCGAAACAGGGAATTACTTCTTGTCAGCTGCATATGCGCAGCTTTTACGACGGGCAAACAATTATTATTGAACCGTGGAGAGCAGCTGCATTTCCGGTAGTTAAGGATTTAGCGACAGACCGTTCTGCTTTTGACCGGATCCAACATGCGGGAGGTTTTGTTTCCATCAATACTGGCGGCGTACCGGATGCGAATGAAATCCCGATCCCGAAACCAATTGCTGATGAAGCTTTTAACTCTGCAACCTGCATCCAATGCGGTGCTTGCGTAGCAGCTTGTAAAAATGCCTCGGCAATGCTGTTTGTATCGGCAAAAGTTTCGCAACTGGCATTATTGCCGCAAGGCCAGCCGGAACGTTATCAGCGTGTACAATCAATGGTTGCGCAAATGGATGAAGAAGGATTTGGAAATTGTACCAACACCGCAGCTTGCGAAGCAGAATGCCCGAAAGAAATTAAGCTCACTAACATTGCCAGAATGAACGGCGACTTTTTTACAGCGAAATTTTTTAAATCAGATGAAGTTCACGCGTAATTAAAAAGTGTTATAATTTTAAAAAGCTCTGTCAAATTTTTTGGCAGAGCTTTTTTTTGATTTTTAATTAAGCAGATGCTTCTTTTACCGGCTAAATTCTTTAATAACCTTGTTCCTGTGGGCAAAATGACAAATGCTAAACTTGTATTTTCCTGATTTATACTACTTTTATCGGGTAAAAAATTCAGTAAAACGCTATCACAAAATGCAAGCAGCTTTCAAACAAAAATATATATTTCTTTACCTGATATTCGCGTTCCTGCTGCTTGGTTCCAACAGTAAAAGTGTGGCGCAAGCTACCGCAAGCGATACCGTTTCTACCAGTGATGTGCAATTTTCGCCTTTACCAGCCGATACAACTTCTGTAAAAACAGTAGTTGCACCAGTTAAAAAAGAAGCCGTTAAGCAAAAAGTAAAGGCAATAGAAACCAAGCAAGAACAGCAATCCTTGTGGGCCATATTTTTAGCCGGATTATTAGGCGGTTTTGCCGCGCTGATTATGCCTTGTATTTTCCCGATGTTGCCTTTAACGGTAAGTTATTTTACTAAAACGGCGCAATCCCGAGGAAGTGCCATTACCAAAGCGGTAATTTACGGGCTTTCAATCATTGTAATTTATGTAGCTTTTGGATTAATAATTACCGTAATTTTCGGAGCCGATGCATTAAACGACCTGGCCACAAACGGTGTTTTTAACATGGTTTTTTTCCTGTTGCTGGTTGTGTTTGCCATATCATTTTTTGGTGCTTTTGAAATTACGCTGCCATCAGCCTGGGCAAATAAAATGGATGAGCAATCAGACAAAGGCGGCTTTATAGGGCTGTTTTTTATGGCTGCAACTTTGGCTTTGGTTTCATTTTCCTGTACCGGCCCTATTATCGGCACGTTGTTGGTACAAGCCGCAACTTCTGGTGCTTTGCTTGGGCCTGCCGTTGGCATGTTTGGTTTTTCGCTGGCTTTGGCTATTCCGTTTGCACTTTTTGCGATGTTTCCATCCTGGTTAAATTCGTTGCCAAAATCGGGCGGCTGGTTAAATAGTGTAAAAGTAGTTTTAGGTTTTTTAGAACTGGCTTTAGCATTAAAATTTTTGTCGAATGTTGATTTGGCATATCATTGGGAATGGTTTGACAGGGAAATATTCCTGGTTTTATGGATTGTTATTTTTGGGTTGATGGGAATTTATCTCCTTGGAAAACTCAAATTTTCTCATGATTCTCCGGTAGAACATGTTACTATTCCAAGGTTATTTCTATCGATTATCGTTCTTGCTTTTACAATCTATATGGTTCCGGGATTGTGGGGTGCGCCGTTAAAATCAATTTCAGCTTTTTTGCCTCCGCTGCAAACCCAGGATTTTGATTTATATACGCCAAGTATCATTGGAAATCATTTATCCAACTCAACCCAAAACAATAACGATGAGCCGCACAAATATGCTTCTATATTTAAAGCACCTTTAGGTTTAAATACGTTTTTTGATTATGATGAAGCACTGGCTTACGCAAAGAAAAACCACAAGCCGATTATGATTGATTTTACCGGCCACGCTTGTGTTAATTGCCGGCAAATGGAAGCCAGCGTTTGGACTGATAAAGCAGTTTATAATCTGATTAGCAATGACTTTGTATTGTTGCAGCTTTACGTTGATGATAAAACGGAATTGCCATCTGCAGAGCAAACTATTTCGGCACAAGGTAAAAAACTAACTACTATCGGCAAAAAATGGAGTGATTTACAGGCATCCCGTTTCAAAGCGAACTCGCAGCCTTTTTATGTTTTGCTGGATGATAAAGGTGAGTTATTAGTGCAGCCGCAAGGCGCAGATTATAACGCTGCAAGTTACCAACGATTTTTACAAAGCGGATTAGATGCGTTTAAAAAGCTGTGAAATATTAGCAATTAGCTGTCAGCTATAAACTATACGCCAATTGATGCTTCTTTTATAGCCTAAAAATTCTATTCTTACTAAATTGTAAATAATTGAAAACTATTAATTTACAAATTGGTTACTCACCAAACAAAACCTTAAAAATTATCAATTATGAAAAATTCTGTTGAAACACTCGGCGTATTTTTATTAGGAACGGCTGTTGGAGCAGCTTTAGGAATATTATTTGCACCCGAGGCCGGCGAAGAAACGCGTAATGCGCTTGCTGAAACTTCTAAAAATAGCTGGGATGTAATTAAAGAAAAGGTAAAAACCGGCGAAGATGAGTTTAACCAATATAAAGACGAAGCTGTAGACAAAGCAAATGATTTGAAAAACCAAGCTAAAGGTAAAGTTGACGATTATAAAGACCAGGCAAAAGCTAAAGCGGAAGAGTATAAAGGTAAAGCAGAAGGTTTAAAAGACGACGCAAAAGCTGAAGTTAAAGACAAGGCAGATGACCTGAACAATAAAATCCAAGGAGCATAAGCTTAAACGGACTTCTTAAATATTAAAAAATCCTGGGTTTCGGCAACTACCGTTATTCAGGATTTTTTTTACCAGAATAATTTCTTATCAAGCTAAGCTTTATCAGGAAATGTGTGGTAAAAGAAGCATCCGTTCTGTAAAGAAGAAAGGTGCAATTTCTCCGGGTTCTGATATTTACACAAACTAAAAACGTTAAAATCAGTAGAAATAATTACAGCTGTTTCAAACACTTTCACATAAATAATCAAATTGTTACAAATTTTTTAAAGTGAAAAAAGGCTTTAATTAGGTTGAAAAGCAGGATTAAAGGCTAATCACACGAATGTTACAGCTGCTTGTGTTTAACCTGGTAAAACTTTTACGATTTTGCACTGTCATTCGCCAATAACTATAAAAAGCCTGATTTATTATTTAAATATATAATTTATGAAAAAAACGCTACTCCACTTAATCATGTTTTTACTGGCAGCGGGAGGCTTGCAAGCGCAAACATTGCACGAAGTAAAAGGTATTGTACAAGATACTACCGGCACATCCTTGCCCGGCACCAGCGTTAGGTTAGTTTCCGGCACAGATACTTTAGCAACAGCAGCAGGTTTAGACGGCTCGTTTGTGTTTCCAAGAGTAAAATCAGCAGAATTTAGTTTGACTATAAACCTCATCGGTTTTACTCCTTTTAGCAGGCATTTTATCCACGATCAAAATGTAGCCAGTATTAATATAGGCGTAATCAAACTTAAAGTTACAGTTAATCAATTAAAAGGTGTAACAATTGTTGGAACGAATCCGGTAAGGATAAAAGAAGATACGGTAGAATTTAATGCCGGATCATATAAAGTGAGAGAAAACGCACCAACAGAAGATATGATTAGGAAGCTGCCTGGCGTTGATGTGGATAAGGATGGAAACATTACAGATCGCGGGAAATCCGTAACAAAAATCCGTATCAATGGCAAGGATTTTATGGGTGGGGATGTAAAGTCGGTAACTAAAAACCTGCCGGCTGATGTGATCGAAAGTATCCAGATGATTGACGATTACGGCGATCAGGCAAATTTAACGGGCGTAAAAACCGGAGAACCGGACCGTATAATTAATATTAATATCAGGAAAGATAGAAATGTAGGTTATTCTTTGCAGGCTACAGCAGGAGGCGGCCGTGATGCATTGCCAACTACCAGCAGTACAAATGTAGACCCAACTAACCCTTCGGCAATAAATAGCAATGAAAACAATAACCGTTATTTAGGAACAGTTAACCTGTTCACCTTTAAGGGCGACCGGCAGATTTCTGTACTGGGTAATATCAATAATACAAACATTAACACATTTACTTACGGCGGCGGCGGCGTAGCGCGTGGCGGCGGTGGCGGTTTTGGCGGCGGCGGGGGCGGCCGCGGAAATGCACTTCGGGGTGCCAGTGCAACTACCAACCAAAACGGAATTACGGATGCCCATGCAATCGGCTTGAACTTCCGGGATCAATGGGGTAAAAAACTTTCTGTGTACGGTAGCTACAGCTTTTCTGATAACTTGGTTAGCACCATCAGCAACAGTTATCAGACAGGTATAAACGCCGGCCAAACAAATAGTGTATTGCAGAGCAGTACACAAAACAATCGTAATATTAATCACCGCCTCACCTGGAATATGGAGTACAGGCCAGATACCGTAAATTACTTTAAGTTTACACCTACTTATTCGTATGGTAGTGTAAATACTAATGCGGATGGTACTTTTAGTAGTTTTCGTGAAGATATAGCTAATGTTGCTTACCGGCAGTTCAGTACTGATATATCAAAGTCGCCAAGCTTTGGGGCTAATTTGCTTTACAATCATAAATTTCCGGGCAGGCGAAATTTAAGCATTAATTTAACAGCTAATTCTGCAAAAACAGACGAATTTGATAATCCTACAACACTTTATTCACCAAACAGTCCAACGGCAGCACCCAGATATCAGTTAATTAATACAAACAGCAGAACCAACAGCTTTGGCACAAATGTTTCATTTTTACAACCGATTGGAAAAGTATCTTATCTTGAACTGAATTATAATCTAAACCATTCTTACACCACCAGCGATAAGCAAACAGATACACTAACTGCAACTAACCAGGAAGTTTTTTACCAAAGGTTCAGCAACAATTATAACTACACCTTTACAACCAATAAAATCGGGTTAAGCTACCGGGTAATAGAAAGTAAATATAATTTTACGTTAGGTTTAGGCTTGCAGCCGGCCGTGTTAGACGGGTATTCTCCTACAACAAGCCAGTCAACCCATGTTTCTACGCTTAACTTCGCACCGGTTGCGCATTTCAATTATAATTTTTCCAGAACGCAGGCTATTAACCTAAATTATAACGGATCAAGCAGCCAGCCAAACTTTAATTATCTGCAGCCGGTTATAGATTTTTCTAACGCCTTGTATCCGGTTCAGGGAAATCCTAACTTGATTCCTGAGTTTAACAACAATTTGAATTTAAGATACAACCGCTTCAGTTTTGCTACCGGTGATATCTTGTTCACCAATTTAAGCTTCAATCAAACCAACAACAAAATTGTAGCTAACTCTATACAATACCCAACGGTTGATCCGTTAAACCCAACATTGGCCGGTACTTATCTAACCAGATATCAAAATGCAGACGGTTATTACAGTTCTTCACTTTTTGGAGCGTATTCTAAACCTTGGGCAAGCCGCAGATACACCTTGACATTCAATGCAAACGCAAATTATACAAACAACATCGGTTATAGCAGCAGGGTTACTTATGATGCCGCATCAAACACCGAAACATTATTATCAGAAAGAAACGTAGCAAAATCTTTAGTAGTTACGCCGGGCATAAGATTTAGAACGGATATAACAGATATAATTGATGCTGAATTAAATACCAGCTACAGCATCAATACCATCAATAACTCAATCATTGCAACCAATTTCCAAAATACGGTAGCCAGAACGCTTTCGCTTGGTTTAAATGGTAAAAATTACCTATGGAAAAACTACACCGTAAGTTACGATTACACTAAACTTATATATAATGGTTATACCGGTGTAACACAAAAAAACCCTAATATTTTAAATGCTTATGTTGAACGTCGTTTCTTAAAAGCCAATGCGGCAACGATAAGGATTGCAGCGTATGATTTATTTAACCAAAACACGGGTTATACTTACACGCCTAATAATGGTTCTGCTGGTTACACAGTTTCTAACGTAAATCGATTGGGCCGGTATTATTTATTAAGTTTTAGTTTAAGATTACAAAAATTTGCCGGAAAAGCACCTCAGGAAGATTTCCGTGAGGGCAGAGGCGGACGTGAAGGTCGTGGCCCGGGTGGTGGTGGCCCTCCGGGTGGTGGTGGTGGTCCTCCGGGTGGTGGTGGTGGTGGTCCGCCGATGGATTAAAAAAACAGGTGATAAAAAGAGCATCCGGAGTATTTTTCGGATGCTCTTTTTACATATAAAAAAGCTGATATCGCCTTCAAATAAAACTTATTATCGCAAATGAAGTTGATTGAACGGAAACTTAATAAATCAAAAATATTTATATCAAACTCATGAAAGCCGAGTGGAATAATCAAATTATTGCCGAAAGTGATGCTACGCTTGTTGTAGAAAATAACCATTACTTTCCGTTGGAAGCCGTTAAAAACGAGTTTTTAAAACCATCTTCAACGCACAGCACCTGCCCTTGGAAAGGTTTGGCATCTTATTATACTTTAGAGGTAAACGGCAAGCAAAACCCGGATGCTGCCTGGTTTTATCCGGAACCGAAAGATGCAGCCAAACAAATTAAAAACTACGTCGCCTTTTGGAAAGGTGTAAAAATTACCCAATAAAAGCAGTATTCATGAAAATTTATGATGCAATTGTAATCGGCTCCGGCCAGGCAGGCACGCCTTTAGCAAAAAAACTGGCGAAAGCCGGCAAAAAAGTAGCTTTAATTGAAAAACGGTTTGTTGGCGGAACCTGCGTAAACGATGGTTGTACACCAACCAAAGCATTGGCTGGCTCGGCCAGAATGGCTTATGTGGCTACGCGAAAAGATTTAGGCATTGAAGTAAACAGCTTTAAAGTTGATTTCCCGGCGGTGATGAAACGCAAAGATGATATTGTATTAAAATCCCGTAATGGCGGTCAAAAAGGTTTGGAGGAAACAGAAAACTTAGATTTAATTTTCGGCGATGCTTCTTTTACCGGGCAAAAAACTATTTGTGTAAAGCTAAATACCGGCGGTGAAGAAGAAATGAAAGCCGAACTTTTCTTTATCGATACAGGTGCTAAAACCACAATTCCAAAAGTTGAAGGGATTGATTCGGTTCCTTATCTTACTTCCACAACAATTTTGGATTTGAAAGAATTGCCGGAGAGCATGATTATTATCGGCGGAAATTACATCGGTTTAGAGTTCGGACAAATGTTTTCCCGCTTCGGCAGTAAAATTACGGTTCTGGAAAAAGGAAAAACAATCATGGCTAAAGAAGATGCAGATGTTGGTGAAACCGTAACGCAGTTTTTAACAGAAGAAGGAATCACGATTTTAACAGATGCAGAAATTGCTAAAGCAGAAAAATCTCCCGAAGGAAAAATTACGCTGTCCATAAAAAAAGATGGCCAAACGAAGCAAATCACGGCTTCTCATTTGTTGGTTGCCGCTGGCCGTGCTCCTCAAACTAAAACACTTGGTTTGGAAAAAACCGGCGTGGAAACAGACGAAAAAGGCTACATCAAAGTAAACGATCAATTAGAAACAACCGCTGCGGGCATTTATGCTTTGGGCGATGTAAAACCTGGCCCGGCGTTTACGCATATTGCTTACAACGATCATTTAATTGTGCTGAAAAACCTGATGGAAAACGCAAATCTTTCCATCAAAGGCCGTCCGATCCCGTATTGTATGTTCACAGATCCGCAAATGGGCCGCATCGGTTTATCGGAAAACGAAGCGCGCAAGCAAGGTTTTGATATTCAGGTAGCCAAATTAACGATGGACCATGTAGCGCGTGCTTATGAAATCGGCGAAACAAAAGGCTTTATGAAAGCTGTTGTCGATGCCAAAACAAACCAGATTTTAGGTGCTACGGTTTTAGGTTACGAAGGCGGCGAAGTAATGGCCGTTTTACAAATGGCCATGCAGGGGAAAATTACGGCACATGAGCTGCGCGAAAATATTTTTGCGCATCCAACCATGGCAGAATCGATCAATAATCTTTTTATGTCGATAGAAGAAGCGTAACTTGCTTTCATGATTTTTGCCGAACATTTAAGCAAGCATTTTGGTAAAACTACTGCTGTTGATGATATTTCTTTTGAAGTAAAAGAAGGAGAAACGCTGGTGTTTTTAGGTACGAGCGGCTGCGGCAAAACCACCACTTTAAAAATGATTAACCGGCTGACGGAACCTTCCGGTGGCCGGATTGCCGTAAACGGAAAAGATGTTTTAGCACAAAATCCAGATCAATTGCGGCGCAGTATCGGTTATGTTTTGCAAAATAATGGTTTGTTTCCGCATTATACTGTAGCCGAAAACATGGCTGTTGTTCCCAAATTGTTAAAATGGGATCAGCAGAAAATCGTAGAACGTACACAGGTTTTGCTTGAAAAACTCCATCTTCCCGAAAACTACTTGTCTTTATATCCGAATGAATTAAGCGGCGGACAACAGCAGCGCGTTGGTTTGGCGCGTGCGCTAATGGCCGATCCGCCGGTTTTACTGATGGACGAAGCTTTTGGTGCTTTGGATCCGATCACGCGCGCTTCCATCCGCAAAGAATTTAAAAACCTGGATGAATTGAAACGTAAAACCATCGTGATGGTAACGCACGATGTGCAGGAAGCTTTTGAAATGGCTGATCGTATTTGCCTGATGGATGCCGGGAAAATTAAACAAATTGGAACGCCGGCAGAGCTGTTATTTAAACCTGCGGATGATTTTGTAAGTTCATTTCTGGATGATCAGCGGTTGCAACTGGAACTGAAAGCAGTTTCTTTAAATGATTTGTGGGAGCAGCTTGCTTCTTTTACCGGCAAAAAATCAGAGCCGGAAATTACTTCGAAAAATAGCGTTTGGGATGCGGTTTCCATCCTCCAGAAAAATAATCTGCCGCAAATCAGCATTCATCAACCCAAAACCGATGAGCGGAAACAAACTAGTTCCCAGCAATTGATGGATGCTTTTTTTACCCGTAAAAATTTAGTGCCATGAACAACCAGCAAAGTTTATGGCAATTTATGCGGCAGGAACACGCCAAACTGCTGGAGCAAACCGTGCAGCATTTGGGTTTAACCTTTGTTTCTTTATTGCTGGCTATTTTAATTGGTTTGCCGTTGGGGATCTGGATCGCCCGTAAAAAAAAATTTGCCGGAAGCGTGTTAGGTTTTGCAGGCGTTTTACAAACCATACCAAGTTTGGCTTTGCTCGGTTTTATGATTCCGCTGCTTGGAATCGGGCCGAAACCGGCCATTGTTGCGTTGTTTTTATATGCGCTGCTGCCGATCATCCGCAATACTTTTACCGGCATTACCGAAGTAAATCCTACCGTAAAAGAAGCAGCGCGCGGCATGGGCATGAGTGTGTGGCAAATACTTTTTAAGGTTGAATTGCCGCTTGCGCTGCCGGTTTTGCTGGCCGGAATCCGTACGGCAACCGTGATCAATGTCGGCGTGGCAACGCTGGCGGCTTTTATTGCAGCTGGTGGTTTAGGCGAATTTATTTTTGGCGGAATTTCCCTCAACAATAGCAACATGATTTTAGCGGGAGCTATTCCGGCAGCTCTTTTAGCAATCATTTTAGATTTTTTGCTGTCGCGGATACAAAACCTCAGTTCGAAGAAAGTTAAACTTTTCCTGTGGATCATTCCGGCAGGCATACTTCTTTTATCCTCCTTTTATTTTGTTCCGATAACCGGTAAAAGTAAATTGCTAGCTGGTTTTACGCCCGAATTTATGGGAAGGAGAGATGGCGATTTGGGTTTACGACAGGTTTACGGGTTGAAAATCAAAACGGTTGTCATCAGCGATGCTGTAATGTATAAAGCCGCTTATGAAAAGCAGCTCGACGTGATCAGCGGTTACAGCACAGACGGCCGTTTAAAAGCTTTCAATCTGACTATTTTGGAGGATGACAAGCACATTTTTCCACCGTATTATTGTGCGCCGGTGGTTCGGAAAGATGCGCTGCAAAAGTTCCCGGAACTAGAAAAAACCTTGAACTTATTAGCCGGAACAATCAACGATTCGGTGATGACGGATTTGAATTATAAAGTTGATCAGCTTAAATTATCTCCCGAAAAAGTGGCTCATGATTTCCTGCTGCAAAAGAAGCTTTTTCGTCCTTCTCAAAACGGAAATAACGGAACAGTGCGCATCGGCTCCAAAATTTTTGGCGAACAATACATTTTAGCGGCGATGTATGCTGATTTGATAAAAGGTTATACCGATTACGCGGTAACGACCAAAACAGGTTTGGGCGGCACAAAAATCTGTTTTGATGCGCTCACCAATAACCAGATTGATTTTTACCCGGAATACACCGGCACCGGTTTACTGGTAATTTTGCAGGCTTCACAAAAAACAACAGATTCTATCGGCAGCAGCAAACTCAAAGTATATGATTTTGTTAAACAAAAGTTTGAACAACAATATGCGTTGGAATGGTTAAAACCCGTTGGTTTTAACAATGCTTACGCGCTGATGATGAGAAATAAACAAGCACATGAGCTACACCTTAGAACCATCTCCGAGCTTAAAAAATACCTCGACAGCAAGTGATTTGCTTGCTCGCTATTTAACTGTTCGCAAGCGCTCCAAACAAATTTGTGTGCCGCTGCAAACCGAAGATTATGTAGTGCAGCCAACTCCGGATGTGAGTCCGCCGAAATGGCATTTAGGCCACACTACCTGGTTTTTTGAAACCTTTATTTTGAAGCCGAATGTAACCGGTTATCAGGAGTTCAATGCGGATTATAACTACGTTTTTAACAGTTATTATGAAAGTGTTGGCGTGCGTGTGATCAGAACCAATCGCGGTAATTTAAGCCGGCCAACCGTGCAGGATATTTATACTTACCGTGATTATGTGGACAAGGCGATGGAAGCTTTGCTAAGCTGTGAGGTTTCTGCCGAATTACAGGAATTGTTAACGCTTGGATTTTACCACGAAGAGCAACACCAGGAATTATTATGGACGGATATTAAATACATTCTCGGCCATAATCCGTTGTTTCCGGCTTACGCGGAGCATTATCCGCAGGGCGAAAACTTTAGCGGCGATACTGTTTTTATGCCTGTAAAATCCGGTTTGTATGAGATCGGACACGAAGGCGAAGGTTTTTATTTTGACAATGAATTAGGCCGGCACACAATTTATTTAGCCGATTTTGAGATCAGCAATTCGCCTGTAAACAATGCCGAATATGTAGAATTTGTTCAGGATGGCGGTTATCAAAACTTCCGTTACTGGCACGCCGAAGGCTGGGATTGGGTTAAAAACAATCAAATTACAGCACCGCTTTACTGGCATCAACTTGAAAACAGATGGTTTAATTATACTTTAGCCGGTTTAAAACTTTTGGATCTGGCCGAACCGGTTTGCCACATCAGTTTTTACGAAGCGGCTGCTTATGCCAACTGGAAAGGCTTGCGTTTGCCAACAGAGTTTGAGTGGGAAGTTGCTTCGGAAAAGTTTAATTGGGGCCGTTGCTGGGAGTGGACTAACAGCGCGTATTTGCCTTATCCCGGTTTTATCACGGCTCCCGGTGCTATCGGCGAGTACAACGGCAAATTTATGGTAAACCAGATGGTTTTGCGCGGCGCATCCGATGTTACTTCGCCCAATCACAGCCGGAAAACGTATCGTAATTTTTTCCAAACAAGCGCGCGCTGGCAATACACCGGCATCCGTTTAGCCAAATAAAATTTTAACATGAATACTGCTACGCTTATTAAAATTGCGCCGGATCATTTATCCGAAAAAAAGCAAAATGATACCTTTTATGCGGATGTTTTGGCGGGATTAACTGCAAATCCAAGAAAACTGCAATCCAAATATTTCTATGATGCGGCCGGTGATAAGCTTTTCCAGGAGATTATGAATTGCCCGGAATATTACCTCACCAACTGCGAACTGGAAATATTTTCAGAACAAACTTCTCAGCTTGTCCAAACGCTGATCAACAATTTTAAGGCTTTCGATCTGATTGAACTTGGCGCGGGAGATGCTACCAAATCCAGCTTTTTGTTGCAGGAATTGCTGCAGCAAAAGGTTGATTTTACTTATCTGCCGATTGATATTTCATCAAACGTAATCCATCAATTACAACAAAACCTGCCTGCAAAGTTGCCCGGTTTACAAATGCACGGTTTAAACGGCGACTATTTTGATATGCTAAAAGAAGCACGCCAGCTTTCATCCCGACCAAAAGTGGTTTTATTTATGGGATCGAACATCGGGAATATGCCGGTAAAAGAAGCATTCAGTTTCTGCAAAGCTTTGCGGCAGCAGCTTTCAACGGATGATTTGGTGATTATTGGTTTCGACCTTAAAAAAAATCCGAAAACAATTCTGGCTGCTTACAATGATCAGCAAGGTGTTACGCGGAACTTTAACCTCAATTTATTAACACGGATTAACCGCGAATTGCAGGCGAATTTCAACTTAAATCAGTTTGATCATTATCCGGTTTACGATCCGCAAAGCGGTGCCTGCAAAAGTTTTCTGGTGAGTTTAATTAAGCAAAAAGTAACAATCGGAACAAAAATAATTCAGTTTGAAGAAAACGAATTGATTGATATGGAAGTTTCCCAAAAATACGCGTTGCCGGAAACCGATGAAATGGCTTTGGAAGCCGGTTTTGAACCTGTTCAGCATCTTTTTGATTCGAAGAAATGGTTTGTAGATGCAATCTGGAAGTGTGTTTAAACTTTTAACCGCAAACACATTTTCCCTCAAACCGTTATCGTAACACATTAAAAAAACAAATTATGAGCGCACAAGATAATATTGAAATCCAGAAAAAATTTGGCGAAGCTATCAACACCGGACACTTAGATTTATTACGGGATCTGATTTCTTCAGATTCTGTTGATCATGATCCGTCGCCCGGACAAGGAACCGGCCCCGAAGGTTATATTAAGTTTTTTAAGATGATGCGTACCGCTTTCCCGGATTTAAAAATCGAAGTAGAAACAATACTTGCCGATGAAGATAAAGTAGCGTTTGCTTACACGATTACCGGTACGCAAAACGGTGTTTTTATGGATGAAGTTGAACCAACCGGTAAAACCATTAAAGCGCGTGGTATGCAGATCAGCAAGTTTGAAAACGGTAAAATGACGGAACGTTGGGGCAGCAGCGACGAGTTAGGAATTTTGAAACAATTAGGCGTTGAGTTGAAAGAAATTTAAGCAGAAAGCACTTTATACCATAAAATCCCGGCAATTAAGTTCGGGATTTTTTTATGCCTGAAAATCCTGCACAATCAAATTTTTATCCGATAAAACAAGCTTTGTATTCTATCGTTTTGAGGATAACAAATCCGTTTTTGTATGAAAACCAATCCATTTTCCCGCCGTAATTTTCTCCGCCAGTTATCCGTTGGTGCGGGCGCATTGAGCTTAGGTTCGGCACTTTCCTCTTTTGATGAGCTTTTTTTAGCACCTAAAAAATTGGGTATTGCGCTGGTTGGTTTAGGAAATTATGCCGGCGGACAATTAGCTCCGGCTTTGCAGCAAACTAAAAATTGTTATCTGGCAGGTATCGTTACCGGCACGCCGGAAAAAGCCAGAACATGGTCGGCTAAGTATAACATTCCACAGAAAAATATTTATAATTACGATAATTTCGATTCCATCGCCCAAAACCCGGACATCGATATTGTGTACATAGTGCTGCCGGTTGCTTTGCACAAAGAATTTACCATCCGCGCAGCGAAAGCCGGAAAATGTGTGATCTGCGAAAAACCAATGGCTTTAAATGCCGCAGATTGCAGGGAAATGATTGCCGCTTGCAAACAGGCAAACCGCATGCTTTCCATTGGTTATCGCTTGCATTTCGAGCCGCATAATTTGGAAGTAATGCGTTTAGGCCAGAAACAAATTTTAGGAAAAGTAACGCAATTAGAAACAGCAAACGGTTTTGTTTGGGGTGGACCGCCGACATGGCGTTTAGAAAAAGCACTTTCCGGCGGCGGTGCTTTGATGGATATGGGAATTTATGCGATACAAGGCGCGCGTTATACGTTAGGCCAGGAGCCGATTGCGGTGAAAGCTACACAGCAAAAAACAAAGCCTGATTTATTTAAGGATGTTGACGAAACGATTTTCTGGGAATTGGAATTCCCAAATAATTTTCTGTCGAAAGGAAAATCAAGCTACAACAATAATTGGGGTTCGCTCAAGGCTAAAACAACCAAAGGTTTTTTTGAACTGGAACCGGCATATGGTTACGATGGCTTGGATGGAAAAACTTCAAATGGGCCAATGAATTTGCCGAACATTAACCAGCAAGCAGCGCAAATGGACGATTTTGCAAATTGTATCAACTTAAAAAAACCAACGCGCGTACCGGGCGAAGAAGGTTTAAAAGATATGCTGGTGATTGATGCAATTTACCGCAGCCTGGATTCTGGGAAACGGGAGAAAATAGGTTGATCAACAAAAATATACCGATAAAAGAAGTATTGAAATACGATTATTGTTAGCCGGAATCTCATTAAAAATGGCTAATATAGCATAGTGAACATTACTCCTCCTCTAAACAAACCGCTTAAAATTTTACAGGCTTCGGCCGGTTCCGGCAAAACTTTTAGCTTAACGGCGCACTATTTAACGCTTTTGTTTGATAATGAGCTGAAATACCGCGAAGTTTTAGCCGTAACTTTTACCAACAAAGCTACCGAAGAAATGAAGAGCCGGATTTTGGATGTGCTTCGTTCTTTGGCTTTAGGCAAAGAAAAAGTAAGCATTTTCCGAAAGATAATTCTGGATGCGCATCCGTTGCTCAACCCAAACCAGCTACAGGAACGGGCGCATCAGATTTACCGGCGGATTTTACACGATTACAGCCGTTTTGCTATCAACACAATTGATGGTTTTGTGCAGCAGGTAATTCGTAGTTTTACGTTTGAACTGGGTTTGGATGCCGGTTACAAGCTGGAAATGAACCAGGATAAAGTGAAAAAAGCCTTAGCTGATAAACTGAACGAACGGCTGGACGAGAAACCGGAATTGCTAAAATGGATCATCAGTTTGGCGTTGGATCGGGTGGGCGATAATAAAAGTTGGAATTACCGCCGGGAGCTGCTGGATTTAACCAGCGAGATTTTTAAGGAACGATATCAGCCGTTTGAAAACGCTTTAAAAGAGTTGGATTCTGCTACATTGTTTCAGGATTTGATGAAATTAACGCGTGCCCGGATTGATTTATTTGAAGGTAAACTAAAGCTTTTAGGTGCCGAAGCTTTGCAAATCTGGGAACAATCCGGTGTGCAGCTGAGCGAATTAATCGGGAAATCCCGTCATCCGGTCGGTAAATTAAGCAAGCTTTCTGCAGGCGATGAAAATGTTTTTAAGAGTTTGGAAAAGCTGATCGACAATCCGGAAGAATATCAAAAAGGCGGAAATCTGACTGCTTCGGTTGCAAAATTATATCAGCAGTTAAACCCGGGTTTACTTTCGCTGCAAGCTTTTTTCAATACAGAAACCGGTAAATATGAAATGGCAAAGGCCATCAACACAAACCTGTATTATTTGCGGTTGATGCAGGAAATGGCGGCTTTGTTAAAAGATTACCGCGAAGAAAACCAAACGCTGCTCATCAGCGATGCACAGTTTTTGCTAAAAGGAATTACCGCAGACCAGCAGGACAACCCTTCTTTTATCTGGGAAAAAATGGGCAACCGTTACAAAAATTTCCTGTTTGATGAGTTTCAGGATACATCTGCTTTTCAATGGGATAATTTTTTGCCGCTGCTGCAAAATACCATCGGCGAAGCCAACGGAAAAATGATTGATAATTTAATTGTGGGCGATGTAAAGCAATCGATTTACCGCTGGCGCAACGGTGACTGGCGTATTTTGCTGCAACAAGCGGAGAAAGATATTGGTAGTCATAACGTAGTTAATGATGATTTGAAAGAAAACTATCGTAGTGCGGCTAATATTATCGATTTTAACAATCATCTTTTTCAGGAAATTCCGCAAATCCTGCAAACCTTAATCAATCAAAAAGTTTTGGAAGACGGCAGCGCAGAATTGTACGATAACTGGTGGAAAACTATTGGTTTGGATCACATCATCCCGGATGCTTACCTGCAAAGTTTCCAAAAAAAAGCGGCCACAACTTTGTCCGGCGGTTCGGTTGAAGTGCTGTTTTTACCGGTAGAAAATAATCTTTTTCGCGCTTCGCAAATTCGGGAAATGGCTTTGCTGCAACTATCAGAAAAGCTAAACGATTGGATTGGTTCCGGCAGATATGAAGCCGGGCAGATCTGTATTTTGGTACGCAGCAACCGGGAAGCCAGAGATGTGATCGGGCATTTAATGGCTGATCAGCAGGCGCGAAAAATCAATCAGCAAAAAACCGGCGAAACGTTTGGTGCTTATGAAGTTCTTTCGGGCGAGGCTTTGCTCATCAACAACAATTCTGCTGTAAAACTATTGGTTAGCACGCTGCAACTGATGGTTACGCAAAATACGCAATCGGCTTTGTACAAAGGTTTGTGTGTGCAATTGTACCATAAACAATTGGGCAAAAGCGTTCCGGCTTCGGCTTGGATTAACCTGAAAGATACTTTGATTACCAAAATGCAAAACCTGCTGCCACCAGAACTTTGCCGTAATTTTTACGCCTGGCAGCAATTGCCGCTAAATGAACTGGCCGAGCAGTTGATTACCGTTTTCGAACTCGACACTAAAACGCAGCATTTGCCGTATCTATTTGCTTTCCGCGATATGCTGGCGAAGTTTACCACGCAAGGCGAATTAGGCATCACGCGCTTTTTAGAATGGTGGGAAGAAGAAGGTCAATCGAAAGCACTGCCTTCCGGTTCGCAAAATGATGCGGTGCAGGTGATGACGATCCACAAATCAAAAGGATTAGCTTTTGATGTGGTGATGCTGCCGTTTTGCAGTTGGGATTTAGATGGCATGACGAACAGTATTTTTTGGGTTGATACCCAGGATACGCCTTATGAAATGCTTCGGTCTGTCCCGGTAAATTATAAAAAGGCTTTAGGTAAATCTACTTTTTCCAAAGCTTATTTTGAGGAATTGCTTTTTAATTTGATGGACGCGCTGAATATGCTTTACGTAGCTACTACACGCACGCGAAACCACTTATATATTACCGCGCCCGGACAAGGGAAAAATGAAGTTAAACCCAATATAGTTGGCGATTTAATTCTGGAAGCGTTGAAGAAACCAATTGCAGGATTGGATGCTTCTTTTACCGGTGAAAATTTTATGCTTGATGAACCTGTTCCGCAGAAAACATTGGTAAAAACAGCATCCGCAGGAAAAATTCAGTTAAATAAATATCCGGTTTCACAGCGGCTGAGTCAGGCTTTAGCAAGTAAAAAAGTTTGGAGTAAGCTGGATTTGTTAAGCGGAGATGCAGCGCAGCATAAAGGCATTATTTTACACGAATTGCTGGCGCGAACAATGGATTTGGCCAAACTGCCAAAAGTGCTCAACGAAATGCAGCAGGAAGGTTTGATCCGCGAAGCAGAAAAAGAAGAAGTTAAAATAAATGCGTTAAGTGTTTTGCAGAACAAAGATTTGAAAGCGATTCTGAATAAACCGTATCAAAACCTGTCCGAGCAAACCATTATCGATCAAAAAGGTGAAAGTTATAGGCCGGATAAAGTTTTAATCGGGAATGATGAAGTGCTGATTATCGATTTTAAGTTTACTTCCGATCAGCGGCCGGAACATCTAACGCAGGTAAAATCTTATCGGAAACTGTTAACAAATATGGGTTACGAAAAGGTAAACAGCTATTTGTATTATGGGTTTTTACAGCAATTGGTAGCGGTTTAGAGAAGTTTGTTAATGATTGCTACTTTGGTATTAGCTACATCCGTTTTTAATAGGGAAACATCTTTTTTCAACTCGGACAAATCGTCTTTTGTGAGTAAAATATCCTCTTTATCAATTGCCATACAAATTTTATAGAATATAAAAATAACATTAATGACGATCACTAAATATTCCATATTGTATTTTAATTTTTTAAGTAGATGGATTACAGATGCTAACCTACTTTTTCAATTTGCCGGAACAGATTTTTCTTTTCCGATTACTGAACTACAATTAATCGGTTATCAGAAAAATCATCCGAACCGCAACTTTTATATCGGCTTAAATACTGTAAATGAACCGGTTGCTTTTGGGGAAATCATCCCGCAGGGAAATAATATACCACGTATTGGAAGATTGCTGATCGGTAATCCGCAGGAGCGCGGAAAAGGTTTCGGTACTTCTTTTATCCACCTTTTATTGGCGGAGTGTAAGGCTTTGTTTCAAACTAAAACCGTCGAATTATTTGTGCTGGAAAATAATCTTCCGGCGGTTCATTGTTACCGGAAGATTGGGTTTCAGTTTTTACCAAATCAAAGCTGGAAAGTGAGCCACAACCAGCAAAACTTTGTGCTGTTAAAAATGGCTTACAATTTTTAATTTTAGCTATCCAAATGATTCCGTTTCTCCACGAAGTTGCTGCCGATTTACTAACCCGTTTGGGCGATGATTTAAAAGATGCAGCCATCATTTTTAACAATAAACGGCCGGAAGCTTTCCTCAAAAAGCATTTGGGCCAACTGCAGGGCAATGCTTCTTTTAGCCCTGTTTTTTTTACTATTTCTTCGTTTTTTGCCGCGTCTTCCAATTGTGTTGTGGCAGATCCGCTAAAACAGTTTTTTATCCTGCATCAGGAGTTTAACAAATTGTTGGTCGCCGAAGGGAAACCAACGCTTTCGCCAGATCAGTTTTTCCCGATGGCCAATATTATTTTAAGTGATTTTGCAGAAGTAGATTACGATTTGGTTAAGGCCGAAGCTTTGTTTACGCAGCTGGAAGATATTGCCGAAATCCAGCAGCAATTCGATCATTTTACAGAAGAACAGCAGCAATTTTTAGCACGTTTCTGGTCGTCTTTTTCTGCCGATAAACAACGCACACATCAGCAAAAATTTCTGGAATTATGGAAACGAATGCCGGCTTTATACTTTAATTTCCATCAGGCTTTGCAAAAGCAAGGATTGATCACTACAGCCCAAACTTACCGACAACTGGCTGAAGGAACGGCTGATCATCCGGCATTTTTTTCATCATACAAAAAGCTCATATTTATTGGTTTTAACGCATTAAACCGATGCGAAGAAAAGCTTTTTAAGCAATGGCAGGAGCAAGGTTGCGCGCTGTTTTATTTTGATACAGACGGTTATTATTTGCAAGATAATTTGCAGGAAGCAGGCGTTTTTCTCCGCAGAAATATTCAGAAAAGCGGATTGGTTAATTCTTTTCCGGGACGCACATTTTTAGGTGATAAAAGAAGCATCGTCGATGTGATCAAAACGCAAGGTCATGCAGCGCAGGCCAAAGTTTTAACGGATAAAATAGATTTTGAAGCACTGGCTGAGTTTTCGGATGATCCGGAGAAAACCGCTATTATTTTGGCTGATGAAACTTTGCTGGTTCCGGTGATGCAAACGCTGCCGCCCGAAGCCGGGATTGTGAACATTACGATGGGTTATCCGCTCACGCAATCGCCGCTTTTCGGGTTGACGGAATTGTGGCTCAACATCCAGGAACAGATCAACAAACAGCAAAAACATACCGTTTATTACCGCGATGCGCTGGCGTTTTTATCGCACCCACTTTCGGGTGTAAAAGCTTCCGAACGGGAACAACTGCAAAACAAATTATTGAGCCGGCAATGGGTGGAAGTTCCGCTGACAGAACTGCACTTGATTTCCGCATTGGCTCCTAATTTTTTTACGTCGCGCCATAGCGGTTTGCAAACGATTGATGCTTTATATTTAATGCTGACGGCCGTTTTAGAGCAGCGGCAAAGGCAAAATCAATTGAATGAACTGGAAGCAAATCTGATTTTGGAAGCTTGTAAAAAACTGAATTTATTGTATGATAACCTGGATCAATATGCGCCGAACTTAGGTTTATCGCTGGTTTTTGCCTTGATCCGAAAAACGCTGGCCAGTTTGGCTGTTCCGCTGGAAGGCGAACCTTTGCGCGGCATCCAGGTGATGGGAATGCTGGAAAGCCGCTGTTTGGATTTTGAACACGTGATTATTTTGGGTATGAATGAAGGAACGATGCCGAAACGCAATGTAAATCCTTCTTTTATCCCGGATAGTTTGCGCCGTGCTAACGGAATGCCGGTGCTGGAAAATCAGGATGCAATTGCTGCCTATCTTTTTTACCGTTTGCTGCAACGATCAGAAAACGTAACGCTGGTTTATGACGGTTTGGGCGGAGATACGGAAGCTGCCGAACCAAGCAGGTTTATCCGTCAGTTAGCTTATGAAAGTAAACTGAATTTCAATTATTTACAGCAGGAACAACCGGTTCGGATTGAATCTTCCAACGTAATTGTCATCCCAAAACAAGGCAAGGTTTGGAAAGAGATGGACAACTTTTTTTATAACGGAAATCCTTTCAAAACCACCAATATTTCGGCTACTGCTTTTACCACTTATTTAACCTGCACGCTGCAGTTTTTCTTTCGGTATGTAGCTAAAATTAAGGAACCGGAAGAAGTTGCGGAAAACCTGGAAGCCAACCAAATCGGTTCAACTTTGCACCAGGCTTTGGAGTGGTTTTATGCTGATTTGATTAAAACGGATACCGTCATTACAGATGAACGCATCGCCCAAAAACTTTCAGAAATACCTGAATATTGCCGTGCCGCGCTTTCGATGGTTCTTTTTAATTATCGTACACAATTAAAACAAGCCAACAGTATGCAGCAAATTGTTCTGCAGCTAGTGGCCGAATATATGAAAGCGATTTTGGCGCACGATCAGCTGCATTCGCCGTTTCAAATTGTAGAACTGGAAAATAAAAAAGATTACAAATATCATTTTCCGATAGAAATTAACGGCCAAAAGAAGTATCTGCAATTGTATGGCATTTTGGATCGGGTGGATGAAAAGGACGGACAAACGCGCATTGTAGATTATAAAACCGGCAGCGATGAACTGAAATATGCTTCCCTCGAAAAGCTGTTTGAACGCGACGGAAAAGCACAAAATAAAGCTGTGGTGCAAACGCTTTTTTACACTTACATTTATGAGCAGGTTAAAAAAACTAGTTACGTTGAACCCAATTTATACGCTGTGCGAAAGATGAAAGACGAAGGCACGCGCTTTAAATCCGGCAAAACGATTTTGGAGGCAATTGATTTGGAAGATGCAAAAGCGGCGTTTACCGTTCATCTGCAAAAAACTTTGAATGAACTTTTCGATCAGCAAATACCTTTTTTACAAACTACACGATTGGAAACTTGCGCTTATTGCCCGTATAAAGATATTTGCGAGCGGTAGTTGATGCTGTTTTTATCGGGTAGAAATCAGGATGCTAATTTTAATACGGTAAAAGAAGCATTGTTGATTTTACCGTACCTTCGAGTTTCCAAATCATGAGCAAATTTGACAAGTTGTTGCTTAAACTTCTTTCTGGCACATCTGATAACAACATTGGGTTTGAAGAATTGAGATCGTTACTGCTAACTTTAGGTTTTCAAGAACGTTTAACCGGGGAAGCCATCGAATTTTTACCAAAGAAAATATTATTGAAATTATTAATATTCAGCCAGATGGTTCTAAAGCAAAAGTGTATCAGGTAAAACAAATCAGGAATTTAATCCTCAAGTATAAATTATCAAAAAATGAAAAGTAAATACGAAATCATTATTTATTGGAGCGATGAAGATAACGCGTTCTTAGCAGAAGCACCGGAATTAGCTGGTTGTATGGCCGATGGTAAAACTTATATAGAAGCTGTTCAAAATGTTGAAATTGTGATACAGGAATGGATTGATGCAGCCGTTGCTTTAAACCGCGAAATACCAACGCCAAAAGGGAAATTTAGGTATGCTTGATTTATTTAAAAAGCTTCGTTTAACAGGGGTTTTTCTTTTATTTTCCACAGCTGTTTTCGCTCAAAAAATAATTTCTGCAGATCAGCTTTCACAGCAAAACCATTGGGTAGATTCTGTTTTTAAAAAGCTGAACCGGCATGATCGGATTGCACAGTTGCTAATGGTGCGCGCACATACTAACAAAGGCGTTGCTTATGAAGATTCTGTTGCGGAAGTGATCCGAAATGAACATATCGGCGGACTGGTTTTTTTCCAGGGCGGGCCGGTTCGGCAGGCAACTTTAACCAATCGTTACCAAAAATTATCGCACATTCCGCTGCTAATTGCAATGGATGGCGAGTGGGGTTTGGGAATGCGGCTGGATTCGACGATTTCTTTTCCGTATCAAATGACTTTGGGTGCAATCAAAGACAATAACCTCATCTATAAAATGGGCCAATTTGTGGCGCGCGATTTCAAACGAATGGGTATGCAGATGAATTTTGCGCCGGATATGGATGTCAATAATAATCCAAATAATCCCGTCATCGGTTTTCGGTCCTTTGGTGATAACAAATTTAATGTGGCTAAAAAAGGCATCGCTTATTTGCAGGGAATGCAAAGCGAAGGTATCCTCACTACGGCCAAACATTTCCCCGGCCATGGCGATACGGATGTAGATTCTCACCAGGATTTGCCGCTGCTGCCGTTTACGGTACAGCGTTTGGACTCGTTGGAAATGTATCCTTTTGAGCAGGCAGCCAAAGCCGGAATTACCGGGATTATGGTTGCCCATATGAACATCCCGGCGTTGGATACTACGGCGCATCTGCCTTCTACCCTTTCGCGGCCAATCGTAACTGATGTTCTAAAAAATCAGTTGGGTTTTAAAGGGTTGATTGTTTCGGATGCGATGGAAATGAAAGGCGTAACAAAATATTTCCCAAATTCTGAAGCAGATGTAATGGCTTTAAATGCCGGAAATGATATTTTAGAACTGACGGAAAATTCTGTTCGTGCGGTTGCAGCCATCAAAAAAGCGATTCATAAAGGAACCATCAATAAAAAAGAATTTTTTGATAAGGTAAAAAAAGTATTGGCCGCAAAATATGCAGTCGGTTTAAATCATCCGCAGGAGATTCAAGAAACAAATTTATATGCTGATCTCAATGCTGAACCTGCCAAAGAATTGAACCAGGAATTAACGGATGCGGCGGTTACGTTATTAAAAGTAGATACGGCAATTGCCCGATTAAATTTTATTCGTAAAACAGCTTTGGTTGCCATCGGCACAGATAAAATTACACCATATCAAATTGGTTTGCAAAGATGGTTTGCCAACAATAACGTTTTTTTTGCCTCAAAAACAGCATCCGCAGAAGAGTTAAACCAGTTGCTTAATCAGCTTAAGACTTACGATCAGGTTTTAGTCGGGATTTTTGATACACGTGTACGGCCTTACAACAAGCTGGATTATAAAGCTGATTTAAAGGATTTTACCAATCAGGTTACAGCTTTGAGTAATAGTGTGGTAAGTGTTTTTGCCAACCCATACACGATTTCTGCTTTTAGCGGATTAGAAAAAAGCCATGCTTTAATTGCCGGTTATCAGAATAGTTTGGAGATGCAGCAATCAGCTGTAAAAGTGATCAGCCGGCAACTCAAACCAACCGGTACGCTTCCGGTTAACATCAATTCTAATTTTATTTACGGTATGGGTATTGTCTCCCGATAAACAAAAATCGAAATTAGGGCGATGCTGTTTTTATCGGTATAAATTCCCTTTTTCAACCTAAAACCACGGTTGCAAATCAGGTTTTACTGCTTATATTTGCCATCGAAAAATACTTGATTTTATTTAGAATGAGAGAAATACAGTTCAGAGAAGCGCTTCGTGAAGCGATGAACGAGGAAATGCGCAAAGACGACACTATTTTTTTAATGGGTGAAGAAGTTGCCGAATATAATGGTGCTTACAAAGTTAGCCAGGGCATGCTGGACGAATTTGGTGCCAAACGGATAATTGATACGCCGATCTCTGAATTGGGTTTTTGCGGGATTGCTATTGGTGCCGGGATGAATGGTTTGAAACCGATTGTAGAATTTATGACGTTCAATTTTTCGCTGGTTGCGATTGATCAGATTATCAACGGTGCGGCAAAGTTAATGTCGATGAGCGGCGGGCAGTTTTCTTCGCCGGTCGTATTTCGCGGCCCAACCGGAAACGCCGGGATGTTGAGTTCGCAACACAGCCAGTGTTTTGAAAACTGGTACGCCAACTGTCCGGGTTTAAAAGTGGTTGTGCCGTCTAATCCGGCCGATGCAAAAGGCTTGTTAAAATCAGCAATTATCGATCCTGATCCGGTTATTTTTATGGAATCCGAGTTGATGTATGGTGATAAAGGCGAAGTTCCGGAAGAAACTTATTATATTGAAATCGGTAAAGCCAAAGTAGTAAAAGAAGGAACAGATGTTACTTTGGTTGGTTTTGGCAAGATTATGAAAGTGGTTATGGCCGCTGCTGCCGAACTGGAAAAAGAAGGTATCCATGCAGAAATAATTGATTTGCGCACCGTGCGCCCGATTGATTATCCTTGTATTTTAGAATCCGTTAAAAAAACAAACCGTTTGGTTATTGTTGAAGAAAGCTGGCCTTTGGGTTCTATCGCTACGGAAGTTGCGTTTAAAGTGCAAAAAGATGCGTTTGATTATTTAGATGCACCAATTTTACGGATTATGGGCGGAGACGTTCCGTTGCCTTATGCGCCGACTTTAATCCAGGAATATCTGCCAAACCCGGATAAAGTAGTTAAAGCGGTAAAAGAAGTAATGTATGTAAAGAAGTAATTCAAAATTTAATAATAGATACAGAAGCCTGCAAGTTGATGAAAACTCGCAGGCTTTTTTGTGCTATAAAAGAAGCATCAGGCAGATTTTGGTTCGCCTTTAACTTGTTTTACTTTTTGTTTGAGTACCCGGCGGCGGCGAACGATTTTCCTGGACACCGAATTTTCTCTCCGCGCGTTCTTTTTCACCATCACTTTAAACTGATAAAAGCTGATGTCGATACTGCTCGTATCCGGATTGTTGGATAGATACGCAATCAGCAAAATGATCAGCCCGATAATAATCCCCAGAAAAATAAATGAATGTTCCATTGTAATGCCCTCTCTTCATTACAATATTACGTAATAAATGCTAAAAAAGTTAGCAAAATAAAAGATTTATTTTTTGGGGTTGAAGGAGATTTTAGGGTTAATGCTTTTTATCTGATAAAAGAAGCATAAACATTTTTAACAATTAATTATTTTTCTTAATCAGATAAAAGCGTTTGATTATTGAAAGCCTGACGACGTACTACGATAAAATTTATTCTAATCTTTTAAAGGTTGGTTCAACTAATAAAACCAATAAAATCCCCAAAGTATAAGCCAAAAGATCCGTCCACGCAAAGGAAGTACCGATTACAACGCGCGCAATTGTTGATTTTTCGAGCCCAAGAATTTCAACCAGATTAAAATATTGCAGTGTTTCTATCAGGTATGAAAACAGCAAAACCGCCAGTGCTGTAGCTTTTACGGGCGTATTTAAAAAGCTTTTAACAAAGCAGTAAATCAAAATCACAACTAAAAAATCGCCGCCATACGGGCGGATAATAGCATCGTGTAAATAAGCGGCAATAAATACTTCGGTAGCGAATAGCAGCAGCGTTAAAAAGAAATATTTTCTGTGAAATTGAAAAAGGGATTTGTGCATTTGAACTGTAACAACCTCAACTCACCAGTAATTTATAACCTTTGCCGTGCACGTTAATAATTTCTACGCTTGGGTCATCTTTTAAATACTTACGGATTTTACTCAAAAAAACATCCATACTGCGGCCGTTAAAATAATTATCGTCGTGCCATATATTTAGTAAAGCTTCTTCGCGGGTTAAAACCGAATTTTGTTTGAGGCAAAGCAAGCGCAGTAGTTCTGCTTCTTTGGTGGATAATTTTTGATGCGAACCATCAGAGCTGATTTGCTGTGTCGAAAAATCAAAATTATAACGGCCAATTTTAAAACGGGTAGGTTCTTCTTCCTTTTTATCCTGATTGGCAACTCTTTTTAACAAGGCATTTATGCGGAGCAGCAATTCTTCGATCCGAAAAGGTTTGGTAATATAATCGTCGCCGCCCAGGTTAAAAGCGGCCGCTTTATCTTCCATCATTCCTTTTGCCGTTGCAAAAATGATTGGGATTTCCGGGTTCATTTTCCGAATTTCTTTTCCTAACGTAAAGCCGTCTTTTTTGGGCATCATCACATCCAGAATCACCAAATCAAATTGCTCTTTGGTAAAAGCACGCAAACCCTCGTCGCCGTCTTTGCTCAGCACCACATCAAATTTACCTTTCAGCTGCAAATAATCCTGCAAAAGCATTCCTAAATTAGGATCATCTTCGGCCAGCAAAAGTTTTTTGTTCATTCTGTTTGAGTTGAGAAAAGTTTAGGCTTAACAGTTTTTAGGTGATAAAAGAAGCATGCGATAATTAAGTTAACGGAAATTTAAGTTCAAAAACAGAGCCTTTATCTTTTTCAGAACGAACGCTGATGTTGCCGTTTAAGCGCTTTACAATCGTACTCACATAACTTAAACCTAAACCAAAACCTTTTACATCGTGCAGGTTTCCGGTCGGGATACGGTAAAACTGTTCAAATATTTTGGCTTGCTGATCGCGGCTCATCCCGATTCCTTTATCTGCAACAGCAATATAAAGCTGATTATCAGTGTTTTTTGTAGAAATCCGGATTTCCGGTTGCTCGTTACTATACTTAATCGCGTTATCCACCAAATTGTATAATACATTGGTAAAATGCAGTTCATCAGCTTTTATAATAGCTTTACCAGCGTTTAAATCGAGATGGATTACCGCGTTATGTTTTTGTATTTTGAGCGACATGCTATCTACTACAGCTGTAACCTGCTCATTTACGTCGATCTCTTTCAGGTCTAATTTAAAATCGTCCTGCTCAATTCGGGCAATATTTAAAACCCGTTCAATATGGCTGCCCAAGCGTACGTTTTCATCATAAATAATCCCGGCTAAACGGGCAACGCGCGATTTATCCTGCGTAATTTCTTCATCTTTTAAAGCTTCACTGGCAATCATGATGGTAGAAACCGGCGTTTTAAACTCATGCGTCATGTTGTTGATAAATTCAGTTTTCATTTCCGAAATCTTTTTCTGGCGGAAAATCAACAGGATTGTGTAAGCAAAACACAAAATCAGCACTAAAAGCAAACCACCGGAAATCCCCATCGTGGCAGTCATCCGGTTAATAATCAAACGGTTTTTTTCCGGAAAAGAAATCCGTAGCATTCCCGGATCGTTTACAACTTCTTTGGTAAAAATTGGTGTATGATAACTGCTGGTTTGGATAAATTTTGGCTTTTCGCCGTTATAGTTTACCGCATTGGAATAAATAAGCGAATCGTGGGAAGCCGTGGTGATCTCGTAACTAAAAGGTAAAAAAACGCCTTTATTTTGTAGTTCAAAACGCAATAAAGAATCAATTTCCAACTGATTGATACGTGTATCCAGCGGTTCATCTACTTTTCGGTATTCTTCTTCCACACGCTTAAACACATCCATTTTCTGCGGTGTTATCAGCTTTGCCTGCATCAAATGCACAGAATCTTCCAATAGTTTTTTAATGTGTTTAAACGCCTGCTGCTTTTTTAAACGCTGCTGCTCTTTAATCCAAAGCGGGTTTAAAGTAGGCACAGAAATAATTGTTGGGCCGGATAGCGGATCGTTATAAGCATAACGTACCGTGTCAAATTTATTTAAATTAGGCCGAAGCTGTTTACGCAGTTGATCTGTTAATTTCGGACTCGTAACCTGCGTAATTTGCCCGTAAATCTGTCCGTAAGCATCTACGGATTGTTCTATATTGATGCGCTGGTAGCTTAAAATATCATCCGGATTATTTTGGGCAAAAAGATTTTTTAAACTGTCTTTTATACTGGCAAGGCGTTTCTTTTTACGCTCAATTTCCGGGTGTAAATTATTGTTATTTTTTTGGAGAGAAGTACTTTCACTATTCTCCGGAATCCGGTTATACACAAAATGACTGCTTCTGCTGCTTTTACCGGTATAATTTACCCGGCTGTCCGGCATTTTAATCCGCTCCATAGAGTTGATCGCATCCAGTTTTTCAATTTTAGCAACCACGCTGCTTAAAGCTGCGGAAACATCACGGTCAAAAAGGTCAGACCGTTGCTGATAAGATTCCTTCAGAAAATAAAACTGCATGGCAATTACACCCAAAAGAGCCAGGCCCATTAGGGTAATAATTAAACTTAGGCGTTTCACTTTCATCCTGCAAAAATATCCAAGTTAAGGTTAGCCGGCTGTGCCTTTAACATATTTTAACATCTGTTAACCAGACTTTAACATCAATTCTGAATAAAGTATTACAACTTTTATCACCAATTTTTACCTGATAAAAACAGTATGTTAAAAATAGCAGAAATCGAAACTAAAAGGATTCAAAATCCGTAAACGAAAATGTTGTGTTATTTAAGAAGTTTTATCTGCGAGAAATAGTTGCGGCTTTTATTGCAATTAAATTTGTCGGGAAGAAAAATAACAGTGCGGATCAGAAAAATAATTTTACTTTAGTTAAAGCCTTATCCGTTGCCCCGTCTAAACATATAGTTCATAATTGGTTAAAGTCCCCGTGTTTCAAAAACCGGGGACTTTTTTATTTTTTTAGAAAGGCAAATCATCTTCTTCGTCTGCATTATTGCTACTGATATTGGCAGCAGGTGCAGCATATTCCGGCGTAGCAGCGTTGCTGCCGGTTGCCGATAAAACGTTTACTTTCCACAATCCCAATGTGTTAAAATAAACTACCTTACCGGTTTTATCAGTCCACTTGCGGCCTTTCAGGTTAAAAAACACTTCAACATCATCGCCAACTTTTGTATTATCCAGCAGCGCGCATCGATCCTGGATAGCTTCAAACTTTAAATATTCCGGGTATTGCGGGTTCTCCACATATTCAACAATCAGTTCTCTTTTTTTTAAAGAATCGGTTACCTGCGTGGTAGGCGAAACTTCGTGTACTTTTCCTTTAATCTCCATGGTTTGCTAATTTAAAATGTAAAGTTAAGAGAACGGCGTTTAAAAACGGCAGCTTATAATCAGTAAATTCGCGGAATTATGACGGATGTTTTCAACACAAAAAGTAAAATAATTATCACCTGCAACAAGCGGCTTTCGGCTTATTTAAAAGATGAAGTTGAAGCACTCGGCTTTAGCATAAAACGTTTTTTTGGTACCGGCGTAGAACTGGAAGGAACCGTAAACGATTGTATCCCGCTAAATTTAAACCTGCGTTGCGCCAGTCAGGTTTTGTATTCGGTTGCTTCTTTTGAGGCCAGAAACCCGGGCGAACTGTACAATCGTTTGATGGATATCGAATGGGAAAACCTGATTGCTTTTGATGGTTATTTTTCGGTTACTTCCAACGTAAATAACGAATTTATCACTACGCCGCTTTTTGCAAACGTAAAAGTAAAAGATGCGGTGGTAGATCGGATTAAAGATAAAAAAGGCATCCGTCCAAACTCCGGCCCGGAGTGGAACAAAGCGGTTTTACATTTATACTGGCAGGAAAACCAGGCAGATATTTTTCTGGATACTTCCGGCGAAACGTTATCTAAACACGGTTACCGCAAAATCCCGGGCAAAGCACCGATGCTGGAAGCGTTGGCAACGAGTACAATTTTGGCCAGTAACTGGGACCAGAAAAGTACGTTTATCAACCCGATGTGCGGTTCGGGTACTTTAGCGATTGAAGCCGCTTTGCTGGCAACCAATAAACGGCCGGGACTTTTCCGCATGAATTACGCTTTTATGCACATTTTAGGTTATGATGAGCAGGTTTTTTTCGCAGAACGAAGAAAGCTGAAAGATTTGTCTAAAAAAGAAATCGACTTTAACATTATTGCTTCGGATATTTCTGCGGATGCGGTTTCTATCTCTCAAAATAATGCTAAAACGGCCGGCGTAGATCATTTGATTACTTTTCAGGTTTGCGATTTTGCCGAAACGGAAGTGCCGGAACAGCCAGGCGTTGTTTTTTTCAACCCGGAATATGGCGAACGTTTGGGGGTGCACACCAAACTGGAAATGACTTACAAACGTGTTGGCGATTTTTTAAAAACCAATTGCAAAGGTTATCGCGGTTACGTTTTTACCGGCAACCCGGAACTTGCCAAAAAAGTAGGGTTAAAAGCAGCACGCAAAATCGAGTTTTTTAACGGGAAGCTGGATTGCCGGCTGATGGAATACGAGTTGTATGATGGCAGTAAGCGTGAAGCGAGTGAGCGGCCGGTGGGGAGGGATTGAGATTCTATATTAATTTGACAAGTGATTTCTAAGAATTGTTGCTGACACATAGTAATCCTAAATTTTATGGAAAAGGTTGATCTAGTTAAAAAGATGGCACTTAGTTCAGACTTTTCTGAACATAATAGGATTATAGAATACTTTAATCAAAATCTTGATAGATTTATTAATTATTTTCAAGCCATCAAGGAATTGCTTTATAAGCCGGCGACTGACGATAACTATAATCAAGTTTTCCAAAACTTTATAAAACTATTTGACTATATACCGTTGATGGCAACCAAGCTTTATCAAGATAAGTATATTGTAAGAGCGCGTCCAAATTATAATTGTCAAGTTTTCTCTAAACTATCTGAAATATCTCATAAATCTGATCCTAATGAAATTTATGCTGGCAGATTTAATGCACCAGGTATTTCAATCTTTTATGGAGCACTACAAGCTGATAATCAATTAGATCTTAGTTTAACAAGCTGTTTAGAAAGTTGTAAGCCACTCACTTCTTTTAGTGTTGAAATACAGGATATGACAATTGGTTTATGGAGGATAAAAGAAGTATTGCCTGTTGTAAACTTATGTTTTGATGAGCAGCATTTGTATACTAATAATATATTAAAAGTAGCTGCGGATCAATACTTGCACCAGTTAGAAATAAATTATTCAAAAAAAGCATTTAGTTTTCTGTATGAATTTTTTAATTATTTTTCCTGCTTGAGTAGAACCAATATGAAGAATAATGAATGTTATTACATTTTGAGTGCTCTATTTGCTGCAATTAGGTATTATCAACAAAACATTAGAAATGCCCCATTTGCTGGAATTATATACCCTAGTAGTGCTACGGAAGGATTTGGTTTAAATACGGGATTGATTCCACTTGCTGTTAATAATATTTTAGAGTTAGATAAAGTAGGTATGTATAGATTTATATTAGATAAACAAAACAGTATCTATAATGCAAGACCTTGCTGTGATTTAGTTGATGTTACTAATGGTGAGTTTCAAATTACTAATTATACTTCTATCTATCCAAATTTGTAATTAGGCTTTTTAGCTAGAAATTTTAATTCTATTACCAAATACGAACAATTTAAGGTAGTCGCAATTTGCGACCACAACCAAATCATACTTCTTTTACCACCCAAAAATTTAGGTTGAAAACAGAATATTCCAGATCGATGGCTTAATCCCTTTAACCTTTCTCAATTCCTGTCTATAACGTACACGATGCGTAACCCTTCGGGGCAAAGGTTTTCCGGCTTGATGATCTGCAATTAAATACAGCAGCTTTTTCCGGGTATAAATTAAACGTGTTACAGTTCCTTCAGCAACTCCAACGGCAAAAGCCGGGATAAACGGGATGGCAAATATGGCAAGAAAAACAGTGCCGTAACCAAAACCTTTGTTATCTCCGGGGCCAAATACATGGTTGGCAAACAAATATAATCCACCACCGGCAACTACAGATACAACGACTTCTACCGCAGCCGCTTTTCTCACCCTAAAAAAAGTATTGATTAGTGCTTTGGTAGAATCATCAGCCCCGTAATGCGCTAAAAAATATTCTTTGTCATGCTTAAAGTCGTTTTGATCGATAACAGAATTGCTATCAACCGTAGGTTGCTGGGCAAAAACTATCGAGCTAAATAATAAACTGAGAAGCAACAAACTGAGAAAAGTTTTCATAAATCAGGTTTAAGAGGCTCTTAAATATACTTCTTTTATCAACAAAAAATTTAATCTATAAACTGTACCTCAAAATCCTTTTCATCCTTCAAATTCAAAAATTCCTGATCACCAGTTAAAAGCACCGCTTTTTTAGAAATTGTTAATACAGCAGCAAAAGCATCCGCATAAGAAAGTTTGTAAGTTGCTTTTAACTTTGCTGCTTGTAATGCTAATTTTAAGTCAGCTTCAATGATGTTTATTGGGAAATTTAGTAAAGCTTCAATAGCTAAATCGGCTTGGTTAGCAGAGCTTTTCCTACTGATCATATAACAGATTTCGCCAACATTTACAGTTGTAATCCAACCGGTAATTTCATTACCGCTCATTTTTACAAGCAATTCCTGTACTAATTCCCAGCTTTTTTCTTTTTTTAAAAAAGGCAATTAACGCATAACTATCAAATACATAATGCTTCATTTAGCAAGCTTTTGCTCCTCTTTTTCAATTTCTTCGTTTTTCCAAGCTTGGTATTCTCCTTTTGTTGGAGCCGTTTCTTTTAGCATTCCTGCATACTGGCTAAAAAAAGATTCGTCCATTAGTTTAAGTGTGATGCAACCATTTTCTTCAAAAAAAGTAATCTTTTTTCCAGGTTGAAAGCCGTACTTTTTCCTTAAACGTGCAGGAATTATAATTTGCCCTTTCTTTGACACGATAGAAGTTTCCATTTTTTTTGAATCCGTTATCCTATTCTAAAAGTAATACTTTTGCTGCAATCCTAGCAGCATGGAAAATCCCGATACTTCTTTTATCATACAAAAAACCGCAACTTTCGTGAAGCAAACCCTGCAAAATGCGGAAAGCGGCCACGATTGGTGGCATATTTTACGTGTTTGGAATAACGCCAAACTAATTGCACAAACAGAAAAAGTTGATTTATTGATTGTAGAGTTAGCCGCTTTGCTGCATGATATTGCAGATAGTAAATTTTACAATGGTAATGAAGAAATCGGGCCAAAAACAGCCGGCGATTTTTTAAAAAGTATTGGAGTTGATGCAGATTTGATTGAACATGTACAGCAAATTATCCGCCACATGTCTTTTAAATCAAGCTTTGATTCCGTTGGTTTTTCTTCCGAAGAAATGAAAGTGGTGCAGGATGCGGATCGTTTGGATGCCATCGGTGCCATTGGTATTGCCCGCGCTTTTACGTATGGCGGGTTTAAAAACCGGGAAATATATAACCCGAAAATCAAACCGGATTTTAACCTCACAAAAGAAGCATACAAAAATTCTACAGCGCCAACCATCAACCATTTTTACGAAAAACTGCTCCTGCTGAAAGATCGGATGAACACCAAAACAGCGCAGCATATTGCCGAACAACGCCATCAGTTTATGGAAACCTATTTGCAACAATTTTATGCCGAATGGAACGGGATAAAATAATGCTTGCTAAATTGCGCCCTAAATCAGGTTTATGCAAAAAACGTTCTACATACTTCTTTTATCGGTATTTTTTTTATCTGCCAAAGCGCAAACGGATACATTAAAACAGCAGCGTTTTAACCTGCATTTCCAGCAAACAATCATCACACAAACACATCCCGGTTTTGGTGCAGATTATACGGGCGACAATAGTTTGTCGCCGTTTCATGAAACGGCAACTTCCTTAACTACAACACTTTTTGGCGGCGCAAAACTTTGGAAAGGTGCCGAAGCTTATTTCAATCCGGAGATGTCTGGCGGTGCAGGCTTCAGTAAAACGCTGGGCGTGGCCGGTTTCCCTAACGGCGAAACGTTTCGCGTAGGTTCTGCAGAACCTAAAATTTATATTGCCCGTGCATTTTTAACGCAGCGTTTTAGTTGGGGAAATGGGGTTGATACGGTTGAGGACGATAAAAATCAACTTGCCGGAATCCGTAGCCAGCATTATTTTTCTATCACAGCGGGAAAGTTTGGTATGGCGGATTATTTCGACGGAAATGCTTTCAGTCACGATCCGCGTACGCAGTTTATGAATTGGTCGCTGATGAGTAACGGTGCCTGGGATTATCCGGCCAACACACGCGGCTATGTTATCGGTGCTTATTTGGATTATCATCAGCCTTCCTGGGATTTACGTTTTGCTTTTACCATGATTACCACAACGGCAAACGGTTACATTTGGGATGGGCATTTGGGCAGGGCCAATTCGCAAACGCTGGAGTTTGAAAAGCGTTACAGTTTTTCGGGAGATCGAAAAGGTGCTTTCCGGATCCTTGCTTTTAACAACGATGCGCAGATGGGCAATTACCGGCAAGCTATCGCGCTCAATCCATCCGCACCGGATATTGAAAGTACGCGGGCATACGGCCATGATAAATTCGGTTTTGCAGCCAATGCAGATCAGTATTTAACCAAAGATTTTGGCGTTTTTGCCAAAGTAAGTTATAATGACGGCCGCAACGAAACCTGGGTTTTTACAGAAATTGATCGTTCGCTTAGTTTTGGCGGCGTTTTAAACGGAACTTCCTGGAACCGTGCAAAAGATAATATCGGTTTGGCTTTTGTTGCAAACGGGATTTCCCAGCCGCACCGCGATTATCTGGCAGCCGGCGGTTATGGTTTTATTATCGGTGATGGTGCTTTAAATTATTCGCCGGAATTGATTGCCGAATTAAACTACAAGCTTAATGCTTACAAAAACATGGTTTATTTAACCCCTGATTATCAGTTTATTTTGCATCCGGCTTACAATGCAGACCGCGGGCCGGTTCATGTATTTTCTATCCGGGCACATATCGAGTTTTAAGAACTGAACGCCAAATAACCGAAATAAATCAGCATAAAACTTGCGCTGATAAAATTCATCAGCATGGCATTTTTATAATTTGCCTGCGATGCTTCTTTTATCACCTTAAAAAACCAGTAGTTAAAAAACAGGAAAATAGGGAAGGAGCATCCCAAAAAAAAGTAAAAGTTGCTTATTTTTCCAAACGAATACCAGTAAAAAAACGAAAGCACAATGCCGGCTGCAAATAAAACTCCCGAAAAAACGAACGAGCCGCGGTAACCTAACAGCAAACTCAAAGTACGGTCGCCGCGCTTGCTGTCTTCTTCGTGCTGATAAACCTGTGTAAGCGGATAGGAAGCACCGATTAAGCAGGAACAAATGCCGCCGGCAATTAATATTTGGCTGTCCCGGCCAAAGGATTGTAAATTAAAACCAGCCATACCGCCGTAAATTGCCCAATACATAAACGCGCCCTGGAAAAAGAAAACCGTTAAAAAACTAATAATCGGATATTTTTTAAAACGCACTGCCGGATGGCTGTATAATTTAGACATTATACCGTAAATTAAAACCGCAAAAGCAAACCAACCGCTGATTACAAAGCCCAGTAAAAATGCCATTGCTTCCATCAAAATAGAAACAAAATACAAACTTTTATCAACTGCAGGCGGTTTAGCCAGCAGCGTAATGCTGCCTTCATCTTTATCAAAATAACTGTTGTAACCGTTGGTTGCCGGGATGGCCAGCACATACCAAACGACGAAAATTATTATTGCCTTAAAAGAAGTATGAACCGGCGATTGGCTGTAAGCAAACAGGTAAACCGGCAGCAAAAAGATGGAAAATACAAAACGCAGGTGTGCCAGGGTTGATCTGCTTACGATCATAAGTTTTAGTTTTGATGCTAATGTAATAATACCGCAGGTTTTTGGTTGAAATATAAAATGAATATAACATGAAACGAATCCTTTTTTTGCTGATTGCCGTAACCGCTTCCACACCAATCCTTTTTGCACAAACCGGGCAAAAAGTAAGTTCTTCTGCCGTAACTTTTAAAATTAAAAATATGGGCATTAATACAGAAGGTAAGTTTGAAGGTTTGAAAGCAGCCATCAGTTTTGATAAAAATAATCTGGATAAAAGCAGCATTGAAGCTTCTGTAGATACCAGAACGCTGAATTCTGATAACAGTATGCGCGATAATCACCTTAAAAAAGAAGAATATTTTGATGTAGAAAAATATCCGGAAATCAAAATGAAATCTGTTTCCTTTAAAAGTTTAAAAGCAGACAACTTTGCGGGCGTTTTCGACGTAACTATAAAAAGTAAAACTAAACGCATCCAGGTTCCTTTTACGTACACAGAAAACGGCAGCAAAAGCATGTTTAAAGGCAATTTTACCATCAGTCGCACTGATTTTGATATCGGTGGAAAAAGCATGGTTTTAGCTAACAACGCAGATGTTGCCATCGTGGTAGAAACTGTAAAATAAGCGGTTATCAAAAATAATAAATGAACAGTTGCATCAGTGCTATCGGTACCGCAAATCCGCCAAATCGTATTCCGCAGCAAAATATTTACCAGTTTATGGTAAAGGCTTTTAAGCTGAATGAACATGATGCGCAAAAATTAAAAAAGATTTACGAGCATAGTGCGATTTCATACCGCTACTCGGCCATTCCTGATTTTGGTTTTGCTGATTTTAAACAGAATCAGTTTTTCCCTGCAAACGAAAATTTAGCACCTTTCCCCGATACTAAAAAGCGGATGCAATTTTACCAGCAGCACGCTATCCAAACGGCAACTATAGCTGTAAACCAATGCCTTGCAAATTTTGATGCTTCTTTTACCGGGCAAATTTCTCATTTAATTACCGTGAGCTGTACCGGAATGTATGCGCCCGGAATCGATATTGATTTGATTGAAGCTGTTGGATTAAAGCGAAATGTAGAACGAACCTGCATTAATTTTATGGGCTGTTACGGCGCAATCAATGCCTTAAAAGCAGCCGATTACATTTGCCGTGCCGATACAAATGCAAAAGTTTTAGTAGTTTCCGCAGAGTTGTGCACACTGCATTTTCAAAAGGAAAACACACTGGAAAACTGGGTTTCCAATTCGCTTTTTTCTGATGGCGCGGCAGCGGTTCTGGTAGAAAATACCGATAAAAGAAGCATTGCACAGCCTTACATAAAGCTGCAGGATTTTTATACAGAATACATTTATGAAGCAAACCCGGAGATGAACTGGATGATCGGGAATTATGGTTTCGAGATGAAGTTAAGCGCAAAAGTTTCCAAACAAATTCAAAAAGACATCCAATCGCTAACCGATAAAGCGTTGCAAAAAGCAGGATTAAATTTAATTGATATTCAGTTATTTGCCGTTCATCCCGGAGGGAAAAAAATTTTGGAAGCGGTAGAGCAAGGCTTAAATATTTGCCGTTGTAAAAACAGTTATGCGCACCAAGTTTTGCAGGATTACGGCAACATGTCATCCGCCACGATATTATTTGTGCTGCAAAAAATATTGCTGTCGAAAGTTGAAAATTCGCCGCAAAATATTTTAAGCTTTGCTTTTGGCCCGGGTTTAACTGTAGAATCGATGGTGCTGCAAAAGCAAACTGCATGACGGATATCATCATCATCGGCGGCGGGCTGGCGGGTTTGTTTAATGCCATTTTATTAAACCGCGCCGGTTACAAAGTGCTGCTGATCGAACGTAAAACCTATCCTTTTCACCGGGTTTGCGGCGAGTATATTTCCAATGAAGTTATCCCGTTTTTAAAAAAAATCGATATTGATTTAGAGGAACTGGATATTTCGCACATTAACCGTTTACAAATTACGGCTGTTTCGGGCAAGTCTTTTTCCCAAAAACTGGATTTAGGCGGTTTCGGTTTAAGCAGATATACTTTCGATCATTATCTGTATAAAAAAGCTTCGGCAGAAGGCGTTCAGTTTTTGCTAAATACAAAGGTGGAAAACGTAACTTTTAAGCAGGATATTTTTGAAGTAAACCTCGGAAACCAAACATTAACGGCTCCGCTTGTTATCGGTTCTTTTGGTAAACGCTCCAATTTGGATCAAAAGCTAAACCGGAATTTCTTTTATAAAAGAAGCCCGTATCTCGCTGTAAAATTTCATATCAAAACAGATTTCCCAACGGATTTGATCCAGCTTAATAATTATAAAAACGGCTATTGCGGCATCAGTAAAGTTGATGGGAACCGCTGGTGCATGTGTTATTTAGCGCACCGAAATGATTTACGGCAATACGGAAATTTGCCTGAGCTGGAACAAAATGTAATACGCAAAAATCCGTTTCTGAACAAAGTTTTTGAGGAAGCAGAATTTTTGCTGGATAAACCGGAAGTAATTAACGAAATTTCTTTTGAAAAAAAGCAGCCGGTAGAACAGCATATTTTAATGTGCGGCGATACGGCCGGCATGATTGCGCCGCTTTGCGGCAACGGCATGACGATGGCTATCCATTCGGCTAAAATTTTGTCCGAAAAAATTATCGGTTTTTATCAGCCACACCAATTTTCTGCCGGTAAAAGAAGCATGCTGGAACAAGCTTATACAACGGCTTGGAATCAAAATTTTGCTGCCCGTTTATGGTCCGGCCGGCAAATGCAAAAATTATTCGGTAGAAACACGGCAACCGATTTAACCTTAAAAGCATTGAACTATTTACCAAAAGTTGCTGATTTTTTGATTAGTAAAACGCATGGACAACCTTTTGATTAATGTTTTTTGCAGATGCCGGATTTTAGCAAGCGTGCCACCGAGCCGGAAATTATGGATGATTTTTGCCTTGCTGCCGAAGAAATTGATCCGCTTTTAGCCGGTTTAGAAAAAGTAAATCAGTTTCTGGGCGGCTACAACATCATTTTTTCTGCCTTAAAAGAAGTATCCGTTCAAAAAAATTTCCAAATAAGTGATTGGGGTTGCGGCGGCGGCGATGTTTTACGTGCAATTAATCGGCATCCTGAATTTAAAAATTTAAAGCTAAATTTTACCGGAATCGATGCGATGCCGGCTGCTATCGCATTTGCAAACCGGAAAAATATTCAAACCGGAAATCATTTTCTTTTAGCTGATGTTTTATCGGAAGAAGTTGCTAAATTGAAATTTGATGTGGTAATCAGTACACTTTTTACGCATCATTTTGATGATACAGAATGGGTTTTACTGATTAAAAAAATGCTTGCTTGTTGCAAGCATGCTGTAATAATTGATGATTTACAGCGGCATTGGCTGCCTTACTACGGCATTAAACTGATTACACGGATAATTACGCGCTCACGTTTAGCCCGAAACGATGGGCCGCTTTCGGTTTTAAAAGGATTTAAACGGAAAGAACTGGAAGCTTTACTGCAAAAAGCAGGAATTAAAAATTATAAAATACGATGGATGTGGGCATTTCGCTGGCAAATTATCTTGTACAAAAGCTAATTTTACAGTATGAAACTTAATGTCCTGGTTTTTATCAATGCGCTGGCTGTTGCCATAAGCCTCGGTATTACCAACTTTTATTTTAGCCGGAACTGGTACGATGTATTTCAAATTTTCTCTATCTCATTGATAACCAGTTTTATAGTTTTTTATTATTTAATTGAGAAATACGTTTACTCAAAAATCAAGATCATCCATAAACTGATTCATAACCTTAAACTGGGCCGTGATCTGCGTGATGCTTTGGGCGAATACATTATCAGTTCTGATCCGATACAGGATGTGGAAGAAGAAGTAAAAGAATGGGCGAGAGAAAAAAAGATTGAAATTGATGTGCTTAAAAAGCAGGAACAATTTAGGAGAGAATTTTTAGCCAACCTGTCGCACGAATTTAAAACACCGCTTTTTGCCATGCAAGGTTATTTGGATGCTTTGCTGGACGAAGATGGTTTGGACGATACAGAACACGCCCAAAAGTTTTTGAAAAAGGCATCTAACAATGTAGATAGGATGAGTTATCTGATTAAAGATCTGGATGAGATATCTAAATTAGAATCCGGCGAACTGCCGATCAATTACACCCGGTTTAAGATAAATGAGCTGATAAAAGAAGTATTTGAATCGTTGGAAACTAAATCTGTGCAATACAAAATCAAGCTGATTTTTAAAGAGAAATATAACGAGGCAATTTATGTAAATGCAGACCGGGAACGCATCAGGCAGGTTTTGGTTAATTTAATTGATAATTCTTTTAAATACGGAAAAGCAAACGGCACTACGGCCGTAAGTTTATTTTCCCTTCATCAGCAGGTTTTAGTTGAAGTAACCGATGAAGGAACCGGTATCGACGAAAAAAACCTGCCGCGTTTATTTGAACGTTTTTATCGGACTGATGCCAGCCGTTCGCGGCAAATTGCAGGTTCCGGTTTAGGTTTATCGATCGTAAAACATATTGTAGAGGCACATCAGCAAACCATCAACGTAAGAAGTACGGTTGGCATTGGTTCTACATTTGGTTTTACCCTGGAAAAAGCAAAACAGCAAACTTTCCCCAAATTACCTTATTAAGTTATTGCCTTCCCTGTCATATTTAACAATTACTTAACACCATCCGCTTACTTTTGCAGTCAATTAAATCGCATGTCGTTAAACAGTATTCTTCAATATTTTGTCCCCAAGGATAAAAAAGTATTTTTTCCGTTGTTTGAACAATCTGCAAGCAATGTGGTAACGATGGCTACGTTGCTGGTTGAAGCCGTAAGTTCTACAAGTTCTACGCACCGGGAAGATCTTTATCAGCAGATTGATAAACTGGAAAACGCAGGCGATGATATTACGCATCAGATTTATCTGGAATTAGGCAAAAATTTTATTACGCCTTTTGATCGGGAAGATATTCACTCGCTCGCTACCGCAATTGATGATGTGGCCGATTTGATTCAAGGTTCTGCAAATCGGATGAGTTTATATCAAATTGTGGAAATGACGGAACCGATACAAAAGCTATCGGAACTAATTTTACAAGGAAGTTATGATTTGCAAAAAGCAGTTGTAGAATTGAAAGACCTGAAAAATGTCCGCAATATTGCAGAATCCTGCATCCGGATTAATAGTATTGAAAACCAGGCAGACTATGTTTTTGACCGTGGCGTAGCAGATTTGTTTCTGTATGAAAAAGATGCCATACGTTTAATTAAATACAAAGAGATTTTGGCTGCGCTGGAAACCGCGACCGATCGTTGCGAAGATGCCGCAAATGTTATGGAATCCATCATTGTAAAACACGCTTAATAATGGTCTCAATCCTATTAGTTGTTGTTGTTATTTTAGCCCTTGTTTTCGATTTTATTAATGGTTTCCACGATGCCGCCAACTCAATTGCCACCATTGTTTCTACCAAAGTATTAACTCCTTTCCAGGCTGTTTTATGGGCGGCTTCCTTTAATTTTTTAGCTTATTTTTTAATAAAAGATCACAAAGTAGCAAACACTATTGCTAAAACCGTTTTCGAAAACTTTATTACCATGCATGTAATTATGGCGGGTTTAATTGCGGCTATTGCCTGGAATTTAATTACCTGGTGGTTGGGTATTCCTTCCAGTTCATCGCATACTTTAATTGGTGGTTTTGCAGGTGCGGGAATGGCTAATGCTGCTTTTATGGGTGTAAATCCGTTTAGTGCCGTAAATGCTGATCCGATTATAAAAATTGTTCTATTTATATTTCTGGCCCCAGTTATCGGGATGATCATCGGTATGGCGATCAACATTTTGATCATGAATATCTGCAAAAATGCACGCCCTTCCGTTGCCGAAGTTTGGTTTAAAAGATTGCAGTTAGTTTCATCCGGCGCGTTAAGTTTTGCACATGGCGGCAACGATGCCCAAAAAGTAATGGGGATTATTTACGTTGCGCTGGTTGCATCCAAAATGATTACAAACGGTGCGGAAATGCCGGAATGGATTCCGTTTGCGTGTTACTCCGCAATTGCTTTAGGGACAATGTCTGGCGGCTGGAAAATTGTAAAAACAATGGGCAGCAAAATTACTAAAGTAACACCGCTGGAAGGCGTAAGTGCCGAAACCGCCGGTGCCATAACGTTATTTGTAACAGAGCATTTTGGAATCCCGGTTTCTACAACACATACTATAACCGGTTCTATTATCGGCGTGGGGTTAACTAAACGTGTATCTGCTGTTCGCTGGGGCGTTACGGTTAATTTAATCTGGGCCTGGGTTTTAACTATTCCGGTTTCAGCTTTATTTGCGGCAGGTGTTTTTTCACTAGCCAAGTTGTTTTAATATGTATTTTTTAAGAATGAAAATTATTCTTTCATCATCGTTATAACAAAAACATCTTATAGAGCTACTGCATTTCTTTTTAATTAAACAATGGCACGGTAAACTATTATCGCCATCAGTTTCAATTTCTTTAAAGTAGGGTGAAAACGTTTTAACACTTAGTTCGTTTTTTTAACAAAAAACGTATATAAACCCATCAAGCCATGGCCGCCATTAGGCCGGCTCTGGTAATCATTAAGAAAAGCTTTTATAGTGTAGCCATTATAAACGTCAGTACGGTATCCCTCACCATTGTCGCCAACATGTCCGCTTAGCATCATGGATAGATTTGCATTAGCTTTTAAGCTTCATAAATTGCTTTGCCCTCTGCGTTAAATGGTTCCTGTGGCGTATTAGATCCTTTCATCGGATTAAAATGCAGGATGGAATGGCTTACCACAATCGCTTTTCGCGAAGCATATTTTTTCAGTATTTCATTTGCCCAACCATAAAGATTGGCCTGATCTTCATTATGCGAATCAAATTTTAAAAAAACAACAATAAAATCCAGGTCACCAGCAGTGAACAAGTCGTAATGGCTGTTATTGTTATAATGCCCGCCATAATAAGGACGGCCTTCAAAATGCTTTACGCCAAAATATTGATTATAAAAAGCGGTAGTTCCTTTTACGAAAATTGAGAAGGAAACTGATCGTAGTTACCTACAGCTAAACCAGGAATACTAACCGGGTTTTCCAAACCATAAATTGCCGTTTTGGCCAAATACCATTTAGAGAGGGCCAGAACTAATTTGTAAAGCAGCAAATTTACATCTTATATATTAAATTGATATTAATCGTAAAACGCGATCAGCGTATTTTTCACTTGTTAAATTAATGTTGTGTTAATCATAAGGAAACAAATGAAGCTGAGGTTTGCACCAAAATTCGGATGCTGTTTTTATGTTGCCGTTTATCTCTTCACAGCCTTTAAAACCATAAAGTAACTATGAAAAATTTTTACACATTAAATTTTTATCACCGATTTATTGCTGTTTGCTTGTTTTTTACAACGGCAATCCAATTTGCTTATGCACAGCAGAGCACCGGTATCATTCGGGGCCTTGTTTCTGACAATACCGGCCCTTTGCCTGGTGCAAGCGTAACAGTAATTGGTACAACAACAGGTATTATTTCTGGTGCTTCCGGTAGCTACACGCTTCGGGTAGCGCCCGGCACTTACACCATTGCTGCCACCTTCATTGGCTATACCCGTAAGGAAATAAGTAATATAAAAGTAACATCAGGTGCAGAAACGGTGGTTGATTTGCAACTGGGTGCAGGTAGCGGCAACCAGTTGCAAGAGGTAACGGTAAGTTATGGCCGCCAGCGCCGCCGTGAAATTACCGGCTCTGTAGCAACACAGGATGCTGCGCCATTACAGGATATGCCGGTGCAACAGTTTGCCCAGCAGTTGCAGGGTAAAATTGCAGGCGTTTCGGTAGTACAAAGCAGCGGGCAACCTGGCCGAGGCTTGGATTTCCGTATCCGGGGTTCTGCCTCTTTTTACTCTGATAACCAACCTCTATTTGTAGTAGACGGATTGCCTATTACCGGTAGTATCAACAACATTAACCCCAGTGAAATTGAAAGTTACAGTGTACTTAAAGATGCATCAGCTACTGCACTATATGGTTCGCGTGCCGCCAATGGAGTTATCTTGATTACAACTAAACATGCCAAAGCCGGAGATTCTAAAATTGAGTTTAATGCTAATTACGGCTTGCAGAAATTACCAGGCAACAAAGTACCCAAGGTAATGAACGCTCAACAGTATGCTACATTTATGAACGAGCGTTTCCAGGACATTCGCCGGTACGAAAACGCAGCAACACAAACGCCGGCAGAATATCTTAACCCTTCGCAATATGGAGAAGGCACCAACTGGTACAAGCTCTTAACCCGCACTGCCCCTATCCAGAATTATGATTTGACTGTTCAGTCAGCAACTGAAAAATCTTCTTCAACTGCCGTATTCGGTTACCAGGAACAGCAGGGAGTTCTTATTAATACCGGTACGCGCCTTTTTTCCGGCCGGTTAAATAAGGACTTAACCATTGCAGGAAGTAAGATAAAAGTGGGCTTCAGTTTAGCACCAAGTTACCGTTTGGATCATAATAACCGTTTAGCTACTGATGGCGTTGGCGGTTTGTTTGAACGTATTTTTGAAGCCAGCCCGCTTAAATCTCCGTTCAATCCTGATGGCAGCTACAATCGGGATACCTATTCACCCGGAATGGTGGCCTACATTAATCCTTTGGCGCAGTTTAACCTCACAAACGATGATTATAAGACAACGCGAATTCTGGGCAATGCTTATTTTAATTATGAATTTATAAAAGGCTTGCAATTAAAAGTAAATACCGGTATCGATAAGGGTAACGAAACCCGGCACTATTACCAATCAGGTGTAGTTAGCTCAACCGTAAACAACCCGACCGGCACTAGCAGTTCTATTGATAATGGATCCTATACAGCCGAAAGCTATCTCGATTATAATAAAACATTCGGTCATAACCATCGCCTGGAAATCTTGGGTGGTTACTCCGTTCAAAAATTTACGCAGGAAAGCAATACACTTACAGGATTGGGTTTCGCCAGCGACGACATTACTTATCTAACAGCAGCTACCAGCGTTACCGGTAACAGTAATTATACCGCATACGCATTACTATCTGCAATTGCACGCATTAACTACAGTTACAAAGACAGGTATCTGCTGCAAGGTTCTTTCCGGAATGATGGTTCATCACGGTTTGGTGCGAATCAAAAATACGGTAATTTCCCATCGGTATCCGCGGGATGGGTAGTAAGTGATGAAAAGTTTATGGAACGTTTAAAGCTGATTAATTTATTTAAAATAAGGGCCAGCTACGGAATCACCGGAAATAACTTTTTTGGCAATTACGTAGCACAGTCTACCACTTCCAATTATTATTATAATTATAATAACACCATCACCCAGGGAACCACTATCAGCAACCTCGGTAACCAGAACCTGCGCTGGGAGCGCAGCCGCCAGCTTGATATCGGATTTGACCTGACAATGCTAAACAGCCGCATTAATATTACTTATGATTACTATCATAAAAACACGGATGGCCTTATTCAAAGTCGTCCGCTTCCAACATCTTCGGGCTTTACCTCCATCTTGGATAATGTAGGCAAGCTGGAGTTTTGGGGTCATGAAATTGGGATTAACACAGTAAATATGGCCAGTACTAACTTCAGATGGAACAGTAGTTTTAACATGTCGTTCGACAGAAACATTATTAAAGCACTGGTTGATCCCGGTTATATCCGTCGTAATAACACTGTGTCCTCAGATTATTACCGTAACCAGGTGGGCCACCATTTGGGCGAATTTTATGGATTTATATTTGAAGGACTATACAAAGATGCTGCAGATCTGGCCAGTTCTGCCAAATATCTGGCTACAGCTACATCGCCTAACGGCTCATCAGATGTAGGTACCATTAAGGTACGCGACATCAATGGGGACGGCGTTATTGATGATATAAACGACCGTACTTTCATCGGTGACCCAACGCCGGATTTTACCGGTGGGTTCAGCAACTACTTTACTTACAAGAAATTCGATTTAAATATTAGTACAGCATTTTCTGTGGGCGGAAAGATATTAAATGCCGCCAAATGGGCTTATCAAACCAACCTGGACGGCTCCCGTGTGCCGCTTGAGGCCGCCGCTGACCGCTGGCACTCAGTTGATGATCCTGGTTCGGGTGTATATCCGCGTACTAAGACCGGCACAACCGCCTTAGGACGCGAGGTAAACTCCCAATGGCTGGAGAATGCCTCCTATTTCACTGTTAAAAACATATCACTGGGTTATACCTTCGGTTTGAAAGATCAATTTATACTAAAAAGCCTCCGTTTGTATGCCTCTGTCCAACAAGCTTTCGTATTAACAGGGTATAGTGGAATGAACCCTGAAATAAACTTTGCAGGGCAGGACGCTACCTCGGGCTTAAAGGTAGACGAGAATGCTTATCCAATACCAAGAACATATTCTTTCGGACTTTCGGCAACATTTAAATAAAGTTTTATTGCTTAACAAACATGAAAAAGACATATACATATATTGGCCTTATCGTAATTATGCTCCTTATAACGTCGTGTAAAAAAAGTTTTTTGGATCTTTCTCCTTCATCTTCTTATACTGATGCGAACTATTACCAAACAGATGCCCAGTTTAAGCAGGCTGTAACGGCAGCATATGCACCGCTGCGTGATTTGATGAACAATGATTTTTATTTTTCGGAGATGCGTTCCGATAATACTTTCTATCAATCTGCCCTGGCTAACCGAGGAACTGCTTTTGTTTTTAGGGAAAACCTCTCTGATTTTAAAGATGGATCAACCAACTCCTACACTGCTGCTGAGTGGCAGTATTTGTATCAGATCATTTCCAGGGCTAATATCGTTATCTCAAGGCTGAAGGGTACCAGCGGCATTGCTGATGCTTCCGCAAAAAATTACGACGGTCAGTGTAAATTTCTGCGTGCTTTTGCCTATTTTAAATTAGTTAGGCTTTTTGGTGGTGTACCGGTCTTTTTAAATGAGGTAAAGGTACCTTCAGATGCCTTTCTTCCACGTGCTTCGATAGATGACGTGTATAAGCAAATTATAGCCGATGCAACAGAAGCGATAAATCAATTGGCACCACCAGCTAAATTTCCGCAAACGGGTGAAGCAACCAAAGGTTCGGCTACGGTACTTCTGGCAGATGTTTACGTGTCTTTAAAACGCTGGGCGGATGCTGAAACCCTGCTTAATACTTTGCCTGGCATGAATTATGGCCTGAATGCTGATTATGCCAGTACTTTCCTGCCCACAAATAAGAATAGTAAAGAGTCGCTTTTTGAGGTACAGTACCTGGACGGTACGGCTACTGGCACTACACCTAATACACTAACTTTTAATTTTTTACCCCGAAGTACCAACACCACATTACTTACCGGCATTGCCATCAACAATAGCGGTGGGGCAGGGTTGAACACGCCAACGCCTGATCTCATCAGTACATATGAGCCAAACGATAAACGCCCGGATGCATCCATTGGTATTACTGAAGGCACCTATAATGCTAGCGATCTGTTTACTTTTTCGGCGGTTAAAAACGTTGCAGGTTATAATGCGGCACCTGCCGGTAAAGTAGCAATTCCTTACATCAAAAAGTATTTGCACTCACCGCTAACTGCAGTGTCTGGTTCGGGTGATAATTTCCCGATCTACCGTTATTCGGAAGCACTGCTACTGCTGGCTGAAGCGCAAAACGAACAAGGTAAATCATCGCTTACTGCTTTAAATGCAGTACGTACCCGCGCAGGTTTACCCAGTGCAACCTTCATCAATCAGGCAACTATGCGTAACACTATTTTACATGAGCGGCGTGTTGAACTGGCTTTTGAAAATAAGCGCTGGTATGATTTAGTGCGGACAGGAACTGCTATTAATGTATTAAATGCTGCCGGTGCAAAACTTAAATTACAATTTAGCTACCTTCCATCTGATTCGCGAATTGTTACTGACTTCAGGTTGCTTTTTCCTATTCCTGCTGCCGAAGTTGGATTAAATACACAGCTCATACAAAACCAGGGGTATTGATAGAAATTTTTTGTAGCTAACATAACCTGCGGGCTATATTCAAAATATATGATAAGTTAATTTTGATTAAGGCCCGGTATTGCTGATAATAATACCGGGCCTGATTGTTATTCAGGCCGCCAGCCTCGCGGCAAAACTTTTGTTAGCAGCAGTTTGTTTCTACTGTCGTTGCGATAAAGTTGTCAACAAACTTTCCAAGTAGTTTAAGGTCATTGTAAATCCTCCCTGGAAACCCATTTCAATCATTTTCTCCATCCGGGCAAGGGATTCATTATAAATGGTCATACTAACTTTTGTCTTTCCGTTTTGTTCACTAAAATTAAAATCCCAATCAGAAGCCGGCAATTCCGGGTTTTCTTCTTTATCTGCAAAAGCATTCAGCATTTTAAAATTTGTTTTTGGGCTGATAGAGGTGTATTCCTGAAGTGACCAATGCTCTTCTCCCTCCGGGCTTACCATCGCATAAAATCTTCGTCCGCCAACTTCAAAATTCATAAATTTTGTTTTTGAAGCCCAAGGCTTAGGTGCCCACCATTGGTCAAGGATTTCCTGTTTGGTAAAAGCATCCCAAACCAGGGAAAGGCCGGCAGCAAATTCTCTGTTTACGAATACCGTTTGTTTCGTTCTATTAACGGTAAAATCAAATAGCAGATCGTTTTTCATTTTTTCTGTTTTTTATGATTGATAGTACTTGATCGAGTTGATTGAACCGGGTTTCCTAAATTTTTTTGAATTAGTTTGATCATTAATCAATCCTGTATCAAAAATAAACTTTTCCACTGCATTATTTATTTTTGCTTTTATGAAGTACTCTTTTTAGCATAACAAAATAGGTGGCATAAAAGAAGCATCACTAAGCTGGCATTTAAGCTACATGGCTGGCCGGGACTTTCAGCAGGAATATTCTTCCTAATTGTTTGGCTTAGCTGATCCAATGCTGATATTCCCCATCACACTTTCTAAAGCACCATCAAAAAGTTATTTGTTCATACTAATTAAATCATTATCCAATACGAGTACTTATATTGCTTAAATGTTTAATTATCCTAAAACAATTTCATTTTGAGTTCAGTTGATTGATGATGAAAAAAACAGTTTCACCAAAGCTCCACTGCATTACCGATTACCTCCTGGTTGGTAGTTTGCTAACGGTACCTACACTACTTGGCTTTGATAAAAAAGTTAAATCGCTGTATGCAGCCGAAGGGATTGCACTGTTAGTTTACGTTGCCTTAACCGATTCGCCGGTAGCTGTAAAACCATTGATCCCGTTTCCTATGCATGGTAAGATCGACCCATTTAACGTTGGTCAGTTTGCTTTGCAAAGTTTTCTAAAACCGTTTCGAAAAGATAAGAAAGCCCTGCTTTTTAATATTGGTTTTACTGCTATTGCAGGCATAACAGTTTTACTAACTGATTGGAACGGAAAAACAAAAACACATTTATGATATACCATGCATCTGCTGATTTGTTAAATATCGCTTACCGGGAACAAGGCCGGGATGGCCGGCCGGTAGTTTTACTGCTGCACGGCTGGCCGGATGATGCAACAACCTGGGATAACGTTATGCCGCAACTGATGGCAGAAGGCTTCCGCGTTATTGCACCCTGGCTGCGCGGTTTTGGCGAAACTACTTTCCATAAAAAAAGCACACCCCGAACTGGCAATTCAGGTATTTTGGCCATGGATGCCATTTCTTTAATGGATGCTTTAAATATCAAAGAATTTAGCGTTATCGGCCATGATTGGGGCGCAAATATTGCAGAAACACTCGCTGTTGGCTGGCCTGACCGTGTGAGCCGTATTGCTTTACTGTGTACGCCGCCAAGACTGGGTGGAATTCCTACTCCTCCTTTTCAGCACGCGCAATTAGAATGGTATCACTGGTTTCAGGCTACTAAACGAGGCCAGGATGCTGTACGTAAAGATCCGGTTGGTTTTGCCCATATCATGTGGGAAAACTGGTCGCCGGAAGGCTGGTTTAACGAAGCTACTTTTACCCAGGTTGCCGAAAGCTGGAAAAATGAAGATTTTGTGGACATTACCCTTCATTCTTACCAGTCGCGCTGGGACGAAGCTGAGCCAGACCCGAAAAGTGCAAAGCTGGAAAAAGAAGTAAAATCAACCCAAACGCTTTCGTTACCCACGTTATATATTCAGGGAGAAGCCGATGGTGTTAATCCTGTTTATACAAGTGAAAACGTACATAAAAAATTTACCGGGCCGTTTCAGCGGATTGTGATGCCGGGAGTTGGGCACTTTCCTTCCCGTGAAGCACCTGATTTACTTTCCGAATATCTTATTCAATTTTTACAATCAATGTAAATATTCGGTTGCTTTCGAATGCTTCTTTTATCACCTAAAAATTTATGCTTTTAAGCTGAAAGTTGCATCGGCACAAAATAGAAAACTAAAATTTATACCGGTAAAAGAAGTATGTGGTTTTTTACAATAGAAATTTTGATAACCTCTAACAAACAAAATCTTTAAAAAAACATGAAAAATAATTATGTTCCTTACAACCCATCTGTTGAAGTTCCGATAGAGGATGAGCAGCACGTTATCGATGAAATCATCGCTTCCATGACCCGGTTAAACGGGCGGACACGTGAAAAATTCGGACATAACGTTCGCGTTTCTCATGCTAAAAGCCACGGTTTGGCTGTTGGTGAGTTAACGGTGATGGACAGTTTGCCAGAGCATTTGGCTCAGGGATTGTTTGCTGAGCCTGCAACTTACCCGATAATTGTGCGCCTTGCTAATGTACCGGGAGAAATTATACCGGATGCCGTAAATACCCAGCGCGGTTTTTCCTTTAAAATTTTGAACGTTAACGGACAAATGATTGCCGGGTACGAAGGCGGGCATACGCAGGATTTTGTATTGGATACCGGTAAATCCTTCCCGACACCGGATGCAAAAGCATTTTTAATGCAGCACAAAATGGTGATAGAGCATGCGCCGCAGTTTCCAACTATTGTAAAAGAGGTAGTTTCTACTGTTGCCCGGGTTACTAACGAAGCTTTGAACGTAGTTGGTGCAGACAGTGCCAAGCTTGATTTCTTTGGTGATTCGCGCATCCATCCACTGGCAGAAGCATATTACAGTCAGGCACCGTTACGGTACGGAAAATATATTGCCAAGCTGGCTGTTGTACCGGTTTCTGCTACACAAATTACATTAGCCAAAGCAGGAGAAAAAGTTGACAGTTATGGTGATGTGAACGCTTTAAGAACGGCAACGGTTAATTATTTGAGGGAGAATGATGCCGAGTTTGAAATCCGAATCCAGCTTTGTACTGATCTTGAAAAAATGCCGGTAGAAGATGCCAACAAAGAATGGGACGAGGAAGAAAGTCCGTATTTGCCGGTTGCCCGAATCCGTTTACCCAAACAGGAAGCTTACAGTGAGGCAAGGCAGCAATACATAGAAGCCCTGTCTTTCTCCGTTGCACACTGCTTAGAAGATCATCGGCCGCTCGGTTCTATTATGCGGGCCAGGTTGCAGGCTTATCCGGAAATGGCAAGGGTGCGCCGTCAGGGAAACGGACAGCAATCAACAGAACCAACTTCGGTTGAACAGGTGCCTGCTTAAGTATTGACTACAAATGTGCAAACCTTAAATCCCACGCAGGAAAAATTATTATTGGCAATATGCCTTTAAAATTACGAGCCTGTTCAAATTCTTATCCAATTGATTTAGTATGCTTCTTTTATCACCTAAAAATTAATGATGTTTTAGTTTTTCAGTTTCTCGATTGCAAAAACAAAATTTACGGCATAAAAGAAGCATGAGCGTTATTAAAATAAAAAAATTAAACAGGCTCTATCCGTTTTTTGATTAACAAGATTAAAATAATGAGGATGCAAGTAAGTGAGAAGAATTCCTGCCGCATTAAACAGAAATCAATTATGAAAAAAGAAAATATAAAAACCGGAGCAAGGATATTATTGGGCGGTGCGCTTGTTTTTGCCGGAATCAGTCATTTAAGCTTCGCCCGCCGCGGTTTCCGGGCGCAGGTTCCTAACTGGGTTCCGTTAAAAACAGATGACACCGTAGTTTATTCAGGTTTCGTAGAGATCGGGCTTGGCAGTGCCTTGATCCTGACACCGAAAAGGCATCAGGATAAAATTGGGAAAATTGCTGCCGGATTTTTTACCGCTGTTTTTCCGGGGAATATTTCACAGTATATTCATCACCGCTCGGCACTTGGATTAGATACCGACCGGAAACGGTTTATAAGGCTGTTTTTTCAGCCGGCACTGGTTTACTGGGCTTTAAAAAGTACCGGTAATGATTAGCTCTTCACTGTTTACCGGCAATACTCAAAGCTTGTTTAAATTTATATCATAGTGATTAAAAATACTTCTTTTATACCTATAAATCTTGTTTTTATAATCTGTACAAGTAGAAAAAGTTTAACGGGATTATATTTTTTAAGTGATAAAAGAAGCATTAGAAATAAGCTCAATAAATTTAAACCAGCTATTATATCGTACACAAAATAACGTCCTTCTAATTGTATCATTAAATTTAAAACCATGCGTTTAAAACCACTGCCTCCGCAAGAACTAACGTTAGAGCAAAGTTCACTTCATAACAATATCAAAGCCGGCATTAAGGCTCATTTGCAGGGTTTTATTTCAGAGCGTGCCGACGGAGCCTTGATTGGCCCCTTTATTCCGATGCTCCACTTTCCGCAGTTCGGTTCACCTGCCTGGGATTACACAATGGCCTTATCTGAACATACCACACTACCAAAGCCTGCGCACGAAGTAGCTATTTTGGTAACAGGAGCACATTTTCATTCCCGTTACGAAATTTATGCCCACGAAAAAGTGGCAGCAAAAACCGGGTTAAGTGCAGCTAAAATAGCAACCATTACAGCTGGACAACGACCGAATGACCTGACCCCGGAAGAAGGGGTTGCATACGATGTTGCATCAGTACTTAGCAAAGGCGGACAGTTGCCGGAATCAACTTATCAGGCCGCCCTCGGGGCTTTTGGTAAAGAGGGCGTAGCTGAACTGGTTTATTTGGTTGGAGGATATTGCCTGGTTTCGGTTATGCTGAATGCTTATGATATATCCGTTCCCGGAAGTGAGGAAGGATTAGGCGAGGACATTTAATTGTAAACCTTTCACAGTAAAAAAGCAGGTATTTTTTATGCTGATTGCGCATTTTTATTATGCAATACTTCCGGAAATTCTCCTATTTAACTGATCCCGGTTTAATGGGATTTGTTTCATACTTCTTACAACTTTATCGGATAATTAAGATATGTTGACTGGGCATTACTATAATATTGCTGCTAAAAACAGTAATTATACAACCTGCAATCGGTGTATAACTTGCAGGAAGTAGAGTAGGTAGTAAGCTTCAAAAAATTAATCGGCATAAACAGCAACGGATAAAATAAGAAAGCCTTTGAACCGTATAGGTTCAAAGGCTTTACTACAAATAACGTCTATCTTAAATTAATTGAATTGTACAATAAACTATCAAGAAGTTTCCGTTTTCAGAATCATTTTGCCCATTACTGGAAAGCTGTTTTTAGCCTGCTTACCGCATAGTCTTCGGCATCTTTTGCATCAGGCACGACTGCACCCATTCCAAAAAATTCATGTGTGACACCGGAATACACTCTGCGCTCAACCGGTACACTGGCTGCTTTCAATTTATCAGCCAACTGGCCGCCTTCGGTTTGCAGAGGGTCAAGCTCGGCGTTGATGATCGTAACCGGCGCCAAACCTGTTAAGTTTGCAGCCACCAGGTTTAACCGTGGGTCCATCGCTTCAGCTGGTGTATTAGTATAGTTAGCTGTAAACCACAACAGGCTCGGCTTATCCAGCGGCTTGGCATCTGCATACTTAATATATGAATCATCGTTGGTATCAGCACCTGCAATCGGGTAAATACTGAGTATGGCAACCGGTGCCTTCACACCTTGGTCGCGGGCTTTGATCGCAGTTGCCACGGCCAGGTTTCCTCCGGCACTTTCGCCGGCTAAGGCCAGTTTATTTACGTCTCCCCGGATAGAAGCTGCATTTTGAGTAACCCATTTGTAAGCATCGAACGCATCGTTATGCGCAGTTGGAAATTTGTTTTCTGGTGCCAGGCGATAAGCTACCGATACAACTATGGCACCGGTATTGGCAGAGAGCAGTTTTGCAGAAGTATCGTAAACATCGATATTGGCAATTACAAAGCCACCGCCATGGTAATAAACAATAACTGGCAGGTTTCCGGTGGTGTTTCTTGGCGTATAAATGCGGATGTGTACGGTGCTGCCCGTTACCGGGATCTCTTTACCGGCCGTATCCACATTAAAAACCGGTGCTGCAATATGATAATCGTTCATAACGGCCATCACTGCATCGGTAGCCGTATGGTTTTTTCTGGCCTGGACAGCCGTAAGCTGTAGTAGCGGCGTATCGCCAAAACTAATCAGCTTTTCAATAACAACCTGCATTTCAGGTTTAATGTCCTGTCCCCAGGCAGGTTTCGGCCCGGATGGAATGATGCCGGTGCTTTTTTCTTTTTTACATCCTGCAGCAATCATCAGGCTCAATGCTGCTGCACAAAAAATAGAAGTTGTTTTCATTGATTATTTCCTTATGTATGATACATTAAAACAGCACTTACGGAAAAATGTTGACTACTAATTTAAATTTGTAATTTATGAAGTTGATTTAAAATTAACCTTTAAAAGATTTTACGGGAATAATTATAGGCTAAAAACAAGAATACAAGTCTGTACACAAATAATACATCCCGGACTGTAATGGCTGTTTTTTAAGTTGAAGCTGATGTTGCAAAATGCCTTTCTGTCTGATCGCGGTTTCATATTCAATGATGATATCGCCAATGCCTTTTTTCAAATCAGCAGCAGTTGGAAAGGTAAAAGAAACGGGGTGAAGCGTAATCTGCCGGCTATCCAAAATCAAGGAAAAATCGCGGTTTACGGTTAGCACATAAGCGCGCTGCTCTGCCGCCGAAATCTGGTTATTACTGTTTTTATCAATACTTTTTAGCAATTGTACGGCAACATCTGTACCCGGCGTTAAGCACAACTCCATCAAAACCTTATCACTTGATAAGCTGATTGTAGTTGCCTGCAGATATTCATTCAAACGGTGGGCAAAGGTGAAGCTGTTTTTACAACCTTATTTTTCATCCGGTTAAAGCTGAAACCGCATACGATAGCTGTACCAGCCAGTAAGATTACGATATAGATTTTTTTCATTATCAATTTAGTAAAGTATCCGTTTTTAAGTATGATCCGGGACTGCTAAAATTCAGGACGAGTAATTGCAATGCTTCTTTTATCATCCTAAAATTAGGGTTAATAAAACTGGTCTCCGCTTAAAACCAGCTTTAGTTTTTTAGGTGATAAAAGAAGCATGGTAGCTGATTGAATCAATAAAATTCAGCCTTGATTTTGATTAGCTTTCAACCTAATTATTTTTAGTGCCACTCTCTCCGTTACCGCCATCCTGCTTTAAATCATCATTTTCAATTGTCTTTTTCGGTTTTTTTGGCTTGTTGGTCAGGCCGCCGATTTTATAACTCAGCTTCAATTCAAAACTCCGAATGTAATTTACGTTAACGGCGGTCTGGCTGATATTGGCGGAATTAACCACGGTTGGAATACGGTATCCGTTGGTTAAAAAATTATCACCCGCAATTCCAATGGTTCCTTTTTTACCGGCAAAGTACCGGTTGAAACTCAGATTGTACACGCCAAATCCGCCCTGATAGCCTTGTAATTGAATTTGGTTGGAACGATGAAAAGTAAATGCCTGCAAAGAATATTTATCCGAAAGATCATAACTGCCAAACAAACGGTAATTAGCCACCCAGCCATGATTGGAAGCGTAATACAGCGGATCCGGATCCTGGTTATTCAAAGTCAGATAATAAGCATCCACACCTCCATTGATACTCAGCTTTTTAATCGGCGATAACGTGACTGACAAGCTTACACCATAAGCATTTTGTTTGCCCAGGTTTTGATAAGTAGTTCTGATCGTGTCGCCGCTGCTTGTACGGATGGTTTGTATCGCATCGTTTGTATTCCGCATAAAAGCAGAAACATTAAGGTTATTATTTTTGATATGCGTGCTGTAAGCCAGTTCAAAATTGTTGGTAAACTCAGGCTGTAAAGTTGGGTTACCAACCGTAATATTTAATGGATTTGAGGCTTGTATGTTCGGATTCAAAAACTCGAGCGAAGGGCGTTGTATGCGTCGGTTAAAACCTAACTTAATCATATCGCCGTTTTCAAATCGCTTGCCCAGATTTAAACTCGGAACCAGTACGCCATAATCGGGAATGTTAACAACTGAACCTGTCTGAAAATCAGCATTGATACTGGTATATTCATATCGGGCACCAGCTTTTAACGTATAATTTTTAGGCAGAGAAACCGTGTAGGACAGGTAACCTGATGCAACATTCTGGCGGTAATTAAAGGCGTTTGAAAGATTAACAGAAGTAAGCGGCAGATATTCCAGATCTGCAGTAGAGGCAGAAAAATAACTGTAGTTGCTGTTAACCTGACGGATAATATCCTTCGCCCCAAATTCAAGCAACTGGTTTTTAAAGGTTGGCGTTTGATAATCAGCTTCCAAAGTAATTTCCTTATTTGTGCTGCTGTTCAGGTTTTTCAATCCGCTGGCTACCGCGCCGCTGGTTTGATTCATAAAAATACTTTCAAAATTATAATCACGATTATTTTGGCTGTATTCGGTTAATAAACTAAACTCACGCTGCGGCTTTTTACCGGTTATGGTATAAGTTAACGTAGCATCCAACTGGTTAGAGCTGTTGGTAATATGGTTGTTTTGAAGCGTGGAGCCGGAAAGGACGTTATTTTCATAATTTTGGGTGAGGAAGTCATTCTGCGTTACAGGCCGGTTATTTGCGCCAAGCACTAAGCCTAAACTTAAAGATTGATGTTCGTTGATATCATAATCGGCTCCAAAATTATAACGCCCCATCAAAGCCTTATTTTTGGTACTTGCAGATTGATTGATCTGCGTTATATCACTGGTTGTAAGGCTGCTGATGGTTTGGCTGTTGGTAAAATCGCCCGGCGTATTGTAACTGGCGCGGCCAAAACCACCCAGCGAAAAGTTGAATTTACCTACTTTATAGCCGCCGTTTAAACCCAGGCCGGAACCGCGGGTACCGGCAGTAGAATTAACATTTAAAGACAAGCCCTGCAAATTATTTTTTTTCAAGATGATGTTTAAAATTCCGCCGGAACCCTCTGCATCATATTTTGCAGATGGCGAAGTGATTACTTCCACACTGCTGATCAAATCTGCCGGAATCTGCTTTAAAGCATCTGCAACACTGGCCGACATCATGGCCGAAGGTTTGCCATTAATCAAAACCTTGATATTTGAGCTGCCTCGCACGCTTACATTGCCATCCAAATCTACCGAAACCATTGGTACGCGCTTCATCACATCGGTAGCATCACCGCCTCTTGTGGTTAAATCGTTTTCGGCATTATAAACGGTGCGGTCAATTTTTTCTTCAATCAGGTCTTTTTTACCGGTAATCTGTATTTCTTTTAAACTTTTTGCCTGTGCGTGCAGCAGGATCTTGCCTAACTTTAAGCTTGCGCCATCTGCAATTTTTAAGTTAGAAATGATTTTATTATCGTAACTAATAAAGCTAATTTTTACCTGATAAATGCCGGCTTCCAATTTACTAATACTGAATTTGCCATTTGCATCAGCCAAAGTACCTGATACCACTTTGCCACTTTGCTGGTTTAAAACAGAAATTGTGGAGTAATCAACCGGTTTGCCGCTTGCAGAATCTACCACGGTGCCGGTAATAGCAGCAGCCGCATCAATTGATACTGTTTTTAGCAGGTGTTTTTTGTTGGATTTTGTTTTGGCCGTTACTGCTGCAATGGGCAAAAGCAGTACGATCATCAGATATAAGTTTTTCATGTTTTTCTATTCGTTAAGCAAAACAATAAAAATCATCCTGGTGAAAAAATCGTAATAGATCAACTGGAAAAAGTAATCGACGTAACCGGATGGATCAAGGAAAAGCCGGCAATTAATCTGCAAAAAACGCTTAATCGTTCAAATCAGGCAGCTGGTCGATTAGTAATCAAAAGTGAACGATCTTTAAATCAGCATCTCTGTACAATCTTTATTATTGTGCAGTAATTCTTTCTAATGAAGATATTTAGCAGAAACAACATATTCATCCTCGTTCATTTTTTTTGCTGGCTGATTTTAACACTTGGCGTTTTGTACAGCCATCCTCCGGATTGGGGCGACAACGTGCCGAGGGAATTTTATATCCGCCAAAATGTACTGCTAATCATCCTCATCATTGCTTTTTATCTAAATTATTATCTGCTGATCCCGCGTTTACTCCTCAAAAAAACAGTTGTTTGGTATATTTTGGTTGTTTTAGCGATTGTTGCCGGTTGTGCTTATTTAACCAATATTATTAATGAAGTTTTTGATTTGAACCGGATGCCGTTTCCCCATTCGCATAACGGCCCGAATAATCATCACATCAACACCTTCGTGCCCGGTATGATTGTGCTGATTATCGGCCTTGGCATCACCGTAAGTTTTATCCAGAAATGGCAGCAGGAAGTTATCCTTCGGCAGCAGCTGGAGCAGGAAAAAATCACGACAGAACTTACTTTATTGAAAGCGCAAATCAACCCGCACTTCTTTTTCAATACACTAAATACAATCTATTCTTATACACTTTCAGACGGCGATGTGGCCAGAACAGCAATCACCAATCTTTCTAAAATGATGCGTTATGTGCTTTATGATGCTGCCGGAAAACAAACGCCGCTAAGTAAAGAAATTGCTTTTATAAAGGAGTATGTTGAGTTGATGAAGCTTCGGATCAGCAGAAAAACAGCCTTACTGTTGCAGGTGCAGGAGCAGCCAAAAGAAATGCTGGTTGCGCCAATGATATTTTTGCCTTTTATTGAAAATGCCTTTAAACACGGCGTAAGCGGCGTTAATGAAGGCCATATTACCATCCGGATTATTCAGGATGAGAACAGCGTAGAACTGCTAGTAAATAATGCAATTTATGAAACGCGCAGCACCGGCGAAGACAAAAGTAACGGCATCGGGATTGCAAACACTACGCGCAGGCTGGAGTTATTATATCCGGGAAAGTACACACTGCAAACCGGACTGAACAGCAAAAACGAATATGAAGCAAAGCTAAAACTACTGATATGATTTTAAACTGCATTGCCATAGATGATGAACCTCCTGCACTTGATCTGGTCGGTCGGTTTATCAGCCGGACGCCTTTTTTAAAGCTGGCCGGAAGTTTTGACAATGCCATTGAAGCGTTACGTTTTTTGGGAGAGAACCAGGTAGATTTAATTTTCTTGGATATCCAGATGCCTGATTTAAGCGGGATCGAACTGGCCCGCATTTTAACCGGCAGAAATATGCCCGATGCGCCGGCAATCATTTTTACCACTGCATTTGATCAGTTTGCTTTGGAAGGTTACAAGCTGGATGTGGTGGATTATCTGCTAAAACCTTTCGGATTTGAAGAGTTTATGCGGGCGGCAACCAAAGCGCATCGGTTAACTGAATTAAGAACCAAATCCGCAGAAGTTCCGGCTAAAGAAGAGGATTTTATTTATCTGAAAGTAGAATTTCAGACGGTAAAAATAGCATGCAGCAACATCAGCCATGTTGAAGGATTAAAGGATTACGCAAAAATTTACTTAATCAATACAGAAAAACCGGTGCTCTCTTTAATCACGCTTAAAGCTTTGGAAGAAAAACTTCCTGCAGGTAAATTTATGCGCATACATAAATCGGCTATTATTTCGCTGGATAAAGTAACATCAATTACCAAAACTGCTGTTTTTATCGATGGAAAAATGTTCCCCGTTTCCGATCAGTACAAAGATGTTTTTGCGCAGTTTTTAATCAACTGGCAATAAATTAATGCTTATTGATAACTTTATTCAAACCTTAAAACTATAGTTTTTTTGCACCGTTCGTATTAGCGGTACATCGCCACATTGTATACCTCTACTTTTGGTCAATATCTTCACCTTTTTCTAGTTTTAGGACTTGAGTTTCTTCTACACTAAGTCACTTGTGAATAGTGTAATCAACCTAATATACACTCCCCCCCAAAAAAAATTGAACTTTAGGCATCTCTCTATTATTGATAGCTTTAAAAGATGGAATTAACATAAATAAAATTGACGATTAGATAAAAGCGCACAAATTTGCCTGTTTTAAAGGCAGACCTAAATTACCCAAAATTATTTAGTAACCGCCGTCTTAAATGTATATTGCTAAGGCGAGATAGCGAGCAGAGTAATACAGTCACTTTTTTACTAAGTTATTTAAAAGTAGAGGTCAGAATTAATAGTGACAAGCTTTGATAGGATTAAAGAATTAAGAATTAGATAAGTGAATTTCCAGTTAAGGAATTGAAAACAGGCATTTGTGTAAACCAAGAAGTAAACCAGAAACAAAAAAGGAGCTACAAATTAATGTAACTCCTTGATTATTTTAGCGGAATGGACGGGACTCGAACCCGCGACCTCCTGCGTGACAGGCAGGCATTCTAACCAGCTGAACTACCACTCCGTTTGAGGATGCAAATATAGCTTTGATTTTGATTCCTGCAATACCTTCTGCCAAAAAAATTAAATCGTTGATCCTTCCTGCAATTTCTCCGCATTTTCTGCAAACTGCAAAGCCTCTATAATGTCCTGTATATCGCCATCCATAATTGCCGGCAGGTTGTATAGGGTTAAACCTACACGGTGTTCAGTTACGCGCCCTTGCGGATAATTGTACGTACGAATCTTAGCTGATCGATCTCCCGTCGAAACCATTGTTTTACGTTTGGCTGCAATATCGCCGTTGTGTTTTTGCAGTTCTATATCGTATAATTTACTGCGCAGCATTTCCATAGCGCGTTCACGGTTTCCAAATTGCGAGCGTTCTATCTGGCAAACCACTACCATGCCCGACGGCCGGTGCGTTAACTGCACTTTGGTTTCCACTTTGTTTACATTCTGGCCGCCCGCACCTCCGGAACGCGAAGTTTGCATGTCCACATCAGCCGGATTTAAATAAAAATCTACTTCTTCCACTTCCGGTAAAACCGCAATGGAAGCCGCCGAAGTATGTACACGGCCTTGTGTTTCCGTATCCGGCACACGCTGAACGCGGTGCACGCCGGACTCATATTTCAGCAAACCGTAAACATCCTCGCCGTTAACTTCAATTATGACCTCTTTATAGCCGCCGGCCGTTCCTTCTGTCATGTCAACCACGGCATATTGCCAGCCTTTTTTCTCAAAGAAACGCGTATACATTCTAAATAAATCTCCTGCAAATAGCGCAGCTTCGTCGCCGCCGGTACCGCCGCGGATTTCCAAAATCGCATTTTTAGCATCTTCCGGATCTTTCGGGATCAGCATCAACCTGATTTTTGCTTCCATAGCTTCCTGCTGCTGTAAAAGCTCGTCCAGCTCGGCTTTGGCCATTTCCTTAAAATCTTCATCTTTTTCATTGGCCAAAATCTCGCGGTTCGCATCGATATTACTCATTATATTCTGGTAAATGTGGTATTCATCCACCACTTTGCCCAGCTCTTTATATTCCCGGTTCAGCTGCGCATAACGCTTCATGTCGTTTGTTACTTCCGGGTTGCTAAGTTCCGTTTCTACGTTTTGCCAGCGCTGTTTAATCGCTTCTAATTTATCTAACATATTATTTTTCGGGTGAGAAGCAGATCGATTTTCCTTGAGATAAGGTTGATGCCGATGCTTCTTTTATCATGCAAAAATACGGGTTTTAACGCATTTATTTTTCTTCGGAAATAACGGATGGAACTTCTCCTTCAAAACACTTCAACTCCAAATTTTCACCGGTAAAAACAGCATACGTTTTATGGTAGACCCACTCGCCCAAATTGATATAACGACTGCGTTCATCTAGCTGAATATCCAGCGGCAAATGCCGGTGGCCGAAAACCATATAATCATAAAACTTAGTTTTAAGCACTTCCTTGCAAAAAGTAACCAGCCATTCCTGCTGTCCGGGTTTAGATTCTTCTTTTCCTTCGTTGATGATGCGGCTTTTACGGCTCCATTTTGAAGCAATTCTTACGCCGAGATTCGGATGCAACCGTGCAAAAAGCCACTGGCAAACTTTGCTCCGAAAAAACCATTTCAGCAGTTTATAAAACGGATCGCCCGGACCCAAACCATCGCCATGATGCAGAAAAAACTTCTTGCCGCCACGTTCTATTTCCAGTTCATTGCTGATAATGGTTGCACCTAATTCCGTTTTCAAATAATCAAACATCCACATATCGTGGTTGCCTTTAAAAAAATACAGCTTGATGCCCGCATCAGCAAGTTCGGCCAGTTTCCCCAGAAAACGGATGTAACCTTTGGGCACAACGGTTTTATATTCAAACCAGAAATCAAAAACATCACCTATTAAAAAAATTTCTGATGCATCTTTTCCCGCAAAATCCAGCCATCGAACCAGCAGTTTTTCCCGCTCGCGCGAAGCCGCATAGTCGGGTACGCCCAAATGGAAATCGGAAGCAAAATAAAGTTTATCGCGAACGGCCATGCGTAAAAATACGGTAATTGCAGGTTTTGGTTTCTGCGGATGCTGTTTTTATTGCATAAAAATTAGCACCATAAAAACAGCATCAAATCAGCCTGAAATTGGTTTATTAGCTGATGAATAATCTTGCAGACATGAATCAGCCTGAAATAACCTACCCAAAAACCGATAAAATAAACGTTACCGATACTTATTTTGAAACCGTTGTAACCGACCCGTACCGCTGGCTGGAAGATGACCAATCCGCAGAAACCAAAAACTGGGTTAAAGCAGAAAACGAGGTAACGCAAGTTTATTTGCAGCAAATTCCTTTTCGCGAAGCCATCCGCAAAAAATTAGAAAAATTGTGGAATTACGAAAAGTACAGTGCTCCTTTTAAGGAAGGAAAATACACGTATTTCTACAAAAACGATGGTTTGCAAAGTCAGTCGGTTTTGTACCGGCAACTGGAAAATGCTGAACCGGAAGTTTTTTTAGATCCGAATACGTTTTCTGCGGATGGAACAACTTCACTGGCCGGCATCAGTTTTAGCAAAGACGGGCTTTTGGCTGCTTACCAGATTTCGGAAGGCGGTTCTGACTGGCGCAAAGTAATCGTCTTAAAAACATCCGATAAAAGCAGTATCGGCGATACTTTGATCGACATAAAATTTTCTGGCCTGGCTTGGAAAGGCAACGATGGTTTTTATTACAGCAGTTACGATAAACCAAAAGAAGGCAGTCAACTTGCCGGATTAACGCAACATCACAAGCTTTTTTATCATAAATTGAACACACCGCAAAGTTCGGATCAGTTAGTTTTTGGCGGAGAAAAAACAAAACGACGTTACATTGGTGCTTACTTAACGGAAGATGAACGTTTTTTGGTGATTACCGCTGCCGAAAGCACTACAGGAAACGAACTGTATTTCCAGGATTTAACGAAGCCGGATTCGCCGATCATCAACATGGTTGATAATTTTGAAAGCGAACAGCAAATTGTTGATAATGTTGGCAATACGCTATTTATCCACACAAATTTAAATGCGCCGAATTTTAAATTGGTTAAGGTTGATGCTGCTGACCTGAAAACGGAAAACTGGCAGGATTTGATCCCCGAAACGGAAAACGTACTTGAAATTACGACCGGCGGCGGAAAGCTGTTTGCAGAATATTTAAAGGACGCTACTTCTTTTATCCTGCAATATAATTACGACGGCCAAATGGAGCATCAAATTGAGTTGCCTTTTGTTGGAACGGCGGGAGGCTTCAGCGCAAAAAAAGAAGAAAAAGAAACGTATTATACTTTCACTTCCTACGTGTATCCGGCAACAATTTTTAAGTATGATATCGCTTCCGGCAAATCGGAAATTTATAAAAAATTGGGCGTTAATTTTGATCCGGAAAAGTATGAATCGAAGCAGGTTTTTTATCCTTCCAAAGACGGCACAAAAATCCCGATGATCATTACGCATAAAAAAGGCATCGAATTTAATGGTAAAAATCCGGTTTTACTTTATGCTTACGGTGGTTTTGGCGTGAGTTTAACACCTGCTTTTAGCACAAGCAACATTATTTTGCTGGAACAGGGCGGCATTTATGCCGTGCCCAATTTGCGCGGCGGCGGCGAATACGGCGAAAACTGGCATCTGGCCGGAACCAAGCTTAAAAAACAGAATGTGTTTGATGATTTTATTGCCGCTGCGGAATATCTCATTCAAAATAAATATACTTCAAAAGAATATCTGGCAATTGCCGGCGGCTCTAACGGTGGATTGTTGGTTGGTGCCACGATAACGCAGCGGCCTGATCTGTGCCGGGTTGCTTTCCCGGCTGTGGGCGTTTTAGATATGCTGCGTTACCACAAATTTACGGCAGGCGCGGGCTGGGCTTATGATTATGGAACGGCGCAGGATTCTGAAGAAATGTTTAAATACTTGCATCAATATTCGCCGTATCACGCTTTAAAACCTGCTGATTATCCGGCAACAATGGTTACCACGGCAGATCATGATGACCGTGTAGTGCCGGCACATTCTTTTAAATTTGCAGCCCGGTTGCAGGAATTTCATCAGGGCAAAGCACCGGTTTTAATCCGCATTGAAACGAATGCCGGGCACGGTGCCGGCCGTTCTACCGCACAAGTTATCAATCAGGAAGCTGATAAATGGGCGTTTATGCTATGGAATATGGATTTGAACCGGAAAGAGTAATGCTTCTTTTATCAATAAAAAAAACTGCGTTTCAATAGTAAAACACAAGTTTTTTAATAATTTTAGGTGGATAAAAGAAGTAAGGATAATACTGGAGATGCTTCTTTTATCCACCTAAATTACTGCTCGTCGCTATCCGATTTTTTTGCAGCCAGCGCGGCAATCGGTTTACCGATAACTTTATAATTGCCTTCACCTTTTAAAATAGACGCTAATTCAGGTCGATTTTGGATCACCTGCGCGGCTGCAGCAAGCTCTTTATCCGTTTTAAAACTATCTTCAATTCGTCCCTTTTCGTAATAATAACGGGTAACCAGTTCGCTTTCTAAAATCTGTTTTATTTCTGCCTGGTGCTGCGTTAAATCGTTTTTTTTGCTGATAGCCAGTTTGCTTTTCAGCGCATCGTACTCCGGTTTAATTTCTGTCAGCTGTTTTTCATGATCTGCAACTACCTTTAAATCAGCCAGTAAACGTTCTGTTTGCGTACTGTAACTGTAATCTTTACCGGCCAAATATTTCACAAAATCTGCATAATCAGCATCTGTTACGTTAAAATTTTCTGTTGAAGGCAACTGGTTGTGTGTGTTTCGATATTGATTTGCGTAATTAAAAACCAGCATTTTAGTAATCAGTGCTTTGGTGATATTGGCAATCGGTTCCTGTTTCACCACCACATCCGGATAAATCCCGCTGCCATCATAAACCGAACGGCCGCTCTTGGTTTTAAATTCATGAATAAGCGAATCTGCCACTTTCACAACCGAGCCGTCTTCTTTGCGATTTGTATAATCCAATGCCTGGATACAACGCCCGGAAGGAACATAGTATTTTGAAATCGTGATTTTTACAAGGCTATTGTAAGGCATGCTGAATGTTTGCTGCACCAAACCTTTGCCATAACTACGCTGGCCGATAATTACGGCGCGATCCAAATCCTGCAAGGCACCGGCCACAATTTCTGAAGCGGAAGCCGAACGGTTATTTACCAGAACCACGAGCGGCAAATCTGTTTCTATCGGCGTATTTTGGGTGATATAAATGTTGTTTTTCTCTCTTACTTTACCTTTTTGCGAAACCACCTCTACGCCTTTCGGCACAAAAAAATTAACGATTTTAACCGCTTCCTGCAAAATGCCGCCGCCATTGTACCGCAGATCCAATACGATGCCTTTCGGGTTATTTTTTTTAAGGTCGAGTAAAGCGTCCTGCACTTCCTGCCCGGAATTTTCCAGGAATTTATCTAATTTAATGTAACCGATACCACCTTTCACCATCCCGTGATAAGATACATTTGGCTGTTTAATTTCTTCGCGAAGCAAGTTTTTAACCAAAGGCTGCGCTGCATTATCACGCTTGATGAGCAGTTTTACCACGCCGCCTTTGGCACCTTTAAGCAAGGTACTAACTTCTTCACTTTTTTTCCCGGCCAGGTCAACATCGTTAATTTTTAACACCTGATCGCCAACCCGAACGTCTGCTTTTTGTGCCGGATAACCTTCAAAAAGCTGCGAAATAATTACTTTGTTATCACGATTATAAACGCCGGCACCAATGCCGCCGTACTGCGTGCTGATGTAATGCAGTTTATAATCTTCAATTTCTGATTCGGGCACAAACTCTGTGTATGGGTCTAAGCTTTCCATCATCGCATCCAAACCTCTTTTAATCAGTTTGGTAGAGTTGATCTCATCTACATAATTTACGTTTACCTCCTTGTAAACGGTGGCAAAAATATCCAGGTTTTTGGCCACCTGAAAAAGATCGTCCTGGAAACTCCAGCCGGTTATACCCAGCAAAAATATACTGCAAACTAAAACCGGTTTTTTATGCCTGCTAAGCCACGCGTTACCTTTTCTCATAAAATTTAAAAACAGAAATCTAATTTACAGAAATGTATTTATCAAATTAAAACTGTATTTACAACCGATTATTATCGATGTTTACCAAAGCTTTTTTCAGCGTAAAAACAACATATTCACGATCCCTGTTTACCAGTGCCATAATCCGTTTAATCAGGTCATCCTCGTCGCCTTCGCTGTATGCCAATTGCTCGTTAGTTAAGCTGTTATATTTCCGCTGAACCTTTATTTTAACGCGTTCCCAATCTTTTTTGCTGATGGTAATTTCTGCCATTTCAATTTATTTTTATTCAAACCTAACATAAATTTTAGGCGATTAAAAACAGCATACGCAATTTTTGATTGTTCTATCGTTAGAATTAAACTTTGTTAACAAATTATAATCAAACCGGATAATTATGAAAAAAATATTTTTTACCCTGCTGGTTGCTGCATTAAGTTTTAGTGCAAAAGCCCAATTTAGCCTTGGTGTAAAAGGCGGTGTTAATTTTTCTCATTTAAGTGTGGATAACGGCCGGATCGATGCCAATGAACTTCCGGGTTATCAAATCGGATTGTGGACACGTATCGGAAAAGGTTTTTACGTACAGCCGGAAATTTACCTGGGCAGCTCGGGTAGTAAGTTTGATTTCGACTACAATCAATCCAACCAAACGGTTACCGAAAGCGGGAAAGTGCGTTTTACAACTTTAAACGTGCCGCTTTTATTTGGCCAGTCTTTCGGTTTCAGCAAGTTAAATTTCAGGCTGATGGCCGGCCCGATGTATTCTTACGTGCTGGATGATAACCAGAATTTATCTCAAAACGTTAAAAATGCTTACCAGGATTTTGGTAATTACCGCAACAGCACGCTGGGTTATCAGGCCGGTGCAGGTATTGATGTGTTAAGTTTTTCTGTTGATTTACGTTATGAAGGCGGACTGACACAAATAAATCCTTCCTATGGCCAGCGGCAAAACGTTTTTAATTTAAGCTTAGGTTACAAGTTTTTGTAGGATAAAAGAAGCATCAGAGCTTGCTCGCTCTCCTCTGGAGAGGGCTGGGGTGAGGCTCTGATGCTTCTTTTAGCAGATAAAAAACTTACTATTTGTTGGTGTAAAAAGTAATCCCCGCAGGGTTAAAATAAATTTCCGGGAATTTTGTGGCCGGGTCTGTGATTGGTAAAGTAGGGCGGGTGCTGGCTTTTAAAGTGATGCCTGCTCCCGGAACCACATAATCTGCCGCCAAACCTCTGCCGATGATGGTGTAGTATCTGCCCGGTGCCAGTGATATTGCTGCTGATACCGTTCCTAATTTGGTTGTTGTTCCGGTTAAATATAGCTGGAAAGTGTAATTTGTAAGGCCTGACGGGTTTACATCTACCGCAATAAAATCAGAAACATTTGAATACGCGATATTACTGATAAGTGTTTTTGCAGTTGCCGCCGTTGTGCCGGTTAAAGTTACGGTTGCGGCCATATCTACAGCAGTACCGTTTGGGATCATATAAGCTAAACGAACATAAGCCTTACCACTTGCAGCAGCAGGAAAAACATCCGGTATAACTTTAATACCAAGAGGCGACGTTACAGAACCCGGTAAACCTAACGCAAATACCGAATAGGCAGAACCATCCGCAGTGCTTTGTGTAACCGTACCGATTACTGCACCTGCCGCGCTTGTTTGCGCACTGGTTAAAGCAGGTACTGGTGTTGATGCCTGTACTTTTATAACAGTGCTGCCGGATGGTACCGCAGCATAATTACTGCCGGGGAACAAACCCTGATAGGTTGCTACTGATCCTGTATAATTATAGATTATACCGGTAGTGATCGATGTTACTACCGCATTATTCGTTACAGAAACCCCTGCTTGCGGCGTAATTTTTATTCCGTTTATATAGCCGTCAATCGCTGGTGTACCCGGTGCCGTATGCAAAAACTTTATGGATACACCGGAAGGAGCATCACCGGCCTGGGTTAATACCGTTTTCTTACAAGCATTTATACCGATAAGTATTAATCCGATTAGTATGTATAATATTTTTTTCATTGTAAGAGCTATATCTTATGGTAAAATAAAATAAGGTTTTGTAGTATGATAATCCGGGGCAGTTGCACCGATTGCCTGCAAGGCTGGTACGTTCCAGATGTATTCTGAATTATAACGCGGCCGCACTACGTAAACCTGCTTCCCTCCATTATCTGTATATAAAGTTCCGGGTTTTGTAAAACCCTGGAAAACGGTAGCATCGTAATTAAATCTGCGCTCATCAGACCAGGCTTCAATCGGGTTCCATAAAAATAAGGCAATAAATTTTTGCTGTAAAATATCACTCAGTTTTAAACTTGCTGCCGATTGACGAACACTTGTACCAGCCAAATATTTTGCCTGGGCAGCTGCTGAGATGAAATTTTGATTACCGGTTAAGTTAGCTGATGAAGGCGGATTGCTTGCAAAATCCAACGCTTTACTTATACCATTAATATAAGCAGCATAAGCTCCTCCCATGTCTCCTTTTTTATACAAAGCCTCCGCTTTCATAAATTGCAATACCGGATAAGTCATAAATACACCTCTGGAATTATCATCAAAAAGATACTTTGATGTCCCGGTTGATTTAATGGTATTTAAACCGGCGAACGAGGGGATCAGCGTATTTGCATCGGCTATATTGATATCCCCTGTTGGTGCAACAACGCCTCGATAAACACCGTCTTTGCTCGGCATCAGTAAAAGCGGTAATCGGGGATCGGCTGTTAAATCCTGATTGGCAGCACCTGCCAGAATGCGGCCGTCAAGCAGCTTCACGATAAAATCCGACTGCCGGAAAGTGCCAAGATTACCACGGGACGGACCCCAGAAGTTAGCATCTGTGGAGTTTGTGGCCGCACATTGTACACTGGCGTTATCTGCGTTGCTTGCAAAAGAAAGGTCAACATATTTAACAACAGAATCCGGACTAAAGGTTGATTTGTTTGTAAAATGAGATGCATTTTGCGCCAAAATGGAATAAACAAACTTTATCCATTTGCTTCTGTCGCCATAATACATAAAATCACCTTTTTGCAATGTTGTAGATTGAGTTAATCCGTCAGTTTTTATCGCCTGGTTGAAATACTGCAAAGCTAAACGGCAATCTTTAACTGCTTCTGCATAAACAGTTTGCGGCGAATCATAATCAAAAGTAAGTTTGGTAGGATCATATGCTTCGTTTACCACCATATTATTGTAAATGTCGCCGCCGTACTGCCATCCCCAGGCACGTAACGCGTAAGCAACACCCAGATATTCGTACCTGTTATTGGCGGTTGCATCCTGTATCATCAAATTAATATTCTGGCCAAGGCTGAAATAAATGGTGCGCCACATTTCGCCGTTAGAATCTGCACCGGGCGCGTAACCTTCCTGGTCCCAAACATTATTAGCGGCAGAAGCTCCCCAAATTTGGGCATACTGGCCGATGTAACGGCTATCAAACCAAATTCCGCGCGCCATACCGGCTTGTATCGGAGGCAATAAACTGCTTGATGTTACAATGGTTGGTGCATTAGGGTTTGTATTGATATCAACAAATTTTTTGCAACTGCTTATACCAAGCATTGCAAGCGTTATCGTAATAATATATGCGAATTTTTTCATCTTGCTATTCTTATAATTTAACACTTAACCCGAAAGATATAGTCCGCGGGGCAGCCAAAGTACCGTAATCAAAACCGGCTGCACCAGAGCCTCTGGTAGAAGAATTGGTGCCGTTAACTTCAGGATCAGCACCGGTATAATTGGTAATTAAAAACACATCGGTAGCTGTAACATAGACACCCAAAGATTTAAACACTTTTTGTCTGCTTAATATTGATGCCGGCAAAGTGTAACTTAATGTTACATCCCTAAGCCTTAACGTACTGATATTATGTTCTACGAAATCCGATTCGATGGCATTCTTATAATAGTCGTTTTGATAATACGGATTGATTTGGATTGTATTAGCAGTTGGCGTGGCTGAATTTTCATTACCGTCTTTTAATACACCAGGTACCACAATCGGTGTTTGCCTGTTTTCCGTACGTGCACTCAAGCCGTAGCGTGTCAGGAACAATTCGTTTCCGTTAAATACATCGCCGCCTTTACGCCAATCTAATAAAAATGATAACCCGAAACTTTTGTAAGTAAAGTTGTTACCAAAACCGATGGTGAATTTTGGCTGACGATCACCCGTAGTAACAAAAGTTCCGTTTGATATTGGCATACCAGTAGACGGATCAACCAAAATCTGACCTTTATTATTACGTGAATACGTCCAGGTTGCAATGTTTGACAAACTGCTGCCCGGGAATATACTTGCACGAGCATTTGCATACAGCCAGGTATCAGAGTTGTAATATTCAGGCAAATTACCCAGGTTGATAACCTTACCCCGGTTTAGGAAGAAGTTTACGAACGGTTTCCATGTAAAATCCCTGGTTTTTACTGGCGTTGCATTTAATTCAACTTCTATCCCTCTGTTTTGGATTTCGCCGCCGTTAACTAACTCCAAAATATAGCCTGATGCGTAGCTGATGCGCGGATCAAATATTTGATTGGTAGCCCGGTATTTGTAAAAGTTAATCTCTGCACCTAAACGCCCGTTAAAAAACTGAAGTTCTGTACCTAACTCCATTTGATAATCTTTTTCTGGTTTCAGGAACGGATTATTTCCTGTAACATCATAAGCGTAGCCACCGCCTGTGGTAGATTGCTGGATCACACTTGATTTAATCCGGTATGGCGCAAACGGATCTTTACCAACGCCGGCGTAGGAGAATCTTATCTTGCCAAACGATAAAACCTTGTTTCCTTTTAAACCTGGAAGTTCACTAAAATTAAATCCAATACCGCCCGACGGATAAAAATAAGAGTCTTTTGTTGTACCTGCCAGGCGAGATGAATAATCATTCCGGGCAGTACCATTTAAAGTAATCAGCTCTTTGTAAACGATGCTTAAACGCGCAATTTCTCCGATACGGCGTGTTTCAAAATAATTAGTTGTGGCACGTTGGGTTGTTGGTGTTGTATTATTGATTGTGTTAAAATCCGGCTGTAAAAAAGCTTCGCCGTATTGGCCATTCGTAATATCTTTACTATCATAAACCTCGGCTCCTAAAGCTAAAGTGGTACGAAAATCACTAAAAGTATGCTTTAAAGTCGCAAAGAAAGATCCGTTTAGCAACAGGTTATTATCATCATAATTATCAATAATACCACCTCTGCTCAATCCGCTTGAAGCAGCAAAACCGGCTGAAATTGCGTTTTGATAAGAGTTACTGTACTGGCTAACCAAATTATTGCCTTGAGTAGTATAAAAATCAACTCCAATTAATCCTCTTAAATTTAACCAGCTTAAAGGATCGTAGGAAAGATCAAAATTTCCAATCATCCGGTTGGTTTTGTCTCTACTGATATTATTCCGTACATCCCAATTCGGATTATCAAAATCAATTGAAGCATCCAATACAGATAATGTTGTTGGTAACAACGTTCTCCGGCTACCATCAGCATTTAAATAATTTCGCACATTATCGTTTGTAGGCCAGGTCAGTGCGTTGATGTAAGTTCCGCCATCACCTTTATTGGTTTTACGATTATCTAAATTAAAGTAGTTAAAAGTAGCACTGCTGGTCAGTTTAGGTGTGATTTTAGCCTGCCCGGCAAATCGCAAAGAAAGCTTATCATTATAAACAACCGGTATCACACCGCCCGTATGCCGGTACTCGCCGGAAATACGATAACTCGCTTCTTCATTTCCGCCGGCAAAAGCCAAATCGTGCAATTCGGAATGCCCCGTCTGGAAAAAGTTTTTTAGGTTATTGTTTGTTTGTGTACCTGCGGCATAAGCCGGGCCGTAAGCAAGCCTCGTAGTCGGATCAGCATATCCGGCCGTTCCCGGCCCATAACCTGTTTGGATTTTCGGGAAACGGTACTCGTTAGAAAAACTAAAATTATTGTTGTAAGTGATGTTCCCGGCACCGCTTTTACCCTTTTTTGTGGTGATTACAATCGCACCGCCAGCCGCATCAGACCCATAAACCGCAGCCGCATCGGCACCTTTTAATACCGTTACATTTTCTATATCATCCGGGTTAATATCTGCAATGCGGTTTGTAAAATCCTCCCGGCGGTTATCACCGTTTGAAGCAAGCGCACCCTGGCTTAATGCATCGTTATTTACACGGATACCATCAACAACAAATAAAGGCTGGTTACTGCTGCCGATGGAAGTAATACCACGCAAAACTATTGCTGCCGATGCGCCCGGCACGCCGCTGGTACTGGTTACCGTTGCGCCGGCAATGCGGCCCTGCAAAGCATTTACCAAGTTTTCGCGCTGGGTTTCTGCAATTGCTGCGCCGGTTATGGTTTGGGTGGATGAGGTTAAATCGCGCTTGTTCTGGCTAACCCCAAAACCGGTAGTTACGGTAACTTCTTGCAGCGTTTTTGTATCCTGGCTTAACCGTACATTAATTATATCGGCTGTGCCAACTACAATTTCCTGGGTAGTCGTCCCTACAAAAGAAAACACTAAAGTTTGGCCCGTATTCGCTTTGATTGAAAAAGCGCCTTGCGTATCGGTTTGTGTTCCGGTAGCGGTCCCTTTTATTTTAACAGAAACCCCGGGTAGCGGATAGCTGTCTTCCGCAGCGGTTACTTTCCCTGTAATAGTATGCTGCTGTGCCATAGCCTGCCACACGCTGCAAAAAAACACCAGGAAAATGATGAGTAATTTTCTCTTCATATATAATTAATTAAATTGTTAGCAATTTACACAATGCTCTTTTTAACGCACTAATATTAGTTTAAGATAAAGGGCAGAACGCGTTTAAAGAAATTTTATAGCTTTAAAGCTAAAGGTATTGAAAAAATATGCTAATCAAACAGGAATTTAAAAAGATTATTCTCTATCTGATTATTCATTAAATTGCTGTTGAAACTGTTTAATCCAACTATTCCTGTTCTTATCAACCGGTATTTCTTTAAACAAATAATTGTTTTTTGTTTCTTTTAGGCAATTGCAAAAAGTTAATTTAAATTGCTGTCGGATTATAAGTGATAAGGAAGATCTATTCTCACACTAATTTTTTATCGATAAAAGAAGTATTATGCCAGAAACTGCTACCCTCAATCCAAAAGTTCGTTTACGCTCTTTAGATGTTTTCCGCGGGATTACCGTTGCCATGATGACGCTGGTGAACAACCCCGGCGACTGGCGATACATTTACACGCCATTGGAACATTCGGAATGGAACGGCTGCACGCCCACGGATTTGGTGTTTCCGTTTTTCCTTTTCATCGTTGGTGTTTCTATCACTTTCGCATTAGAAAATAAAAAGAACGACCTCGAAAACCGTAACAAATTGGTTTTAGGTATTTTTAAACGTGCAGTTATTTTATTTCTGATCGGTGTGGCAATCAATCTTTTTTACAAGTTCAGTTTCAGCACGTTGCGGATTCCGGGCGTCATCCAGCGCATTGCCGTAGTTTATCTGATCGTTAGTTTGATTTACATTTACAGCAGCCGCAAAACCTGGCTGTATGTTTTCGGAGGGATTTTGCTCGGTTACTACCTGCTCATGAATTTTGTGCCTGTGCCGGGCGTTGGTTATGCAAACCTGAACCCGGAAACCAATTTGGGCGCATGGTTAGACAGAACATTGCTTACCGAAGCCCACCTGTGGAAATCATCAAAAACCTGGGACCCGGAAGGTATTTTAAGTACGATCCCGGCTGTGGCAACCGGTATTTTCGGCGTACTGATCGGCACTTTTTTAAAGCGAAAAGACAAAGATAATGCACACAAAGTTGCCTGGCTTTTTTCTGTAGGCGTATTAGCTGTGATTGCCGGTTTATTTTTCGACCTTTTTTTCCCGATAAACAAAGCATTGTGGACCAGCTCTTTTGTACTTTACGCCGGCGGACTGGCTACAATCGGGTTAACACTTTGCTACTGGCTGATTGACGTGCAAGGCTACAAACGCTTTACCAAACCATTCGTGGTTTTTGGGGTGAATGCCATCACCGTATATTTTATGTCAGGATTGATTCCGCATATTTTAACCCTGATCCATTTTAAGGCAGATAATAAACCTGTAAACCTGCTTGGCTATTTATACAATACTTTCTTTGTACCCTATTTTTCGCCGATTAACGCTTCGCTGGCCGGCGGCCTTACTTATGTGCTGATTTGGTTTGTTATTTTGTGGCTGATGTACCGAAAAAACATTATTATTAAGGTTTAATAAAACTAATAAAGGATAAATCACATCAGTAATTCATTCTTTATTGAACTGAAAAAGCTATTTTCGAGGAAAATATAATTGCTAAAATTAGTATCACAAGCCAAATTTTACCAAATGGAAAAACTAAAATTTATAGACCTTTTTTGTGGTATCGGTGGCTTCCGTATAGCGATGGATCAGGCTTGTAAAGAAAATGATCTAATTCCAGAATGTGTATTTTCCTCCGATATAGATAAATTTTGTCAGGATAGCTATGAAAATAATTTTGGTGATAGGCCTGCAGGTGATATAACTAAAATTGACCCTAAAGGTATTCCCGATCATGATATTTTATTTGGTGGCTTTCCGTGCCAGCCTTTTAGTATCATCGGGCAGATGAAGGGTTTTGAGGATATAAGAGGCACTTTGTTTTACAATATTGCCAGTATTATTAAAGAGAAACAACCAAAAGCATTTGTATTAGAAAATGTTAAACAGCTGGTAGGGCACAACAATGGTAAAACATTAAAAGTTATTCTTAATGTATTGCAGGAAGAATTAAAATATACAGTTAGGGTTGCTGTTTTAAATGCACTTGATTATGGGCTGCCTCAAAAAAGAGAACGTGTTGTAATTGTCGGGCATAAAGATCCTATATTATTTTCTTATCCACAGCCGATGCGGCCATTTAAACCACTATCCGAAGTTTTAGAATCTGTGATTGATAAGAAGCATGTAGCATCTGATTACATCATTAATAAAAGAAAGGAACGACATCAATCGGCTTATAAACTTTCAATATGGCATGAAAATAAATCAGGGAATATTTGTTCCTATCCCTATTCATGTGCTTTACGCGCAGGTGCTTCTTACAATTATCTTCTTGTAAATGGCGAAAGAAGGTTGACACCGAGAGAAATGTTCCGCCTACAAGGTTTTCCTGATAGTTATAAAATTATTACTAATGATACTCAGGCCAGAAAGCAAGCCGGTAACGCAGTTCCTGTAAATCTTGTTAAAGCTGTTATATTGAAACTACTTCCGTATGTAGCAAAAGCAATGGATATGAACGGTGTTTTAAAAGATTATGAGATAGCTTAACAGTATTATGGATAAGCAACCACCAAGATTAAGGACTGTAAACAAAAGTGCACCCGCATACAAATTAAATCAGTTTCCTAAAAACTTGCCATATATAATTGGTAAGGAAATAGTTTATCTACTTGCTTCAAAAGGTAAACCGAATCTGGTTGGTTCTGAGTGGGAGGAAATTTTTGCCAAAAGCATCGGTGCTATCTGGAAAGATTCAAATGTAGGATTGGACGATGTTAGATTAGGCAATACTGCGTGGGGAGCAAAAACCGTAAAAGCAACCAATCCATCAACAGCAAAAAAAGTCAGATTAATATCTGGTAGAAACAGTATTGTATATTCATTCGGGTCAAATGTAGATACCTCTGTAGATGCCAACTTACCTGGTGAACAAGTACTTTCAATATGGAATGACAGAGTTAGTGCGATAAGAGAACGGTTTGACCATTTAAGAACAATCGTACTTATAAAATCTAATGATCTATCAGAAGTTGTTGTTTTTGAATTTGAAACAACCCGGTACGACCCTGAATTATTTTATTGGAAATGGAATAAAGAAAAAAATTTAGAAGGTTTTAGTAAAGCTTTTAATGAGCATCTTTTTACTTGGCAACCTCATGGTTCTCAATTTACAATACATGAAAAAGTTCCTGTAAACAGTGTGCTTATCAAAATCACAAAACCAGAAGCACTGGATAAGGAAAAAATTTTACTGGCTTTAGGTTTTGACAAATCATGGGTAACTATTACAAAAACCTAAATTAATCTTAAAAAAGATGTAATAAAAACAGCATGCTAACTTCTAATACGAAACAATTTTAAATCCTCCTTAAAACAGCTCATGTCAAAACATCATTTATTGTACTTTTCGTTTGGTTTACTTGCTTTCAACTCAGTGGTATCGGCACAAGTTAAATCTAAACCGCAGCCTTCGCCTAAAAATAAACCACGGGTAGAAATGCTTGCCGGTTCGCTTATTCCGGCCGATCCGGCAGTTTTAATCGGCAAATTGCCAAACGGTTTAAGCTATTACATCCGCAAAAATACCGAACCCAAAAACCGTGCAGAATTATACCTGGTAAACAAAGCCGGTTCTGTTTTAGAAAACGATAACCAGCAAGGGCTGGCGCATTTTGTAGAACACATGTCGTTTAACGGCACACGCGATTTTCCCAAAAACGAGTTAGTTAATTTCCTGCAAAAATCGGGTATCAGGTTTGGTGCCGATATTAACGCTTATACTTCTTTTGATCAAACTGTTTACCAACTGCCGCTGCCGACAGACAGTGCCAAGCTTTTTGAAAAAGGGTTTGACATCCTGGCTAACTGGGCCGGTTTGGATACGTTTGACGACAGCGAAATTGATAAGGAACGCGGTGTTATTTTAGAAGAAGCAAGACTGCGCGGCAAGAACGCACAGGAACGGATTTCGCTTCAAACTTATCCTGTTTTATTTAACAACTCGCGTTATGCACAACGGATTCCGATCGGGAAAGAAGATATTATCAAAAACTTTAACCATCAGGTAATCAAAGATTATTACAAAGACTGGTACCGCCCGGATTTGCAAGCCGTAGTTGCCGTGGGAGATTTTGATCCGCAGAAAGTATTGCAATTGATCAGGGAGAATTTCTCGGAACTAAAAAATCCGGTTAAAGAACGCCCTTATATAAAGTACACAATCCCGGTGCATAAACAAACACTGGTAAAAATAGTAACCGATAAAGAGCAGCCTTATACCATCGCCCAAATTATTGTAAAGCACGCCGGAACTACGACCAGAAATACGATGGATTTGCTGCAGAATATACGTATAGGGTTGTTTAACAACATGATAAATGCGCGTATTGCAGAACTTACCCAAAAAGGTAATCCGCCGTTTTTATTTGCACAAAGCAGTTACGGCGGCTTTTTGGCCAGCCTGGATGCGTTTACCTCTGTAGTGGTAGCGAAACCCGGCGAACTGGAAAAAGGGATTAAAGCAGTTGTGGCCGAAAATGAACGCGTGCAAAAATTTGGTTTTACGCAATCCGAATTAGACCGTGCTAAAAAAGGCGTACTGACCGCGCAGGAGCAGCAATTTAAAGAGAAAGATAAAACCCGCTCTGCTGTTTTTGTGAACCAGTATCAGCAAAATTTTTTGGAGGGAGATGCTATTCCGAGTATCGATTTCAAATATAATTTCTACAAAAACAATATTGGTTTGATTACTTTAACTGAGATGAACGCGCTTACAGGTAAATTTATCAGCGATGAAAACCGTGTGGTAATTGTGCAGGCACCGGAAAAGGAAAAAGCCAATTTACCGGATGAAAAAACGTTGCTTAACTGGATTAGTACAGCCGGACAAGGAATTACAGCTTACGTAGATGAAGTAAGCAATAAACCGCTACTGGAAAAAATCCCGGCAGGAACAAAAATAGTTTCCGAAAAGAAAAACGCAGCCGTTAACGCCACAGAATTAACGCTTGCAAACGGTGTAAAAGTAGTGTTGAAACCAACGGATTTTAAAAACGACCAGATACTGATTAACAGTTATAATTTTGGCGGAACCTCGCTGGCAAGCGATGCTGATTTTACAGCGGCAAACCTGGCCGACGGCATAATCGGCAGCAGCGGCGTTGGTTTATTTACCCAAATTCAGCTGGATAAAATGCTGACCGGCAAAATCGCCAATGTATCGCCTTACATCAGTTCTACGGCACAAGGTTTTAGCGGAAGCACTTCGCCTGCAGATTTGGAAACGGCCCTGCAACTGATCTATTTATATACAACTGCCCCGCGGAAAGATCCGAATATCTGGTCATCCAACATCACCCAAACCAAAGTAGTGATTGCCGGCCGAAGTGCTTCGCCGGAAAGTGTTTTCCAGGATACGATTGCCGCAGTGATGAGCAGTTACAACATGCGCGGCAGCAACCCAACTTTAAAACAGCTGGACGAAGCTTCGCTGGATAAGGCATACTCTTTTTACCGGCAAAGTTTTGCCGATAACAATAAAGCTGTTTTTACTTTGGTTGGTAATTTTGATCCCGAAAAAATCAAACCGCTGCTGGAAAAATATCTGGGTGCTTTGCCGTCATCCAACACAAATACTTCGTACAAAAATTTGAACATCCATGCGCCGGCAGGTAAAATTACCAAAACGGTTTACAAAGGTTTGGAAGTAAAAAGTTCTGTGCAGCTGGTTTTCACCGGGGATTATGTTTATGATGAACCTAATAATTTACAGTTGGATGCGCTGGAAGAAATCCTGAACATCAAATTGATTGAGCGCTTGCGCGAAAAGGAAAGCGGTGTTTACGCACCAAGTGTACGGGCAAGTTATACCAAAATCCCGAATCAACGCTATAATATTACGGTTGCTTTTGGTTGTGCGCCCGAAAACGTAAACAAGTTGATTGATGCCGCACTGGAAGAAATTGCGGCCATCAAAAAAAACGGTGCAGAAGCAACAGATATTCAGAAGTTTGCTGCGGAAGAAAGCCGTTCTACCGAGGTGCAATTAAAAAATAATGGTTTTTGGTTAGGGCAAATTGCTAAAAGCTATCAATACCAGCAAGATCCGGCAGACGTGCTGGATCATGTTAAAAACCTGAACCAGATTACGGTTGCAAGCACTAAAACTACGGCCAATAAATATTTAAGCGGAGATAATTTGATCCGATTTATTTTGCTGCCGGAGAAGAAATAAGGTTAGGCTAATGGTTAATAGCTGATGGATTATTGTCAAAATCTATCAGCGAACAATGCTTCTTTTATCACTGTTTTTTGGTGATAAAAGAAGCATTGTTATTTAGCCAATTTAACTATTACAAAGCTTATACATTAGAAGCAATATTAAGAGCAGCTTAATCATTATATGATGTGCACCTTATGTTTTTCTTGCTTCGCTGCATTTTAACGAGCGCAGTAAATTCAATGGCTAAACCTAATCCGTTTAGAAACCCTTTTAAAAAATCCGGAAGTGGGAAATAACGGTTAATTACTGGTGTAATGATAGTCATCAGCAGACCAATTATTAGCAGCACAAGAGCTGATTTTGGAATAGTGTTAAGTTTCATATCATTTAAGTTGTTCTGAAATTTTTTCTAATCGCTGCCTGGTCGCATTCAATTTTTCTACATCTTTTTTAAAGTAACGAGGCCGCACAACAAACCACATAACAAGCAGGTAAATTATGGCCGAGGTATAAACGCCAACTAACCATAATGGATGTCCAATAGTAAGTTCATAGAGGTATAAAAGCCAGCCTAATGCATACAGCATCACGATGACGATTTGTGTTTTTCTGTAATAAAAAATCTGGTTCTGGCGGGTTTGCTCTATAAAAGCGAGAAACTCCTGGTTACTGCAATTGTCGAGTTGATAAAAACGCTTTAAAGATTTAATATTGGTAGCGGCCAGTAAAAACCCGGCTGTAGCTGTTAATCCTCCTCCAAAATACGTGATAAGCATTTTAAAAGGAGTAATAAATAATACCACGATAATCAGGATGGAAATAAGGCTGGATGCTACAATGGTCATCCATTTATTTTTAAGCTTTTGATTGCGAAATTTCCTGATCAATTGTAACATCTCATTTGATGTTGGCAAGCTATCCGTTTTTGCAGTATGCCAAATAGCTTTCAGATCATCTATATTGTTCATATGCTTTAAATTTTTGAGCCAATTTTTCCTTTATCCTGTAAATCTTTACCCTTACATTTCCACTGCTTAACCCTACGATTGCAGCAATTTCAGCTTGCGGTAAACCTTCCAGCTCTAATGAGATGATCACACGCTCTATTTCCTCCAGTTCGGCAATGTATTTGTACAAAAAACTAAGTTTTTCTTCCGGCGACTCCTCAAATGTTTCAGCTAAATTAAAGGGTAGTTCTGCAGCAGGCATACGTTTGGCAACCGCTACGGCACGCAAACAGTTGTTGGTTGCTATTCTAAAAATCCAGGTGCTGATATGCGATTGGTTGCGGAAGTCGGACAAGTTTTTCCAAACCGCTATAAAAGTGTCCTGCACCAAGTCCTTAGCTTGGTCGGTATCATTTGTATATCCTAAACACACGCGAAAAATTTGCGGCGCATAACGGTTATAGATATCTTCAAAATCTGTCATGTTGACAACACTGGTTCAAGCTGATGTTTTGTTTGTGCCGGTTTAGATACAACGCTTTATCAAATGTTACAGTAATTGAATAAATTCAACTTCATTATAAGAAAGTACTGCCGAATTATGGTTGTACAACCAACATTTTTTGATTGTTATGAAAAGGAAAATAAGTAGTTCTGCTATAATTATTTAACAAATGAATAATGATACCAACACATTTTCCTTCGGCAGAAATTTCAAAAGCAATACCTTTTTTATCGTCGTAAATAGCGTAAGGCGGTTTTTTATTTGGATAAGATGCTGTTTTTATCACCTTAAAAACAGCATTAATCTGTTTCAAAGTTGAGCCAACACCAATACCATTTGCGGTTTTAAAATAAGGTGAAGTAACGCGGATTTGAATTACACGGCTAATCGTTTCATCCAGATTTCCCATATTTCTCGAACAAAAAATCTGCGTTTGATAACCTTTCGGATCGTGATTGGCGTACCAGGTAGAAAGTGATTTTCCCATGGCGGCATCGCCGGAATCAGGTTTGCCCAATAGTTTATAAACCTCGGCGGCATCTTCTTTTAAGCTGATTTTGCCGATGCTTTTTCCTGGAATAATTAGCTGTGCTTCCGTTACCGATTTTTGTGCGGTAAAAACAGCATGAGCCGGTTTGGGCTGATTGCAACCATTAATCAACAGTAAAAAAATAAGGATCAGCAAAATTTTTGATAGTCGCATAGTCGTTATTTTATCCATCTAAATAAACCTAAAAATGAAACAACTGCAACTTGTTTTAGCTTTTAAATTAAGCAAAACAGCGTAAAATGATCATTCAAAAACAACCTCAAATTAAATTATACATTTGCTTTTTGTTCATGCTGATTGCCATTTGTACAAGTTGCAGTCAGGCCAATCAGGATAAACATATCAAGGCAGATTTAACTGCCAAAGCTAAAAACGACCTCAATTTTGCCGGCGTAAATTACACGGTTAATAACGGTATGGTTATTTTAACCGGGAATTGCAGTTCGGCAAAATCGAAAGCAGAAGTAGAACAAACGGTAAAAGGGATTAATATTATCAAAGGAATTGATAACCGGATTGTAATTGCATCAGTTGTAATCAATGCTGATTTCCCTTTAAAACAAGCTGTAGACAGTGTGTTAAAAACCTATCCGCAAGTACAGGCAACAGTTAATAAAAACATTATTTTGCTGGAAGGAAAAGCTGAAAAGAAAGATATTGGCAAGCTTCTTTTAGGGCTTAATAAATTGCATCCGGATAAAATCGAGAACCGCTTAAAGGCAGAGTAAAAGCTGCTGATTTTTATCGCTTTAAATATTATTACTATTTTAGGTTGAATTTAGATAAACAGCGCAATATGAATCCGGAAATCTTTCCTGTTTATGATCAAAACCTGAATAGGTTTTTTTCCTTGATGCTTTTTTCATCAAAGCTGAGGAAAGGAAATCCGTTATTAAAAGCAGCAGATAGAAATATGGATATATCCGGCAACGATGTGCGGAACCTGCTGCAAAGTTTTGCAAATCACAACGTAAAATACCTGCTGATCGGCGGTATGGCGGGTGCATTTTACGGGCATACCCGGACGACTGCGGATATGGATATCTGGATCAAAAACACGCCGGAAAACCGATCTGGTTTAATGCAATCACTCAAAGAAAACTTGGTTGAAGGAACACAACATTTAATTAATACGCAGTTTGTTTTTGGATATACAAGCGTTCCTTTTGGTAAAAATGGTTTTTCGCTGGATTTAGGCGAACGGACAAAAATATTTTCGCAACAAGATTTTGATATTTGTTACGAAAACGCAATAACGGGCGATTTAGACGGAATCCCAATTAAGGTGCTTCTTTTGGCTGATTTAATCCGGGAAAAAAAAGCAACCGCAAGGCCAAAAGATTTAGGAGATTTGATCGAACTGGAAAAAATCCAGCAGCAGTTATTTCCTCAAAATTAGCATACTTCTTTTAGCACTACTTTTTCAGCCTCAACAGTAAATTTTGCTTCCCAGCTAAACCCTTTTAACTTTGTGCCGCAGATGTTAACAAAAGGGCAGCAGGTTATCCGCGCATGGTACAAAACAAAAAAATGGAAGCAGTTTCAGTTTCAGCAGGAAATGGAAGCGGCTTATCTGGCTGGCAATTCGGGCTTGTTAAACGCGCCTACCGGCAGCGGTAAAACTTTCGCCCTTTTTTTGCCTTTTCTGGCAGCTTACATCAATGCAAACCCAAAAGATTATCAGGTTAAAAAAAATAACGGGCTTTTACTGCTTTGGATTACGCCGCTCCGGGCTTTAACAAACGACATTCGCAAAGCGATGCAATCCGTTTGCGATGATTTGGGTTTGCCCTGGGCGATCGGCACGCGAACCGGCGATACTTCTACGGCCGAACGCAATGCGCTCCGCAAAAAATTACCCGAAGTACTGCTTACCACGCCCGAAAGTTTGCATTTGATGCTCGCCCAAAAAGATTATCCGAAAACGCTGCAAAATTTACAGGTAGTTGTGATTGATGAGTGGCACGAACTTTTGGGTACTAAAAGAGGCGTGCAGGTAGAATTGGGTTTATCAAGGCTAAAGGGCTTGAAGCAGTTGCCGGTTGCAAGTGATGAAAGCCTCACCCCAACCCTCTCCACAGGAGAGGGAGCTGAAAACTCAAACCTTGTACCTCAAACTTCGCACCTCATACCTCAAGTCCCGCACCTTCGCATCTGGGGGATTTCCGCAACGATTGGCAACCTGGATCAGGCAGCAAATGTGTTGCTTGGAAATGATTTCCCGAAGGAAAACATCCGCCTGATCCGTTCGGATATTGAGAAAAAGATCACCATAGAATCCATAATTCCAAAGCAGATTGAAAAATATTCCTGGAGCGGGCATCTCGGTACAAAACTATTGCCGCAAGTGATGGAAATTGTAGAAAAGAGTAACACCACATTACTATTTTGCAATACGCGCGCGCATGCCGAAATCTGGTATCATGCGATTTTGGATAAGTATCCGGAATATGCCGGAATTATGGCCATGCACCACGGTTCGCTGGATAACGACATCAGGCGTTGGGTAGAAAATGCGTTACATAATGAAATGCTGAAGCTGGTGGTTTGCACTTCGAGTTTGGATTTGGGTGTGGATTTTCGGCCGGTTGATACCGTAATCCAGATCGGCAGTCCGAAAGGTGTTGCCCGTTTTATGCAGCGGGCCGGAAGGAGCGGGCATCATCCCGGCGCAGTTTCCAAAGCTTATTTCGTACCCACGCATTCGTTGGAACTGATGGAAGGTGCGGCTTTAAAAGAAGCTATGCTGGCCGGGATTTACGAAAGCCGCGATCCGGTTTTGCTGGCTTTTGATGTGCTGATGCAATATCTGGTTACGCTGGCCGTGTCTGACGGTTTTTATGCCGATGCTGTTTTTAGGCAGGTAAAAACAGCATACGCTTACGCTGATTTAAGCCGGGAAGAGTTTGGAAGTTTGCTTGATTTTATTGTTTACGGTGGTAAAACACTTTCGCAATACGATGAATTTTTGAAGGTGGAACTGGAAAACGGCTTCTATAAAGTAAACAACCGCCGCGTTGCGATGCGCCATCGGATGAGTATGGGCACCATCACGAGCGAAGTGAGTTTACGTGTAAAATGGCTGAGCGGCGGCAGTTTGGGTACCATCGAAGAGAACTTCATCTCCAAAATAAAGCCAGGCGATAACTTTTGGTTTGCCGGCCGAAGTTTAGAACTGATTAAGGTAAAAGATATGACGGCTTTCGTTAAAAAATCTAACGTTAGCAAAGGTATTATCCCAAGCTGGATGGGCCAGCGGATGCAGCTTTCCTCTCAATATTGCGCCATGATCCGCGGAAAACTGGATGAAGTAGCGCACGGATTAGAAAAAGATGTTGAGATAAAAGCGTTAAAACCGCTTTTCGATTTGCAAGCTGCCGAATCGTGTTTGCCGCAAAGCCATCAGTTTTTGATCGAACAATTAGAATCCAGAGAAGGCCATCATTTGTTTTTTTATCCGTTTGAAGGCCGATTGGTGCATGAAGGTATGGCGTCACTTTTAGCTTATCGACTGGCAAAAATTAAACCGGCTACGTTTTCTATCGCCATGAATGATTATGGTTTTGAATTGCTGACTGATGATTTTATCCTGCTAAAAGAAGCATTGGAGGAAGATTTGTTTTCGCAGGATAATTTGCTGGATGACATCCAGAAAAGCCTGAACGCTACCGAAATGGCCAAACGCCGTTTCCGTGATATTGCGCACATCGGCGGTTTGGTTTTTACGGGTTATCCCGGTCAGCCGGTTAAAGACCGGCATTTGCAAGCTTCTACGTCGCTTTTGTTTGATGTTTTTAGTGAATATGAGCCGGACAACCTGCTCTTGCGCCAATCTTACAACGAAGCTTTGGCTTATCAGTTGGAAGAATTTAGGTTGCGGGCAGCACTGCAAAGAATTTCGACCCAGGAAATCGTAATCAAAAAAATAAAACGGCCAACGCCTTTTGCTTTCCCGATTTTGGTTGATCGTTTAAGAGAAAAAATGACGATGGAATCTTTGGAAGAACGGGTTGCCAAGATGACGGTGATGTATGAAAAAGAGTAGGTAAAAGAAGTATGGATAAATCTGAAAATATTGAAAAATTTATAGTTTTAAGGAGCTATACAAGGGGCTATAACTTGGCAGCATACAAGTGTAAAAAAGAAATGGCACCAATGAAACTTACAGCAAAGGTACCGGATTAATAACTATCGATGCCTGTACATAAAACAAGCTTTACTATTTACTGTTAACCAGTCAATACACTTTATCAAGTATTCTATTCATGCTTTACTATATAGATATTTAGTATAGCATGGCCTTCTAATTTGCAATGTTGTAGTTCACAAAGCGGCTTTTCGCTCGGTGTTACCAAGGCGACAAAATCGTCTTTAAATTTATCACACGTATTATGAAAAGATTAAGCATCATCATGGGTATTATTGGGTTGTTACTGCTTGTTGGCGGAAACTTTCTCTATAAAAATGTTAACAATGCAGTAGATAGCGGAGGCTCAGCCCAAATCGTTACCTTTTTAAACGGAGACTGGACGGTTAAAATACCCATATTTGTTGGAGGCGTTTTGGTTATAATTGCAGCAATCTTCTATATGGTTTACCGGAAGAGCGACCCTAAAATCAAAAATTAGATATTACAACTATTCGTAATAATTTGCCTTCTTTCACCAAAGTGTAATAAGTTTATAAGCAGTTTTTATAAATCTTATTTATTAAAAACAACTGTTAAAAACAGCATTAAGCTTTCCTGTTCCCTATATTTATATTCAGTGATTCCTGCAATGCGCATTTCCTGCCATTGGTAAAACATCTAAAAAATCACGTTGCCTTTAAAATTTTTGGAGAAGTGTTTGATGGATTCCATTCATTCATAATAAGATGAGTGATCTTTCAAATTAATCAGCACTACAAAAATGGAAAGGTAAAAGAAGTAGATCACTTTCAAAACCCATTCATCATAGAACCGAATTCCGCCAAAGTTGATACCTTGCACGCGTTTCCTTCCAACGCATGAATACAAGCAGCATCATCAGTATTACCATCATTTTAACGGCAATTTTTGCTTACATCAACCACCGGATTATCAAATGGCCGCCAACCATCGGCATCATGATTTTGTCGCTAATCAGTTCTATTGTGCTGGTTGCGCTTGGTAATTCGGGTTCTGTTTTCCAGGAGAAAGCCGTGCAATTGGTTGCTGCCATCGATTTCCAGGATGTGCTGATGAATTTTATGCTCAGTTTCCTGCTGTTTGCCGGGGCAATACACATCAATGCCGGAAAGTTGAAAAAAGAGCGTGTGCCTGTTTTAGTGCTTTCAACTTTAGGCATCCTGATTTCTACTTCACTGGTGGGCGGCTTGGTTTGGTATCTGTTCGGATTATTTCATTTGTCGGTTCCGTTTATTTATTGCTTATTATTCGGCGCGCTGATTTCACCCACTGATCCGATTGCCGTTTTAGCCATTTTAAAAGAAGCTAAAATCCCTTCATCTTTAGAACTGAAAATCTCTGGTGAATCTTTATTTAATGACGGCGTAGCAGTCGTAATTTTTATGACACTGATTGATGTAGCACATTCCGGAACGGCTAATATTTCCGCTATTTCTGTTGGCAAACTGTTTTTACAGGAAGCTGCGGGCGGTATATTGTTTGGGGCAATATTGGGTTATCTGGGTTATTATGCCCTGCGTTCTATCGATGATTATAAGGTAGAAGTGCTGATTACGCTGGCCATTTGCATGGGCGGTTATTTTGTGGCCGGTCACCTGCATGTTTCCGGTCCGCTGGCCATGGTTGTAGCCGGAATTATCACCGGAAACAAGGTAAAAGATGAAGTTTTATCAGATACAACACGCGATTATTTGGGGAAATTTTGGGAGCTGGTTGATGAAATCCTCAACGCTGTACTGTTTTTACTGATCGGTTTAGAAATGCTGGTGATCAAAATTAACCTCACGCTGTGTATCATCGGTTTAATCTGTATTTTGATTGTGTTGCTGGCGCGGTTAGTTTCTGTTTATATTCCGGTTCGGTTGCTTCGGCGTAAAATTACTTTTGAAAAACATGCCGTACTGATGTTAACCTGGGGCGGTTTGCGCGGCGGACTGTCCGTGGCTTTGGCTTTATCTTTGGGCGCAAATAGGTATCGTGATGGTTTTGTGCTGATTACTTACATCATCGTGCTATTTTCTATTTTGGTACAAGGATTAACCATCGGCCCATTGGCAAAAAAACTTCAAACCACTAATTTTTAAGCCAATGAGTGAACTGTTACAATCTGTAAAAGAATTTTTAGCTCATCGTTTCAACCTGAAAGATGATCAGGCTGATGAATCTGTAGTTATCAATTCCATCCAAAAAAACATTGAGTTTAAAGGCGTAAACCTGTGGACTTTAATTTTTGCAATTTTTATCGCTTCCATCGGCTTAAATGTAAATTCTACCGCGGTTATTATCGGCGCAATGCTCATTTCGCCTATTATGGGACCGATTATGGGTATTGGTTTAGGTATCGGCATAAATGATTTGGAACTGGTAAAAAAAGGTGCCAGAAGTTTACTGTTTGCTACCCTGATAGGCATTGTTACTTCTGCCATATATTTCAGTATTACACCGTTGCACGAAGCGCAATCAGAACTGTTGTCCCGAACTTCACCTTCTGTTTGGGATGTTTTTATCGCTTTTTTTGGCGGTTTGGCAGGTATGGTAGCTGCTTCACGTAAAGAAAAAACAAACGTAATCCCGGGCGTAGCAATTGCAACTGCTTTGATGCCGCCTTTGTGTACCGCCGGTTACGGCCTGGCTATCGGTAACTGGTATTATGTATTGGGTGCTTTATACCTGTATTTTATCAATAGTGTATTTATTGCAATTGCCACCTACCTGATGTCGCGCTATTTAAAGATCACCAAAAAGCAGTTTGAAGACGAAAACGTTGGTAAACGCTTAACCCGGTATATGCTTATTATTGTTGTAATTACCTTTTTACCGAGTATTTACCTGGCTTATAAAATTGTTAATAAGAATATTTTTGAAAGCAATGCGCAAAAATTTATTAAGGAACAGTTTATATTTCCGAATACGCAGGTGGTAACCAAATCTTTTGTGTATGATAATCCGGATAAATCAATCAACATTTTATTGTTTGGAGAACAGCTTTCAAAGAATAAAATTGACTCTTTAAACAAAAATCTTGCTCAATATGAGTTAAAAGATACCAAATTAAGCATTATCCAGGGATTAAAAGCCCGACAACAGATCGACCTGAACCAAATTAAAACCAGTATTTTGCAGGAGGTTTATGCTAAAGAAGCCAATGGCGACACTACGCATCGCACAAATAGAAAAGCACCTGTTCCACCCGCTTCCGGGAAAATCCTTTCGCCCGATTCTACTGTTTTAAAAGAATTGAAAGTGCTTTATCCTGATATACAAAATTTTGGTGTTGGCAAAATGATTATTCAGCACGTAAATAAATCCGCCACCGATACGGTAGAAATAGCAATTGCTGATTTTAAATCAAAGTTCGGGTTAAAAGAAACCCGTAAGTTACAATCACTGTTAAGGCTTCGCTATCAATCTGATAAACTAAAACTGGTGGTGCAGTAATTGAACAACGTATCTGTATTCCGGATATAGATGCTTCTTTTATCAGCCTAATTACTTTGCCATCTGATGTTAACTTAACCTAAAGATTTATGGTGATAAAAGAAGTATTGCGCTTTTAAAGAATGTATTTTCCCTGTCTAAAAACAAATTATCTTTTGTGCAGTATTGTAACTAATTGATTTGTAAATTATTAATTACAAGTCATATTATTTGCTGTTAACTTTAATTTTTAAAAAGATGAAATTCTTCTCCCGCCGCGTAATGCGCCTGCCGTTTATTATTTTAACCATTCTGTTTTTATTCTCAGCCGGTTCTTGCTCTACCAAATTAAAATTTGCCACATCTACCATAGTTCCGGCTGCCCAAGGTTCTGTAAAAGTTGGTAAAGATGATAACGACAATTACGAACTTGACCTGAATATACTGCACCTTACCGAGCCTTCCCGGCTTTCTCCTTCAAAAAAACTTTATGTAGTATGGATGGAAACAGAAAATAACGGAACTAAAAACGTCGGCCAGTTAAAAAGCGGAAGCAGCTTTTTTTCCAGCACTTTAAAGGCTTCTTTTCATACAGTAACATCTTTTAAACCGAAAAGGGTTTTTCTTACCGCGGAAAACAATGCCGCAATACAAAGTCCGGGATCACAGGTGATTTTAACTACCAATTCAAATTAACAGTGCGGAAATATTCCCGACAAAAATTTTATATTGATGGATTTAAATAAAGCTTATCAGCTTATTTCGCATAAAATAATTACTTGGATTAATGATTTTGTACGATTACTGCCTAACATTCTCGTATCAGCGTTATTACTGGTTATCGGCATATTTGTAGCCAAGCTAATTAGAAAAATAGCATCCAGCCTGATTGAAAAAGTATCTGATAACCGTGCTTTAAACAATCTTTTTACTTCCGTTATCTACATTTTTGTAATTGCTATTACTGTTTTTACAGTTCTAAGCATTTTAAACCTCGATACTGTTGTTACTTCTGTTTTAACCGGGGCCGGAATTATCGGTTTGGGTTTGGCGTTTGCTTTTCAGGATATTGCTTCCAACTTTATTTCCGGGATATTTATTTCTTTCAGGCGGCCTTTGCGTGTCGGGCATATTGTAAAAGTGAAAGATTATATGGGCAAAGTAGAAGAAATAAATCTGCGCGATACCATTTTACGCACTTTCCAGGGCCAAATGGTGATTATCCCGAATAAAGATGTGTTTCAAAATCCTATTGAAAATTTCTCCTTATTAGGAAAAAGAAGGCTTGATTTAAACATTGGTGTTTCCTACGGAGAAGACCTGGAACAGGTAAAACAGGTAACTTTTGAAGCCTTGAAAGGAATGAACCATTTAGCTGCCGATGATGAAACTACAATGTTTTACCAGGAGTTTGGTGGTAGCACCATTAATTTTATGCTGAGGCTTTGGATAGATTCTCCCGAACAGGCAACCTATTTAAGCGCAGGCAGTGAAGCTATTATGCGCCTCAAAAAAGCTTATGATAAAAACAGCATTATGCTACCGTTCCCTACCACAACTTTAGATTTTGGGGTGAAGGGTGGCTTGCCACTTGCTGATGTGCCGTTGCAGATAATTACTCAGGCAGTAAATCAAAAATAATAGTCATTAATTTACTCAATGGTAAAGGTTCTGTTGATGAAAACACCTGCTAAAAACAGCATCAAGGAAAATTTTATTCATCCCATAATTGCGAAAACGGGATGGCTTGCATTTCGCCGCGGCTAATCAATATAGCTTCAGTTAATCCTTGCTTTAAAGATACAATTTGAGATTTTTTAGTTAAAAAAATAGAACGCCTTGAATAGGTATTGTATTTCTTTAATTTTAACCTTCCGGAAAGGACAGCTTTTAAACGTTTTGGGTTTGGATTATTTTTCGTTGATACTGCCATATTTTGATTGTAAAAGAAATAAAGTTAATGCGTTTTTTGATTTACGATATTTTAACACTAAAAGGTAGCAAAAATATTAAAACTCAACAGGATAACAAGTGTTTTAAATAGAAGTTTACTTTACGAATAAACACCCGATAAAAACAGCATCAAGCCTTTTTATTCTCCGTGTTCATCAAATTCATACTCATCAATTCCTGCATCGTGCGCTTCATGCCATCGGTAGAACCATCCAGAAAGATGACGTTTCCTTTGGAGTTTTCGGAGAAGTGTTTGATGGATTCCGTCCACATGGTAAACAGAATAACGGAAGTATCCATATTGGCATCTTGCATTTCTTTGGCCGCTACCGACATCCCTTTGGCTACTTCTTCCCGGAACAAAGCAATACCTTGTCCGCGTAATTGTGCCGCCTGACGTTCCGCTTCCGCAGCAATCTTAATCGCGTTTCCTTCGGCTTCCGCGCCTTTGGTTTTGGTGATGAGTAAAGCCTGGCCTTCATTTTCGGCAGCAGCTTTTAAATTATTGGAAGCCACAACTTGGCTCATCGATTTCATAATTACCTCATCAAAAGTAATGTCGTTTAACTGCAAATCCTGCAAATGATAACCCCAGCCTTCCAAAATCTGATCCAGCTGTTCCTTTACATGTTCTACAATATCCCGACGTAAAATCAGCACGTCTGCCTGCCGTTTGGTAGCCACAAAAGCACGGATAGAACCTTCTACGGTACGAATCAACGCCTGCATCAAATTGCGTTCATCCACAAATTTAAAGGCTACATTTTTGATGGTTTCTTCGCTTTGATCAAAAACCGAATACAAAATCATCGCTTTAAAATAAACGTTTGCCTGATCAACCGTTACGGCCTGAAATTCCAGTTCTACGGAGCGGTTCTGGATGGAAATACGGGAATAAATTTGCTCAATCAGCGGCAATTTAAAGTTGAGGCCGGGAAACAATATTCTTCTGTATTTCCCAAAAACAGTAACTACCGCAATAGTGCCTTGTTTAACAGTCACAAATGAACTGAAAGCAACAATCAGCACGATAAACAGGAGCAACAAAGGAAAGATGTTTGTCATTTTTCAGTGTAGTTTAAATCGGAATAAATGTATAAAAACAACAACAATAATTTTGGTTTATTTTTTGCTGACAAAGAAATACTTAAACCTTTTAACAAAAAAACATGAAAAAAGCTTTTGGCGGAATTTTAACCGTACTGGGTATTATCGGAATTATTTACGGTGCTTACCATTTTATACAGCATACGGGCGAAAGCCGGTCTGTAATTGTAGCGATTATTGTTGGAATTATCTTTTTCTCGAGTGGTATCAGCTTAGTACGAACCACAAAAGATGTATAACAAAAAAAGCCCTGTAAAAGAAGTACAGGGCTTTTTTGTTAATTGTTGGCTGTAAGATCGGCCAGCAACCGGCCGCCGTTGTAATAATACCTCGTCCAGTATGGGTCAGCCAGGTTACTAATCATTACACCTTTACTAGATGAGGCATGCGCAAACCGGCCATCGCCAATATAAACACCTACATGTGTAATAGAACGGCTGTGTATTTTAAAGAAAACCAGGTCGCCTTCTTTTAATTCCTCTTTTCCAACCGGGTTTACCATGCTGAAAATATTCCGGCTGTTGTTACCGATAGCTGTATTGAATACTTTATTATACAATTCGAATGCAAATTTTGAACAATCGATTCCTTTTTTATTATCTCCGCCTAAATGGTAAGGCGTTCCGATCCAATCATACACAAATTGAAAAAGTTTAACATTAGAAGTTGCAGATAATGCTACGCCCATAATCTGCGAAAAATAACCCTTACTTAGGTTATCTTCATTATCATCATCATTATTTTCTGTAGCTGCCTGGTTTGGAACAGCTTTTGTTACTTGGGCGTTAACAGTTGCAGTTGTTATTAAAAACAGAATAATGATTGTTAATTTCTTCATATAATATTGATTAGTTAACCATTTATTGAGTTAAATTAATTTACCTGAAAGCATTCTTTTATCAGGATTTCAAATCTATAAGCTTTATTTTGTAAAAAAAAGCAAAATCGATAATTTTCCTCAATCTTTATTTCCTGATTTATAACGTAAACAAACTGTTGCGGGTTTCGCTTTTTTAATAGGATATATTTAGATTTGCCATTCTTAAAAAAAGAATATAGTTCATGAGCTCAGTTGCTATTACCAAAGAAACGTATTTGATGTGGTACGAATCCATGCTTTTAATGCGGAAGTTTGAAGAGAAGACAGGACAGTTGTACGGACAACAAAAGATTCGTGGGTTTTGCCATTTATATATCGGGCAGGAAGCTGTGCTGGCAGGCGCAATGTCTGTTATAAAAAAAGGCGATAGCATGATTACCACTTACCGCGATCATGCACATGCGCTGGCTTTGGGCACCTCCCCAAATGCAATTATGGCAGAATTATATGGTAAATCCACAGGCTGCTCTAAAGGAAAAGGCGGCTCGATGCATCTTTTTGACAAAGAAAACTTTTTTTACGGCGGCCATGCAATTGTTGGCGGTCAAATTCCGTTAGGCGCAGGTATTGCTTTTGCCAGTAAATATAAAGGTGAGGATTTTGTAAATCTTTGTTATATGGGCGATGGTGCCGTTAGGCAAGGTGCTTTGAATGAAACGTTTAACATGGCTATGTTGTGGAAACTACCGGTAGTTTTTATCTGCGAAAATAATGGTTACGCCATGGGAACATCTGTAGCGAGAACCACCAATATGACGGATATTTACAAAATGGGCTTGGCGTATGATATGCCTTCTGCACCGGTTGACGGCATGGACCCTATTGCGGTACACAATGCGATGGATGAAGCTATCGAACGTGCACGCAAAGGTGAAGGGCCAACTTTTTTAGAGATGCGCACTTATCGTTATAAAGGCCACTCGATGTCTGATCCGCAGAAATATCGCACCAAAGATGAAGTAGAAAGTTACAAAGCAAAAGACCCGATCGAGGTAGTTAAACAAGCTATTTTAAAAGAAAACTATGCGGATGAAGCCTGGATTGAAGGCATCGAAGCTAAAGTTAAAGGTTTGGTAGATGAAGCGGTAAAATTTGCAGAAGAATCCCCTTATCCCGAAGTATCAGAATTATATACCGATGTATATGTACAAAAAGATTATCCGTACATCATGGATTAATTTTAGTGCATAAAAGAAGCATCAACCTATCAATATAAAAACTCCAATTAATATATGGCCGAAGTTATAAAAATGCCAAAAATGAGCGATACCATGACAGAAGGGGTATTAGCTAAGTGGCATAAAAAAGTTGGTGATAAAATAAAATCCGGTGATTTATTAGCGGAAGTTGAAACGGATAAAGCTACCATGGATTTTGAATCTTACCAGGACGGTACAATTCTTTTTATCGGTGCCGAAGAAGGTAAAGCTGTTCCTGTGGATGCCGTTATCGCTGTTATCGGTAAAGAAGGTGAAGATTATAAAACAGCTTTAAGTGAAAATGGTGCTGCTGCTGCTCAACCGGAAACGAAAACTGAAGCACCAAAAATAGAAGAAAAACCAGCCGCGCCAACTGCAAAAGTTGATCTTTCCAGCATTCCGGCTACGGTAATCAGAATGCCGTTGCTGAGTGATACCATGACTGAAGGTACCATTGAAAAATGGAATTTTAAAGTTGGCGATAAAGTAAAAGCAGATGATTCTATCGCTGATGTAGCTACTGATAAAGCAACGATGGAAGTTGTTGGTTATGAAGAAGGTACATTGCTTTATATTGGCGTAAAAGAAGGAGAAGCCGCAGCTGTTAACGGTATTATTGCAATTATCGGTAAAGAAGGAACAGATATTACACCTTTACTGCAAGACGGCGGAACCGATGCACCATCCGCAGAGACAAAAACAGAAGAAGCAGAAAATACGCCGGTAAAAGAAGCATCAGCAGAAATAGCTTTAACTGCTGATGACAGCCGGATTAAAGCTTCCCCGTTAGCGCGCAAAATTGCAAAGGATAAAGGCATCAATTTAAATGATTTAAAAGGAAGCGCAGAAGGCGGCCGGATTGTTAAAAAAGATGTGGAAGCCTTTACGCCAGGTTCAAAATCGGCCGCAGCTACTGCCACGCCGGAATCGGCAGAAATTCCATCGATAAAAGAAGCACAGGAAGCAATTGCAACCAGCGCGACTGCGAAGGAAGGGATGGCCAAAGCACAAGGTACAATTACAATTGCCCCATACATAGGCGAGGAGAAATTTACTGAAAAGCCGGTTACGCAAATGCGTAAAGTAATTGCGAAACGTTTGGCCGAAAGCCTGTTTACGGCACCGCATTTCTTTGTTACGGTTTCTATCGATATGGATGCGGCAATGATTGCGCGTACCAAAATGAATGAAGTTTCGCCGGTAAAAATTTCTTTTAATGATTTGGTTGTGAAAGCCTGTGCAGCCGCATTAAAACAACATCCGGCTGTAAATTCTTCCTGGCTGGGCGATAAAATCCGCTACAACGAGCATGTAAATATTGGTATTGCGGTTGCAGTAGATGAAGGTTTGCTGGTTCCGGTAGTGCGTTTTGCAGACGGGAAATCATTAAGCCGGATTTCTGCGGAAGTGAAAGATTTCGCTAAAAAAGCAAAAGATAAAAAACTGCAGCCATCAGATTGGGAAGGTTCTACTTTTACGATTTCTAATTTAGGAATGTTTGGCGTAGATGATTTTACAGCGATTATCAATCCGCCTGATTCCTGTATTCTGGCCGTGGCTGGCATCCAGCAAGTTCCGGTTGTTAAAAACGGAGCCGTTGTACCGGGCAATGTGATGAAAGTTACGTTAAGTGCAGATCATCGCGTGGTAGATGGCGCAACCGCAGCAGCATTTTTAAATACCGTAAAATCGTTATTGGAAGAACCGGTTAGATTGTTGATTTAACCCGATACTTCTTTTATCCATAAAAAAATCCTGTCAGAATTTTCTGACAGGATTTTTTGTTTAACAAGCGGTTTTGATTGGTAAAAGAAGCATTAGGATTAAATCGAAATACTTCTTTTATCACCTAAATAATTACTTTTTAGCCTGATCAGCATAATTGAAAACCTTTTGTAACAAGGCGGTAGAACGTGTAGAAGGCAAGTTCTGCCTAATCTGCAATTCCTGTTTTGCAACTTCTACAAAAAGCCCGCTGATTGCTCTTTGCGTTACGTAATTTACAATATCGGTATCAACTTTATTTCTATTGAAAGGAACCTTGTTATACGTTGTTGCAGCCTGATTATAATATTGCGTTGCGCCGGTTTTATCCAAACTTGTATTGATTACAGGCCGGAATTTGTTCGCTAAAGAATCCGTTGTTTTTTGCTTAAAATACTGCGTTGCCGCATCATTGGAGCCTAATAAAATATTGCCGGCATCCTTAATACTCATTTGTTTGATGGCAGATATAAAAATCGGTTTTGCTTCTTTGGCTGCGTCTTCTGCGGCACGGTTCAACGATAAAATCACATTATCACAAAGTTTATTTAACCCTAACTTCCGAAGTGTGGCCTCTGCTTTTTGTGCTTCCGGCGGAAATAAAATTTTAATGGCCTGGTTTCCAAAAAATCCGTTTAAGGCGGATAACTGGTCGCTGCTCTTGATTACACCTTGCTGTAAGGCTTCTTTTATGCCGCCTGAAATTTCTTCGGTGGAAGGCGTTCCTGATGTTTTAGATAATAATTTGGACAGTACCTGGCTGTACGATAACTCCGAATTTGATGCTAAAAAAAGGACGCTAAAAACAGTAATGTGTAAAATCGAGGTTAATTTCTTCATCTGGTGATAATTTTTAAGGAGTATAACGATGAAGTATAGGTGATGGTATGTTCATATTCGGTTGGAGCTTCATTCTACCATAAAAACGAACATTATGATTCCCTCAACTGCGGTTCTGCTACCTCGTTTACAAGCTGGTTTTTAAGCTTTGCAAGATCCGTTTTAAAACAGCGATACGAGTAGGGTGCTAATTTACCGCCTTCTAAAAGTAATAAAGCATACTCGATAAACAGCGGAACGCCTGTTATAACCAAGTCGGGATAAATTTGCACGGATTTAGGCAAGGGAGCAACATATTGATCAAAGAAGTTTTTTAACTCCTCCAACGTTATTTCACTGGCTTCCATAAAGATAGTTTTTACCGTTTATACTTTTTTATCCAGGTGCAGGTTACGTAATTTGAATAAATCAGCAGGACTTTGTAAAATATAAATTAGTTTTAACTCCGTAGCCAAACTGCTCTGTTTTCTTTTTATTTTTTTGGAGAAGTGCTACATTTATTGCCAAGCCTTTTCCTAAATCAATGAACCAGACACCCGAACAAATTGCCCGTGATGCAATAGACCAGCAATTGGAAGCCTGCGGGTGGAAAGTTCAAAGTAAAAAGCAGATTAATCTGGCAGTAGGTTTAGGTGTAGCCGTTCGGGAATACCAAACCGATATCGGCCCTGCCGATTACGTGCTTTTTGTAGATAAAAAACCGGTAGGCGTTATTGAAGCCAAAAGGGATGATGAAGGCTACAAGCTAATCAATGTAGAAGATCAATCTTCTAACTATGCACATGCCAAATTAAAATATTTGCAGCATGATGCTTTGGCTTTTGTTTACGAAAGTACCGGCAAACTCACACGTTTTACCGATTACCGCGATCCGAAACCACAATCAAGGGAAGTTTTTACTTTTCATCGGCCGGAAACTTTTCGCGACTGGTTAAAAAGTGCCGCACCTTTACGCAAACGTTTAAATGATCTGCCTGCTTTGCCAACGCTGCATTTACGCGATTGCCAGGTTACGGCGATCAACAATTTAGATGCTTCTTTTAGGCACAATAAACCGAAGGCGTTGATCCAGATGGCAACCGGTTCCGGTAAAACGTTTACGGCGATTACTTTTATTTACCGGTTGCTCAAATATGCCAAAGCCAAAAAGATTCTGTTTCTGGTAGATACCAAGAACCTGGGCGAACAGGCCGAGCAGGAGTTTATGGCTTATATGCCAAATGACGATAACCGAAAGTTTTGTGAGCTGTACGGCGTTCATCGTTTAAAATCAGGTTTTATCCCTACCGATAACCAGGTTTATATCAGCACCATCCAGCGGATGTATTCGATTTTAAGAGGTGAAGAACTGGATGAATACGCCGAAGAAATCAACCCAAACGAAATACAATGGGGCAGCAAGCGCACCGCTGTTCCCGGTGCTTATAATCCAAAGCTACCTATAGAGTTTTTTGATTTTGTAGTGATTGACGAATGCCACCGCAGCATTTACAATCTGTGGAAGCAGGTTTTAGAATACTTTGATGCTTTTCAAATTGGTTTAACGGCTACGCCGGATAACCGCACGTTTGGTTATTTTAATCAGAACATTGTTAGCGAATACACGCACGAGCAGGCGATTACCAGCTGTTCAGAATTTATAATTCCGCAAGTGGTAGCAATGCTTCTTTTACCGGTCAACTTTCGGTTACATTTATGGACTATCTAATCAATAGGTAAAGATAGTTTGGTTGTAAAAAAGATTTGAAATCCTTAGTTCTGAGGGACGGGATTGCAAATCTAAACCAGTTGTGGATTTTTAGATTACTAATTGAAATAATGAGCTTTTCTTGTAATACTATTTAAAATTCTTTAAATAGTATTATTAGTTATTTACTATTATATTTAGCAATTATATAATTAAGATGGAAGAATTAATTAAAGCTTATGTAACTGAAATAGCTTTCAAGGTAATAGATAGTCTTTTTAAAAAAAGTTTTAACAAACTAACTGGTGAACCCAAAGCTTACGAAGTAGAACTAGGTAAAATTATTGGACAGGCTGTTGATGAATATAGAATTAATGTTCAATCTATTCTAACTAATAAGACCGTCTTTTATGAATCACAAATACTAGTAGAACAATTGATTAAATATCAATTTGGTGTAACCATTGAATCTATAGAACTAATTAATGCAATCGAAAATGACAATAGAATAGAGCTTCCATCTGATGAAGAAATAAAAGATTTTCTAGACATATTTAATAGGCTAATTGGAGAATCTAATAAATTAAAAAATCTATATATTGAAAATAATTGGAAAGAGACAACTTTCAGAATAGCCAGCCAAATAGATAAAATCGAACAAAAGCTTGATGTCATAGTTAATCAAACTAGAAACACTATTAATCAACTTCAAATTAGTCAAATTCTAATTATAGAATGGACAAAAGAAATTGAAATTATAAAACAGCTTCTTTACAAGTTCAAACCCAATACTGCTTTAGAACTAATTGACCAACTTCAAAAACGAATTGAAATACAAGGCGTTGACGATCATACATTGAAGAGTCAATTATTATTTCTAAAAGCCAATGCTATTGAAGATATCAACAATTTTGAAGTAACTGAAGATTCTGCTCTCATTTACTTAAAAGCATATAGATTAAATCCTCAAAACTCTGATTATAAAAGACATGCAGCATTGTCATATTTGGTACTAAATGAACTTAATAAAGCCGAAACGATAGCAGATGAAATAATCAATCTTGATGAATTTGATTTCATTGGATGGACAATAAAATTACATATATCACAAGATCCTAGCGAGTTTCTAAAATATGTTCCCAATATAGTATTAATTAAAAAAGAATTTCGCTTAAATACATTTTTTGTATTTCTTAAAAGCATAGATACAGCTAGAATTATCCATCAATCCAACTCACCAGTTTCTATGGAAGTTAATTTTGATGAGCCAGCGATAATCAATTATTCAAATTTTAGATTCTGGACATTATTTAGTCAGTATGTGTTTAGCAAAATATATTATGAATACCCAATGCTGTCTTTGTATGCATTATCTGAAGAATTAAAGCATTCCGAAATCTATAAATATTATTTTAATCTTTTAAAACGATTAATTGAAACTATTAAGGATAGCGAAGTTAAGGATCAATTTGCTGGTATAAGATTCATGTATCATTATGCTAAATTAATACTGACAGGGGAAACTAATAACGTTTATATTCTCGCTGACATCTATCCTAACATCAAACGTAAAACACATGTGCCTGTAATGCAAATGGTGCAGGCTTACAATCTTTTGAATGATAATAAGTTTGTAGAAAAATCAATTAAAATAATTGATGAGTTTGGAAAAAATGAGCATGAAATTCTTGCATTGTTTCGTGTTTCACTTCTTTCAAATCTAAATCGTCAAGAAGAAGGGATTGCTGAATATGAAAAATTTGTATTAAAGTTAGAAAAAATAACGTCTATACATTTAACCAATTTATTACAATTTTTTAAAATATTTTATAATAATAAATCTGAACACGCAATTTCTTTTTTGAATAAATTATTAGAAAGACAAACTTTTCCTACTGCTGAACTTAAATTATTACTTGTAATTTATGTTTATTCAATTCATCAACCAGACAAAATTGTCGAGGATTATGAAACTTCCATGGACACTATTGAAAGTGAGCTTGAAGAAAAATATCCAGAAATTAGAGAATTTTACATAATTGTCTTAATAAGCTTAAAGCAGTATGATCGTATTATCAATTTATTAGAACCACAAGTTACTTTTGATAAAGTAAATTCGGACATAATAATCTACTGTGAAGCATTATATCATAGTAAGGGAAATAAGATTAAATTATTAAGAGTTTTAAAAAAAGCTAGGCAATCACTTACACCATACAGAAAACTTCTTAGAATGGAAATTAGTTTGCGTTTGGCTCAACATGATTGGGAAGAAGTATTAAAACTTTCTGAATTAGCCCTATCTGTTTCCCCTCATCAACCTGAATTTATAGAATTGTTTTTTGATGCTTGTACGCATCAAGTTGCTATTGATAAAATCAAAGATAACAAAAGTTTAGTGCATGATATTCTATTGAATGAACGACAGCATCTTATTATTTATAGAGCATTTATGCTTGCCAAACTTTACATAGAAGCAGCTGAAATTTTGTATTGTTCAGCAAATAATTCATCTCACATTCAAAGTAGACAAGAATATATTTCAGGTATCGCACATATTCCTGATAATGTATTTCAATCCTATGAAAAAGCTATAATTGGTAGCTATGTGACTTATCTTATCAACGATAAATTAGAAACTATTTTAATTGATCAGTTAGCTATAGATACTACTACTGTAAATTTATTTAAAGATAGAAAAGTTGGAGAAGAATTTACTTACTATAATTCTTTCATGCTAAAGACTATTAAAGTAAAAGTTTTAAAAATTACAGATAAATATGGTGCTTTATTTGATGAAATTGTAAAACAAGCTTCAAATCCTTTATCTGGATTGAAGTTCCATGAATTTAAATTCGATGGAACCAGTGTTGAAGATATAAATGCTTCTTTGAAAAAAGAATTGGGTACTATTGGAAGTGCAGATCAACATCTTCTCAAAAAACGCTATGCACAATACCAAAGGGGAGAAATTACATTTACGGAAATAGTCAAAAGTAACTATAGAAACAATCCGTTTGATGCTTATTACTTATTGACTTCTGGAGAACCGGGTTTTTTTCAAACCATACCTTTTAACTTTCCTCATAATTCATTAAATCCTGATACTAAATTTGTATTAGATTTTACAAGTATTTGCTTGCTTTTTGAAATTACTAAAAAATTTCAAATTAATCTTGGAGGAAAGCAATTTATTATCTCAAACTATATTAAAAATAAATTGAATGAATTATATGAAGAGACTTTGAGTGAAGGAAAAGAAAAATTTTCTGTAACAATTACTTCGGAAGTAGTTATTCCGCATTTTTATCCTGACGATTTCCAAGAGAAGAGGTTGCAGCGTTTAGATGAGGTTATTGATTGGGTCAATACACACTGCGTAACTAATTCAGTTGATGAAAAATTAGATTTGGTACTAAATGATGTGAAGCGCAATAATGATGATGATTATTTTCATCACATGATTGACAATAAACTATTATCTGAGAGAGCAAATTACATTCATGTTACTAGTGATTTGTTTTATATAAAAATATTTGGAAATACTCAAAAAGTTATTAGCCCTGAAATTTTTTTAATATTGAATTATACAGACCTTGAAATTTCGGATTACTTAATTGAAAATAATTATGTTGGTGTCCAAATTTCTAAGGATATATTAGTGAATGAATTTTCTTCCTTTATAGTTGGTAAAAATAATCGATATTTTACTGCAATAGAGAATTTAAAACTTAATCGCAATAATTCTAATCCAAAAGTATTACATGAGGGGTGTATTTTTTTAAAGTGGATATATAGTCAAGCTATTATTAGTAATCATACTCGATATCGAACTGCTGAATATCTTATCCGATCAATGCTAGAGGGTTTGAATGAACGAGGTATTAAAATACTTTTAGGGATGATAAATAAACAATTGTTATTGTTGCCATTTGCACAAACAGAGGTTATTGAAATTCTAGATAAACTTTTAAAATAGCTTATATCCTCCTTTGAGCTTTGGATCTTTGATCCTAAAGTTAAAAACAGCCATGCTTCTTTTACCTGTCAAATTGGGGCTTTTCCCTACCTGTTTAAATTTAAGGTAATATGCGGTGAAAGTGTTTGGTTTTAGTTAATTAAAGGATTAAAAATCCTTAGTGCAAAGGAAGGGCATTATACCGAACTGCTGCGTAGTTTAGGTTTTCAGCAAGGAATCCTCGGCCAGATTTTTACCAAAAGCCAGAACAAAATACAAGACCCGGCCAAGCTGTGGAAACTGATCAACCTGATAGATAAGGAAAGCTGGATGATGATGGACACCGACGTAAAAGGCGACATTTACGAAGGTTTGCTGGAAAAGAATGCCGAAGATACCAAGAGCGGCGCCGGTCAGTATTTTACGCCGCGTGCTTTAATTCGTGCCATGGTTGCCTGCGTTCGTCCGCAACCTGCAAAAACCATTGCCGATCCGGCCTGTGGAACGGGCGGTTTTTTTCTGGCTGCTTATGATTATATCGCTGATAATTACAGTCTGGATAAGGAGCAGAAAAAGTTCCTGAAATACCATACCTTTTTTGGCAATGAAATCGTTGCAGGAACAAGAAGGCTGGCACTGATGAACCTTTTCCTGCATAACATTGGTGATATCGACAGTGATAACTTTATTTCGCCTGCCGATGCGCTGATTGCTGATCCGGGCCAGCGTTATGATTATGTGCTGGCTAATCCGCCTTTCGGTAAAAAAAGCAGTCAGACTTTTACCAATGAAGAAGGCGAACAGGAAAAAGAAGATTTAACTTATAACCGTCAGGATTTCTGGGCAGCCACGAGTAACAAACAGTTGAACTTTGTGCAGCACATCCGCACGATGTTAAAAACAACAGGAATGGCTGCGGTGGTTTTGCCGGATAACGTTTTGTTTGAAGGCGGCGCAGGTGAAACCGTACGGAAGAAACTGCTGGAAACAACAGATTTGCACACGATACTTCGTTTACCTACCGGAATATTTTATGCCAATGGTGTAAAAGCAAACGTGGTTTTCTTTGATGCAAAAGCAGCATCCAAAGAACCCTGGACAAAAGAAGTTTGGTATTATGATTACCGAACGAACATCCATCATACTTTAAAAAAGAACCCGTTAAAGCTGGACGACTTGCAGGATTTTATCAATTACTATCAACCAGAGAACAGGCACAAACGAACAGAACTATTTAATGCCGAAACCAATCCGGAAGGCAGGTGGCGTAAGTTTACCTATGAAGAGATCATCAGCAGGGATAAAACGAGTTTGGATATTACCTGGTTAAAAGATAAATCTTTGGCTGATCTGGATAATCTGCCCGATCCTGATGTTTTAGCGCAGGAGATTATGGAGAATCTGGAAGCTGGGCTGGAGAATTTCAGGAGTATATTGAAGCAGTTAGTGTAGGGCCGATTCATGAATCGCCCCTACACGATGAACACCGAAAAATGTTACTATCCAAAAAACAGTATATACCTGTTCAATTGTTAATACTGTTTTTACCCAGTTAAATATCCATGGCAGGCAGCCTGAAATAAAACCTGCTGCCTTCGCCGATAGCACTTTCTACGGCAATTTGTCCGTTTTGCGCACTGATAAAATCTTTAGAAATGGCTAAGCCTAAACCAGAGCCTGATTTATTTTGCCCGTCTGTAGGAACCTGGAAATACCGGTCGAAAAGCCGTTTCTGGTATTGTTCTTCGATTCCTTTTCCAAAATCCTTCACAGAAAATTCAACCATGTTTTCTTTTTGTATAATCTGCACGATAATCCTGGATTTAGGGGAACTGTAGCGCAAGGCGTTGGATAAAAAGTTGATCATTACCCAGGCCGTTTTCTCTACATCAACCTGGATATTTGGTAAAGCCGGCGCAACTATCTTTTCGATGGCAACGCCTTTCTGGTCGGCCTCAAACCGGATGGCTTTAACGGCATAATCCAAAATCTGCCCGGGCCGTGCAGGTATAAAATTTAGCTGGATATTCCCGGTTTCTACCTGCGAAAGGTCCAGCAGTTCGTGTGTAATTTTAAGCAGCCTTTCGCTGTCTTCGTTAATGTGCTGCACCAGTTGTTCCTGCTCCTTGTTTAACAGGCCAACGCGCGTATCGGCAAGTAACTTTAAGCTTAGTTTCATTGAGGAAATCGGCGTTTTTAATTCGTGGGAGATGGTAGCGATAAAGTTGGTTTTTGCTTCGTCACGTTCTTTAAATTCGGTAATGTTGCGCAGGATATAAACCTTGCCGGCAGATATTTTAGCAATGATGATCGGTTCTGAATCACGGTTTAGTTTGGGCACTAAAATCTCCCTGACTTCTAATAAAAAGTGTGCATCTTTTCCGTCAGCAAAAATTTTAAACGATTTCCCTGCTTTCCCTTCTTCCGTAATTGATTTAAAAAGATCATTGCTTTTTGTAATTTCCGCAACAGATTTTCCGGCCGGTTTCTGCTCATTCAGGTTCAGTAAATTTTTCGCTGTTGTGTTGATAAACAGCACTTCCTGTTTTTCGTTAATCCCGATAATTGCATCGTGCATCTGCTCGATAATGGTTTCGATCCGCAGTTTTTCCGACATAATTTTGGATACGTTGCTGTTTTCCCATTCATTTAAACGGGCAGCCATATCGTTAAAAGCGCGCCCAACTTCGGCAAACTCGTCCTGCTTTTCAAAATGAAGCCGCTGGTCGTAATTTTTTTGGCTGATTTCCCGGATTCCTGTTAATAATGTGTTTAACGGATCGGAGATGAAACCCGGAAAGTTAACGCTGAAACTGAACAAAACCAGGAACGTAAACGAGCCGGCCAAGCCTAAAAAAAGTGTGGCTTTATCAACCGAAGCATGTGCCGCATCGTTTTTGCGCACAATGGCCTGCATATTTACCAGTTCTATTTTCCGCAGAAACCTCCGGGCTGCTTTTTCTGCCTGCGCTTGTTGCGGTAAAGTAGCGGTTGCATTTTTTAGTACGGTAAAAGAAGCATGCAGGTTTTGTACCGTTTCCTTTTCGCCCGGCTCGGTAATATTGTTTTCTTCTTTTACTAAAGCCTTGTTAAATGCGGAAACAGATGCTTTGTTTAACGGCAAATTTTGCTCGTCCATAATCGTTCTCATCTCCCGCGAAAAACTTAGCGATTGGTAATTGTCTTTTAAAATTACTTTGGCGTTGTTAGAAATTTCGTTGATGTAAAAAATAGAAATTGCACCAAAAAAGAATACAACGATAAACAAAAAGCCAAAGCCTAAGCGGAGTTTGTTTTTTACTTTCATGATAATATTACTAAATCGGTTTCTGTTGCTGCGATGTTTCTAAGCAGTTCGTTAAAAACGGCCGTCCGCAAAATCACCTGGAACAGGTTTAAATGCGGTTTGCCAATGCAAATGGTCGTAATTTCCCGCTCTGCGGTTGTTTGCATGATGGTTTGTGTAATCCGGTCGCTTTTCACTTTTAAAACTTCGGCACCCAATTCTGTGGCCAGTTTAAAATTGTTGATTAAATGCCTTTGCTTGTCCGGTTTAATTTTATCTAAGCTTTCGCTGCTGCTTTGCACGTAAAGCATCAGCCACGGCGAGCGGTAATAAGATGCCAGCCGTGCGGTTTTTCGAATCACAATTCTTGCCGTTTCGGAATTGGAGGAGATGCAGGCCAGAAACTTTTCGGGCCGGAGTTTAATCTGTTTCGGTATTTCGACATTAATTTTCCGCTCCAGATGATGGGCAACTTCTTTTAAGGCGATTTCCCGCAGCTGCAAAATTTTATCGTTCCGGAAGAAATTCTGCAAAGCGGTCGGTACTTTTTCCGGCCGGTAAATTTTGCCTTCTTTCAACCGGTCGATCAGTTCGTCAGCTGTTAAATCGATATTTACAATCTCGTCTGCCAATTCCAGCACTTTATCGGGTATCCGTTCGGTAATTTCTACGCCGGTAATCTGTTCAATCTCTTCATTCAAACTTTCCAGATGCTGGATGTTTACCGCCGTAATTACACTGATGCCGGCTTCCAGCATATCCAGCACATCCTGCCAGCGCTTGCTGTTTTTACTGCCTGATAAATTAGAATGCGCCAGTTCATCAACCACAACTACTTCCGGATGGCGGTTTAAAATAGTTTGCGAATCCATTTCTTCCAGCTCCTTGCCTTTGTAAAATATTTTCCGCCTGTTAATTAAAGGCAAACCTGCCAGCAAAGCATGCGTTTCGGTACGGTTATGTGTTTCGATGTAACCAATCCGGATGTCGATATTATTTTTGAGCAGTGCATGCGCTTCCTGCAGCATACGGTAAGTTTTACCTACGCCGGCACTCATCCCGATATAGATTTTTAGTTTACCGCGCCTGGATTTTTTAACCAGTTCTAAAAACGTTTTAACAGAACTGTCTTTATGTTCTTCCATTTCAATAGATGCTTCTTTTATCGGGTAAAAATTAGGATCATCCCCCTAACCCCCTTCAAAGGGGGAAATCGCTCGCAGACTTTCATATCGTTTATAAAAGTAGCCATCATGCTTCCCCCTTTGAAGGGGGTTAGGGGGATGACCTGATCTTTTTAAATTACGTTATCGAAACATACTTCTTTTATCACCCTAAAATGAAACTGCAAAGCTGGCCGTCAGCAACGGACTCGTATTAACCGGATTACCGGATTGATTTGTAAATATTGCATCTTTACTATCATAAATTTTACCTTCCAAACGGATAAGTGCATTACTAACCGGCGCATAATCTATATTTAAAGAATACCCGGTTGTTTTAAAACCGTTTGGCGTGTTGCCGGCGATGATGACCCCGTTTTTATCCCGGTAATATTCTATCCGGCCGGCTACAGCCCATTGATCAGCAAATTGATAACGCGCTATAGCTACCGGCGAAAGCACATTGTAATAATTGCTGCTGCCTTTTGTTTGCTGTTGTACACCGTAATCAAATCCGGCCGTAACGCCAAATGCTTTGTTTAGCTGGAAAATACCGTAAAAGTTATTGTAAAACCGGCGAACCCGTACAGAATCTACACCTTCCGTTCCGAGGTAATTACTGTAATTTAAAGTGATTTTATCCGTCGGCTTCCAGGTAATTTGCGCGCCACCGGCAGGCTGACTGTTGCCGTTTTGCCGCGCAATGCGTTGCCAGCCGTTCAGATATAATCCAACTAAAGTCAATTTCCCATCATTTGTGATGTAAGTAACTTTTGCGCCGGATTCGTAATAAGGCGTGTTGTCCGAGGCGATATTTCGGGTAAGTACCCAGCAATCTTTAGAAACAGCGCTTTCAAAACCAATGTGCGACGAAAATATACCGGCATCAACCCAAAGGTTAGCTGCTTTTGATATTTTGACGCCTGCATTTGCTTCAAATATATTTTTAAGTACACCCGGTTCGGCAGCCAGATTGGCGTTGGTATAAGTTCCGGCCATCAAAGCCAGGTTTGCGCGGATGTTATCACGATCATAATTAGCTTTGATAAAACCTAAGTTCAGGTTTACTTCATTGTGGCGGTTGTGCGAATAAACAAAGCTTGGACGATTGTTATCTGCCGGTTTGTTAAAATCAAAGCCATAATAAAGCTCGGCATAACCGCTAAAAGTGAGTTTGCCGGTTTTGGTGCTGTCTTGGGCGCAGGCAAAAAAGGTTGATAAAAACAGTATCGCACCTAAAAATAATTGTTTCATGTTGTTAAGGTATATAATCCATCACCGTTACGGGCAGATGGTAGCTGTGTTATTTTTTTAGTTCGTCCAAAGCCACATTCAATTTAAGCACGTTGATTTTTGGAGGGCCGAACAAGCCAAACAAAGGGTTTTCGGTGTGCCGGGCTACCAATTCTGTTACCTGCTGCTCATTCAGTTTTCGGTTTGCAGCAACTCTTCTGATCTGGATTTTTGCTGCCTCCGGTGAGATATCAGGATCCAGGCCACTGCCGGAAGCGGTTACCATTTCTGCCGGAATATCACCTTTTTTTAGGTAAGGGTGATATTTTAAAAGCGTATCTATCCTATTGCTTACCTCCTTTAAATAATCCGGGTTGCTCGGCCCTTTGTTAGAACCTGCAGAACCTGCCGCATTGTAATTTACGGCGGAAGGACGGCCCCAAAAATACTGCGGCTTGTCAAACTTCTGGCCGATGTTGGCATAACCAACCACTTTTCCGTTTACGGTGATGGTTTCACCGTTGCCTTCGCCTTTAGATAATTTACCTGCAAAACTGATAATTACGGGGTAAATCAAACATAATAATACAGTCAAAACCAGTGTTAACCGGATGGCTTGCATGATGTAAGTTTTCATAATACTTTAGTTTTAATATTTTTAATTTGATAGGATGCCGTGTTGATTAAACCATCAACCCAACAACCAGGTCGATTATTTTTATACCGATAAAAGGAGCAATCACGCCGCCCAAACCATAAACCAAAAGGTTTCTGCGGAGCAGTGCACTGGCACCGATCGGCTTGTATTCCACACCTTTTAAAGCCAGCGGAATCAGCATCGGAATGATGATTGCATTAAAAATCACTGCGGATAAAATAGCACTTTCCGGACTATGCAACTTCATAATATTTAAACTTTGCAATGCCGGGATGGAGGCGATAAACAGCGCAGGAACAATGGCAAAATATTTAGCCACATCATTAGCGATAGAAAAAGTGGTCAGCGTGCCGCGTGTAATCAGCAACTGCTTGCCAATCTCTACAATTTCGATCAGCTTGGTCGGGTCGTTATCCAAATCCACCATATTTCCGGCTTCTTTTGCAGCTTGTGTTCCGCTATTCATCGCAACGCCAACATCTGCCTGCGCCAAAGCGGGCGCATCATTTGTGCCGTCGCCCATCATGGCTACTAATTTTCCATTCGTTTGCTCATGTTTGATGTAGTTCATTTTATCCTCAGGTTTTGCTTCCGCGATAAAATCATCTACACCGGCTTTTTCGGCTATAAATTTGGCCGTTAGCGGATTATCGCCGGTTACCATTACTGTTTTTATGCCCATTTTCCGGAGGCGTTCAAAACGTTCTGCAATGCCGGGTTTAATAATATCCTGCAATTCTACCGTTCCTAAAACCACTTCATTCTGTGCAACAACCAGCGGCGTTCCGCCGTTCGAGGAAATCATTTTTACCCGTTCTGCAACATCTTCCGGGAAAGTGTTTCCGGCATTTATGGCCAGGTTGCGGATTGAATCCGAAGCACCTTTACGAACCCGCAAACCATCGGGCGTATTTACGCCGCTGGAACGTGTTTCTGCGGTAAATTTGATAAATTCTGATCCTTCGGGAACTTTAATAAGATCAGCTTTGCCTTGTTGTGCCAGCTCTACGATAGATTTTCCTTCAGGTGTTTCATCGGCCAGCGACGATAAAACTGCGGCTTTAACCAGATCAAAAGGCAATACTGTTTTTGCAGGCCAAAAATTGGTGGCTTTACGGTTACCAATGGTGATGGTGCCGGTTTTATCCAGCAGCAAAACATCGATATCGCCGGCTGTTTCTACCGCTTTACCCGATTTCGTGATCACATTGGCACGCAGCGCGCGGTCCATTCCGGCAATCCCGATGGCGGATAACAAACCGCCGATTGTTGTTGGGATTAAACAAACGAACAGGGAAATTAAAGCCGCAATCGTGATCGGTGTGTTGGCATAATCTGCAAAAGGTTTTAAGGTTACGCAAACGATGATAAAAATCAGTGTAAAACTTGCCAGTAAAATGGTTAACGCAATTTCGTTTGGTGTTTTTTGTCGGGAAGCACCTTCTACCAGCGCAATCATTTTATCCAGGAAGCTTTCGCCGGGTTCTGTGGTTGCCATTACTTTAATTTTGTCTGATAAAACAAGCGTTCCGCCGGTTACCGATGATTTATCGCCGCCGGCTTCCCGGATAACCGGCGCAGATTCTCCGGTGATGGCAGATTCATCGATTGTGGCCAACCCTTCTGTAATTTCGCCGTCGGTTGGAATGGTATCGCCGCTTTCGCAAACAAAAACTTCACCTTTCTTCAATTCGCTGGAGGATTTGGAAACGATTTCGCCATTACTTAGCAATACTTTCGCAGGCGTTTCTTCGCGGGTTTTGCGTAAACTGTCGGCCTGTGCTTTGCCGCGAGCTTCGGCAATGGCTTCAGCAAAATTGGCAAACAGCAGGGTTAATAATAAGACGATAAAAACAGCAAGGTTATAGGCAAAAGAGCCTTGCCCTTTGTTTGCCAGGCTGTAAACGGTAACATACAGCATCACCGCCGTACCAATTTCCACGGTAAACATAACCGGGTTGCGGAGCATGGATTTTGGGTTGAGCTTGATGAACGATTCTTTGAATGCCGTTTGTACCAAAGCCGGTTCAAATAATTTATTAGATCGATTTTTCATGAATGAATTACTTAGGCATTGAAAAATACTCTGCCAGCGGGCCGAGTGCCAGTGCAGGGAAATAGGATAAAGCGTTGAGAACTAGGATAACTGCAAACGTCATCAGGCCAAAAGTTACGGTATCTACCTTTAAAGTCCCGGCAGATTCCGGCACATACTTCTTTTGTGCCAGTAAACCTGCAATGGCAACCGGACCGATAATCGGCAGGAACCTGCCTAAAATCAGCACAAAACCGGTACTTACGTTCCAGAAAATGTTGTTATCGCCCAAACCTTCAAAGCCGGAACCGTTGTTGGCATTAGCCGAAGTGAACTCGTACAGCATCTCCGAAAAACCATGAAAGCTCGGGTTATTAAGCCAGACCGACGGTTTTACTGTCCAGGCCGCATTTGCATGGCTGGTAAAAATATAGGTTGCCAAAGCGGTGCCGGCCATTATCATAAACGGACTTAACAGCGTAATCAGCGCGGCGATTTTTACTTCGCGCGCTTCTACTTTATGGCCTAAAAATTCTGGTGTGCGGCCAACCATCAACCCGGAAATAAACACGGCGATGATGAGATAAATAAAGTAGTTGAGTAACCCTACGCCGCAGCCGCCAAAAAAGCCGTTAATCATCATGGCTAATAATTGCCATGCACCGGTAAGCGGCATCGTGCTGTCGTGCATTCCGTTTACAGAACCGGTAGAAGTAACCGTAGTTAAAATACTCCAGTAAGCTGTGGCAGCCGGGCCGAAACGGGTTTCTTTGCCTTCCATTGCGCCGGTATGTTGGGTGATGCCCATTTTAGCGATGGCAGAACTTCCGCCTACTTCACTAAAAATAGCGGGTAAAAGAAGCATCAGCAAACCGGTCATCATTACACCGAATATTACCCAGCCTAATTTTTTGCGCCGGATAAAATAACCGAAAGCTAATATCATCGCAACGGGAATAATAAACTGCGAGATGATTTCGACCATGTTGGTAAAATAATTCGGGTTTTCCAGCGGATGTGTTGAGTTTGCGCCAAACCAGCCGCCGCCGTTTGTGCCTACATGTTTAATGGCGATCATTTGCGCAGCCGGCCCGCGGGAAACGTTTACCGTATCGCCCTGCATCGAAATGAACTGATCTTTACCGGCGTAACTGCTTGGCGTACCGTTAAAGGTTAAAATCAGTGCAATTATTATTGATAAAGGAAGCAGTAAACGGGTAATTGCTTTTACAAAATAATTCCAGAAGTTGCCCAGATCGGTGGTTGTTTTATCGCGGAAAGCTTTAAAAATTGCTATCGCCGAAGCAATACCTGTTGCCGCACTGGTAAAATGCAGGAACATAAAAATGAAGTGCTGCGTAAAATAAGTGGCACCGCTTTCGCCGGAGTAATGCTGCAGGTTACAGTTTACCACAAAACTGATGATGGTATTAAAGGCCAAATCAGGTGTCATCCCCGGGTTTCCGTCCGGGTTCAAAGGCAGTTTATCCTGATAAATCAATATAAAAAAGCCGTAAACCAGCCATAAAATATTGATGGTGAGCATCGCTTTTAAAAACTGTTTCCAGTTCATGGGTTCTTTTGGGTTGATGCCTGAAAGCTTGAATAAACCGGTTTCCAGCGGCTGCATAAAATCAGTCCAAACCTTTTCGCCGGCAAACATTTTCGCCAGGTATTTCCCCAGCGGAACGGCAATTAGAAGTGTAATAAATAAGGAGGCAATGATCCCCAGTAATTCAGTGTTCATTGTGCTTTAGTTAAAAGTTTTCGGGTTTGAGCAGTACGTAAACGATGTAGATGAATACTGCGATGGCGATGATAAATAGTGCTAACATGATTTCAGATTTTTTCGAACCAGTTAATAGATTTAAAAATGAAATAGCAGCTGATGAGCAGTGCCAGGAATAAAAGGAAAGTGAGCATAAGGTGATGATTTTAAAAAGCAATAGTCAAAATCAGAACCAGGCTTTAAAATAAATATTAAGCATCTGATCATCAGTAAAATACATATTTTGTGGAAAGTTTTTAACTACAAAATCCTTTCATTTTGAAAGGGTCTTTTTTTCATTCTGGAAGGGTTTTGAGGAAACTTGTAAATAAACCGGTTGACGGAAAAATCAATATTCCGAGGTTACGAACTACAAGTATTAAAAAATCTTCTTTGTCATGCCGAACTTGTTTCGGTATCCCATCAGAAAGATAACCATTAATACCAAGTTTTAAACCTTGCTTGTGGGATACCGAAATAAATTCGGTATGACAACCGAACAAAAAACCCCTCGAACAGTCGTGATTACAAACCTGTTTAAAATTTATTTCCGATGCTTCTTTTATCGCCTAAAAAACAGCATGACTTCCTGCTTTTTGTATCAGGCATAACCAAAAGCTTTTCATAACAGTTTGTTAACATTGCGGTCACAGTGCAATTATATTGATTGTGTTTTTTTGCGGTAAATTATTGCCTTTGTGAAAAAATTACTTTCCCTGCTCGTCATCGCTTTATATTCTCATCTTGCTTTTGCTGTTGCCGCCTCTTCAGTAAAAGGAATTGTAAGCGATAAACGCACCAACGAACCTTTGATCGGTGCATCGGTAACGATAAAAAGTAAAGCCGGTTATAAGGAAGCTACCAGTACGGGTTTGGATGGAAGTTTCATTTTCAGGAACGTACCGCAGGATAATTATGAAATTGAAGTTAAATATATTTCCTATCAGCAAACAGAAATACATTTTGAACTGAAAAACGGCGAAAACCCTTCTTTCAAAATCCAGCTGGAAACCAAAAGTAATAGCCTGAACGAGGTTAATGTTAAAAGCAGGATCGATGCCGGCAGTGATCAAAGTGCAAGGCGGATTGAGCAGCGGTCTGATCAGGTTTTAAATGCGGTATCAGCAAAAACAATTGAAGTTTCACCGGATATAACCGTTGCCAACGTGATGCAGCGCGTTTCCGGGGTTTCTGTGGAGCGGAGTAACAACGGCGAAGCGCAATATCCGATTATCCGCGGGATGGAGAAACGTTACATTTCTACGCTGGTTAACGGTATCAAAATCCCAAGCCCGGATAATAAAAACCGTTATGTTCCCTTGGATATTTTCCCGGCGGATATTGTTGACCGGCTGGAAATTTATAAATCATTAACGCCAAATATGGAAGGCGATGCGATTGCCGGCGTGGTAAATTTAGTGCTAAAAACAGCACCGGATGATTTTACCGTTCAGGCCAATGTTGCAACCGGTTATGCGCAAAGTATTTCTGCAAATGGTTTTACCAAGTTTGATCAGTTTCAGTCAGGCACAAATGCTAACCGTTCTCCAAGGATTAATAATGGTAATAATTATGTTGCCACGATGAAAGATTTCCCAAACACGCCGCAGCATTTCGGTAACTCAAAAGCACCGTTGGCTACAATTTTAGGTTTGAGTTTGGGCGGAAGGACAAAAGATAAAAAATTTGGTGCCATTGGCGCAGTAAGTTATCAGAATCAATACAGAAATACCAACAGTGTTTTTTTTGATACGCAGGTTAACCCGGCAAACAATGAACCCGCAGTGCAAAGTATCGAAAGCCGTAATTACAGCACGCAGCAACAGCGCACGGCTATCATTACCAAATTTGATTACAAGTTTAATCCTGCAAACAGCATCAATTTAAATGCTTCCTACATCAACCTAACCCAAAACCAGTTCCGTTTTACTTCGGATACCAGTTTAACGCTTGGCCGTACCGCAATTGGCAACGGCCGGGTAACGCAAGACCCGAGAAGTGTACGAACGGTTCAGCAGATTTACAATTTTAACTTGCAGGGAGATCATCGCATCGTTAAAAACTTTAGCATTAACTGGGCTGCTGTTTATTCAGAAGCAACGGCTAACGAAAACCGTTCTGAACTGGCTTTATTTACCGGCAGGATATTGCAGCCAAACGGTTCGGTTACACAGCAGGATGTTACTGTTGATGCTTTGAAAGGACAAACCAGGATTTTCGGGCATAATTCTGACCAGGATAAAAGCGGTTATTTGAACTTCGTTTACGCACCAAAAATCTTCAATACAAAAATTGAATTTAGTGCAGGCGGCATGTACCGCAATAAAACCCGAACCAGCACTTACGATAATTATACGCTGGCATTACCGGTATCCAACTCTACACAAAGCTATAACGGCAATATTGATAACAATGCGTTTGTAGTTTCCACGATACAAGGCACGGCAAGTGATGCACTGAATTATAATTTTACCGAAAATGTTGCGGCTGGTTACGGTCAGTTTAAATTTACCGTTGGGAAATTGCAAACTTTAGGCGGCGTTCGTTACGAACATACCGATCAAAATTGGGTAAGTGCTTTGCCGAATACGCAAACCGGGAAAACAGGTTCTATCAAATATTATGATTTTTTACCGAGCTTGAATTTTAAATATGCACTTTCCGATCAGCAAAACATCAGGCTTTCTTACTATTCTGCCATCAGCAGACCGGGATTTTATGAATTGATCCCGCATACCGGCGGCGACCCGGATGCGGATTACAAAGAAGTTGGAAATCCGTACTTAAAAAGGGTAACAGCCGAAAATTTTGATTTACGTTATGAGTTTTTCCCAAAAGCTTTAAACCAATTGCTAGCAGGGGTTTTCTACAAAAAAATAAATAACCCGATTGAATACACGCTGGAAAAATCCGGATTGGATTATGTTTTAAAAGCTGATAACTTCGGTACAGGTTACAATTACGGTTTTGAATTGGATGTAACGAAATACGTCCGTAACTTTGGTTTCCGCGCAAATTATACGTACACAGATTCTAAAATCACGACTACAAAACTTCAGGATTACCGCGACGGGGAAGGGTTTTTAACTTCCCGTACGGTTTTGCAAAGCCGGCCGCTGCAAGGGCAATCTAAAAATTTAGGCAATTTCTCTTTCTTGTACAAACAGCCTAAAAACGGTTTCGATGCGCATATATCTTTGGTTTATACCGGTGCAAGGATCAACACGGTTTCTACTTATTACCAAAATGATGTTTGGCAAAAAGGCTCTGTAACCTTAGATCTTTCTACCGAGAAACGCCTGTTTAAAAAAATATACGGTTATGCAAAAGTGAACAACTTGCTAAATACGCCTTATCAATTAGAGATCAGGAGGCCGTATCCGGGTTCCGGCCAGCAGGTAGAATATCAAACTGCAGGTCAGAATACATTCGTCCGCAAAGACAGTTATCAGCAATATTATTTATTGGGATTGCGCTACAAATTATAATCGAAACCATGAATCAAAGATTAAAACAATTAGTATTGGGCGCAGGATTAATCCTGATGCTGAACGCCTGCCATAAAGAAGAAATCGTTATAATTTCGCAGCCGTTGATCCAATCCGGCAACGTAATTAAATCAGATACTTTAAAAGGCAGCGTAAAAGGGACGATGCTGACCGGAAAAACGTATTACTTCAACAGCGATATCACGATCAACGACGGCGATACTTTGTTGATGCAAAGCGGTGTAAAACTGCTTGCACTGGGCGACGGTAAAACTGCGGCAACCGCACCGGAAATTTTTAACCACGGAACTTTTATCAGTTTGGGAACAAAAGATCAGCCAAATTATATCACCGTAAAAAACGCTGCCGATTTGCATACACAGGCAACGCAGCAAAATTATACCAACGTTTTCCAGGGATGGTGGGGCGGGATGGTTTGTACTCCGGCAGCCGCAACAACTACAAACCCGGCACCGCAGGGCGGAGACGTAATCATTAAATGGACACATGTAGAATTTGCAGGTTCTCCAGCAGGCGCAAACAACGAAACAGCAGTTTACAAAGCAGGCGACCCGCGCTATAATATTTACTTTGGTAACCTAAAAAAGAATTTTATTGTAGAAGATTCCTGGTTTTTTGGTGCCAAGGATGATAACATCCGTGTTGTTGGTGGAAAAGTCAGCATTATGCGCAACACTTTTGAGCTTTGCGGCGGTGCGGGCGGCGAATTTGTAAACATGAAAAGCGGTACAGTCGGCGACCTTGCTTTTAACATGTGTATCGGTGCGGCTACCAATTCGATCAAAGCTTCGGATTCCGGCACATCAGGAACGCAATGCAACGTAAATGTTTATAACAATACAATTGTGAACGGCGGTTTCCGGCAAACAAAAACCGGCCGTGGCGGAAGTATCAATTATGAAGCCGGTGCGAGAGGTTCGATCTATAATAACCTAATTGTAAATTGCCGGTTCGGCATTCGTATCACTCCCGATGCTGACGTTGCCAATGTACTTTACGGCAATCATTTTTTTTACGGCAGCTCGGCAGCAATTGTTGCCCAGTTTTATGCTACAGACGGCATTGGGAAAGGCGTAGGCGTTTCAAAAACAACAGATATTTTATCAGCTACACCACAACAAAACAACCCGATGTTTTACGGTTATGATGTAAACGCTTATAATTTTACAGCTAACCCCGGCCCGATAACTTCCAATTTACAGCCTTATACTTTGCTCACCATTGGCAATGCAAATTTTAATTTGAAGGAAGATGTTTCACCCGGAATTAAAAAATCCAAGACAGATTTTTTACCGTTAAAAGCAGTAACAACTACCGGCAATTACGGTACAACCATTACACCTCCGGGAAAAGATATTGGTGCCTATCAAACCGATGGAACCGGTAATCTGCACTAAACCGCTGATGCTTCTTTTATCGATATAAATTTGATGCTGAAATGAAAAAAATTCTAATATTCAGGTGATAAAAGAAGCATTGCAAATCCGCCTGATAAAACCCGGAACTATCTTTATTCAACCTTAAATAATGAGAATTATCAGGATAATATTTGTATCGATTTTATTTATCCAATTCCGTTTTGCAGCTTTTGCACAGGATTGCCAGGTTGATTTTCTCGGCACAAAAACGCTTTATTCAAACCCTTCGCAAAACCTCAGCCCGAACCCTGCCGGTTACGCTCCGGTTTTTATCAATTATATAGGCCGGCACGGTGCAAGGCATCTCACCAAAGACGTTAAAACAAGTTATGCTTACCAGCTTTTGTTAAAGGCTGATAGTGCGGGTGCTTTAACGCCGAAAGGGCAGGAGCTTAGGCAGATGGTTTTACTGCTCGAAAAGGTAGAAAAAGGCAATATAAAATTCATCTCAGCAGAAGGGAAAACGGAGTTGCAGGGAATTGCCGAACGTATGGCCAAGCAAAATAGCAGCGTTTTTAATCAAACAGCCAGCTTAAAAGTATCCGTTACCAAAGAAATACGCACCAAACAAAGTGCCGATGCTTTTTTAACCGGATTAAATAAGGAAATTAAAAGTAAACCTTTTTTGGACGAAGTTACCGACGATACCGATCTGCGTTTTTATGATGCTTCCCCGGCTTACGATGCTTTTAAGGAAAGCGGTTCCTGGCTTGAAACGATGCAATCCATCCAAAAATCAGAACAGATAATTACGGTCGGCAAAAACTTTGCAGAACGTATTTTCAAAACTTCTTTTACTTCAACACTTTCGCAACGCCAAACGGATACGTTTACCGCAGATATATTTGGGTTTGCCACCATTGTATATTCTTTACAAAATGAGATTTTGCAAGCTGGTTTAAAACCGGCCGATCTCAATTTTAAATCGGTTTTTACGTGTGATGACTTGGAACATCTAAGTAAAACTGATGCTGCCGAAGATTTTTTAATAAAAGGGCCGGGAACTGATGTAAATGGTATCCAGGTTCGGATTGCTGTGCCTTTGCTCATTGATTTCATTAAAACAACGGATGAATTTATGGCAACCGGTAAATACAATGCACAACTCCGTTTCGGTCATGCCGAAACTATTGCGCCTTTTGCGGCTTTGCTCGGCATCAGTACCGCTGATAAAGCTACAAAAGACATCAATGAAATAAATAAAAGCTGGCAGCCGGCGCAGGTTGCGCCTTTAAGTTCTAATATCCGGTGGGTTTTGTATCGAAAAAAAGGTTCAAAAGATTACCTGGTAAAAGTAATGCTTAACGAAAAGGAAGTGCCTGTTACCGGTTTAAAAAGCAACACGTTTCCTTATTATCATTGGGATGAACTCCGAGATTTCTATTTAAAGAAACTACAGGATTTGGGTATCCGGTTAAACGATGATATGGTAAAATATTTGAAGGAAGTACATTAATTCAATAAAAACGGCCGGATAAAATCATCTTTTTAATCGTCATCGTCCTTATCTTTTCCGGCCAGTTTTGCAGGATAAGTCCGGCTGCCTTTCCGGTTAAACCATAAAATCCGGTTCAGCATATCATCATTTCCGCCATCTACGTGGTCGTATTCCGGTTTTGCCGATTGCCTGGCGTAATACAAAGCTTTACCTTTTAACTGCGAAAACTTCGGGTTCATTTCATTTAAAGGCACTTTGTTGCCAATTTTTTGATAGGTAAAAGAAGCATCGGCACTGTTAGCAAAACAATCGAACATCGGCAAAGCGGTGGCATCCAAAAGATTCATCGGCGGGATGCCCAGAATTTGTTCAATCGTGCGAACGATAGAAGTTTGGTTGTAATTAGTGGAAACCGTTTTTTGCAGATGGCTGTACGGGCTGATCACAAAACCTGTGGTGCGATAAGCAGAAACATGGTCCCAGCCGGCTTGCGAATCATCTTCGGTTACAAAAATAGCCGTGTTTTTCCAGAATTTGCTTTTCGACAACGCTTCCACGATACGGCCTAAAGCGAAATCATTATCGGCAACCATCGCACGCGGCGTTGGCATATCCGGGCTTGATCCCCGGGTATGGTCTGTTGACAAAGCCATCACCATCAGTTCGGGCAGCTGATCGCCGGGCTTGCTTTCATAATCCTTTAATTCCCGGATAAAAGCTTCTGCACGAACCTGATCGGTAATTTTCAAATAATCAGAACCCGGATAATTGGGCGAAAGCATCGGCCTAACCCTGGAAATCGTACTTACATTTTTAAATTCCAGCGGCTTTCCGGCTTTATAATTATTATAAATATCGATCCAATTTAGTTTGCTGTCGATTTGAGGAATGCAGGCCTCGCCATAAATCCTTACTGTTTTACCGTGATCGGCCGCATTGTTCCAGATAAAGCCTTTTTGATTATAAGCCATCGCATCGGTTTGCACATGCGGATAGCTGCGGAACCAGGCCCGTACGTTTTTCTCAATATAATCGTTCACCATCGCTGCATCCGTCCACTGGTGGCCTTCGGCAGAACATTTTCCGGAGGCATAATAATTATCCATCAGTACAAAATTTCTGGCGATCTGGTGCTGGTTCGGCGTAATGCTATCGCCGTAAATACACAAACTTTTCATGCCTTTCCCCTGCGGCAAATCCCCCAGAACCTGGTCGTAAGTGCGGTTTTCTTTGATGATATACAGCACATGTTTAAAAGCCGAAGGTTCGCCAATGCGTTCCGGAACAGGCCGCGCCGGCTGGTTTTTCCGCGGTGCTAAACGGGCCAGCTCCGTCCTGAAATTTAGGCTGAGCGTTTTTACTTTTTTGGTATAGGCCGATAATTGCGCCGCATCAGGCAGGTCGATAACAGAAACAGTTGCTTTTTGGTGATGGGAGTTATACGAACCGCCATCAATATCCGGCACTTCCTGATCAATCGTTTTATTTTCTTTACGGATTTCTTTACTGTTTATCCTTGCGCCTTCGCCTTCCAGGTTGGTTACAAAAAGTTTATTTCCTTTTAAAGCGAGGCCGCCCGGATAAGCTTCCGTCGGGATAAAACCTTCGATACTGCTTTTACCGGTACTTTTTGCGGCTGTATTTGCGCCGAGCTTTACAACGGCAACGGCGTTATCCATTCCGTTGGCTACAAATAAATGTGTTCCGTCTTCGCTTAAAATCAACGCATTTGGCGTATCGCCGATAAAGCCTTTTTTACCCGGATTAATTTGTACCGAGATCGTTTCGGTAACGGTTAAACTTTGTGTGTTGATAACCGAAACATCATCGCTATTGCCGTTGGCAACATAAATATTTTCGTTGTTTTTACCGTTGATCAGATCATTAGGATGCAAACCAACCACTATTTCTTTGATGTTTTTGCCGTCCTTCAAATTAAAAACCGAAACTGTTCCTGCCGCTGTTGCGCCGGTTTTCGGGTTGATGTAAGTGCTTCCGTAAGGCACGCCTGCCGTTTCTTTCCCGTCATTATCAGCCGGCAGGGTTCCGCCCCAGTTGCTCACAAAAACCTTGTCGCCGGATATTGTTAAACCGTATGGTGCCACGCCGGTTGGTACCGCCCACACAGTTTTTTTGGTGGCCGGGTCAATTTTTACCAGCCGGTTATTGCCGTTTAAAACCACATACAGATAATCAGTTCCGTTTTCTTTACTGATAGCAACTTCATTTGGCAGAGCCAGCGGCGAAGGGCTTTCGGGCTTAAACGGAAATGCTTCTTTTACCGCTATTTTTTCGTCCTTAAAAACAGCTTGAAAAACGTACGACTGATGATTGGTTTCGGTTGCCGCACTCCAAAATATTTGTGTATTGCCGTTTTCGCTTAAAACCTGTATGCCGGAATAAGTACTCATCAAACCTTTAAATCTTGCATCATCGCTGTAAGTCCATCGGGCAGTAACTTTATTGGTTTGATGGTTGATAATTGCAATTCCATACCGGTCTTCAACCGCTAAAAGTGGTGTATTGGGAATCGGCTGCACATCCAAACTGTGGTTTTCCTGCTCCGGGCTACCAAAAACAATTACCTTTCCGGCGGGGTCAATTATTCTGTTATAAGGCATCATTACCGGCAGCACGCGGTTGTTTAAAGTGCTGTCGTCATAAGCAGAATGGTGGCTTAACTTTTCCTGCTCCGGTTGATTTTTTGGGTGATAAAAGAAGTTACAGCCGGTTAAAAAAATGATCAAACCGCTTAAAACGGAGAAGGAACAAAAGCTTTGCAGGCGTATCATGAATTTTGAGGAGTTGAGAATCAATATTTTAGATAAGTAAATTTATCCTTTAATCAGGAGCTTATCTGATTTTTTAATCGGTACAAATAGTTAAAGAATCAATTTTAATCTGCCAAAGGAAAACATTCTGCATGATTATAAAAACGGTAGAAATCAGTTTTACTTAATTTTTAAACAAAGGATTTGTACGGAAATATTTCCCACCTTCAAAACTGACTACATAATCTGATTTAAAATGTGTGCTTTTTAAATAATAATCCGTGGTGATGATTTGCGCACCGGAATTACAGGCGGCGATAAAATCACTTTTATCGTTTTTCCGTGCCTGCTGCGTATCGGCATCGGCACGCGTGCGGATGATATAACCTTTTTTAACCAGGTCTTTTATAGCCGGATCCTGCGGATTATTCCGGATTATCATGGCGGCTTCCGGCGTACCTGCATCTGCATCGGCAAACATCATACGGCCTTTTAAGGATGGATGCCCCTCGATATAAAAATCTCGTTTACTGCCTTTATCATCTAAAATGAACAAAAACTTGCCGCGTGCAGCTTTAACAGTTGGCCAGCCGCCCTGCGTAACAGCGTTGTTTAAGGTGGAATTTTTACCGCGAACCAGATCAGGCGTAAGGATATTTTGAATACCCAGGTTATCGCGCAGGTTTTGATCTAATTCGGCAAAAACCGCAGCGGTAAGTTTGTTGGTTTGGTCTGCATCTGTTGGTTTTGCCACAGCATCTTTAGCTTCCAATGTGATAAAAACCGGGTAATGATTTGGGTGCGCATCCGACCAGCGTTTTAATTGCTGCAAACCATCCGCCAGGGTAGAAAACTGGGTGCGGAAATCCAGATCGGGAATATGCAGCACTTTAAAACCAGGTTTGTCCATCACGCCATCCGCGTTGTACGGCGATTGCTTTTTCACCATATCCAAACCTTTCGGGTGCGCAAACCGGCCGCCTTTTTCATCAGCATAAACATCTATTTCGAGGTTGCACAAACCCAAATCGAGCTGTTTATCAATGGCGATGTGTTCGTAATCGATCTTGCTGGCGTTGGCCGAATCCTTTTGCATAAATAATTTGAACAAGCTCGGTTCTATCGCTTTTTTATAACTGTTGTGCGAACCGATCACCTGTATTTTGTTGATCGGAAGGTTATTCGGATCGTTCTGTGTTAAAACAGGAAAGGCTGCTAAAAGAAGTATGCTGAAAAAGGTTTTCATAACTGAAATTCAAAAACAGCCGCTACTGTTAAATAACGGCTGTTTGTTCAATACCAAAATTTGTGTGCTAAAAGAAGCATGTTTAGTAACCGGGGTTTTGCACCAGGTTTGGGTTGGTTTTTAACTCGGTTGAAGGAACGGGGAACAGCCTTTTGTTTACATCTTTATTCATGGTTAAAACATCGTTCGGCAGCGGATATTCTGTTTCAAACTGCCCGAAACGGATCAGGTCGTTCCGGCGCCAACCTTCCCAGGCAAGTTCGCGGCCGCGTTCATCCAGTAAACCTTGCAAATCTACACTCGAAGCTAATTGTGCCCCGGCACGCGAACGAATTTTATTTACCAGAACCAAAGGCGTTTGCAATTCTCCGTTGGCAACGGTTGTTGGCGCACCGCGGAGTTCTGCTTCGGCCTTCATCAAATAAACATCTGCTAAACGAAGCACGGGCATATCATTGCCGTTTTGCCGTGTTGATTGGATAATCGTCGGGTCGGGATAATATTTTATGGAACGAATACCTTCTGACTGGCTGGCCAAAGTATTGCCGATATCCATCGGTTTACCCGGAATTAAAACGAGTTGCGGCGTAATATTGATCTGCACAAAAGGAGGAGTTGTGGTGTAATAAGCGGGCTGATTGGTAAAACCGCCGTTGCCATCCGGGTAATATTGTAAACCTACCAGCCAGGTTTTTGTACGAAAATCATTCGGGATATTAAAGCGGTTATAAAACTCCGGCGTGGTGCTCATGGCAATACTTAATGTAGCATTAAGGCCGTAAGCGGCTGAGAGATAATAGAAAAAGCCAAAACGGGTAAACTGGTTCCCGGGGATTTGCTGATCGTAAGGAACGGCAAATATGGTTTCATTAATTTGCGGGCCGTTGTTTGGTAAAAAAATGTCGCGGTATTTTGCATCCAAAGAATAGTTGGTATTTTTTTGAACACTGTCTGCCATCGTAACAACATCAGGATAACGCGGCGTACCGGTATAAACGCCGGCATTTAAGTATAATTTGGCAAGCAAGGCGAAAACCATTCCTTTTGTTGGCCGGCCGTATTGCAAAGTATTAGTAATAGAGCTATTAGTTTTTGCCGGTAAAAGAGGTAAAGCAGCTTTTAATTCACTTTCGATAAACTGGAATACGTTGTTTCTGGATTGGGTTGCTGGTGGTGTAGCCACGGGAAACGTCGTAATGATTGGCAAATTGCCGTACAAATCCATCATAAAAAAATAGTAAAGCGCACGCATTGCCCTGATCTGTGCAATATTTGCCGCTTTTATCGCATCGGCAGAAGGCGAAGCATTAACCAGCGTAATCAACCGGTTACAAGTGTTGATTCCGCTAAAACCCCATTGCCAAACCGTCATTACGTTCGGGTGGTCAAACGTCCAGGTATGGTAATGCAGTTGCCGGTATTGCCCGCCGTCATCATAATTACCGTCCCGTGCCGGGATGATCGCCTCATCGGTAGAAAGTTCCTGCATCCGCCAGTAAGGTATCCCGTAATTGGATGACAGATTGGAATACATCGTTCCCAGCAATGCGGTATAATCTGCATCTGTAACCGGGAAATTAGATTTAACATATTGTGATTCTACCGGAACATCCAGTTTGGTACAGGCATTTATGGTAATCAGGAGGGCAAACCCCGCCAGATAGGAATAGATATTTTTCATCTCTTTCGTTTAATTATTTTTAGAATGAAGCAGTTAAGCCGAAAATATAAGAGCGTGTTTTAGGATAATAATTGTTATTGTCGATGCCGGGCGTTAAGCCGCCGATATTTATTTCGGGGTCGATGCCGGAATATTTGGTAATCACAAACAAATTATTTGCTGCTAAATAAAGCCGGATAGCTTTAATGGCCGGGATATTTGGTTTGATGGTATAACCTAACGTGGCGTTATCCAAACGCAGGTAGGAGCCGTTTTCTAAAAATCTGTCAGAAATTAAATACGCATTGATATCGCTGTAAGATTCGCCCAAAGTAAACCGCGGGATATTTTGGATTTTGGCATCAGCAGGATTATTTAAGGAAGCCAGTGTACCGTTTAAGATTTTGTTGCCGGTTACGCCCCGCACCAAAACGTTCAGATCAAACTTTTTGTAAATGAAGGTATTTGTCCAGCCGTAAATCAATTTTGGCTGTGCGTTGCCGGCCACAAACTGATCGGTTGTGAGTGGTTGTGTGGCAATAGTTGCACCGGCAGCATTTTGATACGTGCTAACACCGGTTGCATTTTTACCAACATAGTGCCACAAATAAAATGTACCGATTGCATCGCCGGGCCGCACAATCTGGCTATAATTACCAGATTGACCTTTACCGCCAAGCTGTGCGGTGTAAAACAAGGGCAGGTTTGCCACATTATTCGATAAACTCTCGACAACGTTTTTATTGTGGGAAACATTAAGAGATGTTCTCCAGGAAAAAGCTGAAGATTTTACCGCAACGGCATTTAAAATTACTTCAACTCCGGAGTTTTTGATTTTACCGGCATTTAAAGTAATTGTAGGTACAAAATACTGCGTTAACGAAACAGGATAATTAGTGTAAATTAAATCAGACGTTTTCTTAATATAATAATCTACGGAACCGGAAATACGGTTTTTCAGCAAACCAAAATCTACACCGATGTTGGTAGTTGCCGTGGTTTCCCATTTTAAATTCGGATTATCATTTTGTGTTGGCCCAATAGAATTGTTGATGTTGCCATTATACAAAAACTTGCTTCCGCTGCCCTGTGTACCATAAATTAACAAGGCAGTAAAAGCATTAAAACCGAGGCTGTTACCCGAAACGCCGTAACCTGCCCGCACTTTTAGGTCGCTAAAAACAGTAAGCTTCTTCATAAAATCTTCGTTGATAATCCGCCAGGCACCGGAAACTGCCGGGAACAATCCGTAACGGTGGTTGGCACCAAATGCTGATGAACCGTCATCCCGCAAAGAACCTTGCAGTAAATATTTGTCTGCAAACTGATATTGTACGCGGCCATAATATGAAATCAGCCGGAGGGTAGAGATCGGGTTATTATCAAAACCGATTTGTGAAATAGCAGTAGGATTTGATAAAAACAGGTTGTTGTAATTTAAATTATCGTTAGAAAATCCCTGCGTTTGTACACCGAAACCATCATTGCTGCGGGTTTGCTGATAAGAATAACCAGCCAGTAATTTGATTGAATGCTGGCCGAACATGCGGTCGTAATTAAAATAGGATTCTACTACGTTATTGGTATTTAAAAATGCTGAACGATGCGCCACGCCGTTAATATTAACTGCCAGCGCGGATGCACTGTTGAGGTAACTGTTGTAGTTGTTCTGATCGCGCTGCTGGGAAACACTCAGGGTAAACCGCAGCCCTTTTAAAATATCAACTTGGGCAATACCGTTGATCAGCGTTTTATTATCATCAATATTAATCGTGTTATTATTTAAAAGCGAAAGCGGGTTAAAAGGGCCGCTGCCGGTACGGGTATAATTTTCTTTGTAGCTGCCGTCCGGGTTAAACGGACTAACCGTTGGCAGGTAAAACAACACACCGGGTAGCAGGTAAGACTGTACCACGTCGTCGGTTTTGCTATGGCTGTTGGTTAGGTTTAAGCTGAGTTTTAAACGGTCATCAAAAAAACGCTGGTTGATATAACCGCGATAAACCGTGCGTTCCAAAGCGGTTCTTTTCAAAATTCCGTCATTTTTAAAGTAGTTTACGCTGGCACCATATTCTGTATTTTTTGATGCGCCGCCATAAGAAAGGTTATGGTTTTGGGAGAAGCCTCTACGCTCAACCAGGTTTTGCCAGTTGGTGTTAGAGCCATCATCATTTAAGGGCATCGCCAGTGCAGGCTGGTTATTGTTTTTCAGATACTGGCGCAGTTCATCTGCAGAAAGCATATCTATTTTTTTAGAAACCTGATCGATAGCGGCGTAAGTGCTGTAAGTAAGCCGTGTTTGCCCTTGTTTTGCTTTTTTAGTGGTGATGATGATTACGCCGTTTGCAGCCCTGGAGCCATAAATTGCAGTGGAGGATGCATCTTTTAGCACATCAATACTTTCGATATCCGCCGGTGCCAGTAAATCTACAGATGCCCCGGGCACACCATCGATCACATAAAAAGGTTCCTGCGCGCCACTTGCCGAATTTAAAGTTGACGGGCCGCGCAAAATTACGGCCGGCTGCTGGTTCGGATCGCCGCTTTTAGTTACGTTTAAACCGGGAACCTTGCCTTGCAGCAACTCTGCCGGAGTTGTTAAAACGCCCTGGTTAAAGTCTTCGGATTTTAGGGACGTGATCGAACCCGTTACATCCTGTTTGGTAGATGTGCCGTAACCAATCACTACAACATCTTTAAGCTGATTGTTACTGGGTAATAAACTAATACTGATGTTACTGCTGCTGCCAACTGTTATATTTTGCGTGGTAAAACCTACCGATGTAAAGCGCAGTACAGCAGTATTGCTGTTAACTGTGATCGCATATTTACCGTCAGCATCAGAAGAAATCCCGTTAGCAGTACCTACCACCAAAATAGAAACGCCGGGCAGGGGCTGGTTTTTTTCATCGGTTATTGTTCCCTTAATAATCCTTCCGGTTTGTGAAAATACTCGGGACGGAGTAATTAGCAGTAAAATTAGGAGCAGGGCCAGATACTGCTTTTGATTGATAGAGAATAGGCATTTGAAATAATCTCGGTAGAGTTTTTTCATAAAAAATCTGTTTCGGTTAATAGTTTTATTAAATAAAATCTTTCTGTTTGTTAATTGCGCAAAGAAAGGTTCCGGTTATTATCAAAACATCAATTCTATGTTACCCTTGTTGTTAATAGTTATTCGGATTAATCAGGATGATTTTTTATGATCTTACAGATCAGTAAGTTAAAAAGGAAATAATTTTTACAGGTTATCACACAGATAACAAAAACTTAACACAATATTAATTTTGTATCGAAAAGGATAGTTGTTTTTTATCTGATTAATATTTGCAGGAGCTTATATAACCATACTTCTTTTACAGGTAAAAAATTGGATTTTAAAGAGACGGCTCTAACTCAGCTTGTGTTGATCATTTTCTTACTGCGTTAAAATAGTTGTTAAATTGATAATATTAAGCTAACAAATGCCGGCCAAATATTTCGTTTAAACTGTTGATGAAAGAGAAAATTATTACCCGGCTGTTTCGCTTGCAAAAAAGGCTGCAAGCAATAAAAAATTACAGTCAGGATAATTTAAGCGCATTGTTCAAATATTCTATCGAATTTGAACTGTTGCTAAACAACCTGTTGCACATTCATCACCAAAAATTTTATGCCATTGCTGCCGGTTACAATACAGGAACCCAAACAACCTGCCGCCTGGGTTGCGAGTTCAGCGATAAAAGCAATAAGCAAAAAGCCTTTTATGCAGGTTTAAGCGAACTTTATACTTGTGTTGATAATTGTATCAACCTGTTAATTATATAATAAACGTTCTGGACTTAACATAAATTTAATATTGACTTAATAATTTGATAACATACCTTTGGGCTTAATCCGATTTAAATGAAAAAAGATAAACGCAAGCGTATTGCATCAGCAGAAAAAATACTAAAAACTGAATTAAGGTTAAATTTGATTGCCAAGTTTAAAGAAGTAACAAGCGAGTGGCATAATGGCTCAAAAAAATTAGATAAACAAATTGAAAAGGAGTCAAAAAAGCTTGCCAAAATACTGTTAAAAAAAATCGATACTTTTAAAAAAGGGGACGTTCATCCAACGGTAAATCAAAAGGAAAACAATGAACCGATGGTTGCAAAATCTAAAAGTAATGGGGATTTACCTGTTGTTCCGGTTCAAAAGAAAGGTACCAATAAGAAAAAAGTAAATCCGGTTAAAAAAGCATTAGTTGATTAATTTACGGATGTAAAAAATCCACTGCAACCACGTTTCATAATTGAAGGCTTTCCTTTGCTCCGTTTGAAAGCTTCTTTTATCACATAAAATTTGGAGTTGATTCTGCTATATTTAATAAATAACTTAACAATTTATTAATCCGGATGCTGCAACATTAAGCCATGTTTTAACTTTATTTGAGGATAGCTAAAATTTGATCTCCGTTTAGTAAATCCGACTCATGTCTTACCTGTTCAACGCAATTACACTTCCCTTTATCGGTGAAGCTGATTTAAGTGGTCCGGTGCTGCTCATATTTTTTATATGCTTGCTGGCTGTAATTGGTTTCGAGTTTGTTAACGGGTTCCATGATACGGCCAATGCCGTTGCAACAGTTATCTATACAAAAGCTTTAAAACCGGTACTTGCCATCCCGTGGTCGGGTTTCTGGAATTTTTTGGGTGTTTTTTTGGGAGGCGTTACCGTAGCCATGGGGATTTTGAAACTGGTGCCGCTAAATACACTTATGGCATTGCCTGTGCAAATAGGGGCGTGTTTAGTGCTTGCCGTATTATTAGCTTCCATCATCTGGAATTTAGGTACGTGGTTTCTGGGTATTCCCTGTTCAAGTTCGCATACGATGATCGGGGCAATGATCGGGGCAAGTTTAGGTTTTACCTGGTATTACGGCGGTAGCGGCGTAAACTGGAAGCAAGCCGAAGAAATAGGTTTATCGCTGATTATTTCACCGATTATCGGTTTTGGTGCTGCTGCATTACTGATGTACTTTTTGAAGCACATTATTAAATCGAAGTCTTTATTTCATATTCCACAGGGAGATAACGACAGGCCGCCTATCCATATCAGGCTGTTACTGATTACTACTTGCACGCTGGTAAGTTTTTTCCACGGCAGTAATGACGGGCAAAAGGGCGTTGGCTTGCTCATGTTAATACTGATTGCATTTTTTCCGGCAAAGTATGCACTCAATCCTGCTATTTCCAATCACAAGATTTCATCAGCTTTAAACGAAACGGAAAACGTATTAACTAAAATAAAAAAGGCGGATAAAAGCAAAACCGCTTTGTTTTTAAAGATCGAAAAATCAATTGCAGAAACCAAAACAGAACTTGCAGCAACACCTTCTGCAGGACGGAAAAAACAATCCTTTAAACTTCGGCAAAAGCTGGAAAATATAAACGACGGCATAAACGAAGTTTTGAATGATAAAAAAACAAATCTTGCTAAAAACGATAAGCAGATTTTAACAGATGCCACAAAAGACATCGTTAAGACTACAGATTTTGCGCCGATATGGGTTATCGCAACCATTTCACTTTCTTTAGGTATTGGCACGATGGTAGGTTGGAAACGAATTGTTGTTACGATCGGCGAAAAAATAGGCAACGAACACCTGAATTACGCACAAGGTGCAACTTCTGAAATTGTAGCTGCTTCAACAATCGGGCTGAGTACCGGTTTTGGGTTACCGGTTAGTACAACGCATGTGCTTTCGAGCGGAATAGCCGGAGGTATGGTTGCCTCCGGAGGTAAAAAAAACCTGAACAACAAAACAATAAAGAATATTGCCCTGGCATGGGTACTTACTTTGCCCGTGGCCACGCTTTTATCATTACTGTTATTTATGCTTTTTCACCTGTTTGTTTAACTATCTGAGAAGGATATTACCGGAAACTACAAGTATCACAATGAAACAAATCCTTGTTGCAACAGATTTTTCCAGCAGTGCTGCCAACGCAATGAAATATGCGATAGAAATAGCTAAGGTATTGGCTGTAGATATTTGCGCAATCCATGCAATACATCCGACTGAAGGTATAAACAACAGCACTTACAATGCTATTTTTATCGAGGATTATTACAATAACAAAAGAACTGCGCTAAAATTATGGGCTGAAAAATTGGCCGAAGAAAGTTTTTTCCCTGTTACATCAGTTAAAACCCTTTGTGATGTAGGCTTTTTAAAAACCGTAGTTACCCGCTACCTTAAACATAACGATGTTAACTTGTTGGTAACGGGCGTAATTGGAGCCACAGGGATTACCGGAATTGTTGGAAGCAACGCCAGTATGCTGGTTGCAAAAGTTAAAACGCCAACATTAATTATTCCTCCGGGAAGTAAATTCCCTGAAACGCCTGTTATTACCCTGGCTACTGATTATGAAACGCGCTTATCTGCAGAAGACGTTAACGCGCTTAAAGAAATGGTAAAAGCGTTCGGATCAGAAAAAATAAAAGTGCTGTATGTTGCTGAAAAATCCGGTTTAAAGCACATAGAAACCGGTGAAACCAGGTTAAAAAACCTGATCCATGATACACACCTGGATTTTAATTATACGAACAACAGCAGTCCGTTAAATGGTATTATGGATTTTATCCAAACGCATGAAACGGATATTTTATGTTTGGTAAAACACCATCACAATATAGTTTACAGGTTGTTTAACAGAAGTACAGTTAATCAGATTATGAACCAAACTGTAAAAGCAATTTTGGTTTTGCACGAATAGACTCATCCGGCTTAAATTTGAAGGTATAACTATCCCAATTTTTACCTGCTAAAAGAAGCATAACAGATTTTATCAGCTTGGTAAAGCCGGATTTTCTGAATATTCTTTCCACAGTTCATCCAAAGTTTTGCCTGTTTGCTGTTGCCAGATTGTTTGGTTAAAAGTATGTGCGCGCAGCTGTTGGTCTGCTTCTTTTACAAATCCTTTTTTGTACTTCTTTTCTATCCACAAAAGAAAACGTGCCGTAATACGATAACTGTTTGTATAATTTTGTCCGGCTTTAAAATCTGGCAAAGACCATTTAGCAGCCTCGTTATTTACGCCGAACTGATAACGCACATAATCGGCAATGCCTTCCGTTAACCAAAGCGGCCCGACACTTTCCTTATAATCCTGCACAACGTGCATCCCTTCATGCGTAACAACATCTACATCTTCCGGGTGCGAGTGCGTCCATTTAGAACTTATCACAATCCGTGCGTTACCTGTAGCGGCTACACCTTTGTAAGCAGTATCAATAGCAAGCGATACTGTTTTTATGGCATCTTTATTATAAGTTTTAGCCATTTTAGGATACGTTTCAAAAAAGGTATTGATTAATTTTTGTTTGGTGGCAGGATCCAAAGCGGGGTCGTTATTAGTAAACGATAAACTATAGCCGTTTTTTTTGATTACTTCAGTTTGTGCCGAAGCTTGCTGAACAAAAACACCCGAACCAGCCAGTAAAGCAAGAAATAGATTTTTCATTTTGGAAAAATAAACAATATGCAGGATGTTAAACCTAATATTTTTCAAATTTCAAAAAAAATATCTTATTCCTGCTTTATTTTAGGTTGATTAAATATCGGCCGTTCTATTACTTAAGTTTTGATTAATACTTAGTTAACATCTGTTGGAACAGGTTTAAGCCTTGATTTTCCATTGGTAAAAATAGCATGGTTTCTCGGTCCGAAATTAGTGCGCTGCTCGGTTGATGATTCATCTACTTTGTGCGGTGTTTCGCCGTTGCCGGTATTCTGATAAGTTTCGGTTCGCTTGGATTTGCTGCTAAAGCTACCGGAGCTGAAATTATAAGTAAGCGTTAATGCACCAAACAGGTTCCCGTTAATGGTATTTTTAAATGTTTCACCACTAATTAAACGGCCGCCGTCAATCGGTACGGTATATAAATTATACAAACCGCCTGTGGCCCGCAACCCGATGTTACCTTTTTGTATCCCGGCATGAACCGCGCCATAACTGCTTGCTGCATAAGTAGCTTTTACATCACCGTTTAAAATCATTGCCGAAGCAATTTGTGCATTAAAAACACCATTCGGGTGTGCCCTGTCGTAATCGCGGTTCCACTCGTCGTTACCGGTTTGCACGCCGCTGCCGTTTGAAACCGTGCGGTTTTTGATTCCTGTATTATTGGTTTCGCCGGTATATTCTGCATCAATGGTTAAGTGTGTCCCTTTACCTTGTGCAATATTGCCAAGGCCAAAATTTAGGAAGTGGATCAGTAAGGTATAACGATAATAAGTCATGCCTTGTGAAAGGTCAAAAAATCTTTCGTTTGGATTAGTTCTTGTTCCTGTTGAGAAGTAGGTTGCATCTACGCCTAACAAAACAGGGCCAAAATTTAAGCCGGCATGGCCGCCCCAGTTAAAATAGGTATTTTTAAATTGCGGGACAGCACCAAGCGGCCCGGGAGTTGTGCTGTTGTCATCTCCAACATTACGTGTTCCAAGTCCGGCAAGTACACCAAATTCAGGGTAAATAACAGGTTTTACACCTTTGTCGATTATTTTTAAAGAATTTGAAAAATACAGATCAGATTCTACCCGTAGCTCTAATCCGTTTTGTTTAACACGGGAACCTTTTTGATTGATGTTATTTCCGTTTAAAAACTCCGGAACAAAATCTACTGCATCAAAAGCGGCCCGATACTCGATATGGCGGCTGCCTAAACTGATCCTCGGATTAAACAAAACGGTATTTTTTGTTTCGTTTGTTTCTACAACCGAGTAATAATTGGCAATACTAACACCAACCTGCTGCAAGGTTAAAAATGCTTTTGGCTTAATTATAACCGGTGCATCCGGTGCCGCTACAGCAACCAAAACCAGGTCAGAATTAGTCATGTTGTTGGTTTTGCTTTTACCGAAACCTAAAGATTTTAATTGTTCGGTACCATGATTGGTTAACTGGCCCAAGCGCTTTGGTGTAAATTCGGTTGTTTGCTGTGCCGGAACAGCACCTTTACCTTCAACCAAACTTTTTAACAGCTTTACCGCATCCCGTTCGCCATAATGCAGGGCAGTAAGGGTCATCAGTTCCATTGCTTTGTCGTAAGCATTTTTCTGGATTTTATCAGCATTGATTACAGAATCTTCCGTTAACAATACCGGCCCGAGGTTTCCCGGTACGTTTTCATCAAAAAAGTTATTCTTTTTCAAGGCATTAACCACATTGCTGCTTTGTCCTTTTTTAAGATCTGCGGTTAAAACAGCAACAAAATTTTTGGTTTCAGGATGCCTGTTGATATCTCCCTGCTGCAAATCGATTAATTGAAACAATGCGCGTTTGTAGTTCTCATTAGCGTTTTCCTTGGATAGCTTTCCCGGAAAAGTGTGTTCGCGAAAGTCTAATACCGCTTGTTTTTCTGCCAGGTATTTATTTCCGATTGTAGCTTGTTTGCGTGCTAAAATCTTCCCGATTGTAATATCTGCGCCATTGTAATCAATAATCGATAACGCCGGTGTTTCCCGTATTTCACGTGTGGCAGATGTAATGGTAATGGTGTTCATCAGCTTGGTAGCATAATCACGCGCCATATAAGCCTGGAAAATGTTTTCTTTCCATTGCGATGCGTTGCTGGAAATAGAACCTGGCTTGGCCGCTACCGTTGCGCGAAGGTTTTTAAGCACTAAAGGATTGGTACCTGATGTTACCGTAGCTTCCTGCTCAGAACGGAAATTAACACTTTCTCCTTTCGGCAAATGCTTGTTAACCAGTTCAAATAAAACTACAACACCATTCGGGCCTTGTTTAGCCACGTATTCCAAATCGCTGATGCTAAATAACTGCTCAATAGCAATACCTTTTTTAGTATCGTATTTGGTGGTATCCGCTAAAATTTCTGCCGCCTTAACCGCAGCACCTACAAAGCGTGAATCAGGTGTGTAAGCTTGTGTGGTAGTTTGATAAGTGGTGATAGAGGCATTAGGGGCTAAGTTTTTTTTAACCGTATCCTGAGGGGCTTTGTAAGGCGGAGCTGTTTGTGCATTAACTGGTTTTGATTGGATAATACATCCGCATAAGATAACACTGTAAAAAACAAGTTTACGGTTAAAAATCTTTTTATAAAGTATACTTTTTTTCATAAAACAAGGTAAATAGGCCATGCAATAATAGTTTAAATTAAGTTATTTCTAAATTATTTATTAAATATCAACAACCTCCGTACCATGTTCATACAGCAGCTGTTTTGGTACTTATTACATAATAAATTGTATTTGTTGAGGAATTTTTGCCTCAGTTTGAGTATCACTAACATCAAATTGAGGTTAGGGATCATCTTTAGGTTATAAAGTTAAAACCGCAAATTATTCTGAAATGTTCTTTGCAACCCCAAATTTTTAAAGCATTGACCGGGTTATAATTATTTGTCGTATAAAAAACCGGCGAGATCAATTCTTCGACAACTAATTTATATCGGTAAAAGAAGCATGTAACGCAAACCGGACAAAATTTAACCGGACACTAAATTTTCTAATCAAATTAAAATTGCCGGCGCAAATAATTTAATGTGTTATTAATAATTTTTTAAAGAGAAGAATTTTCTATATTCAGCTTCTGATAGTTATAGATTATTAATTTGGAGGCCGATGCGTAATAATTTCCCACTCGATCAGGAAAGGAACATGTTGATTACATGGGCTTCTTTTAAGGAAGGAAATTGGGATGCCTACACTTTAATTTATAATTCTTACTTTAAATTTCTTTGTAATTACGGTTATAAGTTTACGCAGGACGTAAATATCATCGAAGATTGCGTGCACGATTTATTTGTTAAACTCTGGACAAATAAAAATAATTTAGGCAATCCGGCATCCGTAAAAAATTACCTGTTTAAAGCTTTACGGCATGCAATTTTTCGGAAAACTGAAGTTTCGGACAGGTTTAATTCGATTGAAAATCAGGATGACGATACTTACAGCTTTGCATTTGAAGTGTCTTTTGATCAGCAGATAATTGCGAGGGAAGAAGAAAAAGAACTGCAGTCGAAAATAAAAATACTCTTACAGGATTTACCTTCCAGGCAACAGGAAATTATCTATTTAAGATATTACGAAAATCTTAGTTATGAAGAAATAGCAGACGTAATGGGCATTACCACAAGCTCTGCCTACAAACTTTTTTATAAAGCTATACATAATTTGCAGGAGCTTTTTAAGATATCCAAGTTTAAAATGATCCTGATTTTGATTATCTTTCTTGAATTCCAAATTTTTTTCTAATTTTTCTTGAAAAGAAGGGATAATTTGAAGTGTTCAGGTATAATCAATTTAAATATCAGGTTGTTTTATGGAATTTTCTACCTATTTAAATTATACTGTTAAAGATTTTTTAGGTGATGATACTTTTATTAGTTGGATAACCAATCCAACGGATAAAAAAGATCAGTTCTGGCAATCATTTTTAAATAAATATCCCGAAAAGGAAGAAGAAGTTTCCCGGGCTGCTCAGGTTATCAAAGCTTATCGTAAACAGGATACTTCTTTTAATAGGCAAAATCAGTTAAACGTTTGGAACAGGATTGAGGCAAGTATCCGAACACAAAAACAAGTGCCTGCAAAAGTGATTAGCCGGCCTGTTTGGCTTAGGATGGCCGCAGTTTTTTTACTGGCGACCGGCATGGCATTTACGGTGTGGCAATTTAACAGGCAGGAAACGATCTCGACCGGATTCGGAGAAATACGCACGGTTATTTTGCCGGACCAATCGGAAGTTATCCTGAACAGCAACTCTGATTTAACTTATTTTTCCGGCTGGTACTTTCACTCCAGAGAAGTTTGGATTAACGGCGAAGTACTTTTTAAAGTAAAACACCTTAACCGGGATTCCCTGAATATAAAACCGTCAGAAAGATTTTATGTGCACAGCAACGGTATCGAAGTAGAAGTTTTGGGTACCACTTTTAATGTAAAAAGCAGGCACGAAAAAACAAACGTCAGCCTGTTGAACGGGAAAATCAAGATTGCTTATTTAAGCAGCTTCGCTAAAAAGGAAAGCTTGATAATGGAGCCGGGCGATGATTTGGAATTTAACCATAACCGTTTGGTGGCTAAAAAAGTGCTTTCCCGGCCGGCTGATATCACGTTGTGGACTGCCCGCCGGCTGATATTTAATAATCCGTCGCTCCGCAAAATTATTGAAACCCTGCAGGACGAATACGGCTATCAGGTTAGCGTTACTGATCCGTTGCTTCAAAACCTGAAAATCGACGGCGAAATTAAAGTTTCCGGTGTAAAGGAATTACTCGAAACGATAGCTTCAACACTGCATCTCAGAATCAGCCAGTCAGATAAAAATATTATCATTTCTAAAATCTCAAAATAATCAATTATGCGAAAATTGTACCTGTTCAAGTTATTTAAATGTTGCGGCATACTACTGTTTTTATCGGGCAAAACCGGTTACAGTTATGCCCAGGTAATGATGGCGAATAACCAGCATTATGCCAAAACCACTGCAAAAAACCTGCAGGAAGAAAATAAAGTATCGTTAAAAGAAGCATTAGAAAATTTAAGAAAGCGTTACCATATCCAGATTGCGTATCAGGAAGGCTTGCTCGACAAAAAATATATTGCTGCGAATGAATTGAAGGAAAATGATTTTGAGGCGAATTTAAAACAGCTGATTTCCAGGTTTTCGCTGGATTACCGCAGAATCAGCCAAACACAGTTTTCCATATTTACTTTAAATGAACACCTTGCTACAGAAAGTTTTATGGCAGCCGCAGCAGGTGAAATTAAAGGTAAAGTTGTTTTCAGCGATGATTCCAATCCGGTAATCGGTGCTTCCGTAACTTTAAAAGATGATCCTTCCATCGGCACCACTACAGATGCTTCCGGTAATTTCAGGCTATCCGTTCCGGATAAATATAAGGGGCAATCGGTAACTATTGTTGCTGCTTTTATCGGTTATAAAAAGGAAGAAGTAGTGGTGAGTAATTTAGCTGCACCGCTAACAATTAAGCTGCAGCAAAATACAAATGCACTAAATGAAGTTGTGGTTACGGCTTTAGGTATTAACCGGCAAAAAAAATCTTTAGGTTATGCCGTTACCGAAGTAAAAGGCGAGGAATTTACCCAGGCACGCGAAAACAATGTTGCCAATGCTTTAACGGGTAAAGTTGCCGGCGTAAATGCGATTGGCACCTCAACCGGGCCGGGCGGTTCCAGTCGTGTGGTTATCCGTGGAAACGGTTCTTTAACGGGTGAAAACCAGCCGCTTTACGTTGTAAACGGGATGCCGATTGATAATTCGACACCCGGCGGCCCGCCTACAATTAACGGTATTACCAACAATGTTGACCGTGGAGACGGCATCGGCGGTATTAACCCGGACGATATTGAAACGATGACGGTACTTAAAGGTGGTACGGCAGCAGCTTTGTACGGATCGCGGGCTGCAAACGGTGTTATTTTAATCACCACTAAAAAAGGCAGGGCGCAAAAAGGGATCGGTGTAGAATATAATTCAACGGCAACTATAGAAAATATTGCTGTTTTTCCGGATTATCAATATGAATATGGCCAGGGCGATAACGGTGTTTTGCCAACGGATTTAAGCACGGCACAAACCACGGGAAGGCGTTCCTGGGGCGCAAAAATTAACGCCCAAACGGATTATGTGGCCGCCGACGGATTAAAACACAGTTACTCCGCGCAAAAGGATAACCTCAAAAATTTCTATCAAACCGGTTCAACATTTACCAACACACTGGCATTTACGGGTGGATCGGATGCGCTGACTTACCGTTTTTCTGCTTCTGATTTAAACAGTAAAGGCATCCTGCCCGGCACAACTTATGACCGGAAAACAGGCAACCTTTCGCTTAACGGGAAATTAGGCAGTAAAATAAGCATCGAAGCTTTGGCACAATATAATTTAGAAAAAGGCCACAACCGTACCGGTGCCGGCGATGCTTTAGGCAACCCAAACTGGCTGCCGTACATGATTGCCAATACGGCAGATGTGCGCTGGTTAAACCCCGGTTATGATGCAAACGGCAACGAAATAGTTTGGAATGATGCTTCCATCGCATCAAACGGATATTTTGTAGTTAATAAATACAAAGAAGACGATACCAAAAACAGGTTTATCGGCCAGGGCACTATCGCTTATGAACCGGTAAAGGATTTAGTTTTTAAAGGCACCATCAGTAGGGATTTTTACAATTACAACTACGCCAATACTTTGCCAACAGGTACATTATATGTTCCGAACGGACAATATACCGCTATAAAAGCTGATATTTCTGAAACAAACAGCCTGGCTACAGTCTCCTACAAAGCAAAAGTGATCAGTAATTTTAATATATCTGTTTTAGGCGGTGTAAACAGCCGCAGCTTTGTTAACGAACAATTAAATTTAAATGGTTCTACTTTTACCATTCCGTATTTTTATAGTTATACAAACCTGGCTACGGCATCTACATTACCTTACAACGTACATTTAAAAACCAATTCGATTTTTGGCTCAGCAGACTTTGATTATAAAAGCCTGTTCTTTATAACCGTTACCGGCCGTAAAGATTGGTTTTCAACATTAAGCCCTGCACACAACAGTATTTTTTACCCGAGTGTGGGCGGAAGTTTTATTTTGTCTGATGCGCTTAAATTACCTGCTATTTTTAACCTGGCTAAAATCCGGGCTTCCTATGCGCAGGTTGGCGGCGGTGCGCCGGATCCTTATGCAATCAACCTCACCTACAGCAATGTCCCGAGTTCTGGCCCTACCTTGCAAAATGTTACCAGCGGCCAGATCACCAATACAAATTTAAGGCCCTTAACTTCTACCACAAAAGAAGGCGGTATAGAATTGCAGCTCCTTAAAAACCGTTTAGGCTTTGATGTAACTTATTACAATCGTAAAACCACAAATGATATTGTAAATTCAACCATATCTTCCACCTCCGGCTACAGCAGCGTAATATTAAATGTAGGAGAAATAAACAACAAGGGTATCGAACTTTTGATCAACGGCACACCTGTAAAAAGCAACAGCTTTACCTGGAGTACCAGTTACAACTTTGCTTACAACCAAAACCGGGTGTTAAAATTAACCGATAATATAACCTCCATGCAATTGGCAAATACGGTAAACAGCTGGGCTTACGTTAATAATATTGTAGGTTATTCTGCCGGACAAATTGTTGGACCCACAATGCAACACGATGCCAGCGGAAACGTGGTATTTAATAAAACTACAGGCTTACCTGTTGCAACAGGTTTACAAGTGTTAGGGAACAGCGTTGCCCCTTATACCATGGGTTTTACCAATAACTTTAGGTATAAACGGTTTACTTTAGGCGTATTGCTGGATGGTAAATTCGGCAACAAAGTATTTTCTTTAATGGAGATTTATGCAACCCGGTTAGGTTTGTTAAAAACAACCTTACCGGGCCGCGATGGCGGTTTACTTTTAAACGGTGTAGATCAAACGGGTGCCAGTTACACCAGGACTGTGCCGGTAACCGGGTTAAGAACGTACTATGATAATTATAAATCTTACGCTGATTTATTTTTACACGATGGCAGCTTTGTTAAATTAAGACAAGTTATTTTTTCATACAACATCCCCGTTGCTGATCTTAAACTGATTAAACTACAATCGGCCAGTATTTCTTTTGTTGCCCGAAACCTGGCCATACTTTACAAAAAAACAGACAACTTTGACCCCGAATCCAGTTTTACAAACAGCAATATCCAGGGTATCGAATCCATCGGCTTGCCGCATACGCGCTCATTCGGTCTAAACTTTTCTGTAAAATTTTAACATGAACCTGATGAAGAACTTCCTAAATAAATACCTGATAAAAACAGTATTGGTATCCGGTTTAACAATCGGGTTATCCTCCTGTACCAAAAACTTTGTAGAGCTAAACACCAACCCGGATGCTGTTGCAGCCAGTACGCCGCAGTTCATTTTTTCTAAAGCACAGTACGACGGCACTACCAACATGCTAAACCTGCTGCTGGGCACCATGCAATACACAACCAGTTATAATGATGTTGCCGGTTTTGGATCCAAATATATACAGAGCCAAAGCAATGCCTCATCGGGAGCTTTCAGCAGTGCTTATCCAAACGAAATTAACGAAATAGGCGAAGTAATTAAAGCGGTAACCGGCGATGCATCCAAAGTAAACCTGTTGGCCGAAGCCAGGATTTGGCGCGTGTACTGCTTTAGCCGGCTAACAGATCTTTACGGTGATATCCCGTATTCTCAGGCCGGGCAAGGTTACAACAGCAGTATTTACACACCGGTTTACGATGCCCAGAAAGATATTTACGCCAACATGCTTGCTGAATTGGATGCTTCTGCTGCAAGTTTAGATGCTGCTAAAACAACCTTTGGCGCATCTGATCTAATTTATGGCGGCAATACAACACAGTGGAAAAAGTTTGCCTATTCCCTAATGCTTCGTTTAGGCATGCGGATGACTAAAGTTGATGCTGCCGCGGCGCAAACTTGGGTTACCAAAGCAATTGCCGGCGGCGTAATTACTGCCGATGCCGATATTGCCAAAGTAGCTTACGTGGGTTCCGGTCAGGATATCAACAAAAATCCGCTGGCTTTAACGCTGCTTAATTCTGATTATATCAAAGCAAACGGAAGCAGCAATACCGAAGGCGGAAAATATCAGGATGTGTTTATCAATTATTTAAAAACAAACAAAGACCCGCGACTGGCTACCATTTCTGTGGTTTACACCACGGGAACTGCCGATACAACTTCTGCCAACCAGAAAGGAATGCCGGCAACTTTAAGTGCCAGGCCAACAGATTTTGTAACTTATTCCGAACCTCGCCAAAACACACTGCTTCTTTTATCCTCGCCAAGATTGGTTTTTACAGCTGCCGAATCCTACTTTTTACTTTCCGAAGCAGCTTTACGCGGCTGGTACAGCGGTGCAACGGTAACGGCATCTTATCAAAACGGCATCAGTGCGGCTATGCGCCAGTGGGCCATTATTGCAGGTGCGCCGGGAACAATAACCACCAGCCAGATTACTGCTTACGCTAATGCGCACCAGCTAAATACAGCCGGTACTTTTGCCCAGCAAATGCAGCAGATTTATACCCAGTTTTGGGTAGGCATTTTCCCGGATGCACAGGAAGTTTTTGCAACTTACCGCCGCACCGGTTATCCGGCTTTGGTGCCAAATAATTATCCGGGCAATGCTACCGGCGGCTTAATTTTTAGGCGGATGCTTTATCCTGTTTCAGAACAAAACTTAAATTCTGCTTCCTACAAAGCTGCCATTGCGCGCCAGGGAGCAGATGATTTTTTAACCAGGATTTGGTGGGATAAACCTTAATTTATATTGGTATTTATAAGGTTGATTTGCAGTTGATATTTCATCAACTGCAAATCTTTTTAATTTTAAAACGGATTACCTTTATTTTTATGCGGTAAAAGAAGCATCCTGTTAAAACACAAAAATAAATAAGTATAAGCGCAATTAATCTTTGCGATGGCGTACTGTTTTTACCAGCCTTTTTCCATCCTTCTGAAAAAAAATGAAAAGCAATTTTAAATTTAAAAATAATAGCCTATCTTTTTAAAAAATTTAAAAACATAACATTACTGTAAATATTTATGCAAACAGCGCGACGATCAATTTTAAAAAAAATGTTAGCTTCCCTGGCAGGGGTTTCTGTATTTGGTTTATCTGCAAAAGCAAACGTTTTGGATCATGATGAAAAGGAAGTTAACAACGTAACCAACCACCAGGACGTGCCCTTATTTTCCGGTTCCACCAAATTAGGAAACATGGTTTTTGTAGCCGGTCAGGGTGCGCATATTGCACCTTTCGAGATCAAAGCGCATACAGAAATTGTATTGAAATTGCTGGAAAGCGAGCTGGTTAAAGCTGGTTCATCGATGGAAAAAGTGCTCAAGGTAAATGTATATCTTAACGATATTGCAGATTATGCCGGCATGAACGAAGTTTACAAAGGCCGTTTCGGTAAAAAACCACCCGTTCGTACCACCGTTGCCGTTGCTAAAGGCGGCGTGCCGGGAAATTCTCTGGTAGAAATGGATTGCATCGCTTACGTATAAAATCAGCTTAAAATATCATCATTTAAAAATATAACATGAAACGCAGAGACGTTATTAAGGGCCTTACCGCACTCCCGTTAGTTGGAGGATTCATCGGGAGCGCTTTTCCGCTTGATGCAGTTGCCGAAGCACCGGTAACGCCAAAACGCGATTTATTTAAAGAATTAGGCGTTACGCCAACCATAAATGCCGGCGTTACCATGACTTTTTTATCAGGTTCGCTGATGATGCCGGAAGTTTTGGAAGCCATCAATTCTACTTCGCACGATTTTGCAAACATGTATGAACTGCAGGATAAAGTAGGCGCAAAAATTGCAGAAATGCTAAAAGTTGAAGCGGCAATGGTAACTTCCGGTGCGGCTTGCGCGATGCTTTTGGGTACGGCGGCTTGTATTACGGGTACCAATGCGGATAAGATTAAACAGCTGCCGAACCTGCCGGGGCCGCGAGCGGAAGTGATTATGCAAAAATCGCATCGTTATCTTTTTGACCAGGCGGTAAGTACAACCGGGGCCAAAATTATTGAAGTAGAAGGCCCGGCAGAAATGGATAAAGCTTTCAACTCAAACACGGTAATGGCTTTGTTTTTTAATGCAGCAGAAAAAAGCAGTGTTACGCACGAAGATTTTTTAGCCATCTCCAAAAAGCACAATATCCCTACTTTCCTGGATGCTGCGGCTGATGTGCCGCCGGTAGAAAACCTGTTTAAATTCCAGAAATTGGGTTATGATCTAATTACTTTTTCCGGTGGAAAAATGATGCGCGGGCCGCAAAGTGCCGGCCTGTTATTTGGCCGGAAAGACTTAATTACAGCGGCACGTTTAAACCATAGTCCGCACGAAGCACCGATCGGCCGCCCGATGAAGGTGAACAAAGAAGAAATGTTCGGCATGTATGCGGCGTTGAAATCTTACCTGGAGCGGGATCATAAAAAAGAATGGGAAGATTGGTTAACCCGTGCCAAAAGGATCGGCTCGCAGCTGGAAACAATTTCATCGGTAAAAACAGCAACCCATATTGATCCGGGTCCGGCCAATGCTTTTCCAAGCCTCGATGTAACATGGGATCCCAACAAAGTAAAAATTAAACCGCAGGAAGTGCTTGTCGCCCTAAAAAACGGTACGCCAAGTATAGTGGCAAACGGCAACGACCAGAAACTGAATATCGGTGTGGTTTTACTGCGCCCGGATCAGGTAGATGTGGTGGCAAAACGTGTAAAAGAAATATTGCAGCAAGCGGTTTAAAGCCTCGCTAATTATTTACAGATGCTTCTTTTATGCGGATAAAATCTGCTTCAAAATGATACCGGAAATAAAATTTTCTAATCTTGTTATGCGGAAAATACTTCTTTTACTGCCATTTTTTTTATGCTTTGGGCAGTGGAATTTAATGGCCCAAACTTATGCTATCATTATCAAAGGCGGCCATGTAATTGATCCTTTAAATAATATAGACAAGGTAACGGATATTGCCATCAGCGACGGAAAAATTATGCTCGTTGCCGAAAATATCGATCTTGAAAAAGGGCTTCAGGTGGTTGATGCAAAAGGGCTTTATGTTACGCCGGGTTTGATTGATATCCATTCTCATAATTTTTGGGGAACAGAGCCTGACCATGCTTACGAAAACGGCAACCTGGCGCTTCCGCCGGATGGTTTTACGTTTCGTAACGGCGTTACCACGGTTGTTGATGCCGGGAGTTCGGGCTGGCGCACTTTCCCTACGTTTAAAGCGCAAACCATTGATCAGTCGCAAACCCGTGTGCTGGCTTTTTTAAATATTGTTGGCGAAGGGATGCGCGGCAGTTACGAACAAAATACGATGGATATGGACCCGCACATGGCTGCAGTTATAGCCAAACGCTATAAAGATTTGATTGTGGGATACAAAGTTGCGCATTTTGAAGGACACGAATGGACACCGGTTGACCATGCGGTGGAAGCTTCCAAACAAGCAGACGGCATCCCGTTAATGATTGATTTCGGAGGCAGCAATCCGCCTTTATCAATAGAAGAATTATTTTTGAAACACCTCCGGCCGGGCGATATTTTTACGCATTGTTTTGGCCAGTTAGGCGGCCGGGAATATATTGTTGATCTGTTAACCCAAAAAGTAAAGCCGTTTGTTTGGGAAGCCAGAAAACGCGGAATTTATTTTGATGTAGGTTACGGCGGGATCAGTTTTGCCTATTCGCAGGCTATCCCGGCAGCTAAAGAAGGGTTTTTCCCAAATTCTATCAGTACCGATATCCACGTTGGCAGCATGAACAATGCGATGAAAGATATGCTAACCATCATGTCTAAATTTTTAGCGATGGGCATGGATTTAAAAAGCGTGATCCGGGCAAGTACGGCTAATCCGGCAAAAGAAATTAACCGCCCGGAACTGGGCAATTTAACCGTAGGAACAGATGCCGATGTGGCTATTTTAAACCTGCGGGAAGGCAAATTCGGCTTGTTTGATTACACGGGTTACAAGTTAGCCGCCAGTAAAAAACTGGAATGCGAAATGACGATCCGTGCGGGCAAAATTGTTTACGATTTAAACGGCATAGCCAATCCGGTTTATCCGCCTAAAGTGGTTATCGAGCGCAATCAGAGAGCGCAGAAATCTCAAACACATTAAAATAATTTTAGTAGAATTGATCAGCAATACTTCTTTTATCCCATAAAAATGATGAAACCCGGCATACTTTTATTTTTGATGATACCGCTGCTTGTGATCAATTTTTACAATACAGCTGCCGCCCAGACTATTCCCAAAGAGGAACTGATATTTTTAACATCTGCCTGGAAAGGAGAACGTTTTGCAGACGGAAGGCCAAAGGTTGCTGATGATTTAATTGCGCGGGCAAAAAATATAGGTATAGAAGAAGCATGGACGGTTTTACGAAACGAAGGCTACAACAACCAGTTTGAAGGAAACTGGAAATTAGTGCATGATGATGTGCCGGTGGTTGGCCGCGCGGTAACGGCTATGTTTATGCCCAGCCGCCCGGATATCGAAAAAAATATTAAGGAAAGAGGCCAAAAACAGGGCCGTAAAGGTAATACCAACGCCTGGCCGATTGATGTATTAACCAAAGGCGATGTTTATGTGGCGGATGGTTTTGGCAAAATTGCCGGCGGCACTTTGATTGGCGACAACCTGGGAAATTCAATTTTCAATAAATCCGGCAACGGTGTAATTTTTGATGGTGCTGCGCGAGATTTGCAGGGCTTGGGCCAGATCAAAGGTTTTAATGCTTTCGTCCGGGATTTTGATCCTTCTTATCTGGAAGAGATGGTTTTGATCGGCTTAAATACACCGATCCGTATCGGCCATGCGATGGTTTTACCGGGAGATTTGGTAATTTCCGAAAAAGAAGGCGTGCTGTTTATTCCGGCACATTTGGCCGAAACCGTTGTTGCAACGGCAGAATTTATTGCCCTGCGTGATAAATTCAGTCACGAAATGCTTAAAGCCGGAAAGTTTAGCACGGGAGAAATCGACAGTCAGTGGAATGATACCATAAAAGAAGCATTTATGAAATGGCAGGATCAGCATACCGGAGATGCTAAAATAACAAGGACGCAATTGGATCAGTTTATGAAAAAAAGAACCTGGTAAGCTGATGAACTTTTTAATTATTGTATTTGTAGCCCTGGCTGCTGCCTTTCGGTTTTCACCGGTTCTGAAAGGCTTTTCTTACACCATGTTAATTTTTGCGGCGGTTACCACGGCTTTGTGTTATCCACAGTATTTTGTAGAATTTAACGGGTTCAAATTTGCTGTTTTGATCACGCCGCTCATCCAGCTGATTATGTTCGGCATGGGCACTTCCATGAGTTTTCATGATTTTGTGGGCGTGGTAAAAATGCCGAAAGGCGTTGTTATCGGCGTGTTCAGCCATTTTATGATCATGCCTTTACTGGGTTTTACTTTAGCCAGCATCAGTGGTTTCCCGCCTGAGATTGCTGCCGGAATTATCCTGATCGGCTGCTCGCCAAACGGCATGGCTTCCAACGTAATTTCTTATTTAGCGAAAGCAAATCTGGCTTTATCCATCACCATTACCGCGGTTTCTACCTTACTTTCCCCGTTTTTTACGCCGCTTTTGATGAAGCTTTTCGCCGGCGCATTTATCGAAATAAAGGTTTTAAATATGATGTGGGACATTACCAAAATGGTAATCATCCCGATTGGCGGCGGTTTATTATTTAATAAATTATTTTCCGGAAAAGTTAAATGGCTGGATAACTTAATGCCTTTGGTTTCGATGTTCGGCATCACTTTTATCATCGTCATTATTACCGCTGCCGGCCGGGATAGCCTGCTGCATATTGGTTTTGCACTGATCGGACTGGTTTTGATCCATAATTTATTAGGCTATACTTTTGGTTACTGGTCTGGTAGATTATTTAAAATGGATGAGCGCGATTGCCGTACGATGGCGATAGAAGTTGGCATGCAAAACGGCGGTTTAGCTTCCGGGCTGGCCAAAGAAATGGGGAAGATGGCCACGGTTGGTTTGGCACCGGCCGTATTTGGCCCGCTGATGAATGTAACTGGTTCTGTACTGGCTTCTTACTGGCACCGCAAACCGGTTTCGGTTGCAGGATTAAAAGCGGTAACCGAAGAAGAAACTTTAACCTGATGCTGTTTTTACCGGCATAAAAACAGCATTAGTTTTGAAACAGCTATAAAAATCAATTGGCAAATGAACTTTAAACAGGCAAACGACAAAATTAGAACAGAGGTGCGCAGGCAGTTTCGTTTCCGTTTATCCAAAATTTTTTATGTTAGTTCCGGCCTGATACTGTTTTTATCGGGCTTTTCCCGGTACAGTTTAAACCTTGGTTTGCCGCAAAGCGATCCGGATAACGGCGGGCTTTTTTTACCCGGCGGGTTTGAAGCGGTTGTGGTAGTCGATAGCCTGGAAGGGCAGGCAAGGCACATCGCTGTAAATAACAACGGGGATATTTATGTAAAAGCCCGGAACCATCAGTTAAACGGCGGTTTTGGCAACATCGCCCTCAGAGACACCAATCAGGATGGCAAGGCCGATATTATTACGCCTTTTGGCAGATATGACGGCCACACTTACGGAACGGCGATGCGGATCCATAACGGTTACCTGTATTTCAGTTCCGAGTTGATGGTTTATCGTAATAAATTAAAACGCGGGCAATTGGTGCCGGATAGCCGGATGGATACGATTGTGATCGATCAGCCGCCTTATCACGAACATCAAACCAAACCGGTCGCTTTTGATGATAAAGGGCATATTTTTGTAGGCTGGGGTGCCGGATCAAATGCCGGCCAGGTGCATAACAGGCAGCCGGGTTCGCCGGGAGTTGGCGAGCCGGATTCGCCGGACAAGGGCAACCCATTGTTAATCGATCATGGCGGCATCTGGATGTTTGATGCCAATAAAACCGGCCAGAAACAAGCAGACGGCATAAAATATGCAACAGGTTTGAGAAGTATTGTTGCCATGGAATGGGATCCGAAAAGTAAATCGCTCTACGCCGTTAATCACGGCAGAGATGATTTTAGGATGCTGTGGCCCGATCTTTACACGCCCTGGGAAAGCGCGATGCTGCCTGCCGAAGAGTTTTTTAAAGTGAAGCAGGACTTTAACGGCGGCTGGCCATATTATTATTACGATCAGCTGAAAGAGAAAAAATTACTGAACCCGGAATTCGGCGGAAATAAAATAAAAGAAGGCAAAGGCGCACAGTTGCCTAAACCGCTGATCGGGTTTCCGGCGCATTTTGCGCCAAACGATCTGCTATTTTATCATGGAAAACAATTCCCGGAACGGTATAAAAACGGTGCTTTTATTGCTTTTCACGGTGCTACTAACCGGTCACCTTATCCGCAGGCCGGCTATATTATCGCATTTATTCCTTTTGAAAACGGAGTGCCTGCCGGCCCTTGGGAAGTTTTTGCAGATGGATTTGCTAAAGTTGATCCGATTGTAAACGTAAGTGATGCCATTTACCGCCCGATGGGATTGGCCGAAGGCCCGGACGGTTCTTTATATATCAGCGATACCGAAAAAGGTAAAATCTGGCGGGTGATGTTTAAAGGGAACAAAAAAACGTTTGGCACAACAGAACTGGCCGCTATGGCAAAACGTAAAATCACGGCTTCCAACATTAAAACACCAGATGAAATTGCAGATAATTTGTACAAAGGCAAGGTAACGGCTTCGGTAGTTTATGCTACGTATTGCGTTTCCTGCCATCAAAATAACGGCAAAGGCGATGGTAACCGGTTTCCGCCTGTAGCACAATCAGAATGGGTTAACGGCGATAAGCAGAAACTTATCCAGGTGATTTTAAATGGTTTAAAAGGCCCGGTTCTGGTAAAAGGGAATTCTTATAATGAGGTGATGCCTGCACACGGCAGCTTTTTAAGCAACCAGCAAATTGCTGAAGTATTAACGTATATCAAATCAAATTTCGGCAACACGCCGGAAGCAGTTACACCAGCCGAAGTGGATGCGGTACGCCAGCTATCTAATAAGCAATAAATATAACATCATGTTTAAAGTAAATTTTTATCCGAATCCGTGTAAAGCAGTTTTCACGATACTGTTTTTAGCAGTATATTTTAGGGCAAGTGCGCAGTCAAAACTGTTTACTTCTTCCGTTTTTACGCCTGTAAATAGTTTTACCACTGGTGTGGAAGGGCCGGCGGTTGATCGCGACGGCAACATTTACGCGGTAAATTTTCAGCATGACGGAACCATCGGGAAAATGGCCCCAGACGGAACGGTGACAGTTTTTGTAGAATTACCGGCAGGGAGCGTTGGCAACGGAATCCGGTTTGACAGCCATAAAAATATGCTGATTGCAGATTATACCAAACACAATATTTTGAAGGTTGATATGAATACCAAACAAATAACGGTGTTTGCACATAAAGATCAAATGGCACAGCCGAATGATATCGCCATAGATAAAAACGACCGGCTTTACGCAAGTGATCCTAACTGGAAAGCCGGAACCGGCAAAATATGGCGCATTGATACCGACGGAAAAGTTACGTTGCTGGATAGCATGGCAACGGTAAACGGGATAGATGTAAGCCCGGATAACCAAACTTTATACGTTAACGAAAAGCTGAAGATCTGGGCTTATGCACTATCTGCAAAAGGGGAGATCAGCAATAAACGTTTGGTTATCGAGTTCCCTGATTTTGGTATGGATGGGATGCGCTGTGATAGCAAAGGCAATATTTACCAGGCGAGATATGGGAAAGGTACAGTTGTAAAAATTTCTCCCGAAGGGAAAATAATCCAGGAAATTAAGCTGACCGGCCAAAAACCAACCAACGTAGCTTTTGGCGGCAGGGATGGCAAAACGATGTATATTACGTTGCAGGATCAGGGAAACCTGGAAACTTTCCGGGTAGATGAACCGGGCCGCGAATGGATGATGACTAACAAAAAGTAATTATCAGGTTGTAAAATATAACGGTACTTCTTTTACCGGCTAAAAATCAGGAAGTTCCCCTATTTTCTTTCTTATAAGAAAACTTAGGAAGCAAATTTTTACAGGCATAAAAGAAGCATGTTTAAATTGCTGATAGATATTCAAAAAAGACTTGGTTTATTTAACGCTGATTTTTGTGGAGAAGAAACCTACGTTTCCATTTAGATCAGCTCCGTTTACGGTTAAAGTGTATTCGCCTTTTCTGTCTGTTGTAAAGAAATCAAGTTTTGCTTTTCCGTTGTTATCCGTAATTACATCCGGTGCCCAGTAAACCGTAGAACGGAAATCTATTGCTGCCGATTTATTTGCAGCTGTATATCTGGGTTTGTAAAAAGCGGAAGGCTTGTTAAAAGTTAACGGATGAACCAGCTGTAAGTTATTCGACCTCCAAAACGGGCCTTGACCGGCGTAAGTGGTAACCTCAACATAACTATATTCAACTCCGGATATTACACTTTTACCTAATAACAGTGCTGTCGGAAGTAGTTTACTATCATAAGCGTTAGCATATTTATTGCTCTGCATCACCTCAATTCCTTTAATATCTTTTATGGCTATGGACTCCATATAATTTTTGTAAAACAATAAGCGCTGTGATCTGGGCGGTGCAAAAAAATCCAAGTCCAGGCCGTCTACCACTAACCGTAACTGTTTTATGCCAAGCAGATAATCGTTAACTCCACGTACAGGCGGGAAAAACCCCTGGTGAAACCCTTTTACGCTCCGCTCTAAAAACTGAAGCAGGTTCATCTCTCCCGCTTTTTCTATTTCGGTAGCATCAATCACCTGGTCTGCGCCTCCGGGCCCGTTAAGGTTTTTAGACCCTTTAACAGCCTGCCTGTCCCTGATCACTACTTCCTTTAAAACGTGATAGCCTGCTTTTAACTCGTTGTTAGCTTTTGCAGCTACTGATTTGTAATTTTCTAAACGAACCGTATCTGTATTGATATACCAGGGAATATATGGCTTCGGTTTAAAGTTGACCAATTGCGGCAGTTGCGGCTGATCGGCCTTTACGGGAATAGGTTTATTTCTATTGGCTGCCTGTAATACGAAAGTGGCAGAAGTATCTAATTGGGGAAGGTTTTTGAACACAAATTCCCCGTTTGGGTTAACCGTAGTGTCTTTAGTTATTAATGGTTTGTTTGCAAACAAGGAAACTTTAATATCTTTATAGTTTTGAGCTGTTGCACCTGCAACTGTTCCTTTTACAACCATTTCCTGTTCTGCCTCGTGCATTTTACTTTCTTCTGTAGGTGGGTGGCTCATCAAACCCGGCATTAACAGCATTTTATGTGTTTTACCCGTATCTATATTTTCATTCCATTTATAGTCGGTCCAGCCTTGTGTCAATAGCAGTTCATCTAGTGCCTGCCGGTTTTCTTCTTTGTCCTGAAGAAAATAGCCCGGCGTTTCGATGTCGCCCTTCAAATCGGAAGAAAGTAATAAATAGGAGCAGATATTATTTTGATTATTGTCTTTACTAACCTGGCCGTCATCCGTAACAGCTACAGAAAAGCTTCCGTTTACAGGTTCACCGTCGGTATTGGCAACATCCAGGCTCAATTCTACACTATCCTTTGTGCCGTACACCGGTTTGTTTTGCTTCAGATCAATATTCAAGGTACTTCCATCGGTATAAACTAACCTTTCGTTCGTTATTTTCTTTGCCGAATTCAGGAGCATAATATGTGTAATACCGCCAGGAAAAATACTTTTAGCAATACTAAATTGCATTTTATTTGCTTTGATGGTAGCAGATGCCGCATAATAGATCAGACCCCTGCATTTGCCCATCAGGTATATTTTTTTCTGGCTTTTTACCAGGTCATCCGTAGCCCGGACAAGGATGTTTAACGAATCTTTATGAAATAGATTACTAACACACAATGAAGTACCGGAAGCTGCTGCTCTGGGTAGTTCAAATGTTTTTTGATGATAATGATCAGCCAAAACAACATGATAACTTTCACCGGCATTTGCCGTTAACTCAAAAGATCCCATCCCTCGGTAATTTGACTTGACTGTTGTGATCATCTTGTTCCTGCTGTCAATAACTTTACCTTGTACAGCTATCCCTTTACCATCTTCTGAAATGGCTTTAAAACCTACTTTGTTAACCATGCTAACTATTAATTTCCCGCCTTCGGGCATAAATTGAAGATCAAGGTTGTTTGAATCAAGGTTTTGAACAGGTATGGTTATTGGCTGTACCAACGATTTATTTTTACGATCTGAAATGGTTAAAAACAATGGTTTATTAACCGGCTGTCCGGCAAGAGGAAACTTTCCGGTTATATTTCCGTCAGCAGCGGTTGTAAACGTTTGTTTATTTAACACCCGTTTACCGTTGGTGGTATTAATTTGAAAATTATTAAAAGCTAACCCACTGCCGTTTTCATTTCTAAACTGCATACTGAACCGCAATGAATCATTGGTTTTGAAAAACCTGCTATTCAAAAAAAATAGCGGTTTTTCTGTGCCGGCAATGTCAAAGCTTTTGGTAAAAAAAATAGACGAGTCATAATTGCGCATCCAGTTGGTATAGGCCCTCAAAGTATAACTGCCCTCAACAAGCTCTTTTCCATAAAGGGTACAGGTGCTGGTACCATTATTAAAATACAGCATGGTTTGCTTAATTACCTCACCGGTTGCATTGTTGATGATATCTATATAACCGATTTTACTTTTGGTTTCTGCAGTTAGATTGCTGGCATTTACGAGATATAACTTTAGCCATAAGGTATCTCCTACGATGTAATTAGGCTTATCCATATCGGCGTACAGTTTTTCAACTGGCGTTTTCAATTGGAATGCGTTTTGTTCCTGCACGTATGCGTTTAGCAATGATTTGGAAACATTAGGTACTTCATCCGGTTCGGCAACAGCGTTTTTATCCTTATAATCAAAAGGTAAAAGGTCGGCTACTTTTTCCCAGGCCCAATAACCCTGAAAATCGATGCTTTGTAACAAGGAATGGTTTTTATCCGAAACGTAATTTCCGTTTTTATCAATGATCAAACTGTCACAAAGCATGGTAACTTTAGAAACCTGTGCACTTTTGTAAGTGGCATCCAACGGTATTTTTACCCGGCCGCCGGCAGAGATAAAATCCTTTGGCGTATTTTCTTTGGTATAAATTACGAATAAGGAGCTGTCTATTTTGGCTGATACAAACTGGCTGTCTGTTACAGAAAAAATTTGAACAGGATTAAGTCTTTTCAACTCTCTCTTTTTCGCATTTCCGGATTTTGTATTGCTGTACAATAAGAAACCGTTATTACCGACACTATTATTGTAGGCCGACCGAAAAAAGTGCATAACCGACCCGTTATAGGCTTTTTGCCGTAGGCGTTCCCGGTCTGCTTTTTGTTCAACACTTCCCTTAAGTTCTTCAAAAAGCGGTATCCCCGAAAACTTAAAAACTGCCTTTTTATAATCGAGCTCAAAAGTGGTGAGCAAATACTTGATCCGGTAACCTAAAGCCTGGTTATTTATTACCAACGGACTATCTGCGGTTACCGATAAAACCTGTTTGTTTTTATCAAAACTTGTATTCAAAACATCAGGATTTAACAAAAGGCATTTCTTCGCGTTAGCTGTTTCCCCGATAAAGAACTTTTTAAACAAAGCCAGATGTTTTTCCCTGTCAGAATCATAACTTACAACTACGTCTTTTAAATTAACGGGTGATGGTTTTAAAACATATTCCTGGTAATTATCCTGATCTTTAATAGTTATACTTCGGGTGATCCGGTCGTAGCCAATCATGCTGATAATCAGTTGATAGTTCCCGGCAGTTACGTTGTTCAACACAAATTTCCCGGATCCGTCCGTTTGTGTCCCGCGTGTTGACCCGGCGACTAATACAGAAACGTAAGATAAGGATTCACCTTTTTCATCCTTAACTATTCCACGGATTGCAGGTGCGTTTTGTGCAAAAGCTTTCACTTGGAAAAGTAAAATCAACATAAATAATTGGTACAATCTTGTCGGCATGCTTTAAATGTACAATTTCAATTTTTCGTTTAAAAGAGTTTTTAATCAATACAAATTTTTTTAATGTTGATTAGAAAAATTTTGGGACAAGAAATAGTTCACAAATCGGGATCAGAGATAAATTTATAGAAATATTCTTTTAAGCTGATAACTTTGATGCAGCTAATTACAACACGAAAGCAATGCTGTTTTTAGCACATAAAAAATTAGTAACCTGCATAATTCCCTTAATAAATGTTAAAACACTATTGAATAGGTTGAACCTGTGGGTTTAGCTTTGTTAAAATTTACTGTAACAAAAACGATAATGTTTTTAAAAAGAATCCATAAAAACAGCACGGTTCTAATGTGTTTTTTGCTGTTTGGATTTTCTGTTTCTGCACAGCAAAACTTTGTAAAAGTTAAAGGGCTTCAGTTTACCATTGCCGGCAAGCCTTATTATTACATCGGTACAAATTACTGGTACGGCGGTTTGCTGCAGGCTGTAAAAGGCGAACAGGGAAGAGTTAGATTAAAGCAGGAACTGGATTTTTTGAAGCAAAAAGGCGTAACCAATTTACGTGTTTTAGCCGGATCTGAAGGTGTAGGGTTGGAAAACGGCATACAACGCGTAAAACCTGCATTACAACCGGAACATGGCATTTACAAACCCGAAGTTTTAGAAAGCCTGGATTTTTTACTGAATGAAATGCGCAAACGTGATATGCGTGTCGTGCTTTATTTAAGCAACAATTGGGAATGGAGCGGCGGCTTTTTACAATATTTAAACTGGAACGGGCAACTGGCAGATTCTGTTATGCGCAAAAAAATGGACTGGAATGAGCAACGTAACGAAACCAGCAAATTTTACACCTGCGAAAGCTGCATGACGGATTACAATAAACAGGTTAAACTTATTGTTACTCACGTGAATAAATACAGCCATATTTCCTATTCAAACGATCCGACAATTATGAGTTGGGAGCTGGCCAACGAACCCCGGCCAATGCGTACCGAAGCTTTTGATGCCTTTAAAAAATGGGTTTTTGCGGCTGCAACCTACATCAAATCTATCGACAAAAATCATTTGGTTACAACCGGAACGGAAGGCGTAATGGGAGCGGAAGGTTCTGCGGTACTTTTTACGGACATCCATGCTTATAAACCGATTAATTATCTCACAATACACATCTGGCCAAAAAACTGGGGCTGGTTTAAAGATACCAGCATTGTAAAAGATTTGCCGCAGGTAATTGCTAAATCTGTTGCGTATATCAAAGCGCACGAAGTCATCGCCAAAACGATTAAAAAGCCATTAGTTTTAGAGGAATTTGGTTTGCCGAGAGATGCGCAATCCTTTGATCCGGCTTCGGCAACAAATTCGCGTAACCAATATTATAAGGCGATATTTAACGAATGGAAACAAAGCGCAAAAACTACGGGTGCCATTGCCGGCTGTAATTTCTGGGCTTTCGGCGGAACGGCGCGGCCAATTGCCGGACAGGTTTTTTGGAAGGAAGGCGATGATTTTATGGGCGATCCGCCGCAGGAAGAACAAGGCTTGAATGCTGTTTTTAGCACAGATAAATCTACCTGGCAAATCATTCAAAACTTCACATCAAAAAGATAATATTGATTAAAATTTATAAATGAAATTAAGGTTAATAGACGTTTCGATCCTGGTTGCCTACCTGATACTCATGCTGATGATCGGCTGGTACATGCGTAAAAAAGCCAGCGAGAACAAGGAAAGCTATCTGATGGGCGGCAAAAAACTGCCCTGGTATATGCTCGGTTTAAGCGATGCCTCGGATATGTTTGATATCAGCGGCACGATGTGGATGGTGGCCTTATGCTTCGTTTATGGCCTAAAATCTATTTGGATTCCGTGGCTTTGGCCGGTGTTTAACCAGGTTTTCAACATGATGTTTCTGGCAAAATGGCTGCGCCGATCCAATGCTGATACCGGTGCCGAATGGCTGGCCACACGTTTCGGCACCGTCGGTAAAAACGTAAAAGCTTCTCATAATGTAACGGTTGCTTTTGCTCTTATTGGCTGCCTGGGATTCCTGGCTTACGGTTTTATCGGCTTGGGGAAATTTATCGAAATTTTTGTTCCCTGGAATTTGGTGGAAGCTTACGTTCCTTTCCATGTGGCACCGGAGTATGTGGCGCATTTTTACGGCATAATCTTCACACTGTTTGCTATGTTCTACTCCATTTTGGGCGGGATGCACAGTATTGTTTTGGGCGATGTGATCAAATACGCGATCATGACGGTTGGCTGTATTGCCATCGCCATTATCGCGATGATTAACCTGCACGGGCACGGCGGACATTCTTTGCACGTTCCGGCAGGTTGGGGAAACCCGTTTTTCGGCTTGCATTTAAATATGGATTGGTCACACATCGTGCCTGATGCTAATCAGAAAATTAAAGATGACGGGTTCGGTTTATTCGGTATCTTCTTTATGATGATGCTTTTTAAAGGTGTTTTTGCCAGTTGGGCCGGCCCGGCACCCAATTATGATATGCAAAAAATGCTATCCACGCAATCGCCGAAAGACGCTTCCAAAATGACCGGTTTTGTATCGATCATGCTGCTGCCGATCCGTTATTCCATGGTGATCGGCTTAACGGTTTTAGCTTTGTTGTACTACAATCAGCTTGATTTGGCAGCTCCGGGCGGCGGAACGGATTTCGAGCGGATTTTACCCGGTGCCATTAATCAGTTTTTACCTGTCGGGATTCTCGGAATTGTGTTAACCGGCTTGCTCGGTGCTTTTATGGGCACTTTCTCCGGAACGCTCAATGCCGCCCAGGCTTATGTAGTGAACGACATCTACCTGAAATACGTCAACCCGAATGCGCCAACCAAAACTATTATTTCCATGAATTATTTAGTGGGCGTGGTGGTAGTGGTTTTAGGGGTGATTTTAGGATTTTTTGCGAAAGATGTAAACAGCGTTTTACAATGGATTGTGGGCGGATTATACGGCGGTTACATTGCCGCAAACGTGTTAAAATGGTACTGGTGGCGCTTTAATGCCAATGGTTTTTTCTGGGGAATGGCCAGCGGTATCGTTATGGCACTGCTGATGCCTTATTTAAAAGTGTGGTTCCCTTCGGTATTTTTCAGCTTGGATTTGTACAACTGGCCGCTGCTTTTTGTAATTTCTATCATCGGCTGTATCGCAGGAACGTATTCTGCGCCGCCAACAGATACCGAAGTTTTAAAGAAGTTTTACCGCACGGTTCGGCCATGGGGTTTCTGGAAACCAATTCATGCTTTGGTGGTGGCGGATGATGCTTCTTTTATAGGCAATAAAAGGTTCAAATTAGATATGTTCAACGTGGTTTTGGGCGTGATCGCGCAGGCTTGCTTCACTATTTTGCCGATGTATTTGATTTTGTGGATGAAACTGCCGCTGCTGATTACGGTAGCCTTGATCGCCGTAATCGTTTTGATCCTGAAAAAAACTTGGTGGGATAAATTAGAAAATTAAAAAATACTTAAACAAAGAATTATCACATGATTGAGATGACAACAGTTTTCGATACTCGCTTAAACACGATAAAAAATAACTACGAGCAATTAATCGGTCAGGAAAATAAACCGGCCGAAACAGGAAACGGCATTTTCGACCGTTACGAAAACCCGGTTTTAACCGCAGCCCACGTGCCGTATTTCTGGAAATATGATTTGAATCCCGAAACTAATCCGTTTATGATGGAACGGATCGGCATCAATGCTGCTTTTAATGCCGGCGCAATTAAGTTTGAAGGAAAATATGTACTGGTTGTTCGTGTAGAAGGTGCCGATCGGAAATCGTTTTTTGCGGTTGCCGAAAGTTCGACCGGTGTAGACCAGTTCCGCTTTTGGGATTCTCCTATTGAGATGCCGCAAGGCGATAATCCTGTCGATACTAATTTGTATGATATGCGTTTGGTACAGCACGAAGACGGCTGGATTTACGGCGTTTTTTGTACCGAACGCCGCGATCCGGAAGCAATGCCCGGCGACCAGTCTGCCGCGGTTGCCCAATGCGGAATCGCCCGTACGCAGGATTTAAAAGCCTGGGAACGTTTGCCGGATTTAAAAACACCATCACCGCAGCAGCGCAATGTAGTTTTGCACCCGGAATTTGTAGATGGGAAATACGCTTTTTACACGCGGCCGCAGGATAGCTTTATCGAAGCAGGCAACGGCGGCGGCATTGGTTTTGGCTTATCCGATTCGATGAACCCCGCCATTGTAAACGAAGAAATTGTGGTTGATAAAAAAGTTTACCACACCGTTTACGAAGCTAAAAACGGATTAGGCCCGGCTCCTATTAAAACAGAAAAAGGCTGGCTGCACCTGGCACATGGCGTGCGGAACACAGCTGCGGGTTTACGTTACGTTTTGTATCTGTTTATGACGGATTTAAATGATTTAACCAAAGTTACACACAAACCAAACGGTTATTTTATTGCGCCGGAAGGCGAGGAGCGTATCGGTGATGTATCCAACGTGGTTTTTAGCAACGGCTGGATTGCCGATGAAGACGGTAAAGTATTTATCTATTACGCTTCTTCGGATACGCGGATGCACGTGGCAACCAGTACAATTGAGCAATTGGTAGATTATGTAATTAATACACCTGAAGATAAGTTTACTTCTGCAGAAACCGTAAAATCAATCAGCATTTTAATTCAGCAGAACCAACAATTTTTATAGGATAAAAACAGTATTACTTCTTTTGAAATAAATTTTAAAAGAAGTAATTTTAAAAATTCAAGCACTTCTTTTATCCACCTAAAAACCTCACACAAAAATCCTGTTGCCCGAATAATTGCCACGAAACTCTTTTGGCGTGCAAACCTTTTTCTTTTTAAAAATACGGTTGAAGTGCGAGATGTTATTAAAACCGCATTTGTAAGCAATTTCTGCAATCGTATGTGTGGTATCAATCAGCATCCGCGAAGCGTGGCCTAAACGGATCTCGTTTAAACTATCGATAAACGTAATGCCGGTACGTTTTTTTATAAAACGACTAAAAGAAGCTTCGGGCATACTGGCAATTTTGGCAACTTCTGCCAAACTGATTTCCCGGCTAAAATTGGCATTCATAAACTCAAACGCTTTTTCTATCCGCCGGCTGTTGTAATGCGATTGTTCGTTGTTAAAAGCAGCATCGGACAAGGTTTGCATATTCCTCGAAGTGGATAAATCATGCAAAATCGACAGCAGTTCTAAAACGGAATCAAAACCACTTTTCTGGCTTAAATCCATAATGCGCGGTTTTAAACGCTGGATAGTGCTTTTAGAAAAAAGAATGCCGCGCTGCGAACGGTCCATCATGTTACGGATAAAACTTAACTGGTTCTTTTTTAAAAGTTTATCATCAAATAAATCTTTATGAAACTGAATCGTAACTTCTGTAATTTCCTCGCTTTCGCATTGATGTGTAAACCAGGCGTGATACTGGTTCGGGCCAACAAAAACCAGTTCTAAATCATCAATTAAATCAATATGATCGCCAACAATGCGCTTGGCACCTTTTGCATTTAAAATTAAGTTTAGTTCGTATTCTTCGTGATAATGGAGCGGAAAATCAAACTTCTTTTTCACCCTCGAAAACATAGTAAAACAATCGCTTTGCGTAAGAGGAGTTATTTCCCTTATAACATTAGTATGCATAGTATCAGCAATAGTTTAAACAGGGTTGACTGGTAACAGGTTAAAATAGTATCAGCTAAAATCAGTAAATTTTAATTGATTTTATAATTAATTTGTGAATCAGCCTAAATTATGTTAAAATACTATTAATAAAAGTGATTGATCGTAATATATTTTTGTAATTATTTTAACGATAAACCACTGTTTGATGAAGCTATCCCGGAAAGTAATTATTTGCTGCTTTGCAGCCTTAAATACGTTAAGTGTTGCAGGCAAGTTATCTGCACAAAATGTACCTCCGGCAGATAAAGCCGCCACAAAAGAAACCCGGATGCTGTACAGCAATATGCAAAAACTGGCACAAACAAATGTGATTTTTGGCCACCAGGATGATCTGGCTTACGGCGTTGGCTGGGCTTACGAAAAAGGCCGGTCGGATGTTAAAAGTGTTACCGGTGATTATCCCGGGCTTTACGGTTGGGAGTTGGGCCATTTAGAATTAGACAGTGCCAAAAACCTGGACGGCGTTCCCTTTAAAAACATAATTTCGTATGTAAAAGAAGTATATAACCGCGGCGGAATCAGCGAATTTAGCTGGCATTTTGATGATCCGGTTACCGGTAAAACTGCCTGGAGCACGCCAACCACAACCGTTAAACAAATTATTCCGGGAGGCGATCATCATAAAGCATTTGTTAAATACTTAGATAAGTTTGCCGTTTTTGTAAACCAGTTAAAAGGGCCGAAAGGGGAGATGATTCCGGTTATATTTCGTCCTTTCCATGAGCATACCGGCGGCTGGTTTTGGTGGGGAAATAAAGAATGCACACCCGAAGAATATGTTGCTTTATGGCGTTTTATGGTGGATTATTTACGCAATACCAAGCAATTGCACAATTTGATTATCGGTTATTCTGCTGCGGATTATGCCACCGAAAATGATTATCTGGAGCGTTATCCGGGCGATACTTATGTGGATATTATCGGTTTTGATGCTTATATGGGAAAAGATGCGGATTACTTTAAAAAAGATTTGAATAGCCGTTTCCGGATTTTAGAAAAGGTAGCGGCAGAACATCATAAACTTCCGGCATTAACAGAAACCGGTTATCAGGAAATTCCCGATCCGCAATGGTGGACGAACGTACTGCTTCCTGCTATTTCCCAATATAAAACCGCTTATGTGTTAACCTGGCGAAACTGGAAAACCGAACATTTTTTTGCGCCTTATCCCGGACAGGCGAGTGCTGCCGATTTCAAAAAGTTTTACGCTGATCCGAAACTGATCTTCCAGAATAAACTGAAACCATCCATCTACACAAAAAATTTGTAATAACTGATGCTTGATATTGCAGCTTTTGAGCAAGAATTGGATCGTATTTTAGCTTATTGGATTACGTACACGCCGGACCATACCAACGGCGGTTTTTTTGGTAAAATCGATCATGACAACAACGTTTACCCGGAAGCACCGAAAGGCTCCGTTTTAAATGCGCGTATTTTATGGAGTTTTTCGGCGGCTTATAATCAAAACCCAAAACCTGTTTATTTGGAAATGGCGAAGCGGAGTTATGATTATATTAATGCTTCTTTTATCGATAAAAAATATGGCGGCGTTTACTGGACGGTAGATTTTAAAGGTAATCCGCTGGATACCAAAAAGCAGATTTACGCTTTATCATTCACCATTTACGGCTTGTCGGAATATTACAAAGCGTGCAAAGATGAAGCTGCGCTGGATTTGGCAAAGCAACTATTTGCAACGATTGAAAAGTACAGTTTTGATCCGAAAAAAGGCGGTTACCTGGAAGCTTTTGCGCAGGATTGGTCGGAACTGCCCGATCTTCGGTTAAGCGATAAGGATTACAACGAGAAAAAAACGATGAACACGCATTTGCATGTTTTGGAAGCGTACACCAATTTATACCGCGTTTGGAAAGATGGTTTTTTGGAGAAGCAGATTCGCGGCTTGATCCGTAATTTTTCGGATTATATCATCGACCCAAAAACCAATCGTTTAATTTTATTCCTGGATGAAAACTGGCAGCCAAAAGCAAACATTATTTCTTACGGGCATGATATTGAAGGTTCCTGGCTATTGCTGGAAGCAGCGGAAGTTTTAGGCGATAACACCATTATTTCATCGGTAAAAGAAGTATCAGTTGCAATGGCTCGTGCTGTAGCGGGCGGGCTGGATAAAGATGGTTCGATGTATTACGAATACGAACCGGCACAAAATCATTTAAATAAACAACGGCATTGGTGGGTGCAGGCCGAAGCAATGGTTGGGTTTTTAAATGCCTGGCAATTAACCGGCGAACAGCAATTTTACGATCAGTTTGAAAGTGTTTGGTATTTTACCCAAAAGTATATTCTTGCCGAAAACGGCGAATGGGTTTGGGGTTTAAACGATGATTATACTTTGATGCCCGGCGAAGATAAAGCCGGTTTATGGAAATGCCCGTACCATAATTCGCGCGCCATGATGGAAATAATTAACCGGTTAAAAGCAGCCGGTTAAGCTTCTTTTAACACATAAAATTTTTAGTTCATTTTTTTATTTACGCGTGTTCGAGAGAATTTTTGTTCACTTGTCATACCAAACTTGTTTCGGTATCTCATCAGAAAAATAACCGTTTATACCAAGTTTTAAACGTTGCTTGTGAGATACCGAATAAATTTCGGCATCACAAAGAAGATTTTTACCCGGTAAAAGAAGCATGTAGTCTTCAATGGCCAGGCCGGTATAAAACTATCTCCTTGTTTTTAACTTACTGGCAGCAAAAGCTGCAATTTTACTGCCTTCGTCCAAACCGTTAATAATGGAAGGCATATAATGGATTCCACCGTAAAACCGGCTGATCGCCGCTTCTTTTGCAGCCTGGTTAAACGATTTAAAATGCCGTACCGGGATACCAAATTGTGCTTCGGTAGAATCTGCATAATTAAAATTATCACCTATTAACTTTGTAAGCATTACTGCTGAAGCCAACGAAATCACACTATGGCCACTGGTATATTCCGGGAAAGGCGGAGTTTGCAGCAGCGGCATCCAGTTTTGATCGATATACTGGTTGATGTAAGTTTCCGGCCTAATCACTTTACTGCGGTATTTCTCGTCCCAGCAACTGATAAAAGCATCGGCAATAACTACGGATAAACAGGCATATGTTTCGGTAGTACGCACATAATCAGCATGTATTTTTTTACAAGCCAGCGCGCCAATATTAATCCAGTGGCCGCCCGGCGACAGCTTTTTAATTGCAAACATGGTATGTCCGTTGGTGTTCATTTTAAAAGGATTACACTCCCAAAAATTAGCAATTTGTTCTTGTTCTGCGGATAAATGCTTGCCGGCATCGTGTACGGCCAAAGCCTGCTGATAAAATTTGCTTCCGGGTTTTGCAGAAAAAGCTACCGCCGGCAACGGTTTAAACTGCTGTGCAGAATCTATCACAAACGGCCTAATTTTATTCCAGTTCGGCTCCACCGCTTTCATGTAAGCCGGCGGCGTCGGTTTCCAGGAACCTTCATCGCTTAAAACATCGTATTTAGAAAGTGACCGGGTTTGCTTGTAACGATCTTTAGCTGCCCACAATAAAATCCGTTTTGCAACCCGGTTTCCAAAATCAACCGAGTTTTCATAAACATCATTCGGCATACCGGTATCTTTAAATTGCGCCATGGTTTTGGTATGAAATTCTTCAATGCGGCCTTCAGAAGTTACCAAAGTTTTCCCAACGTTTAAAATTGCCTGCGAGGCGGCTAAATTAAAGCTGTATTGTTTATGCGGATCCGGTTTTGGCAGCGAATCTAAACCATGTAATTGCCCGGCAAGTGATATAAACTGATGATTTCCGTTAACCGCGGCTTCATATCCTGCCACGCTGATGTAAGCATAAATCCGGCTGGCAACCGGCGGCGAGTAAATATCATAAAGCATCACTTCTGTTACTTCATTGATAGAACGGTGTATAAAATCCGGATTTTCCGACAGCTTTTTCCAATTATTCGGATGTAAAGAGCAGGAAAACAAGGATATAACAAGTAGAAATAAAAAAATTATTTTACGCATAAAGCAGTAATAGAATTTAATTTTAGGGTTAATTGCTGTTGGATAAGCACCAATCAAATTTAACGGATAATAAATAATTCCTTTGCGTTGTTAACTTCCGCGATACGATTTGAAGAGATTTTGATAGAATTTGAAGAAGTTTAATTTTAAAATTCTTCTTTCTTTACTACAATCAAAGCAGCATTCGCTGTTCAAAATTTAATATAAACCTTAAATCCGGCGTAAGCCATATATTATAAAAGTTTTTGGCAAATCATGTTAAATCCCCTTCGTGTGCAGTTTAAACTACTTCTTTTACCGGCTATTTTTTTACTTGTTTCCTGTACCAAAAAAGATCAGTCTAATACACTTTTTAAATTGCTGCCAGCTTCCGAAACGGGTGTTAATTTTGAAAATACCATTACCGAAAGCGACAGTTTAAATATTTTAAACCATCCTTATTTGTATAATGGTGCCGGTGTTGGCATCGGCGATTTTAACCGGGACGGTTTGCCGGATATTTACTTTGCGGGCAACATGGTTTCCAATAAATTGTATTTAAATAAAGGTGATTTAAAATTTCAGGATATTACCGATGCCGCTGCTGTTGGCGGAGAAGGCAAATGGTGCGCAGGTGTTTCTGTGGTTGATATTAATGCGGATGGCTGGCCGGATATTTATGTTTGTGCTTCTTTCAACAGTAATTCAAATCGGCGGCATAACTTGTTGTTTATCAATCAAAAATTGAATAAAAACGGTGTTCCGACTTTTAAAGAATCAGCCAGAAGTTATGGTTTGGATGATAACGGATACAGCACGCAAGCTATTTTTTTTGATTATAATCATGATGGTTTGCTGGATGTTTATGTGCTTACTAACGTACTTGACAAAGGAACGCCAGTTGCTTATCGCCCGAAAATAAGTGATGGAACGGCAGTTAATAATGATCATTTGTACCGCAATAACGGCAATAACACGTTTACCAATGTTACAAAAGAAGCCGGGATTTTAATGGAAGGTTTCGGTAATTCTGTTGCGGTTACAGATATTAACAATGATGGCTGGCCGGATATTTATGTGGGAAATGATTTTATTTCCAACGATCTTTTGTACATCAACAACAAAAACGGAACTTTTACAAACCGGGCCGGAGAATATTTTAAACATACCGGCTGGTCGGTTATGGGTTCTGATATGGCAGATATTAACAATGACGGCATGCCGGATCTGGTCTCATTGGAAATGCTTCCCGAAGAAAATCTCCGTAAAAAAACCATGCTGATGGGCGATAATTACATCACTTACATCGATAATAAAAAATATAATTACGAGCATCAGTATATCCGCAATGTGCTGCAACTTAATCAGGGTAAAACGCCGCTCGGCCATCCGCAGTTTAGTGAAGTAGCTTATCAGGCAGGCATTTATCAAACTGATTGGAGCTGGACACCGCTGGTAGCAGACTTTGATAATGATGGCTTCCGGGATATGTTCATCACCAACGGTTATCCGCGGGATGTAACCGATTTGGATCATGCACTTTACAGCAACAACCAGGGCCGGTCGGTTAAAGAAAATACTTCTCTGGCCAGTGCCGATTCATTTCCGGTGGTTAAAACCATTAGTTACGCCTATCAAAATGCCGGCGGCTACACATTTAAAAATAAAACTTCGGCCTGGGGAATTACCAAACCTGCTTTTTCTACGGGCGGCGTTTACGCTGATTTGGATAACGACGGCGACCTCGACCTGGTTATCAACAACATTGATGAACCTGCTTTTATCTACCAAAATACCTTAAACGATAAAAAGAATGCGGCAAAAAACCATCATTATTTAACGGTTGCTTTGCAGGGAACAGATAAAAATCCGGGCGGCACCGGTGCTACGATCCGGATTTATTACAACGGCAAGCAGCAGTTTTATGATCAGCAGCCTTGTCGTGGTTATTTATCCACCGATGATGCCAAAGCACATTTTGGTTTGGGAGAGATAACTAAAATTGATTCTTTAAGGATAAGATGGCCGGATGGGAAAACGCAATTACTAACACAAATCAAAGCAGATCAAACCTTAAAAATTGCCTATAAAAACAGTACCGGTTTTGTAGAACCAAATATTCCATCAAAAGAAATTCCGGCTTTTCAATCAGTAGCCAAACAAGCAGGGATTAATTTTAAACATGAAGAAAAGGATGCTATCGACTATAATATCCAGCCTACTTTGCCGCATAAATTAAGCCAGTACGGCCCGTGTATTGCCGTTGGCGATATCGATAATAACGGTTTTGATGATTTCTTTATTGGCGGCGCGGCAGGAATTAAGGGTACTTTTTTTATGCAGGATAAAAACGGAAAGTTTACGCCTGACGTGAAACGGTTTTTACACGAAGATGCCAAAGAAGAAGAGGATATGGGCGCACTTTTGTTTGATGCCAACAACGATGGTTTCCTCGATTTATATATCGTGAGCGGTAGTTATGAGTTTCCAAAAGAGCATACTTCGGCGCAGGACCGGTTGTATATCAACAACAAAAAAGGGCAGTTTGAACGAAATTTTGCCGCGCTTCCTATTGAATATGATAATGGTTCCTGCGTTCGAGCTGCAGATTTTGACCGCGATGGCGATTTGGATCTTTTTGTTGGCGGCCGGTCTGTTTCGGGGGCTTATCCTTCGGCTCCGAACAGTCATTTGTTGCGGAACGACGGCGGTAAATTTACAGATGTAACCAAAGCACTTTGTGCCGATTTGCAACGTCCGGGCATGGTTACAGATGCTTTGTGGTCGGATTTTGATAATGACGGACTGGTTGATTTAGTGGTTGCCGGAGAATGGATGCCGGTTACGTTTTTCAAAAATAACGGGCATGGTTTTATCAAAATAAATTCCGGTATCGAACAACATACCGGCTGGTGGAACAGTTTGGTAGCCGGCGATTTTAACAATGATGGCAAAACGGATTATATCGCCGGTAACCTCGGCCAAAACTCTAATTACAAAGCCTCTTTTGCAGAACCGATGACGATTTTGGGAAAGGACGTTGATAATAACGGTTCGTTTGATGCCATGATTTTTTGCTATATGAAAGCAGAAGACGGTACGGCAAAACCATTCCCGATGCATACCCGGGATGATTTGATCAGCCAGGTAATTTCCACCCGAAAAAAATATCCGACTTATAAAGGTTTTGGCCGGGCAACGATGGACGATTTGTGGAGTAAGCAGGACCGGCAAAATGCGGTAATTCTTAAAGCAACGGATATGAACACGAGTTTTATCGAAAACAAAGGCAACGGCCGGTTTTCAATTAGTGCAATGCCGGCAGAAGCTCAAATGGCTCCGGTTTACGGCATGGTAGCTAAAGATTTTGATAATGATGGTGTTTTAGATTTATTAATGGTTGGAAACGATTTCGGGATGGAACCTTTTACCGGCAGGCACGATGCTTTTATGGGTTTATATTTAAAGGGAAACGGTAAAGGCGGTTTTAGCAGCAAAACAATTGCCGGCAGCGGGTTTTTTGTAAACGGAGATGGCAAAGCGTTAGCAACCATCCGGGCTGGTAACGGCCGTGAATTGTTTGTAGCCACGCAAAACCAGGATAGTTTGAAAGTTTTTAGTTTAACGAAGATGAAACCCAATGCTTCTTTTATCAGCTTAAAACCGACAGACTTTTATGCTGATATTGTGTACAACAACAATCAGAAAAAGCATTTGGAGTTTTATTACGGCTCAACTTATCTATCACAATCATCCAGAAAACTGGAGTTGGAACCGAATGTAAAATCAGTGGTTATTACAGATTATAAAGGCGTAAAACGAAAAGTTAAATAACAGCAATGCTTCTTTTATCAACCTAATTTTAGGGTGATAAAAGAAGCATCAATACTCAACTTAAATTTTAAACCATCAAAAACGGTGTTTTATTTACTCGTCAGGCTTTTTATCAGTTGAGTTTCTTCGGATTTATAAGGCGTGCCGTCTTTGTGGAAAATATCATGGAACCATAATTTGGGTTCGCTGCCATCAGGTATCGGTGTGTCCCAGGCATAGATGGTGTTGGTTTTCCCGGATACAAATCCCCAATTAATTGCACCCACATTTTCCTTTTTCAACATAGGTAAAACAGTGCTGAACAGACTGTTGCGTGGGCGCGCCATGTATTCGGTACAAATGAGCGGCCGGCCCAACATCTTTAAAAATTGTACAGTTTTGAGATGATCCGGTTCGGGCGTGTAATCATGATAAGTGATCACGTCTGAATGAGCAATCTGATAAGTATTCAAGGTTTCAAACGTCCAGTTCCAAATGCCTGCACTGATGGGCTGCGTTGGGTTTACCGTTTTTGCCCATTCAAAAACGTGTTTTAGTAACGGCAAAGATTTGTTGATTTTGCCGGAATTACCGGGCTCGTTATACAAATCCCAAAGCAAAATGCGCTTATCATTTTTAAAATGGGTCATTACGTCTTTTACATATTTTTCTAAAACAGGAAAATTTGCCGCGTTTTCTGAAGCCGGCTGACCTGGATCCTGCATCCAGCCGGAATTGTGGATACCTGTTTTTGGCTCCGGCTGTTTGCCAGTTTTAGGTTCTTTGTTCCAGCAATCATCAAAAAACACGAACATCGTTAAAATGCCGTGCTTATTGGAAATGGTTAAATACTGATCCATGCGTTTTTTGAATCCTTCCGGGTCTTCTTTCCACGCCAGATGATGTAAAAAAACACGCATCACATTCATGCCGATTCCTTGCGCATAGCCTAATTCTGTATCGATAGTTTTTGGGTCAAAGGTATCCGCTTGCCACATTTCCAACTGGTTAATGGCCGTACTTGGTATAAAATCACTGCCAACCAGCCATTTATGCTGCGCATACCAGGAGTTTGCTTTTTGGGCTGTCCAAACCGGCCTTACTGTTTTTTTCTGAGCGGAAAGCTGTAAACTAAACAGCACAAAAAATGCTGCAACGGATAATTTAATTTTAACGTACATCTGTGATTGCTTTAAACCCTGTAATGATATGCTTCTTTTATCGACTAAAAACTGGTGTTATTATTTCGCGGAAAACTTGTTTTCCAGCACTTTCATAAAATAACCGCCAACCACGCTTCTGGCCTGGAAACCCACCATTTTGCCGTCGGTTGTTTCATGCCAGTCGCTTAACGGCACGCGCGAAGTCGTTTCCATTACGTACTTATAAATCGGATTAACAAAAGCTTTAAAATCATTTGCGTTGTCAGCTAACCCGGCCGTCCACAAAATCCAGTCAGATTTAGAGTAACTTTTCCGGCTGTCCAAAGGCAAACCATAATCATTTTGTTTGCTGAGGTAAAACTTAATTTCCTTATCATATACCGATTTTGGGAAGAGTTTTAAGCCGAGAACTTTATCCCAAACCATGTTATACTTCTCGCTCCAGGTATTTTTATCGTTAAAAGTTAACGCATAATGGTCGCCGGCATCAGCCAGATTCATCCATTTACCAACCATTTCTTTGGCACTATTACGATATTTTTGGGCGATGGATTGATAACCTAATTTTTCGGCAAGCATTGCGTAGCAGCCAATCCCAACAATTGCTTTTACCGATAGATTGGCATTTCGGGCCAAATGGCCGGCAAAATCATCGGTGCATAATTGATTGGCCGGATCAAAACCTTCCTGATTCAGATATTCTACCCAGGTCGTCAGCGTTTTCCAATGCTTTTTTGCGTAATCGGCATTACCTTCCGCTTTAGCAATGGCAGCAGTTAAAATCAGCATATTACCGGATTCTTCCACCGGCATACCTTCACCATAAGTTTGTCCGTTAGCCAGCGGATAAGTGCCGATATCATGTGCCGCAAACGGTTTGGTGTATTTGCCGCTTTCGCTGAAATAGAAAATACCATTTAGCATTCCTTCCATCAATTTTGGGTTATAAGCCAGGTACAATGGAGCCGAGGGATAAGTTACATCCACCGTGTTGATAGAACCGTTACTAAAGTTTTCCTTCGATAAAAACAGTATCTCGCCTGCCGGGCTTTTAACTAATTTATGTGCCGAAATACTTTGCCGGTAAGCTAAATCGCAAAGTTTAGCATATTTTTCGCCACCTGCGGCAACGGCCGTTTTATGCATACTGAGGTTAAAATCATCACATTTTTTGATGATCGCTTTATAATCTTTGGCAGCCAGAGCCAGTTCTTTTTCGATGGTTTTTGCAGGATCAAGTTTCCACCAGGCTTTTAAATCTTTACCAAAATACTGGATCGCCGATAAATCATCATAACCCAGCATTATAAACTGTTCTTTAAGCGTGCTGCCCACTTTCCCAACCGGAATTACGGTGTTTAAAACCAAATGTTTACCTTCTTTTAGGTTTGACGAAGGCTCTTTCTGCCCAAAACTTTCCATAGCATCCGCAGAACTGCTAACGTACTGATTACTGTTATAGCTTTGAGGGACAGCCACATACATGTAACCCCAGTCAATCCGCAGGTTATCGCCCTTTTTTTGCAAAACAGGCTGCGCAACGGTGCCGGCTTTTAAAATTGATAAATTATTTGAGGCATATTTTTGTGTGGTAACTGCTTGCGCTGGTAGATTAACGGCCAAATCTGTTGAAGTACCAAAGTAAACCGCAACATCATGCGTACCGCCGTCATTCGCTGCCACTTTGTAAGAAATATAAGAAATCGGGCGCGAAATCAGTTCCAAATCATTCAGCAAAAGCGGAGAAGTAAAAGTTAGCGTGAGGCCGATTTTCCCGCAGGTAAAATTATAAATGGTTTGTGTAGCGTTGATGTTAACATTGGTTTGTTCGGCCACATCAATTGTTGTTTTTGATCCTTTTTCTATCGGTTCTGCAACTAAACCTGCATCCAAATGCGCGCCGCCGGCCGTATTTTCGCAATGTATGGCCAACAAATTATTGCTGGTTTTAAGGTTTTTTTTGATGGCATCGTTCAGTTCAATATATTCAAACTTATCGTTCCATCCGGTTTTGGTATAAACTTTTTCGCCGTTTAAATAAACTTTCACATTGTCATCATGACTGATTTTAAGGTAGATTTTTTTGAAATCTGTTTGCTGCAGGTCGAAAATCCTTCTCACCCAAATATCTTTACTTTTCCAGTAAGTTTTGTCTGATGAATTATTGTCGCCAAAAGGAGCAGTGCCGTCTTTCCAGCCGCCAGCATTAAACTGCGGGTTTTCCCAGCCGGCAGCAGGTTGTGTTTCCGTGAATTTGGTTTGATAATTTCCCTCATCCGAAGCAGGAAGCAGCGTGGTATAGCTTTTCTCTTGATCACCCAAAAACCTATAAATTTTGCCATCTACCTTTATCAACCCGATTAATGATTGATCACTGCCGGTCCAATGTTTGGTTGTGGAACCCGCAAGTTGATCTGTGGTAGACCAGATGCTGAAATACGGATCGTGGTTGATGAGCGGATAGGCCGGTGCCCGGAAACTTTGCGCATTTATGGGGAAATTATACAGGAAAGTGAGGATGGAAACGAGGGCCAGTTTTATCTTCATTGTGTTTTTAAGATGTAGTAATTATTTAGCTGATGCTTCTTTTATCGTATAAAAATTCAATCTATCACCGGGAAAGCCGAAATCCTCAAACGTGCGCCGCCCATCGGCACCAGGGTAAGTTGTGCTGTGGGCTGCGTGCTTTTTACCGGACTTTGCGGCAATACTCCGCATAAACCGTATTGATCAATCGTCCAGTTTGGAATCTCCTTGCCCTTTATTTTCAGTTCGATCGGCGCATTGGTATTTGTGAAAGGATTATTGTCTTGAGGCCATTTTTTGCGGACGATTTCGATAGAAGTTTGCGGATGTTGTTCATTTAGCAGCAACCCGTAATTCCAGGCTGAAGCCGGATGGATTTCATACGACGGCCATTTTTCCGGATCGGCATTTGGCTGCCAGCCCGAATCGCCGATAGCGGTTGCCTTACTGTTTTTAGCAGTATAATTTTCATCTATTTTTAAGGAGAAGGTAAGCGGGCCATAATTAAGGCTGACACTATTTTTGTTTGCCGTCCACTTTTGCACCTGCAGCTCCATTGGCAGTTGTAGCGTTATCTGGTCGCCATTTTTCCAGGTGTTTTTCAAACGGATATAACTTCCTTCGCTGCTGTCAAAATCTACTTTACGGCCATTAATTTTTACGGAAGCATTTTTGCACCAGGCCGGCACACGCAGGTAAAGCGGGAAGCTAACGGACTTTTTAGTATTTAGAGTGAAGTTGATCTGGTTTTCAAACGGATAATGCGTGGTTTCGTTTAAGCTGACAGCCGTGCCGTTTCCAACTTTTGCATTCACCTGCCCCTGTGTATATAAAGTTGCTGCCAAGCCGTTATCCGGTGTGGCCATCCAGCTATTTTCGGCAAAATAAACCCATCCGGCCGCATGATTATGCTGGCAGCACCGGCTGCTAAACGGGTTCATCATCAAAAACGGGCCTTCGTTGGCAATACCCGGACTATGGTTTTTACTATCGCTCACCACCATATTTGGCGCAGTGAGGTAACGCAATGATCTGTAATCGGGCATAAAGGCAGCGGAAAAAGTATTGAAAGCTACGTCTTCGCAATTCTCCGCCCAATACGGGTCGCCGGTGTCCCGCAGCAGCATCTCGTCGGAAGTCATTTGTTCTACCATACCGCAGGTTTCTATCGCCTGCCGCGGATCGTCATAACCCTTTCGTGCGTTTTCATCAGAACCAAACATGCCGCCCGGAACCTGGCCATAAATAGTACGCACCAGTTTAAAATCGTTGTAAGTTGCATCCAGGTCTTTTTGATCGTGGCTTTGTAAATAAAAAGTGGCCGGTTCCCTAAAACATTCGGCGATGTTAACGTTATGCCAGTTTGGTAAATCATTTTTTTGCCGCCAGTTAGCCGTGTTTTTATCAATTTTAGTAGCAAGATCAAGCAGAAATTTATCACCGGTTCGGTTGTAAAGCCAGTAAACACTAACCATATTATCGCCGCCGCGGCTGTTTTCCCAGTAATCTTTTAAAAACTGATTATCGGGTACAGACAATTCGTACTTAAAATATTTCGTCATAAACGGGATTACGCGAGGATCTTTAGAAAACTCATAATAAGATTGCAGGCACCACAACATCGGCATATTCGTCCACAGGTCGCGGTTTCCTTTTCGCCGTACATCAGGCCCGAAATCACCATTTTTACGTTGGTTATTTAAAACGGCATCAATCCAAAACTTCGCCTCTTTAATCATTTTCGGGTCGTTTAGCATGTAACCAATATCTGCATAACCTTTCAGCCAATAAGGTAATTCTTCAAAGCCGTATTTACCTTTTCCGTCTTTATTGAGCCAGGCGTTATCTGTTTTATTGAGCCAGATGCTGATTTCGCCCAAATTACCGGTCAGCCCGTCGCGCTGTAGTTCCAGCACTTTTTTTAACCATCCGCCGGCTTTGATGCTGCCTACGGGAAGTTTTATAAAATGCTGCTTTTGCAACGGCAGGCGGTTGTTGATGTAATAACTGTTGGAAGGTTGATTATCAATTGCGGAGATTACGGTAACAGCTAATTTCTGCTGTGCTTTTGCGGTAACTGAAGCCAAAGCGATAACTGCTGCAATAAGTGATATAAGTTTACAGAAGCTGTACAGATTAATTTTTGAATACATATTGATTTAAGCGATAGAAATAAAAGAACCTAATCCAATATACGAAAGTAGATTTTTTAAAAAAAGGTGTTGTTAGATTTAATTACTGATGCTTCTTTTATCCTATAAAAATCGCTAATGCTGGTAAAAAAGAAAGTAATTCAATTATTTAGGTGATAAAAGAAGCATCGGCATTCTTGTGATTATCGCTGCTATTTAATAAGTTAACTTTTGAACCGGTGAAAATATCATGTCTTCCACACCCGCTATCCTGATACCTACACGGGCGTAAACATAACTTTGTACAACCGTAAACTTGGGGATAGCTACGCTTAAATTTACATTAGCGGGATCGGTAATGGCTGTTCCGGCTAAATCTGCTTCGGCAGCATGATCTGCTGAAGATGTAAATTGGGTTTTATTTACAAACAGGCTTACCGTTTGTATACTTTTAGCGGTAGCGTCGGTAATATCTTTTTCTATACTTAATTTTGCTGTTATATTACCGCCCGAAGCAGTTAAAGTTGCATTTCGGATCATATAATACGGTGTAACTTCAATATTTACAGTTTGATCACCACTAAGATTGATTGCTAACGTATCCCTGCCTCCTGATGCAAGTTCTTTCCATTGGAAAGGACCTTGCCCGCCGGGTATGGTAAATTTGTAATTGCCGTTAAAAGTTAATATAGAATAGTTTCCGTCCTGATCAAATGTTCCGGTTATAGGCGAATTACCTTTAAAACCGGATTGATAAATTTGAAAAGGAACCTGGTTATATTCAACACCCACCGGAGTGCCTTTGTACATTAACTGTCCTTTTAATATTACTGACGGCGGACTCATATTATCCAGTTTACAGGCTGCACTTAGCAGCATAAGGGAAAGTATGATTATGTAATGAAATTTGATTTTCATAAGTTCTAAGTAAAATTTAAATTATTGATTAGGCTGTCTGATAACTTTAGGATTGGCCGTAATGATACCATCATTAATTTGAGAGTAATAATTACCAAGCCTGAAATTAAGCACGCCTGTTACGTTTGCTGGCAGCACTTCTTTAAAGACCCATTTACCATCGTTTGCACCTCCCGGATTGTAAAATTTGTAAGGATACAAACCCCATGGCTGTGTATTCCTTTTTGTGGCTGAACCAATGTTACTTGTTAAATCTGCTAATGATTCTGTGTTGCCGTCCCAAACCCTGGTAGCTATTCTCCAGCGTTTCATATCAAATAAAGTGTGTCCTTCAAATGAAAGTTCTGCGCGGCGTTCGTGTACAATACGGTCAAAATAGTTTGCGGCAGTTAAAACAAGCGGTATGGTTAAACCAGCTCTTGCACGTACCTGGTTAATATAAGTTGATGCAGTGGCAAAATCGCCTAATTCTGCAGCAGCTTCGGCAGCGTTTAGTAAAACTTCACCATAACGGTAACGGATAAAGTTAACATCACTGCCACGCCCTCTTCGGCCTGAGCCTGTTGTAGGATCTAAGTATTTACGAATGTAAAAACCGGTTTGGCTTCTAAGCGGTTCGCCGGTAGGTGTCGGTCCGTCTTTTCCAACAACCTGTACCTGCGCCGAACCGCCTGGTAAGGTAGTTAAATGGGTGGCATCATCACTACTAATGGTGTTACCGTTAGGCAGCAGATAGCCTGCCCAAATATCAATAAATGCTGTTTTCCAAAAAAAGTTAGGCAGCATAACTGTGCCTGCCAACCTTGCATCCCTGCCTGCAAAAGGTCCCTGCTCATCTGTATAGTAAATCGGATTTCCTGCTGCGTCTGTTGTTGGTATCGGGGCAAAGGTGTTATCCAATTTTTCAAAAGATTCTACCAGATTTAATGACGGGTCTAAACGGCCGGCATCAGTAGCTTCATCTGATACGGAATAAGGCTGATCGTTTGTAGTAAAGGCATGCGTTTTACCTGCAAGTGCTTTAAAATCTTCAACCCAAATAGATTCCTGGTTTACAGAACTTTTATCTATAAAAACTGCTGCAAAATTATCAGAAAGATTGGGCAGCACCTGGTATAGTTTATAACCTCCTGCTGTGCCTGATATAATTGCTTTTGCTGCTGTTAAAGCTTTTGTATAATAACCTGCAGCCATACTTGCAGGAATGCCTACTTCGCCGCCAAGAAGTGAAACCTGCGGAGTTGCAGCACCATATTTAGCAATTGAGCCTGCATACAATGCTGCTCTTGTTTCCATAGCAAGTGCTGCTGCCTGTGTTACCCTAGATTTTTCGGAAGGATCTGAAGGTAAAGAACCTTTTATTGCTTCAGCCTCACTGATTATGAAATCATAAATAGCAGATTCTTTTGCTCTTGGATTTAGCAAATTACTTACCGAACCGCTGTTATCATAAGTTAATGTATTGATAATTAATGGGACACCACCCATTCTCTTAACCAGTTCAAAATAATAATTGGCACGTAAAAAACGCCCTTCTGCTAAAAAACGAGCTTTATCAGATGCAGCTAACTTGGTTGAAGCAGTTACGTTATCGATAAAAAGGTTCAAATCGCGTATGTATCCATAATCCCATGTTGCCCATGAATCATAATTCCAGCTACGGTTTTGTACTATATAATAAAATGCATTATCTGAAGGAAATGATTCGCCAAAATCAGCAAAACTTTGCCATCCGTTATCAAGGCCTGAAAAATCTACTTGCCTGTTGTAAAGATCTCCTATAGCGGATAATACTAATGCCGGATCTGAAAATGCTACGTCTGTAGTTACAACTGATTTTGGCGGTACATTTAAAAAGTCACTGTCTTTTTTGCATGATTCTGTACTCAAGAGTATAGAAATTATGGCTATTGCTAATATCTTTTTCATTAAATATTCGAATAAAATTTTAATTAAAAGGTTAAATTAACACCAAAGTTAAAAACCCTGTTTTGCGGTGTTTGGAGTCCGTTGTCATCATTAACTTCAGGGTCAATACCAAATTGGTGTAGGTTGTCTAAAGAAAACAAGTTGTATACGTTTCCGTAAAACCTCGCTCTTTTAATTTTAACCTTGCTTAATAACGCTGTCGGCAAAGAATATCCCAGTTCAATAGTTCTTGCCCTTATATATTTAGCATTATGTAACCAGTATGATGAATAGGAATTATAATCATAATGGTTTGTGCCTACGTTATTTCTGTTTACCGGATATTTACCTTCAATCCAGGTGCTATTTAGATTATAAGGATCGCTTAAATGCCAGCTATCCTCAAAAATTGTATTTAAGTTTCCATTACCCTGGAAAGCCCATCTTGCTTCATAGTTCTGGTTCCATGAATAACCGGAAGCACCGGAGAAATCAGCATGAAAATCGAAACCTTTATAAGCAGCACCAAAAGTAAGCCCGAAGTTAACATTTGGCTGTGCGCCTGTATTAAATCCCATTGGCCGCTGGTCATACCCGTCAATTTTGCCGTCTCCGTTTTGATCTTTATAAATTAAATCGCCCGGTAAAACAGTGCTATTTCCTTTACCGTCTTCATTTACTTTATAAGCGTTAATCTGATCCTTTGAAGTAAACTGGCCGATAACCTGATATCCCCAGGAAAGATCAGATGAACGGTTTACGATTGAACTTCGGTACTGATCTAAAGAGTTGCCGAAAGGTGCCGTTATATTAATATTGTTATAATGACGGGTGTAAGAAACATTTCCACCTACATTATAGGTAAAGCCGCCTATTTTATTATTATATGCCAATGAAATTTCACCGCCCCGGTGCGAATCACTGTTTTCATTAATACCAGGCAGGCTGTATCCGGCTTCCTGTGGTAATAACACACTATAATTTGTTCCAACAAGCCCTGTTCGAGATCTGTCAAAATAATCAATGGTACCATTTAAATGGCTGTTAAACAAACTGAAATCAGCACCAATATCCAGTATTTTATTTCTTAACCAGCTAACTGTACTAATCGGGACACCTTTACTTTGGGAAGTAGAAACCGCGTTACCGTCTAAGATAGCAATGTTACCGGCAGCACCCGTATTGTAGTTGTAGCCGGGCAGGTAAGCGTAGGAAGGAACAATCGGGTTGATATTTCCATAAATATCCCTTGAACCATTAGGATCTCTGTCATCCCCTAATACACCGTACGAACCTCTGAATTTTAAATCTGTAAGGATGCCTTTACTTCCCAATAATTTTTTCATGAAACCTTCCTGTGTAATCCGCCATCCGATGGATACACCCGGGAAGTATCCTACACGATGGGCAGGATCAAACAGATAGGATGCATCCCTTCTGCCTGATGCCTCTAAATAATATCTGTTATCGTAATTGTAATTTAAACGTGCTACATAGCCAATACGTGCCTCAGAATCATCACTGTCTTGGTACTGATCTACCGTTGGTAAATAAATTAAGGGTAAATTATTTGATATCGGGCTTGCGTGCAGCCAGTTCCTTACATGCTCCAGTTTGATACGTTCGGCAACAAAGGTTCCGCCGATCGTACTTTTACCAAAAGAGTTATTGTAGTTTAACTGAAACTGGGTAGTGGTATTTAGTTCTTTACGTTGTTCACGATCTCTCCACGGATTGGTAACGGAGTGTGTAATATCGTAATTTTTTGTACTTTGGTTATAGGTGTAAGCATTATAAGTGTATTCTTGGTTATTCTCTAACTCATCAGCAATATAATAAGAGTAATTATATTTTGCCACTAAGCCTTTTACTCCGGGGATTTCATACTCGGCACCGAAGTTTGCTTGCAATACCCTCCAGTCCTGGTGGTATAAACCTGCTATTGTTTTATTTAAAAAGGCATAATTTGCTTCTGTATGCTGGCCGTTGTCCCTTAAATAAGCCGGGTTATCATTTGCATAAGGCCTGTCTAAAGGTGTATTTTGCAAAATACCAAGTCTTGCCAAAAAATAATCATCACCTCCGGGTACACCTGGGTTTTCATGCGTTTCTACCCGTCCGTTAATGTTCATATTAACAGTTAGCCCGGATACTACTTTAGCCCTCACATTGGATTGGATATTTGTACGGCGGTAAGAATACTCTGCACCGGCTTCATCATTTTGATATAAACTGGTTGCCGATACGTAATAGTTAACCCGATCAGTTCCTCCTGTAATATCACCGTGGAATGAATTTAACGGGGCACCTTTATTGGCCAGAACAAATGGTTTCCAGTTAAAGCTTTGATAACCAACCTGTGTGCCTTGTTTATATTTGTCTAATTCTGCAGGTGTAATCGCTGTACTTCCGTTGGTAACTACCTGGGCTGCTGCCAGCGCACTCATATAATCATAAGAATTTGTCAGTACGTTGGGGAACCTGTCCCAATATTGAAAGCCCAAATAAGAATCAATATTGATCCTGCTTTCGCCTGCCCCTCTTTTTGTAGTTACCACAACAACACCGTTTCCGGCCCGTACACCATATATAGCTGCCGATGCATCTTTTAATACCGTAATGCTCTCCACATCATTTGGCGCAAGATTATTAAACTGGCCTTCGTCCTGCTGTATCCCGTCGATAACATATAAAGGCGTACCCATATTACGGATTTGGATGCTGGCACTTGCACCAGGCCGCCCTTCTGCCTGCCTAAAGGTTACACCGGGCAACTTACCGGCCAAGCCTGTACTAACTGTAGAGCCGCCATGTACACGATCAATATCCTTGCTGGTTACACTTGAAATTGCCCCGGTAATGGATTCTCTTTTCTGGGTGCCGTAGCCTGTAACAACTACTTCCTGTAAAGTTGAATTTACAGGTTCTAATCTTACATTGATCGTGCTTTTGCCGTTTACGGGTATTTCGCGGCCACTAAAACCAAGGTAACTAAACACCAATACGCTGTTTGCATCTATTACAGTAATTTTAAATCTGCCTTCAACATCTGTTGAGGTTCCGATAGTAGTGTTCTTGATTTTAACACCTACACCAACCAACGCCTGGCCTTTATCATCGGTTACAGTACCGCTTACATTCAGCCTCGTTTGGGCAAATGAAGCAGCAGAAACAAGCAGATAGATTACAAAAGAAACCAATGCCAGCTTGCCGGTTATTTTGCTTTTAGTGTATTTGTGTTTCCATTTAAAGAAGGTGATTCCTTCTTGTTCAAGAAGTAAAACTTTTTTCATAAATGTTTAATAATTGGTTTATAAGAAAAAAGAGGTTGAGTTATACCTTAATTCTTGATGTAAAGAAAAAGGATTTTTTAACTTAGGATTAGTGGAATCCTATCAATAATTAGTAAAAACGTATCAAATAAATTACAAACTAATTTGTATTAAGGATATATTTGCAATTATAACCTTGCTTGAAAGCTAAATTATTTTACAGTTTCTTACTGGTTTTTTTGTTAAATACCTGTTTTGCGCAGCCTTATTATTTCAGGCACTACCAGGTAGAAAACGGACTATCAAACAACACGGTTTACTGCTCTGCGCAGGATAAACAGGGGTTTTTATGGCTCGGCACCAAAGATGGCTTAAACAGGTTTGACGGTTATACTTTTAAAACTTACCGCCATAATTTAACCGATAAAAAGAGTATCGGTAATAATTTTATACATACACTTTATATAGATAACAAAGGTGTTTTATGGGTAGGAACGGATGCCGGAATTTATAAATACAACGATAGGGACGAGAGTTTTACTGCCATAAAAACAGTAGTAAACCAACCGGTAAGATGTATCATAAATGGCAGCAATAATGATTACTGGTTTATTATTGGCGGTTCTGTATTGGTTTATGATGATCTTACCGGCAAGATTAAAAATATGCAGCCCGGCCAGCATTTTGATGCTACCAGCATTGCCAAAGGTGATGACGGAACGTTGTGGGTTTCGACAACAACAGGCATGCTCGAAAAATTTAATCCGGCAGATAGCTCATTCAAAATTTACAGCGTTTTCAAAAACTCCAAAAAAACGTCTTCCAGTTATATCGAGAAGATATTTTACGCGGCCAACCATGAGCTTTTTATCGGTACTTCCAGTCAGGGATTTAAAATATTTAATACTAAAAACGGAACTTATAAAGATGTACTGATTTATAATGAAAATAAAACGGCAATTTTTGTACGGGATTTTTTAAAATATTCTAACAGCGAATACTGGATCGGAACAGAATCCGGGATCTTTATTTATGATATCAACAAGCATACATTTACTAATCTAAGCAAGCAATATAACGATCCGTATTCCATTTCAGACAATGCTGTTTACACGCTTTACAAAGATGCGGAAGGCGGCGTTTGGGCCGGAACGTACTTCGGCGGGTTAAATTATTACCCTAAACAATATTCAACCTTCAACAAAATTTATCCCCGGATTGATAAAAATTCCATCAAAGGAAATGTAGTTCGGGAGATATGTAAAGACCGGTACGGGAATTTATGGGTGGGTACCGAAGATAACGGCCTTAACAAATTAAGCAGCGATAAATGCACCTGGACACATTATATTCCTGCTGGTAAAAACAGCATTAGCAATACCAACATACACGGTTTACTGGCAGATGGCAGCAATTTATTTATCGGCACTTTTGATCGCGGACTGGATATTATGGATATTCTTACGGGCAAAGTTATCCATCATTTTATTGCCGGGCCAAAGCCAAATGAACTTAAAAGTAACTTTATTGTGTGCTTTTATAAAAGCAGTTCGGGTGCAGTTTTGGTTGGTACATCATCCGGCCTTTACCGTTACAATAAAGCAAGCCTGGATTTTACACTTATTAAAAATCTGCCTCCGTCTGATTTTATTAATTCAATTACCGAAGATCATAACGGAACTATTTGGATAGGCACCATGCGCGATGGCGTTTACTATTATAATCCTAAATCTAACTTAATCGGCAAACTGCGCAATAAATATCCGGTAAAAGAAGCATTAAAAAGCAGTACGGTAACCGGCATATTTGAAGACAGCCGGCATTGCCTGTGGTTTGCTACGGAAGGTTCGGGCGTTTGGCATTACAACCCTGTTAAAAACGAATGTAAAGTATTTGATGTAACTATGGGTTTACCAAGCAATTATGTTTTTAGGATGCAGGAAGATGCCCGTAAAAAGTTATGGATAAGTACCACATTGGGTTTGGTAAGCTTCAATCTAACAGATAAAAGTATCAAGGTTTACACCAAAGCCAACGGCTTGCTGAGCGATCAGTTTAATTATAACTCCTCTTTTAAAGATGTTGACGGCACCATGTATTTCGGCTCTGTAAAAGGGATGATCAGCTTTAACCCGTTGTCGTTTCATAACAATAATTTTGTAGCACCAATTTACATTACAGATTTGCAGGTTTACAATAAAGAAATTAAGATAAACCAGAACTCGCTGTTAAGTAAATCTACTATTTATACAGATAAAGTAAAGCTTAAATACGATCAGTCATCTTTTAGTATTGATTTTGCGGCCTTGAGTTTTTCCTCACCGGAAATGACGCTTTATAAGTATAAAATGGAGGGTTTGGATAATCACTGGAATTATTTAAAAACGAACCGCAAAGTATATTTTACACAGCTTTTACCTGGGCATTATACTTTTATTGTAAATGCAGCCAATAGTAACGGTAAATGGAACGAACATAATGCAACGCTTGAAATTGTAATTTCTCCGCCTTTTTGGGCAAGTATTTTTGCTTATATCATTTATTCCTCCATCGGCTTGTTTGCCGTTTATTATCTTTTTAGAAGTTATCATATTAAAACCCGTGAAAAAAATAACCGCTTGATCGAGATTTTGGAAAACGACAAGGAAAAGCAAATTTACAATGCCAAAATCGAATTTTTTACCAATGTTGCACACGAAATCCGTACGCCTTTAACGCTGATTAAAGGCCCGATGGAAAAAGTAATCCGCAAGTCGGGGCAGGTTCCGGAGATTCAGAATAACCTGAAAATCATGGAAAAAAACACCAACCGGTTGCTGGATTTAACTAATCAGCTGCTTGACTTCAGGAGAACGGAAACTAATATTTTTAACCTGAGCTTTGTTAAAACTAACATCACAAAATTTTTAGAAGATGTTTTTATCCGGTTTAAACCGATTACCGAACAAAAAAACCTTGATTACTCGCTAAAACCATCTTCCACACCTTTATTTGCCTATATCGACCCAGAAGCTGTAAATAAAATACTGAGCAACCTGTTTAATAATGCAGTTAAATATGCGGCAAAAGTGGTTGAAGTAGAGCTGTTTCCCTGCGGGGATAATAGTGCTTTTACTATCGAAATACGGAACGACGGCCACCTGATTCCTCAGGATATGTGCGATAAGATATTTGAACCGTTTTTTAGGTTAAAAGAAACGGAAAAACAGGTTGGAACAGGTATCGGATTATCACTTTCCCGTTCGCTCACCGAGTTGCACAAAGGTGTTCTCACCCTAAAAAAACCGGATCAAAAATTAAATATTTTTACCTTAACGCTGCCTGTTCATCAGGATAAAGAATTTGATTTATATGCGGATGATTTAGAAACGAATAACATATTTGACCAAACCAATATTAAATTAAACTTTATGAAACCTTTAATTTTATTAGTTGATGATAATCCGGAAATATTAGATTTTATTGCAGACGGTTTAGTAGAGAAATACATTTTGATTAAAGCTTTGGATGGGCATGAAGCTTTAAACTTACTCAAAACCGAAAATCCGCAACTGATTATCAGTGATGTAATGATGCCGGAAATGGATGGTTATGAGCTTTGTAAGAAAATCAAGATGGATTTTGAATACAGCCATATACCAATCATCCTGTTAACCGCTAAAAATACAATACAAAGCAAGCTCGAAGGATTAGAAGTTGGCGCGGATGCTTACATTGAGAAGCCGTTTTCCCCGGAACACCTGGAAGTGCAGATTGCTAATTTGTTAAGCAACCGGAATAAAATAAAAGAACATTTTGCAAGTTCGCCTTTGGCGCATATTAAAAGTATGGCTTACTCGCAATCAGACGAAGAGTTTCTGGATAAGCTAAATGTTGTGATTTATAACAACATCCAGGATACAGATTTGGATGTGGAGCATGTTGCTAATTTTTTAAATATGAGCAAGCCCACTTTATACCGTAAGGTTAAAGCGATTTCAAGTTTAACGATTAACGAACTGATTAACATAACACGCTTAAAAGTTGCCGCGCAGTTACTGGAAGAAGGCGATTATAAAATTTATGAAGTTGCTAACATGGTGGGTTATAGCTCGCAATCTCATTTAGGTAGAAATTTTTTAAAGCAGTTTGGTACTACGCCAACAGAATATCAGCAAAATAAAAGGAAAAAGAATTTTAACAGTATTGTATAATGCTATAAATTAAGAGAACGCTAAAGCCTGTTTTTAAGTTTAGCGTTTTCTTAATTTATGCCGGTAAAAACAGTATGTATTTTATTGGAATGAGACTTTTCAGGAAATATTTCTAAACGGCAATGCTTCTTTTATCAGGTAAAAATCAGTGTAAAAACGGATTGATTTTTTAGAAATCGCCGCTCAAACTTCCTGCTGTTTTACTTTCTTTTTAACTGCCACGCTTCGCCGAAAAAACCTGCATTTGTTATTTTCCCCGGATAAACCGGGCCGGGCGGCGTATTTAAATCTATAATTGCCCAATCCGGCAGCATCGGGATTTGCTTGGCATTATTTAAAAAAGATTCGTCCCGGAAGGTAAAACCGCTATTTAAAACCACGTACTTTTTAGGGTTTAAAGGATTGGGATAAATCATAATTAACGCATGATCTTTAGCCGAATAAGCAGTATCTCCGGCAGAAATTGTATTGGCATCCCATTTTATAGGCAACTTATTTTTTATGTGAGAAAGTACCCGGTTACTTTCCGTATCGCCAAAAATAATGAGATTAGAAGACAGATCTGCCGCAGTAATTTCTGTATCATTTTTAACAATAGCATCGCCGCGAAACTGCCTCCGCCACTGCGTAATAAAACGTTCCAGTTCTGCTTTTGCCCATTGATCAAACAATGGGTTTTTGCTTTTTCCGGTTGGTTTAACCACTATAAAAGCCGACATAAAAGCATCGTCAACCGGGCCTTGCAAATCGTATTTTTTGGCTAAAGCCGGTTTTGCTTCACCTAAAACCCAATGATTATTTTCCTGATGAAAACTTAAAACGGATGATTTATTTAACGGTTTTAAATTAAAACCGGAACCATCAATAACAATTGTAAGCGGTTTATCCGGAGTTATCAACGTTGATAAAACAGCCGCATCTAAACGTAAAGCCGCAATATTGGTTGTTTTTAAAGTAACAGTTTGATTTGTAATTGCGCCGTCCGCTCTTGCTTTTTCCCAATGTTCCTGCAAGCCATCCACTTGCAGCCAGTACATTTTGTTGTATTTAAGCGTGTAAGTTGTAAAATGAAGTTCTTTTGGTGCCGGCCTTTTCCCTTTTTCAGCTTCAATTTGTAATAAACTATCTACAATTTTGGCTGAAGTTGGCTGATAAGCGTGGCCAATATTCGGCCCGATTACCCGCCGAAGCGATAAGCCTTCCGTTTGCATCGCTTTTTCCATTATGTCGGCAGCTTGTTTCTGCAAATCTTTATCTCCGTTATAAGCAACAATCGGGAGGTTGGAAAGATTACTTGCATAATCGGTGCAATCATATAAATGCAGCAGCTTTTTTTCGTACCAGTTTGGATGGAGTGTTTCTTTATCCAGCATTAAAAATTCTGTTGTTTCTGCAAAGCCGGCACCAGGGTTTGCTGCCAGCCACCAATCCGGATAATGTACCGAAAGCTGCCAAACTGCTGCGCCGCCCATGGAAAAACCCCTGTTAAAAATACCGTTTTCGTTGATATTGTAATTCTTTTTTACGGCTTCTAAAGCTTCCAGCACATCCGTTTCTCCGGCAAATTTAAAACCGTTGCAATACCGGCCGTACGGATACAGCATAATCGTATTTTGCATGGCGGGCATCACCGGAAAAAAGCCTTTTCCGTTGGCTATAAAATTAAGTTCTGATAGATTTTCTCCCCGCCCGTGAAACCAGAAAGATAAATTGGATTTTGCTTCGTTTATGCCATAATCTTCCGGGATACTCAAGCCGTAAGGCTGCACGGAACCGTCAATTTTAGAAATATAGCCTCTTACAACTTCTCCTTTTTGGGTTGTCCACGGCGATTTCCCCAAAAGCAAATCTGCTGCACGCTGCATGCCTTCCTTTAGTAATAATTTTGCTGCGGATACATCTTTCAGAGTAAAAAATTCCTGGTATTTTAAAGCATAATCTACTGCTTTGTAATAAATCAAAACATCAGGCAGTAAATTTGCGGTTTGCTTGTTTTGGCTGGATTTCAACCTATTAATCAGTGTGGAAAATTCTTGTAAACCGTTTTTAATTTCCTGTTCGTCCTGGCTGGTTAGCCGGATACCTAAAGCCGGAACCCTTCTTACCGTTTGCGGATTGCTTTGCTGAGAAAATGAAAGCTGTACACTGATAATAAACAGTAAAGTGCAGATAAAGCGCATAAAATCTGATTAAAAAACTAAAGATAAAATATCTGAATATATTTTTAATCAATTAAAATTTGTAATGCTTCTTTTACCGCCTAAAAAACCTGTTTTCCAAAATGGTATCAGTTTAAATAAACCGGTTATTACCCAATTTTTAGCTGATAAAAGAAGCATGCGCCAAATCCGTCAGGCAATATCGATCTGCTTTTCTAAGTAAACATCCTGGATGGCATTTAACAGTTCAACGCCTTCTTTAAATGGCCTTTCAAAAGATTTCCTACCAGAAATCATACCTGTTCCGCCGGCGCGTTTATTGATAATTGCCGTTCGGATAGCTTCTTTAAAGTCCGTTTTTCCGCCAAATGCACCGCCGGAATTAATCAATCCGGCTCTTCCCATAAAACAATTAATCACCTGGTAACGGCATAAATCAATCGGATGGTCAGTTGCTAATTCCGTGTAAATACGCTCGTCGAATTTGCCGTAACTCACACCGTTTACGTTCAGTGCTTTGTAACCGCCGTTATTTTCCGGTAATTTTTGTTTGATGATATCCGCCTGAATAGTTGCGCCCAAATAATTTGCCTGTCCGGTTAAATCCGCAGCAACGTGGTAATCCGTATCCGGTTTTTTAAACGCATCATTGCGCAGATAGCACCATAAAACTGTTGCCATGCCCAAGCTGTGCGCTTCCTCAAAAGCCTGTGCAATTTCTATTATTTGCCTGTCGGATTCCGGCGAACCGAAATAAATGGTGGCACCAACAGCCGCAGCACCCAAATTCCAGGCATCTTTTACCGTTCCGAATTTAATCTGGTCGAACTTATTCGGATAAGAAAGCAGTTCGTTATGATTAATTTTTACGATAAACGGAATTTTGTGCGCATACTTCCTGGCTACAATTGCCATGCCGCCAAAAGTGCTGGCCACGGCGTTACAACCGCCTTCTATAGCTAATTTGATGATGTTTTCGGGATCAAAATAAATCGGATTCGGACTAAAAGATGCGCCCGCACTGTGTTCAACACCCTGATCAACCGGCAAAATAGAAAGATAACCCGTTCCGGCAAGCCGGCCATTTTTATAAATAGAGTTCAGGCTGCGCAGGGTTTGAATATTTCGGTTAGAACCGGTAAAAATCCGGTCTATAAAATCAGCGCCGGGAAGATGCAGGATTTCTTTGGAGATCGTTTTGCATTGATATGCAAAAAGATTTTCCTCTTCGCCAATCAGCTCCACAAAATTTTGGTAAGTCATATTTTAAATTTTTAAGTTGAACAACAATTTAATAACAGCGGTTCGACTTATTTAAAATACGAAAGCCAAAGTTTTTGTTTGCATTTAAAGCAGCATCAGCTTTTCCTTTTTTAAAATCTATTCTAAGCGGTTGCCTAATAAGAGATATATAAATAAACATAATTGCAGTTATACAGGTAAGTTATCTTTGAGGATTGAAGCTAACAGGCACTAAAAAACATGATAAATGATGCCATACTTACTGTTTATCCGTCAGCTTACTTATATCAATTAATATCTGTAGAAGTGCAGTTATTAGTAAGGCTATGTCAAAATGGTAATACGCCAAATGTTTCCGAATAAGGTGTATTAAGGTCAATGAATTGAAATTTCGGATTTGTTTCTTGTTTCAGCAATAAATAAATCTTGTAGCTTTCCGTATCTGATGAAAGATAATATTCAATACTTATTTCTGTATCAGCTTGTGCAAATAGCTTTGTGTCATTCGGTATAATATTCCTTTGGTTTAATTTCAACTTGTTCTTGTTTTGGAAAACGATTTTAGCAAACTCACCGGTTCTTTTACTATGATCAAGATTGAAAGGAAGTATTTGTAGATTTTTTAAAGGCAATTCATGTACATCACCAACACAATATTCTGCAATAGATATTGTAGAAATTATCATCACAACGTTTTGTTGAAGAAAATAGCGAAAATAATTATCAGCATTTGTAAATAATGGGTCTGCATCATTCAAGAAACGAAGAAAGAAACTGGTATCTAATAAAACGGCTTTATGCTTCATAACCTCCTCTAATTTCTTTAAGCCAATTATCAGGATTAATATTGCTTAACCATGTTTTTTTTGCTTTACTGCGTAGGTTACTTAAATAATGTTCATCGTACTTGGGCTGATAATCAATTAACTCAATAAATTTTAAAGAATTTCCGTCAAGTTCCCCTGTCTCTGAATGCTGTTTGCCAATTGCTCTTATACCAAAGGTTTTATAAAGAAGGTTGTCCTCATATTCTTCTAAAAAAGCAATGGGAGTTCCAATCCTTATTGTTCCATATTCTTCTGTAGAAATATGAATATTCGCCTTGTCCTTTCCACCGGCATTAGTTACTTTCCCGTAAAAATAAAATTCAGCTTCTGCCCAAACTGCTTCACTTCTGAAAAGCCTTGTTGTACGGTCAATTTTAAGTTCATTGGTATATGGAATGGATGTTTTTATAGAGAAAACATAATCCTTTTTTGCAGCCGTTTCTTGAAAGTTTTCTAAAGCTTTAGCGGTTGGCAAGTCCAAGAAATCAATGTTTTGCTGTTGATTAACCTGCCCGATAATAGCGTTAAAACCAATAATAAACTGTATAGAAGTTTTGAAAATATGTTTTACAGAGCCGTGTTCAATATTATAGCTGATGATTGGCCTGTCTTTTTTGTCAACCGGAAATAAAAGATTCTCTGCAGTCTCAAGAATAGAAATTATCTCCCGAATATCATAATTTTCGGGGATAAGCTCAATATTCCCTTTTGAACCTGTTATCCTGATTTCTACAAAGCCAATTTTATCCACACTCAAAAGTAACAAAAACGTATATCATTTTACAAAAAGCGACATTAGGGCAAGTTATAATGTTTGCAAGTTAAGTAAGGTAGCATTTCTGCCACCTTTTTGATTACTGCATTTTTACTTTTAAAAAAAGCATTGATAAAATCGCCTTAAAACCTTAATTACAACTATTTTTATACGATAAAAGCAGCATTAACCGTGCTGCTTTTATCGTATAAATTTTCAAAAAAGTGTTTTATTACAACGCTGCTGCACCGGCAGATGCAACTTCGTGATCCTGATCTACAGAACCACCGGAAACGCCGATGGCACCAACAATTTTCCCGTTGCTGTCTTTCAATATCACGCCTCCGGGGAAAGAAATTAACCCGCCGTTTGAATGTTCGATGTTATATAACGGCCCGCCAGGCTGAGATAGTTTTCCGATTTCACCGGAATTCATATCAAAAAAACGGGCAGTTTTGGCTTTCTTGATAGAAATATCAACCGAACCTAACCACGCGTTGTCCATCCGATGGAAGGAAACCAAGTTTGCGCCTTCATCTACGATGGCAATATTCATCGGTACGCCAATTTCTTTTGCTTTTGCTTTTGCCGCTTCGGATAATTTTTCGGCCTGATCTAATGTAATGCTCATATGTTTTATGTTTTTAGGTAAACGATGTGCTGTATTTGATCTTGTTTAATAGCGAAAGCCCCGAATTGTTTTTAGAACCGGCAGTTAGTTGCCATGCTTCTTTTATCACCTAAAAATCATTATTAATTTTCTTTTATGTGTTTAAACATGTAAATTTGACGGGATAAATTTTTACCTTTAAAAGAAGTATTTGTATTTTAAAGGTAAAGTTGTTTAAACATTATTTAAAGGAAAAACAATGGAATTAGGGATCAGTACATTTGGAGAAGTACAGCCGGACCGGGTAGCCGGAAAAGCAGTGCATGCCCAGCAGCGCGTACAGGAATTATTGGAAGAAGTAAAGCTGGCCGATGAAGTTGGCCTGGATGTGTTTGCCTTCGGCGAGCATCACCGGGAAGATTTTGTAATTTCTGCACCGGAAATTATGATGGCGGCTGCTGCGGCAATCACCAAAAATATCCGATTATCCAGTTCTGTAACGGTTTTAAGTTCTGCTGATCCTGTCAGAACGTTTCAAAATTTTGCTACGGTAGATTTAATTTCAAACGGCCGTGCAGAAATTATTGCCGGCCGTGGTTCTTTTATCGAGTCTTTTCCGTTATTCGGTTATGATTTAAGTGATTACGATTCCCTTTTCACCGAAAAATTAGAGCTTTTACTACAGATTAATAAGCAGGAAGTGGTTTCGTGGAAAGGCAAACACCGCGCGCCGATAAACAATCAGGGTATTTATCCGCGCCCGGTTCAACCTTCCATCCCAATCTGGCTTGGCGTTGGCGGCACACCTGCTTCTGCCGTTCGTGCAGGTAAATTAAACCTCCCGTTAACCATTGCCATTTTGGGCAGCGCGCCTGCACAATTTGTGCCGTTTGTAAATTTGTACCGGGAAGCAGCGCAAAAAGCCGGTCATGATGTTAGTAAACTACAGTTAGCCATTAGTTCTCAGTTTTATGTGGCTGAAGATGCTGCACAGGCTGCAAACGAGTTTTATCCTTCCTACGAAATTTTGATGAACCGCGTTGGAAAAGAAAGGGGCTGGTCGCCGATGAACAAAGCGCAGTTTGAACATTTGCGTAATAACGGGCCTTTGGTTGTTGGAAATGTACAGCAGGCGATTGATAAAATTATGGGCCAGTACGAATTGTTCGGCAACATACGCTTCCTGGCACAATTAGTTACCGGATTTATACCGCATCAAAAAGTTTTAAAAGCGATTGAGTTATTCGGAACGCAGGTTGCGCCGGCTGTACGAAAAGAAATCGGCGAAGCAGTACCAGCCTAAAAACAGATACTTCTTTTATCACTATAAATTCAGTTAAAAATTAGGTTGATAAAAGAAGCATCCAACTAAACCGACTAAATTTTGTAGCTATCGTTATGGAAGATTCAGAAAAATTAAACCGGATTATAGAAGCGCGGATGAAGCTGAAAGCCCGTTTTGAAGAGAAAATGAAGCTAACACCTTCCGTAGCAGATGATGCACCAAAAGGCAGCGGCAAATTAAACCGGCACGGCATGCCTGCTATCCCGATCGGGCAAACCGTAACCTCTAAATGGCCGGTTTTGGATTTGGGTTATCAGCCAAATATCCCGTTAGAACGCTGGCGTTTAACTATTGACGGCGAAGTTGAAAACCCGGTAAGGCTAACCTGGAAACAGTTTCTGGATTTGCCGCAAACCAAAGATACTTCTGATTTCCATTGTGTTACCACCTGGTCTAAATTAAATATGCACTGGAAAGGTGTGAGTTTGCTCGATCTGGCCACTTTGGTTCAGCCTAAAGAAACGGCTACGCATTTGATGTGCTACGGCTACGATACCTACTCCACCAATTTATCGATAGAAGAAGCATTAAAACCGGATGTTTTGCTGGTACATACTTTTGAGGGACAACCTTTGCAGCGAGAACATGGCGGGCCGGTGCGCATGATTACGCCGCAGCTTTACGCCTGGAAAGGCTCTAAATGGATAAAACGCATCCGGTTTTTAACCAAAGACGAACCTGGTTTCTGGGAAGATCGCGGCTACTCTAACACGGCTTATCCCTGGCGGAATGACCGTTATAGTGATTAATGGCGATGCTTCTTTTACCGGGTAATTATGCTGCTCTCCAGCAATTGCTAAATTTTGATGAAAAAAAGCCAGCCAGTATAAAAAGTTTTTATTTCGGATCTCTTAAAATTGGTTGTAAACTTGTTTCAGGATCTCTCAAGCAAGATCGATATCTTTTTTGGTGAGATGCCGAAACAAGTTCGGTATGACAAAGCAAACGTAAAACGCTTGTCATCCTGAACTTGTTTCAGGATCTCTCAAGCAAGGGTTGTTACCTGTCCTGTGAGATGCCGAAACAAGTTCGGCATGACAAAGCAAATGTAAAACCCGCTGTCATCCTGAACTCGTTTCAGGATCTCTCGTGGAAGGCAATAAACCTATTATGTGAGATGCCGAAACAAGTTCGGCATGACAAAGCAAACGTAAAACGCACTGTCATCCTGAACTCGTTTCAGGATCCCTCCTGAAAGGCAACAAACTCTTGTCCTGTGGGATGCCGAAACAGGTTCGGCATGACAAACGAGTTCGGTATGACAAAAACATATAAAGTACACCAGAGGCTTATGTTTTAATTTCTTCTTTTAAATCCATCATTTTTGGATTAACCGATTCAATCAAAGCTATTTTCCAAGGACGATGCCAGTTTTTTAACTGCTTCTCCCGATCAATCGCATCAGCAATGAAGAGGAAGTGTTCATAATAAACAAGATCAAAACACTTGTACTTTTTTGTAAAAACAGAACCTTCACCATTACTGTGCTGCCAAACCCTTACTTCTAGATCGCTGGTAACACCGATGTAAAACGTTGTTCGATATTGGTTAGACATGATGTAAACGTGGCCCTGTTTGCTTATCATTTTGACAGTGTAAGTATTATTATCGGTAAATCCTGAATTAAACACTGTCATCCTGAACTCGTTTCAGGATCTCTCAAGCAAGGGTTGTTACCTGTTATGTGGGATGCCGAAACAAGTTCGGCATGACAAAGTAAACGTAAAACGCTTGTCATCCTGAACTAGTTTCAGGATCTCTCAAGCATGGTTTGTTACCTGTCCCGTGGGATACCGAAACAAGTTCGGCATGACAAAGTAAACGTAAAACACAGTTCATCCTGAACTTGTTTCAGGATCTCTCCTGAAAGGCAACAAACTCTTGTCCTGTGAGATGCCGAAACAAGTTCGGCATGAACAAAGCAAACGTAAAACACACTGTCATCCTGAACTTGTTTCAGGATCTCTCAAGCAAGGGTTGTTACCTGTTATGTGGGATGCCGAAACAAGTTCGGCATGACAAAAATAAACTTAAACTACTCCTCCAGCTTTTCCAATTCCTCAACAATCCGCATCGTTTCCACACTTACCGTGCATACTCTTTTTAACAGGTTAATTACTTGTTCTTTATAATCCGCAAAACGGTAAGTGTTAAATTTTTCGGCAATGGTTGGGTCGGATGGTTTCTTTTCTTTGTACTGGTCTAAAACCCATTCCAAAGCAGAGCGGTTGCCGAGTTTGTAATTCCATGCTTGTGTTGGCACACCGGTTAAGGCGGTTTGCTCGTCCAGCTCTATTGTGCTACTTTCTTTATCAGCTTTGAGTTTTACTTTGAGCTTTGGCCGTTTGGTAAACATCGGTTCAGGTTCTTCCAATGTTGGGAAGAGCCTCACCCCGGCCCTCTCCTTTGGAGAGGGAGCAGCAACCGGATTTACCAGCTTCAAATCAAAAAGTGCTGCAGTTTCGTAATTGATGTGCAAATCCATAAGTTGTTTGCCCAAAGCCGACCAGGCAAAAAAATCATCATACAAAGGCAGGCGCGGAAACTCCCGTTTTAAATCCAGTTCGTATTTTTTGCGGTAAGCCGGGTTGTGCAAAACCGCGTAAGTGTAATGGAAAATGTCTTCTTTGCTTATCAATTTTATGCCGGTAAAAACAGCATTGGCCGCATCGCTTAGCGCGCTTACTTCCTTTTCGGTAAAGGGTTTGGGCCTGTAATGTTCGCGGAACAGGTTTAAAGCCCAATCGGTAATGTTGTCTTGGTATTAACGGTGTCTGTAATTAAAAACTATAAGGTTTATAAAGAGTTAAGGTGGATATTAACACATCGCGGAAATTTGCATTTGCGGTTCTACTTTTAACAGCACTATCATATTGTCCATTTTTATAAACCTTAATTACTGAATGTGGATACATACATGGTTCCGGTTCATGTTGTAAACGAATATCATAAACATTACCTAATTCATCTGTAAAACAGGGACAATCAAAAACTTCTTTGCAAGAAAAACCTACGACGCCATAATAGCTTATATCCACTCCATCTACTTCAATATTGTATAATACATCTTTATAACTTTCACAATATAAATCTCTATTAAGAGAATCTCCTTTTCTATCAACAGGAAAAATTGCTGCACTTATCCTATTATTGTTTAGCCATTCATCAAATGGCTCACGAACTTTAAACCTTCGATAAAGAAGTTCATTTCGTTCAAATTCTTGATTTGGTTCTCTATCTACTTGGTGTAGTCTTGTTGGTATTAATAAATTATCACAAATTACCTGCATTTAGTAAAGGTTCTAACAATTTTGATAATTCATTTTGATCTTTTACCGAAATGGTTCTTCGAAAGCCGTTCTTTTTTACCAAATACACAATTTCACCATCGTTAAAGAACTCCATCATAATATATAGATCATTTGGAAGATAATATTCCAACATTATTGCACCATCGAAAGTTGGATTAACAAAGGTTGGAGACAAATTAAATGTTCCTATAAATTTTGCAACCAGCCATGAAATACACACTGTTGCCGTTGTTGGTAATGAATACTCTAATCTTTTTGCAGAAATACGTGCTTCATTTATTCTTTGAAAAGAATGAAGACTTATATCTATAGCATTTGTACTGCATGCAAGACCACCAGAGCTTGAATTATTAAAAAACGAAAGTTCATTTTCTATAACAACATATGGTTTCGTATGCTCTAAATATAATTTGGTATCTAATTGCTGTCCAGCTGAAGACGATGCAGAGGATAGCGAAATAAATGCTGTAGATTCCATTACTTTTTGATTTGAGTTTCGTATTCTGAAATTTTTGTAATTAACCAATTAACTAATACTTTAGAAGTATTTAAATCAAAAATTCCTTCAAAAAAGACATCCCTTTTAACACCTTCTCCGCCGGCTTTTCCTACTTCTTTTATTACCCTATTTTCATCTACTTCAATTGTAATCGAATCTGGAATTACTAACTTATCCCTAAAAAAATTTATGCTAATAGTTCCATTTGTTGCTACTCCACCATATATTCCTGTAATAAATTCACTAAAATACCTCTCGTTTTGATAATAAGTAACGATTTGCCGCTCTATAGTTTTTGGTTGATCTTGATCGTTTGTCATAATTAGGTTTCCAAATATATTATTTAATAATTTCCAGAAATTAACAAAAATGTATTTGTGGTAGTAAATGTACAATTTAAAGTGATTCTAAATTGTTAAATATCGTTAATTAGATATCTTGCTTACGTAACCTAATTGAGTTAGGTTTCTTAACAACATTTTTATCTTTTTTGTTTCTTTTGATAATGAACCTACGGTTTCTGTAAGGGATAGTCATTAAAAACATCAAAAGTTCTTGAATCAATAAAATAGTTGTGACTAACAAATGCAATTAGTTCATTAGTATCAATTCTGTCCATTGCCCAGCGGAAAAAGCCGGTGCCCGTTGCCGGATCTAAAATATCTACGTTTTTATCGGCTAGCGTTTTGCCGAAATGTTTGTGCAGCAGGTAATCGGTGCTTTCTACCATAAACTGCACAATCTCGTTTGGCGTATAAACTACGCCCAAACGGTCGGCCGCTTTCGGGTTATAAACCTTGTAAAAGTTCTCGTACAAAACTTTTAAAAACTTCTGCTTTTCGTGATGATCAACCACTTCCGCAGCCGCTGCACTGATGGCTGTATAATAATGTTCGATGTTGACGAGCAGATTGCGGCGTTCGCTGTAATTGAACAGTGCTTCAATCAGTTTTTCCAGTTCGCGCGCAATGGTGTTGTGCCGATGGAAATCCGGATCGTTAAAAATGCGGTTAAAAATATCGCTGGTCAGGATATGCTGAATCATCATTTCACGCACATCGGCCAGCGTAATTTCCGGGTTGATTTCTGCTTTACACAGCTCTAAAAAAGTATCGCGCGATTGGATAAAACTTGGATTAGTTACGCCGGTACTTTCAATCTGAAGCCGCAACGCTTCTACAATTTTCGGAATATCAGCTTTGAAGTTTTCCAGCGCAGTTTCAAATTTGTAAACTGTTTCGTTTTTAAAGCTGATAAAAGCAGTGATCAGCGTGTGCAGTTTGTCGGCATCGCGCATCGGGATGCGCATCGTTTCCTCGCCGCGTTGATACAGGATTACGGTTGCGCTGTCTTCAAATAAAATATTAGTCAGCGGATAACCGGTTTTAATTTTGAGGCTAATCTCGTCATCAATATTAGTTTTCTCGTCTTTACTTTCCCACAAACCGATATCCAAACCGAACAGGTTCCGCACAATTCCGTCCGGCCTTACTTTTTTGCCTTTCGTCCCCAAACAGGTAGCTTCTGTAATTACTTCATAATTCTGCTTTTTTGCATACTCGTTCAGCAATACCCAAAAGTGGTTGCGGATGGAGGTTTCGTTAATTGTTTTACCAAATTGGATGGCGCGGTCGAGATTGTTATAATACTGGTGGATGAGTTGCTTGGACATGAAAGGCTTAGCTTGGAAGCTAAAATAGGATATTTAAGGATAAGAAACCGCCGGCAACTATATTTTAAGTGATCCTGTTTTTATCACATCTTGTTTATTACAAAACCAAAAGCAGGTGATCTTATTTAATCAGTAAACAAGTAAAATTTAATGAAACTTTCTGCTGCTTCGCCATTACAAAAACTGCTGGATACTTTGCCGCAGCAGGGAACGGTTTGCTGGATTGGCATCCGGCCCGGCCGAAAAAAGCCGCTAACAATTTTAGAATCTATAGAAGCTATTACGCAAAAAGGTTTGGCCGGAGATCATTTTTCCGGTTCTGCCGGTAGCAAAAGGCAGGTTACGCTTATTCAGCAGGAGCATCTGGAAGCTGTTGCTTCTTTTATGCAGCTAAAAACAGTATCTCCGGAGATGCTTCGCCGGAACCTGGTTATTAAAGGTATAAACTTGCTGGCGTTGAAAGATAAAACGTTTTGGGTTGGGGATGCGCTGCTGGAATACACGGGCGAATGCTATCCCTGTTCTCGTATGGAAGAAACTTTAGGCAGCGGTGGTTACAATGCCATGCGCGGGCATGGCGGCATTACGGTACGCATATTAAAAGGAGGTAAAATAAGTGTTGGTGATATTGTAAAAGTGGTTTAAATACTACTGGCAAGTTTTGTTTGATACCACCTGATTACAAAAAACAAAACCCCGGTTGCAAAAGCAACCGGGGTTTTTAATAAAGTATTAGAAAACTATTAGCTGATTTTATTTCTTAGCAGCTATTTTCTTTTTCATCATTGTATGTTTCTTAGTAGTGGTGTGATGTTTTTTAGCATGATGTTTTCTCATCGGTTTTTTAGCTACAACTGGTGCAGGCGGCGGAGCAGGAGCTTCTACAACCGGCGGAGGAGTTGGCATTTTAATTTCGCAACCACCACCATCAACTACTGTACCTGCAGGAGTACCTGGGCATTTGTCTAAATCATCACGAACACCATCACCGTCAGTATCCTTTTTCAAGTCAGAAACGCTGGTTTCAACACTGCTAACTTTACCTTTCAGGCTGTCAACGGTAATGCGTAAGGTAGAATCTTTCAATTCATCATATAACATTGCAACCGGGTTAACCCAATCTAAATTTGGTTTAGATTTTCCGCCTAAAGCAAATTCTAAACCACCGTATCCGTAAGAAAATTTATCTTTTGTTGGATAACCGCCGTTGGTACCATCTAAGTTGTCACCATCAACAAATGTTGCAGTGTAACCAATGTTCAGGGCAATTTTATCAGCCAATCTGAATTTAACACCTACACCAATAGGGATAACTAATTCCCTTACGTAATCGCGATCACGATCTGGACCGGAGATTCCTTTAAAATCAACAACTGTATTGTTTGCAAGTGTAACTTTAGGCGCATAGCCTGCTAAACCACCACCGGCAGAAACGAAAAAGTTAACAGCATTTTTACGGCGGATAAAATCAACCGTGGCAACGTTAACTACGCCGCTTAATGTTGCAGAGTAGGCTAAACGTGTATCAAATGCCCTTGTACCAAATTTTACACCACCAACTGCATCAGCGTTAGAACCGGATAATTTACCTGAAGTTCCGTCTAACTGCAAGCCAAATGCATGGCCTAATTGTTTCCTGATAGAAATACCATAACCTAAATTGGCTTCTTTGTTGGTAAAATCATTAGATCCGAAAGGGATAAGCGGAGATAAAACACCAGCATTGATACCGATATTCCAGGTAGTGTACTGTGCGCGGCCGCCAAATACAACAGGCTTTGATGACATTGTCATCTCTGGTTTGGCAGCTCGTGTTGAGTCTTGTCCGAAGGACTTAGCCGCCGGCAGGGACAACAAGCCGAGAGCTATTAGAGAGTAGAAGTTTACTTTTTTCATCGTTGTTTTTTTGGATGTGCAATATTGCTAAAAATTTATTTGATTAACAACATTACTGTGAATAGATAGTTGGTTAAAATTGTTTTATTTTACTAAAATATGTAATTGTTAAGTTAAGTTTGCCTGTTTAATAATGTTTTCTACCTGTTTGCAGCAGCTTATTATGATATCGGTATAGCTTGTAACATCCTCGTTATTACTTTCTCCGAATTCGGCTTTAATTCCTTCAACAGCCAGATAAATGTTGCCAAGCTGATTCCTAACGTCGTGCTCCAATATTTTTGCAGCCATGTTTGCTTCACTTTCTATATTCATAGTTTAATTGTTTGCTGGTCGGCTGCATTCATTTTATTATACAACGTTTTTCGGTCAATGTTTAAAATTTGTGCAGCTTTTGTTTTGTTAAAATTTACTTCTTTTAAAACCCTTAAAATCGTTTCATATTCTGCTTCCAAGGCAGCATTTTTTAAGTCGTGTTTAGGAGGGGCAGCTGCAAGTGGTGTATTTTCTGCCGATGCTTCTTTTACCGGTACTTTTACATCATTATTGGAGATTTCTAACGGAAGCGATTTGGATAAAATTTCATCACCTTCTGTTAATAAAGTAGCCCTGCGGATTACGTTTTTAAGTTCGCGGATATTTCCCGGCCAGCTGTAATTGGTTAAAGCTATTGCTGCCTCGGATGAAAAACGACTGATGTTCTTTCCTAATTCTTGCCCGGTAGCTTTTGCAAAATGGGTGGCAAGCAGCATAATATCCGTTCCGCGGCTGCGCAGCGGCGGCATATAAATAGAAAATTCGTTAAAACGATGATACAAATCTTCCCTAAAACGGCCTTTCTGGATCGCTTCAACAAGGTTTTCATTTGTGGCAACAATAATGCGTACGTCCAAGTCAATTTCTTTGGTGCTGCCAATCCGTTTCACTTTCCGTTCCTGAACCGTCCTTAATAAGGTAGCCTGTATTTCGTACGACAGATTTCCAATCTCATCCAAAAAAATAGTTCCGCCGTTTGCCATTTCAAAATGGCCGATCTTGGTATTTAAAGCACCTGTAAAAGAACCTTTTTCGTGGCCGAAAAATTCGCTTCCGGCCAGTTCTTTAGTTAGCGAACCGCAATCCATCGCCACAAAAGGCTTATCACGCCGTTCGCTGTTTTGATGGATGCTTTTTGCAACAGATTCTTTCCCGGTGCCGCTTTCGCCAAAAATAATCACACTATAATTAGTAGGAGAAACCAGGTTAACCTGCCGCGCCAGTTCTTTGGAAGCTTCGCTGGTGCCGGCAACTAATTCCTGCTTTCCAGTCGCTGGCGTGAAGCTTTTTTTATCGGTATTTTTTTCAGGATCCGGATATAAATTTGCCGGAGCCGCAGCTAAAGCACTTTGCGTTTCAATCGCTTTATTGATCGTGTTCAGGATTTCGTCCGGATAAAGCGGCTTGGAAATATAATCGTAAGCACCCATTTTGATGAGTTCTACAGCCATTTTAATGTCCGAATAACCGGTGATGATAATTACGCCCGTATCCGGATACTGCTGTTTGATCTTTTTTAAAACCTCGCGGCCATCGGTATCTTCCAAGCGGAAATCACAAAGAACCAGCGTAAATTCGTTATTTTTTAAAAGTTCTGTTGCCGCTGCACCGCTGGCAGCCGTCATCACTTCAAACCCGTTTCGGGTTAAAAACCGGGATAGCAGGATTGCTGTATTTATCTCATCATCAATTATCAGCAGCTTTTTCATAACAGGAACCGTTTTATTATACGCAAACGATTTTGTCGCTTTACGCTAAGAAAGCGTAAAAGGTTCTGTAATTAAAGCTGAAAATAGTACCACAGGATTTACAAAGGTGAGAATACTGTTTTTATCGATAAAAATCAGGTTAAATTTTAATGTGGATTGATCGAACGCTTAGAATCAAAAAGGGATATTCCGGCAATCAAGCAAACAATTTTTATGCTGATACTTCTTTTATCATACAAAAATTAGTGTTTTGGAAACGTGTTTCAAAAAATATTTCACTGTAAATTTTTCTACTTTTGCAGCTGTACAATACTGGGATCATGAGCGAGAAAAAATCATTAAATTTTATAGAAGAAATTGTTGAAGAAGATATCCGCAACGGCAAAAATGGCGGAAAGGTTTTTACGCGTTTCCCGCCCGAGCCGAATGGTTATCTGCATATCGGCCATGCCAAATCCATCTGTTTAAATTTTGGTTTGGCGCAGGAATACGGCGGACAAACTAATCTTCGTTTTGATGATACCAACCCTGTAACCGAAGAAACCGAATACGTAGAAAGTATTAAAGCGGATGTAAAATGGCTGGGTTTTACCTGGGTGAACGAGCTGTATGCTTCCGATTATTTTGATGTGCTTTATGCTTTCGCTTTGAACTTGATTCGGCAAGGTTTGGCTTATGTTGATGATAGTTCGCCCGAAGAAATTGCCTCCCAAAAAGGTACGCCGACTGAACCCGGAACGCCAAACCAATATCGCAGCCGGAGTGTGGAAGAAAATGTAACGTTGTTTACAGAAATGCACGATGGCAAATATCCGGACGGTGCAAAAGTGCTGCGTGCAAAAGTTGATCTAACTTCGCCGAATATGCAAATGCGCGATCCGCTGATGTACCGGATTAAACACGCTGCGCATCATCGCACAGGCGATAAATGGTGTATTTACCCGATGTATGATTTTGCCCACGGCCAAAGTGATTCTATCGAAAACATTACGCATTCGGTTTGCACGCTGGAGTTTATCCCGCACCGCGAACTGTATAACTGGTTTATCGAAAAACTGGAAATTTTCCCTTCGCAGCAGTATGAATTTGCCCGTTTAAACATTACTTATACGGTGATGAGCAAGCGCAAAATGCTGCAATTGGTTAACCAGAATTTTGTTTCCGGCTGGAATGATCCGCGGATGCCAACCATCAGCGGTTTACGTCGCCGAGGTTATACAGCTGCCAGCATCCGCGAATTTTGCGATCGCATCGGCATCGCCAAAAGAGAAAACCTGATTGATTTTAGTTTGCTGGAGTTCTGCATCCGCGAAGAACTAAATAAAACTGCATGGCGTAGAATGGCGGTTTTAGATCCGGTAAAAGTAGTGATCACCAACTATCCCGAAGGACAACAAGAAACGCTGCACGGCGAAAATAACCCGGAAGCTGAAGGCGGCGACGGTGGCCGGGATTTGCCTTTTAGCCGCGAAGTTTACATTGAACGTGAAGATTTTATGGAGCAGGCACCCAAAAAATTCTTCCGTTTAGGCCCGGGTTTAATGGTTCGTTTAAAAAATGCTTACATTGTTAAATGCGAGGATTTTGTAAAAGATGAAGCCGGAAAAATCACGGAAATCCATTGCAGCTATTTCCCGGAAAGTAAAAGCGGACAAGATACGAGCGGCATCAACGTAAAAGGAACCATCCATTGGGTAAGTGTGCCGCATGCAAAAACGGCTGAAATCCGTTTGTATGATCGTTTATTTACCGAAGAGGATATGGGTAATGCCGAAGGCGATTTTGAAGATTTCATCAACCCAAATAGTTTAACTACGGTTACTGCTTTTATCGAGCCGGATTTGGCACAAGCCGAAAACGGCCAGAATTTCCAGTTTATCCGTAAAGGTTATTTTACTGTGGATCAGGATTCCTCCGTAGAAAAGTTAATTTTTAACCGGACGGTTACTTTAAAAGATACCTGGGCAAAGGAAGTGCAGAAAAGTTGAAATACTGTTTTTAGCACATCAAAATTAGTGTGCTAAAAACAGTATCAGGATTAAAAAGATGTTATTGTTTCGGTTTAAAATCCGGGTGGCCGCATTGCCACATTACAAAAGCATACTGATCTGCAAAGTTGGCGTAAGTAACACTTTTATCTTCTGTAAAGTGGCCGTTATCGTAATTAACTTTCATCAAAACCGGTTTGCCGGATGAAGAAGCATTTTGCAAAGCAGCTGCAAACTTGCCCGGCTGCCAGGCAATCACACGCGGATCGTTCCAGCCGCCAACACAAATAACGGCAGGATATTTTGTTCCCAAAACTACGTGCTGCATACCATCCATCACATACAAAGCCTTACATTCGGTACTGTCTTTTACCGTTCCGAATTCCGGGATATTTACCGGCCCGTTTGCACTAAACTCCAATCGCATGGCATTGGCACAACCCACATTGCAAATGGCGGCGGCAAATAAATCCGGCCTTTCGGTAATTGCACGGCTAATCAAAATTCCGCCCGCACTCGTGCCTGTCCCCGCCAGTTTACCGGCAGAGGTGTAGCCTTTTGCAATCAAATATTCGGCGCAACTGATAAAATCTTTCCAGGTATTGGGCTTGGTAGTTTTATAACCCGCTTTGTACCAGGCTTCTCCTTTTTCGCTGCCGCCGCGCACATGCGGTACGGCATATACCACGCCTTTAACCGCCAAAGCATTTTCGCGAACGCTGAAATAAGGTGTTGCACTATAGCCATAAGCACCATAACTATCCATTAAACAAACATTGGAACCATCCATCTTTATACCTTTTTTATAGATAATCGAAAGCGGGATCATGGTACCATCGTGGCCTTTAACTTCTACTTCTTCTACCTGTAAATCTTTATAAGCCGCAGGATAAACGGCCGGTTTATTAAAAGTTCCCGGTGTAAAAGCATCCGTTGCGGCATTGTAACTAAACTCGGTAAAAGGTTTGTTCCAGGAGGTGATCAATACAATACAATTGTTTGTTTTATTGTCCGGGCAATAGATGTTTACTGTACCGGTATAAGGCAGTTTTACTTCTGTGGTTTTTTTGGTGTGAAGGTTATACTTAGAAAGATGATTGTTGATGCCATCGCTGTAAGTAAGAAAAAGAAAATCTTTACTATGCGTGATACTTTCAAGAGTTTGGTTTGATTTTTCTGCTGCAATAGTGGTTGCATTTGTCCAATCCGGATGTTGGAGATTGGTAGAAACCAGCTTGTAGTTTTTAGCCTGATTGTAAGTAATGGCGTAAACCTGATCGCCTAAAACTTCCATTCCGCGGACTATTTTATCAGCCGGCGTACACAAAACCTGCCAGTTAATTTTGCCGGAATTAGATTGCTGGATCGGCGCATAATACATTTTCATTTCGTTCTGCACGCTTCCTTCGCCGGCAAAAACATAGCTTTTAGAATCTTTATTTAAAAAAGCATAAGGATACACACCCGGATCGATTTTTAAAGCAGGATAACTTTCATTGCTAAAAAAATCCGGATCGGCAGTATTATCCGAGCCTAAAACATGCAGCTTGGTTTTAGTATTCAGCCTGGCTTTAGGGTCTTTATTATCATCGGTTTTAAGCCATCCGTAAAAAAAAGATTTATTGTCATAAGTCCAGCTGCCGCCATCGCTAACCGGGTAAATATTGTCCTTCAAAAATTGTTTAGAATCAACATCCAATACTTTAAGTGTAGATACTTCTGCACCTTGTGCGGCATAAGCAATCAAAACTTTTTTACCGTCGTAACTTGGGTTGATACTTTGGATGCTTAGCGTTTTGCCCTTAATATAAGTTAAAGGGTCAAAAAGTAATTGTTCCTGTCCGTTAATCCCTTCCTTGTAATAAAGCTTGCTTACCGTTTCGCCGGGCATGGTTTTACGGTAAAAAATACGGCCGTTTTCATAATCCACAGCTGTAATGCGTGGCGGCTGCAGCTTATCCAGCGTTTTCCATTCGGCAATTAATTCATCCCGGCCGGATATTTTATTGAGGACTGAATTGGAATAATCAGCCTGCTGTTTAAACCAGCCTTCCACTTCCGGGCTTTTAATATTTTCCAGCCAGCGGTACGGATCTTTATAAGTAACACCAAAATAAGTATCCGTGCTGTCGACGGTTCTATTGGCCGGAGGTTTTGGCTGTGCGAAGGCTAAAGCAGCATAAAAAAGAAGAAGAAAAGTAGCTGAAGTTTTCATTTGTGCGGGTTTAAGGTTTTTTATTCAGTTGCTATAATAGTTTAAGGATAAGTAAAATTAGTTTCTGAAATAACTCAATAATCGGTAATCGTTTAACAGGCAGAAAGCGTATCAATACCCAATTTGATAAGTAATTTTACGCAATATTTCTATTAGCAAAAATATTAATCAGCCAATATTTCAACGTCTAATTTACTATTGTTGAGGAATTTAAGAAAATTAAATTTGGTTGTATTTACCAAATTATCCGAAAATTATTTTTTATCGATCAACTATTTTGCTACTGAAAATTGTTTAACCGGAAAGTTATTTTAAACGATAATTGGAAAGAAGTGGAGAAAAGTTGATGCTGTTTTTAAAGGTTGATGCTTCTTTTATCAGGTAAAAATCAATGTTCAATTCTTCTTTATCTTCACGCACGTTCAACTGTTCCGTTTACTTTCAATTTTACCACTTCAATATTATCCAAACCTTCGTTGTCTACTACTTTTACAGCAATATTATGAGTGCCCGGTTTAAACTTGTGCCGTTGCGTTCCTTGTTTGTCAATAATTACCATTGGTTTAAAACCTTTATCAGCTTGATAGTTAAAGTCCCAACTGTAAAATTCTATGCCTGCTGCACTTTGTCCGCTTGCGATAAATTCCAATTCACGGATGTTGTTTTTATCTCGTCCGGCTTCGTTTACTTGGATGGTTAAAGTTGGTTTTTTAGCAATCGGTATAATATCTTCCACTTTTACTAATTCAATCATTACATCGTCCTGGTTCTTTAAACGTGCAACTTCCTGTATCGCACCTTTACCAAATGAAAACGCAATGATAAAACCAATTGGTTTTTTGACAGCTTTGTTTTTTTCGTACAAAGCTTTATCATAACGTTGGACTGCCGAAAGAAAGTTATCAACTACATTTCTACTGATGTTGTCGCTTCGTTTAACTTGGATTGGCGTATTGTCTTTTGTTTTGCCATCCAAACCTAAATCATTGCGTTGTTTGGAATTGCTTGTGCCGCCAAATTGCGAAACGATCCAAGTTTCAAATTCAAAAGCATCTTTGTACCGAAGCGTATCATAATCATACTTGTGTAGTTGTACGATAAAAGGTTTACTAAACAAATCCTGCTGCAAGTTTAAACGAAACTCGGTAACTTTTACCGCTTGTACAGATTGATCAATCCCAATCCAACGTCGGTCAAATTTATCTGCAACTGCAACCGTTGTACCGCCACCAACAAAAGGATCGAGAATTAGGTCGTTTTCATTGGAAGCCATTTTTATTATACGTGCTAAAAGTTTTTCTGGCTTCTGTGTTGGATAACCAATACGTTCTTTCGATTGTGAATTTATAAGTGATATGTCATTCCAAAAATTGCCAATAGGATTTCCTTTGTCATCTTGTGGTCGCAGTTTTCTATATGGTTTTCCTGTTGAACTCCATCCTAAATTTCCTTTGTTGTCAATATCAATTACTTTTTCTTTTTCTAATCTCCAACCATATTTATCAGAAGTATAACCTTTGTACTCATAAACAAGATTAGGCCGTACTCCCATACTTGGTCCTCTTAAAACTGGTCCGTCAGTAAATCTTCCTTCTACATCTTTCCGATCGTACTTTTCTTCTAATTCTTTTGATGTTAATGGAACTTTAATTGCTTCTAAATCTATTTCAAAAGTATCCGTTTTTGAATAAAGAAAAATGCTATCTGTAAACGTGCTCAATTTGTTTGCGTCGAATTGTGAGCCTTTGGGATTTGTTGAACGAACCCAAATAATGTGATTTCTAAAATTTGAAGTCCCAAAAATCTTATCTAAAATTTCAACTCTTATATAAGCATCGGCATGCCAATCACAATGTAAAAAGATAGAACCGGTTGGTTTTAAGATCCGGTGCATTTCAATTACACGTTCTTTTAACCAAGAAATATAATGATCGATGCCGCCGCTAAAACGGTCTTCAAAACTGCGTACTTCGCCGCTGTCGCCCCAAATAACTTCATAAGTGCGGTTGCTAAAAAATGGCGGATCGAGATAAATCAGGTCAACAGTTTCACTTTCTAACTGCTTTAATATTTCTAAGTTATCGCCCAGGATAAGTTTGTTCAATGCTTCCATTAAGTATGCTGGTTTTTTGCCAGCCCTTAAACGTATGCAATAACCTGTTATAAAGCAAAAAGGAGTGTAAAAAGAGTATGGGTTGGGGGAGAGGGGAATTAAATTGACTTAGAAAAAAGCAATGCTTCTTTTATCGGGTAAAAGTCTATAAGTTTAAGAAGTGTAATTGAGGTATTCATTAAAATAATTGTAAGTAATGATGAGGTTATTATTCTTGAACTAACACTGAATGCTTTTGTAAATAAATCGAACAATAATTAGTTTACAATTGCTTAACATAATTTATATCAAGCTGCTTTTAGTTTTATGATGTTTTCTTCAGAATTTCGTTCACTCCAAATAATATAATTAGCATTTTTAGATTTTAATGCTTCCAGGTATTCTCTTTTGATGGATTTCTCTTCGTCGTTAATTATAGCAATTGCAGTTACGTTTTTTTTACTAACTTTCTCTCTAACTGGTTTGATATCGTCCCAGCTAAATAAAAAGCTACTAACATTTTGCTTATTAATGGTATTAAATGATTTTAAAACTACTTCATTATTCCGTCCTGCAATCTGAAAATCAAATAAAAACTCTAATCCCGTTAAACCTTTTGACAAATAATCGGGTGTATAAATTACTTCTTTTTGATCAAGATATAATCGTACGTCTTCTTTAAAAATTGAAGCAACTATAGGTTTCGCTAAAACATACAAATCGTTTAGTTCCATTATAGCTGAAAGAAAATTATGTTTTTTTTGAGGAAATGTTTGTTCTGTAGTTTCTGTAATCAGTTCATCATCATGCAACTGAATACCATAGTTTAACAATATTCTTTCTGCAATATTTCTTCTTTCTCCCAATCGGTTTAAGGATGCACCTACTAAATCAAGATTATGAAAAGTTTCTCCGTTATCTGATAGTGTAATTCTATCGCCCTTTTTTTGAGCGTACATTTCAATTGTATCATTAAAAAGACCAATAAAAGGAGTCTGAATAGCTATCCAATCTGTCTTTTGATCTGAAATAATATATGTTTTATTTTTTAACCAAGTGTAATATTCATTTATCAATGTATTTGCCCAAGTCATAATATTGCGTTTTGAATATTAAAAAGTGAAATTATATTAATTTCTTTAGTAAATGCTCTAATTGCATCTATAAAATCATCATTATTGTTAATATTTAAAACAGGGAAACCATAAACTGTTAGTGGAACTGCCCATGCCAGGTCTTTAAAACCTTCTACATGTAAATGCATATGTGGTTCATTTTGGAAAAAGTATCCTACAAACAATTTTGCAATTTCAGGTACCGATTCATTTATACTTATCGGATTTTGATGACCACCTTTGTAGTCCACTCTCATAAGTCCTTCTTTAGTATTATTTTCTTGAGTATGAAATGAAATTTTAAATGTTATCTTTTTGTTAGATGTTATTTCAAATAAAAATTCATATTCAGGTTCATCGGGATTGCGTAAAGTAAAACGGGTTTTCTCATCTGAAAGATTAATAATAGCTGTTCCTCCTACCATGCTTTTAGGAAGTTTAATCAATTTTGAAGCTAACTCATTTGAAAACATCTTTTAATCTTACTTGTCGTGCCGTAAAGTAATTGAAAAAAGTTTAGAAACTTAGATTCTTATTGTGATGTTCTTTTATTCCCTAATACTTCTTAACCAAACTATTCAAAATCATCCTGGCCGAATCCGTCATCAATCTTGTACTATCTTGCGGTGTAAAATGGCGTTTAAAAGCAACCAAAGCAGCGGTAGAATCTCGCGTGTCATAACCGATAATGCGCATGGTTTGCAAAGCATTAAAGTTACTTGGAATTGTATCCAAGATTGGATCATACCAGTTGCCAAAACCATGTTCTGCTAAAGTTTTCCAGGGGAAATACTTACTTGGATCGTTTTTACGGGTTGGTGCAATATCCGCATGGCCGATAAAATTGGCAGTTGGGATGTTGTAAGCTTTTTTTAAAGTTGCAAGCAGCAAAAGCAAACTATTAATCTGTGGTTCTGTAAAAGGCACAAAGCCGTTATTGTCCAATTCAATCCCGATAGAATTACTATTGATGTCGGTATTGCTTCCCCAGCGCGAATTCCCTGCCTGCCAGGCGCGCAGGTAATCGTTAAGCATGTGGTAAACTTTGCCATCTTTCCCAATCAGGTAATGCGCGCTAACTTGTGTTCTGGGCAGCGTAAAAGTTTTCAAAGTTTGCTCTGCCGAGTTTTGCGCCGTATGATGGATAATTACATAATTAGGTTTCCGCAAATTAAAATTAGTTGTGCCGACCCAGCTTTTTTTATCAGGTATTTCTCCTGCTGTTGCCGGCGGTATTTGTCCGATTATTTTTGCATATTCCTTCGCTTGCGTTTTATACGAGCGGTTGGTTATGGCATAAGGATTTACGGCGCAACCGGCGAAAAATAAAGTTACGGCAATAGCAAAACAGAAATAGCTTAAAAAATGGATTTTAGTTGCTTTCATTTACAACAAGGTATAAATTTTTGTAATCAGTTTGATATGTAAAGATTTTGCCGTTTTCTTTACCTATCGCCAATGATATGTATAGAAAAACGCCATTTGCTATACACGTCATCAATAATATGTATAGGAAAATGCCTTTTCCTATACATATCTGTAAATTATCAACGCTTTTTTCGATTGTAGTCCTAATTTAAAGATACTTCTTTTATCGCCCTAAAAATGCCAAAGCGGCTTCAATCCGTTCTGCAATTTCTTGTTTGCCCAAAACTTCGGCGATATCAAAAACGGCCGGGCCAAATTTCCCGCCAACTAAAATAATGCGGAAAGGCAACATCACTTCTCCAATTTTAATACCTTTTTCTTGTACCAAACCTTTAAAAGTTGTTTCAATTACGACGGTTTCCCAAGTTTCTATTTCCTGTGATTTTTGGATGAAAGCCCTAAAAAAATCAGTTTTGGCTTGGTTCCATTTGGGTTGGATGCTTGGCCAGTCGATAGTTTCTGTTGTTGGTTTTTGGAAGAAGTATGCCGAGTGCTCGTAAAAATCTGTCAGTAACGTACAGCGGTCTTTTACCAGATCAATAATTTTTTTAAGCTGAGGATAGTTCTCCGCAAAAATATTATGTTGTCTTAAAACCGGAATTACTTGAGGTTCCAGATTAGCAGCCGAACTTTGTTTAATCCATTCATGATTGTACCATTTCGCTTTCTCAAAATCAAATTGCGCACCGGCTTTGCTGATCCGGTCTATCGAAAACTGTTGAACCAGTTCTTCTAATGAAAAAATCTCCTGATCGGTACCATTGTTCCAGCCCAGCATTGCCAGCAAATTCACAAAAGCTTCCGGCAAAAAACCTAACTCGCGGAAACCTTTGGTTAAGTCGCCATTTTTCGGATCCGTCCAGTTCATCGCATAAACCGGGAAACCCAAACTGTCGCCGTCGCGTTTGCTTAATTTACCATGTCCGTCGGGCTTTAAAATCAAAGGTAAATGCGCCCATTGCGGCATAGCAGTTTTCCAGCCCAAATATTCCCACAAAAGCAAATGCACCGGCGCGGATGGCAGCCATTCTTCGCCGCGGAAAGCATGTGTAATCTGCATCAAATAATCATCCACCACAACTGCTAAATGATAAGTTGGCATCCCGTCAGCTTTCAATAAAACTTTATCATCTATCGTACTGGTTTCAAAATTAACGCGGCCGCGGATCAGATCGTTAAAACCAATATTTTCATCCACCGGAACTTTAATACGGATTACATGCGGAACGCCGTCCTTCAATAATTGCTGTACTTCGTTTACCGGTAAAAAAATGGAGTTGCGCAGGTTGTTCCGATGCGTGTGCCCGTATTGAAAATTGGGGATTTCTTCCCGTTTCTGGTCGAGTTCTTCGGGCGTATCAAAAGCATAATACGCATTTCCCTGTTCTACCAGTTGCTCGGCGTATTCTCGGTACAAAGCTTTCCGTTCGCTTTGGCGATACGGGCCAAACTCGCCGCCGGCATGCGGGCCTTCGTCCGGCGTAATACCGCACCAGTTCAGGCAGTCCAAAATATATTCTTCTGCACCTTCAACAAAGCGGGTTTGGTCGGTATCTTCGACCCGTAAAATAAAATCGCCGCCGTTTTGGCGGGCAAAAAGGTAATTAAAAAGGGCTGTGCGAACACCGCCGAGATGCAGGCCGCCGGTTGGGCTTGGCGCAAAACGTACTCTTATTTTATCAGACATTGTATAAATTTAAGCGGTAAAAACAGTATTTGTTTAATTAAAGCAAAGATAAATTTTAACCTTGCACATCAGGGTTTAAGTATAACAAGCAAAGGCATTATGAACGCAGAAGCAATATTACAGGGCAATTCACGCATTATGAAACGGATGAATCCGTACGAACACAAACGCCAGTGGAATTATTTGCTGCTTGTTTTTGCTGCCATTATTGCAAGCGGCTCGTTATTTTATACAAATTATCTGGTTAAAAACATTGCCAAATCCGAACATACACGTGCCGAAGTTTGGGCGCGTACCATGCAGCAACAGCTTTCTTCGGAGGATAATAATTTCCTGAATTATGTTTTTATTGTGCGTGACAGCCTTTCTGTGCCGGCAATAATTACGGATGACCGCGGCGATATTAAATTTGCCAAAGGCCTGGATTCAACCAAAACTTTTATTGATCTGGAGGAACAGATGGCCGGGAAATCACTTAAAAAAAAGTACGATCCGCAATATTTTAAAGATCAGTTAGCTTCCATGAAAGCGCAGCATGCGCCCATCCGGCTCAACATCCCAAGCATGTTCGGCAACAGTTACTGGCTGGTTTATTACAAAGATTCGCTATTGCTTACGCAGCTCAAGTTTTTTCCGTACGTGCAGCTTTTACTGATTGCCGTTTTTTTGCTGGTGGCTTATACCGCTTTTAATTCGTCGCGAAAATCAGAGCAAAACCAAGTTTGGGTTGGTTTGGCCAAAGAAACCGCACACCAGTTGGGCACGCCGATTTCATCATTAATGGCCTGGATTGAATTGCTGAAAGATAAGTTTAATGCCGAAGATGATCCTTTGCTTTTGGAGATGGACAATGATGTAAAACGGCTGGAAATTGTGGCTGATCGTTTTTCTAAGATCGGCTCTAAACCAGTTTTAGAAGTGCATGTGGTGCATGATGTAGTGAAAGATTATGTGGATTACTTTAAGGTTCGGGTTTCTAATAAAATCACTTTTGAACAGAAAGGAGATACTAACTTAAAAGCGGGTTTAAATATTCCGCTGTTTGATTGGGTACTCGAAAATCTACTAAAAAATGCGGTAAATGCGATTGAAGGAACCGGGCAAATCGCCGTGATAATCCGTGGAAGTTTATCAAAAAAACTGGTTTATATTGATGTAACCGACAGCGGAAAAGGGATCCCGCGATCCAAATTTTTAACGGTTTTCCGTCCGGGTTATACTACGCGCAAACGCGGCTGGGGGCTTGGGCTTTCGTTAACTAAACGGATGATCGAAAATTACCACAACGGGCAAATTTTTGTTAAAGATTCTGAAGTTGGCAAAGGCACCACTTTCCGCATTATTTTAAAGAAAGTTGAAGGATGACGCCGCCGCAAACCACAGAATACGCGCCGTTTTATAAAGGTTATATCGCATTGATCGGGCAGGATGATGTACTGGAAAAGCTTTCATCCAACCGAAAAAAAACCTATTACTTCTTTTTGTCTTTGCCAGAAGAAAAAGCTGATTTTGCTTATGCCGAAGGAAAATGGTCGGTAAAAGAAGTATTAGGCCACATGATTGATACCGAGCGGATAATGTGTTACCGTTTGCTTCGGTTTTCGAGAGGAGATTATCATCCGCTGGCTGGTTTTAACGAAAACTTTTACAGCTCGAAATCCAACCATACAAAATGCACTTTAGAAGATTTAGCCGATGAATTTAGTGCGTTGCGCAAAGCAAATTTATACCTGTACCAAAACCTCAGCCCTGAGCAATTAAAGCGAAAAGGAACGGCCAGCAATGCCACTGTTTCAGTAAAAGCGTTGCTGTATATTATTGCCGGCCACGAGTTGCATCACCTTAAAATTATTAGGGAAAGATATTTGTGATACTGTTTTTACAGATCTTTTTTCTGGTTGGATTTGTTTTCGATAAAATAGGAAATCAGCAAACCTATTCCGCCAAAAAAGGAAATCAGTGAAAAGAACAGAGCTGGGTTTTCATTGTCTGATAATGCGTAATGATTGATCATATAGGCAATAAACAAACCCAAGCCCGAGCCAATCAGCAGCAAACCAGAAGTTAAATTAAAAGATTTGTTATCCCGTTTTATAGGAACATCAGAAATTGGTTCCATCCCACGTTCAATCATCGCCATTCTTTCTTTATTTCTTAAATAAAATATGCCGAAGATCATGGCAAACAAACCAAGCGACACTAAGATGATCATTAAAATTGCTAAGTTTCCGGTATCCATTTTATTAAAGTTTAAAAAGTTGAATTTATTGAATTACAACTTATGACCACTTCTTTTTAAATGAGGTTACACCATCAGCATAAAATATTTTTAGGTTGATAAAAGAAGTACTGGTTCTCTTTGTACGTTCTTTTGCTTGAACAAAAGAACCAAAATTCAAGAATCCCGAATCCCTCAGTCGGGCGGTCTTCAGGCCTTTGCCCGCCTGGGCGGTTACCTTTATAATGATGACTTTGCAAACCGTAATCTACTTCAATTTAAAATAATAATTAATATTCCGACTTTAAAGAGCCGTTTGCAAAGTATGCGTTTAGGTGTGCTGGCCTGAACGGACGCCCGGAGGCGATTGTACGTTCTTGATTTTTTTGGTTCTTTTTGATCAAGCAAAAAGAATGAATGAAGGGGAAACTGCCCGCTTAATTATAATTTTATGTTGATAAAAGAAGCAAACCTTCTTTTTAGCAAACCTGCGGTTGCCGGTATTACGTTCTTTTGTCTTGAAACAAAAGAACCAAAAGTTCAAGAATGCCGGATCGCCTCCGGGCGGCATTCTACCCTGCGCACCTGGGCGGTTACCTTGCAAGTTTCTTTGTCCTATAGTCAAGCGTGTTTATTAATGCTTCTTTTATTCGCCATTTTTCGTCCATCGTGCTGATCGAAGTGCTAAGTCTCCGCCCTGGTGCGGGAAGGCTCGACAAAACGCCCGGAGGGATTGGGTTTGTCTTGATTTTTTGGTTCTTTTTGATCAAGCAAAAAGAACTGTAAGAGGAATTTTAAATTCCGAAACAAACACTTTGAAAAGTGTTTTAGCAAACCTGCGGTTGCCGGTATTACGTTCTTTTGTCTTGAAACAAAACCAAAAATCAAGCAATTCGAATCGCCTCCGGGCGGCATTCTATCCTGCGCACCTTGATAGTTACTTTTCTATTTGTTACCATTACGGTTTTGAACTCTGCAAATATGCGTGCTGTATCATGGGCGCAGCTAAAAGATTTTCTTTTCGTTATAGAGGCCGATCCATGAATCGCCCCTACCTGCCCGGATGAATATCTCTCCTTTCGTCGAGATAACACAAAATTTATATCGGTAAAAGAAGCGTTGTGCTGTAACCTGCATTTATATTTCCGCGTCTGATTAAGTAATCAATGCAAAACGAACTAACAGATATAGAACTGATCGGGCAGGTGCTGGCTGGCAACCAACCGGCTTATGCAACATTGGTAAAAAGGCATCAGCGATACGTTTTTACGCTGGCACTGCGTTTTGTAAAAAACCGGGAAAACGCGGAGGAGGTTGCGCAGGATTGTTTTGTGAAAGCTTATAAAAGTTTGACCGGTTTCCAGCAGCAGTCCAAATTTAGTACATGGCTGTATAGTATCGTATATACTACTTCGATGACGTTTCTCCGCAGAAAAAAATTAAACACTTTTTTTATCGATGATGATACTGTTTTTACCGAGGTAAAAAATGTTTCCGGACAGATGAAGATGAACGAAACGGAACAAAAATCGCAATCCTATTACGTAAATTTGGCTATCGGCAAATTGTTGCCGGACGATGCTGCCATTTTAACGTTATTTTATCAGGGCGAGCAATCACTGGAAGAAATTTCGGCAATAACGAAGATGGAAACCAATACCGTTAAAGTAAAGTTGCACCGGGCGCGCCATCGGTTAAAAGAAAAACTGCAAAGCCTGCTCAAAAACGAAGTAAACGAATTGTTATGAACAATATGGAAGAAGAACTTTGGAATTATATTGATGGTTTTTGTACGGAAGAAGAACGAAAAGCCATCGCTTTACGGATAGAAAACGACGGGCAGTTTCGCCGGAAATATGAAGAATTAATGGCCTTTCAGCAAAATATTTCTGCAATGGAACTGGACGAACCTTCGATGGGTTTTACTTATAAAGTGATCGAAAATATTCGTACCGTACTAATAATTAAACCTTTAAAAACACGTGTTAACCAGCGCATTATCGGCGGGATTACCGCGTTCTTTATCTGCACGATCATGCTTCTTTTAGGGTATGTTTTTGCAAATATCAACTGGTTAAACCAAACAACTTTAGCTTTGCCCGAAATCAAGTTGCCGCAGCCAAACAGCTATTTTAATCAGGCCGTAATTAAAGGTTTTTTATTTTTCGATGTGGTTTTAGGATTGTTTTTTTTAGATCATTATTTCAGAAAGTTGTTTTTTAAAAAGAATTAGCACTAATTTTAAGAACAAATAGCGTTTTTAAAATTAACAGCACATGGCAAAGGCAACAATAGAAGTAATAGAAGCTTTACGGCAAACGGCACAAAACTTGCAAAATAAAGCACCTTACCAATGGGGCCATATGGGCAGCTGCAATTGCGGTAATCTGGCACAAGTGGTTACAAATCTGGACAAGGCGGCCATTCATCAGGAAGCAATGCGGCGGCACGGCGATTGGAACGAACAATTATTTGATTACTGCCCGCAAAGCGGTTTAGCGTTTGATCATATAATTGACACAATGCTGGATTTTGGTTTCACCAGGACTGATTTGGCGCACTTGGAAAAACTTTCTGATGATGCGGTGCTGGCTAACCTGCCGCAAGGAAAGCAATATCTGGCCAGAAATAAAAGTGAAGATGTGGTAAAATATTTAAATAGCTGGGCCGATTTATTAGAAAATCAATTTATTTCTGGTATGGTAATTGATAAATCCTTATTTGAATCAATAGCAATATTGGTTTAATTGTGATAAGGTTTAGGTTGAAAGCTCCACGGACACCGTTTCGTGGGGCTTTTATTTTTATGTGCTAATTTTTAGGGGATAAAAGAAGTATTAAAAACATTTTCCACCTGAAATATAAAAACCAAAAAACCGGCTTTATAACTGTTTATAAAGCTGGTTTTTTGGTTTTCGCTTAACTTACGGGAAGCTTAAAAACTTAATTTTCCACGTCTCTCGGTGCTACTTTTTTGATAAAAAGGCCGGCGCTAAGCAAACCTAAAACTGCACCGATTAAAGCCCATAAAAAGGTACCTTTTACAATATAGGCGATAACAATGCCGGCTAATAAGCCAACGATATAATATAAATTATCGAAGTTTTTTACTTCTTCTGTTTCCTGATTTTCCATGGTGTTGTAATTATGGCTGTAAAATTAAACCAATTATGGTTTGCCGCCTAATGCTAATTTGTATTTTTTGCTTTACTGATTAAATTGATAAACAAGCGGTAAGCACCCGGAACGCCCGCCGGTAATTCCCTAAAAAACACCAGGGAAGTGTAAACAAAACGGCCTTTACCGTAATCGGCAACCAATAATGAACCTTTGCCGGGTTGTTCGCCAGTGTCATTCATCTGTAAAACAGTGCGATATTTTGGGTCGATATCCGTAGCAAAATAAATCCCGCGTTCCTGGATCCAGCCTTTAAAATCAGCTTGTGTAATTTTATTCGGATAGTTTAAAACCGGATCGGCAGGATTCAAAATCGTAACCGGCGCGTTCTCATCCGTAACCCGAACATTAACTACGTTGAAAGGATACGGGCCGATGTGGTTAGTTACCAAACCGTTATTGTTATTATATTGAACCAGCAGCGTACCACCGTTTTTAACATAATCCATTAATTTTGGCTGCTCAACGGGCAAACGATTGTTAATATTGAAAGCCCTAACGCCAACAATTATAGCATCGTAATTTGCTAAACTGCTGGTCAGGATTTCATTTTCACTCAGCAAACTAACCTGATAACCAACTTGTTGTAATGCTTCCGGAACCAGATCGCCGGCACCGGCTAAGTAACCGATTCTTTTACCGCTGATTTTTAAATCAATGTTAACCAATTTTGCCTGTGCAGGAGGGAAGTAAGTGATATTCGGGATATGTTCGTACGTAATCTGGTGGATACTTTGCTGGTAAGCTGTGCCGTTAACCTGCGTAATTGCCCGGATCGTATCGGTTTCGCTTTTAGTTAATGTTGGATTAACCGAAAAAACAGCCGTCCACTCGTCGCCCTTTTTTTTGCCGGTAAAAGAAGCATTGGCCGGATTAACTTTCCATCCCGCAGGAACTTTTAAACGGATCGATCCGCTGCTGCCGGTAAAACTTTTTAGCTTAACGGTAATTTGTTTAGGCTGATTACTGTTGAAAAGATAAACCGACTGATCCAGATTTGCGGTAACCGGCGGCGTAATTTCTAAAGGCTGGTAAACTTCTCCCCGAACCGGACTCACATATTTATACATCAACTGGCGGCGCAACGTAAACAGATGTCCGTAAATTACAAACTGCCAATTTACCGTTACCGGCTCCGGGTTTTCCGGGTAACCAACCAAATCCTGGTTTGCAACCGGATAGCTCCCGGCGGTTTGCGGGCCGTTAAGCCAGTAAGGCTGCGATATGTTTTGGGTAGCAGTTTTGCTATCTAAAGTAATTAACTGGTTTGCCGGAAGCAGGGAATTATAGGTGTTTTTTTGATTTCCGGTTTCTGTATCAACTAATTTAATAACAATGCCGGAACGGTTAATCAGCTGGTTTTTAATGCTGATGCTATCGCCGATGGCATAAGTTGGGTTAACGGCATAACTTTCCAGCCATAAACCAGCGCAGGCCGGAACCAGTAAATTCAGTTCTTTTAACTTCTGTGTTTTCCAGTAAGTATCCGTTAGTTTTTGTGTGGAAGCATAAATATCCATTAATAAAGGCAGCGATTTGGCAGGTGTTTCTGGATTAAAGCTTTTTAGTAAATCATTTATGCGAATGTTGATTTCATCGCCGCCGGCAACTCTTTTCCAGGTCGTATTTACGCCGTCCATTAAATCTGTATGCGGTGCATCGCCTAAAATCGTTTTAAAAAACTCGTAAGAACCGCCGCGCTGTTTGGCCGAACCAAAACCCTGACTTTTATGGTTAGAACGGCTGTCGGCAGCAATTTCGCCATAACCTTTTCCTAATAAAGTGTTATAAACGCCAACATCAATTTTAAACTGATCAGGGCTTGTGGTATCATTTCCGCCAAAATTAAACGTATTCCAAAGCAGGCGTTTGGCTTGCCAGGGCTGCACAAATTTTAATTGTTCGGGGAAACGCATCGGATCGGCAGCGGCAGTAAAAGCTTCCTGCGCCAGGATTGCGGAAGCCGTATGATGGCCGTGGCCGCCTTCGCCGGTAGTTGGGAAACGGCAGATCATCACATCCGGCCTAAATTTTCTGATTACCCAAACTACATCACTTAAAACCTTTTCCTTGTCCCAAATGCGCAGCGTTTCTTCCGGCCCTTTAGAAAAACCGAAATCCCTTGCACGGGTAAAAAACTGTTCGGCACCATCCATTCGCCTTGCCGCCAGTAATTCTTGCGTACGGATCAAACCAAGCAGTTCGCCTTGCTCGTTACCGATCAAATTTTGCCCGCCATCGCCTCTGGTAAGGGATAAATAGCCGGTTCGGTAATGTTTTTCCTGTGCGAGATAAGCCAGCAAGCGCGTATTTTCATCATCTGGATGGGCAGCAATATACAAAATGCTCCCTAAAACAGGCAGTTTTTGAAGCTCCTGTTCGATGGAAACCCGATCAGCCGGAGGGGCGGTTTGTGCAGATGCTGTTTTTAGCAGTATAAAAAAAGTGAGTAAAATCAAAAATTGCTTCATTATTATTTATTTATAGCTACTCCTCAGAAAACATTACGCGTAGCAATGCATTTACTGCTTCCCTTTGATTTTTATCCAGCTCACCGTCTTTTTTTATAATCCTGCTTTTATCGATAGCTTTTATCTGATCAAAAGCTAAGGACCCTGGTTTGCCTTTGTGATTGGTAGTTAGCCTGGTAGGGTAGGTTTTGTTTATTGAAGTAAAAGGTATTACGATAACGGTACTTAAAGCAGCATTTGCTGCATTTGGGGAAACGATAAGGCAAGGCCTTATTTTAGCTATTTCTGAACCTTTAGTAGGATTTAAGTCTACTAACACTGCTTCCCACTTTTTATAAGGTTTATTCATCCTCTAATCCGTCCTTTAACGTTATATCCCAATCGTTAAACTCCGGTTCAGGGCTTGTATCTGCATGTGCAAATATAGCTGCCCATTGGTTTAAGGGCGGTATTGTTGGTGCTGGTTTTATGAGTATCCCATCTACCGTTGGCTCCAGTATAACTTCGGTAGTGCCTAATGATAACGCTAACTCTTTAGGAAGCCTTACGCCTTTAGAATTTCCTATTTGCGTTACCCTTGCATAATATGTATGTGCCATAATCGTAAAGGTAATAACTTTTATTATAACATTTAATTTTAAGTTGTAGTTATTAATATTACTTTATCAACTTAAAGTAATAAATGTTTATTTTTTTAGACAAAGCTTTTATTAATCAATCGTTTGATTAATTTTGTGCCTGAAAATGGAAAAAGAGAAAACAGATAAGAAAGACCATATCCTTGATGTTGCGGAAAAAGTTTTTTCGGAGCTTGGATACGATGGTGCTTCTACCCGTTTAATCTCGGGCGAGGCGAATGTGAATATGGCTATGCTGAATTACTATTTCGGTTCGAAGGAAGGTTTGTTCATCGCAATTTTCGAACGAAAAATAAATTCTTTCAAAACGCTTTTACAAAATATTAACGAAGATGAAACCATGAGTTCGTGGGATAAATTGAGCTTATGTGTTGATAAATACGTAGACCGTGTGGTGTTAAACAGTTATTTCCATAAGTTGGTAAACAGGGAAGTTTCTTTAAGTAAACATTCGGAGATCAATGATACCATTACCAATATTATCATGACAAATATCCTGGAATTTAAAAAGGTGATCCAGGACGGCGTGAACAACGGCTCGTTTTTTGAAGGCGCAGACACGGAGCTTTGTGTTGCAACTATTTTCGGAACAAAAAATTTTATCATTAACACGCCGCAACTTGCTTCGCGATTGTTTGAAAAAGATATTTTGAGTGCAGCTTACCTCGAAAATGAAATAAATGAGCGTACAAAAATATACATGAAAAGACTTTTAAAATCCTACTTAGTAACAAACAATGATCAAACAAATCCATAAATCAACCCAGGTTTATACAAATAACAAAATGCTTCTTTTAAGGCATATTTTTACCCTGCTGTTGCTGTTAGCTACTGTTAATGCAGTAAACGCACAGGACAGGACACTCACTTTAGACGAAGCGGTTAAACTTGGCCTCGCAAACAGTAAAATCTTAAAATATTCTCAGGCTAAAATTGATCAGGCTGTATCGCAATATAATCAGGCTAAAGATCTGGCACTGCCAACCGGTTCGGTTAGTTATATGTACAGCCGGGCACAAATTCCGGCCAACACTTTAAATCTTGGCGAAAGTTCTTTCAGTTTGCCAAAAAGTGCAAATGCCAATTTAGGCATCGCTTCTATTGCCGAACCTATTTTTGCAGGCGGAAAGTTTAAATACGCTAAAGAATCTACAGATTTATTAGTAAAAATAGCCCGTTTGGATGTTGATAACGATAAAGATCAGGTTAGTTATGGTATCATTAACGCTTATTACAACCTTTACAAAGTTTTGCAAAGCAGGAAAGTAGTAGAGCAAAACTTAACTAGTATTGATCAGCAGATAAAACAATCCCAGCGGTTTTTTGAACAGGGATTGGTTACTAAAAATGATGTTTTGCGGTTTCAGCTGCAACGTTCCAACATCGAATTAAACGGGATTGACCTGGAAAGCAATCGTAAGGTAATTAACTATAACCTGGATGTTTTACTTGGCTTACCGGAAACTACACAAATCAGTGTTGATCAGGTAAATACAACCGATCATCCGGTGTTGCCTTTAACAAATTATATTGACACTGCTTTTGCAAACCGCCAGGAAATAAAACAGTTGGATCTGCGTACCCGTTATGCAGAAACAAATATTAAAAATACACGTGCAGACAGGCTTCCTACTTTGGCAGCAACCGTTGGTGCGTATTATTTAGATATTGCACTTAACCCGCTGCCAAGCCGGGGAAGTTATATTACACCGATTACGGCAGGTTTAACTTTTTCCTGGAATTTTGGTTCATTGTGGACGAATAAAAACAGGGTAACAGAGGCACGTATCGTACGGGATCAAACCCTTATCAATAAAGGTATTACAACCGATAGCCTTAAAAACGAAGTGAACCAAAACTATCAGGATTATGTTACTGCTTTAAGCAAGGTAAACCTGCTGCAAGCTTCAATTGCGCAGGCAACAGAAAATAACCGATTGCAGGAATCCCGTTATAAAAGCAATATATCATCGGCAACAGACCGGGCAGATGCACAAACTTTGCTTTATCAGGCACAAATAAACCTGGAACTCGCCAAAGCAGATGCAGGTTTGGCTTATTACAATTTATTAAAATCAACCGGAAAAATCAACAAATAAAAACAGTATTAATATGGCACAGGAAGTAGAAACAGAAGAACCAGAAGTTACCAAAAAACCGAACAAAGTGATACCGATTATATTAGGTATTGTAATTTTGGTAGGTATTATTTTTGGTATCCGGGAATATATTTATTACAGCAAACACGAGGATACTGATGATGCACAAATTGATGCAGACATCAGCCCGGTTGTTGCACGTGTAGGTGGTTATGTAAATAGTATCGCTTTTGAAGAAAACACACATGTAGACCAAGGTAAGATTTTAGTTAAATTAGATGACCGTGATTATAAAGTTAGATTAGAACAGGCACTGGCAGCACAAAAAGGTGCAGGTGCAAGTATCGGGGTTGGCCAGTCACAAATTTATACTACAGCTGCTAACTCTTCCAGTGCAAGAGCGCAGGCAGAATCTGCAAAAGCAAAATTAGAGCAGGCACAAAGAGATTACGAGCGTTACGCCAATCTGGTAAAAGACGGTTCTGTAACACAGCAGCAATTTGATGAGGCCAAAGCAAACCGTGATATCGCGCAGGCTAATTATCGTGCTTCGCAGGATCAATACAAAGCTGCACAACAACAAATCGGCACTACACGCAATCAGTTAAAAGTTACCAATACAGGTGTAAACCAGCGCCAGGCAGATGTTGATTTTGCAAAATTGCAATTAACCTACACTACCATTTATTCGCCGGCAAGTGGTATCGTATCTAAAAAGAATGTACAAAAAGGGCAATTGGTGCAAGCAGGGCAAACTTTGTTTTCTGTTGTGAATGACAGCAGCCTTTATGTAACCGCAAATTTTAAAGAAACACAGTTAAATAATTTGCGCAGCGGTGAAAAGGTAGATCTGGAAGTAGATGCTTACCCGGATTTAAAGTTACAGGGCACCGTATATAATTTTTCACCGGCTACCGGTGCAAAATTTTCATTACTTCCTCCGGATAATGCCACAGGTAACTTTGTAAAAGTTGTACAGCGTGTACCTGTTAAAATTAAAATTAACGCAAACAAAGATGTAATGGAAAGATTGCGCCCTGGTATGAGCGTTAATGTTTCTGTAATCTATAAAGATTAAAAAAATGGCCGAAGTTGGGTTTAAAAAGTGGATCATCACCATAACAGTTATTACAGCTTCCTTGCTGGAACTGATTGATACCACAATTGTAAACGTATCATTACCTACTATCCAGGGTAATTTGGGCGCAACGTTAGAAGATGTTGCCTGGATTACAACCGGATATGCAGTTGCGAACGTGATTATTTTACCTATGTCTGGTTGGCTGGGTAGTTATTTCGGGAGGAAAAATTATTTTTTAACCTCAATTATTCTGTTTACAATCGCTTCTTTTTTGTGTGGTAACTCACATAGTTTAGCCGAACTGGTAGGTTTTCGTATTTTACAAGGTGTGGCCGGCGGCGGATTAATATCAACCGCCCAGGCTATTTTGTTAGAAACCTGGCCGCGCGAGCAGGTTGGTACAGCAACAGCTTTGTTTGGTTTTGGCGCGGTGGTTGGCCCAACCGTTGGCCCAACAATTGGCGGTTTTTTAACAGAGCATTTTTCCTGGCCCTGGATCTTCTACGTAAATTTACCGGTTGGCGCATTAGCTGCTTTTTTTACCTATACTTTTGTACGAGAAACGCCGCGAACAGGCAGGGATAAACCTATTGACTGGTGGGGAATTGCTTTGCTGGGTGTGGCAGTTGGCAGTTTACAAGTGATTTTAGAAAAAGGCGAATCAGAAGACTGGTTTTCAAAAACCTACATTTTGGTATTAAGTATCACCTCTGTATTAGGCGTACTGTTATTTGTTTGGCGCGAATTAAGTGTCGAATTTCCGATAGTAAACTTTAACATCATGCGGCACAAAAGTTTTTCTATAGGCATGTTTACTTCTTTTGTATTAGGATTCGGATTGTATGGTACGGTATTCGTCTTCCCCATATTTTGTCAGAGTTTATTAGGTTTTTCATCAGAAGATACCGGTAAATTATTGTTTCCGGGTGGATTATTTACATTGGCGATGATGCCATTAGTAGGCAAGATGTTAAACAAAAACGTTCCGGCACAATTGATGGCAACCGTAGGGATGTTTTTATTCTTTGTGTTTACGCACATGTTAAGCAATTCGACATTAGAAACAGGGAAAGGAGACTTTTTCTGGCCTTTAGCTATCCGCGGTATTGGTATGGCTTTGCTTTTTGTGCCCTTGACCACGCTGGCAATTGCAGATTTAAAAGGCCCGGAATTAGGCCAGGGAACCGGCTTAAACAACATGATGCGGCAGTTAGGCGGTTCGTTCGGTATTGCTGCGTTAACAACAGTCATCCATATCAGGCAAGGTGTACACCGCAATAACTTACTGGTAAATATCAATCCGTATAATCCGGCTTATGTAGATCGCTTTAATAACTATATACATGCCTTTTTGGGCAGAGGTAAATCTATGTTAGATGCTACACGTATGGCTTCTGGTGCAATGGAAGGCGTTATAATCAAGCAATCTTTATTGTTAACTTACAATGATGCTTACTGGTTAACCGGGCTTATTATGCTTTGCTCCATTCCGCTTTTGTTCTTGCAGCCTTTTAGAAAAAAGAATGCTGCGATGCCTGTAGATGCACATTAAAATAAAAAGCCGTTCTGAATAAACAGAACGGCTTTCCCCCAAAAAAAATTAACAATTAGAATGTAAAATTGCTTATCATATTAAAAGGATTAAATATGTAAACCATCATAAACCTTACTAATAAAACAAGCTTTTAATCTCTCTCTAAAATTATGTTTTATTATTTGTTAAAACAACAATTAGCTTTATTTTTATTAAAAAAGTTTTAAACAGCCTGTAAAAATTTACGTTTTTGCAGTAATTTGATGATCTATAACAACTTATTTATTTTAAAGAATCATTCTTAATTTATCCTTTAAAAATTATATGCTAAAAGAAGCATCTGCAAGTTTGACAGATGCTTCTTTTATGACCAAAAAAATTAGTTCATCAGTTTTCCGGTTAAATCGACAGAACGGTCGAAAGGTTTCAGGTAAAAATCAGCCAGTGCGGCAAATTCTCGGCGGGTAATCGAGCGGTTTAAATCAAAATCTGAAGTTAGTTTTAATTTTGTTTTCCAGTCTTTTTGGATAGTTAGTTGAAATGTTTTCGCATCGCGTAAATTCAGTTCTTCAATAAAAGAAAGCATATTGCCCACAGTAAATATTTCTGCAGGTTTGTTTTTGTTGAACCAAAGGAAAGAGCGGGTATAAATTTCACTTAAAACCGATTTAATTTCAGCAGTCTTCACTAGCGAATCCGGCAAAAAATAAACCTGCGCCGTACTGCCATTTGCTTTTTGTACACCTTGCAGTAAGCCCGTAACGCCAATTTTTTGGATGGCAATAAACTGCGGATCGGTTTGTTTTACATCGATAAAAGGCATCAAAAAACCATGATAACTTAAAATTTCATTCTGGATTACGCGCAGTTTGATGCTTTTTGTTGTTGTTTTAAAAAACGCACAATATGCCGCAATGCTGCCGATGCCCTGCCCAATCGTCATCTGCACTGAAGGATACATTGTGCTGGCGTTAACCAAATGCGTAACCGACAAAGCTTTCTCGGCCACTAAAAAATTATCAAAATCTTTTACAATTGCCGCGCCGGCCGGCACGCTGTAGGCCGGAAATGCGCCGTAATCAGTTTCCGGCGAATTAATAAGCTGTAAAAAATGCTGGCCGGGAGAAGCATCGCCAACGCCGATAGAAGTTCTGTAAAGTTTAGACGAGCGGTTGTAAGGCGTATAAATATCATCTAAAACCATTTTAATAACGCCTTTACTGCGCCGCACTTCGCGCAGATACGGAATATACGGCAGATGATCAGCAGTAGTGAATTCCAGATTTTCCAGGCTGATATTTTTTAAACCCAACTTCGTTTGCAGGTAATAAATCAAACCCAGCGTTTTTAAACGTGCTTTTTGATAAGCCTGTTCTTTGTTTTCTGCGGAAGCAAAATCCTCAATTTTAACCGGATAATCATTCACACCTTTCACTTTCAGCATAAACTGATCGTTTGGCAGCCGGCCGCTTTCTAATATTTGTTTAATGTTTTTGTTTGATAAAGAAGCGTACAAGCTTTCATCATAACCTTCGGGCTTTGAAATTGTACGATCTGCTGCACGGCCGTAATCTTTTAAAATCGCAATCCAAGTCATGTTTTGAATAATCGGCGATGCTGTTTTTGGTGTCCATTTTTCGTGCGATTGCGCTTCACTTTCAAAACCTTCATCAAACGGAACGCCGAGTTTTAAAGCCACATCGCCGGTTTCGGTTCCGTCAATCACCACCTGCGCTTTTATAATTGTACTTTCTCCGTTGATTTTGGTGGAAACTTCATAACCTGTTCCGTCTTTTTTTATGCCGATAAAAGAAGCATTTGTATGAACAGACAGATTTTTGACCGTGTCTGTAATTTTTTTCAGAATAGAAGCACCAACCGCAGGCTCAAAGCGAAGCACGGCGTTTGCAGTGGTATCAAAACCGATACTGTTTTTATAGTAGTTTTTTACGTGGTGCATAAACTCGCCCCAAATGCCGGATGGGAAATTCCGATTGCCTTCCACCACGCACATAGCCCCGGAAGTTAAGCTGCCGCCCAGCCAGGGGCCAGGTTCTAAAATTATGGTTTTAACGCCGCTTCGCGCACTTTGAATCCCGGCAGCAACACCTGCTGCGCCGCCACCGATTACTAAAACACCAATTTTGATGACTTCTGCAAAAACGCTGCAGCTAAAAAAGATTGTAAATAAAAAGATACAGATTTTTTTCATTGCGCCGAAGTTAACAAATTACAAAACGCTAATTTTAGAACAAACGCCTTGCCCATGAAAATTTCTACCAAACGATTTTGTACGATAGCCGCCGCAGCCAGTTTTATATTCGGCTCTTTTTTTTCCAATAAACTTGCAGATGATCCGATTACGGTTTCGGTGGTAAAAGAAGCAGAAAAGCTTTCCGGTTTAACGCTTTCTGTTTCGCAGGAAGATTCTATGCTGAGTGGTTTAAACGATCATCTGAAAGCTTATGCCGAACTCCGAAAATTAGCCGTTAAAAACAGTATCGTTCCGGCTTTAAATTTTAATCCGGTGCCGGTTGGTTTTGTTTATCCTGATAAAACCCATGGATTTTTACTCGATAAAAACAGCATCACCAAAATACCTGCGGATAAAAATGAACTGGCTTTTTATACGATCAGGCAGCTGGCAGATTTGATCAGAACGAAGCAGATTTCCTCTGTAGAACTGACTAAATTTTTCCTGGATCGACTTAAAAAATTCAACCCAAAACTTTTGGCTGTCGTTTCTTTTACCGATGATTTGGCCTTAAAACAAGCCGAAAAAGCTGATGCAGAAATAGCTGCCGGACAATATCGCGGCGTTTTGCACGGCATTCCATTCGCGGTAAAAGATCTTTTATCAGCCAAAAATTACAAAACTACGTTTGGTGCCGCGCCTTATAAAGATCAGGTTTTTGATGTTGATGCAACCGTTGTAAAAAAACTGGAAGATGCAGGTGCCGTTTTAATTGCCAAGCTTTCTTTAGGCGAACTGGCGATGGACGACACCTGGTTTGGCGGAAGAACGAACAATCCCTGGGATTTAAGTAGAGGTTCCGGCGGTTCATCTGCCGGGCCGGGCGCGGCGGTTTCTGCCGGTTGTGTGCCTTTTGCTATCGGCTCGGAAACTTGGGGATCAATTGTAGAACCTTCCAACAATTGCGGGCTGACGGGTTTACGGCCGTCGTTTGGTCGTGTAAGCAAGTTTGGAGCGATGGCTTTAAGTTGGAGCATGGATAAATTAGGGCCGATGGCGCGGACGGTAGAAGATTGCGCGATTGTTTTTAATGCCATCCAAGGAAAAAATCCAAATGATTTAAGCACGATTTCCGCTCCTTTTAAGTATGATGAAAATGTAAAATCGTTAAAAGGCTGGAAGATCGGTTATTTAAAAACTGATTTTGCATCCAATTATCCAAATCATCATAATGATTCGCTTTCGCTGATAAAAATGAAGGAATTAGGTGCAACCTTAATCCCGATTGAACTGCCAAAACTACCTTTTACTTACATAAATTTTATTCTGGATGCCGAAGCTGGCGCTGCTTTCCAAGAATTGGTTTTAACGCATAGAAGTGATTTATTGGCAAGACAGGAAAAAGCGGCCTGGCCAAATATTTTCCGTACGGCGCAGTTCATTCCGGCTGTAGAATATATTCAGGCCAATCGTGTGCGCACTTTATTGGTGCAAAACTGGTACGAAAAACTGAAAGGTTTAGACTTATATATGTCGCCTTCTTACAGCGACAATTTATTGCTGACGAACCTCACCGGAAACCCTTGCGTGGTTTTGCCGAATGGTTTTACGGCGAAAGGATTGCCAACCAGCATCACGTTTATGGGCCAGCTTTTTGGTGAAGGAAAAACGCTGGAAGCTGCAAGGATTTATCAGCAGGCAACGGGATTTAACCAAAAACATCCGCAGAACTTTATAAATTAAACCGATAAAAACAGCTTACACTTGATGAAAACTTCTACCAAAAAAATGTTTACCATTACCGCTTTATGCGGATTCAGTTTCGTTTTTGGCGCTTTTATCACCCAAAAACTGGAAAACAGTCCGATAACCGTTGCCGTAGTAAACGAAGCAGAAAAGCTGATCGGCATCGATTTTAAAGATGCGCAAGCAGATTCTATGCTAAACGGTTTAACAGATCACCGGAAAGCTTACGAAGAACTGCGGAAATTGCATCTGGATAACAGTGTCGTCCCGGCTTTAAACTTCAACCCAATTCCGGTTGGCTTCGTTTATCCTGATAAATCTTCCGGATTTTTACTCGATAAAAGAAGCATCACTCAAATGCCTGCGGATAAAAATGAGTTAGCTTTTTATAGCATTCGGCAATTGGCGGATTTGATTCGGACTAAAAAAATCACTTCGGTAGAACTAACGAAATTCTTCATTCAACGCTTAAAAACTTATGATCCGAAGTTATTATTCGTCGTCAATTACACCGAAGAACTGGCTTTAAAACAAGCTGCACAAGCCGATGCCGAAATAAAAGTCGGTCATTATAAAGGTGTTTTGCACGGCATTCCATTCGGCGTAAAAGATTTGCTGTCTGCAAAAGGCTATAAAACAACCTGGGGATCAGTTCCATACAAAAATCAGCAATTAGACGTAGATGCCACCGTAGTTAAAAAACTGGAAGCTGCCGGTGCCGTTTTAGTAGCAAAATTAACGTTGGGCGAATTAGCTTCCGGCGATGTTTGGTTTGGTGGCCGCACCAATAATCCCTGGGATCTAAAACGCGGTTCAAGCGGTTCTTCGGCCGGCCCGGCTTCTGCAATTTCTGCCGGATGTTTGCCTTTTGCCATCGGCTCGGAAACTTTGGGTTCTATTGTTTCGCCGTCAACAGAATGCGGAGATACCGGTTTACGTCCGTCTTTTGGCAGAGTAAGCAAAACCGGTGCGATGGCTTTGAGCTGGACAATGGATAAATTGGGTCCGATTACCAGAAGTGCAGAAGATTGTGCCATCGTTTTTAATGCGATACAAGGAATCGATCCGCAGGATTTAAGCACGATTTCGGCTCCGTTTAAGTATGATGGCAACCAGAAATCGTTAAAAGGCTGGAAAATCGGTTATTTAAAAGCGGATTTTGATCGGGGCCGTGGAAATAAATCCAGCGATTCATCAACCTTAATTAAACTGAAAGAATTAGGTGCCGAATTAGTGCCGATAGAATTACCAAAACTGCCTTATAATTCGCTACGGTTTATTTTGGAAACAGAATCCGGTGCCGCTTTCCAGGAACTGGTTTTAAACCATAAAGATGACCAAATGGTGCGCCAGGGAAAAGGCGGCTGGCCAAATATTTTCCGTACGGCGCAGTTTGTTCCGGCGGTAGAATATATCCAGGCAAACCGGGTTCGCACCATGGTGATACAAGATTGGTACGAAAAATTAAAAGGCTTGGACATGTACGTGGCTCCGGCTTTTTCGGGCAATTTAGTGCTAACCAATTTAACCGCAAACCCTTGCGTGGTGCTGCCAAACGGTTTTAACAAGCAGGGCCGGCCGTTAAGCATCACATTTATGGGGCAGCTTTTTGGCGAAGGAAAAATCCTTGAAGCTGCCAAAATTTATCAGGATGCTACGGATTTCAACAAAAAACATCCGACCTTGAATTTTTAACCGATAAAAACAGCATCAACCCAAAACTTATGACGAACGAACGTTATCCCATCGGAAAATACACACCGCCAGCTTCTTTTACCAATGAACAAATTAGAACTTGGATAGAAGAAGTTGCCGCTTTGCCCGGACAAATGCGCCAGGCCGTAGTTGGTTTAAATTATCAGCAGTTTGATATGCCGTACCGTTTGGGCGGCTGGACGATCAGGCAGGTAATTCATCATGTGGCTGATAGTCATGCTAACTGTTTAACTCGTTTTAAGCTGGCTTTAACGGAAGAAAATCCAACGATAAAACCTTATGAAGAAGCCGATTGGGCCATGCTGCCGGATTATAAAATGCCGGTTGCGCCGTCTTTCCAGATGATTGAAGGCATCCATTACCGTTGGATAGAACTGATGAATTCTTTAACGGAAGAGCAATGGAGCCGTACGTTTTATCATCCTGCCAGCCAAAAGAAAAGTACGTTAAAAGAAGCATTGGGTTTATATGCGTGGCATGGTTTGCATCATTTAGGGCATATTCGGTTGGCTTTGGGGAAGATGTGAAATTATTTAAATAAATATACAGCTATATAATGTTATCTTAGTTCAACAATCTATCCAAAAGTTATGATCGATTTAAAGACACGGAAAATTGATTTTATGCAGGAGTTTTTTAGAATTGAAAACGAGGAAGCAATTTCCCGTTTTGAAGAATTGCTGGAAGAAGAGAAATTAAAAAGCGATCAGGTTTTTGAACCAATGACGATGGACGAATTTAACCAGCGAATTGATCAGTCTTTAGAAGATATAAAGCACGGAAGGATTAAAGAAGTATCGCAGTTATTATCCGAGATTAAAAATTGGAGTTAACCGTTTATTGGACCGCATTTGCAGAAAATGAATTAAATAATATTTTTCAATATTACAAGATTCATGCAAGTGAAAACATCCCAAGAACGTTAGTTACCGGTATGTGAGATTGAGTATGAAGTTAATTTAGAAATTCGTGATAAATCGCTTGTCACCACTCCAATTGAAACGCAAAAGTGTAAAGGCTGGGCAAAAGCGTTCCAAGAAATGGCCAAAAATGGCGATGATGAATTAGTTATTCCAGACGTTTTTGAAGATGAAGATTTGAGCGCATGGACGTGGGAGGAAAGGAAATAGAGTTTAGTCATACTTCTTTTACCATCCTACAGTTAAAAACTTCAAAACAAATTATATTCCAACCTCACCTAAACATCGCATTGCTTAAAAACAAAGAAGCACCCAATAAATCAGATGCTTCTTTCAACAGATAAAAATCAGGATTACTGCGCGGTTTTCGCTTCAGCTTTCATTTTATCATTTGCTACAATTACAATTTCTACACGTCTGTTTTGTGATCGGCCGGCTTCGGTTGAATTATCAGCAATCGGTTCGCTTTCGCCTTTCCCCTGTGTAGTTAAACGTGAACCGGAAACGCCGTTTGCCGTAATCGAAGATTTTACTGCCTCTGCCCGGCGAACAGATAAATTTTGATTATAAGTATCAGAACCCGTATTATCCGTGTAACCAACCACCATAATGTTAGTATCCGGGTTTTGCTGCATTGAAGCAGCCAGATTTTGTAAATTCGTTGTTGCTGCTGTTTTTAGGGCTGTTTTATTAACGTCGAACAAAATGCCCGAATCAAATTTTACAATCAAACCTTCACCTTCTCTAACCACATCTGCGCCCGGTACGGTTTGTTTAATTTCTGCTGCCTGACGATCCATTTTCCGGCCGATAAACGCACCGGCTGTTCCGCCGATTGCGCCGCCGATTATGGCTCCGATAGCTGTATTTCCTGCTTTACGGCCAATTAATGCACCAATTGTACCGCCGGCACCGGCACCAATTGCGGTTCCTTTTTGTGTTTTAGTGAAGGATTTACAACCGGTATTAAAAGTTGCTGCTACCGCAACCGCGATGCTGAATACGGCTAATTTTTGGGATAAAGTTTTCATAATTTTTATTAAATGCTACATTTCGTTTCACAAATGAAATGCCAAAACAGTTTTGGTTTATCTTTGCCCGGATGATCGGCGAAGGTAAAAATAAAAAAATCAGTATTTTAGGTTGCGGCTGGCTAGGCTTCCCTTTTGCTAAATTATTGGTTGCAAAAGGCTGGCAGGTAAAAGGTGCTACCACCACGCCGGCAAAATTATTTATATTAAAAGAAGCTGGGATTGAACCGTTTTTAATTGATACCGAACCTGGCGCAGCACAACCTGATCCGGCATTTTTTGAATCAGATTTTTTGCTGATCAATATTCCTCCGGGACGGAAATCTGCACCAAATGGCTACTTGCAGAAGATGGAAATACTGCTAAAATCCATTGAAAAATCTCCCGTTCGGGTAGTGTTTTTTATCAGTTCAACTTCTGTTTATGGTGATGTTTGCCGGGAACTTACCGAAGCTGATTTGCCCGATAATCCGACAGAATTGTTGCAGGCGGAACAGTTATTTCAACAGCAAAAATACTTTCAAACTACCATTATCCGTTTTGGCGGATTGTTTGGCCCGGATAGAAATCCGGGCAGATTTTTTAAGGATAAAAACAGTATCTCAAACGGATTGGTGCCTGTAAATCTGATCCATCTAAAAGATTGTTTGGGTTTGCTGGAAGCTGTTTTAAATCAGCAAAAGTTCCCGGAAGTTTATAATGCGGTTGCGCCTTCTCATCCAACAAAAAAAGAATTTTATACCAAAGCAATTACCAAAACGGGTTTGGCTGCGCCGGATTTTGCAGAAGAAAAAAATGAGTGGAAAATGATTAATCCTGCTAAAATTATTGCTGAGCTGAATTACCAGTTTCAGTATCCGGATCTGTTAAAATGCCTGGACGACCCGGCTGCATTTAGTTATGCCTAAATTTTTTCGGCACCTCATCAAAAAGATATTTAACGCAGCCCTTATTACCATATTCTGAAACAAGTTCAGGATGACAGGGTAACGTCTAAATTTCTTCAGAAATAAATAAAAATGCTTGTTCAAAATTCAACGTAAAAAATCCGTCATCTAAAGTTTTAAATTGATGATCGTTGATTTTTTCCAATCCATTTTGCTGTAAATCTTTTGGCGGATTGCTGATTGTTATAATTTCGCCGGCAGGTTTCCACTTTTTGAAACCGGAATGTACGGGATAAATTTTTTGATTACCGCTGTAAATAACCAGGTTGATTTGCGTTGCATAAACCCGAAAATCATCCATGCTTTTTTTACCGGTAATTAAATTGACGGCAGGATAACCTTCGGCAAGCAAAAACTCGAAAGCGCTTTCCAATACATTATTTTCAACCGAAATCACTTTTAAATTATCCTGTAAAAAGCTGTTGCTGGCTTCGGTTAACAGCACATCAAATTTAATCCCTAAACTGTGCAGCTTTTCGGCACTTTCCTCATTCACCAAAATCGTCGGACTCCATTCCAGCAGCTGCCCCAAATGCTCCTCGTCAAAATCGGCCAAATCTAAAATAAGCAGTGCCGGTTCCTGCTTTTCTTTAACGATGTGATGCGAAGACATTTTGTGATTTGGGTTGAAGTAAAACGCAAATTAATAAATCAGCCGGTAAAAATCTTTTAAAGCTGCAGCCGGATTTTCTGCCGAATTAACGGCACCGGAAACGGCAATTCCATCAATTCCGGTCGCCATTAATTCGGATATATTTTCCGATTTAATTCCGCCTACAGCAATAATCGGGATACTGTTTTTACCGATACTTTTTATGATTTTCCGGTAACCATCCAAACCCAGCAGCGGAAAATTATTCGGTTTAGTTTGTGTGGAAGCAAACGGGCCAAAGCCTGCATAATCCACGCCTGATTGCTGTAAATTTAGCAGTTGCTGCAAATTAGTTGCCGAGCCGCCCAGCGTTTTATCATCGCCGATGCTGTTTCTAACGGATACAAAATCTGCATCCAAATCTTCCAGATGTACACCTTGGGCATCTGCTTCTTTTAGCAGATGAAAATGGTTGGTGAGGATAAGCGTTGCGCCCCAATCATCACAAATAGCTGCAATCTGATGGATTTCGGGCAGCATCTGTTCGTCAGTTTTAGATAAACAACGGTATTGTATCCAGTTAACGCCGGCCTCACAAGCCATTTGTGCCTGCTTTATATGGCTTCTGTTTGGAAGATCCTGCGTGATGTAGTGGAATTTTGAGATGTATTTTTTCACGTTCTTTTATCTAAGCACTTCAGCAATCGGCTGGCCGATGCAGCCGTTTGGTGCCTGGATGTGCAGTAATGCCGCAACTGTTGCAGCAATATCCGTCATATGGGTTTCGCGTTGCAAATGCCCGTGCGAAATGCCCCAACCCATAAAAACCAGCGGAATATGTGCATCATAAGGGTTCCAGGTACCATGCGTGGTGCCGGTTAAGCCGGCACCCAAATACCAGCCCGGTTTTAAAATAACCTGGATAGCACCGCTGCGTTCGCGGTTATAACCGTTTGTAATGCGGGAACGCAAAGCTTCCGGCAGGCTGGCTTCCTGTATTTTATCCTGATCAACCGCGTTGGCAACACTGTTTTGTTGCAGTAAAAACTGAATACAATCTTTTTTGATCGCATCGATATCCAGTTTATTAGCCTGGATAGAAACATTGTTCAGGTTAACCTGATAATTGCCGAAACCCAGCACCAGCCTTTTAACCTTGTATTTATTTTCCAGTATTTGGTTCAAATCTCTCTGGATCGTACTTCCCGGCCATAAACCTGCCGGAATTTCATGATCCAGTAAAAAGTTGGGGTTATGTGCCGCGCCATGATCGGCCGTTAAAAAAACCGTGTAATTTCCTTTACCCACTTTGCCGTCCAGATAAGTAAAAAAGCTGGCCAGATCACGATCCAAACGTAAATAAGTATCCTCAATTTCGATGGCATTCGGCCCGAACTGGTGCCCGATATAATCTGTTGAAGAAAGGCTTACGGCCAGAAAATCGGTAACCGTATTTTTGCCTAAAGCTTCGTTTTCTACGGCTGCTTTTGCCAGATCCAGCGTTAACGAATTACCATAAGGCGTGCTGCGGATTAAACCCATCCCACGGCCCATCATTTCAGAAGTTTTTATGGGGAAAGTTGGTGTGGCCATTCCATTAAAAAGACCCTCGTGTTTGTTATTATCGGGTTCGCTTTGCAGGTATGTGTTGATCGGATAAAGCGTGTTCCAGTCCTGCTTTAAATACTTTTCAACTAATTTTTTGCTGTTAAAGTTCTTTACCCACGTTGGCAAATCTTTTAGGTAATACGTGCTGGTAATCCAGTTGCCCGAAGCATCATCAAACCAATAAGCCGCGTTGGCGGTATGGCCGGCTGGTAAAATCCCGCCCCGGTCTTTCAGGGCGATGCCGATTACTTTCGCCCGAAAATTAGTTGCTAAACGAAGCTCATCGGTAATGGTAGTGGTTAGCAAATTACGGGGCGACATTTCGCCGGCGTTAGATGTGCTGCCTACTGTTTTTACCGTGCTATCTTCGGTGCAATACATGGATTTCCCGGTTGCCTGAATGATAAAATCATTGCCCGCAATACCATGAATAGCCGGTACGGAACCGGTATAAATACAGGTATGGCCGGCAGCGGTAACTGTTGGTACATAATCAATATTGGTGTTTTCGCACGTAAAACCTTCGTTCAGCATCCGCTTAAAACCACCCGTTTGGTAGCGGTCGTAGTAGCGGTAAAGATAATCCCAGCGCATTTGGTCAACCACCAAACCAACCATTAACTTGGGGCGAGGCAGTTGATTTGATATGGTTGTCTTTGGTTTTTTCTGCGCAAAAGAAGCAGCGGCAGTAAGTGTAAAAAACAGAAACAGGTACTTAAATTTCATCCTTAAAAGAAGCATTTTTAAGGCGGCTAATATCAGGAATAGAAATTATTTGCTGTGTGATTTTTCTGTTAAGAATAAGATGTAAGATTGAAAAATACTGAAATTACCCCTAACCATTTCTTCTGTAAATGTTTATTATTAATATTGTTAAATAAATGAATAGTAAAACTGGAACAAATAATACACCCAAATTAGGAGAAGGTATTTTCTTGATGAAAGATGTAGCGAATATTTTAAACCTTCCTTATTCTAAAGTTCGTATTGGAATGAATGAGTTTTGGGAAGATTACACCTTCGGCGAGAAGGGAAACAAAGCTGTTAATTTTTATACTTTAATAGAATTTTATACTTTTTATCAATTAAGAGCAAAGGGTATAAGTTCACAAATGATTAAAAAAGCTCACCAAAGAATAGCTAAAGATTTGAATACACCTTATCCTTTTGCTAGAAATATCCGTACCGACGGAAAACATATTTGGTTTGATTTTTTAGAAGATATTGTAAACGCAGATGGGAAACAGCAAATATCTATAAAATCAATTCTGCTTCCTTTTTTAAAAAAGATTGAATTTAATGAAGCAGATATTGCAAATAGGTATTTCCCGTTACAAAACTCTAAAAAAGTAGTAGTAGATCCAAAATATCAATTTGGACAACCTACAATTACCGGAACCGGAATAAAAGTAGAAACTATTGGTAAATTGTATAAGGGTGGCGAAAGTCAAAAAAATATTGCTTCGTTATATGATTTAAGGTCTGCTGAGGTTAGAGATGCTATCGCCTACTACAAACAAAGCGCATAATGTTGCTGCTATTTGATCAAAATGTTCCCTTAAAAATAGCAGAAGGTTTAAATTTACTAGAACAGGCCAATTATAAAAGCAAGCATCAAGCAGAAATAACTCATATTTCGCTTTTAAATAAAAATGGAATTGCTGATGAAGATGTTATTAAATTAGCTGGAGAGTTAAAAGCTACAATAGTAACTTTTGATGCTGATTTTAAGCATAGAAAGCATTACTATAAACTTTACGAAGAGCATAATGTAGGCATCGTATTATTTAAATCTTCTAAAAACATTATAAACTATTGGGACAATGTTGTGCTAATTGTTACTAAATGGGAAGATTTGAAAGATAAAATTAGTAAAGCCCACAAACCATTTGCCCTTGAATTAGGAAAAAATGGAACCCAAACGCTTAGCTTTTAAAGTTAGTTATCAAGATATTCCTACTCCAAAAACGTTAACAAACTATGCTGGCTCGCCGTGTGCAGATCGCGCCAAATGCGGTTAATTTCAGTATCCGGACTGGCGGCCACCAATCCGCAAAAAGGATACAACTGATCAACCGTTTCCCTGGATTTTTTGGCAAGTAAACGACTGGTTTTACTTACCTGCTGCAATGCTTCTTTTACCGTACTTTTTTCATGATCCAGCAAAAGCCAGGATTGGTTTAGGGCGAAGTAGAATTCCTGCCGTAGCTGGTTAAATTCAGTTTGCAGCTGCCGGAACGTATTTTCTAAAATAGTTTTTTGGTTGATGGAAAGCTTATCCAAACCCATCTTTTCCTCGAAAATAATCTCCGCCAAATCCATAAAATGAATGGCCATGCCAGAAAGATTAGCGGCTAAAGTTGCTTCGGCCAGTTGTTTAAAAGGATAGCGGTACAACATCTGATCAACCATAGTAAAATCCGGGTTGATTTTAAAACTCCGGTTTGCAGGAACTTGCAGGTTTTTAATCTCAAAAGCATCGCTGCCGGTGCCCATCATGCCGGTATATTTCCAGGCGGAGATCAGCTTCACCTCTTTTTTATCGATGATAAAAGATAAAATCAGCGGTTCGCCGTCTTCATTCAACACCATTTCATCTGCATTTTTTACCACACAATTTGCGGTAAAATGCGTGGCATGTTGCGCGCCGCTGGCATATTTCCAGCTTCCGTTTAGCACAAAACCATCGCCGGAAATAGTTGCTGTTCCGTTGGATGCACCGCTGCCGGCCAGGCAAACTTTCGGGTTTGCAAAAATGGCCGATGCTTCTTTTACCGGCATAAAACCGCTGAACCAGCCCGCGCCGCTGCACAGCGTAACCACCCAGCCGAAACTGCCATCGGCCCAGGCCAAACTTTCTTCTAATTGCACCATTTCGGGCAGTGATTTTGCGTTGCCGGAATACGCTTTCGGAACCAGCAGTTTAAACCATTGCTGTTCGTAAATCAACGCCAATTGTTTAAGTTGAAGCAGGCCGGTGCGTTCTGCCTTAGCTGCGCCGGAACGGATAATTTCGACCCATTTGGGTTTTAAAAGGGTGGCAGGATGTTGGATTTGCATGAAGTTAAAAATTAGAAGATCATCCCCCTAACCCCCTTCAAAAGGGGAAATCCCTCGCAGACCTTGCTACCGTTTGCAAAAACTTAAAAAAATAGGCCATGGTTCTTTTCCCCTTTTGAAGGGGGTTAGGGGGATGAATTGTTATTTATTTAATTGTAGTTTACTGTTTTCCCGCCGGTAAATTTTCCGCCAATCAACATAACCAAAAATAGCTACCACAAATAAGAAAACAGTGAGCAACGCAAACAGCGGTAAATCTTTATAAAACAGCAGCGGGACGGCAAACAAATTACTCAGGTTGAGGACAAGCCAGTTTTCAATTTTACGCTTGGCCAGCAGCCATGTTCCGGCCCAGGCAGTCGATGAAACAAAGGCATCCGAAACCGGAACAGTAGAAGGTGTGTAGGTTTTAAGTACAAAGTACAAAATTCCCCATCCGCCAAAAATAATCAGTGCACAAATTAGCCATTCTTTGCGCGTGGTGTACGTGATTGGAACCGGCGGCTCGTTGCGCTTTTTCATCCAAAACCACCAGCCGTAAATACTCATCACGATGTAATACAGGTTGAGCAAAGTTTCGGCATACAATTTTGCTTCAAGCAATAAAACGATGGAAAGTGCAGTGCCAATCAATCCCGCAGGATACAGCAAAACGTTGTTTTTTTTAGCTAATAAAACTTCGGCTACGCCAAAAACTACGGCAACCCACTGTATCCAGCCGGTTTCTTTAAGCTGTTCTAAAAGCAGTTGTAACCAGTTATGCAGGTTCATTTTGCGGATGCTGTTTTTATCAACCTAAAATCTTACGCTTAAACTCAGCAAAAAATTACGTGGTGCCTGCGGATAATAATAGTTGTAGTTCACCACTTTTCCGCCTTCAATATCCGGGTAAACGGCACCGTTTGGCTCGTATTTTTCGCTGAAAATATTATTGACCAATAAAGTTGCTGTAATATTTTTAACGGCTTTTAGGTTGAAACCGTAGCGGAAACGCAGATTATTGACAAAAAAAGCGTCCAGTTTTCGATCATCGCTGGAAGTATTGTCTAGAAATTGCTTGCTTACATATTTGCTGATGAAGGCAATTTCTCCATTCTTAATTATACGATAACCGATCTCACTTGATCCCACAAAATCCGGTGAAAAAGCAATATCCGTTTTTTGATATTGCTGGTTTAAAACGGTTTGGTCAGTATCGTAATTATACAAATACTGCTGAAAGTTTTTTACTTTATTAGTGCTTAACGAAGCGGCAACAGACCAATACAAAGGCTTGGCAATTTGCGCACGACCATCAAATTCTAAACCGGCCCGATAGCTATCTTTTACGTTGCTGCGGATGGCTGCGCCAACATCGTTCAAACTTCCGGTAAGCACCAACTGATTGTTATACAGCATATAAAAACCGTTGATGCCGCCGCTGAAAACGCCTTGCTGAGTGCGGTAACCGGCTTCAAAATCGTACAAAGTTTCTGCTTTCGGGCGACTGGCCGGCGTAGAATTAACGTAATCATCGCGGTTCGGCTCATGATTTCCTACCGCAAAAGAAGCATACAAATTATTGGTTGGGCTAAGCTGAAAATTCAATCCTAATTTTGGGTTGAAAAAGTTAAGCTGCGCCGATTGCTGTACGTTGTTGAGGTTTTGATCGAAACCAAAAAACGAATAATAAATGTGCCGATATTGTAAATCAGCATAAATATTTAAACGATCCAGCCGGTAATTTACTTTTCCAAAAATGTTAAAATCTGTTTTAAAAGCGTCGTTGCGCGAATACTCATAATCCGGCGTAATGTTGGTGCTTTGCTGCGTCCACTCCAAACGATTATAATGCTGTCCGCGATACTCATTGTAAGCGCCGCCAAGCGTAAAATTCAGGTTTTTTTGCGCCTGATAGTTAAGGTTGTAAGTGGCTCCGTAAAAATAATTATTGAGCCATAGGCGGCGCACTAAATCGGTTGTACTGATCCCGTTAGTTATTGGTTCTAAACCATAATGAGAAAGGCTATCTGCCGTTTTATATTCCTCATAATAACCGCTTCCCTGCGTATAATGTAGCGCGCCGTTAAAAGATAATTTATCCGAAAGCTTCTGGTTAAACAGCAACTGGTAATGGTTCTGGGTGTAATTATCCGTTTGATTGTTATAGAAATCGCCGTTCGGCATCAAACCTAATTCGTTATAGGTACGGTTTCCGCTTAACAATTTATCTTCCGGTACGCCGTCCCAAGCCTGATAAGTTCGCTCAGATCCGGAGAAAACATTTAAGCGCACCAACGTATTTTTACCATAATAAGCACCGGAAAGGAAGTAGGATTTCAGGTCGGATGAAGCACGGTCAATGTAACCGTCAGATTTAATACGCGATAATCTTCCGTCAAAAGTAAAATGATCTCCCACCAAACCCGAACCTAAACTGACCGTATTTTTCACCGTTCCGTACGAGCCGACTGTGTTATCCAGTTGTGCATAAGCCGAATCCTGCCGTGTAGTGGTTTGCACGTTAATGCTCGCCCCGAAAGCACCCGCGCCGTTGGTAGAAGTGCCCACGCCGCGCTGGATCTGGATGTTATCAACCGAAGAAGCCAGATCGGGTAGATCGATAAAATAACTTCCCTGACTTTCGGCATCATTCAGCGGAATGCCGTTTAAAGTTACGTTTATGCGCGTTGCATCCGAACCGCGAATCCTGATGCCAGTATAACCAACGCCCGCGCCGGCATCTGAAGTAATTACCACGGAAGGCGTTTGGTTGAGTAAGTACGGCAAATCCTGACCTAAATTATTTTTGGCCAGTTCTTTTTTACTGAGGTTGGTGTACGTAAAACCGGAGTTCTGAGCGGTTCGGGTTGATCTTACAAAAACCTCATCGGCTTGCACCGTGCTTCTTTTAAGGGCAAAATTTCGGGTTTGATTTTGGCTGATGGAAACCGTTTCCCGCATTTGCTGGTAGCCGATGTAACTGATGATAACATTGTAAGTTCCGCTTTTTAAGTTTTGGAACTGATAATTTCCATTACCATCCGATGCTTCTTTTAGCAATGTTTTTTCGATGCTGATACTTGCGCCGGGCAAAGCTTCGCCGGATTGTGCATCAATAATTTTCCCCGACAGGGAAAACTGGGCCGCAGCCAAAAATGGCAGCAGCAAGGCCGTAAAAGCCAGTAGTAAATTTTTTTTCAAAATGTTTAAAATAAACTGTAGTTAAACCATCTGCCCGCCAGGGCGAACGCGCAGTACACTTAACTTTTTACCTCTCCCTACGCCGGCATTACCCGGATCAGGTGCGGAGTGGAGTTTAAGGTTCTACGTTATAAGTTTTACGTTTTGCCTACGTATAACTTAAAACTTACCACTTACAACTCTTCTTCCTGGGTTTGATCTCAGCCTGTTTTTAAGTTGGTAGCAACAATCTGCAGTTTGTTAACTATTACCAAGCAAGGCACCCCTTGAGAATTTGGGCAAAGATAGAGTTTGAATTTGGTTTGGAAAGTAATTTTTGCTGAACGAGTGATTTTATCGTTAAAAGAAGTATTATTTTTATGTATTTTTATAAATTTATCAACTTTAAGTTAATAATTCAAACATGAATAAATCCAACATTGCCATACCAGATGAGGTAGTTATGAGTAAAATTTACCAGATCAGAAATCAAAAAGTGATGTTGGATGAAGACCTGGCAGAACTATATGGCGTTGAAACCAAAAGGTTGAACGAACAGGTAAAACGCAACATAGACCGTTTTCCAGAAGATTTTATGTTCAGCCTTGACGAAGAAGAATTTACCAACTTGAAGTCGCAATTTGCGACCTCAAGTTGGGGCGGACGCAGAAACTTGCCAAATGTGTTTACAGAACATGGCGTATTGATGTTATCAAGCGTTTTAAACAGCAAACAAGCTATCCAGGTAAACATTCAAATTATGCGGATTTATACTAAAATCCGGGAAATAATCCTTGCCCATAAAGATGTTTTTTTACGGATTGAACAGGTAGAAAAACAAATGATAAAACACGATGAAAAGATAGAATTGCTATTTAACTACCTTAGTAAATTTGTTGAAAAAGAAGAAACGCCAAGGATACCAATTGGGTATAAAATTAAAAAAGAAAATAGTTAGATGCTTCTTTTATCGCATAAAATATTAAGAAGGATTGATTTACTAAACGCAACTTTTCAGGTATTTATCAGTAATAAACCATCATGAAAATTAAACTGTTTATTCTAATCCTCATTTGTACTTCATGTACACATACTGAATCAAAACCAACAAAAGTTCTTTTTAATCTCCCACCTCTTGTCAGAAGTAATATTGATGAAGTAGTTAAGGCTCTTGGTAAACCTGATTTTTATCCGAAACCGACCGATAACGAAAAAAGTTATTGTGAATACGAAAAAGAAGGATGGAGGTTGTCTATCACATACTATCCGAATACACGAAAAGTTATTGAGTTTTCTATTTTTCCTTCATCTGGAGGATATGAATATAAAAAATTTAAAGATGTGCTTCGGGTAGGAAATTTAGATTCTGTTGCTTTTGACTATTCAGTAATAGCAGGTACCGCGTTATCTGCTTCTCCTGGAACTTATACCAAGGTTACTGTAGTTCCCAAATATTAAAACTTCACTCCATTATTCCTATTAGATTTTTACGGGTTTGAAAATCCACAAAAATAAAATATATTTAGCTGCTCAACCTTAAACCAAATCCCATGAAAATTGCCATGATTATTATCCGTTCCCTAATCGGACTTTTACTGCTTTTTAGTTCTGTAACTTACCTTTTTAAATTAATGCCGATGCCGGCACAAACCGGCGCAGCCAAAGTTTACAACGATGGCTTGGCCGTAGTAAATTTAATGTTCTATGTAGAAATAATCGAACTACTTTGCGGACTGGCATTCATAACCGGCCGCTTCGTTACTTTAGCCGCAATTTTGCTCCTGCCGGTAATTTTTAACATCATTTTATTTCATGGCGTAGTTATGCCTTCGGGCCTTGGTCCGGGTGTATTTCTTTTGTTAGGAGATTTGTTTCTGATTTATTATTACCGCAAAAACTACACGTCATTATTCGCGGTGAAGTAAGTTTTTTTACGGGTTCTAATTCCAGGCATACTTCTTTTATCACCTAAAAATCCACATCGTTTCAACCTCAAACCTTTCTTCCCGTCGCCTTTCCGCCTTTCGCCTCAAAACCCTACTTTTGCAAATTCAAACAAAAGCATAACATGCTCAGAACAAATACTTGCGGCGAATTAACTTTAAACGATCTTGGAAAAACAGTTACGCTTTGCGGTTGGGTGCAAAAATCACGCGACCTGGGCGGAACCACTTTTATTGACGTGCGCGACCGTTATGGCATCACGCAGTTGGTTTTTAATGATGAAACCGCTGCCGATATAAAAGAACAGGCCCGCGTTTTAGGTCGGGAATTTGTGATTAAAGTAACCGGAAAAGTTATTGAGCGTTCCAATAAAAACCTGAAAATCCCGACCGGCGAAATTGAAATTGCAGTTGCCGAGTTGGAGATTTTAAATCAATCTAAAGTTCCGCCGTTTTTAATTGAGGATGAAACCGATGGCGGCGAAGAACTGCGTGCTAAATACCGTTATTTGGATCTCCGCAGAAACCCAATCAGAAACAACTTGGTTTTGCGCCACAAAATGGCGCAGGAAGTGCGCAAATATTTAGACGGACTGGATTTTATCGAAGTAGAAACGCCGGTTCTGATTAAATCCACGCCCGAAGGCGCACGAGATTTTGTGGTGCCAAGCCGTATGAATCCGGGTGAATTTTACGCTTTGCCGCAATCGCCCCAAACATTTAAACAATTACTGATGGTTTCCGGTTTCGACCGTTATTTTCAGATCGTAAAATGTTTCCGTGATGAGGATTTACGTGCCGATCGTCAGCCGGAATTTACGCAGATTGATTGCGAAATGTCCTTCATCACGCAGGAAGATATCCTGAATGTTTTTGAAGGATTGGTTCGCACACTTTTCAAAAATGTAAAAGGAATAAATTTGATCGAAGTGCCACGCATGACTTATGCTGATGCCATGCGTTTATACGGTTCGGATAAACCGGATACGCGTTTTGGGATGGCTTTTGTAGAACTTAAAAACGTTGAAAAGTCTGCGAGCGAAGCTCCTCTCCTTTGGAAAGGCGGAGGTGAGGCAGCTTTCCCGGTTTTTGATCAGGCTGAACTCGTTATCGGCATCAACGCAAAAAATTGTGCTGCTTACACGCGTAAACAATTAGACGAGTTAACGGATTACATCAAACGTCCGCAAATTGGTGCCACGGGTTTAATTTATCTGCGGTATAATTTAGACGGAACTTTAAAATCCTCCGTAGATAAATTTTATAATGAAGAAGATTTAAAAAAATGGGCAGAAGCTTTTAGTGCGCAGCCCGGCGATCTGATGCTTCTTTTAGCAGGTAAAAAAGACAAAGTGCGCAAGCAATTAAACGAATTGCGGCTGGAAATGGGAAACCGTTTAGGCTTACGCGATAAAAATACCTTTTCGCCGCTTTGGGTGTTGGATTTCCCGCTGCTGGAATGGGACGAAGAAACACAGCGGCACCACGCCATGCACCATCCATTCACTTCGCCAAAACCGGAAGATATTGCGTTGCTGGAAACCAATCCCGGGGAAGTTCGTGCAAATGCTTACGATTTAGTGATTAACGGAACAGAAGTTGGCGGCGGTTCTATCCGTATTCACGACCGGAATTTACAGGCTTTGATGTTTAAACATTTGGGTTTTTCTCCGGAGGAAGCGCAAAAACAGTTTGGCTTTTTAATGGATGCTTTTGAATTTGGCGCGCCGCCACACGGCGGGATTGCTTTCGGTTTCGACCGTTTGTGTTCGATTTTTGCCGGACTGGATTCTATCCGTGATGTGATCGCTTTCCCAAAAAATAATTCTGGCCGTGATGTGATGATCGATTCGCCATCTACTATTGATAGAAAGCAATTAGACGAACTGAAAATAAAAACAACTATTTAAAATACCCTCATGAAGAAAATATTTTTATTGCTTGCTCTTTTTACCCTTGCTTTTTCTGCGTGTAAAAAGGGCGATAACTCGACAACAACACCAGTAGTTGATCCGGCTGTACAAGCAAAAATTGATGATGACAAAATCCAGGCTTATTTAAAAGCTAATCCAAGTATTACCGCTACAAAAGATGCTTCAGGTTTGTATTATCAAATTATTACGCTTGGAAGTGGTACCGTGCCAACGGTTAATTCTACCGTTCGCGTGGCTTATCGAGGTACACTTTTAGATGGAACGCAATTTGATACCAGTGCAAATTTTTCTCACAAATTAGGTACTACTACTGATAATACTGGTAAAGTAGTTGACCAAGGATTGATAAAAGGCTGGCAAATTGGTATTCCGTTTGTTAAACCCGATGGTAGGATATTATTAATAATTCCTTCGGCTTTAGGTTATGGTAATAACCCACAATCAGGTATCCCGGCAAATTCTGTTTTAATTTTCACCATTGATTTATTTGCGGTTCAAGGCTAATTACCATACTTCTTTTACCACCTAAAATTGTATAAATTTGATTATGCACACCGCGGAGAAAAAGAAATATACTGAAGCAGATTACCAGCTGCTGGAAGAAGGCGCGCCTTTTCAACTCATTAACGGAGAATTAGTTATGTCGCCATCGCCAACACCTTTTCACCAGCTTTTATCTATCAGGCTTTCTTCAATGATTCAATTTTATTTAGAAAAAGCTGATTCAAAAGGGATTTGTTTGTATGCTCAGATGGATGTAAAATTGGATGAAGAGAATATTTTTCAGCCTGATCTAATTTATATTTCTGGCGAGAGAAAAGCAGAATTGCTTCATGACAGGATTATAGGCGCGCCGAATCTCGTTATTGAAATCCTCTCGCCGTCAACTGCAAATTACGATGTGAACCAGAAAAAAGGTTTTTACGAGCGTTATGGCGTAAAAGAATATTTGATTATCGATCCAAAATATTTTTATGCTGAAATTTATATTTTAACCGAAAATAAATTTGAGTTACAGCAAAAGGGAAAGCGAAATGATGTGATTAACCTAAATTCATTGCCCGGCTTACAAATTAATCTGCAAAAGCTATTTTCCTGATCCTTCTTTTACCACCCAAAATTGTATAAATTTGATTATGCACACCGCGGAGAAAAAGAAATATACCGAAGCAGATTACCAGCTGCTGGAAGAAGGCGCACCTTTTCAACTCATTAACGGAGAATTAATTATGTCGCCATCGCCAACACCATATCATCAGATTTTATCTAAAAGGATTTTCAAAGTAATTGATACTTTTTTAGAAAAAAATAATCTGGAAGGCACATTTTTATATGCACCTCTTGATATTTATTTCGATGAAGAAAATATTTTCCAACCAGATTTGCTCTATATTGCTGGGAAACCAGAATCAGAACTAATAGAAGGCCGTATTTCTGTAGTGCCAGATTTAGTCGTCGAAATCCTTTCCCCTTCCACTGCTTACTATGATCTCCGTCAGAAAAAAGATTTTTACGAACGCTTTGGCGTAAAAGAATATTTAATTATCGATCCGATCAGGAAAGATGCAGAGCTTTATTTTTTAGAAAACGAAGAATTTATACTGAAGCAAAAAGGGCCGCAAAATGGCACAATCAGCTTAAATACTTTACCAGGACTGCAAATTGATCTGCAAAAATTATTTTCCTGATGCTTCTTTTACTGGCATAAAAACAGTATCAATAATTTACTCCACACCTTTAACTTTCATTTGCAGCAGGTAGATACTTTGTGAAGCTGTAATAAACAACTGATCTCCGTTTTTGCCGCCAAAACAAAGGTTAGCTGTCCATTTTTCAGGAATATCAATATGTTCAATTTGTTTTCCCGCGGGATCAAAAACCGTAATCCCATTTCCCGATAAATATAAATTTCCCTGATCGTCAAGCGTTATTCCGTCAGCACCTTTTGCTGTAAAAAGCTGTCGGTTTGTTAAAGTTCCATCCGCTTTAATCTCATATTTGTAAGTTTTATGATCACCAATATCGGCCACAAATAAATATTTTCCATCCGGCGTGCCTACAATTCCGTTTGGCTGTACAAAATTAGCAGTAACCAAAACCAGTTCTTTTTTTCCTTTCGAGAGATAATAAACCTTCTGGCCATCTAAATCCGGCTTTTTCCGCGCCCAGTAATCACGTTGATAATAAGGATCGGTGATGTAAATGCCGCCTTTTTTATCAATCCATAAATCGTTCGGGCCGTTTAATAATTTGCCATCCAAATTTTTAACCAATACTTTTATTTTTCCTTTTGGGTTGATCGACCAAAGCTGATCGTGTTCATCGGCACAAGCAATCAGGTTGCCTTTTTTATCAAAATACAAACCGTTTGAACGGCCGGTTTTACTTAGAAAAACAGAAAGTTTTCCGTTCAAATCATATTCCCAAATCTGATCATTCGGCTGATCGGTAAAAAATATGTTTCCTTTTTTATCAACCGCCGGGCCTTCTGTAAAGCTAAATTGTTTAGAAATTAGCTTCGGCTTTGCACCATCTGCAATCAAATTTGATTTTTGGAGAGTTGTATCAAAAATAACCTTTATCGTTTTGGCAGGAGAAGCAGCCGGAAATATTAAAGTAATCATCAGTACCGCAAGGAAAAGGATGCTTCTTTTATCGGTAGTTTTCATAAATTATTTAAGCGGAAATTGAGTTGGCTTTATCCAAATTAACAGTTAAATAAATTGTTGTTTAAACGATATGTGTAATTTTTTATCTTTCTTCCAATTTATCTGCAAAAGCTAAAAAACTGCTTTTTAGCTTTTGCATACATTGCTTGTAAAAGAGTTTAACGCCGAATTGCACCATGAAAAGTAAATAAGCTTATTTTTGTAAAAATATGCCGGTAAAAGAAGCATGGGCGATGAAACTAAACAACCGGAATTATTTGTAGTTGGTGCCGGGCCGGGCGATCCGGAGCTGATTACCGTAAAAGCTTATAAATTACTGCTGCAGGCTAAAGTTATTTTGTATGATAACTTGGCCAATAAACAACTGTTGGATATCGCTCCAAAAACCTGCGAAATGGTTTATGTTGGCAAACAGCCTTACGGAGAATACACGCCACAGGAAAAAATTTTGGAACTGATTAAACATTATGCGTTTGCCAGCGGACAAGTAATTCGTTTAAAAGGCGGCGATCCGTTTATTTTTGGCCGTGGTTTTGAAGAGATTTTATTTGCACGGGAAAATGGCATCAAAACCTATTTCATTCCCGGGATTACCAGTATGCAGGCAGCTGGCTTCCAAGATATTCCGCTGACACATCGCAATTTGAGCGAAAGCGTTTGGGCGATAACAGGCACTAAAAAAGACGGTTCGCTTTCTGCGGATTTACGTTTGGCGATGCAAAGTAATGCAACCGTTGTAATTTATATGGGCATGAAAAAGCTGGCCGAGATTGCGGCAACTTATCTGTCAGCTGGCAAAGGCGATTTTCCAGCGGCGATTATCCAGCATGCTTCTTTGCCGTATCAAAAATCGGTAAAAGGTTTGGTTAGAGATTTGCCCAAAATGGCCGAATCACAAAAGCTAACTTATCCGGCATTGGTAATTATCGGAGGTGTGGTGGATATTTTAGGAGCTAATTCCTAAATTTTTACAATCACTCTTGTAATTCGTTAAGCAAATATTTTAAATCCTGATCTGAAATCGTTTCCTGATCTGATTTGTCATAAATAGAAAGTAAATAAATACGTTCGTTTTGTATCTTGATAAAAGTAACTAAACGTCCGCCACCGCTTTTGCCTTTTCCTTTGCTTTTAATAGCAAAACGAATTTTATAACAATTCTTAATAATTTCCACTCCTTGTATCGGAGCTTCTTTAAGAGATTCTAATAAAGTATTAAGGTCAACTTTAAGAGAGCGATGTCTTTTAACAAGCCTTTTTAACTCTTTTTCAAAGTTAGGCGTTGGAATAATGTTATAACTCATTCAGTAATTTGTCCATGCTTTTTGCTTTTAATTGTCCGCTTTCTATCAATTCAACCTCTTTTAAACCCTGGCGGATACTGTTTGCTATATCAAAAGCCTCAGCTTTTTTAGTTATTGATTCCCAATCTTCCAACGAAACCTGAACAGCTTTTACTTTCCCCTTGTTATCCGATACAAATTGTATGTCCATATTCAAATCTATTGTTTTTCTCTTTAAAATGATATCATGATAGTAACTTGATTGGATAATTATTTAGTATTAAAGTCTTTTTCCAACAGCACTAATTGCATTTGTGTTATCGTCTCCTGCCTCGTTCTAAAATTCAAAAATTTCCCTTTTAAACGCGTTACTAAATAATCATCAAAAGATTTAATCAGCTTTATTTTCCAGCCTTTTTCGGTTAAACGTTTTGCGCCATCTGCAGAAACATACAGTAAAAATGGTTTTTGCGGGAAGTTTTCTTTGCTGTTTTCATCAACCAAAATTAGCGGCCGGTTTAAGTAAAACTCCAGCGAATGCGAATATTCTTCCTGCTTTAATTGTGCTACCGGCAAGTTGTTGAGCGTACTGTTTTTATCAACATAAAATGCAGCTTCACTGCCGGATTGGTATTTTAAAAGCGACGGGTAAAAATTTAAATTGAGAAAAAGGTTGATAAAAACCGATACCAAAACCGATTGAAAAAGCAGGTTGTATTTACTGCCAAATGCTGTTTTTATCGATATAAAAATGAAAAGCGCAACCGTAAAAACTAACGGTAAAAGCGTAAAAATCGTGATGTTTTCTGCTCGATAAAAGTATTGCAGCATCAGAATAATCAAAACCAGCAAAACCAAAACAACCGTTTGCGTAATGCGGATAGCGCGCCAGCTTTTTGCTGTTTTTATGCCGATTAAGTACTGCGCGGTGATGATGGCCAGAAACGGAAAAATAATGGTGATATAATGCGGCAATTGGAATTTGGAAGCCGAAAAAACTAAGAAAGTAAGCAGTGCACCGCAAATACAAAACCATTCTCTTTTTTGCTGATTTGGGTTTCTAAAAAATTGAAAAATAGCAATATACAATAATATCGACCATGGAATAAACGCCCAAAGTAAGGTATGAAAAAAGAAAAACGGATCGCCGTGGCCTTTGATCGGCCCATTATTAAAAAACCGGCCGAACTGACTGTCCCAGAAAAAAAACTTTATGCCGGAAACTTTATGCTGATCAAAAACTAACTTCTCCGGATGCAAATCAAACTGCTCGTACAAACAATAAATTTCGGGTGCTAAAAACAGTATCACCAAAATAAAAGCCAGCAGCCAGCGTGGGTGGAAAAGCTGTTTCCAATTTTTAGTGAGGATAAATTGTCCGGCAAAAGCACCAAAAATCGGGATTAGCGCAAAAATACCTTTCGTCATAACGGCACAAGCCGCAAAAAGGCAAGCTAAAACTAATTGCCAAATGCTGTTTTTATCGAGTGTTTTATAGAAATGATAAACGGAAGCGATAATTAAACCGGTTAAATAAGGTTCGGCACGCACATCGTTGTTGGAAATGATCAGGTGTTGGGCTGTTAAAAGTATCAAAACCGACCATAATGCAATCTCTTTATTGTACAGATTTTTGCAGAATAAATAAGTGTAAGCTGCGCCCATCAACACAAATAAAATGGCTGGTATTTTGTAGGCCCAAGTTTCAAAACCAAAAATGCGGAACGATAATGAGGTAATCCAAAACGGGAAATGAGGTTTATCAAGCCAGTCTTTCCCCTGCGAAAAAAGGTTTATGTAATCGTGCCGCTGCACCATCGTTTTGGCAATACAAGCGTAAAGCGGGCCGTCTAAACCGAGAATTGTAGTAAAAAGTCCGCTGAAATTAAGCAAAACTGCCAGCGTAATAAAAAAATAAAGCCAGTTGTAAAGCGGTTTTGGTTCGGCGGCAAACATGGTTTTTAGGCTGATGCTGTTTTTATCGGTATAAAATCTATTTCAGGAAAACTTCTGTGGCACCGTAACCAAATTTTTCTTTCCGGGCATCTGTAAAGGTTTTTACCTGCGGATGTTTACTTACTATTTTATGAATTTCGTGGCGCAAAATGCCGTTGCCCACGCCATGAATAAAAACAACCGACGGTAACTGATGCACAATCGCGGCATCCAGCGTTTTTTGGAAACGTTCCAACTGCGTTTTAATAATGTCGCTGCTGTTTAAAAACTGGTAATCTTCACGCAGTTTTTCGATGTGGAGATCAATCTCTTTAAAAGGTTTATCTACTACTTTTTTCTCCTCCGCAGATTTAAAGAAGCTTTCCTTTAACTTTTCAGCATCTACTTTTACTTCGCCTAAATCCAATTGAAACTGCCAGCCTTGCTGGTTTAAAACATGAACGGCGGTTTTTGATCCGGCAAAATCTTTCGCTTTAAAACGTTCTTCGTAGATCAGCGGATCTAAAAAATCTGCTTTTTGCTTGCTGTGATACAACAATTGGAAAATAAATTTCGGCCAGATCGAAATATCCGGCAAAGCCGCAGAAAATACTTTTACCGCAGTTTTTGGGTTGATCAGTCCCGCAAATTCGCCTTTATATTCCTGGTTTTTTTCGGTGCTAAAAGAAGCAAGTAACGTATAAGAAGTATTGTTGATGAGCTGAAACTGCACCACCGAAGTAATTTGCTTTTCTGGAATTACAGCCAGGTAAATCCCTTTCGATACAAACTCTGCCGAAGCTGCTTCTGCCACTATTTCCTGCTCTTTTACAGCGGCAATTTTTGCTTCGCGGCCATAAACAGAAGTAACTTTGGTAACTAAAACCGGAATTTCAAAATCATCGTCGCCGGTTACGCCAACGGTTTGTTCATCAATAATCCGGGTGATAAACCCTTCTCTTTTCTCTTCCACAAAACGAACAAAATCGCCCAGTTTAAATTTCATGATTTTAAATTAATATTATAAAACGGCAGTTATACAAATCCTTACATCTTTGCTTTTACAGAAAATATTTTGTATAAACAATTGTAAAACAATGTATTCGTGTAAAAATATTTAATTATATGCAAGCCTGTACATATCTTTACAAGTTGTAAATACTTATAAAGCACTTATTACGTAAATGTTTACAATGTATTTCTTTTCAAATTGAAAGCGTATAACCAAGACAATTTTCGCCTAAAATTAATGATAAAAAAAGCCTTAACCATTACTTTGCTTCACTTTCAAAACTTTAGGTTAGGCGGTTCTCAGCCGGAATTGTTAACGGCAGAGTTGTAAGGATTTTTACACGATGGAGGAGCGCGCGTTAAACATTTTAATTGTTGGGGAAGCAACGGATTTTATACTGATAAATGGCTACATCAACAAAGCGTTTAACAATCCGGTACTGGTTTATTGTCAGGATTTTGAAAAAGCGGTCAAAATTAATTCTTCCATCGGTTTTGATGTGTTGTTGCTCAGCTTAAAATTTACGCAGCTTGTTGAAAACGAGTTATTTAATCAACTGTTACAAAAAGCAGATCATCCGGCTGTAATTATCTTAACAGATCATAACGAAGAGGAACCCGGTTTGGAGGCCATCCGTTTGGGCGCGCAGGATTTCATCCGCAAGGAAAACCTAAATAGCTACGTTTTATATAAAAGCATTACTTGCGCGGTGGCTCGGCGCATCAAAAATTTGCAGGTTTTAACTTCCGTGCAGCAATATAAAAGCTTGTTTAACCGTAATCCGCTGCCGGTTTTAGTTTACGAATTGGAGCATAAAAAAATTATCCTCGTCAACGAAGCTGCCGAAAATTTTTATGGTTATACTGCGCCGGAGTTTGCTGCAATAAACCTATCCGATTTACAGCAGCAGTACGAAATAAACCCTAAAAGTTTTGCCGGCAAACGGCAGCATCGTAAAAAAAACGGAGAAGCGGTTTCGGTAGAAGTGATGACGAATTTAATTCAGCTGAACCATAAAACCTGCCGGCTGGCAGTTATTATCGAGCAAACGAAGCAGCAAATTGTACAGCAACCCGAAATTACGGAGGAAACGCAGCAGCAGTTGCTTTTGCTGCAATCGGCCATTAACAACAGTACAGACGGCGTGATTATCACCAAAAATATTTCGGCAGATTTTTGCGATTCTGAAATCATTTACAGCAACACGGCGTTCCATTACCTGTCGGGTTATACGGCGCAGGAAATGCTTGGGCAAAAGCCAACGATGGTTCACAAAAAACATCCGGTAAAAGAAGCATCAGCAAATAAACACGGCGAAACTTTTGAAACCCGTTTTATCAATTATAAAAATAATAAAATAGATTATTGGGTTGATTACAGTGTAAGTCCGGTGGAAGATGAGCATGGCGAAACCACGCATTTTGTAGCAGTTTACCGGGATGTTTCAGCACGGAAAGCAATTGAAACAGAAAACGGAAACATCATCCGTGAGCTGGAAACAAGCAACAACGAATTGAAGCAGTTTTCGTACGTTATCTCGCATAATCTGCGTGCGCCGCTGGCTAATTTAACCGGATTATTGGGTTTGCTGGATAGCGAAACCATCCGGGATGAAGATACGCTGGAGCTGATTGAAGCGGTTAAAAGTTCTACCAACAAGCTTAACATCACCGTAAATGATATTATTGATGTTTTGCTGATTAAAAGCGAGGACGATAAAATTGCCGAACCTTTAACTATTGCCACTGCCTGGGAAAAGGTAAAAGCAACACTTTCTTATTTGGTTGAAGCCGCCGATGCACAGATTGAAGAAGATTTTACAGAAGCACCGGTCGTATTTTTTAAGGAAAATTATTTGGAAAGTGTACTGACGAACCTGCTGTCCAACGCTTTAAAATACAAAAGCGAGGAACGCCGGCTGCTAATCAATATCAAAACTTACACAGAACGAGGCAACACAGTTTTGATTTTTGAAGATAACGGAATCGGCATTGATATGAACCGTTACGGCCAGCAGGTTTTTGGTTTATACAAAAGATTTACCAATAAAGCCGAAGGCAAAGGTTTGGGTTTGTATATTGTGCAAGCACAGATAACGGCTTTAGGCGGCAAAATTGAAGTAAAAAGCGAGCTTAATAACGGCACCCGTTTTACCGTTTACTTTAAAAATAAGTAATTCGCACAACAAAGGCTGCCGGTTTTTGCTTATCCATCGGCGTGCTTTGTTTAGTAATTAAAAATTATGCTGCATATAAAATCATTTGTAAATAACCCGTATCAGGAAAATACTTACGTTCTTTTTGATGATAGTTTGGAATGTGCGATTATTGATCCGGGTATGTACACGGCCGAAGAGCAGAATAAAGTAGCTTCTTTTATCAGCGAAAATCAGTTAAAACCGGTTTTGCTGTTAAACACGCATTGCCACATTGACCATGTGCTGGGTAATAAATTTGTTTTTGATCAGTACGGATTGAAGCCGCAATTTAACGAAGGCGAATTGCCTTTACTTGCTGCCGTACCGGGTTATGCGCCGCAAATGGGCATCCGTTACGAAGTTTCGCCGTTGCCGGAAACATTTTTGCCGGACAGGGGAACCGTAAAATTCGGACAGACGGAACTGGAACTGATTTTTGCACCCGGCCATTCGCCGGCACATTTGTGTTTTTACTCGGCCAATGATCATATTTTAATTGGCGGCGACGTGCTTTTCCGCGAAAGTATCGGCCGTACAGATTTACCCGGCGGAGATTCTGCACAATTAATCCGCAGCATTGAAGAAAAGCTGTTTACGCTGCCCGATTTGTGTATTGTTTATCCGGGCCACGGTATAGAAACCACAATCGGTTACGAAAAACAAAATAATCCGTTTTTAACCTAAACGTTTAAAAAAGTACCTTAAAAGAAGCATCGCGAAAATTGAATACATCCGTTTTTATAGCCAGGCGCTACCTTTTTTCTAAAAAATCTACCAACGCCATCAATATTATTTCCGGCATTTCCATGCTGGGCGTATTGGTTGGCAGTGCTGCGCTGATTATTATTCTTTCGGTATTTAACGGCTTTGAAACTTTGATCGTTTCCCTTTACAACAACTTTACGCCCGAGTTAAAAGTACTGCCCGTAAAAGGTAAAACTTTTGATCCGGCAACGCTGCATTTAGATACTTTGCGAAAGCTTCCGGATATATTTTCTGTAACCGAAGTGCTGGAAGAAAAAGTGCTGCTCCGTTATGGTAAAAGTCAGTTTATTGGTACGGTAAAAGGCGTAAGCAATGATTTTTTAAAGAACCCGAATTTAGACAGTACGCTGCAGATTGGTTCTTTTACGTTGAAGGATGGCAAGGAAAACCTGGCCGTAATTGGTGTATCGGTACAGGTTAGTTTAAGTATTAATGTAAGAGACCAGGCGGCCAGGCTGCAAATTTATTCGCCGCGGCATAATGTGGTAAATTCTACCAACCCGCTGGATGAGTTTGTGGTGCGATACATCGGCATGTCGGGCGTGTTTTCGGTGCAGCAGGATTTTGATGATATGGTGATCACGCCACTCAGTTTTACCCGCGAACTGCTGGACGAGCCGAAAAAGGTTTCTTATGTAGAAATCAACATAAATCCAAACGTAAACCAGCAGCGCATACAGCGGGAATTACAAAGCAGGCTGGGTAAAAATTATGTGATTAAAAACCGTTATCAGCAAAATACTTCGTTGTATAAATTGCTTAATTCTGAAAAATGGGCGATATTTTTAATCCTGACATTTGTGCTGATCATCGCGATTTTTAATATAATCGGTTCTTTAACGATGCTGGTAATTGATAAGCGGAAAGACATTGCCATTTTAACCAGTTTGGGAGCCGACAAAGGTTTGGTTCAACGGGTATTTTTTTATGAAGGCATGCTGATTAGTTTGGTCGGCTGTGTTATCGGTATGGTAGTTGGGTTGATATTTGCACTACTTCAGCAAAGGTTCGGATTTATATCGATGGGCGGCACCACAATGGTACAGGCTTATCCGGTAACGATAAGGCCGACGGATTTTTTACTTGTTTTTGTAACGGTGATTAGTATCTCTGTGATCGCATCAGGAATAAGCGCACGTTTGAGTGTACAAAAACTCGATGAAATTAAACAGGAACTTTAACTTAGCGGCATGAAAAGAATTTTTTTCATCGGATGTATGATTGCAATGCTGGGGAGCTGCACGTGCAACAAGCATAGTCGGCCGGCACCGGCAGTTTATAAGGGTCTGTACAGCTTCGGTTTGGAAGTAAAATCTTTTAAAGAATGCAGTACCGGCCGCGAATATTGGGTAAAAGACAGTTCGGGTAAATTAGAACTGCAATATTCTAACATGAACTTTGAAAAACCCTACGAACCGGTTTATGTAGAAGTGGAAGCCATTAAAAAGCGTTCTGGCCAGGAAGGAATCGGCGCGGAGTTTGACAGCACAATGGTAGTGACCAAAGTGCAGAAAATTACGCGGGAAATCCCGGAAGATATGTGTAACTAATCAAAATTCGTTTATACAACTTCTTCAAAAACACAATACTTCTTTTACCAGCCAAAAAAATTATTTCCGGCAACGATTGCACAAATACTTACAGCATATTCCTCAATTTAAATAATATTCTATGTAAAATTGCTTTGCAACATGGGATATATCAACCAATATATGCTTCTTTTATCGCAGTTATTTCATTAAGATTTTATGCCCGATAAAAGAAGTATACGTTAGAAACAACGCGACAAAGTATAAATTTTGATTGCCCTAATTAAACCAACTAAAAACAGATTTACAACCAGTAATGATTTTATCCTTCGATAATTTAAAATATATAAACCAACCGGAATTAATTACGCCCAACGCTGCAATTTTTAAACTTCCCGAAAAAGTATTACAATTCGGAACGGGTGTTTTGTTGCGCGGATTACCTGATTATTTTATTGATAAAGCCAATCGTCAGGGAATTTTTAATGGTCGAATTGTGGTGGTAAAATCAACTTCTACGGGTAGTTCTTCGGAGTTTGACGATCAGGACGGACTTTATACTTTGTGCGTAAAAGGCATCGAAAACGGACAAAAAATTGAGGAAAATATCGTTTGTTCGGCAATTAGTCGCGTGGTATCTGCTAATGAAAACTGGCCCGAAATTTTAAAATGCGCGCATAGTTTAGAGATGAAAATTGTAATTTCCAACACGACGGAAGTCGGGATTCAATTGGTAAAAGAAAGTATTGATGCGAATCCGCCGGAATCTTTTCCGGCAAAATTATTGGCGTTCTTGTTAGAAAGATTTAAAGCTTTTAACGGAAGTGAAGCAAGCGGAATGGTCATCATTCCAACAGAACTGATTGTTGACAACGGCGATAAACTGAAAACTATTTTGCTGGAACTGGCTGCGTTTAATAAGTTGGATTCGGCATTTATCACTTGGCTGGAAAATAGCAATTCATTCTGTAATTCGTTGGTTGACCGCATAGTTCCCGGGAAACCGGATGCTGAAACGGTTTCTTCGTTTCAGGAAAAAGCCGGTTATGAAGATAAGTTGTTAACTGTTTCCGAAGTTTATCGTTTGTGGGCGATTGAAGGCGATGAAAAAGTAAAATCGGTTTTAAGTTTTGCCGAGGCTGATCAAGGTGTAATTATTGCGCCTGATATTGAAATTTACCGCGAACTAAAGCTGCGAATGCTGAACGGAACGCACACTTTAAGCTGCGGATTAGCTTTTTTGGCTAATTTTAGTACGGTAAAAGAAGCAATGGATAATTCGGTATTTTCCGGTTTTGCCAGTCGGTTAATGCGAGAAGAAATTGCATCCGCAATTCCGTACGAAGTGAGCAAAACACAAACGGATGAATTTGCCAATCAGGTTTTGGATCGTTTTCGCAATCCGCACATCAAGCACCAATGGATTGCCATTACTGTTCAATATTCGGCCAAACTGAAAATGCGCGTGGTGCCGGTTTTGCTCAATTACTATAAAAAAACAACTGAAGTCCCGGCAAATATTGCTTTAGGTTTTGCGGCATATATCGCTTTTATGAGCGTAAAAACCGAAGAAAACGGAAAATATTTTGGTGAGCTGAACGGCAAAACCTATCCGGTGAACGACGATCAGGCAAGCTATTTTTATGCCCATAAAAACAGTATCTCCACAGAAACCTGGATACATACGGTGCTAAGTAATACCGAACTTTGGGGCACAGATTTAACGTTGTTGCCTGGTTTTGAAGCGGCGGTTGTGAAGGATTATCAGGTTATTATGGCGGAGGGGGCTTTGGTGGCGATGGGGAAGCAGATATAAATTACAATGAAACCTATACATACTATATTTTATTCTTGGCAGTCTGACTTACCAAAAGAAACAAATCTTAGTGCAGTTAGACAATCGCTTCGTAACGCTTCAAATTTTGTTGAAATTGAAATCGAAGACACAAGAATAGAGATTGACGAGGCAACAAGAGATACGGCAGGAAGTCCTAATGTTCCAAAAACAATATTTGACAAAATTTCGGCAAGTGACATTTTTATCTGTGATCTAACGACTATTAATGCTTCAGCACCGATAGAATTTAAACGAGTGCCAAACCCAAATGTATTGATAGAACTGGGTTATGCCATTGCAACTTTAGGTTGGGAACGAATAATAATGGTATTTAATGAAGCACATGGAATATTCCCAACAGATCTACCATTTGATATTGATAGGCATCGTTCAACGCCATTTAAAATAATGGATAAAAAGGATAATGATGGAAAAAGCAAATTATCACAAGTGATGAAAATAGCGATTCAAACTATTATCAATAAAGCACCATTAAAACCTGACGAGAAAAGAAAAGAGACACCTGAAGAAAAAAAGCGGAGTATTGATGTAAGTAATTTGAAATGGGCATTAAACACAATTCACATTCCCACATTTGATTATTTTATAGAAGAAATTCCCGACAAAATAATTGGCAGAATATTTTATTTCAAAGACGGGTTTGTTTCAATTCTTGACAGCAATACTTTTCATATTTACGACCAAGAATTATTGAAAAGGCTTGTAAAATTTAAAGACAATTGGCTAAAATCATTGTCTTTCTATCAGCATTATGGACCAGATGGTTCAGGTAGAAACTATCGGTTCCATTTAATACTGGACACTTTTCAAAGTGACCAAGCAGAGAAAGACTTTAATATATTAGCTAAAATTAGACTTGAGTTAGAAAAGGACTTTAAAGACTTATTACAATTTGTTAGACACAATTATCTAGAAATTGACCTTGCCGAAACAAGTAAGAACGCTTTTGAAAGTTACAAAATAGACTTAGAAACATGATGAGAAAAATATGCATAATAAGCGTTTACATCAGGCGAATTGACGTTAAAGGTGGTGCTGCTATTTAAATTCGATGATAGCAGACATTTTGTGTTTTAAACATTGCTTTAATGCAATCTTTATCAATTATCTACGAAATTAAAACCAAGATTAAAAAATGAAAAACCAAGTATTAAAAGTAAATCCTGATGATAACGTAATTGTGGCGTTAACAGATTTGCCGCAAGGAACTGTTATCAACCATGATGATAAAACATATATACTAACAGATAATGTGCAGGCCAAACACAAGTTTGCCGCACAGGATTTCCAACCGAATGATGATATCACGATGTACGGCGTGCTGGTTGGCAAGGCGCAAAGTTTTATCCCGGCGGGAGGCTTGTTAACCACTAAAAACATCCATCACGCAGCCAATGATTTCTTTATCGGCGAGCGGCATACGGAATGGAACAAACCGGATGTGAGCAAGTTTGCAGATCGTACTTTTTATGGTTTTCCGCGATCTGATGGCAGCGTTGGTACGGCCAATTACTGGCTGGTGATCCCGATGGTTTTTTGCGAAAACCGGAATTTAGAGGTTTTGGAAGAAGCTTTGATTAAACCTTTGGGTTACGGCCGGAACCGCGTTTATGCCAACCAGGCGCAGGAACTGATCAAAATGTATAAATCCGGCAGCGATGTTACGCAGCTATTAACCGCCGAAATGCCTTATGTAGAGCAGGTTGCAAAACAAGAACGCTTGTTCCCAAATGTAGATGGTATCAAATTTCTAGTACATAACGGCGGTTGCGGTGGCACCAGGCAAGATGCACAAGCGCTTTGCGGATTACTCGCAGGTTATATTACACATCCGAATGTTGCCGGCGCAACGGTTTTAAGTCTGGGTTGCCAGAATGCGCAGGTTTCTATTTTGGATGAAGAAATTAAAAAGCGATCGCCCATGTTTGACAAACCATATTTTGTGCTGGATCAGCAAACTATCGGAACGGAAGCCGAGCTGCTTTCTCTCGCCATTAAGCAAACGTTTGCCGGATTGGTTTTGGCCAATAAAAATAGCAGGCAGCCATCGCCAATCAGTAAAATTTGTATCGGTTTGGAGTGCGGCGGCTCGGATGGTTTTTCAGGGATTTCTGCCAATCCGGCCATTGGTTATACTTCGGATTTGCTGATTGCGGCCGGTGGTTCGGTGATTCTGGCCGAGTTCCCGGAGTTGTGCGGCGTAGAACAAAACATGAGTGATCGGTGTGTAGATACCGAAGATGCAGAACGTTTTTCGCATCTGATGCGTACTTATAATGAACGTGCAAAAGCAGTTGGTTCTGGTTTCGACATGAATCCTTCGCCCGGAAACATCAAAGATGGTTTAATTACCGATGCGATCAAATCTGCAGGAGCAGCTAAAAAAGGCGGAACATCGCCGGTGGTTGAAGTTTTGGATTATCCCGAGAAAGTAACCAAGCCAGGCTTAAATTTATTGTGCACGCCGGGAAATGATGTAGAATCGACTACGGCAGAAGTGGCTTCCGGTGCAAACGTGGTTTTGTTTACTACCGGTTTGGGCACGCCAACGGGCAATCCGGTTACGCCGGTGGTAAAAATTGCCAGTAATACCAAATTGTATAATAAAATGCGCGATATTATCGATATCAACACCGGCACCATTATCGAAGGCGAAGAAACGATTGAACAAGCCGGCGAACGCATTTTAGATTACGTTATCCGCGTGGCCAGCGGCGAAATCGAAGTAAGTGCCGTGCGCCATGGTCAGGATGATTTTATTCCCTGGAAGCGCGGCGTATCTTTGTAAAACGAATGCTTCTTTTATCGACCTAAAACTGATCTAACGCTGGTGTCAGCGTAAATAAATTAACCAATGAAACCTTTTTTAGACGAGAATTTTCTCCTGCAAACATCAACTGCGCAAAAGCTTTACCACGAGTTTGCAAAGTCGTTACCTATTATAGATTATCATAATCATTTGCCGCCAGATCAGGTTGCCGGAAACATCAACTTTAAAAATATAACTCAGGTTTGGCTTTATGGCGATCATTATAAATGGCGCGCCATGCGGGCAAATGGTGTAAACGAGGATTTTATCACCGGCCAAAAAAGCGATTACGAAAAGTTTGAAAAATGGGCGGAAACTGTTCCATATACTTTACGAAATCCACTTTATCATTGGACGCATCTGGAACTACAGCGATACTTTAATATTGACGATTTATTGTCGGTAAAAACAGCACAAAGTATTTACGATAATGCTACAGCAAAATTGCAAACGCCGGAATATTCTGTTCAGGGTTTGCTAAGCAAAATGAAGGTGGAAACGATCTGTACAACCGATGATCCGTTGGATAATCTGCAATTTCATCAGCAATTAAAAAAAGAAGGCGGATTGGTGAAAATGCTGCCCGCTTTTCGTCCGGATAAAGCGATGAATCCAGATGATCTGGAAGCTTTAAACGCTTATATCAATAAGCTGGAAGAAGTAACCAATACAGCAATAGATAGTTATGATGCTTATTTATCAGCCTTAAAAATGCGTCATGATTACTTTGCAGAAAATGGCTGTAAAGTTTCCGATCATGGTTTGGAACAGATTTATGCGGAGGATTATACAGAAGAAGAAATCCGAAATATCTTCCAAAAAATACGTGCTAAAAGAAGCATCGGTTATGAAGAGAACCTGAAATTCCGTTCAGCTTTACTGTTTGAGTTTGCCGTTTGGGATCACGAAAAAGGCTGGGTACAGCAATATCATTTGGGTGCGTTGCGAAATAACAATGCGCGAAAATTACAGGAAATCGGGCCTGATTCTGGCTGGGATTCTATCGGCGATTTTTCTCAGGGCCGCCAGATTTCTAAGTTTTTAAACCGTTTAGATTCGGAAGATCGCCTGGCAAAAACAATTTTATACAACTTAAATCCGGCGGACAATGAATTGATAGCCACTATGATTGGTAATTACAACGATGGTTCTGTTGCCGGGAAAGTGCAGTTTGGTTCGGCGTGGTGGTTTTTAGATCAGAAAGATGGCATGACAAAGCAAATCAATGCACTATCCAACATGGGCTTATTGAGCAAATTTGTTGGAATGCTGACTGATTCGCGCAGCTTTTTATCTTTCCCGCGCCATGAATATTTCAGACGGTTATTATGTAATCTTTTTGGTGATGATGTGGAAAACGGCGAGTTGCCGAATGATATGGAACTGATTGGAAAGATCATATCTGATATTTGCTATTACAACGCCAAAAATTATTTCAACTTTTAAAATGGGCAAAATACTCAGTTTTGGCGAATTGCTGCTGCGGATTTGCCCGGACACGGACGGGAACTGGCTTAAAGAAAATTCATTGCCATTTTATGTTGGCGGAGCAGAGTTGAACGTTGCTACAGCTTTGGCTTTGTGGGATTTGCCTTCGGCTTATTTAACCGCGTTGCCGGAAAATATGTTGTCAGAACAGATTCTGAACTATTTACAAGCTAAAAAAGTTGATACTTCAGCTGTAATTTTCCAGGGAAACCGGATTGGAACTTATTATCTCCCGAAAGGAAAAGATTTGAAAAACGCCGGTGTAATTTACGATCGTAATTATTCGGCTTTTGCAGAACTTCAACCCAAAACTATTGATTGGGATGCTGTTTTTAATGATGTTTCCTGGTTTCATTTCAGTGCAATTTGTCCGGCAATTAATCAAAATTTAGCTGATGTTTGTGAAGAAGCTTTAAAAGCAGCTTCAGCAAAAAACATTTTTATTTCTTTGGATTTAAATTACCGCGCTAAACTCTGGAAATACGGCAAAAACCCAATCGAAATAATGCCAAACCTCGCCCAATATTGTGATTTGATTATGGGTAATATTTGGGCGGCCAACCAAATGCTTGGAACGGATTTAGATGAAAACGTGCAGGAAATCGACACAAAAGAAAACTATTTAAATCACGCTAAAAAAACTTCAGAAGCGATTATTAAAGCTTATTCAAAATGTAAATACGTGGCCAATACTTTCCGTTTCGGCGAGCCGGGAATTGAATATTACACTACTGTTTTTACCGATGGAAAACTGGAGGTTTCGCAGGAATATTCCGCAGCAAAAATTGTAGATAAAGTGGGCAGCGGCGATTGTTTTATGGCCGGCCTGATTTACGGTTTGTACAAAAAAATGCCGGTAAAAGAAGCATTGGAGTTTGCTACGGCCGCAGCTTACGGTAAATTATTTATAGAAAGCGACGCCACAACGATGAGCGCGGATGAAGTGATCAAAACCATTAAAAATGAGTAAAAAAACACATTCCTTAAACCTGATTTTGGAGCAGGGAACCTTGCCTTTGTTTTTTTACAAAGATGCGGAAGTGAGCCTGGAAATTACCAGAACGCTGTATAAAGCCGGTGTGCGCGTGTTTGAATATACCAACCGCGGCCCGGAAGCTTTAGAAAATTTTAAGCTGATGCGGAAAATGGTTGATGCAGAAATGCCTGATCTGGAACTGGGTATCGGCACAATTAAGTCGGTAAAAGAAGCACAGGATTTCCTGGCTGCGGGCGCAGATTTTATGGTTAGTCCGATTGTAAACCCAAAAGTTGGTCAGCTGGCTTTAGAAGCTGATTTACTGTGGATTCCAGGCTGCATGACACCAACGGAAATTTATCTGGCACAAGAAAACGAAGCTGCTTTAATCAAACTTTTTCCGGCAAATATTTTGGGTGAAGCTTTTTTAACTTCTATCAAAGAACTGTTTCCGGGTCAGCTTTTTATCCCGACCGGCGGCGTAGAACTTACCAAAGAAAATTTGACAGGCTGGTTTAAAGCCGGCGTAAGTGCGGTTGGTTTAGGCAGCAAACTCATCAGCAAAAACGTAATGGAGAATAAGCTGTATGACGAGCTTTTTTCGGCTACAAAAGAAGCACATGATTTAGTAAAAAACTGCCGATTAATCTAAAAAAATGGATACGAAAATAGGTAAATACAGGTGGACGATTTGTGCACTGTTGTTTTTTGCTACGACGATCAACTATTTGGACCGGCAGGTTTTAAGTCTGCTTTCGGGCAGATTGGAAGAAGAATTCCAATGGTCTAACACGGATTACGCAAATATTACGGCGGCTTTTCAGTTTATTTACGCTATTTCCATGCTTTTTGCAGGTCGTTTAATTGATAAACTCGGAACCAAATGGGGTTATGCCATTGCCATAATCATCTGGTCTTTCGGTGCTATTTTACATGCCAAAGCGATCCCGATTGGCGGCGCAATCGCTTCCCTTTTTGAGGTGGTTGGCATTACCGGCCTGTCGGTTTCTGTGTTGGGTTTTATTTTTTCGAGGGCAGTTTTAGGTTTTGGCGAATCCGGGAATTTTCCGGCAGCCATTAAAGCAACAGCCGAATATTTCCCTAAAAAAGAACGTTCATTCGCCACCGGGATTTTTAATTCGGGTGCTAATGTTGGTGCTATTTTGGCACCGGCAACCGTGCCATATATTGCTAAAATCTGGGGTTGGGAAACCGCTTTTTTAATTATCGGTGGTGCAGGGTTTTTATGGCTGATTTTCTGGTTTATTTTTTATGATAAACCTGAGCAGCAAAAACGCTTATCCAAAAATGAACTGGAATATATTTTATTAGATACGGATGAAAAAGTAATCGTTCCAAGTGAATCTGAAACAGAAGCGAAAAAAGTTTCCTGGTTCAAACTATTGGGTTATAAACAAACATGGGCTTTTACGTTTGGTAAGTTTATGACCGATGGCGTTTGGTGGTTTTTCCTGTTCTGGCTGCCGTCTTTTTTAAAAGCACAGTACGGGATGGATGGCACTTCAATTTCCTTTCCGCTATTTGTTTTATATAGCATGACGATGTTTGGCAGTATTGGCGGCGGCTGGTTTCCGGCCTATTTCCTGAAAAAAGGTTATAATGCTTACGAAGGAAGGATGAAAGCAATGATGATTATTGCGTTGTTTCCGCTGGTAATTTTGATGGCTCAACCTTTAGGCCATTATACTTACTGGGTTCCGGTTGTGTTGATTGGTATCGGCGCATCGGCGCATCAGGCATGGTCGGCAAATATTTTTACCACTGTTTCGGATATGTTCCCTAAAAAAGCAATCGGTTCCATCATCGGCATCGGCGGTATGGCCGGCGGTATCGGCGGCGTAATTGTATCAAAAACCGGCGGTGCGCTGTTTGATTATTATAAAGCGTTAGGCCATATCCAAACCGGTTATACCATTATGTTTACCTTTTGCGCCGTTGCCTACATCATCGCATGGACGGTTATGAAAGCTTTGGTACCGAAAATGAAAGCTATTGAGTTATAAATTGTAATTGAACTTGAGGTTATTTCTATAAAAGAAAGCCATTTTTTAGTCGATAAAAGAAGTATCAGCCCAAAAAAATGATGAGCTAACTAATTTTATTAACAAGACCTTCTCTATAAGTCTGACCGATTGGCAGTTCTCTATTACCGATATTTACTATATTTCCTTCTATAAACTTTATATAGCAGGTATTTACAATAGTAGATCGATGGATACGAATAAAATCCAACGCAGGAAGAAGATTCAATAGTTTTGCAAAAGTCATATAGGTAACATATAGTTGGGTTACTGTATGAACTTTTAAGTAATCACCGAAACTTTCAATATAAATAATGGATGACAAATCAATTTTGATTAAACGGCGATCTACCTTTAAAAAAATGTAAGGAACTTTATTTATAGTTAAATTAAACGTTTGATCATTAGTTTTAATTAAAGTAATTTTTTGAAACGCTTTAAAAAATCGTTCAAATGTTACCGGCTTTATAAGATAATCTGCAGCATCGAGATCAAATGCTTCAACGGCGTGTTCTGTATAAGCCGTTACAAAAACAATTTTGGGGCTTACTTTTAATGATTTTATAAAGTTCAACCCAGTTATACCGGGCATTTCGATGTCTAAAAAGATAACATCAACACAATGCTGATGGAGGGCTGAGAAGGCCTCAACAGCTGTATCAAAACTCCCCAAGCATGTCAAATCTGGAATCTGGTCTATATAACTTTGAATGAGCTGTTTCGCCAAAGGTTCATCATCAACAATAATACAATTAGTCATTTTTAAGCTGTATTGTTAGTATTAAAGTTACTGTATATATGTTGTTCTCTTCAAAAATCTCCAGTTTATGGTTTCCCGGATATAGAAGCTCTATACGTTTTTTTATGTTAGTCAAGCCTATTCCATTTTTTAGATAAGTATTATTTTTAAACAAAACTTCAGTTGGGTTAGAGGTTTGAAAAATCAGTTCATCGTTATCTACTGCAAGCACTATCTTAACCCATTTATCAGGTATGTTCTTTTGCAATGAATGCTTAAATGTGTTTTCAATTAATGGCAGAAACAGCAAAGGTTCAATTCTAATATTTTCAATATCTCCCTGAATTGATAGATCAATTAAGTTAGTAGAAGAATGACGCAGATTTTCAAGGTTGATATAACTTTTTATAAATCCGATTTCTTGAGTTAAGGACACTTTTTCATGGGCAGTTTCATATAATACGTATCGCATAATACCTGAAAGATCATTGATCATATGTGGTGTTTTTAAAGAACCCTGCACACTTAAAGAATACAAATTGTTAAGTGTGTTAAAAAAAAAGTGAGGTTGTATCTGGGATTTTAAGTGTTTGAGTTCAAGTTTTAATTTTTCTGTTTCGACAGTCAAAAGCTGATGTTGGTTTTTAAAAAGTAATTGAATGACGTAAAGGGCTGTACCTGCAAGTAAGATAAGAAAGGTATAACCAATATCTGTATTAAAATAGCCCTGCGTAAAATCCCATGGGCGTGCCCCGCTGATATTATGCCGATAAGCTTCTAAAATAAAAGGCATATTAATAACGGCCCCTATACCTAAGCGTTCATTCAAGCCATAAAGGAATAGGTACACAGGTAATAATAATACAAATAAGTAGTAACGCTTATTACCTATGGTGTACGGCAAATAAAACTTGTAAAATAGAATTACAACAGGTAATTGCAAGATATTAATAACTATATAACCCAACGAATTAGGAATTTTATCCTGGCTCCAGGTTTGTAACCCAACACAGAAAGGGCTTAAGATGCCGATAACAAACAAGTAGAATAATTCTGCAATAAGGCCTTTTTGCTTGTAGTTCAATTTATATAGGTAAGGCATCATTACTCAAGATATATCGCTACTACTTCAAAAAAGATTTTTTTCGATGAACAGACCTTTTTACATGTTGAATACGGTTGCGTTAAGTTTAACAGTCAAATCTACCCGTCCAACTAATAAATTTATAAAAATGTATTGTGTATAACATATTTGCTTATTCAAATAATTAAGTCTGTTGTCATAAAAGTCAAATCATGAAATCCTTTAACCTGCAAGCACTTATTTTTGCATTAATATTATTTAGTCCAAAATATTCTATAAGCCAAACTACTGTTCAACGAATTGCTGCATATGATAAGGTATGGGGATTTATTAAGTATCACCATCCAAATGTAGCAACAGGGAATATCGACTGGGATTCTGTTTACATTGCGCACATCAATCAGGTAATTACTGCTAAAAGTAATATATTATTTAACAGACAAATTGATTTATTAATTAAAGCAGCCGGACCAGTTAAAAAGATAGTACCGATAAAAATTTCTGATAACTTATTTAAAGCAAACTTTGATCTATTTTGGTTAAATGATACCCAAACGTTTAACAATCAGAACCGCAAAAAACTCAAGGTAATTTATCGAAACCGAAACCAGGGCTACAACCGTTTTATTAAATATAACAATCAATCTGATTTCAGTGGCGAGAAAAACTACCAGGAAATATCCTTTCCTAATGCCGAATACCGACAGCTATTTCTCGCCAGGTTTTGGAACGTTATTAATTATTTCGACCCTAATAAATATTTGATAGGGGAATATTGGGGAGATATTCTAAAGAGATTTATACCCAAATTTACAGAAGCAAGTGATAAGTTTTCTTATTATAAAGCGCTGCTTAAACTCTCGGTTTCGTTGCATAACGGGCATTCTTATGTATCAATAGCTGGAGATGATAGCCCAATTAACAATTTGCTTTATGGTAAATACACTGCACCTTTTTACGCCCAGATCATTGCAGGAGTAGCGATAATCAGAAAAACTGCTAACGATTCTTTATGCAATAACGCTGGTTTAGAAAAAGGTAATATTATTTTAGAAATTAACAGAATCTCTATTTCAAAAAAAATAAAGCAGCTAAGAACTTATGTTTCCGGGTCTAACAAAGTGGCTCAAAATGGAATAATTGCCTGGAGATTATTCGATACACATTATATTTCCGAGAAATTAAAGATTAAAAGAGGTAACCGTATATTTTCTACCATTGTTAAGTGCATTCCGGTTAACTCAAAAAATTGGGTTGATATTAATAATTACACGGCTAATCAAACAGGTTACAAATCCATAAGTAATTTAATAGCTTACATTTATGCTGCACAAATATTTAGCAGTAACCTCGATACTATCCGTAAAATAATTATGCGAAGTAAAGCTGTAATTTTTGATGTAAGAAATTACCCGGGCCAGGAAGATTTTTTTAACATCATGGGAATTATGCTTCCGGAACCTAAAATTATAAATTTCTCGACTGTGTTTACTACAGATAATCCGGGGATGTTTACCTGGAAGCCATCTTTTAAAATTGGCGATGTTAACCCTAAATATTTTAAAGGAAAAACTATTATATTAGTCGATGAACGGTCGCAAAGTCAGGGCGAATACTCTGCAATGGTACTGCAAACCATACCCGGTTCAATTACAATCGGCAGCCAGACCGCAGGTGCGGATGGCGCAGTATCACCAATATCAATGGGAAATAAAATTTCGATTGGTTTTTCGGGTTACGGCATATATTATCCCGATAAAAGCCCTACCCAGCGAGTTGGTGTAAAAATCGACATTCCGGTTAATAAAACTGTTCAAAGTATTGTAGATGATAGAGATCTGGTATTAGAAAAAGCACTTGCCTACCTGTCATCTCTTGGAATAAAGTAACAATTTGCATAGTTATGAAAGCGTTAGTGCCGAAAATGAAAGCTATTAAGTTATAAATTGTACCTGAACTCGAAGTTATTTCTATAAAAGAAAGCCATTTTTTAGTCGATAAAAGAAGCATCTCCCGAAAAAGCTTAACTGTTTGGTTGAGCTCTTTTTATGCCTTAAAAACTTGTTAAATCCTTTGCTAAAGCTATTTTCGCGCTAAATTTTTAAGTTTTGGGAAAAGATAAATTGAGGCGTTTTACAGAGATTTCTACCTTCAAAAACGTTTTGCAACTTACAGAAGGGCATGCTTTAAAAGGAAATTGGCTTGCAAAACATTTTAAAAATAACCATCCTGTTGTTTTAGAATTGGCTTGCGGAAAAGGAGAATATACTGTTGAAATGGCGCGTTTATGCCCTCAAAAAAACTTTATCGGTGTAGATTATAAAGGAAACCGGATTTGGCGCGGTGCTAAAACCGCGCTGGAAGAAGGAATTAATAATGTTAGTTTTTTGCGGATCCAAATTGAAAACATTGCCGAATATTTTACGGTAAACGAAGTATCAGAAATCTGGATCACTTTCCCCGATCCGCAGCCGCAGCTGGGCCGCGAAAAAAAGCGGCTCACTTCTCCGCGTTTTCTCGATCAGTACCGGCAGATTTTACAACCCGGCGGCTTTATCCACCTTAAAACAGATAACGATGATTTGTACACTTATACATTGGAAAAAATTGCAGCACAGAATCTAAAATTATATGTCAGCACAAATGATTTGTATCATTCCGAATACGATAACGAGATTTTATCCATCAAAACTTATTACGAAAAGAAGTATCTCAGCAACAACAAAAACATCAATTATGTAAAGTTTTCTTTTGAGTAAATTTAGCAATGGAAAACGACAGCTTTTATGATCGTGTTTACTGGGTAGTCCGCCAGATTCCGGCCGGCCGGGTAACTTCCTACGGTGCCATTGCCGAGTTTTTGGGTACAAAAGGTTCTTCACGAATGGTTGGTTACGCAATGGGCAATTCGTTCAAAATATTTCCGCCGGTTCCGGCACACCGCGTGGTAAACCGGATTGGTTTGTTAACCGGGAAACATCGTTTCGGCAGCCCGAATTTGATGCAGGAAATGCTGGAAAGTGAAGGGATTACGGTAGATGATGATCAGATTAAAAACTTTAAAGAGCTGTTTTGGAACCCGGCCGAAGAATTGGATTTACCCTTATAAAAGAAGCATTATTACTATTACTGAATGCCAATTTTAAAGCTGATAAAAAAAGCAAAATCTGTGTTACAAATTAAACGCTTCGATTTTAGACCGGTCATAAATTTAAAATTAAGTTTATGAAAAAGATAAAATCAGTTTTGCTGGCCTGCACATTAGTTATGGTGCTTGCCTCCTGCGGCGGTGCATATTACGTTTCCGAACGCCCGGCACCTTACGTTTATACACGTCCGGTTGCTCCTTACGCCGGTGCCATCTGGATCGGCCCGGAATATTATTGGAACAGCGGAAGATACGTAGCAAGGCCGGGTTACTGGAGCCGGCCGCGGCCTGGTTATAGCTATCATCCCGGCCAATGGAACCACAACAGGCGCGGACATACTTGGGTACGTGGCGGCTGGCGGTCGAGATAAATTTTTAAAAATGCTGCTTAAATTAGGCGGCATTTTTAATTTTAGAGGATGGAAGAAAGCCTGATTATCCGTTGTTCCTGGTGCGGGACAGATGAACTTTACACCAAATATCACGACGAAGAATGGGGCAAACCAGTTCAAAACGATCAGATTTTATTTGAATTTCTGATCCTCGAATCTGCACAGGCCGGTTTAAGCTGGATCACTATTTTACGCCGGAGAGAAAATTACCGCAAAGCTTTTGCCGGTTTTGATCCGGTAAAAGTAGCAGCATTCACTGAATTAGATGTGGAAACGTTAATGCAGGATGCCGGTATTATTCGTAATCGTTTAAAAATAGCATCGGCCATAACTACGGCGCAGATTTTTTTGAAGATGCAGCAAGAATTCGGTTCTTTTTATAACTTTTTGATTGGCTTTTTTCCCGAAGGAAAACCTGTTGTAAACGAAGTTAAAGCCGGAGAAATGCTGCAGCCCACCAGCGAAATCTCCGATAAAATCAGCAAAGAACTTAAAAAACGCGGTGTAAAGTTTTTTGGCTCCATCATTTGCTACGCTTATTTACAAGCAGTTGGTTTGATAAACGATCATGTTGAAAATTGCAGCTTCAGATTCTGATTTTCCTGCATCGCCCAATCAATCCAAATCCTTAAAATTGCATTAATCGGTGTAATCATTTTACGTCGGTGCAATCTTTATTCCCCATGAAAAAATTATTTCTTTTGGATGGCATGGCGCTCATCTACCGTGCCCATTTCGCCCTCAGCAAAAATCCGCGCTTTACGTCCGGCGGCATCAACACGTCTGCCGTAATGGGTTTTGCCAATACGCTGATGGAAATCCTCAAAAAAGAAGCACCAACACATTTGGCCGTGGTTTTTGATACTGATGCGCCGACGGAACGCCATACTGATTTTGTAGCGTACAAAGCACATCGCCAAGCCATGCCCGAGGATTTATCGCTGGCTTTGCCGTATGTAAAGCGGCTGGTAGAAGGTTTTAATATTCCGGTGATTACTTCGGATGGTTTTGAAGCGGATGACGTGATTGGAACCTTAGCCAAAAAAGCCGAAAAAGTTGGTTATACCGTTTTTTGCATGACACCCGACAAGGACTTTTGTCAGTTGGTTTCCGAAAACATCTTCGTGTACAAACCCGCGCGCATGGGCAACGACATGGAAATTTTAGGTGTAAAAGAAGTATTGGAAAAATGGGAAGTGCAAACGCCCGAACAGGTGATCGATATTTTAGGTTTGTGGGGAGATGCGGTGGATAACATTCCGGGCATCCCGGGAATCGGCGAAAAAACTGCTAAATTACTCATCAAGCAGTTTGGTTCTGTGGAGGAAGTGATTGCCAACGCACATCAGCTGAAAGGTAAAATGCGCGAAAACGTAGAAAACTTTGCCGAGCAGGGAATGATCTCTAAAAAGCTGGCCACCATCATTTTAAATGCGCCGGTAGAACTGGATGAAGAAGCTTTATTAGTTGGCAAACCGAGCCGCGAATTACTGGAACCGCTTTTTGTGGAGTTAGAATTCAGGACGATTGGCCGACGTGTTTTTGGCGAAGATTTTTCGGTAAATGAAGTACGTACAAATCCTGGCGTGCAGGCAGATTTATTTAGTAATCCGGCAGACAATGGCAATGCTTCTTTTACCGGCATAAATTCCGCAGCAACGCAAACGCCGGAACCAAAAGTTGCCAATAAAAATATTGATAACACCGAGCATAATTATTTTTTGGTTGATACGCCGGAAAAACGGAAAGAGCTGATCGAACTTTTATCAACCCAAAAATCTTTTTGCTTCGACACAGAAACCACCGGCACAGATGCCAATCAATGCGAATTGGTTGGTTTGTCGTTTTCGGTTGAAATTGGAAAAGGTTATTACGTTCCGGTTCCTGCGGATCAGATTGAAACCCAAAATATTGTAAACGAATTTAAAAAGGTTTTGGAAAATGAACAGCTCATGAAGATCGGCCAGAACTTAAAATTTGATATTTTAGTGTTGAAATGGTACGGCATAAATCTGGCCGGCGCGCTGTTTGATACGATGATGGCGCATTACCTGATCGATCCGGATACGCGCCACGGCATGGATTTATTAGCTGAAAATTATCTGGGTTATACGCCGGTTTCCATCACATCGCTCATCGGTGCCAAAGGCAAAAACCAGGGCACGATGCGCGATGTAGACGTGGAAAAAGTAAAGGAATATGCGGCTGAAGATGCCGACATAACTTTGCAGTTAAAAGAAGCATTTGAGCCGATTTTGAAGGAAGTGAAAGCAGAAAAACTGGCGCACGATCTGGAATATCCGTTAATCCATGTGCTGGCCGGGATGGAATTTGAAGGCGTAAAAATCAATCAGCAAACACTCAAAGAATCTTCGGTGCATTTGGAAAGCGACCTGATTCAACTGGAAAAAACGGTTTATGAAAAAGCAGGATTGAAGTTCAATATTTCTTCGCCAAAGCAATTGGGCGAGGTTTTGTTTGAGAAGTTAATGCTCGATCCGAAAGCCAAAAAAACCAAAACCGGGCAATATCAAACCGGAGAAGACGTGCTTCTTTTACTGGCAAATAAAAGTGATATTGTACGGGATATTTTAGATTTCCGTCAGTTGCAAAAACTTAAATCCACTTATGTTGATGCGCTGCCGTTGATGATCAACCCAAAAACCGGCCGTGTGCATACTTCTTATAATCAGGCAGTTGCAGCTACGGGAAGATTAAGTTCCAACAATCCGAATCTGCAAAATATCCCAATCCGGACTGAACGCGGCCGGGAAGTGCGCAAAGCTTTTGTAGCGCGGGATGAAGATCATTTGTTGCTTTCTGCGGATTATTCGCAGATTGAACTGCGTTTGATTGCCGAAATCAGCAAAGACGAAAACATGACGGATGCGTTTACTAAAGGCATTGATATCCACACGGCAACGGCTGCAAAAGTTTACGGCCGCACGATTGAGGAAGTTACTTCTACCGAACGCCGGAACGCCAAAGCGGTAAATTTCGGGATTATTTATGGTCAGTCATCATTTGGTTTGTCGCAGGGTTTGGGTATTTCCCGCAAGGAAGCTTCGGATATTATCGAACAATATTTTACGCAATATTCCGGTATTAAAAGTTACATGAGCGATACGCTGGATTTTGCCCGCCAAAACGGTTACGTAGAAACGCTTTTGGGCCGGAGAAGATATTTGCGAGACATCAATTCGCATAATCCAACCGTGCGTGGTTATGCCGAACGAAATGCGATTAATGCGCCGATACAGGGTTCGGCTGCGGATATGATCAAGATTGCGATGATTAACATCCACAACGAAATTATCAGCCAAAAACTAAATACCAAAATGACGATGCAAGTGCATGATGAGTTGGTGTTTGATGTGCCCAAAAACGAACTGGAAATTGTACAGCCGCTGGTGAAAGAATTGATGCAAAATGCGCTGAAAACCAGCATCCCGATTGTGGTAGAAACCGGCGTTGGCAACAACTGGCTGGAAGCGCATTGAACACAAAAACATATTGATAACATCATCGTTTTTGATAAAATTACTTATTACCTTGGGCTACCCAATTATAATTCTTTTCATCAAATGAAAGTAATTCATTTAAGTGCAGAATGTTATCCTATTGCTAAGATCGGCGGCTTGGGTGATGTTGCGGGTGCTTTGCCAAAATACCTGAATCAGGCTGGGGTAGAGGCTGTTGTGGTGATGCCTTTTTACGAACGTAAATTTGTACAGCAAAACGAGTTTGATACTGTTTTTAGGGCAAATACGGTGATGGGCGACCGGCCGTTTTATTTTGAAATCCTGAAAGAAAAAACCGGCAAATTAGGTTTTGATTTGTATATAATCAAAATTCCAGGCTTGCTGGACCGCACGGAAGTTTATGGTTATGATGATGATATTGAGCGTTTTGTAGCTTTTCAGCTGGCGTTTTTAGATTGGATGTTATGGTCGGGAGAAAAAACGGATGTAATCCATTGTCACGATCATCAAACCGGACTGGTGCCTTTTTTACTGTATTATTCTTATCGGTACAAATCGCTGTCGAACATTCGTACGGTTTTTACCATTCATAACGGCCAGTATCACGGCGCATTTAACTGGCAGCGATCTTATTATCTGCCGGATATCGATCCCTGGAAAACAGGTTTGCTCGACTGGAAAAACGGTATCAACCCTTTAGCTTCCGCAGTGCGTTGTGCCGATGCTTTTACTACGGTTTCGCCGAGTTATTTGAAGGAACTTTCCATCAGTTCTAACGGGCTGGAGTTTTTGTTTGAATTGGAAAAAAGTCGCGGAACGGGCATTATCAACGGCATCGATACGGATGTTTGGAATCCCAAAACCGACCCGATGATCACCCAAAAATACACGCCGAAAACAGTTGCCGTAAAAAAAATAAAAAACAAGCAGTTGTTGTGTAAAGAGTTTGGCTTGGCTTACGATAAACCGCTTTTTACATTTATAGGTCGTTTGGTGGTAGAAAAAGGCGCAGATTTATTACCCGAAATTTTCAGGCTGATGCTTTCCGATCCTGAAAATCCGGTGAGTATTTTGGTTTTAGGTTCCGGCGATGCCGAAACCGAACTCGAATTAAGTGCCTTAAAAGAAGCATTTCCGGGCCAGTATAATGCTTTGATTGGTTATGACGAAGAATTGGCCCACCGAATTTATGCCGGAGCAGATTTTATCCTGATGCCTTCGCGTGTAGAACCTTGCGGCTTAAACCAGTTGTATGCTTTGCGTTACGGCACCATCCCTGTGGTAAATAGTACCGGCGGTTTAAAAGATACGGTAATCGATATCAGCGAAACGGGCGGTTATGGCATCCGTTGCCCGGAACCAACTGCTGATGCTGTTTTTACCGGTATAAAAAGAGCTATTGAACTTTTTAAGAACACTGTAGAATTACAGTTGTTATACAGAAAAATTATGGCCCTGGATTTTTCCTGGAACCGTTCAGCTCAAGAATATATTCATTTATACCAAAATTTAAAACCTATATCATGACTTCCAATGTAATTTGTATCGTATTAGGCGGCGGCCAAGGTTCCCGACTGTTCCCGCTCACTGCTACGCGTTCTAAACCTGCCGTACCTATCGCCGGTAAATATCGTTTGGTTGATATTCCGATATCCAATTGTATCAATTCTGGTATCGAACGTATTTATGTGTTAACGCAGTTTAATTCGGCCTCGTTAAACAAACACATCAAAAACACGTATCATTTTAGTGTTTTCAGTAACTCTTTTGTAGATATTTTGGCTGCAGAACAAACGCCGCACAACACAACCTGGTTTCAGGGAACGGCAGATGCGGTACGGCAATCACTGCATCACCTTTCTCCGCACGAATTTGATTACGTGCTGATTTTATCCGGCGACCAGTTATATCAAATGGATTTTGAAGAAATGATTGCCGACCATGAAACAAAAGGTGCAGAAATTTCAATCGCTACCATTCCGGTTGATCAGGCAGATTCTGAAGGCTTTGGTATCCTGAAAACAGATGATCAACAGATGATTACTTCTTTTATCGAAAAACCTAAAAATGATATGTTATCGGGCTGGGATTCGGAGGTAAGTGCAGAAATGCAGGCTGAAGGACGAATCTATCTGGCATCGATGGGTATTTATTTATTTAACCGAAAAACCTTGTACGATTTGCTGGAAGGCAATACCCGTACAGATTTTGGTAAAGAAATTATCCCGCAATCCATCGGCACACATAAAATTTCAAGTTATCAATACGAAGGTTACTGGACGGATATTGGTAGCATTCCATCTTTTTTTGATGCGAACCTGGGTTTGACGGACGAAATCCCCAAATTTAACTTGTTCGATAAAAGGAGTATTTTCTCGCGTGCGCGGATGCTGCCGCCTTCCAAACTTTCCGGTACTTCCCTGCACAATGCCATGATTTCGGATGGCTGTATTATCCATGCAGCACACATTTCCCGTTCGGTTATCGGTATCCGTACCCGGATTGGCGTGGGTACCACTATCCTGAACACGTATGTGATGGGGAACGATTATTACCAAACTTTGGAGCAAATTGCAGAATATAAAGTACAGAACAAACCTTTAATGGGTGTTGGCGAGCGTTGCTATATTAACAATGCGATCCTGGATAAGAACTGCTATATCGGTAATGATGTAAAAATTAACGGCGGCAGCCATTTAGAAGATGGCGATTTTGGCACTTACACCGTAACAGAAGGCATTATCGTAGTAAAAAAGAATGCCATTATCCCAAGCGGAACAATTATTTAACTCAAATAAATATTTTTAAAAGGGTAAAATCGCATGGTTTTACCCTTTTTTTATATGCTGATTTTTACCTGCTAAAAGAAGTATTAATTAAAAATAGATCGGTTTAAAAATCCTGAAATGCTGATGCACATTAGTCTTTGGCATATGCTTTTACCATTTGGCGTGAAGTGCCCAAGCCATCAATTCCCAGCTCCACCACATCTCCTGGTTTTAAATAAAGCGGCGGATTAAAACCCAAACCAACGCCGGCAGGCGTTCCGGTAGAAATAATATCGCCGGGCAGCAAAGTCATGAACTGGCTGATATAGGAAACTAATTTCGGCAAGCCGAAAATCAAATCATCCGTATTGCCGTCCTGCAGTATTTCACCGTTTAATTTCAGCCATAAACGAAGCTTATGCGGGTCTTCAATTTCATCTTTTGTAGCCAAAAACGGGCCAACCGGCGCAAACGTATCGCAACCTTTGCCTTTATCCCACGTGCCGCCGCGCTCCAGTTGAAATTCCCGTTCAGAAACATCGTTGTGCAGGCAATATCCGGCAACGTAATCCATCGCATCTTCCTCGCTTACATAACTTGCTTTTTTGCTGATAACCAAGGCTAATTCTACTTCCCAATCGGTTTTTACGGAGTTTTTCGGAATGATCAAATCATCATTCGGGCCAACCAAAGCCGTGGTAGATTTAAAGAACAAAATTGGTTCTTCCGGGATTTTCGCATTCGTTTCGTGTGCGTGTTTGGCATAATTTAACCCGATGCAAACTATTTTTGATGGCCGCGCAACCGGCGAACCCAAACGTTCTGAATCCGAAACCTCAATCAACCGGCCTTGATTGGCTTTCACAAATTCCTCCAGCCGCGCCAAACCGTTATCTTCAAAAAAACGCTCGTTGTAATCGCCTCCGTAAGCAGAAGTATCGTAACGAACGCCATCGATGATAACGCCTGTTTTCTCTTTTCCGGCATCGCCGTATCGTATCAATTTCATGGTTATAATTTTAGGTTGATAAAAAAAGCATGCTTTTTTTATCGGTAGTTTTTAGTTGTTTAATTTGATAAATCCGCCATCCAGCGGATAATCGCAGCCGGTAACAAAACCTGCTTCGTCAGAACATAAATATAAAGCCAAAGCTGCAACTTCTTCCGGCTCGCCCATGCGACCGATGGGCTGACCGGCAGCTAATTTTTCAAACATTTCGGCTTCTTTCCCGGCATAATTTTTCGTAATAAAGCCATCTACAAAAGGCGTATGAATGCGGGCCGGAGAAATGCTGTTGCAACGAATCTGATCATCCAGATAATCCCGGGCAACAGATAAAGTCATGGCGATAATTGCACCTTTACTCATCGAATATGCAAAACGATCGGCCAAACCCACCCAAGCCGCAATAGAAGCCAGGTTTAAGATTACACCGCCGCCGTTGGCTTTCATATTCGGGATCGCTGCGTACAAACAATTGTAAGTGCCTTTTACATTTATGTTGAAAACATGCTCAAAATCAGTTTCTTCGGTAGTATCGGCGCGGCCGATATGGGCAATCCCGGCGTTGTTAATCAGGATATCGATCTTATCAATCTTCATAAAAGTTTCTAAAATCTGCTGCTGGTTGCTTACATCGGCACTGTAAACGAACGCTTTACCGCCACGGTACTCAATTTCTGTAGCGGTTTGTTCGCCGGCTTCTGCATTTAGTTCGATGATGTGCACATCAGCTCCCTGTTTTGCAAAAAGTGTGGAAATTGCTTTGCCAATGCCGCTTCCGCCACCGGTTATAACGGCGGTTTTGCCTGTTAAACTAAACATCATGCTTCTTTTACAACTAAAAAATCCTGTTCTATTATTAAAAACAATATTAGTTTTTCTCTTCCCAAATGCTGCATAAATGTACAATTGTATCTACTGCTTTTTGCATATCCTGTACCGAAACCCATTCCTGCTTGCTATGAAAAGCATGTTCGCCGGCAAAAATGTTCGGGCAGGGCAAACCCATAAATGATAAACGCGAACCATCCGTACCGCCGCGGATACTTTGTAAACGAGGTGTTAAACCTGCCCGGCGAATGGCTTCCAGTCCGTTTTCAATTACCTGCGGATGTCGATTCAGAACCTGTTTCATATTTCGGTACTGCTGATGAATTTGCAGGGTAAAAGAAGCATTGGGGAAATCTTTTAAAACCGCTTCGGTTACCTGCCGGATTGCTACCGCATGAGATTCGAGTTTTTCATCCTCAAAATCGCGGATAATAAAATCAATAGCAGCTTCCTCAACATGGCCGCTAACGGAAACCGGATGTATAAAACCTTCTTTTGCCATAGTATTTTCCGGGGAGAGATTTGCAGGAAGATCAGCCAGAACCCTTCCGGCAATTTTGATAGCACTTTCCATTTTGCCTTTGGCAAAGCCGGGATGTGCGCTCACTCCTTTGATGGTTAATTTGGCACCATCCGCAGAAAAAGTTTCGTTTTCTATCGTCCCGGCAGCTTCGCCGTCAACAGTATAAGCGAAATCGGCACCAATTTTTGTGAGGTCGGCTTTATCAACACCGCGGCCAATTTCTTCATCCGGTGTAAATAAAATGCTTATTTTACCATGCTTAATTTCCGGATGATCCATTAATTGCTTGCAGGCATCCACAATTGCTGCCAGTCCGGCTTTGTTGTCCGCGCCCAGCAAAGTTGTTCCGCTTGCGGTAATTACATCGTTTCCGATCTGGTTTTTTAAGTCGGGATGTTCTTTTAAACGGATAATTACAGAAGGATCGTCCGGCAAAACCAAATCCTGGCCCTGATAGTTTTCATGTACAACAGGCTTAACGTTTTCGCCGCTGCAATCCGGGGAAGTATCCATGTGCGAGCAAAAACAAATAACCGGTACCGCTTTATCGGTGTTGGCCGGCACCGTTGCGTAAACATAACCGTATTCGTCCAGATGCGCATCTTTTAAACCAATAGCTAATAATTCGGCAACCAGGATTCGGCCTAAATTCTTTTGTTTTTGAGTTGAAGGAACAGTTTTAGATTCTGCATCTGATTGAGTATCAATCGTTACATATTTTAAAAATCTATTTTGTACAGTATAGTGCAACATAAGCGAACCATTCATCGTTAAACATTTTTGATAATAAGTTAATAATTCTATTTTTGAAAAAACCCGTTCTCAAAATTAAACGATAGTCATGTTATCCGGCCTGATCATTAAAAAATATAATCTCTTGAAAAAGTTCTCCTTGTTAGTTGCTTTTGTAGTGATCAGTTTATCAGTTTCTGCCCAGATCGGCTACAATTATGATCAGTTTAGTTTAGGCGTAGGCATCAGCAGTGCCAAAATTCATGGCGATTTAAATAAAACTTACAGTCAGGCCGCTTATGCTGTTAACCTCAATTACCATTTTACGCCTTTTGTTACTTTTAGCGGCGAAGCACAATTTGGCCGTTTAGAAAGCGGTAATGCAGATTCTACAAAAGCATATTACGGCGAACAATCCAGCAATAAGTTTACTACTTTAATGTTCCATGCCGATGTGCAACTGGGCGAGTTTATTAATTACAACGATGATTTTAGTGCGATACCAATTCTTACAAAGATTTTAAACGGTGCCAAAAATATTTATATCGGTACGGGTGCCGGTGTAATTTTTAACAAAATGGATTACATCAACCGGCAGGATTATATTGATCCGAACATAGTTTTAACAGGTTTAGATAAAAGTAACGAATTGATTATCCCGGTAAGAATCGGTTACGAATACAAAATTTATAACGGTTACGACGAACCCAAAATCCGTTTAAATATTGGTTATCAGGCAAATTACGCTATTGGCGATAATATGGACGGTTTTAAAATGGGCCAGTCTAACGATTGGTTTTCTCAAATCACTTTTGGCATAAAAGTAGGTATCGGCGGCGTTACTTCTTACCGGAAACCAATCCATGTCGGTGCATTTTAATTTTTAAAGAAATAAATTTAACCATAAAATAATAGTTACTTTGTTTTTATTAAACAACGTCCTTGAAAAAGTGTGTCCTTTTAACTGCAATACTGTTTTTATGCAGTAAAATTTTACTTGCCCAACTTAGTTATAATTATACGCTGTATAGCATTGGTGCCGGCGGCGGTTCTGCCAGGGCTTTTGCAGATGTGCCGAAGGAAATAACCAAAGCTTCTTTTTTTGTTAATTTTAATTACAGTTACAGTCCTTACGTAACTTTTTCTGCCGAGCTGCAGGCTGGTAAGTTGGCCGGCGGCGATACCAAAACCGATCAGCACACGCGTGCTTTTGAAAACAGTTATAAAGCTGCCTATTTGTATGCCGATTTCCAGGCGGGAGAATTTATTGATTACCAGAACAGGAAATTTCTAAATTTTATCAAAAATTTTTATGTTGGTACCGGCTTGGGCCTGGTTCATAACAGTATGACTTTTGTACAGCGCAACAGCCTTAACGATCCTTCGTATGTTTTTCCGGGAGTGGATGCAAGTACAGAATTAGCAGTTCCGTTTAGAACCGGTTATGAGATTAAATTTTTTAACTTTTATGAAGAACCTTCTGTAAAAGTTAATTTGGGTTACGAAATGAACTGGGTTTACGGCGAAGGTTTGGATGGTTACGCTGATCCGCCTTCGATTTTTAAAAACAATCATGTCGACCGGTACGCGCAAATATTCGTTTGTGTTAAATACAGCTTCGGTAATCCGATTTCCTACAAAAAACCAATACGCGGGTTTTACTGATCATGAATGTTGAATCGATAAGAGATTGTTGTTTACAAAAACCGGGAGCGGTAGAAGCGATGCCTTTTGGCGATGATACTGTTGTGTTTAAAGCAGGGAACAAGATATTTTTATTGCTGAGTTTGGAAAACAAGGATCGTTTTAATGTGAAATGCAATCCTGATTTAGCCATCGAACTTCGGGAAAGTTACAGCGAAGTGCAGCCAGGTTTCCATATGAATAAAACGCATTGGAATACTGTTTTTATCGATGGAAATCTTACAAACAAGCAATTGACGGAAATGATCGATCATTCGTATGATTTGATCGTTAAAAACCTGCCAAAAAATATCCGGGAAAGTTTCTCAAAAAAAGGTTGATAAAAGAAGTATCACCAGGAATCTTTTCTATCTTTTCAGCATGAAAAATTTTCTGTTTATTTTTTCTTTTATGCTGATTTCCTTTTTCACTAAAGCACAATTAACGCCTTTTGAAAAAGATCCGCAGAAAAATACTACGGCAACTTATGCGCAGATTGTAAGTTATTACGAGCAATTGGATAAGCAGTACGATCAGCTTAAAGTTTATAACATCGGCACAACGGATATCGGCAAACCGCTGCAGTTGATCGTACTTTCAAAAGATAAAGTTTTTGATCCGGCGATGATCAAAAAGCAAAATAAACGGGTAATATTAATCAATAACGGCATCCATCCCGGCGAGCCGGAAGGAATTGATGCAAGTATGATGCTGGTTCGTGATCTGCTGAAAAAGAATGCTTTGCCAGTTAATGTGGTTATTTGTTTGATCGCCGTCTATAACATTGATGGCTGTTTAAACCGCGGACTTTCGCGTGTAAACCAAAACGGGCCGGCAGCTTACGGTTTTCGCGGCAATTACCGGAACCTGGATTTAAACCGCGATTTCATCAAAGCTGATTCTAAAAATGCCTTAGCTTTTATGCAGATTTTGAATACCTGGAAGCCGGATGTTTTTTTGGATAACCATACCAGCGACGGCGCAGATTACCAGTATGTAATGACTTTGATCGAAACGCAGCACAACAAGCAAAACCGGATTATTGCCGATTATACCTCAAAAACTTTGACGCCTGAACTGTTTTCGAGAATGAAAAAAAGCGGTTTCGAGATGACGCCTTATGTAGAATCTGAAGGTGCCACGCCGGATTCCGGGATTGTTGCTTTCCTGGAAACGCCGCGTTATTCGTCCGGTTTTACGGCGCAACGGAATATCATCAGTTATATCAGCGAAACACATATGCTAAAAGCTTTTGCGCCGCGTGTAATTTCTACTTACGATTTGATGCAGCATTTGATTGACATTGTGCAGCGTGATACTGTTTTTATCGGCAAAATAAAGTTGCAGGCAGATGAAGAAACCAAAACGCAAAAAAGCTTTGCCTTAAATTGGGAACTGGATAAAACCAGTTTTGATACCATCACTTTTAAAGGTTTTACGGCCGGTTATAAACCAAGCGAAGTGAGCGGTTTGCCGAGGTTATTTTATGATCGAACTAAGCCTTTCACCAAAAATATCCGCTACTACAATACGTATAAAGCAACAGTTTTTGCAGATAAACCAGCCGCTTATATCATTCCGCAGGCTTGGGGAAAAGTGATTGATTTGATGGAAAGGAACGGCGTAAAAACGCATCGCCTTAAAACAGATACAACTTTAACCGTTCAAACTTATTCCATCGCTGATTATAAAACGCCGGCCCGTCCGTTTGAAGGCCATTATTTGCACAACAACGTAAAAGTATCGGTAAAAGAAGCATCTATAAAATTTTACCAGGGCGATGTTGTAGTTTATGCTGATCAATCCTTAAACCGTTACATTGTAGAAACTTTAGAGCCGCAAGGCGTGGATTCTTTTTTTGCCTGGAACTTTTTTGATTCCATCCTCGGCCAAAAAGAATATTTTTCGGATTACGTTTTTGAAGATGTTGCTGCCGGTTTATTAAAAAAAGACCCGCAATTAAAGCAAAAGCTGGAAGCCGAAAAAGTAAAAAACCCGGAACTGGCGAAAAGTGCGGCGGCACAGCTTAACTTTGTTTATAAAAATTCGGTTTATATGGAACCAACATTTTTGCGTTATCCTGTTTGCCGGATGATGAATTCGGTTAAGTTAAATTTAAATTAGTTATGCTTGAATATATTTTTGTAACACCTGTAGCCTCGGCTATTTTTATGATCACGCTTTTAACCAGTTTGCTGGCTTTTTCCAATCCGGGAATTTATGAAAACCTGATTTTAAGTCCGTACCAGGTTTCCCGTAAACAAAAAATTTATACCTTGATAACCAGTGGTTTAATCCATAAAGACTGGCAGCATTTGTTTTTCAACATGCTTTCGTATTATTTTTTCGCTTTTAATTTGGAGCGGATTATCGGACACTGGCAATTTGCCGTTTTATACATCGTAAGTTTAGCGTTGAGCGATTTACCAACCGTAATGAAGCATCGGGAAGATTTCTGGTACCGAACTTTAGGTGCTTCCGGCGCAGTTTCCGCCATTGTTTTCAGCTTTATTATGTTTGATCCGATGACGAAAATGATGATCCTGCCGCTGCCGATTCCTATTCCGGCAATCTTATTCGGCGTTTTGTACTTAGTTTATTGCGTTTATGCTTCGCGCCAGCAAGCCGATACCATCAACCATGATGCACATTTTTACGGCGCGTTGAATGGTATTTTAATCACCATAATTTTATATCCGCAAGTGGTGCCTTACTTTTTTGGGAAATTGGGATTGCAGTAATGTTAGTTCAACCCTGCTGTCATTTCGACCGCAGGGAGAAATCTTCACCGAAGCATAAAGATTTTATACCGATAAAAGAAGTATATTATTAAATGAAGATTCCTCCTACCGTCGGAATGACAACGCGAGGAATCACCCCGCCAGCTCAATTTCCTCTGCTTTAATAAACATACTGTTTTTATCAACTAAAAAACTCATTGGCTGTTCCGGGTTTTTGATGATTTCCAGTAGTAAAAAGCCCCAGGGTTTCCAGAAGTTTTCTAAAACCTGACCGTAAACTTTGGGTTTCCACTCGTCGAAAAGCGGTTTTGCACTCAAGCCTTTTAGCGGCATCGCTTCTACATAAATTTTGTTTTGAACGGGAAGTATGTTGTATTCCGGCAAACGGTTAAACAGATAAGCCGAATAAAAAATCCTTCCGCAAAATTCTTCAAACTGGATCGGATGCAAGGTTTGTCCGGCAATTTTTTTCAGTATTTCCTGGTGATAAACTGCATTTGCGCCGTTATCCTGCAAGCAAAAAATAAAACCGAAATCCTTTAAACGCAAAGAAAAAGTAAGCGAATTGATTTCATCGCGATAATTAAATTCTGTTGTTTGCGGATTAATTTTAAATAGGAAAAAACTGTACGGTTTAAAATCCTCAAAAACTATCGGTAAAAACAGCATCTGCAACATCATATGCAGCGAGCTGAATTTGTGCATCAGCGATTGCGAAATATTTAAACCCTGGCCTTCCGCATATTGCTGGCGAATGGCAGATTGCAGCTCGTTAAAAATAATGCCGTACATAATTTTGCCCGCCCAAATAAACAGTTTCCATTCGTCCAGCTGGTTTACGGCATCAAAACCTTGTTCAAAAGCCGCTTTTATTTCTGCTTCCAACGGTTCTAAATACAGGTTATTTACTTCTGCGGAGCAAGGTAATTTTAAGTCTTTATAAGTCGGGAAGTTTTCGTCCAGCATTTTAAAAGGCTGATCGTACAGATTATATTTTGCAAGCAGCCAGGCCGGGAAAACCTGTATTTTTTCTTCTTCGGATTGCAGTGGTTTTCCGCTGAGAAAACAAGTTTTATTGCCAAAATTAAATTTGTCGAAAGGCTGATAAATTTCCGTTTGCATATCGCCAAAGATAGAAATGATTTTGTGGGAGAATTTTTAGCTTTAGGCGATTTAACATGAAACTGACTTACCAACCTTACCAGCTCGAACTAAAATATCCGTTCGGCATTTCTAAATTTACCCGGACTGCAACGCCTTTGATACTGCTGCAATTGGAATACGAAAGTTTTACCGGTTTTGGCGAAGCTTCCATGGTGCCGTATATGGGTGAAAACCCGGAAACAGCTACGGCTTTCCTGAAAAAAGTAGATTTAAGCCGGTTTCATCATCCTTTTAATATGGAAAAAGTGATGGCTTATCTGGATGATTTGGCACCGGGAAACCCAAACATTAAAGCGGCTATTGATATTGCTTTCTATGATTTAATCGGGAAGTTAGAGCAGAAACCTTGTTATAAAATGTTTCATGCTGATCCTGAACTGATGCCGGTTACCAGTTTTACTTTGGGTTTGGATACGCCCGAAATGATGCTTAAAAAAGCACAGGAAGCAGCTGGTTTTAAAGTGATTAAAATTAAGTTAGGTCGAGATAATGACGAGGAAATTATACGTGCCGTCCGTTCGGTTACCAATGTTCCGCTTTATGTAGATGCGAACCAGGGCTGGACGGACAGGCAGCAATCACTCGATAAAATTTACTGGTTGCACGAGCAAGGCGTAGAACTTATTGAGCAGCCGATGGATAAAAATGATGTGGATGGAAACGCTTGGTTAACCGAAAATAGTCCGGTTGCTATTATCGGCGATGAAGCTGTTCAGCGTTTTGCAGATGTAGAAAAAGCGAAAGGTGTTTATCACGGCATCAACGTAAAACTGATGAAATCCGCCGGCATGTATGAAGGCCACCGCATGATTTTAAAGGCTAAAGAACTCGGTTTAAAAGTATTGATCGGTTGCATGAGCGAAACAAGTTGCGCTACTTTAGCCGCCGCGGCTTTGGCTCCGCTTTGCGATTGGGCCGATTTGGACGGGCCGTTTCTCACCAAAAATAACCCTTATCAAAACCCGGATTTTGCTGACGGAAAATATGTGCTAAAAGAAGCATTCGGATTAGGGCTGAGGTCGGTTGATGGTTTCCGATTATAATTTTCCGGCTTTATTTAATTCAGTATCAACATTTTGTCATTCCAAACGAAGAGAGGAATCTTCTTCAAAGTAATAAGGTTTTTCTTTTGTCCGTTCTTTTTGCTTGAACAAAAAGAACCAAAAATTCAAGAATGCCGGATCGCCTCCGGGCGGCATTCAGCCCAACACGCTTGATTAGCTACCGTTGTGGTGGCTCTGCTTTCGTTTAACGAGACAGTGTATAAAAAAAGTAGCACCAACTTGGCACTGCTGATTTTTTAGGTGGTAAAAGAAGTATTAAGGTTTGAGGTTAGTTGATAGTGCTCTTTTATAAGTTATATTTTGCTTTGCATTATGTTTCGCTGTCATTTCGATCTGAAGTGAGAAATCTTCTGCTTTTATTATTTGATGAAGATTTCTCACTTCGTTCGAAATGGCAAAAATCAAAAAATCAGCACTGATTACACTGCTGATTTTTATGCGGTAAAAGAAGTATTAAGGTTTTTTACCTTTTTTCATTGTGATTTCAATTACACCGTTTTTACCTTTGTCGCCATATCTTTCTATTGCTTTTGTACTCTTAAATACACTTATACTTTCAATATCATTAGGTTTTATTTTGCTAAAATTATCTTTATCTATTGGTGTGCCATCAAGAATATAGAGAGGATCATTTAAACCCATCATTTTAGCTTGAAGAGGTATTGTTTCCGAAGGCTTTCTCTGTCTTGCTGAATCAGGTCCGCCAAAACCGCCTATGGTAACACTTGTTGCCTTTTTCATTAATTCAACTCCACGTTTGTAAAGTTCAGGATTACTTGCACTGTCTAAGTGTGTTGTTTTAGTAGACACTAAGCTTTTTGCATTTCCTTCTAAAGTAAAATTAACAGGCATCGTAAAAGCAACCCGAACTGGTTTTCCATCCTGCATTCCCGGGTTCCATGCTGGAGATAAACTCAAAACCCGGATTGCCTCCTCTCCGCAGCCACCGCCGATATCGCGCAACACTTTGATATTAGTTAATGAGCCATCCTTTTCTACGATGAAACTTATGATTACTCTACCAGCTGTCTTATTTTCTTTAGCAATTTTTGGATAGCGGATGGATTTGGCTAAGAAATTACCGAAACCAGCTTCGCCTCCTGGAAAAGAAGGAAGTTTTTCTACTGATGCAAAACTAACTGGTTCGCCGTCCTTATTAGATGGTGCTATTAAAGTAATTTCAATACTTGGATGCAATACAATTACAGATAGTTTTCCATTTACATTTCTAAAACTCTTTGTAATGTTACCGTAGCCTTTATCTTTAGAATTAAAAGAAACTATATCACCTTCATTATAATTACTAATTTTAAAATTTCCGTCCTTGTCAGAAGTAATATTGATACTTCTTTTAGCATAAGAAATTTTAACTCCAGCCAAAGGCTCGCCATTTGGATCAACTACTTTCCCCTTCAAAGGTGATACTATAATTACCGGCGAATTTAGTTTTGTAGGAAGTACCGGCACAACATTTATCTGAGGTGATAAATTTACCGCGACTTCTCTAATCGTGGCATCACTGCTGATATTATCAGATATTTTTTGGATGGTTTCCTGTTTGCTTACTGTTGCCGAAGTCAAAATCAGCATGGCCGCAAAAAGTGGTGCAGACAAGCCATATTTTAGTAGTGCGCTCCTGCGGGATGGGTTTTTGTGCAGCATCATAATCCGTTGTTTTAAAAGTGAATGGTTGAAAAAGCTATTGACCAGATTGTTCGGCTCGATACCCATCGTTTGGCTGAGCAGCAATAGCGCATAATCAGATTTATCAACACCGAAACTGACTGCATTTTGGTCGGCAATAAATTCGTGATTGTGTTTAATTGCTTTCCGGTAGAAATAAATAACCGGGTTAAACCAGTTTAGGATAGTAAGTATTTCAAACAGAAGCACATCTGCAGAATGTAAATGCTTGGCATGAATGGTTTCGTGCTGATAAACAACTTCGTAGTCAGGCAGTTGGTAATCTACTTTAATCTGCCCGAAAAAGGAATAAGCCCGGCCACTTTCGTTTTGCTGCATTAATCTGCTCAACACAAAAAAACGATAAAATAACCGTGCAAAAAGCAGCATGGCCACCAGCCAGTAAACGCTTGTGAAAAATTGGCCGACCGTAAAACTATTGTCTGCTGGTGGCGAAACCTGGTACACAAAACCGGGATCGATGTAATAAATCGTCCGCTGTACTTTTTGGGTGATAAACAGGTTTTTAACCCATTCTGATTAGATCAGCGGGATAAAAAAAGATAATATCGCTGCCGAAACCAGGTAAACGCGGTTGAGCATAAAATAAGTTTCCTTGCGTAAAAGCAGCAGGTAAAACCCGTAAAACATAGCCAGATACAGGTTTGCTAAAATCAGGTAATGCCACCAGTTCATGATTATTTGTTTTTAAGTTTTTCAATCATTTTTAAAATTTCATCTGCTTCTTTTAGGTCGATCTTTTCCTTCTCCACAAAAAAGGAAAACATGCGTTCTACCGAATTGTCGAAATATCCGTTCAGCAGTTTATCAGCCGAAAAATTCTGGTATTCTTCCTTGCTGATCAGCGGATAATACTGATGGCTTTTGCCAAAAGAATTGTGGGCGATAAAACCCTTGGTTTCTAAAATGCGGATAAAAGTAGAAACGGTATTATACGCAGGTTTGGGTAAAGGCAATTCGTCTATTACTTCTTTTACAAAGGCTTTTTCCAGTTGCCACAGTACTTGCATAATCTGTTCTTCAGCTCGGGTTAGTTCTTTAATCTGTTTCATAAATCTAAGTTAAAACTATTTATTTAGTTACGCAACTAAAAAGTTAAATAAATCTTTTTTTAAAAAAGTGTGTTGCAATCAATCAAAAGAAAATCGAATAGTAATGAATATAACTTTCCATGGTGCTGCAAGAAATGTTACCGGCAGTAAGCATTTATTAGAATTAGGAGACGGAACGCTGATTTTGCTGGATTGCGGCATGTTCCAGGGAATGGGCGAAGAAACAGACGAGCTGAACGAATACTTTGGTTTCGACCCGAAAAAAGTGGATTTTATGGTGCTTTCTCATGCGCATATTGACCATTGTGGTTTGCTTCCGCGATTGGTAGCCGAAGGTTTTTCAGGATCGATTTTTTGTACTTCGGCAACGATGGATTTGGCCAGGATATTAATGACGGATTCTGCCCGCATCCAGGAACAGGATTCTGAATATAGCAACAAGCATCGCCGGAGGAAAAATCAAAAAGATATTGCGCCTTTATATCAGGAAGAAAATGTGATCGAAGCCTTGCGTTTATTCAAAATTGTAGAGTATGATGAAGAATTTGAAATTACGCCTCGTGTAAAACTAAAACTAACTGACGCCGGCCACATCATCGGCAGCGCAGCCGTGCATTTAACAATTTTGGAAGACGGCAAATTTACCAATCTTACTTTTAGCGGAGATGTTGGCCGTTACAATGATTTATTGCTGAAAAGTCCGCAGCCGTTTGAGCAGGCAGATTACATTATTTTAGAATCTACTTATGGTGATTCGCTGCACAAAGATTTAGCGCCGGTAGAAGATCAGCTGAAAAAAATAATCGAAGAAACCTGTTTTGTAAAAGGAGGGAAAGTTATTATCCCGGCTTTTAGTGTTGGCCGGACGCAGGAATTGCTATACGCTTTAAATTCGCTGGAACTGAAAGGTATTTTGCCGGATGTTCCTTATTATGTAGATAGTCCGCTTTCCGGCAAAGCCACGCAGGTTTTAAAAGATCATCCCGAAGTTTACAATAAAGAGGTGCAGGAAGTTTTAACAGTGGATGCCGATCCGTTTGCGTTTAAAAACTTAAAGTTTATCGAAATGGTGGAAGAATCCAAAGCTTTAAATGATGATCCGCGGCCTTGTGTTATTATTTCTGCTTCCGGTATGGCCGAAGCCGGGCGGGTAAAACATCATATTAAAAACAGTATCAGCAATCATAAAAACACAATTTTAATGGTTGGCTACTGCGAGCCGAAATCATTGGGCGGCCATTTAATTAAAGGCGATAAATGGGTTTCCATTTTTGGGGAAGAATACCAGGTGATGGCCGAAGTAAAAGTGATTAAATCGATGAGCGCACACGGCGATTACGAAGATCTGCTTCATTTTTTAGCGTGCCAGGATCCGAAAGAAGTAAAAAAAGTATTTTTGGTACATGGCGAATATGAAGTGCAGCAAAACTTTGCCGAACGTATAAAAACGTATGGTTTTAAGCAGGTAGAAATCCCGGATCAGCATCAAAAAGCAGAATTATGACAAGAGGTGAAAGGTGAAAAGGTAAAGGATTACACGCTTTGTCATTTCGAACCGAAGGGAGAAATCTTCATCAAACATCAAATTCAAATTACTTTGAATAGGATTCTTCTTCGTTCAAAATGATAAAACCTTTATCAACCGATAATAATTTTTTAACGATAAAAGCAGCTTGCTAAATAATTTAAGTTTAAGTTAGATTTAACGATCAGAAAAAATACCCGATAAAAACAGCAATGCTTCTTTTATCGGGTAAAAATTGAGGTTTCAATACAAAAATTATGAAAAAAAATTTACTAAGCATTTTTTTAATCGCTTGCATTCACATGGCTGTGTTCCCGCAAACCACTATTATTAAGCAGGATCCACAAATTAGTAAAATGGTGGCCGAAGTTTCGTCTAAAAACATCGAAGCAACCGTTCGTAAGTTAGTCAGCTTTAAAACACGCCATACTTTAAGCGATACCACCAGCAAGACAACCGGCATCGGCGCAGCCAGAAACTGGATTAAAGCGGAAATGGAAAAATACGCCGCAGCTTCAAACGAAAGGTTAAAAGTCGAATTTGATACTTTTACCCAGCCTGCCGGCGGCCGCTTTGATAAGCCAACCGTTTTAAAAAATGTGCTGGCTGTTTTAAAAGGAACCGACCCGAACGATACACGTATTTATATGGTTTCCGGCCATTATGATTCCCGCGTAAATGATATTATGAATGCCAATGCCGTTGAACCCGGCGCGGTTGATGATGCTTCGGGAACGGCGCTTTCCATGGAACTGGCGCGGATTATGTCGAAAAGGAGCTTTCCGGCAACCCTGATTTTTATGTGTGTAGCAGGCGAGGAGCAGGGTTTAAACGGTTCTGCCAACGTGGCCAAACGCGCTAAAGCCGAAAACTGGAATATCGATGCGATGCTGAACAACGATATTGTTGGGAATACTTACGGTATGGAAACCGGTTTGAAGGATAACCGCAGCGTTCGGGTTTTTAGTGAAGGTGTTCCGTCTACAGCAATTGCTTCCAGAAATGATACGCTGGCTGCCCGTCGTGCAGGTATCGCCATCAATTCACTGGTTGGTAACGGCGGCGAAAATGATAGTCCGTCGCGGCAACTGGCCCGTTACACCAAAGAAATCGGCGAGCGTTATGTAGCGCAGCTGGATGTAAAACTGATTTACCGGCGTGACCGTTATTTGCGCGGCGGCGACCAAACTTCCTTTTTGCAGCAGGGATTTACCGCAGTCCGTTTTACAGAAATGAACGAAGATTTTAACCGCCAGCATCAGGATGTTCGCACAGAAAAAGGTGTTTCTTACGGTGATTTGCCGGATTTTGCCGATTATGATTATATCCAAAAAATTGCCCGGATGAATTTATCGGTTCTGGCAAATTTGGTATTGGCTCCTGCAGAACCGCAAAATGTTGGTGTAATTACAAGCGGCCTAACCAATAAAACACAATTGAAATGGGAAGTGCCGAAAGCTGGTAAAAAGCCGGCCGGTTATTATGTATTGATGCGGGAAACAATCAGTCCGTATTGGGAAAAGAAGTTTTTTGTAACCGATACGCAAGCAGTTTTAGATTACTCGAAGGATAATTACTTTTTTGCCGTACAAGCTGTGGATGATTTAGGGCACGAGAGTTTACCGGTGGTGCCGAAGCCGGTGAGGTAAGAATACAGATTTGGATGATGCTTCTTTTATCGACTTAAAATCATTACCAAACCTGTTGTTTAAATACTTCGCAAACGGTTTGGAAAAGGTTCATTTTGCCGGAAAACAAAGAAATGGTTTCTGCGCTGGCAATTTGGAAAGTGCGTAAATGTTCCAGCTCGTAATTGATGCCTAAAAGCAAAGCCAAGATTACGGGTGCTAAAAGAAGTATGAAAGGGTTGGTGTTTAAGATGAGGTTTTTCATGGTCTGATGATTTGATGAACCAAAGAAAAAACTAATCTTAAACCTGCTAAATGCTTATTAGGCAAATCCGTGCGAAAAGCCGGTGAACAGCATTTTTTTACCGACGAAAATTTTTACCGAAAGTTAAATCAACTTAAAAATAAATTTCTTACGAAGCTTCTCTGATCAGCTTTTCAGCTTGTTTAACCAAAATTTCTGCCGGTTGCTGTTCCGGTTCTATCGGTTGCAACACTTCAAATTGTAGTTTTAAAAAATCTCCTAACGGGAAAGTGCCGAAGCGAACCATTTTCCAGGAGTTGCGGATTACGATGGGAACCAGCAAAGCTTCCGGGCATTTTTTGAGTAAAGTTGCCACGCCAGCCGATTGAAAACTCCTGATAACGCCATCTTTTGAGCGTGTTCCTTCCGGGAAAATTACGGCCGACCAGCGGTTTTCTTTCATTCTCGAACCTAATTTGGCCAGTTCTGTTAAAGCTTGTCGCGCATCTTTTCGGTTGATATTTGCGCCGCCGCCGTGTTTTAAGTTGTAGGAAATGGAAGGAATGCCTTTTGTAAGTTCGATTTTGGAGATAAACTTAGCGTGATACTTCCGCAGAAACCAAATTAACGGCGGAATATCGTACAAACTCTGGTGGTTGGCAATAAAAATTATGGAACGGTTTTGCGGCAAATCATTACGATTGATAAAACTAACCGAATTGCCCAGCAAATAATAAGAAGAAACCAAGCAAACGTTTAGCAAATCAACCACAAGTTTGTGCGCTTTATATCCGAAAAAACGAAAAGCGATCCATTGTAACGGATGGAATATCAGCAAAAAAAAAGTAAATGCGATGTAATGCAGCGGCGTTAACAAGTAGCTTAACAATTTTTTCATGGTAAAAGAAGCATCAGCTTTTTAAACAGTTAACTGGTTTTCAGCAATTAAAATATGCACTTTTAACACAGCTGCAATCGTGATGGCATCTTTAATTTCGCCTTTACAAACCATTTGGTAAACTGCTGCAAAAGGCAATTTACGGATGATTAATTGTTCAGTTTCTTCCGGTTCGGGTTCAAATTGTTGCAGATTTTGGGCGAGATAAATAATCGCTTCTTCATCACAAACAGAATTAGAAAGATGCATCCGCTGGATTTCAGTCCATTTTGCAGCTTTTAAACCGGTTTCCTCCAGCAGTTCTCGTTTAGCAGAATCAAGCGGATTGCTTTCTAACGGCCCGCCGCCTTCCGGTATTTCCCAGCTGTATTCATCCAACGGAAAACGATACTGGCCAACCAGATAAGTGTTATAGTTTGCATCCAGCGGCAAAACCCCGATTGCTTTGTTTTTGAAATGGATTTTACCGTAAATCCCGGGATTGCCTGACGGATTAAGCACTTTAAACTCGGTTACGTTGATCCAGGGATTATCGTAAATGTTTTCTTCGGAATTAATTTTCCAGGGATTTGCTTCTGACTGCATGTGGTAAAAATAATAAAATTAATAAACTGAAAAGTTGAAGATTACGCAGTTTTTCGGTATTCCGGCACGTTAACCAGCACAATTCCGATCAGAATAATCACCAGCCCTAAAATTTGTCCTTTCACTAAATGCTCATTCGCCAGCAGCCATCCCAAAAAAACGGCAACCACCGGATTAACATAAGTGTGCGTGCTGATTAATGCCAGCGGCCGCTGAGAAATTAGCCAGACGAAGGAAAGGTAAGCCGCAAAAGAACCGAAAACGATTAGAAACAGTAAGCCCAGCCAGGCTTGGCCGCCAACGTTTACAAAGGAGAATGACGAAATTTCGCCGGTAAAAAGAGCAATCAGTCCGCATAAAACTGCTGCCGGCAGCAGTTGCATGCTACTGTTCATCATCACAGAACTTTCGCCTTTACTATTATTGATCAGGAGGGAACCTAAAACCCACCAAACTGCGCTCAGCAAAACAACAAAAGTGGCAATCAGGCCGATTGCAGAATGATTAACCTGCAAATGATCAGCTTTTAAAAACAAAAAAATACCGGAAAAACCAATCAGTAAGCCGGCTAAAATGTATTTATTGGAGAAATATACCGTCCAGTTTTTCCGATCCAGCACTAAAAACCACAAAGGTTCTGTGGCAACCAAAATAGCGGCCTGCCCGGAACTGATGTATTGTTCTGCCCAAGCAATCATTCCGGTGCCGCCAACCAGCATCAAAATACCGCTTAATACTTGTTTTAGCAGGAGTTTTTGGGGAGGGAATTTTTCGCCTTTTACAATACAATAAGCTAGTAAAACAATGCCGGCAATAAAATAACGCAGGCCAACCAGAATAAAAGGAGGGAAACCTTTTAGCCCGAAAGCAACGGCCAAATAAGTGGAACCCCAAATAAAATAGATATTGAAAAAGGCGAATAGCAGCAGCAGGCGCTGTAATAAAGGTTTTTGTTTCATTTAGAAATCTTAATTTTCATTAAGCCGGTTTGTTCAGCTTAATGAAAATATATAGGTAAAAGAAGCATCAGTTTATAAACCGAATGCTTCTTTTACCTGCTCTAAATAATCCAGTTTTTCCCAGGTAAAAAGTTCAACTTCAACCTTGGTTTCTTCACCATTTGGTGTAAAGAAAGATTTAGTTACCGTTTGAGATGCTTTGCCGAAATGCCCGTAAGCAGCAGTTTCAGAATAGATCGGGTTACGCAATTTAAAACGGGTTTCGATGGCGTAAGGTGTCATGTCAAAAATAGCGGAAACTTTTTTTGCAATTTCTCCGTCATGCAGCTCAACCTGCGCCGTTCCGTACGTGTTCACATAAATTCCCATCGGTTCGGCAACACCGATTGCATAAGAAACCTGCACCAAAACTTCCTTGCAAACACCGGCTGCAACCAAGTTTTTAGCAATATGACGTGTGGCATAAGCTGCAGAACGATCTACTTTAGAAGGGTCTTTCCCGGAGAAAGCACCGCCGCCGTGCGCGCCTTTGCCGCCGTAAGTATCAACAATAATTTTTCGGCCCGTTAAACCCGTATCGCCGTGCGGGCCGCCGATTACAAATTTACCGGTTGGGTTAATGTGATATTTAATTTCTTCGTTAAAAAAGTGGCTGTATTTAGGATATTTTGCTTTTACACGTGGGATTAAAACCTTAATCATATCTTCCCTAATCTTGGCAAGCATGGCTTTTTCTTCGTCAAAATCATCGTGCTGCGTAGAAATTACGATGGCATCAATACGAACCGGCTGGTTGTTATCATCATATTCTAGTGTAACCTGCGATTTTGCATCCGGGCGCAAATATTTAATTTCCGAGTTTTCCCTGCGGATTGCGGCCAGTTCAATTAATAAAGCATGGGCAATATCCAGCGTAAGCGGCATAAAATTTTCGGTTTCGATGGTGGCGTAACCAAACATCATTCCCTGGTCGCCGGCACCTTGCAGCTGTTTATCCTCCCGGTCTACACCCTGATTAATATCCGGAGATTGTTCATGAATGGCAGATAAAACACCGCAGGAATTACCATCAAACATGTACTCGCCTTTGGTATAACCAATTTTGTTGATTACATCGCGGGCGATTTTTTGAACATCTAAATAGGCTTTAGATTTTACTTCGCCGGCTAAAAAAACCTGACCGGTGGTAACCAGTGTTTCGCAGGCAACTTTAGAATCAGGATCGAAGGCCAGGAAATTATCAATTAAAGCATCAGAAATTTGATCAGCAACCTTATCGGGATGTCCTTCCGAAACAGACTCCGAAGTAAATAAATACGACATAATTTTTTTTAATAGAGTTTAAAATTACAGAAGTAGCCGATTGGGATTGCAGCACGAAAAGGAATATACATTTTAGCACTTTTTTTAAGGTGGTTGCAATCAATTCAAATCAGTCCACTAACTGGCAGCAAAATTATAATTTTTTTGTTAAAGCACTAACTGCAATAAAATTTGTTTTTCTAAATTTACATACTGTTTTTGGGAGCATAAAATTGCAACTGAAATTTTTAAAAAGTCATAAAATTTATCACATAAAACTACGTTTATAGTTTCATATTAAAACATAATCAAACGTTGTATTTAGGTTGATAAAAACAGCATCGGAAATAAATCTATTTTAAATTTGAGTAAGAAAGATAAACAGGTAAGCGGCGTAATGTATTCTACCGATCCGAATTTTGAATTTCAGCAGGAAAACAATTTTGCAGCAGAAACCTTACCTGCCCGGCAGCAGCAGCTTAAAATTTTTTTAGATCGAAAATCCGGTGGTAAACTAATTACCCGGATTGCAGAATTTAAAGGCAGCGCAGAAGATTTAGAAATTTTAGGTAAAAAATTAAAAACGAAATGCGGTGTTGGCGGTACAGTAAAAGATGGAGAGATTTTAATCCAGGGAAATTTTCGGGATAAAGTGTTACAAATCCTGTTAGCAGATAACTATAAAGCAAAAATAGCCGGCGGCTAAGTAAATTTTTTTAAATTTTAAATTTATAGTGTGTATTTTACACTTAACACTTGCATAAATTAATATTTTTCATTTTAATTGTAAAAGCAAACCAGATGATAAACATTGTATTTAAGAAACGTACTTTATATATTTAAGCTTTTTGCAGATCGGTTTAGCAGTTGTATTAAATAATTATTAAGATTACATTTATTATTTTTTTAAATTCTCGAAAACTATAAATTTGTTATTTCATTACTACGAATACCATTATTAAAATCTATATTTATAAAACTAAAATCTAACTAAAACTAAACAAACCCTAAAAATGGCAACTACTCCACCAAAACCAACAACAGTAAAAAATGAAAGCTCAGGTTCATCGAGCATTTTTGCATCTTTAGTAATTCCAATTGCGTTTATAGTAGCTTTATTAATCTATATATTTGTTTTAGGTGATCCAAGTCATTATAAGGGCGGTGACCCAGCTAATGAACCAGCAAATGGTGATTACTTCGGTGTTGTTCACAAAGGTGGTCCAATTGTTCCTGTGCTGATGACATTTTTGCTTTGTGTAATTATTTTTTCCATTGAAAGATTTGTAGTAATTGGTAGAGCTGCAGGTTCTGGTAATGTTGATGCTTTTATTAAAAAAGTACAATCTTATTTAAATGCAGGCAACATCGAAGCGGCAAGTGCAGAATGTGATAAACAAAAAGGTTCTGTTGCAAATGTTATCAAATCCGGTTTAAAAAAATACCGTGAAATGGAAGTAGAGCCAAACTTAGATGTTGAACAGAAATGTCTGGCTATCCAAAAAGATATAGAAGAAGCAACTGCTTTGGAAATGCCGATGCTGGAGCAAAACTTAACCATAATTGCAACATTAGTATCTATCGGTACATTAACCGGTTTATTAGGTACAGTAACAGGTATGATTAAAGCATTTGCTGCATTAGCTACTTCAGGTGCACCTAATCAGGCGGCATTAGCAACCGGTATTTCTGAAGCTTTAATTAACACAGCTTTAGGTATTTTTACATCAACTTTAGCGGTTATTGCTTACAACTTCTTTACTTCTAAAATTGATACTTTAACCTATGCCATTGATGAAACTGGTTTCAGTATTGTTCAAACTTATGCAGCATCACACAAGAATAATTAATTCTTGTGTATACTATAATTGTTGCATAAGTGTTCATTAATCATTATTAATACAAGCAAAAATGCCAAGAGCACATATAAAAAGAAAAAGTACAGCAATTGACATGACAGCAATGTGCGATATGGCTTTCTTGTTGCTTACCTTTTTTATTCTTACTTCTAAACCTAAAACAGAAGATCTTGTTCCGGTAGATCTTCCTGGATCTTCGGTATTAATTAAATTGCCAGACGATGTAGCAACCCTTACAATTGGCCAAAAAAAGGTTTTTTTTGGTATTGAAGGAGAGGCGATACGGACACAAACTTTAGAAAGTGTAGGTCAGAAGTACAACATTACTTTTACCCCTACTGAAAAATCGACCTTTTCCAAGCTTCCATCTTTTGGTGTGCCTATTGCCAATATGAAACAGTTTTTAGATATGGATCCCGATAAACGTAAAGCATTTACGCAACCAGGAATTCCCACTGATTCTGTAAGTAATGAACTATTTAACTGGATTATTGACGCTCGGCGTTCTGCTAAAGCTTTGGCAAATAAGGAACTAAGAATAAGCATCAAAGGTGACAGCAAAGAAGAATATCCAACCTTAAAAAAGGTAATTGCAATTCTTCAAAAACAAAAAGTAAATAAATTTAGCCTGATTACCTCAATGCGGGCTGCAAACTAATTTAATTATATAAACAATGGCAGAATTAGATACCTCCGGGGGTGGCAAGAAAGGCGGAGGAAAAGTACGGAGTAAAAAAGCATCCACCCGTGTTGATTTAACAGCTATGGTAGATTTAGCGTTTTTGTTAATCACCTTTTTTATGCTTACCACAACTTTGGCTAAGCCTCAGGCGATGGATTTGACAATGCCTGACAAAGATGAAAAACAGCCTTTAGACCAAAAACCCGTTCCTGCTTCACGCACAATGACTTTATTACTTGGTAGTAAAGATAAATTAGAATACTTTGTTGGTGAGCCGGGAAAAGTAACACCTACACCTACGGGTTATGGTAAAACAGGTTTGCGTAAAGCTTTACTTGATAATTATAAACAAGTTAAACAACAGTCCGGCGGAAAAGAAATGATTGTAATTATAAAGCCATCAGATAAATCAAACTACCGAAATATGGTAGATGTATTGGATGAATTAAAAATTACTAATATCCAAATTTATGCTATCGGCGATATTGCTGCAAATGAAATAGATTTGTTAAAGCGTGATGGTTTGTATTAATATCAGGTAATAAAAAAGTAAGAGAAACGTATTATAAATTAAATTAAAGCAACCATGGCAAAATTAGATATTTTAGATCCGCAGTGGATCGAGGTTGTTTTTAGTGGCCGTAACAAGGCTTACGGAGCGTATGTGCTTCGTAAGGAAAATGCAAAAACATCAATAAGGGCTTTAATTATAGCCAGTACATTATTTGTAATTGCAATTGCTACACCTACCATTATTAACATAATTAAAGGCTTTATACCAAAAGCTGACGTAAAAGTCAAAATCCAGGAAGTTGTATTAACACCGCCACCGGCTGTTGATATGACAAAACCACCTCCTCCGCCACCTACTGTAGAGCCTCCTAAACCAAAAGTTGATCAGGTTCGTTTTCCGCCTCTTGTGGTAAAACCTGATAATCAAGTTCCGGAAAAAGACCCGCCAACGGTTAAAGAACTGGAAGTTAAAGATCCTGGCCCAAAAGACCAGAAAGGTGACCCAACTGCAGATATCCGCATTGACGAAGCTGTTGGTAATTCTGATGTTAAACAAGCTGTTGTTGAAGAAAACCCAAATGCTATTGTAAATTTTGCAGCTGTAGAAAAGTTACCTGAATTTCCGGGTGGCGAAGCTGCTTTTGGTAAATATTTACAAAATAACCTTCGTTATCCACCGGTTGCTAAAGAAAATAATACACAAGGACGAGTTTTTGTATCTTTCGTTGTAGAGAGGGATGGTAGTTTAACTGATATAAAAGTTTTACGTGATATTGGCGGTGGTTGCGGTCCGGAAGCAGTACGCGTTTTACAAAAAACACCACATTGGAAACCAGGCATTCAAAATGGCAAACCGGTTCGTGTTGCTTACACGATGCCAATTAACTTTACACTTGCGGGAGAGTAACAAAGTTACAATGTTAAATAGATTTGATTATAAGGAGAAACCGCTCAAAGAGCGGTTTCTCCTTATTTTAGGACTGGTCACATTCCTTTGTTTTGTAGGCTTAGGCTTAATGATTATGTTCTGGAATAGGCTTCCTTTAAATATGACGGCAGTTCAAAAATATTTATTTGGTTCCGTAATTATTATTTATGCCATCATTCGATTTTCCAGATTACTTACTAAAAGATGAGAATTAAAGAGCTTCTATTTTTGTTTTGTATCCTGTTGCTAGGATTAGTGATCTTTACTTCCTGTAATCAGAGCAGTAAAATTGTTGACAATAGTAATGACGGTTTTACATCCGGAACATATAAATTTGTTTTTGATGAATCTCTTTCTCCATTGTTAGACCAAGAGATGTATGTTTTTAAATCAACATTTACGGATGCTCATCCTGAAGTTACTTACAGCTCGGAAAACAAAATTTTGGATTTAATTTTGAATAACAAATCGGGGTTCGCTATTATGGGGAGAACTTTGGATCCAACAGAGATTAATGTTTTGAAAAACAGAAACCTACCTCCAAAAATAGGCAAGGTTGCAGTTGATGCCATCACTTTAATTGTGGCCAAAAACTCACCGGATTCCTTAATGTTGTTATCAGATATAAGAGGTTTGTTCAAGAACAATAATAATGTTAAAAACCTCGTTTTTGATAGTCCTAACTCCAGTGTATTGAATTATTTAAAAAAAATTTCAGGTTCTGAAAGTATAAAGCAATCCAACATTTATGCTGTTAAAAATAGTAAGGAAGTAATTAAATATGTAGCTACACATCAAAACGCTATAGGATTTTTGAGTTACAGTTGGCTGTTAGAACCGGATAAAGATTACCAGGATGCAGCTAATAACATTGCTATAGTTTCTGTAAAAGATGATGGCGCAAAAAGCGGATATTATAAACCTTCACAATCTACAATTGCTTTAAAACAATATCCTTTAAGGCGAAGTGTTTATATTATAGATTGTACAGGTAAAATAGGACTTGGTACAGGTTTTGCTTCATTTTTACAAAGTGAAAGAGGCCAAAAGATTGTTTTAAGGTCAGGATTATTACCTGATTCTTTACCGGGAAGAGAGATTAATATTAAAACGAATTTATAATTTAACCTTATAATTTAACCATGAAGATGATCAATAAAGCAGCAATAACCATTTCGGGTTTAGCTATATTCAGTTCTTCTGCTTTCGCTCAAAGTTTGGCAGATGCCAAAAAAGCAATCGACGCAGAACAATATCAGAAGGCTGAATCAATGCTGAAAAACCTGACACAAACTCAAGCTACGAAAGATGAAAACTTTTTTTATCTGGGATGGATGTATTTAAAAACAGATTATCCTGATTCTGCAAAAGCTTCTTTTACCAAAGGAATTAGTGTAAATGCAAAATCAGCTTTAAATTATGCTGGTTTAGGCGCAGTTGACCGGGAAGATAAAAATGCCGCATCTGCAAAATCGAATTTTGATAAAGCAATTGCAGCTATTGAAAAAAAAGATACCGAGCCTTATGTTTATATTGGCAAAGCGTATTTATTAGAACCTAACCCGGATGCAAATGCTGCTATCCAGGTTTTGCAAAAAGGAATAGCTGCTAATCAGAAAGAAAAAAATCCGGAATTGTATGCAGCTTTGGGTGATGCTTATCGCACACAATTAAAAAATACTGATGCTTACGATAATTATTCTCAGGCATTAGCAATCAACCCTAAAATGGTGAGTGCGGTAGTTGCAACAGGTGTAATTTGGAAACAGGCTAACAACTTTGAAGATTCTGAAAAAGAATATCGCAGAGCTTTGGCAATAGATCCTAATTATGGCCCTGCTTACCGTGAATTGGCTGAAACTTATTTACGCTGGGGCAGGAACAGCACTATGGCGATAGCAACCCAAAAATATACACAGGCAGTTGATTTCTATAAAAAATACCTGGATTTAACAGACCGTTCTGTGGATTCCAGGATGCGTTATGCTGATTTCTTAGTTTATGCCCAAAATTATACGGCTTTGGAACAAGAAGCAAATGATATAGCTAAAGTTGCCCCTAAAAGTAACCTGAAAGTATATCGTTATTTAGGTTACGCAGCTTATGAAAATAAAAATTATCCTGCTGGTTTAGAAGCATTAAATAAATTTATGAGCCAAGCTGATGCAAAAAGGATTATCCCAATGGATTATTTGTATCTGGGCCGTTTGCAAATTGCTTCAGGCCAGGATTCTACCGGTATTAATTCATTAAGAAAAGCTTTAACGTTAGATACAACCCAAGTTGAAGCTTACGGTGAAATTGCTAAATCTATGTATAATCAAAAGAAGTATCTTGAAGCCGGAGATGCTTACAGAGTTTATATAGCCAAATCCCGTCAGGTAACTTTAAATGATTATTTAAAAGAAGGCGTAAGCTATTATAATGCTTTTAAAGCCCAATATTACAGTACGGCCACTCCAAAACCTGTTGCAGATACATCGTTATTAGTAAAAGCAGATACCGCGTTTAGTTACATTCAACACCATGCGGCGGCACCTGCAGCTACAGTGGCATTATATCAGGCAAGAGCAAATGATTTAAAAGAGCCAAGCAGAAATACTTCGTTAGGTTTAGCTAAGCCTTATTATGAGCAGTATGTTCAGTTATTAACTTCAAAAGGCCCTGTTGCTGATGCCGACAAAATATTTTTGGCCGAGGCCTATGTTTATTTAGGAACATATTATCAGTACAAAGAGAAGAATGATGCCAAAGCTGCTGAAAACTTTACAAAGGCTTTAGAAAACGAACCAACAAACAAACAGGCCAAAACCTACTTTGCAAGTAAAGGCGGCGGTGCCGGAAAAAGCAAATAAGTAGTAAATAGAAAGGCTCCTTTTAGGAGCCTTTTTTTATATTTGAAATTCTTTTAATTCTTAAAAACATGGAAGCTCAAAGTTTACCGGTCAATTATCTTCCCATTATCTTTCAAATGATTGTAGCACTTGGCTTTGTTTTGACAACAATGCTGGCAACACATAAATTAGGCCCTAAAAGAAGCACTAAAGATAAATTAACACCATTTGAATCCGGAATAGAAGTAATCGGAAATGCACGTACGCCAGTTTCCATCAAATACTTTTTGGTGGCTATATTATTTGTACTATTTGATGTGGAAGTAATATTTATGTATCCCTGGGCCGTTAATTTTAAAAATTTAGGTTCTGATGGCATGTGGGAAATGTTCATTTTTATGGGTACACTTTTATTAGGGTTTATCTATATCTTGAAGAAGAAAGCTTTAGATTGGGATTGACAATAGAATAATTCTAAATAAATAATGCAGGGTAAGAACCTGTTACACAAAAATTTATTATTGTAAATTTGTACTCATCTTTTTTCAAAGATGAGTTTTTGCATTTAAAATATGAGTGATATTAAGTTAGTTGAAGCGCCACCAGGTGTAGAGGGATCAGGTTTTTTTGCAACTTCTTTAGATCAGGCAATTGGTCTGGCTCGTTCATGTTCCTTGTGGCCTTTACCTTTTGCTACCTCGTGCTGCGGAATTGAGTTTATGGCTACAATGGGTTCCCATTATGATTTGGCTCGATTTGGAGCTGAAAGGTTAAGTTTCTCTCCGCGTCAGGCTGATTTGTTGATGGTAATGGGTACGATTGCTAAAAAAATGGCACCTGTGTTACGACAGGTTTATTTACAAATGGCCGAACCGCGCTGGGTGATGGCTGTTGGCGCCTGCGCATCCAGCGGTGGTATTTTTGATACGTATTCTGTTTTACAGGGTATTGATGAAATTATTCCTGTTGATGTTTACGTTCCGGGTTGTCCTCCTCGTCCCGAAGGAATTATTGATGGTTTTATGAATATTCAAAAATTAGTGAAAACAGAAAGCGGTCGTCGGAGAGAAGAGCCTCAATACAAAGAATTATTGGCTAAATACGGAATTCAATAATGGGTAAAATATTGAATGAAGAAATTGCTAATCAGTTAAATCAGAAATTTGAAGAACATGTTTCAGTAATTTCTGAACCTTCTGATATTTTCAATTTTGAAACCTCTCGCGATTATATTGTTGAAGTTTTGACATTTTTGAAAACGGATTTGACACTTCAGTTTAATTATTTAACAGATATAACAGCTGTACATTATCCTGAAAGAGAGAAGAAATTTGCGGTTGTTTATCATCTTCACAGTTTCACAAATAACATCCGAATCAGAATTAAAGTATTTTTGGAGGAAAACGATGTTCACATACCAACGGCAACAACCATTTGGGATGGTGCAAATTGGATGGAACGTGAAACGTACGATTACTTTGGAATTGAATTTGACGGACATCCGGATTTACGCCGAATATTAAATGTGGATGATATGGTTGCTTTTCCAATGAGAAAAGAATTTCCGTTAGAGGATCCTAATCGTGTTGACAAAAAAGATTATTTTTTCGGAAGATAGCAATCAAATAGAATGGAAAATTTTCCTGTTTTTACTGATAACGACTCACAGGATTCGCCTACAACGCTAAATTTGGGTCCGACACATCCTGCCACACATGGTGTTTTCCAGAATGTATTGCAGATGGATGGCGAACGAATTGTAAGCGGTGTTTCTACCATCGGATATATTCATCGTGCTTTTGAAAAAATTGCCGAACATCGTCCTTTCTATCAAATCACACCGTTAACCGATCGGATGAATTACTGTTCATCACCCATCAACAACATGGGCTGGCACATGACGGTGGAGAAATTACTCGACATAAAAACTCCAAAAAGGGTGGATTATTTACGCGTAATTGTGATGGAGCTGGCCAGAATTTCAGATCATATTATTTGTAACGGCGTTTTGGGTGTAGATACCGGTGCCTTTACCGGGTTTTTATACATGATGCAACACCGGGAAGCTATCTACGAAATTTATGAAGAAGTTTGCGGGTCGCGTTTAACAACAAATATAGGTCGGATTGGTGGTTTTGAACGTGATTTTAATGAAATTGCTTTCAGGAAAATCCGTAAGTTTTTAGTTGATTTTCCTCCGGTTTTAAAAGAGTTTGAATCTCTTTTTAACCGCAACCGTATTTTTGTTGATCGTACACGCGGCGTGGCACCCGTTGATGCCGAAACTGCTTTGAGTTATAGTTGGAGCGGACCTTTGTTGCGTGCCACCGGCGTAGATTACGATGTGCGGGCAATGGAGCCTTACAGTTCTTATGAAGACTTTGATTTTGAAGTACCTGTAGGAACGAACGGCGATGTTTATAATCGCTTTTTAGTTCGTAATGAAGAAATGAAACAAAGCATGCGGATGATTGAGCAGGCTTTACAAAAGCTGGAAAAAGAACCGAAAGGAGTTTTTCATGCGGATGTTCCGGAGTATTATCTTCCGCCAAAACAGGAAGTATATAACAACATGGAAGCTTTAATCTATCATTTTAAAATTGTAATGGGTGAAGTAAATACACCGGTAAAAGAAGTATATCATGCAGTAGAAGGTGCCAACGGCGAATTAGGTTTTTACTTAATTAATGATGGCGGCCGCGCACCTTACCGGTTGCATTTTCGCAGGCCAAGTTTCATCAATTATCAAATGTATGCACCGATGAGTCAGGGAATGTTGCTTTCTGATGCGATTATCAACATGAGTAGTTTAAACGTTATTGCCGGAGAGTTAGATGCTTAAAATTGAAGAAACCGTTGTGGTACATCAATTTAAACCCGAGTTGTATCAGCAATTTATAGATATTGTTAGTCGTTATCCGGCAGAACAGCCAAAAGGTGCTTTGTTACCGATTTTGCACGTTGTACAAGCAGAATTTGGATGGTTAAGTGTGGATGCAATGGATAAAGTGGCAGAATATTTAAACATCCAGCCGATTGAAGTTTACGAAGTTGCTTCTTTTTACACCATGTATTTTTTACGTCCGCAAGGAAAGTACATGCTGGAAGTTTGCCGCACCGGTCCTTGCTGCCTGGTTGGTGCAGAAAAGATCATGAAATACATCGAACAAAAACTGGGTGTAAAAGAAGGGGATGTTACACCGGATGGTTTATTTAGCTGGCGAGGTGTAGAATGTTTGGCGGCCTGCGGATTTGCGCCGGTTTTACAAATCGGACCTGAATATACTTTTTACGAAAATTTAACGCCTGAATCGGTGGATCAATTGATTAGTGATCTGACTGTAAAAGTAAATAATTAAGTATGAAAATCAATAAAGTTATTGTTTGGGATGTAACGTTCTTACTTGTAACTATACTGTTTTTATTGACTAAAAATTGGGGTCGTTATAATTTAATTATTGGATTTGAAACGGTTCTAATCTTTGTTTTTAGTTTAAAATTTCATTTTGATTATTTTAAACAATCTAAAAAAATTTACTAATTAAATAATAGGAAGAATATTAGTTTAAGTTGAAGCTACTTATATGAGTAAAACGAATCTACTTTTAACTGACTCTTTATTTGTAATAGGTATAGCTTTATTACTTTATTCTTCTAAGGGTAAATTAAGCACACCTTTAATCATCATGTCAATTACTGCTGTATCAAGTTGTGTAAACAGACATGTAAATTATTTTAAACAAACTAAAAGACTATTTTAGTAATGAGACGAAAAGTACTTTTAGAACATATCAACGTACCTGACATCAACAAATTTGATGTTTACCGCTCTAAAGGCGGATATGCTGCTGTAGAAAAAGCCTTAAAAACACTTACTCCGGAAGAAATTGTAGAGGAAGTTAAAAAATCTGGTTTGCGCGGTCGTGGCGGTGCAGGTTTTCCAACGGGAATGAAATGGAGTTTTCTAGCTAAACCGGAAGGTGTTCCTCGTTATTTGGTTTGTAATGCCGATGAATCTGAACCAGGAACTTTTAAAGATCGGTTTTTAATGACTAAACTTCCTCACTTATTAATTGAGGGAATGATCATCGGTAGTTTTGCTTTGGGTGCAAAGGTTTCTTACATCTACGTTCGTGGCGAAATGATGCCGCAAATCCGTATTCTGGAAAAAGCAATTGCAGAAGCTAAAAACGCTGGCTTTCTTGGAAAAAATATTTTAGGAACCGGTTATGATCTGGAGTTGTATGTTCAACCAGGTGGCGGTGCTTACATCTGCGGAGAAGAAACAGCATTAATTGAATCTTTGGAAGGCAAGCGTGGCAATCCTCGTATTAAACCACCTTTTCCGGCAATTGCTGGTTTATGGGGATGTCCAACAGTTGTAAATAACGTAGAATCTATTGCAGCCGTTGTTCCGATCATTCGTGATGGCGGAGAAGAATATGCAAAAATTGGTATCGGCAGAAGTACCGGAACTAAGCTAATTTCTGCATCAGGAAACTTGGTGAAACCAGGAATCTATGAAATTGAATTAGGCGTTCCTGTTGAGGAATTTATTTATTCGGATGAATACTGCGGAGGAATTGCCAACGGAAAACGATTAAAAGCAGTTGTTGCCGGTGGTTCATCTGTACCGATTTTGCCTGCAAATTTGATTACCAAAACCATCAATCAGGAAGCAAGGTTGATGAGTTACGAATCTCTATCAGATGGTGGTTTTGCAACCGGTTCTATGATGGGTTCCGGCGGGTTTATTGCTTTTGATGAAGATCAATGTATCGTTAGAAATACTTGGAACTTTTCCCGTTTTTATCATCATGAAAGTTGCGGACAGTGTTCGCCTTGCCGTGAAGGAACCGGCTGGATGGAAAAAGTTTTACATCGGTTAGAATACGGTCATGGTAAATTAAGCGATATAGATTTGCTGGTTGATGTTTCAAAAAAAATAGAAGGTAATACCATTTGTCCATTAGGTGATGCTGCTGCTTGGCCGGTTGCCAGTGCGATCCGTCATTTCCGTGATGAGTTTGAATGGCATGTAAAAGAACCTCGTACTTGTTTGGAGCGCAATTATGGCTTGGCTCATTATGCTGATCCGCTGCCAAAACCAGAACCAGCTTTAGTTGGATAAAAAATAGGTGATAAAAGAAGCATCGGTATAAATACTTCTTTTATCACACAAAATTAATACTTGAATTTAAGTTTTTGATTGGATAAAATGCCAGAAGAACAACTTGTTAAAGTTAATATAGACGGAATACCGGTTGAAGTTGCTGCCGGTACAACCATTTTAAATGCTGCAAGGCAAATTGGTGGAGATATTGTGCCGCCTGCCATGTGTTATTATTCCAAATTATCAGGTAGCGGTGGCAAATGCCGTACCTGTTTGGTTAAGGTGAGTAAAGGATCAGAAAAAGATCCTCGCCCGATGCCAAAATTAGTTGCTTCCTGCCGCACAACCGTGATGGATGGTATGGAAGTGCAAAATATTACTTCTGCAGAAGTAATTGAAGCCAGAAAAGGTATTGTAGAAATGCTGTTGTTGAACCATCCGCTGGATTGCCCAATTTGCGATCAGGCCGGCGAATGTTCTTTGCAGGATTTAGGTTATGAGCACGGTGCTGCTAAAACGCGTTATGAATTTGAGCGTCGTCAGTTTGAGCGCATTGATATCGGTGATAAAATCCAGTTGCACATGACGCGCTGTATTTTGTGTTACCGTTGTGTTTTTGTGGCCGATCAGATTACCGATCATCGTATTCACGGTATTTTAAATCGTGGTGATCACTCTGAGATTTCAACTTACATCCATCAGGCAGTTGATAATGATTTCTCCGGAAACGTGATTGATGTTTGTCCGGTTGGAGCATTAACCGATAAAACTTTCCGCTTTAAAAATCGCGTTTGGTTTACCAAACCGGTTGAAGCGCATCGTGATTGCGATAAATGCTGCGGAAAAGTAACGTTGTGGTACAAAGGCGAAGACGTTTTACGCGTAACCGGCCGTAAAGATGTTTACGGCGAAGTAGAAGAATTCATCTGCAATACCTGCCGTTTTGATCAAAAGAAAACTGTGGATTGGATAATTGAAGGGCCACGGAAAGTAGCTAATACTTCGGTCATCAGCTCTAATCACTATGATTCATTAAAGCCATTGCCGGTTATCAAAAAGAATTTGGCTTTGCAGGAAGCTAACAAGGAACAATTAGAACGTTATACAAGATTATAATGGAGTTATCATTAGTAATAGAAAAATTTATTCTGGTTGCGGTTATTTTCGGAATCAGTTTAGTTACGGCCATGTATTCTACTTATGCAGAACGTAAAGTTGCTGCATTTTTGCAGGATCGTATCGGCCCCAACCGCGCCGGCCCGTTTGGTATTTTTCAGCCAATGGCTGATGGTGCCAAAATGTTTATGAAGGAAGAAATTATTCCTACACAATCCAGCGGCTTGTTATTTATTGTTGGCCCTTCGCTGGCTATTTTAACAGCTTGCATTGGTTCGGCAGTTATTCCCTGGGGGCAACAATTAACGATTGGTTCCCGCGTAATTGATTTGCAGGTTACCGATATCAACGTAGGAATTCTGTATATTTTCGGCGTAGTTTCTTTGGGCGTTTACGGCATCATGATTGGCGGCTGGGCATCAAATAATAAATATTCTTTGTTAGGAGCGATTCGCGCAGCATCACAAAATATCAGCTACGAAATTGCAATGGGTTTATCCATTATTGCTTTGTTGATGTTGACTGGTACTTTAAGCTTGAAAGAAATTGCACAGCAGCAACATGGTTTTTGGGCAAATGGCTGGTTTACATGGAATGTTTTTCGTCAGCCGTTAGGATTTCTAATCTTTATTATTTGTGCTTTTGCAGAAACCAATCGCAGTCCGTTTGATTTGCCGGAATGCGAAACTGAATTGGTTGGTGGTTATCATACCGAGTATTCTTCCATGAAGTTAGGTTTTTACCTTTTCGCAGAATACATCAACATGTTCATTTCCTCCGCAGTAATGGCAACGCTTTATTTTGGCGGATATAATTTTCCGTTTATGCACCATTTAGGTTTATCAGAAAATCTGGTAACTATATTGGGCGTTGTTGCTTTGTTTGCCAAAATTATTTTCTTCATCTTCTTTTTTATGTGGGTGAGATGGACCATTCCGCGTTTTCGTTACGATCAATTAATGGATTTAGGTTGGAAAGTGCTGATCCCGCTTGCTATTGCCAATATCGTTTTAACAGGCATTTTTGCCACTGTTTTTAAATAATTTCCAAATTATATGGAATCATTAACCAATAAAAAGAAAGTTCTCGAAGCAAAACCGCTTAATTTTTGGGAACGCGCTTATCTGCCGGCTATATTATCAGGTCTTTCTATTACCATGAAGCATTTCTTCAGAAAGCCGGTCACTATCAAATATCCTGAAGTAAAACGTGAATTTTCCGAGAACTACCGTGGACTTCATTCTTTAAAAAGAGATGAAAATGGTAAAGAGCGTTGCACCGCTTGCGGACTTTGTGCTTTATCCTGCCCGGCAGAAGCGATTACCATGATTGCTGCAGAACGTCAGCCGGGAGAAGAAAACCTGTATCGGGAAGAAAAATACGCAGCAGTTTATGAAATTAACATGCTGCGTTGTATTTTCTGCGGATTATGTGAAGAAGCCTGCCCAAAAGAAGCCATTTATCTGGACGGAGACATTGTGCCGACCGATTTTTTGCGTAAAGATTTTATCTACGGTAAAGACAAATTAGTTGAAGCACCTTTGAATCAATAAGTTTTATACCTTTGCGCCGTTCTTGCGGAGCAAAGGTATTTTTATTTCAGCACATGAGTCTATTTTACTTCGTCGCATTTTTATCGGTTTTCTTTTCACTGCTCGTGATTTTTTCTAAGAATCCGGTGCACAGCGTGCTTTATCTAATTCTTACGTTTTTTACCTTCACTATTCATTACTTTTTACTGAACGCACAGTTCCTCGGAATTGTGAATTTCATTGTTTATATGGGTGCTATTCTGGTGCTGTTTTTATACACCTTAATGTTGATGAATTTAAATCACGATACCGAGCCGTTAAAATCAAACCTGCTAAAAGTAATTGGTGTAATTGCCGGCGGATGTTTGCTGGTAACGCTTATTGCTTCCTTAAAAATCTCCGGTAATTCAGAAATTGTTGTGTTAAAAGATCCAAATCTCGGATTGGTAAAAAACTTAGGTAACGTATTGTTTCATCAATTTTTATTACCGTTTGAAGTTTCTTCCATCTTATTACTATCTGCCATGGTTGGTGCTGTTTTATTAGCCAAAAAAGAATCCTGATCGATGCAAAACATGTCTAACGTTATCCAAAGCATTCCGCTTAATCATTACATTATATTAAGTGCAATTATCTTTTGTATCGGCATTATCGGCGTATTAACACGCAGAAACGCCATCGTAATTTTTATGTCGGTAGAGCTGATGCTAAACTCTGTTAATCTCTTGCTAACCGTATTTTCCATTTATAGAAATGATGCAGCCGGACAGGTTTTTGTTTTTTTTGTGATGGCTTTGGCTGCTGCAGAAGTTGCCGTTGGTTTGGCAATTATTGTGATGATTTACCGCAACACCAATACCATCGATATTAATGTGTTGAACCGGTTGAAATGGTAAATCAATTTAAAAATCAAAACGTAACGCGTTCATGATCAGTAATTATATTTGGTTAATACCGATACTTCCTTTACTTGGCTTTATTATCAATGGTTTAGGCAGAAACACTTTACCTAAAAACCTGATCGGTTTGCTGGCCAGCCTGATGGTTTTGATTCCGTTTGTGCTAAGCGTGATGCTGTTTTTATCGGTAAAAAATTCAGGTCAGCTAATTACCGTAACTTATTTTGAGTGGATAAAAGCCGGAAAATTATCCATACCTTTCTCATTTCTGGTAGATCAGCTGAGTTCTTTAATGCTGCTGATTATTACAGGCGTTGGCTTTTTAATTCATATTTATTCCATCGGTTACATGCACGATGACGAAGGTTTCGGTAAGTTTTTCGCTTACTTAAACCTGTTCATTTTTTTCATGCTGCTGCTGGTTTTAGGTTCAAACTACATCATTTTATTTATTGGTTGGGAAGGTGTTGGTTTATGTTCTTACTTGCTGATTGGTTTTTGGTTTACCAATCCAGATTATGCCGATGCAGCCAAAAAAGCATTCGTCATGAACCGCATTGGCGATTTAGGTTTTCTGATCGCCATTTTTGTAATGATTGCAACTTTCGGCAGTGCTTCTTTTACCGATGTTTTTTTGAAAGCAGCCACGTTAAAATTCGGAGATCCAACGCTAACCTTAATTACCGTTTTACTGTTCATTGGCGCAACAGGCAAATCGGCACAAATTCCGCTTTTTACCTGGTTACCAGACGCGATGGCTGGTCCAACGCCGGTTTCCGCTTTAATTCACGCAGCAACAATGGTTACAGCTGGAATTTACATGATTGTTCGCTCCAATGTGTTGTTTACGTTCGCTCCGTTTACCCAACATTTAATTGCAGGAGTTGGCTTGGCAACCATTCTTTTAGCGGCTATCATTGCAGTTGCTCAAACAGATATTAAAAAAGTATTGGCCTATTCAACTGTATCTCAGTTAGGTTACATGTTTTTGGGATTAGGCGTAGGTGCTTATACCGGTGCATTTTTCCATGTTATTACACATGCTTTTTTTAAGGCACTTTTATTCTTATGTGCCGGTTCTGTTATTCATGCGGTAAATGGCGAGCAGGATATGCGAAACATGGGCGGCCTGCGTAAAAAATTACCAGTTACTTTTTGGACGATGCTGATCGGTGCGATTGCCATTTCCGGTATTCCGCCATTCTCTGGTTTTTTCTCTAAAGATGAAATCCTGGCGCATGTGTACGAGCAAAGCAAAACCATATATATTTTCGGTTTACTTGGTGCAATGTTTACCGCTTTTTATATGTTCAGGCTGATCTATTTAACTTTCTACGGAAAATTTAGAGGAACTAGCGAGCAAGAACATCATCTGCATGAATCACCTTCATCAATGACGATTCCGCTGATTGTGTTAGCTATTTTATCCATGGTTGGCGGCTTAATTGGTGTACCGGAAGCTTTAGGCGGCCATCATTGGTTAGAACATTATTTGTCGCCGCTTTTTGTTGCTACAGTTGCTCAGATTCCACCAGTTCATGCAGAAAAAACAACAGAACTGGTTCTGATGTGTGCTTCCGTTGGAGGTGCAGTATTAGCCATTATCTGGGCGTTTACCAAATATGGAAAAGGTAGTAATCTGCCGGTCGCAGAAGGTGAAGATCGCACGCCAATCAATGCCATTGCTTACCATAAGTTTTACATTGACGAATTGTATGATCTGATTATCCGCAAACCATTGGATGCTGCTTCTAAGTTCTTTTATAAAGTTATCGATTTAAAAGTGATTGACGGTTTTGTAAATGGTTTAGGTAAAGTTTCTATCGAGAGCAGTAAAGGTTTACGCTTGCTGCAAACCGGTAATGTTGGTTTTTATATTTTCGTAATGGTTATCGGTATTATTGCGATGATGGCTTACAGTTTATTCAGGATTTAACAGCTTGCAAGATTAAGATATGACGGTTATTCTACTCTTTTTACCACTATTTGCTGCGCTGGTTCTGCTGTTTTTTAAAGGCAATTCGGTAAAAAATCTCGCTTTATTTTTTGCTTTGGCCGAATTGGTTGTCGCAGCAATTATAATTTCCGGTTTTCATGCTGATGCTACTTATCAATATGTGGTTGATTATCCCTGGATTGCAGATTTTGGCATTCATTTTAAAGCAGGCATTGATGGAATTAGTTTGATTACGGTTATCCTGACCACGATTTTAGTTCCGCTGATTATTCTTTCAACCTTCAAACATAAATATAGCAATCCAGCAGCTTTTTACGCGCTGATATTATTCATGCAAACCGGCTTGTTGCTGGTTTTTACAGCAATGGACGCATTCCTTTTTTATGTAGGATGGGAAGTTGCACTGATACCAATCTATTTTATTTGTGCTTTATGGGGAGGAGAAAATCGCGTTAAAGTAACCATCAAATTTTTCATTTATACATTTGCCGGTTCACTTTTCATGCTATTAGGTATTATCTATCTGCATCTGCAAACTCCGGATAAATCGTTTGATATTCAATCTATTTATAATTTAAGCCTCGATAGTTATCATCAGGGTTGGATATTTTGGGCTTTTTTTATCGCTTTCGCAATCAAAATGCCAATTTTCCCTTTTCATACTTGGCAACCGGATACTTACACAACTGCACCAACAGGAGGTACCATGATGTTATCAGGAATTATGCTGAAAATGGGAATTTACGGAGTTATCAGGTGGTTGATTCCGGTTGCACCATTGGGTTTTGTACACTGGCAAAGTACCGCGATTATACTTTCAATTATCGGTATTGTATATGCTTCGCTAATTGCTTTTAATCAGAAAGACGGAAAACGCCTGATTGCATATTCATCCATCGCACACGTTGGTTTAATCTCTGCCGGAATTTTTGCTTGGAATATACAGGGAATGCAAGGTGCAATAATCCAAATGCTAAGTCATGGTATCAACGTAATCGGTTTGTTTTTTGTGATCGATATCATCAGCAGGAGAATTAATACACGAGATATTAGCCTGATGGGCGGTATTGCCAAAAGCGCACCTTTTCTGGCTGCTTCTTTTATCATTATAATTATGGGAACGGTTGCGCTACCATTAACAAACGGTTTTATCGGTGAGTTTTTGCTGATGAACGGGATTTTTCAATATAACATCTGGCTGGTTGCCATTGCCGGTTTAACCATCATTTTCGGAGCAGTTTATATGCTGCGGATGTATAAACAAGTGATGCAGGGAGAAGCCAATTCATTGACATCTTCATTTGTGGATGTTTCCGGTTCAGAAAAACTATTTTTAATCACCATTTGTGCTTTGGTTATTATGATTGGCGTTTATCCGCAACCTTTGCAGCATCTGTCCGAAGCCAGTGTAACCAACCTAATTGAGCAGGTAAATCAAAAATTAATTTCAGCTAAATAATCAAATGGGTACTCTTATTACAATCTCAGTTTTAGCGGTCGTTATTTTATATTTAGGATTATACCGGCTAAACAAAGCATTGCTGCCGGTTACCGTAATTGGCTTATTGGTAGCTGCCGGATTTGCCGTAGCAAAATGGAATACAGTTGCAACGCCCATCTACAATGGCATGATTTTGTTTGATCATTATGCTATTGCTTTTTCTGTTATCACTATACTTTCAACCGTTTTAATTATCCTGCTTTCCCGAAACTATTTTGAGCGGATTAGTGAACACGTAGCCGAATATTATGCTATTATTCTATTCTCCTTAGCCGGAATTATGGTGATGGTTTCCTATCACAATTTAGTAATGCTGTTTATAGGCATAGAAATTATGTCGGTGTGTTTATACATTTTAGCCGGAATCAAAAAGAGAGATTTTGCATCAAACGAAGCTGCCTTAAAATACTTTTTGATGGGCGCTTTTTCAACCGGTTTTCTGTTGTTTGGAATTACGTTGATTTATGGCGCAACCGGTTCGTTCGATCTGGAAACAATTAAGAACTATATCTTATCCAACACGCAGAATATCTCATACCTCTTTTATACGGGTATTTTGCTGATGATTGTTGGTTTATGCTTTAAAGTTGGTGCTGCACCATTCCATTTCTGGACGCCCGATGTTTACGAAGGTTCGCCAACGCTGATTACCGCTTACATGGCAACCGTAGTTAAAACGGCCGGATTTGCAGCTTTCTTACGTCTGTTTGCTATTTGTTTTGCGCCGTTGTCAGATTTCTGGAGTCCGTCATTACTGGTAATTACCATCATTACTTTGTTTATCGGTAATATTACGGCATTGTATCAGCATAGCTTTAAACGGATGCTGGCCTTTTCCAGCATTTCGCACGTAGGTTATATGTTATTTGCAATTGTGGCTTTAGGTGTAGCTTCTTCTAACGCGGTTTTTGTTTACGCAACAGCTTATTCTATTGCTTCTATAATTGCGTTTGGTGTATTGATGCTGGTGCAGCAGCAAACCGGAAGCAGTAGTTTTGATAACTTTAATGGTTTAGGCAAAAGCAATCCTTTCCTGGCTTTTGTGCTCACTGTTTCCATGCTTTCTTTAGCAGGTATTCCTTTAACAGCTGGATTTATTGGTAAGTTTTTTATGTTCTCACGGGCATTATCTCAATACCAAATCTGGTTAACTGTATTGGCGGTAATCAACGCAATCATTTCTATCTTCTATTATTTTAGAGTGATAATCGCCATGTATTTTAACCAGCACGAACGCTCTGCAATTAATATTCCTGCAAACGTTAGCTTTGTATTAGGTATCTCTGCCTTAATAACTATTATTATCGGAATTTTCCCCGGCTTTATAGCTCACATAATTTAGCACTCAGGCTAAACTGCAATTAACTTAATATTTGTAGTTTTACAGACGAACATTGCTAATGAAAGAAATTTGGGAATATTTAACAAACCTGCTGGATCCGCAAACGATCATTAGTAAGGGTGGGATTTACCTGATCTTTTTTATCGTTTTTGCGGAGACAGGATTGTTTTTCGGTTTTTTTCTCCCGGGAGATTACCTGCTGTTTTTAGCAGGCATTTTTTGTGCTACAGGCATTTTAGAAGTTTCCATATATAAATTACTTGCAACACTTTTTGTAGCAGGTGTGCTGGGTAATTATGTTGGATATTGGTTTGGGTACAGTACCGGCAGGGTACTTTTTAACCGCGACGACTCATTTTTTTTTAAGAAACGATACATCTACATGGCCGAAAACTTTTTTAAAAAATATGGCGGGATGGCACTTGTTTTTGGCCGGTTTTTTCCAATAATTAGAACTTTTGCTCCTATCTTTGCAGGTGTTGCCAAGGTTAGGTTTAAAACATTTACCTTCTATAATTTATTAGGAAGCATTTTGTGGGTGCTATTACTTACTTTAGTCGGGTTTTTTCTGGGAAAAGAATTTCCGGGAATCCTACATTACATGCCGCTTATTATTTTAGTATTGATCGCTTTTACAGCAACGCCTATTGTTATAGCTTATATTAAATCAGTAAAAAACAATTCAGAACATAGTAACTTACCTAAATAAAAACATTAAAAATTACATCACACTATGACTTTAGAACATTCATGGCATTTAATTCCGCCAGGTGAAGGAGACAAACATCCGCAACGTGTAAATGCTATTATCGAAATTCCGAAAGGATCAAAATGTAAATACGAAATTGATAAAGATTACGGTTTGCTGCGTTTAGACCGCGTACTTTTTTCCTCTGTAATGTATCCGGCAAACTATGGTTTTATCCCGCAAACTTATTGTGATGATAATGACCCATTAGATATTCTGGTTATCTGTTCGCAGGAAGTTGTCCCGATGTGTTTACTGGAAGCTAAAGTAATTGGTGTAATGCACATGGTTGATAAAGGCGAAAGAGACGATAAAATTATTGCAGTTGCAGCTAACGATATGTCTGTAAATTACATTAACGACATTTCCGATCTTCCTCCGCATACAGAAGCAGAAATTACACGTTTTTTTGAAGATTATAAAAAACTGGAACATAGTAATGCCGTTACAGTAGAGCAATTTGAAGGAAAAGAAGAAGCTTACCGGATTATTGAAGAAAGTATTGAGCTTTATAAATCGACGTTTCAGAAACAAACAATTTAATGGGTCCTGATCTTGACATAAGCGGTTTTCATGCTTTTTTAACTGTTTTCTTAGTTTTTTTAAACGGTTTTTTTGTAGCAGCCGAATTTGCAATTGTTAAGGTCCGGTCTTCACAGATCGAGGTTCAGGCAAAAACCGGTAGTCAGGTAGCAAAAATAACCAAAAGCATCATACATCATTTAGATGCTTATCTTGCTGCCACGCAATTAGGTATCACATTAGCCTCTCTTGGGTTAGGCTGGGTAGGAGAGGAAGTGATGACCAAACTTGTTTTTAACATTTTTGGATTTTTGCACATTACGGTAAGCGGATCTTTCGCACAGAATTTAGGCCATTTTATGGCCTTTTTGATTATTACCATTTTACATATTGTTTTTGGGGAGTTAGCTCCTAAAACCTTTGCAATACAGCAGCCTGTTAGAACCAGCTTGTTTGTAGCACTTCCGTTGCGCTTTTTTTATGTCATTTTTAAACCGTTTATCTGGATGTTAAACGGTTTTGCAAATGCAATTTTAAAGTTATTCGGGATTGAAACTTCGCACTCAAACGAAGCACATCACAGTTCAGAGGAATTGCAGTATTTACTTGATCAGGGTAAAGAAAGCGGCGTTTTAGATTCTACCGAGCACGAACTCATTAAAAATGTTTTTGATTTTAATGGACGCGTAGCAAAAAATATCATGGTTCCGCGAACCAAAATTTCCGGTGTAGAAGTACATTCCAGCAAAGACGAATTGTTAAACCGGATTATCAAAGAAGGTTACTCCAGGATGCCGGTTTACGATGATACAATGGATAAAATTGTTGGCATTGTGCAGGCAAAAGATATTTTACCGCTACTTGTAAACCAAACCGAGTTTGATCTGAAAGATATTATCCGGGAACCATACTTCATTCCGGAAACAAAAAAGATTAATGATCTGATGACCGAACTGCAGCTGAAGCGTATCCAAATTGCAATTGTAATGGATGAATTTGGCGGAACCGCCGGAATGGTAACACTGGAAGATATTGTTGAAGAACTGGTAGGCGAAATCCAAGATGAATATGATGAAGAAAAACCAATTGTAGAACGCCTCAACGCTACAGAATTTGTTATAAATGCTTTGGCAAGCATTTATGACGTAAACGAACAATTGCCGCATGACTTACCGGAGGACGGCGATTTTGATACAGTTTCTGGATGGCTGGGAGAAATTTTTGGAAAGATACCGGAAGTTGGCGAGCAAAAAGAAGCCAACGGTTACAATATTACGGTATTAAAAAAAGCAGGTCAAAATATCGAATCTGTTAAGCTGGAATTATTGCTGAACGAGGAAGATGTATCAGATGATGACTAATACTGTTTTTATCAATGTATTTGTTTTATGCCCCTGATTTAGACACCAACGACAGCTTTTTAAACGAAGAAGAAAGCAGGCATTGTATCAAAGTGCTTCGGTTGGAAAAAGATGCAGAAATAGAAATTATTGACGGGAAAGGCAACTTTTATCATGCCAAAATAACTGCTCCTGATCCTAAAAAAACCCGTTTTGCAGTTATTAATCAGCAAGCTGAACATGGCAAACGTAACCATTATTTGCATATCGCAGTGGCACCGACTAAAAATATTGAACGCCTGGAATGGTTTATTGAAAAAGCTACAGAAATTGGTATAGACGAAATTACGCCGGTTCTTTGCCAGCGTTCCGAACGTAAAATCATCAATCACGAACGGTTAAATAAGGTAATTACTTCCGCACTAAAGCAATCGCTTAAAGCTTATCATCCCAAATTAAATCAGCTTATTCCGTTATTAGCATTAATCCAAACACAAACGGATGCACAAAAATTTATAGCGCACTGTGCGGATACCGAAAAAGTATCGATAAAAGAAGCATTGCTTCCACAGAAAAAATATCTGGTTTTGATTGGGCCGGAAGGTGATTTTTCTCCGCAGGAAATTAATATAGCTTTAGAAAATGGATTTCAAGCGATAACTTTGGGAAACAGCCGTTTACGAACAGAAACGGCTGCATTGGAAGCTTGTTTTGAAGTTAATTTTTTAAACCGGATATGAAATATTTATTCTTGATTTCCTTTTTATCTTTTTTCAATTTAAATGAACCGACTTATAAAATCGCCAAAATTAAATATAATGGCGGCGGTGATTGGTATGGCGACCGGACAGCGTTAACGAACCTGATTAAGTTTTGTAATGAGAATTTGAAAACCAATATCAAGCCTGAAGAAGATGTGGTAGAGGTTGGCAGCGAAACGTTGTTTAATTATCCGTTTACTTTTTTAACAGGACATGGAAATGTTGTTTTTTCTGATCAGGAAGCTAAAAACCTGCGCAAATATTTAGTTGGCGGCGGCTTTTTGCATATTGATGATAATTATGGTTTAAATCAGTTTATCCGCCCGCAAATGAAGAAGGTTTTCCCGGAACTTGACTTTGTGGAACTGCCGGTAAACCATCCGATATTTCACCAGAAATATCCTTTTCCTACCGGTTTACCTAAAATCCATGAACACGACGGAAAACGGCCGCAAGGTTTTGGGTTGATTTATAAAGGCCGTTTGGTTTGTTTTTATACTTATGAATGCGATTTGGGAAATGGCTGGGAAGATACAGGAACTTATGCTGGTGATACGCCGGAAAGCCGTTTAAAAGCATTAAAAATGGGTGCAAATTTAGTTCAGTATGCTTTAACGCAATAAGTGTTAAACTGACAAAGAAGCTTTTATGAATGCTTCTTTTACCGGCATAAAAGGAGCGTGAGATATTTATTAAACGGGAAAGGCTTCCATTTTATAATGGAAGCCTTTCCCGTTTAATTTAATAGTGTATTTACAACTGAATTTTCTTAGGTGATTTTTCTTTCTTCACTCGGAAATGCGGTTTGTTTGCAGGATTGATTTCGGCAGCACCAATCATACCCATAGCACAACGGAAGCCGGTTTCTGCATTGGTATCTTCTTCATCCATAAAACGGCGCGTGGCAGGGTTTAACCAGTAAGCACGATCGTTCCAGGAACCGCCTTTGTAAACCTTAGAATGGTCATTTACTAAAGTTGTATTTCCGTACAAAATAGTGTTAACAGAATCCCCATAACCACGAACATCAGGTGTAAAAGATTTACCGGAACTATTAGCAGCAGTTACAGCACTTGAAGTTGGGTTTGCATTAGCGGCATTGGTTTCTGCAGCAGTTGCACGTTGTCCGTTCAACTCACTCCATTTTTGCTTTTTGCTGGTTTTAGCTAAATCTTTAATCGGCCGGCCGTATTTATCTTTGGCTAATAAACCTTTATCTGTATTAGCTAAGCGTTTGTTTGTATAGATATTACCACGGAAAGGGTTGAAATCTTCAAAATCTTCGTAGGATAATTGGCGGTAAGTATCACCAGTCCATTCGTTTACGTTTCCGGCCATGTTATATAAACCGAAATCGTTTGGCTGATAAGATCTAACCGGAGCGGTAACATCTGCTTTATCGTTAAGCGAACCGCCCGTACCCATATTATCGCCTGCACCACGTTTAAAATTGGCCAAAATTAAACCTCTTGTACTCTTTTTAGCAGACCGAACGCCCATTCCGTTCCAAGGATAAACTTTACCATCGCTGATATTTTCGTATTGCGTGTTTCCTGCCAAAGCAAGCGCAGCATATTCCCATTCTGCTTCGGACGGTAAACGATAAGGTTGTTTTAAAACACCGTCTTCGATACGGGCCGGCCGGGTTGGTGCTTTACCGGCTACCGGTTTTGAAGCCGGGTTCAAGTCTTTTGGCATGTGCTTGCCATCAATTCCTTTACCGCGATATTGTCCGTTTAAATAAATATCGGTGTTAAAAGCAGCAGCACTTCCGGTTTTATTATTCTTACTCATTGTTTTCCAATCAGTAATGATACCGCGCTCACGTAAAATCTCTTCATTTACACGTTGTGTACGCCAGTCGCAATAATCATTTGCCTGATCCCAGCTTACACCAACCACAGGATAATCCTGATAACCCGGATGCCTTAAATAATTATCAACATAAGGTTCATTGTAGGATAAGGGCTGGCGCCAAACTAATGTATCAGGCAGCGCATTGTAGTACATTTCGCGTTCCTGCGGGTAAGTTCTTTTAATCCAGTATAAATATTCCAGCCAGTTGGTGTTGGAAACTTCTGTTTCATCCATATAAAAAGAAGCAACCGTAACACGCCTGCGGATATTGTTATAATCAAACTGCAGATCTTCGTTTAAAGAACCTCCCAAAACAAAAGTACCGCCTTCAATCGGAACTAAACCAGGGCCGGGAGCCGGATGTTTTTTGGCAAAAACCTGGAACCCGCCGTTGGTACGATCATTATACGCCCAACCGGTTTTTGATGATTTTGGTTTACTGCAACTGCTCAATAATCCGCCAAGCACAAGCACTGTTAAAGCACAGCTAATAAAATTTCTTTTCATTTTTTAAAAATCCTGTCGAATGTAAATTTAATATATTTCGTAAAAAAACGCCAACAAAAAAATTTGCAACATAATTATCTTTTTACAGATATAAGTATATTCAACGAAAATACTTCTTTTAGAGTTACAGCAGATCAAAATTTACTTAGATTTGGCAGTAAGCATGTAGTAAAAGAGTTATTTGCTTTGTACAACGGTTTTTATATTTGTTTATTCTGTATAAATGCAGAAAATTTTAATGCTGGCTTAAACTTATTATTTCGGTTTAATGGAAATATTTACAATAACTAAAAGGGTTTTAATTTTAACAATAAGTTTGGCTTTAAGCTTTTTAAATGCAGATGCTCAGGTTGCCGCCGGTACTAATACAAACGGAAGTTCTGCTGCCGGAGCGTTGGTAACAGCGGTTCCTTTCCTCACCGTTTCTCCGGATGCGCGTTCTGGTGCAATCGGCGATGCAGGTGTGGCCCTATCATCAGATAAAAACGCAAACTTCTGGAACCCGTCTAAACTGGCTTTTATAGAAACGAATGACCAAATTTCTTTATCGTACAGTCCGTGGCTGCGCCGTTTAGTGCCGGATATTAATCTGGCTTACCTTAGTTATGCGCACAAACTGGATGACCGCAACACCATCGGAGCTTCTTTAAAATATTTTAACCTGGGTAAAATTCAGTTAGTAGATATTAATCAGCAGGACCAGGGAACCTATACGCCAAACGAATTTGCTTTTGATGTTACTTTTGCCCGCAAGTTTGGCGAGAATTTTTCGCTCGGAACTTCGTTGCGCTACATTTATTCTAACCTGTCTAACGGCAGTATTTCCAGCGGGCAGCAAAGTAAGGCCGGTCAGGCAGTTGCGGCTGATGTTTCTTTGTTCTACAAAAATCCAACACAATTATTTGGTTCAGATGATCTTTTCGCAGTCGGTTTAAATATTTCTAACATCGGTTCTAAAATAAGTTATACTGAAACCGGGCAAAAATATTTTTTGCCGACAAATTTAAAAGTTGGTGTAGCTAATACCTGGTATTTAGATAGCTACAATGAATTAACCGCTACACTTGATGTAAATAAGCTGTTAGTGCCAAGTAACCCAAACTCAACGGCAAGCGTTCCGTCCGGTATTTTCGGTTCTTTTAGTGATGCCGGTTTAAGCGGAGAGTTTAAGGAAATTAACTTTGGCGGCGGTTTAGAATACTGGTACAACCATCAGTTTGCGTTGCGCAGCGGTTATTTCTATGAAAATCCTGATCGCGGCAATCGTAAATATTTAACATTAGGTGTAGGTTTACGTTACGAAGCTTTCAACATAGATTTTTCATATCTGGTAGCTAACGAACAGCAAAGTGCGCTTGCAAATACTTTACGGTTTACTTTGGGCTATACTTTTGGCAGGGAAGTTTCAAAAAGATAAAAGGCCGTTTACAAATGAAGATAAAAGTTGGCTTCGGCTTCGATGTTCATCAATTAAAGGAAGGACATCCGTTTGTAATGGGCGGTGTAAATTTAGAACATACTTCCGGTGCTTTCGGGCATTCCGATGCAGATGTTTTGGTACACGCCATTTGTGATGCCTTGCTGGGCGCAGCTAATCTGCGCGATATCGGCTTTCATTTTTCCAACACAGATAACCGCTGGAAAGGTATCAGCAGTTTATTGCTGCTAAAAGAAGTAGTGCGGTTACTGGGCGAAAAAAACTATGTTATTGGCAATATTGATGCTATGATTTGTTTGGAAGCACCAAAAATCAACCCGCATATTCCGGCTATGAAACTGCATATTGCTAAAGCTGCCGGTATTAATGAGGAGGATATTTCTATAAAAGCAACCACTAACGAGCAAATGGGTTTTATCGGCAGGGAAGAAGGCGTGGTTGCTTATGCCGTTTGTTTGATTGAAAGAAATTGATTACTTATTTCTCAATTCCACTTCAGAAAAATCAACACCGCATTTGCAGTTACTGCCACAACTTTTTTTAGCTGTGATGCTTTTATACAATAAACGCGCAACGTAGAAAACCGCTGCTGCAAAAATGATGATTACAATAATGAGTTGAAAATTCATGTTCTTAATGCTTCTTTTATCAACGAAAAATTGTAGTGCTTAGTGCGGATTATTCAGGTTGAAAAAATGCAACTGTTCCGCCAACCCAGTCAAAATCTTTGTTATAACGCACACCAATCATTTTTCCTCTGCTTAAACGTGCTAAATTAATGGTTAAAGTTGGTTGCTGATCTTCTTCCGGCCAAAGATACAAAATCCTGATTTCACATTTTACGCCGCCATCCGGAGCCTGCACAACCGGTTCATATTTTACTTTTTCCTGAATAATCCAGTTCTTCGGATCTTTTATGGCATCAATATCAGCTTCTTTTACATCAATAATTACACCTTGCCCGGCAAAGGAAAAAAGCGGTTTCAAAACATAGTTTTCCAGATTTTTCGGGGTTGAGGGAAGTTCGTTTAAAAACCAGGTTTGAGGTATAAATTTACCTTGTAAAAAAGGCATCGTAAACTTGCTGATGCGGTAAAACCAATCCGGGTGCGTAATCCATTCTACATCCAAATCCTGCCGGATATCGACAACTTTATCAAAAATATCAGGATCGGTATCAATTTCATCAAAGATCAAACGGTTATAAATCCGCTTGATTTTAATTTTCTGATCGTCTTTCCAATAATATAAACTCTTGTTTTCCTGCTTTAATTCTTCCAGCGAAACAATAGGAATACCGAGCTGTTTTTGGGTGATAAAAAAGTCAATTGCCGTTTTTTGCTTCTTAGCGTTCACATCCATCAACACAACTTCTTCCGGTTTATATTGGCCAACGATGGTGCGGCGAAGCAGATCCAGATAACTTTCTTTCGTTAAACCGGAGAAATAAACGTTCCGGTTTTCGGGTAAATCATAAACTGTTTGGTAAGTATCGGCAACAAAGCTTTGGAAGCCGTACAAGGAAGGGAAACCCTGCAATTCTATCAGTTTCGGTATCAGTTCGCCGTTTTCATCTTTACAAACGGCAAAATCAAAAGCGATAAAATGCGGGTGAGAAGATTCTCCGGCAACTTTCCATTTTGGCGGAATGGCACGATCTGTCAGTTCCTTAAAATTCGGGGCAAGCAGTGTTTTTAAAATATCGTTTCCGGCTTCAATCAGTTTTTCTTTGAAATCAGAACTGATAAAAACAGGCGTTTCGGCCACCCGAAAACCAATCGGTTCCGGAGAAGCAGCTTCCAGCATTTGTATAAATTGCACATACTTCTCTGCTGTAAACTGCTCATTAAACGCTTTCCGTACGGAAGGAACCATCGGTTTTTAAATTATATTTCCTGAAAACTTAAAATCGCCTGATTTAAAAAATTAGGGATCATGGTGTTTTGCGTAAGCATTAATTTGTCGGGATCATCCAGCCGTTCCAGCATTTCATTGTATTTACGTTCGCCATGTTCTGCAATCGTTTCTTCTTTTCGGGCAGGTTCCAGCAATCTTAAACGCATCCCATTAGGGTCTGCTTCGGGATGAAACTGTGTGCCGAAAAAGTATTCGTTAAAGCGGATTGCCATCATACAACGTTCCCATTCTACATTTGGCCGCTCTTTTTCGATAGCTAAAAGCGTTGCACCAATTGCTGTAAAACGTTCATAATTTTGTTCGATTACCTGCCACGAACGGGAATCAACTGCATAAAAAGGTTCTGTTAATCCGTCTAAAACAACATCTTTTTTACCTTCTTCAGTTTGATGTACCGGTAAAATTCCAAACGAAGGCGAATGCCTTTGATTTACCGTTCCTAAACCATAATAACGGCACATCAGCTGGAAAGAATGACAAACAAAAAGTACGTGTTTTTTCTGCGGATGATCGGAATCGTTGTGTTTTTGTAGCTGTGCAATCAAATTAAAATAACTGTTTTCCCAAGCAGAACCTTCACTGTCTAACGGACTTCCCGGGCCGCCGCTTGAAATATAAACGTCAAACTCCGTTCCCGGAACTTCATTTTTCCCGCGCACATCAAAAATTTCATAGCTCAGATTAAGCTGATTTTCTACGCGGTATTTACTTAATATATCCTGAAAACAACGCATTCCCTGGTTCGGATGGCCATCGTATAAATCCAGGATTGCTACTTTTACAGGTGTTTTTTCTATGTCTGCCATGCTTCTTTTACGCCTAAATTCCTATCAGTGTTTGTGAAGTAATGTAATCCACTACATCTTCAAAACTGTTCCGCTGTTCAAATATTGCCAGCTGACGATCAGCACCGGTTCCGTTTTCCAAAATCTTATGGATGTATTGTAAATCCTGGCGGCAGCCTAATTCATCCACCACGTCATCAATAAAATCCAATAATTCTAAAATTAAGGCGCGGGTATTTACTTCCAGTTCTTTACCAAAATCAATCATCTTGCCATCAATTCCATATCGGGCGGCGCGCCATTTGTTTTCGTTAATTAAAGCCCGCGTATAAGTAATAAACTTCATATTTTGCTGCCTGAGCTTGTATAGTTTAGCGCACAACGCCTGGAAAAGTGCCGTAAAAGCCATCGTTTCATCTACCAGCATCGGGCAGTCGCAAATCCGAAATTCAATCGTTTCAAAAAATGGATGTACGCGGATATCCCACCAAATTTTTTTAGCGTTATCAATACAATTCGTTTTTACCAGCATTTTGATGTAGTTATCGTACTCTTCAATACTGCTGAAATAATCCGGAATGCCGGTTCTCGGGAACTTATCAAAAATTTTGGTGCGGAAAGATTTATAACCTGTATTCCGGCCTTCCCAAAAAGGAGAATTGGTGGAAAGCGCATAAACATGCGGCAAAAAATACCGAACCTGGTTGGCAATGTGGATGGCCAGTTCGCGCGATTGGATGCCCACATGCACGTGTAAACCAAAAATAAGGTTGGAACGTGCAGCTTCCTGCAACTCATTTACAATTTCATTATAGCGAGGATGTTCTGTAATCAGTTGGTGTTGCCAGTGCGAAAAAGGATGCGTGCCGGCCGCGCCGATGCGTAAACCCAGATCGCCGGCCAGTTGTGCAACCGTTAAACGCAACTTGGAAACTTCTTTGCGTGCTTCATCTGTATTGTTGCAAATGTGCGTACCCACTTCTACAACCGCCTGGTGCATTTCTGCTTTTACCTGGTCTTCATGGATTTTTTGCGCGCCTTCTACAATTTTTTGATCGTGCGAAGTTAGTTCCCGGCTTACCGGATCTACCACCATAAACTCTTCTTCAACACCTAATGTGAACTTGTTCATCGTGCTTTATTTAAATGGATTGACCGTACTGTTTTTATCACTTAAATTTTGTTTGCTGCAAAGGAATAATGCCGATACTGTTTTTATCACCTAATTTTTAACGTTCGCATCAGCAGCATTTACTTTTTCTGCGGATTTTGTTTTTGCTGATTTTGCCTTCGTTTTTGATGCAGCCAAAACCAAAGGCGAACCTGAAGATGATGATTTTACATACTCGCCCCAGGTTAAATTATCCTGACCGGGTTTTTGCTTTTTGGCACGTTCTATGGCGTAAGTTGCGGCGGTTTCTACCACCCATTCAAAGTTTTCTTCGCCCACGCTGTTCACATCCGCATCCGGTGCCGGGTTGCAAAAATCTATCGCGTAAGGAATACCATCGCGCACCGCAAATTCTACCGTATTAAAATCGTAACCTAAATACTGGTTTAGCAGGATTACGTATTTTTTAATCGTATCCAATAGTTTTTTATCGGTAGAAGCACCTTCTTTTATATATCTTTCATGGAAAGGATTGCGCGGCTCGTACTGCATAATTTTCACATTTTTCCCGCCGATGCAGTAACATCTAAAATATTCTGTAAACACAATTTCCTCCTGCAGCATCATCACATACTGCTTGGTGCCGTTATATTTATTAAAAAAATCTTCCGAGCTGTGCATTTTGTAAACCTCTTTCCAGCCGCCGCCGTCAAACGGTTTCATATAAGCCGGGAAACCTACATATTTAAAAATTGCCGGCCAGTTAAACGGATAAGAAAGGTTGCGGAATGATTCTTCCGAAGTATCGTCCGGATGCTCTTTTGAGGGTAGTAAAACCGTTTTCGGCACCGGAACACCGATTTTTAAAGCCAGCGCATTGTTAAAAAATTTTTCATCCGCACTCCACCAAAACGGATTATTAATTACGGCTGTTCCGCAAATGGCCGCATTTTTTAACATCGAACGATAAAAAGGCACATCTTGCGAAATCCGATCTACAATCACGGCATAATCCAAAGCTTCACCCTGAAAAACTTTATCTACTTTCACAAATTCTGCGACAATATCTTTTTCGTTTTTACTGTTGATGCGATCAACAAAAGCTTGCGGAAAACTATTTTCCTTACCAAATAAAATTCCTATTTTTTTCATGGTTTAAATTGTTTTTAGGTGATGAATTATCGGATGCTTCTTTTACCGATGTTTTTTTAAAGCCCTGATAATTTCAGCACAAGCTGTATTAATTATAAAGTTGATAAATAATGCGGGAACATTTCTTTCCAGATCGGCCAGTCGTGCACCGCATTTGGCCTCACATCTAACCAATGGTTAATATTTTTGTTGATTAAAATTTGGGATAATATTTGGTTGGATTGCAGGCATATATCATATTCTGATGTACCCAAGATGATATTTAAATTCCATAAATCGTGCTGATTATCGCCTGGTAAAAAATCTACCGGATTGTTGTAAAAAATATCATCGTTATAAAAGCCATCGGTAAACATGCGGATATCAAAAGCGCCGCTCATCGAAAATAAATGGCTCACTTTTTCGGGATGTTTAAAGCTGAAATTTGCCGCATGATAACCGCCGAAACTACAGCCCGCCATTACGGCTTTGCCCACGCCGGTTTCCAAAGTTGCCCAAGGAACTAATTCCTCGTTCAGCATTTTATCATACCAAATGTGGTTTCGGGCGCGTTCTGCCGGATGCGCATTTTTATTGTACCAGCTTAACGTATCAATAGAATCCGGACAGTAAACTTTGATCAAACCTTCATTGATGAACCAGGAAATGGCATCGATTAACCCAAAATCTTTATTCTGATAATATCTGCCGTAAGAAGTTGGGAACAAAATAACCGGCCGGCCGCGATCGCCAAAAACCAGCATATCCAATTCAAAGCCCAAATTATGCGAATACCAGCGGCGGTAACTTTCAATCATATTGATTTATTTGATACGTTGGTAATATAGTTTCTTTGTAATTAAAATCAAAAATTTTTGGTGTTGGTACTGCTTTTGTTACCTGAAAAGGAGCATTTTCAAAATTCGGAAATCAAAAACATTGTATGTATTGCCGCGTATTAAAGCCTGAAATGAGTGTAACAGAAGAAAATTTAGTTGTAGAATCCGGCTTTTTAAATCGTGCAGTAATTTGTTCTCTTTTAGTTCCCGAAGGATTTAACGAACTTAATACAGTTAATCTTTTACTGCTGAATGATGGCCAGGAGATAGAAAACCTTCAGCTTAAAACTACTTTAGAAGAGTTGTACGAGCGCGACCGGATTTTGCCAACTTTGGTTGCTGCTGTTCACGCCGGCGAGCGCATCCACGAATATGGTACAACCGGAATTTTAGATTTTAAAGGCCGTGGGAGCAAAGCTCCGGCTTATGCTTCTTTTATCACCCAAGAATTGTTGCCAAAACTACAGGAGCTGATCGGGCTGCGTGGTTTTAACAAAATTGCTTTTGCCGGGTTTTCTTTAGGCGGATTATCAGCTTTGGATATCGCCTGGAATAACTCAACTTTATTTAATAAAGTTGGTGCTTTTTCGGGTTCTTTTTGGTGGAGAAGTAAGGATTTGAAACAAGGTTATAGCGATGAGCAGGACCGAATTATGCATAAAATTATCCGGCAAAAACAGCATCGGCCCGAATTAAAATTCTGGTTTCAAACTGGTACAAAAGACGAAGCGGCAGACCGGAACCAAAACGGAATTATTGATTCTATAGATGATACCGTAGATTTAATTAAAATATTAGAAAGCAAAGGATACAACCGCCCGGCAGATATTCAATATTTAGAAGTAATCAACGGAAGGCATAATGTAGAAACCTGGGGCAAAGCAATGCCGAAGTTTTTGCGCTGGGCGTTTCATGATTAGATTTTTTGTAAATTAGTGGTATGAAATAAAATTATGGTAACTGCAGAATTGATAGAAAAGCTTGAAAAATTATCACCAGAACTACAGAAGCAAGTTGAAAAAACTATAGACCAGCTGTTAGTGGAAAAAGTTAATCCTGATGATACGTTAGCGGAAAAACCAAAGTTAAAGAGAGAATTTGGAGGATTGAAAGGACTAATATGGATGTCGGACGATTTTGATGAACCTCTGGAAGACTTCAAAGATTACATTTAATGCAGTATCTCTTGGATACTCACACGATTCTTTGGGTTCAGTCGAAAGATGATAATTTATCTAAAAAGGCTAAAGAAATTATTGAAAACACGGAAAATCAGTGTTATGTAAGCATAGCTTCGTTATGGGAAATGGCTATAAAAGTTACTACGAAAAAACTAACTATTGCAATTGGTTTTGAAAACTTTTATAATTATCTAATTAGCAACCATTTCAAAGTTTTAAGTATAAACCAGTTGCATCTTAATATACTAATTAGTTTACCTTTTCATCACAAAGATCCTTTTGATCGTCTTCTAATTTCACAAGCTATTACAGAAAACCTGACATTAATTTCTGCGGATCAGCACTTTAAATCCTATCCTGTTAACCTCATCTGGTAAAATTTAGTTTAAAACAGCTAATCTGTTTGCTATCCCTTTAAAATCTAATATATTAACTATATCTTTGCGGCAAATTAAGGAACGCATTTACATGCAGAAAATAAGAAACATTGCGATTATCGCACACGTTGACCACGGCAAAACGACGTTGGTTGACAAAATTTTACACAGTTGTTCTATTTTTAGAGACAACGAGCAAACAGGCGAACTTATTTTAGATAACAATGACTTGGAACGAGAGCGCGGAATTACCATCGTTGCCAAAAACGTTTCTGTTAGATATAAAGATGTTAAAATCAACATTATCGATACACCCGGCCACGCGGATTTTGGCGGTGAAGTGGAGCGTGTTTTAAAAATGGCAGACGGCGTGCTTCTTTTATGCGATGCTTTTGAAGGTGCCATGCCGCAAACCCGTTTCGTTACGCAAAAAGCTTTGGCTTTAGGTTTAAAACCGATTGTGGTTGTTAATAAAGTTGATAAAGAAAATTGCCGTCCGGAAGAGGTTTACGAACAAATTTTCGAGCTTTTCTTCAACTTAGATGCTACAGAAGAGCAATTAAATTTCCCGGTAATTTACGGTTCTTCTAAACAAGGATGGATGAGTACCGACTGGAAAAAACCAACGGAAGATATTTTCCCGCTGATGGATTCTATCCTGGAAAATATTCCGCCGGCCCCGATTAGCGAAGGTACCTTGCAGATGCAGATTACTTCATTGGATTATTCATCATTTGTTGGCCGGATTGCAATCGGCCGTGTTGCCCGCGGAACGATTAAAGAAAATCAGCCGGTTTCCTTAGTTAAACGCGACGGAACCATCCAAAAATCAAGGATAAAAGAACTATATACTTTTGAAGGTTTAGGTAAAGTTAAAGCCACCGAAGTTAGCTCCGGCGATATTTGCGCCGTAGTTGGTATCGATGGTTTTGATATTGGCGATACCATTGCTGATTTTGAAAAACCGGAAGCGTTGGAAGTTATCCACATCGATGAGCCAACGATGAACATGCTTTTCACCATCAACAATTCTCCGTTTTTTGGTAAAGAAGGCAAGTTTGTAACTTCCCGCCACCTGCGTGACCGTTTGTACAAGGAGATGGAAAAAAACCTGGCGTTGAAAGTAATTGAAACCGAATCGCCGGATTCTTACTTGGTTTACGGCCGTGGTATCCTCCATTTATCTGTGTTGATTGAAACCATGCGCCGCGAAGGTTACGAGTTGCAGGTTGGCCAGCCGCAGGTAATTGTAAAAGAAATTGACGGTGCTAAATGCGAGCCGATTGAAACCCTGATTGTTGATGTTCCGGGCGAAGTTGCCGGTAAAGTAATCGAATTGGTAACGCAGCGCAAAGGCGATTTATTAGTGATGGAGCCAAAAGGTGATTTGCAGCATCTGGAATTTGATATCCCTGCACGCGGTATTATCGGTTTGCGTAATAACGTTTTAACTGCAACCGGCGGCGAAGCAATTATGGCGCACCGTTTTAAAGCTTACGAACCTTGGAAAGGTACTATTCCGGGTCGTTTAAATGGTGTTTTGGTATCGATGGATACGGGAAAAACAACTGCTTTTGCAATTGATAAATTACAGGATCGCGGCAGCTTTCACATTGATCCGGGTGTTGAGGTTTACGAAGGACAAGTTTTAGGCGAACACATCCGTGATAATGATTTAGTGATCAACTTAACCAAAGGTAAGCAGTTGACAAACATGCGTGCTTCCGGAAGTGATACCAACGTTCGTATCGCGCCGGCTATCCACTTTTCTTTAGAAGAATCTATGGAATACATTCAGGCTGATGAATACATTGAAGTTACGCCGCAAAGTATCCGTATTCGTAAAATCTTTTTGAATGAAAATGAAAGAAGAAATAATGCTAAAAAGTTTGTGAATCAATAATTAGCACTTCGATATAAACAAAACCGGGACGTTTTAAATGTTCCGGTTTTTTTATGCCATAAAAGAAGTATCTTAATTTAGTCTTTATTTTTTGAGTTTGGCTAAATATCCGTTGAGATAAGTATTTATATCTTCAGAAAGATTGAAGAAATAAACACTTCCTCCAAAAAAAACAGTGATAAAAGAAGCACGGATAACCGTATCTAAAATAAAGTTTTGCTGCTGCGGAATTAGTTTGGAACAGATAGAATAACTGGTTAACGCAAGCAAGATGGCATACAAAGATTTAATTGTGAAAGGCTGCATTTTATAAACGATCAAAATAAATAGATAGCGGAACAAGTTAAATATCAATAAAGTTGCTGCGGCTGCGATGGCTGCACCGGTAATCCCATAAATCGGGATCAGGATTAGATTCAAAATGATGGTAATCCCAATCAATCCTAAATTAAAAAAAGAATCGTATTTGTAATATTTTGAACTGGTTAAAATCACGCCGTTAATGCCGGTTGCCGAATCAATTACATAACCTAAACCGATAAAAAAGATTACGTATTTTCCGGCTGCATAAACAGGCGGTATCACTTTAAAAATATCATCAACGTTAACCCAAACTATTAAGAAGATAAATAATGCTGCAATCAGCTGATTGATGCAGCTTTTACGGTAAATGCTTTTTATGTTTTGCAGATCGCTATTTTTCCATGATTCGGAAACTACGGTATAAGCGATGCTGTAAAGAGAACGCGACGGCAAGGTGATAACAGTTCCAAAAAAAGCCGCAATACTATAGATTCCGGTTTCACCAAGTCCGAATTTTTCGTTTACCATATATTTGTCTAAACTTTCAATAATAATTGGGGCCGAACCTGTTAGAATAGCAAAAAAGCAGATGCTAAGTAAATTTTTGGCCATGTCTCGATTGATAAATGCAAAATCGGTTTTAAGCGAAAATTTTTCTTGAACGATCAGCCTTCGCATCATTAAAAAAGTAGGAAGAATGTTAGCCAAAAGCCATAAAGCCATGAAAGTTTGGAAGTTGATCCATTTAAAAAAAATTAGTAACAATACCAGCAAAATAAAGAGCCGCTTGGTAAATTCGCGTAAAATCCGCCCGCTGATTGTGTCGTAAAGCATTCGCGCAAAAAGATCAAACACATTAAAAAACAAGGTAAAAAATGTAAGCGGAATTAAGTACCAGAAATAGCTGTTAAATAAGTTTGATTTTTGAGATTTTGTACCGATCAGCTGATCTTTAAAAACAAACGCAAGCACCGTAAATAATATAAAACCTGTTAAAGAAACCAGGCAAACCAATGCCAAATAACCATGATGGTTTTTCTGTTCATCGCGGAAATAGGGGAAATATCTGGCTGTGCCGTTAAATCCTAAAATGGCAAACTGTGCAAAAAGCAGTGAAAAAGGCGTTAAAATATTGATTAAACCAACCTGCTCTTTGGTTAAAGCATGGGTTTGAAAGTAATAAATGGTAACAAAACCTATCGCAACGCCCAAATAAGAATAAAAAGTGCCTTTGATGGTTTGCTGCTGTATAATGCCCATTTATTTGCGTGACGGATGCTGTTTTTATATACTATTTTTGAGCAATCTGATGGCAAATATAAAATATAAAGTGTGTGTGCTTACGGTAACTTACGGAAATCGTTGGCGGTTTTTGCAGCAGGTGTTGCAGCGTGTTTTAAGTTTTGCTGAAGTTGTGCAGGTTGTCATCGTTAATAATGCTGCTGATTATTTGGTGCTAAAAGAAGCACAAGGCTTAAACGATGTCCGATTAAAAGTTATTGATAATCTCGAAAATAAAGGTTCTGCCGGCGGCTATAAACAGGCAATTGAATATGCGCGCCAAAATGTTGATGCTGATTTTTTCTGGCTGCTGGACGATGATAATTTGCCGGATGAAAGCGCATTGAAGATTTTGCTGCAAAAGTGGGATGAAATTCCTGGTTCTGATGATAAAAAAGCTCTTTTCTGTTTGCGGCCGGATCGGAAACCGCATGTAAAAATTGCGCAGGGCGAGGATCCGTTTCGATATTATTTAATGCCGGACAACTTTTTAGGGTTCAGCATAACACGCATCTTTTACAACCAATTTTTAAAATTTCAGGAACGTTTTAAAAAGCCGGGAACGTTCAAAAACTATGTAAAAATCCCATATTCGCCTTACGGCGGATTATTGTTTCATCAAAAAATGATCGTTAAAATTGGTTATCCGAACAAAGCGTTCTTTTTATACGTTGATGATTCTGAATATACGTATCGCATAACACAATCCGGCGGAACAATCTGGCTGATTCCGGAGAGTAGAATTGTAGATATTGACCAATCACAGGGCATCAATTATCAAAAAAAACTGTTCGCTTCCCAGCTTTTGGATCAATGGAATTTTCGCATTTATTATCATCTGCGCAACCGCTTGTATTTTTACACACCAATCACTGTTCAAAATAATTTTTTGTTTAACCTGAATAAACTAATTTTTCTTAATTGGCTCAAATTAATTAGCGTGATCAGTTCTAAGGAAAAGGAATATAAAAAACTGTTAACTGCTGTAAATGACGGTTTAAATGGTAATTTAGGTAAAGCTGATCCTGATAAATTTTGATACTGTTTTTATCACTTCATTTTTGGTATCCGATCAAAAAACTATTTTTACATTTTCTATGTCAGAACAAAATCCGGTTAATTCCAGTGTCATCAACGCTTACGATAATTTTTACGAAAACCACGACGAAGCCTGGCGGATGCTCGGCGCAAAGTACAAGGCGCAAAACATTGCCGACGTTTGTAAAGGAAAGCAATTTGTAAAAGTGCTGGAAGTTGGCGCAGGCGATGGCAGTATTTTGTATTATTTGGATCAGTGGAATTTCGCATCGGAATTATATGCGATTGAAATTTCTGAAAGTGGCGTGGAGCATTTAAAAAGCCGCAATTTAAAGTCGGTAAAAGAAGTACAAATCTTTGATGGTTACCATATTCCGTACGAAGATCAGGCGTTTGATTTAGTGATTTTAGCGCACGTTTTAGAACATGTAGAATATGAGCGGATGTTGCTGCGCGAACTCAAGAGAGTTGCCAAATTTCAGGTGATTGAAGTGCCGAGAGATTATCGGTTCGGGGTGGATCAGCGCATCAAACATTTTCTGGCTTACGGGCATATAAATGTTTACACGCCAAGTTCGTTGCGCTATTTATTACGCTCTGAAGGGTTTGAAGTTTTGGCTGATAAAACTTCTATGATTGAGCCGGAAGTAACGCGTTTTAATACTTTTATCAATCAAAGAAAGCATAAAAGCTTTGTTACGAACGTTAAAATTGAGGTTGAATTTCGACTGAAAAAAATCTTAAATCAGTTGGTCGGGAAAAAATTACAGGAAAAATTAGCGAGTGCTTATACCGTTTTATGCAGTTCGACAGACAAAAACCCAAAGATTTTTTGATTTTTTAAAAAGAAAACTGCATGCAAAGCCTTGCCCCGATTGCGCTTTTTGTTTACAATCGTCCTGATCATACGCGCCGCACGATTAGCCATTTACAAAAAAACTTATTATCCGAAGATTCCCGTTTGTTCATCTTTTCCGATGGTGCAAAAACTGATGCAGATCAGGCAAAAGTTAACGAAGTGCGGGCTTTAGTTAAGCAAACAGACGGGTTTAAATCAGTCAAAATTATCGAAAGTACCAAAAACCAAGGATTGGCAAATGCCATTATCGCCGGTGTGAGCCAGTTGGTGCAGGAATATGGAAAAGTAATTGTTTTTGAGGATGATTTGCTTTCTTCACCGTTCACTTTGCGTTATTTTAATGATGCTTTGCAGCGTTATTTCAATCAGGAAAAAGTGATGCACATCGGTGCGTACATGTATCCGTTGAAAGATAAAAACCTGCCGCAAACTTTTTTTTACCGCGCGGCAACCAGCTGGGGTTGGGCAACCTGGGAGCGCGCCTGGAATAATTTTAACCCTGATATTGAGGATTTAATCAGCCGGTTTAGCAAACCGCAAATCAGGGCTTTTTCTATCGAAGGCAGGATGAATTTTTGGAAACAAATGCGGGAATTTCGATCCGGCAAAAATAATTCCTGGGCTATTCGCTGGTACGCTTCTATTTTTTTAAAAGGCGGCTTAACGTTAAATCCTTCCAAATCCCTGATCCATAATATTGGCCACGACGGCAGCGGCGTGCATTCTAACAGGGAAGATGTTTATCAGGTGCATGTAGCCAGGCAGCCGGTTCAACATTTCCCTTCAAAATTAACAGAGAATGAAGAAGCTTATGCCGCAATCAAGCAGTTTTTGCGAACTCGGAAAGGCAATATTTTCCAGCGGATTAAAAGATTTGTCACAAAAAAACTGTCGTAAAAGAAGTATTAACCCATTGGTTTTTTAGCGGTCAGAACAATATAAGGCGATAATAATTTAGTTTCTGCAGGAATAATCCGCGTAAATACTTTTCCGGCAAGCCAGATGGTTTTTGTCAGGATTTTGGCAGTGGCAGATTTCGATTGTTTATTTTCCAGCCAAACAGAAAACTTCCCGTAATGCCGCAATTCAACCTCCTGTAAATTTAATCCATTACAAATTTTAGTAAGCAGCTCTAAGTGCATGCTTTTGGTGTTGTGCTTGCTGTAATTTTCGGGATCAAATTTGCGCTGAACCCAGCCGTTTACGCCCAAAAAGTTTGGCAAAGTAATAAAAAGTATCCCACCGGGTTTCAAAAACGATAAGTGCCTGCCGATAATATCTTTCGTGTCTTCAAAATGCTCAATCAATCCGCAGGAAAGTACCAGATCGTATTGTTTTAAAGCCCTGTATTTAAACAGATCACCCTCAATTACGCCAATGCTTTTTTCGCTTAAATCATTGGCAGCCAGTACATCAACTAAAATTCCGGTATGTACATAATAATCAAAAAGCGTTGTTTCCAGGTTTTCATACTTATGTAGATAAATGGCATAATAACCCGGAAATCCGCCTAATTCAATAGCTGTTTTTAGCTTATTTTTTTTTACAAGTTTGCGGAGGATCTGATGAAAAGTATAATCAGGTTTAATGGCAACAGCGAGGTCTTTCTTCGATTCCCAATACTTTTTCCAGAAAGTCCTATCGGTGAGTTGGTTGCTCATTTTGATACAAAGTAAAGAAAAAACTGAGATTAAAAAGAAGCTATAAAGATAGAAAAGTCCGAAAGTCGGGAAGAAGTCCGAAAGTTCGGACTTACACACTGAACTCAAGTTTCAAGAACTTTCGGTCTTTCGATCTTTCAAACTTCCCGACTTTTTTCTATCTCTTTACGTATTTTTGGGCGATGCTGAAAGTTGTCCACTTAAACACTTATGATGGAAACGGTGGTGCCGGCCGCGCCTGTTTACGCTTAAATCTGGCTTTAAATGAAGTTGCTGAGGTAAATTCCAAGCTGGTCGTTTTTTATAAATTCGGCCAAAATCCTTTGGTAAAAACTTTTACCGGCAATGCTGTTAAACGCGCTTATGCGGCTTTTACTATTTTAGGTGAACGTTTGCTGGCCAAACGTTATCTAAAACCTGTCAAAATCCCATTTTCATTTACTTGGTTTGGAACTTCTATTATTCATCATCCGGATGTTTTGGCTGCGGATGTGATCCATCTACATTGGGTGAACCACAGTTTCCTCAACCCGAAACATTTGGCCGAACTGGCAAAATTAAATAAACCAATTGTGTGGACTTTCCACGACAGCAACGCGTTTACCGGCGGTTGCCACGTGCGTTATACTTGTGATCATTTTGAAAAAAGTTGCGGCGATTGTCCGGTTTTGATTGATGCAAATCCTGATGATCTTTCGCACAAAATCTGGCAGCAAAAAAATGCAGCTTATCAAAATTTAAACTTCCAAATCATCGCGCCAAGCAGCTGGATGAAAAGTTCGGTTTTGAGAAGTAGTTTGATGAAGGGAAGGCAAATCAATATCATTCCGAATACTTTGGAAACAGATGTTTTTCAACCTCAAAATCAAAAAAATGCCCGTTTAAAACTGAATCTTCCAAAAGATAAATTTATTTTTTTGACTGGATTTATGCCTTCCAAAAAAGATTCGCATAAAGGCGCAGCTTATCTTTTAGAAAGTTTGGAACTTTTAGCTGCTAAAAGAAGCATCGATCCTAAAAATATTGAACTGGTTATTTTCGGAAACCGAAATACAGAAGATGTTCCTGTTTTTCCGTTTAAAACAACTTTTTTAGGAACGATTAAAGACGATCAAAAACTTGCTGCCTGTTACGCTGCTGCCGATGCTTTTTTAATCCCTTCGCTGGAAGACAATTTACCTTATACCGTGATGGAAAGTCTGGCTTGCGGCACGCCGGTAATTGCTTTTACAACCGGCGGCATCCCGGATATGGTGAGTCATCAGCATAACGGTTTTTTGGCCGAATATCGTTCATCCCAAAGTTTTTGTGAGGGAATGGAATGGCTGATAAATTATCCGGTAAAAGAAGCATTGCGCGAAAATGCCCGGGAAACGGTGATGCAACATTTCTCTGAAAAAGTGATCGCCCAAAAACATCTGGAACTGTATCAAAGCCTGATTACGCATGGATAAACCGCTTTTAAGTGTAATCACCGTCGTTTCTAATAATGAAAAAGATATTGAGCGGACGATGCTTTCGGTACTAAATCAAACTTATCCAAATATTGAATATGTTGTAATCGACGGAAATTCAACTGACGGAACCCTGAAAATAATTGAAAAATACAAAGACCGCCTTGCTATTTTTATCAGCGAAAAAGACAACGGAATTTATGATGCGATGAATAAAGGTTTAGCCAAAGCAACCGGAGATTACATAATTTTTATGAATTCGGGCGATGAATTGTATGAAAAAGATACGGTAAAAACAGTATTTGCCAGCGCAGTTGAAGCTGATATTTATTACGGAGAAACGGAAATGATCGACCAGAATTTGAAAAGTTTAGGCCGGCGGCGGCATAAAGTTCCTGAGAATTTTACCTGGCGCGATTTTAAATATGGCATGAGTGTGAGCCATCAGGCAATTTTTATCCGAAGAAATCTTGTAGAAAATTATGATCTGAAATATCAGTTAAGTGCTGATATCGACTGGATTTTATCAGCCGTAAAAAAAGCACGGAAAATTGTGAATGTACACCGTTATGTTGCCAAATATCTGGTTGGCGGAATCTCAAAAAAGAAGCATTTACAGAGTTTGCAGGAGCGTTTTGCCATTATGCGGAAACATTACGGTTTGCTGCCAACGGTTTTAAATCATTTTGTAATTGCTTTTAATTTAGGTTGGTACTGGTTAAAATACCGGAAAACGAACGATTAACAGCTACAAAAATTTACTATAAAATTTCGATACTTCTTTTATCAACCAAATTTTAAACTGATAAAAGAAGCATCGAAATAGGTAGCAATTTGTTTAAGCAATAACTACGTTTTCGGTTGAAATAATGAAGGAACAGCCATGCAGATCCAAAAATTTTGCTTCGTCCGGCCTGATTATTTCCATATAACGCGGAGCTGTAAATACCGCTGCCAGTCCGGCCATATCTTTGAACCATAATTCGGTAATACCATCAAATTGTGCCGGCGGCAAACCGGGAAGTGATTCATTCAGCGTGTGGCATTGCACATATTTAAGTACGTTTTCTTCCACTTCCGGCAATGAAGAAAAAAGAGGTGCATGATTTTCACGATGATACTTTACATATTCATCATGTGTAGTTCCGGTTTTACGTTTTAGCAGGATTGTAAATTTGATATTTGCTTGATTTTCCATTGCAGGGTTGTTTAATACAAACAAAAGTCCTGCTTATACTTCGCTTAAATCGTGCACTTTAGTTAACTAATGCCTGCTTATAATTCTTTTGCGGATACGGCTCAGCGATTGCGGTTTGATGCCGAGATAGGACGAAAGCTGGAATTGTGAAAACCGATGAAATAATTGCGGTTGTTGCTGTAAAAGTAGATTATAACGTTGTTCTGGTGTGTAAAACTGGATCATTTCTATCCGTGCATTTACTTGCAGATAAACACTTTCTGCGATCAATCTGCCAAATTTTTCCCAATGAGCTGATTGTTTGTATAACTGTTGTACGGCATCGTACTGCATAAGCAAAAGTTCGGTATTTTCCATCGCCTGCCAGTAATAATTAGAAGGTTTTTGCTGTAAGAAGCTTTGGTAATCTACCATAAAATTATTTTCCAGCGTGAAGCGGCAATTAATTTCATTGCTTTGAAGATCAACATAATACATCCTCAACGAGCCGCTATTTACAAAGGCAATACTTTTACAGATTTTATTTTTTTGCAGAAAAAATTCTTTTTTCTGCAAAGTCAACCGAGTGATAATTCTCTCCAAAAGTTTAAATTCATTGTTGGGCGTGGTTAAAATAGCATTGATAAAAGTGTTTAACTGCTGCATATATCGGCGTACAACTAAATGTTTACATTATAGAAAATAGTAAAATCAATAAAAACGGCCTTTAACATGTGTAAAAGCTATTTTTTTCGCCAACAGTTTTGTAATTACCTGTAAATTAGGCTTAAATACTTAAAAAGTAAGCGAACAAATAATTAAACCGAGTATAAAATAACTACCTAATTTACTTCCAGTTCTTCTATCGAAGGCAGTTTAGGCGGTTTTACGTTCAGTTCTTTCTGATACCAAAAAGCTACCGAAATCATATCTGATTTTTGCGGCAGATAGGTGCCGTTATCCCGCCAGCCCAAATCCTGAATAGTTACTTTTAAACCATTTTCAAAACGGATCGGATCCTGGATATGCCAGCGGTACATACCAAATCTTTGTTGCGAAGCATACAAACCATCCTGCTTGGTTACCTGATGCAAACCCGTATAAGCCGTAGAAAATTCCTGGTACTGATGGGTTCTTTTATTCTCAAAATTGTATGATCCGCAGAAATAATCTTCTGTTCCCGTTCCTGCAATAGTTGCAAAATCTTTTTCCCCATCCATGTAAAACTTTATTTCCCCTTCGCCCCACCAGCCATTGTTCCTAACGCCAACACCCAGATAAGTTCCCACATATTGCCCTTTGCCCTTTATGCCATCTAAAATAGTATGTATAGAACTTTTCGTAGGGTTTGATCTTCTGTATTGTGCATGCAGATAACCTTCATCTTCGCCCACATCTGTCAGCACGTAATCTACCTGGTAAAACAGCCGCATGGCTTCGGTATTGATGTTTTGCATCGTGATTTTACACTTTTTGTGGAAAGGCATTTTCCAGTAACAATTAAAAGCACTGCCCGGATTTACCGTAACTGCCAGAGAATTTAACGGCGCATATTCATTCCAGCCGTTTGCAAAAAATGCGCCTACAGGTGCTTCGATAGAAGGTTCTTTTTCATCATCCCAATAAAAACGGATGATGGAAAGCTGCCAATTGCCGGTAGGTGTCATCCAGATATGCTGCACGGCACCCGGCCCGTCCATTTCTGCAATAGTGTAAGTTTCCCCAGGATTAATGATAATAAACGGATTAACTTTCCATCCTTTTCCTAAATCATGGGCCGCATTTGCCGAGTTGGCTACATTACGTTGCCCTTTTTGTGTTATAGGATCGGCCATGCCGCCTTTGCCTTTTCCACCGGTAAAATTTTCGGGACTGATAGACCGGCTTTTTGCATCAGATAAGCGGGAAAGATTACCCAAATTCATGTTCAGCCCGTCAAACTGTTCATTTTTTTGAGCGAAGGCAGTTAAGCCAAAGCAAAACAGAATGAGAGTAAAAAGCTGTTTCATTGTTAAATTCGTCTTAAAACTACTTATAAATCACTTTTTTGAAGTGGTAAAAACAGTATTGTTTACAGCCTATACTGTTTTTACCACCTCTTTTTTCTTCCGGTTCTCCATAAAAATGTACGCCACAATAGCCAGCACCAGCAATATTGAACCGATCAAAGAAATTACCTCACCGGTATAATAAGAATTTGGGTGGAAGATGAATTCGATTTTATGGTTACCAACCGGAATTTGTGCGGCACGTAACAAATAATCTGCTCGGAAATAAGGTTTCTCCACGCCGTCAACCAACATTTTCCAGCCTTTATCATAATAAATCTCAGAAAAAACAGCAACCTGATTAGTGGTTGAACCACTTTGATAAACCAAATGTTCCGGCGCGTAACTCGTTAAAGTTATTGTTGCTTTTTCGTCGATGGAATTTTGTTTTGTATCGATCCGTGATTGATATTTTTTATCTACAATCGCTTCATTTTTTGGGTCGAAACTGCTGATAGCCTGCATTTCCTGATCGGCATTATCGGCAAAACGAACTTGTTGTACAAACCAGGCATGTCCGCAGGCAGTAGAATTTGCTTTCATACCGGCCGTTTGAGATTTCGGATCGGCAGTAATTACATATTTAGTATTTAGCATGTCCAACGCATCCTGGTTAATACTTTTGCTAAACTGATTTTCAATCAGTTCCTGGAAACGTTTCAGTTTTGCCGCGTGGTAGCCACCCAAAGTTTTATGGAAATAGGAGGTAGCGGCATTTTGAAAAGGATCACCAATAGAAAGATCGAGTACACGGAAATCAGGATCGGTATCGCGCAGAATAAACTGGTCAACTTCCCGCGGCGTTCGCACCTGCATGGCATCTTCTTTCGGTTGGAAGCTGTCATCTTTTAAATAACGTTTATCTACCGACCACAAATCAACCAAAGTAACTACCAGAATCAGCAGGGAAACGATTTGTAAGTTGATTTTCTGTTTGATAAAAGCCCATAAAACACCGAAAGTAATCAGCACAAAAACTAAAGAACGGATAGCATCCGCACGGGCAAGTGAAGCTCGGTCTTGTACCAGAGAATTATTGACGATTGAACTGGCAAAAGCACTATCACCCTGAAAAGCTTGTGTAAGTTGTGCAATTAATCCTTCATCCGTTGTGCTGCTTTTAAAGCTAAAAAATAAGGTTGGCAGTAACGCAATCAGCAATGTTAAACCGCCGGTTATGTATAATGCCAGAAATAGTTTTTTCAGGATGAATACTTTGTCTTTAGCAAGTAATGCTTCTTTTATCGCTAAAAAAGCCAGGATCGGAAAAGCTAATTGTGTTAAAACCAATATGGATTCGACCGCTCGAAATTTATTATAAAGCGGGAAATAATTAAAGAAAAGATCGGAAATCAGCGTAAAATTTTTCCCGAAAGAAAGCAGCATACTCAAAATCACAGTTGCCAGCAGCCACCATTTTACACGGTTTTTCACAATCATCAACCCAAAAACAAACAGGAAACAAATGCCTGCGCCGAAATACCAAGGACCTTCTGTAAAAGGTTTTCCGCCCCAGTAAGTTGGTAGTTGTGCGGCAAAACCAGTCGCCTGATCTTCCGGAACACCTTTTGCCAGTAAAGCCTGAGCAACTTTGGAATCAGCTTTTAAAGCTCCACCGGAGCCTCCGCCGTAAGCATTCGGAATTAAAAATGTAATACATTCGCCAATTCCCTGGCTCCAGCCGTAAGCGTATTCTTTATCTAAACCGTTGCTTGTATTTGATTTCGGTTGTGTTAAGTTTGATTTTCCGCGGATTGATTCCTGCCCATACTCATAAGTTGTCCACAAAATGGAAGCATTGATCATTACGGCAACCAACGTAGCACCGGCGAGGTAAGCAATCGATTTAAAAAAAGCTGATGTCGTTTTATTTTTGATGGAATGATATAATTCAATTCCAACTAAAATCATCAGCGAAAACATTAAATAATAAGCCATCTGGATGTGATTGGAGCGAATTTCCATCGCCAGAAAGAAGGCGGTTAAAACAGCACCGAGCCAATGTTTTCCGCGTAAAGTGAGAATGATTCCGGCTAAAATCGGTGCAAAAAAAGTAATGGCATAAGCCTGATTGGAATGCCCGGCATGCAGCAGAATGAAATTATAAGACGAAAAAGTAAAGGCAATGGCTCCGGCAGTGGCCAGCCAGGGATTTAACTTCAACACACAAAACAAAAGATAGGCACCAAAGAGCGACAATAAAACGGTATCAATCGGGTTTGGGAATACTGTTTTTAAGGCAGAAATAACGTAAGTGGTAATATTGTCCGGGTAAAAAGCCCAGATCTGGTAAGCTGGCATCCCACCGAAAACTTGGTTTGTCCAAAGTGGTGCTTTACCCGTTTTGGCCCGGACTTCCATAATTTCCTTTTGCATGCCTTGCGCCTGTGTTACATCGCTTTGCACGAGGACTTTGCCCTGAAAAGCAGGTGTAAAATAGAAGAAACAGATTGCTATAAATAAGCCTGCTACGGCAAAGTGAACGCCGTTTTGCTTGAACCAGTTATTCATTTAACTATAGTTTGTATGAGTTCCAAACCTAACTGAAATTTTTACAAAAATGAAGTATAAATTTTATTCGGGAATAACCAAAACAGCAGTCAAACAGAATTTTGGTTAGAAAAGAAATATTAGAGAATCCGGAAAAATTTAGCAAGGTTGAGCTTTTGTTCTCAACAGAAAAAATACGACTAAAAGAAGCACAAGGCTAATACCATAAGCCAAGAGGTTTTTACGGTCAAAGTTTTCGCGGTTCCTGTTAATCTGATAGAAATTATAAACTGCCAGTAAGCCAAGAACTACCCAGAAATACCATTTAATTTGCGTACACATCGCAAAAATATAGGTATTGATGATCATCACTATATAATTAGTCCAGATCAGGGTAATCAATACAGGCGTACCAAAATGGCGGCGTTTAAAAATTTCTTCCGGGATCATAAATTACTTTTTCACTTCCTCATATTTTACAAACTCACCTTCAGAATCCGGGACGGCACTTTTGTAAACATTAGGCGGAATATAATCTACTTTGACTGTGCCTTCTTTCGGGCGGCGATCAGCAGGACGATTTTGGGTAGGATTATTTTGTTGTGCTTGTGTTTTATTTATCACACCGCGAAAAATTGCCGGTAATAATAATCGGCCCAGCATACGCAGCATGTAAAGGATACAAATGGATATAATTAGAAAACGGATTAGCAACATGTTGATTTCAATATGGAATACAAATATAAATGTTTAACGGAAAAATAGTTTTAATATGATTCGCCATGGCCACAATTTAGGTTGGTAGAATAAGTACCTATGCTTTTTTTACCGCCTAAAATTTCTCCGACATCATTTTTTCCAGCGCAAACATTTCATCACGCAACTTGGCTGCACCTAAAAAATCCATGTTTTTTGCTGCTTTTAGCATCTCTTTTTTGGTATTGTCGATAGCTTTTTTCAGTTCCGGTTTGCTCATATATTGTACAATCGGATCGGCTGCAATATTATCCGCCACATCCTGCTCCACATAAGCCTGTTGCACGCCGCCTTTAAAATCCATTACCGAAGTTTGTTCGATAATCGCCTCGCGGGATTTGCCAATAGTTTTTGGGGTGATACCATGCTCCAGATTGTACTGAATTTGCTTATCCCGGCGGCGGTTGGTTTCATCCATTGTAATCTGCATCGAATCCGTAATTTTATCTGCATACATAATAACCCGGCCGCGATCATTTCGCGCTGCGCGACCAATGGTTTGAATCAGCGATCTTTCCGAACGTAAAAAGCCTTCTTTATCTGCATCTAAAATGGCAACCAACGAAACTTCCGGCAAATCCAAACCTTCCCGTAAAAGGTTTATACCGATCAACACATCAAATTCGCCCAAACGCAAACCGCGCAAAATTTCTACACGCTCTAAAGTTTTTACTTCGGAGTGGATGTAACGGCATTTTATGTTGAGGCGATCCATGTATTTAGCCAGTTCTTCGGCCATGCGTTTGGTTAACGTGGTTACCAAAATTCGGTCGCCTTTTTTTATGGTTTGATCAACTTCTTCCAGCAAATCATCAACCTGATTGATAACCGGCCGGATTTCAATTACCGGATCCAATAAACCTGTTGGCCGGATTACTTGTTCCACCACCACACCTTCCGATTTTTCCAGTTCAAAATCGCCCGGCGTAGCACTTACATAAATGGTTTGCGGCGCTAATCTTTCAAATTCCTGGAAATTTAGCGGACGATTATCCATCGCCGCAGGCAAACGGAAACCATATTCTACCAAAGATATTTTGCGGGAACGATCACCGCCATACATTGCCCGGATTTGCGGAACAGTTACATGGCTTTCGTCAATCACCATTAAATAATCTTCCGGGAAATAATCCAGCAAACAGAACGGGCGCATTCCGGGTTGCCGGCCGTCAAAAAAGCGCGAATAATTTTCAATTCCGGAGCAATAACCTAATTCACGGATCATCTCCAGATCGTAATTTACCCGTTCTTCCAAACGTTTGGCTTCGAGGAAACGGCCATCGCCGATAAACTGCTTTTTACGCATTTCCAGTTCTTCCTGAATCGCCCAAACAGATTTTTGAAAACGATCTCTCGGCGCGACATATAAATTTGCCGGAAAAACCACCATGTTATCCATTTTCTCCAGCGTTTTGCCGTTGGTTACATCGAACGTGCTCAGCTCTTCGATGTCATCGCCGTAAAAACTGATGCGATAAGCGTAATCCAGATAAGCAGGATAAATTTCTACCACATCGCCTTTCACCCTAAAAGTTCCGCGTTTAAAATCGGCTGTGGTACGCGCATATAAAATCTCAACCAAACGATGTAAAAATGCATTCCGGGCGATGCGTGTTCCAACCGCAAAACGGAAAACGGAATTAGAAAAATCTTCCGGGTTGCCCATACCATAAATGCAAGAAATGGACGAAACCACAATCACATCGCGGCGACCCGACATCAGCGAAGAAGTAGTGCGTAAACGCAATTTTTCGATTTCTTCATTGATCTGCAAATCCTTTTCGATGTAGGTATTGGACGATGGAATAAAAGCTTCCGGCTGATAGTAATCGTAGTAAGAAACAAAATAATTGACTGCATTTTCCGGAAAAAACTGCTTGAATTCGCCGTAAAGCTGTGCAGCCAATGTTTTGTTATGGCTTAAAACCAGTGTTGGTTTCTGCGTTTGCTGGATTACGTTGGCAACGCTAAACGTTTTGCCCGAACCGGTTACGCCAAGCAAAGTCTGGTAATTATCGCCGTTGTTTACGCCGTCCACCATCTGGCGAATCGCTTCCGGCTGGTCGCCGGAAGGCTGATATTGAGAGGTTAATTTAAAATCCATCGGAACGATAAAAGTACGGATTTTAGGTTTGAAATGCTAAGGAAAATAGTTTTTAGGTGTTTATTTTTTGTCAGGAATTTGTTGCTTTCTGTCATTTTGACGATAGGAGAAATCTTTTTTAAAGTGGTAAAATAAAATTTTTATTATTTGATGAAGATCTCTCCCTTCGGTTGAGATGACAAAGCGGCAAAATAGACAGAATAATGCTTCTTTTATCACCCTAAATTTTATCCCGTAAAAAAAGCATTATTTTGGCTGCATGATTTTTCAGCTTGATCAAACCAATTCCGTTGCCAACAGATTTATTGCCGAAATGCGCAACGTACACACGCAGCAAAATCCGCAACGATTTAGAAATAATCAAGTACGTTTGGGTGAGATTTTAGCATACGAAATCAGTAAAAAACTGAATTATCAGGAAGCGGAAGTGAAAACGCCGCTTGGAATTGCTAAAGTAAATCTCGCTAAAGAGCAACCTGTTTTGGCTACGATTTTGCGCGCCGGTTTGCCTTTTCATCAGGGATTTTTAAACTTTTTTGACCGCTCGGCTTCGGCATTTATTACGGCTTATCGCAAAACGGATGAAAACCACAATTTTACTATCCAATTGGAACATATTTCCAGTCCGAATTTAGATGGCCAAACCGTGATTATGTGCGATACGATGTTGGCCAGCGGACAAAGTATAGTGCAGGTTTGCAGGAAGTTACAGGAAAAATATCAGTTGAAAGAACTCCATATTGCTGCCGTAATTGCCAGTGCTGCAGGTTTAAAACATGTGCAGGAAAACTTGCCCGAAGCACATATTTGGGTTGGTTCTGTGGATCAGGAAATGAACAGTTATTCTTATATTATTCCGGGTTTAGGCGATGCCGGCGATTTGAGTTTCGGTGAAAAAGTTTGATGGATTTATGGTGATAAAAGAAGTATGGTTAGCACGTTGTCATCCCGGCATTTTGTCATCTCGACGATAGGAGAGATCTTCATTAAATTATACAAATTCTTTCGCTTCAATGAAGATTTCTCTCTTCGGTCGAAATGACAAAAAACAATTAAAAATGCCTTACCAACATATCTTTTTCGACCTAGATCATACCATTTGGGATTTTGATAAAAATGCTGAAGAAACGCTGTATGAGCTGTTTTTACAGCATAATTTACGAGATTTAGGTTTGGCTGCGCCGGATGTTTTCATCGAAACTTATACCCGAAACAACCACCGGCTTTGGGCGGAATATCATTTGGGGAAAATCAGTAAACAAGCTTTACGCGAAGCCCGTTTTAAGCATACTTTTTTAGAATTGGGTTTGGATGAAGGTATCATTCCGGCCGGTTTTGAAGATGATTACGTGCAGCTTTGTCCCACAAAAACAAATCTTTTCCCGGATGCGCACGAAGTTTTAAAATATTTAAGTCGAAAATATCAGCTTTATATTATTTCAAACGGTTTTATGGAATCTACAAAAATGAAAATTGAGGGTTGTAATCTCGGGAAATATTTTAAACATGTTTTTATTTCGGAAGTAATTGGCATCAACAAACCAAATCCTCAGATATTTGAACACGCTTTAAAAACTGCCGGCGCACAAAAACAGGTAAGTTTGATGATTGGCGACAGCCTGGAAGCTGATGTTTACGGTGCCTTAAATTTCGGTATCGATGCAATTTACTTCAACCCGAATAAAACGGAGAAACCCGGAAATGTGCCGGTACAAATCCATCATTTAAACGAACTGATGCTGTTTTTATAGGCATAAAAGTTAGTGGTTGATAGTTTACAGTCGGTGGTTCTGGGTTGAAAGCTGATAGCCGACAACCTCTCACCCCAAACCTCTCACCTAAAAAAACTTAACACTGATGTAACTTTAAGTTCATACGATAGTCAGACCTTGCGTAAATAAATTAGCTATGAACTTTGAATATCTTCACCTGCTTGCCTGGTTCGCGTTATTTTTGCTGCTGCTGCTTTTCTATTTCAGTCCGTTCGAGCTTAGTGTTAACGAGGACGAAGACGACGAATAAGCTGTTTTTACCGGCAAAAAATCATCATCAAAACCACAGCTTTTATGCTTAAAAGAGAAGTGGAAGTGGTGGTTATTTCTGATGTGCACCTGGGCACTTACGGCTGCCACGCTAAAGAATTACTGCAATATTTAAAGAGCATCCAACCGAAAACCCTGGTTTTGAACGGCGACATTATCGATATCTGGCAGTTTAGTAAATCTTACTGGCCGGAAGCACATACCAAAGTAATCCGCCAGATCCTCAAATTTGTAACTAAAGGCATTCCGGTTTATTACCTCACCGGCAACCACGACGAGCTGCTGCGGAAATTTGCGGATTTCGACCTGGGTTCTTTTAAATTGCTCAACAAGCTTTTGCTCAATATCAATGGAAAAAAAGCCTGGATTTTTCATGGCGATGTGTTTGATGTAACCATGCAGCATTCTAAATGGCTCGCTAAAATAGGTGCTGTTGGTTATGATACTTTGATCCTGATTAATAGCTTAACTAATTGGCTTTTAACTACTTTCGGCAGAAGTAAAATGAGTTTTTCGGCAAAAATAAAAGGGAAGTTTAAAGATGCCGTAAAGTTTATCAATCATTTTGAGCAAACGGCAGCCGATTTGGCCATCGATAAAAACTACGATTTTGTGATTTGCGGGCATATTCATCAAGCAGAAATCCGGGAAATCAAAAGTTCTGTTACTGATCAAACCGTAATTTATCTCAACTCCGGCGATTGGGTTGAAAGTTTAACTGCGCTGGAATATCAGCAGGGAAAATGGAATATTTTCGATTACCAGAAAGCTGTTTTTGAAGAGGAAACCTCCGAAGAAAACCAAAATGAAACTACAGAATTGGAAGGCCAACTGGATGTAAAACAGTTGCTGGAACGGTTTAAAACAGAGGCAAATTAATAACAGTTTAATCGTTGTCATGCAGAACTTGTTTCGGCATCCCATATACAAGGCTGTGGCTTATCCTGAGAGATCCTGAAACAAGTTCAGGATGACAATTTGCCCGAATTGATTTATTTCAAAAAGTGTTTCCTTAATTTGCGTGCTGTTTTTAACACATGAAAATACTGTACGCCATACAAGGAACCGGCAACGGCCACGTTAGCCGCGCCCGCGAAATTGTGCCTTTACTGCAGCAATACGGCCACCTGGATTTACTGATCAGCGGTACGCAGGCCGACGTTTCGCTTTCGCAGCCCTTGACTTATCAAAAGCATGGGTTCAGTTTTATTTTTGGGAAAAAAGGCGGCGTAGATTATTTAGAAACCTACAAAACCATGAACCTGTGGCAATTGCTGCGCGATATACGTTCGCTTCCGTTAAAACAGTATGATTTAATTGTGAACGATTTTGAACCGGTTTCGGCTTGGGCCTGCAAGCTGCAAAAGCTGGAATCCGTTTCTTTAAGTCACCAATGTGCGTTCATCTCCCCAAAAACACCTCGCCCTAAAAAATGGAATTATGCCGAGTGGCTGTTTAAGTATTATGCACCGGCTACGCAACACGTTGGTTTTCACTTTGAAAAATATGCCGATTTTATCCATACGCCGGTAATCCGCAGTGAAATCAGGAATATGGAAACGCAAAACCTGGGGCATTTTACGGTTTATCTGCCAGCTTATCACGATCAGTTTTTGCTTCAGTATTTTAGGCAGATAAAAGAAGTATCGTGGCAAATTTTTTCAAAACATACGCAAAAAGAATATACCGAAGGAAACATTATTGTAAAACCGATACAAAACGAAGCTTTTAATTACAGCCTGGCTACCGGTGCCGGTTTGCTTACCGGCGGCGGTTTTGAAGGCCCGGCAGAAGCTTTGTTTATGGGTAAAAAAGTGATGATGATACCGATGAAAGGCCAGTACGAGCAGCAATGTAATGCCATTTCGGCCGGCAGATTAGGCGTGCCGGTTCTGCAAAAAATAGACGATAGTTTTACTTCAAAAGTAAAGCAATGGATCGGATCTGATCAGCAGATTAAAGTTGATTTCCCGGATGAAACCGCACAAATTATAGCAAATACCGTTTCCCGTTATGCTAAAAAGCCTTAGTTTCGGCTTGTTCTGTTTTTCCGTTCAAATTAAGTAAAAGCACCGTTCATGATCCAGGTTTTCCGCTCACATAATCCATTTAACATCATCTGGCTTGTTGTACTTTTATTTTTGATGCGGGCAGGCGTTTTAATCCATTTTCCGGCAAATACGGATGCTTCTTTTACCGGCCTTTTTTCGCGTTTGTTAATTACCGCCCCAGCCGGAAATTTTACTGCTTCGGGTAATATTTTCTGGTCGGCCGTAATCGTAATTTCCCAGGCATTTTGGTTTAATTTTGTTGTTAACAATGCAAATCTTTTAGGGAAACCATCTTTTTTGCCGGCTTTATTATATGTTACCGTTTCTGGTTTGTTCCCGGTTTTTTTAACACTAAGTGCACCTTTAATTTGTAATTATCTGTTAAACTGGATGCTGCAAAAGCTGCTGGATTTATACAAAACCGAAGAAGCAACTTCCACAGCTTACGATTTAGGTTTGATCGTTGGCATCGGTACTTTAATTTATTTTCCGTTCATTTCGCTGTTTTTAATCATTTGGATCGGCCTGCTTATTTTCCGTCCGTTTAGCTGGCACGAATGGGTTTCTGCATTGATGGGCGTTTTAACGATCCTTTTTTTCCTGTCAGTTTATTATTACTGCACCAATCATATCAGCGCATTCAATACACTTTGGGCTTCTTTTGATGCCGATATTCCTGTAATTTCCAACCCGGTTCCTTATCGTTTTTTAGTATTGGTTCCGCTTGTTTTAATATTTATCCTCGGCCTTTTTCGCATCCAGTCCAACTTTTTAAAAAGCATGGTTATGGTGCGTAAAACCTTCCAGGTATTGTTCCTCCTGATTTTGATTATTACGTTTGCCTGCTGTATTAAAACCGACTTCAGCTTTAATCATTTTTTGCTTGGAGCAATGCCAATTGCTTTAATTACAGCATATTACTTTTTGTACGCTTCTAAAAAATGGATTTACGAAAGTTTATATCTGCTGCTCCTGTTTGGCATTATTTACTTTCAGTTTAACAATTTTTAACTTTTTTTATCAGTTGATTTTAAAGTGTTCTGTTAGTTTTGCAGGATGAAATTCGGAGTAGTCATTTTCCCTGGTTCCAATTGTGATGAAGATATCATCTACGTGCTGGAAAAAATAATGGGGCAGCAGGTAGTTCGTTTATGGCATAAAAATCATGATTTGCAGGGCGCGGATTTTATCATTTTGCCCGGCGGTTTTTCTTTTGGCGATTACCTGCGTTCCGGTGCCATCGCCCGTTTTTCGCCGATTATGCAGGAAGTGATCCGTTTTGCAGCACAAGGTGGTTTTGTGTTAGGAATTTGTAATGGATTCCAGATTTTAACCGAAGCCGGATTGGTTCCCGGAGCGTTGCTTCACAACAAAAACCGGAAATTTATCTGCCGGAATACTTACTTAAAAGCACAAACTAAAAACTCGCTGCTCACTTCGCAAATCGATTTAAATAAAGCTTTAAAAATTCCGGTGGCGCATGGCGAAGGTAATTTTTATGCCGATAAAAACAGCTTGGAAGAACTCAATCAGAACGATCAGATTTTGTTCCGTTACTGCGATGCCGGTGGCAATTATTCTGATGAAGCAAACGCTAACGGATCAATTGAAAACATTGCCGGCATTTGTAATAAAAACCGAAATGTTTTTGGTTTGATGCCGCACCCGGAACGCGCAGCGGATAGTTTATTGGCCAATCAGGACGGGCTGGCAATTTTTGAATCGATTTTGTCGGTTGCCAACGCCTGATGGCCAGTCTGGTTTTCGATATCGGCAATACTTTTTTTAAAGTTGCTGTTTTTGCAGAACAAGAAATTTTATGGACGAAGCATTACCGGCAAATTACAGAAAACATCATCCAAAAAATACTGATCAAGTTTAAACCCGAAACAGCAATTATCTCTTCAGTACAATCAAAAATATTTTTGTGGGAAGGCTTTCTGCAAACGCAAATAAAAACGTTCCGGTTTAATTATCAAATGGCAAAATCTATCACAAACCATTATCAGTTTCCGGAAAAGTTGGGTTTAGACCGTTTGGCAGCTGTTGTTGGGGCACATTTTTTATACCCTAAAAACAGTAGTTTCATTATCGATGCCGGCACCTGCGTTACTTACGATTTTGTGGATGAAAAGGGAAATTATTACGGCGGCAGCATTTCGCCGGGATTAAAAATGCGTTTTAAAGCTTTAAAACATTATACCAAAAAGCTGCCTTTGGTTGAAGCAGAAACAGATTTTAATAAAGATACGGGCAGCAATACACACGAAGCAATACTTTCCGGCGTTCAGTCCGGGTTGCGTTTTGAAGCAGAAGGTTTTGTAAAAAACCGGCTTGGGCAACAGCAAAATACCAACATCCTGTTAACCGGGGGCGACCTTAATTTTTTTGATACTCATTTTAAAAGTAGCATCTTTGCCCCTTACGTTAAGCCGGAACCCTATTTAGTTCTCAAAGGATTAAACGCAGTTATACAGCAGCAAGAATGATTAATCGTACCAAAAGTTTACTTATACTTTTATTTATATTTTCGGTATTTAAGGCTTCGGCACAATCTACCACCAGTTCTCCGTATTCCAGGTTTGGCTTAGGCGAATTACAGCAGCAAAGTTTACCGCAAAACATGGGCATGGGCGGTATTGCAGCCGGTGTGCGCACTGCCGGCAGTTATAATAATATCAACATGCTTAATCCGGCTTCTTATTCGGCCATTGGTTTAACAACAATTGATATTGGCGCTTACGGTTCTATCAACACATTGAGCAGCAGTTCGGTTAAACAAACCGCTACAGATTTTAGGTTAAACCACATTGCTTTTGCCGTCCCAGTTACCAAAGGGACTTCCGCTTTAAGTTTTGGTTTGCTGCCGTACAGTGACTTGGGTTATAATTTTACCCAAAGCAGTAAAATTGATACCAATACCGTTAACAGTATTTACTCGGGCGATGGCGGTTTGTCAAAAGCTTATTTCGGTTACGGGTTTAACTTATTCAAGCACTTAAATCTTGGTTTTAATATAGGTTATATCTTTGGGAACCTGCGCCAAAATCGCTCTGTACAAATTCCGAATTATGATGGTTCTATTTATACTACTTCTACTTCTTTTAACACCCGGATTGAGCAGAGCCAAAGTATAAAAGGTATTAATTACGATTATGGCTTGCAGTACGAAATCCCTTTTTCAACTACTTCAAGAGTGGTTTTGGGTTACTCAGGTTCTTTGAAATCAACTTTAACTTCTTCTACCAAATACGTATCCACACAATATACGGTTGATAATACCGGTGCAGAAAATATTGCTACGGATACAACTTATCTACGCACAGATGCAAATGTAAAAATTGCTTTGCCGCTGATTCAGCATTTCGGGCTTTCTTATCAAAAAGACGGTCATTATTTAATCGGTGCAGATTATAGCCGCGGTAATTGGTCGGCTTTAACAATTAACGGCGTAAACCAAGGTTTAAACAATACGCAATCTTACCATATCGGCGGACAGATTACACCGAATATCAACGCTTTAAGCAGTTATTTTGCTGTGATGGATTACCGTTTAGGTTATCGTTATAACAAAACTTACGTGCAAACTTCCGGCACGGATATCAATGAATCTGCAATTACTTTTGGTTTGGGCATACCAATCCGTTCAACAAGCCGGCTCTCTTTTTATAAGGTAAACTTCGCAGCAGAAGTTGGTAAGCGCGGCACTTTGGCCAACAACCTGGTTAAAGAAAATTTTATAAACTTACGACTAAGCTTTTTACTGAATGACAGCTGGTTTAGGAAGTTTAAATTCGATTAAAGGTTATGCTGCAGTATGCTTTGGTTAAAAAGCCTGCAATAAAATGGCTGATGCTTCTTTTACCGCTATTTTTTTGGGCTTGTGAAAACGATCTGAAAAAAGTAAAGGAAATCTCCAGCAAAGAAGTAAACAAACCTGTTGAAACTACCGTTGGCGTAGATGTTATTTACAGTGATTCGGCCAAGGTAAAAGCCCGGATGACGGCACCTATCATGCTTAATCATACGGCAACAAAAACAGTAAAATCTTATTACGAAATGCCAAACGGCGTACATATTGATTTTTACGATCTGAAGCAAAAAATAATCAGCACGGTAACTGCCGAGTATGCCATTACCAAAAACGATAATAAAATGATCACGCTGAAACGCAATGTGGTTGTAGTAAATAATAAGGGCGATACTTTTAAATCGCAGGAGTTGATTTGGGACCAGATCGCAAAAAAGTTTTATTCCAACCAATTTTCAACCTTAACCCAAACAGCAGGAAACACCATCAGCGGCAGTACATTTAGATGCAATGAAGATTTAAGTAACCCGGAGTTCCTGCAATCCACCGGAAAATTTAATGTAAATCAAAGCGGAAATCCTTAAAGCCGATTTAAATTTCATCCGGTTTATTTTCCATGCTTCTTTTATCAACTTAAAAATGTTTTTAATTAAGATCTAAAAATTTAAAAAAACAAACAGCGTTTTTTCATGTATCGGTTTTTTACCAAAAGTTGTATCTTGCGCCCTCTTTTTTAAGCATTTAATTGATAAGTTTTTTATGGGTATAATGAGTTTTTTGCGGAACCGGTTAGGTTTGATTATGGTGATTGTGATCGGTTTGGCTTTGTTCGCATTTATTATTGGTGAAGTTGTGCATTACGGCAGCTCTTTTATGAACGGCGACCGTACCACAATTGGTGAAGTATCGGGCGATAAAATCGAATATCAGGATTTTAACAATAAGCTGGAACAAAATATCCGCAATTTTAAGCAGCAGTCTAACCAGGCCAGCTTAAATCCGCAGATGGCAAGTTATGTACAGCAAACTACCTGGAACCAGGAAATCAGCCGGATCATCCTGCAAAAACAAATCAGTAAATTAGGTATTGCCGTTGGCGATGATGAAAGTAAATCTTTGATACAAGGCAGCAACCCAAGTCCGCAGATTGTACAAGCTTTTACAAACCGCGAAACCGGCCAGTTTGACCGCCAGCAGTTAAGTGCTTTTTTAAGTAATATCGTTTCTACAAAGGCAGATCCGGCCACTAAAGAGCAATGGGCAAATTTTGTAAACCAGATTATCGAAGGTAAAAAATCAGAAAAATATCTTTCTATTATCCGTAACGGCCTTTACGTAAACGCGTTGGAAGCAAAAGATGATTATGAAGCACGCAATAAAATTGCCAATTTTAAATATGTCAATTTAGATTATACTTTAATCCCGGATAATCAAATTAAATTAACCGACGATGATTACTCAACCTATTATAACGCGCATAAAAACGAGTTTAAAAACCCGGAAGAGCTTCGTTCATTCAATTATGTGGTTTTTAATGCTGCGCCATCCAAAGCGGATACTGCGGTTGTAAAAGACCAGATTAATAAATTGGCAGAAAGTTTTAAAACGTCTAAAAACGATTCTCTTTTTGTGGCAATTAATGCAAATACGCCGGCACCTCTGGTTTATCAGAAAAAAGGACAACTGGAGCCGATGCTGGATTCTGTAATGTTTATTGCTGCGCCAGGCTTCGTTTACGGCCCTTTTTTCTCTAACGGTTCTTATAAATTAGCTAAATTAGTGAGCGCAGAAGTTGGCCCGGATTCTGTAAAAGCACGTCATATTTTAATCAACCCGACAGCAGCAGGCGGCGTGGATAAAGCTTTGGCAAAAGCGGATTCTTTGAAAAAACTGATTCAGGGCGGGAAATCTTTCGCCGATTTAGCTAAAACTAACTCTGTTGATGGTTCTGCTGCAAAAGGCGGCGAGTTAGGAACTTTTGCCCGCGGGGCAATGGTTCCGGTTTTTGAGGATGCTGCTTTTAACGGTAAAAAAGGCGATCTCAAAATTGTTACTTCTCAATTTGGTGTTCATTTAATTGAAATTGAAGATCAGAAAGGATCATCAAAAGTTGTTAAAGTTGCTGTAGTTGATAAAGCTTTAGCACCAAGCAGTAAAACACAATCTGCCGCTTATGCGCTGGCACAGGCTTTTTTAAGTAAAACTTCTAATGGTTCTTCCTTCGATCAGGAAGTTAAAGCAGAAAAGCAGAAAAAGTTAACTGCGGATGATGTAAACGCAAATTCGTCTGCCGTTACCGGATTAGAAAATGCGCGTGATGTGGTAAAATGGGTTTTTGGTGCTAAAACCGGTGAGGTGTCCAATCAGGTTTTTGAGTTAAACCTAACTAATCAATATGTAGTTGCACAACTGGCAGCCATCAAACCAAAAGGAACACTTGCTTTGGATTTGGTTAAAAAGCAAATCGAACCTGCCGTTCGTAATCAGGTAAAAGCTAAAAAGCTGGAAGATAAATTTAATATTGCCTTAAAAGGAGCATCAAATTTGGATAAAGTTGCCGCGCAGGTTGGCAGTAAAGTTACACCTGTCCAAAATATTGTTTTTGCAAACCCGATTATCCCGGGTATCGCACAGGAAAATAAAGTAGTTGGTGCTATTTTCGGTTCGGCCATACGTAAAATTTCTAAACCGGTTGAAGGGCAAAACGGTGTTTATGTTTACGTGGTAGATAGTTTTAACAATCCGCCGGCTCTAAACAATGCTTCAAAAGATCGTCAGCAAATCGCGCAAGCCACGCTTCAGCGGATAGATACCGATGTATTTAACGTTTTAAAAGAAAAAGCAAACGTAAAAGATTACAGAGCGAAGTTCTTTTAAACAAAGCAATGCTATAATTTTACATCCGGAAATCAGTTATATGGTCTCCGGATTTTTTATTTTTAAGCAATGATGAACATTCAGGAAAACATAGTTAATAAAGTAGCGCAGAGCGGTTTAGTTACTTTTGATCCGGCCAGCCTTTATCCGGCAGGCGAAAGGGTTTTGTATGATATTAAAGATAACCTTTTTATGGGTTTGATGCTGCGTGAAAAAGATTTCAGGGAGTTTATAAAAGAACACGATTGGCTGCAATATCAGGATAAATACGTAGCTGTTACCTGCTCTGCCGATGCAATTGTACCAACCTGGGCCTATATGTTGCTGGCTAATAAACTGGCAACAATCGCTAAAAAAGTAGTTTTCGGAGATTTAAATACGTTGGAAACTGTTTTATTTGAAGAAGCGATTAATACAATGGATCTGGAAAAATTTAGTGATCAGCGTGTAGTTATCAAAGGATGTGGCGATATTGCCGTACCGGAATCTGCTTATGTAAGTTTAACATTTAAGTTAACCCCGGTTGTAAAAAGTATTTTGTATGGAGAACCTTGTTCTACAGTTCCCGTTTATAAGCGTAAAGAATTAGTTTAAAATATTTAGTTTCCGTTCCGGCTATGGCAAAAAAACTGTGGATACCCTTTATTTTTATAATCGCATTTCATCAGTTCGCTGCCGGACAGGAATTAACAAAAAAAAACATACTCGCTTTTAAAGATGGCGAGCAGTTAAGTTACCGTTTAAAATACGGCATTTTTACCGGGGCAGAAGCCAATTTACGGATTGAGGAAAGCGGGATCAAGTTTGATGGAAAGCCAAGTTATCATATTATAGTAGATGGCAGAACGGCCGGGAGTTTTGATATTTTTTTTAAAGTCCGTAACCGTTACGAATCGTTTATTGACCGCACCACAACGCTTCCTTATTATTATACCGAGAACCGCCGGGAAGGTAAATACCGGCGCAGCGATAAAGTAACTTTTGATCATGATGAGAAAAAGGTAACTGCCCTAAGCGGTACTTATCCTTTTAAAGGGATGATTTTTGATCTGCCTTCTGCTTATTATTTTGCCCGAAACCTGGATCTGTCTAAAACAAAAGTTGGTGATATTTTTACGTTGCAATATTTTTCGGAAAATAAAGTAGAAACATTAGGCATTACTTATTGCGGCAAAGAAAATGTTAACTGCGCTTTAGGAACGTTTAATTGTTTAAAATTTAGCCCGACGATTGTACCCGGCCGTATCTTTAAAAAAAATAGTAAGCTGTATCTGTGGATTACAAATGACGGCAACCGTATACCTGTAAAAGCACAGGTAGAAATTTTAGTAGGTACAGTTACTTTAGAAATAACAGGTACAAAAGGCCTGAAATATCCTTTAAACCTGGAAAACAAAAATGATTGAAGTTAATAATACGTTGGTACATGAAGATGTGATCAGCGAAAATTTTGTTTGTAATTTAAACCGTTGCAAAGGTGCCTGTTGTGTAGAAGGCGATGCCGGTGCGCCGCTAAACCTGGACGAATTAAATGTTTTGAAGGAGATTTATCCGGCAGTAAAACCTTATATGACGGCTAAAGGCATAGAAACGATAGAACAGGCCGGAACTTCTGTTATTGATTTTGAAGGTGATTATACCACGCCTTGTGTGGATGGCAATAAAGAGTGTGCTTATGTAACTTGGGAAAACGGAATTACTAAATGCGCCATCGAAAAAGCTTATGAAGCTGGTGCAACTGATTGGAAAAAACCGATTTCATGCCATTTATATCCCATCCGGGTAACTAAATATCCGGAGTTTGAAGTATTATATTATGATAGATGGAGCATTTGCAGCCCTGCATGTTCTTTTGGTGATGAATTAAAAGTAAGTGTTTACCAGTTTTTAAAAGACCCGCTGATTAGAAAATACGGAGCAGGCTGGTACCATGAACTGGAAACAAAAGTTGCTGCATTATAACCGGCAGATAAATAATTTTCTTTTCTTTAATTATTTTAATATTTGTATCGTATAAACGGCAGGGGAAATTTGTGCGATTTCAATCTCACAAAAAAATCTTAAAACAGTATATGCTGTTTTTACCGTATAAAAATTGGTGGTACCTGTAAAAGCTTCGGCAGCCGGCAAACCGCCCAAAGCAACGAGATGAGAAAAAGATTACTTTGTTTAGCCATCATTTTACTGATTAAAATAACTGTTTGGGCACAAGCTGTTTACCTGCCTTATGATTATCAGTTTTATCAAAAATTAGATTCCAGCGTTTATTCCAATCAATCCAGGTTCCATACTTCCATGAAGCCTTTTTTGGTTGATGATCCATTAATCAGCAAGCAATATCAGTCGCTGATAAATGCTGGCGTAGATTCTACCGGTAAAAGAAGCTGGGTGCATCGCAAATTGTTCGACGAGCACTTGGTTAACATCAAGGAAAAAGAATTTACCGCTTATATTGATTTTTTACCCGATCTAACCATTGGTAGAGAATTTAGTAACCAAACTTCTACCTGGTTAAACACGCGTGGCTATCAGCTTGGCGGCACCATCGGCAGCAAGTTTTCTTTTTATACCAGCGGCTTTGAAAACCAGGCTGTTTTCCCCAATTACATCAGTAATAAAATCAATGATAAGCAAAGCGGAAGTGAAATTTATATCGTTCCGGGACAGGCTTATGACAGGAGTTTTGGCAAGCGGATTAAAGATTGGTCGTACGCTACAGCACTTTTATCCTACACACCGATAAAATATTTAAACATTACTTTGGGGCAGGATAAAACCTTTATTGGCGATGGTTACCGCTCGGTTTTATTATCTGATTACGCCACCAATTATCCTTTTTTAAAATTAACCGGCACTTTAGGCAATGTGCGTTACATGGCGATGTGGGCTTACATGCAGGACCCATCCGCAGTAAAATTTTCTTATCAGGATGATTATCGCAGAAAGTGGGGCGTTTTCCATTACCTCGACTGGAACGTAAGCAACAAAGTTTCTTTAGGTTTTTTTGATTCGGTAATTTGGGGTGATAAAGACGATTTGGGAAATAAGCGCGGCTTTGATTTCAACTACATCAACCCGGTAGTTTTTTTACGTCCGCTGGAAGCAAATATCGGTTCCGGTGATAATGCTTTGATTGGTTTTACCGGCAAATATAAGTTTGTAGATAAATCGGCTTTTTACGGACAGTTTGCGCTGGATGAATTTGAAGCCAAAAGCTTTTTATCAAATAATGGAAGTATCCGTAATAAATATGCCTGGCAATTAGGTGTTCGCGGAGCCGATTTTGTACAAATAAAACATTTAAATTATTTGTTGGAATTTAACAATGCTAAGCCTTATACTTATTCCGAAGTAAATTCGCTGATCAATTATGCGCAAAACAATGAGCCGCTCGCACATCCTTTCGGTGCTAATTTTCGGGAAGTAGTTGGCCTTTTAAATTATTCTATCGGCCGGTTTAATTTTTACGGACAGGCAGAATACGGTCATTATGGACTGGATTTTTCGCGAATTTATAATTATGGCAAGGACATTTTTAAAAATTATACAGATGCTACAAAGGTGACCGGAAATTATACCGGGCAAGGGCTTACCACCAATTTGTACTATGGCGAAGGCCGGATTGCATACATGTTAAACCCGAAATATAATTTGCGGTTAGAAGTAGCCGGAGTTTTACGCCAGGAAAAAAACCTTTATACCACCACAAATACTACGCTGTTTACAATCGGGCTGCGTAGCAGTTTCCGTAATTTGTATTATGATTTTTAAGGGTTGAATGTAGTGTTTTGTGATTAGGGTTATATTAATTGGGAGATTTTAAGTGTTAAACAAATGTTACCTTAACGGGCTAACGTTCACACTTTACTTTTTCAATAAATCCTCAATGATTGAGGTAGCCTTTGTTTCAAAATCATCACCATAGCCATTAATTACATTTGCGATTTTACCTTCCTTATCAATAAAATAAAAAGTAGGAAAGGATTGTACATGATATGATTTGACCTCATTAGCGGCATTTAAATATGCGGTGATAAAAGAAGCATATAGAGAATATCTTGAATCAATCTTAACAGGCTCTTATTTATCAAACAAATTTGTTTTAAGTGCCCATTCCGGCCTAAAAATACTTGTTCGCCCTCGTCCTTCGGCTAAAAATTTACGGCCGATACCTACTGTATTATTCAAGGTAAAATTAATATCGCATTCATTATTTATAATTCGTTTAACAAATTGTATACCTACATCAAGTTGAATCCTATAGTTGCCGCTTGACAATTGATTACCTGGAATGTGAAAACGTTTTGTAAAAGTTTGTGGCTCAATATTTCTTATACCTTCTTCGTGATCATCATATAACACATAGGCAATTTCGTGGTCGTGTTCAGACCACAACGTAAATCCCATAATCAGGCCGATAATATTTTTATGAATTTCTCCGCTTACTTTTACTTCTAAATCTGTAGTTGTGTTAAACCCACTCTCGGGCGTTAATGGTTTTATTGAAAAATTGTGTATACTTATGTGTTCGTCACCTTCATTACCAGTCCATGATTCAGATTGTATATGTTTGTTTCCTTCATTCAGGTATCCGGTAACAATGTCATTAATTTTACCGAAATTTAACATCTCACCATTTTTTAAATGCAATCCTTTATTACACAGTGCGCTGATAGCTGCAATATTATGGCTTACAAATATTACAGTTCTACCTTCCGATTTTGTTGCCGCGTTCATTTTGCCAATACACTTTTTTTGAAATTCAGCATCGCCAACAGCTAATACTTCATCTATTATTAATATTTCGGATTCGAGGTGAGCTGCAACAGCAAATGCCAAACGGATGTACATCCCGCTGGAATATCTTTTAACTGGTGTATCAATATAGCGTTCAATACCTGAAAAATCAACGATTTCGTCAAATTTGTTTCGGATTTCGGCTTTCTTCATTCCAAGTATGGCACCATTAAGATATATATTTTCTCTACCTGTAAGTTCGGGATGAAAGCCTGTTCCAACTTCGAGCAAACTTGCTATTCTGCCAAAGCCTTCCACTTTACCGGTTGTTGGAGAGGTTACCTGGGTGAGAATCTTTAGAAGTGTACTTTTACCTGCACCGTTACGACCCAATACACCTAAAGCATCGCCTTCTTGTATTTCAAAATTTATATCTTTCAGGCTCCACACAAAATTACTTTTACCTTTAACGGTACGATCATTAACATCTCCGATTGTTGAGTAAGGATCTTCTTTACCTCGTTTTTTAGCCCACCATTTTTCAAAGTCCCGGTTGAATGAACCACTTCCAAATTCTCCAATCTGATATAATTTGGACAAATTTTCAACTTTTATTGCAAAATTAATTTCACCCATCAAGTAAATGCTAAACAGTATCTACAAAGTTTTTTTGCACTTTGTTAAATATTACAACGCCAATAGTTAATATCAGTAAAGTTAATAACGTTGTATATCCAAGTAAATTCCATGATAAAGAACCGGCACCTAAAAACCCGACTCTAAAGGCTTCTATTATTGATGTAAGAGGATTGAATTTTATAATGTTAAAAAATTTTAAAGGTGCTGCCGACAGCGGATAGGCAACCGTTGCTGAGTACATAATAAGCGGCACACCAAAACTTATGAGATAAGCAAAATCCCGGTACTTTATGGTTAATGCAGAAATGATTATGCCAAGCCCCAAACCTAAGCAGGCCATTAAAATCAGTAAAAAAGGAAATAATAAAATATATTTAGTGATGTGAAATACTCCGCCTGTAAAATAGTAGTAGGCCATTAATATCACAAAAAGTGAAAATTGAACTGCGAAACGTATCAGATTCGAAAAAATGATACTAAAAGCCATGATCAGTCTTGGAAAATAAACTTTACCAAAAATCGAAGCATTGTCCCTAAAAACAGTAGATGTTTTTATTAAACAATCCGAAAAATAATTCCACAAAATCACACCAGCCAAATAGAATAACGGTTTTGGGATACCATCGGTAGGAATACCGGCTACTCCTCCAAAAATTAACGAGAACATGACTACTGTAAAAACCGGCTGTAAAAAAAACCACAATGGGCCTAGAACAGTTTGTTTATAAAACGACACAAAATCACGTTTCACTAACAGCCATAGCAGATCCTGATATTCGATAATTTCTTTCAATCTCAAATCAAATAAAGACGTTTCCGACAAAATTTCCCAGTGCTTTTTTTTCGATTTGTCCATTTGTTAGTGTTTAAATAGCTGTTAGTTACAGTTGATTTGGTGACAATATTTTTAATGATTTAATTGCGATTTTACTGTGATAACTAAATCAGTACGAAACACTTAAACTGAATTTGTTAATCAGCTTGTAAACACTAACCGTTTTAAACAATTTTGTAAAACCTGCGCGTTGCCCAGTTCCTCACAATGTAATAATCCTGTATCTCTTTTGTAACAGGCGTATATTCTAAAGTATCTTTAATTTTAAAAAATTCTCTCAATGCAGAAATATGTAATGGAAGCATTTTAATACCGTCTGTAGAAAGTGTTTTTAAATGATTTAAGAACACCCTGGCGATATATTTTTTGCGCGTGTTTTTATCAAAAAATTTGTAAACGATAGCCATTTCGTTTCTAATTGAAAAGATTTTAAGCCTTTTAGATGTTCTGTTTATCGAACTTGTTCTGTGGTTTACATGGCAATCTTCACAATACCGGATTTTGTAACCAGCGTTTAAACATCGGAGCGCGTACTCCCATTCGTGCGTGTAAATGAACAGCCACTCGGCAAAGCCGCCAATCTTTTTATAAACTTCCGTTCGTATAATGGCACCGCATCCTATAAAATCAATACTGTCATTCAAATTAATTAAATAATCGGTTGGAAATGCGCCACCTATAATATTTAAAGCTAAAATTCCTACTTCCGGATTTTTGTCTAAAATTTCTATAGCATTATCAAATCCATCTTCAATATTGCTGTCATCATCTAAAACAATTATGTACGCTCCTCGTGCCAATGCAAATCCATCGTTCCAACCCGCAACACCATTGTTAACATTACGCTGCACAACAATAACATCCGGATGTAATGCTTTAACAGATTGTACAGAATGATCCGAAGAGGCATTATCTACTACAATAATTTCAGAATTGCTTTTGCCCTGCAGAAGTTTTTTTGTTGCGGATAGCGTTATTAACAGATCGTTTTCACGATTATAATTTAGGATAACAAATGAAAGTTTTATGGGTAGCATTGTATTAAATTAAAATAAGAATCAATTATTAATTCTGTTTAAAAATCGTTCTATATATTTCTGATGCTTCTTTTATCGCTTAAAAAGCATTAGAACTTTATAATCTCTTGTAGCCTAATTAAATGCAAAATTGCCGGCATAAAAGAAGCATTAATACTTCTGCTGATAAAAATTTAAACAGGCTCTTAATTTTGTACATTTTTTTTACCTGTTATTTTTGCTAAATCTCTTTTAATGAAGGAGAAAACTGGTCTGGTAGGTTCAAATGACTCCACAAAGAGATTTTGCGTACGCTGACAAACCGGTTGAATGGTTAAAGAATTTTTTATTTTAAAAAATTCTTTAACCCCTAAAAGATGGTACCATACTTCTTTAAAATGAAAGCCTCTGATCGGTTTTAAATGATTTAAGAAAATTCGCCATATGTATTTTCTTTTATCTGTACTGCAATATTTGTGAACTAAGCTCATTTCGTGCTTGGTACAAAATACCCGCAAACGTTTATTTGATCTATGTATGTGACTTGTACGGTGTACTACTTTACAATCTGAAAAGAATGAAACCCGGTATCCGGCATCAAGAACACGAAGTCCTAAATCCCATTCATTAACATAAAGGAACATCCAATCTGCATAGCCGCCAATTTTATCATAAACAGATTTCCGATAGATGGCGCCACAACCAATAAATCCAACTAAGTTTTGTCCTTCTTGCCAGCCCCAATCTTTACTTGTATAAGGGCCCGATAAAATATTTAACGCTAAAACACCGATGTCTTCATTTTCTTCCATATAGTTAAGCGCATCCTCCAAACCGGATACTACATAACTATCGTCATCTATAATAACAAAATATTTACCAGTTGCTTTTTTAAATCCCAAATTCCAGGCGGGTGCACCGGTGTTTACCTTATTTTGAATTAATATTACATCCGGGAAATTCGCTTGTACTTCTTCCACACTGCCATCCGCTGACGCATTATCCACTACTATTATTTCATAATCGGTAGCATCGCCGATAATTTTTTTTGTTCTGGATAACGTATTTAAAAGTTCATCTCTCCTATTATAGTTAACTAATACAAATGACACTTTCATCATATTCATTTAAAGTAGACAAGTTCAGGTCTTGCTGTTTTTTACCTTATAGAAGAAGCATCAGGAAGCTATGGTTTGTGTTGCTCTTTTTACCGCCAGTTTTTCTACCTGGGTAATAATTGAAGCAGCATCGTAACCGCATTCTGCCCAAAGTTCGGGTTGTTCGCCGTGCTCGATAAAACGATCAGGAATACCGAGACGAATTACTTTGGCAGCATAACCATGATCAGCCATAAATTCGATTACCGCACTTCCCATTCCGCCTTGCAGGCAGCCATCTTCAACGGTAATAATTTTATCAAACTTTTGGAATACTTCGTGTAATAATTCTTCATCCAGCGGTTTCACAAAACGTAAATCATAATGTGCCGGATAAATACCTTCATTGTTCAAAATCTGTACTGCTTTTACCACCTCATTTCCGATCGTTCCGATGGTTAAAACTGCTACTTCTTCGCCATCGCAAATTTTTCGGCCTTTGCCAATTGGTAAAGCTTTCATCGGTTTTTGCCAATTAATCATTTCACCGTTTCCGCGCGGATAACGGATAGAAAACGGACCCATGTTTTCCTGTTGTGCGGTAAACATCAGGTTACGTAATTCCTCTTCATTCATCGGTGCCGAAACAATCATGTTCGGGATACAGCGCATATAAGTCAGATCATAAGCACCATGATGTGTTGGCCCGTCGGCTCCGGCCAAACCGGCTCTGTCCAGACAAAAAACAACATTTAGTTTTTGTATCGCTACATCATGAATTACCTGATCATAAGCACGTTGCATGAAGCTGGAATAAATATTACAGAACGGAACCATACCCTGCGTAGCCAAACCGGCCGAAAAAGTTACGGCATGCTGCTCTGCAATGCCAACATCAAAAGCACGTTCCGGCATCGCTTTCATCATTAAATTTAGAGAAGAACCGGAAGGCATAGCCGGCGTAATACCCATTATTTTAGGATTGTTTTCAGCCAGCTCAATAATTGTTGCGCCAAAAACATCCTGATATTTTGGTGGTTTTGGTTTATCATAAACAGGTTTTTTTACTTCGCCTGTAATTTTATCAAAAAGCCCGGGCGCATGCCAAAAAGTTTGGTCTTTTTCTGCTAAAGCATAACCTTTACCTTTTACGGTAACACAATGCAGCAACTTGGGGCCGGGGATTCCGCGCAGATCTTTTAAAATTTTAACCAAACGTTTTACATCATGCCCGTCAACCGGGCCAAAATACCGGAACTGTAATGACTCAAAAAGATTACTATTTTTAAGGATAGTTCCTTTAATGCTTTTTTCCAGTTTTTTGGCGATCTGGAAAGCATCCGGCCCAAGCGCAGAAATCTTTGCTAAAACATGGCTTACTTCATCCCGGAAACGGTTATAAGATTTTGAGGTAGAAATATTAGTGAGATATTCTTTCAGCGCACCAACATTCGGATCGATGGACATGCAGTTATCATTCAAAATAACAAGCAGATTAGAATTTTCGATACCGGCGTGGTTCAAAGCTTCAAAAGCCATCCCGCCCGTCATGGCACCATCACCGATTACGGCAACATGCTGGCGGTCGTGTTCGCCTTTCCGGTGCGAAGCAACAGCCATACCTAAAGCAGCAGAAATAGAAGTGGAAGAGTGGCCAACACCAAAAGTATCGTAAATGCTTTCGGAGCGTTTTGGGAAACCGCTAATGCCTTTATAAAGCCGGTTGGTATCAAAAATTTCTCGGCGGCCGGTTAAAATTTTATGTCCGTAAGCTTGGTGGCCAACATCCCAAACCAACTGGTCGTAAGGCGTATTTAAAACATAATGAAGTGCTACGGTAAGTTCTACCACGCCCAAACTTGCACCAAAATGGCCTCCGTTTACCGATACAATATCAATAATATATTGCCTCAGCTCATCAGAAATTTCCGGGAGGTCTTCTTCATTAAATTTCTTTAAATCAGAAGGGTAATTAATCTGCTGTAAAAGGTTACCCGCCTGTACTTTCATCTATTACTGTACTTTTTTTAATTAACAAAATTAGATTATTTGGTTAAATAATCTCTATCCAAATTCTACGCACAATATCGTTTTATGTTTGAGTATTTAATTTTTCTTTAAAACCTGTCGAATCTTCTTTTAAAGAAATAAAGGTTTGCGGAAAAACATGCGGTAAAAGAAGCATCAGCATAAAACGTTGTGCTAAAAGCTTATTACAAAAAGTTAATGTTCAGGATTAAAATATGGCTAAATTTGCCGCATAAAACAGATCATGAAAAGAGATAAATTAATATTTAAGCTATTAGACGAGGAACAGGAAAGACAAGAAAACGGCATAGAACTCATCGCATCCGAAAATTTTGTGAGTGAACAGGTAATGGCAGCGGCAGGTTCCGCAGCAACTAATAAATACGCAGAAGGCTTGCCCGGTAAACGTTATTATGGTGGTTGTGAAGTAGTTGACGAGATTGAGACCATCGCCATCGAACGCGCCAAACAACTTTTTAATGCAGAATGGGCTAACGTGCAGCCGCATTCTGGCGCGCAGGCAAATGCGGCTGTTATGCTTGCCTGTTTGCAACCCGGCGATAAAATCTTGGGTTTTGATTTATCTCACGGCGGACATTTAACACATGGTTCGCCGGTAAATTTTTCGGGTAAATTATACAAACCATTCTTTTATGGGGTGAAAAAGGAAACCGGTTTAATTGATTACGATCTGTTAAAAGAAGTTGCCCTGCGCGAAAAACCGAAACTGATCATTTGCGGTGCTTCCGCTTATTCGCGGGATTGGGATTATGCTTTTATCCGCAGCGTAGCTGATGAAATTGATGCTTTGGTTTTGGCCGATATTTCTCATCCTTCAGGCTTAATTGCGAGAGGGTTGCTAACAGATCCGCTTCCGCATTGCCATATCGTTACGACTACTACACATAAAACTTTACGCGGCCCGCGCGGCGGTTTAATTTTATTAGGAAAAGATTTTGAAAATCCGTTCGGCTTAAAAACCCCAAAAGGCGAAACCCGCATGATGTCGTCCGTTTTGGATATGGCCGTTTTCCCAGGAACGCAAGGCGGCCCGTTAGAACATATTATTGCTGCAAAAGCAATTGCTTTTGGTGAGGCTTTGAGCGATAAATACATGAAATATATTTTACAAGTGAAGCAAAATGCAGCAGCAATGGCCGAAGCATTTGTAAAACTTGGTTACGAAATTATTTCCGGCGGAACAGATAATCATTTAATGCTGATTGATTTGCGCAATAAAAACGTAACCGGTAAAGTAGCAGAAATTGCGTTAGACCGGGCAGGCATCACGGTTAATAAAAATATGGTTCCGTTTGATGATAAATCTCCGTTTGTAACTTCCGGAGTCCGTGTTGGAACCGCAGCCGTAACCACAAGAGGAATGAAGGAAAAGCAGATGAAAAAAATTGTGGAACTGATTGATTCTGTGTTGACTAACATTGAGGATGAAGCGCATATCGAAAAAGTACGCGATCAGGTGCATCAGCTGACTAAAAAATTTCCGTTGTACAAATAAGGCTTTGAAGCAGCAGTAATCAAATATGTTACTGCTGTTTTATCAAACCAAATTTAGGTCGATAAAAACAGCATCAAGAAGTATAAGCAATTGCTGCGATACTAATTTTTACACCAGGAACTTCCAGCAAAACATTGCAGCAAGCTTCTAAAGTTGCGCCTGTAGTAATAATATCATCAACCAATAAAATGTGTTTGCCGGTTAGTTGCTGCGGATTTTTAATCGAAAATACATCCTTCATGTTTTCATAACGGGAAGTTCGGGATTTTTTAGTCTGGCTTTCGGTACCGGTTATTCTGATCAGGTTATTATTTTCTATCGGAATCATGGTTTTTTCTGCGAGCCCTTCCGCAAAACTTAAGCTCTGATTATAACCTCTTTTTAATTGCTTTTGCCGATGCAACGGAACCGGGATAATTAAATCTGCAGAAGCAAAAACCGGATTTTCAAGCAAGCGTTTCCCGGCAAGTTTGCCTAAGTAAACACCAACTTCCGGCCGGTTTTTATATTTAAGCTGATGCATCAGGTTTTGCACGCGGCTGCCTTTGGTAAAATAAAGCAGGGCAGCAGCAGCTTCCAACGGAACTCGTCCCCAAAATTGTTGTGCAACTGCATTATCAGCAGTTAAATGGAAATCAGTATAAGGCAAATGATACAGGCAATCGGCACAAATAATTTCTTCGTTGCGATAAAGGCTTTTAGCGCAAGCCTGGCAAAGTTCCGGGAAAATCAGGGAAACAAAATCAGCAAAATAATTTTGGCGTAAATTCATGCTGATGCTGTTTTTATCGGTATATTATTGTTGTTTCACAGCTAATTGTCCGCAGGCAGCATCAATATCTTTGCCGCGGCTTCTGCGGATATTTACGTTAACGCCCTGCTTCCTTAAATAAGCCGCAAACGCATCTGTTTTAGCTTCTTTTGTGTTGATAAAATCCGCAAAAGAAATCGGATTGTATTCGATAATATTTACTTTGCAAGGTAAATGTTTGCAAAATGCAGCCAGTTCCGCCGCATCTTCCAGTTCATCATTAAAATTATCAAACAGAATGTATTCGTACGTAACCGGATTTTTAGTTTTAGAATAATAATACTTCAACGCTTCGGCTAAAGCTTTTAACGAATTTTGCTCGTTAATCGGCATAATTTCATTTCGTTTGATATCATTTGCCGCGTGTAACGACAGCGCAAGATTAAACCGAGCTTGATCATCACCCAATTTTTTAATCATTTTGGCAATGCCGGCAGTAGAAACGGTAATCCTTTTGGCAGCCATATTTAAACCGTCTTCGGCAGTAATGCGTTCAATCGATTTTAAAACATTGGCATAATTAAGCAGCGGCTCGCCCATGCCCATATAAACGATGTTGCTTAAAGGCAAATCGTAGTTAAGCTTTGCCTGCTGGTTTAGCAACACCACCTGATCATAAATTTCATCCGGGTTTAAGTTGCGTTTACGTTCCATATAACCGGTTGCACAAAACTTGCAGGTTAAACTACAGCCAACCTGCGAGGAAACACAGGCCGTCATCCGTTCCGGCGTTGGGATTAATACCCCTTCAATTAAATTATTATCATATAATTTAAAAGTATTTTTTATGGTTTTATCGTTACTAAACTGTGAGTTATGTACTTTTACCGCGTTAATGGTAAATAGTTCTTTTAATTTGATGCGAAGTTCTTTAGAAAGATTGCTCATCTGATCAAAATCAGCAGCAGATTTTTCCCAAAGCCAGGAATAAACCTGTTTGGCCCGGAAGCTTTTTTCTCCTAAATCAGAAAAATATTTTTCGAGTGCAGCCGGCGTTAAACTGCGGATATCAACTTTTGCATCGGTAACTATCACCTTACAAAAATACTACTATAAAAGAAGTACTTGTTGTTTTTTAATTTTTTTACAAATAAACAAGGACTTATACTCAATCTGTTACAGGTTAAATTACATGCCGATTAATACTAATGAAAAAATTTACAGCCGATTACGTTTTAACTTCCAATGGAAATTCAATTAAAAACGGAAGCGTTATTATTGATGATAAGGGAAAGATTTTAAAAGTTGAAAATCCGGAAAATCTTTCCGAAAAACCCAATCAGGAAACTTATGCCAATTTAAAAGCAGAAAAATTAAGCGGCGTAATCTGTCCGGGTTTTATCAACACACATTGCCATCTGGAACTTTCGCATTTAAAAGAAAAAATCCCTGCCGGCGAAGGTTTGATTGCGTTTATCAAACAAGTACAAAAAAACCGAAATGCAGATGAAAGCGCAGTGATTGATGCTGCCGCCAAAGCAGATGAGGAAATGCAGCAAAACGGAATTGTTGCCGTTGGCGATATCTCTAACAGCGCAGTTTCTGTTTTCGTAAAAACTAATAGCAAGCTTTACTATCATAATTTTATAGAAGTTTTTGGCTTCGACCCAAAAAATGCGGATGCTGTTTTTAGCAATGCTTTAGCTATACAGGAGCAGTTTAAACCGATGGCAACTTCTATTACGCCACATGCGGCTTACTCGGTTTCTAAAGAATTATTTAAACTGATCCGTAAAGAAGCAGAATCTAAAAACTCGGTTTTAAGTATCCACAACCAGGAATCCGACGAGGAAAATAAATTGTACCGCTATAAACAAGGCAGCTTTTTAGATTTTTATGATCAGCTGGGTTTGGATATTTCTTATTTTAAACCACAGGCGCGCAATTCTTTACAATCCGTAATTCCGATCTTAAGCAACAAGCAAAACGTTTTGATGGTGCACAATACTTACACCAATATGAAGGACGTATATTTTACACGTCGTTTTGACCGTAAAATCAGCTGGTGTTTTTGTCCGGAAGCAAATTTATACATTGAAAATGCCTTGCCTAAAGTTGATCTTTTTACCCACCACGGCTTTAACATTACTTTAGGAACGGATAGTTTGGCTTCCAATAAATCTTTGTGTATTTTAAAAGAAATGCGAATTTTGCAGGAAAATTTTCCTTTTTTAGAATTGGAAAATTTAGTGGAATGGGGAACTATTAACGGCGCAAAATTTTTAGGGATCGACCGGGAAAAAGGATCAATTGAAGAAGGAAAAACACCCGGCTTAAATTTAATCAGCGGATTGGATTATCTAAAAATAACCCCGGAAACTAAAGTGCGTAAGCTGGCATAGCAAAAGTTAATTATCAGCCGGCACATTTTTACTGATAAAAGAAGCATGGCTAAAAAGCATTTGGATATAAAAGTTACCGGCAAAGTACAAGGCGTTTTTTATCGCCAAAGCACAAAAGCTGTTGCTGATCAATTGAGTATCAAAGGTTTTATAAAAAATGAAACAGACAGTTCTGTTTATATAGAAGCAGAAGGCGAAGCCGTGCTGATAGAATCTTTTTTAGAATGGTGCCGGCAAGGGCCGGAGCGCGCGCGGGTAGAACACGTAGAAAGCACGGAAGGCGAATTAAAAAACTATCGTAATTTTGAAGTCGTAAAAAAATAATTTGTGATGCGTTTTCAAAGATTATCCGGCTTTTAATCAACCTTCAAAATTTGTCAACAATTAAAAAGTTTGCCGGCCAAACGGCAATTTACGGTTTAAGTACCGTTTTTTCCAGGGTACTTAATTTTATTCTCACGCCGTTATTCGTTTACGTTTATCCAACCAGAGTGTACGGTATTTTTACCTACATGTACAGTTTGGCTTCGCTGATAAACCCGGTTCTGGCTTTTGGTATGGAAACTACTTTTTTCAGATATTTAAATAAAACCGATGCGGATAAGGAAAAAGTTTATAGCAATACTTTTTTTACCATTGCTTTTATTGCCGGGTTATTTTTAATTTTCAGTTTACCGCTTAGTAATTATTTAGCCGGATGGATGAGTAAAGATACCAGCGTTGCCGATCAGGCACTTTTTATCCGGTATTTCATTTACATAATTGTAGTTGATGCATTGGCAGTTATTCCGTTTGCAAAAGTTCGGGCAGATGGCCGGCCGGCACGTTTCGGCTTTATCAAACTTATCAATATTTTCATGTTTGTTAGTGCCAATCTGTTTTTTCTGTTTGTAATTCCATCAATCATTAAAAATAATAGTTACGGCGCAGTTTGGATAGCGCATTGGTATCGGCCGGCCTGGGTTGGTTATGTATTTATTTCCAATTTAATTGCAAGTGTAATTACCCTGCTGTTTTTACTGCCAGAATTACTGCAATTAAAATTTAGGTATGATGGCGCGTTGATCAAAAACATGATGCTGTACAGCTTCCCGGTTTTGGTGGCTAATATTTCTTTCATCATCAATGAAAATATTGATAAAATATTTCTGAAAAACCTGCTTCCTGCTTCACAGCAGCAGGATGTTGGCATTTACGGTGCATGTTGTAAAATTGCGATCTTTTTAAGTATTGCGGTTCAGGCTTTTCGTTTGGGAGCAGAGCCTTTCTTTTTCAGTCATGCTAAAAGCAAAAATTCCGGCGAAACTTATGCTCGCATCATGACTTACTTTGTAATTGCGGTTTGCCTGATGTTTATCGCTTTATCGGCTAATATTGAAATTTTAAAAGGATTTATTAAAGGCAAAGATGCCGTACAGCGTTCGCTTTACTGGTCGGGCCTGCAAGTTGTTCCCATACTTTTATTTGGCTATGTAAGTTTGGGTATCTACATGAATTTATCTATCTGGTATAAACTTTCTGATCAAACCCGTTTTGGCCTGTACATTTCCGGTATCGGCGCGATCCTGACGATTGTTTTAAACCTGATTTTTATCCCGAAATATAGTTACATAGCTTCTGCCTGGATTTCACTGATTGCTTATGCTACAATGATGATTTTATCGTACATCCTCGGGCAAAAAAATTATCCTATACCTTATCAGCTTAAAAAAAACGTTGCTTATTTACTGGCATCAGTAGTAATTGTATATTTATCGTTTACAGTTTTCCATCGAAGTTTATTTATGGGCAACCTTTTTTTAGTTTTATTTACAGCTGCGGCCTTGTACAGCGAACGGAAAGAGCTTCTTTTATTAGTTAAAAAATAATGACTATCCAGATCATCAATCAATCCGGCAATAATCTTCCGGCTTACGAAACGGCACATGCAGCCGGTATGGATTTAAAGGCGAACCTGCCGGAAACGGTTGTTTTAAAGCCGATGCAGCGGGCTTTAATTCCGACAGGGATTTTTATCGAATTGCCGGTTGGCTTTGAGGCGCAGATCAGGCCGAGAAGCGGGCTGGCATTTAAACACGGCATCAGTATTGTTAATTCTCCGGGAACGGTGGATGCAGATTATCGCGGCGAAATAAAAGTGCTGCTGATTAATTTTTCGGATTCGGATTTTGAGATTAATAACGGCGACCGGATTGCGCAAATGATTATTGCCAGGCACGAAAAAATTAATTGGGAAGAAGTAGAAATTTTAACTGAAACGTTAAGGGGAACAGGTGGTTACGGCCACACGGGTGTACAGTAAAATGGAGAAATCAAAATGTATCATCATTGTTTTTTGTTGGATTTTTTTTCCGGCGATAGTTATCGCGCAGCATAAAAAAAGTACCGATAAAAACAGTATCGTAATGGTTGTTGGCAAACCGCTAACCCGCAGCGACAGCGTAATGGTAACACAGCTTTTTTACCAGGCACTGCGCGAAAAAACGATGGAAAATGCGCCGGCTGCAGCAACACTTTTTTCGCAGGTTTTAGAAATCGACCCTGCAAATGATGCCGGAATGTATGAACTGGCCCGTATTCGGACTAATCAAAATAAAGACAGCGATGCGCGTACTTTGTTAGAAAAAGCAGTAACCGTAAACCCGGATAACGAGTGGTATTGGCTTGCTTTAGCCGGAAATTATGAGAAAATTAACGATATAACAAAGCTGGAAAATGTTTTTAAAGAACTGATCCGTATCAACCCGGAAAAGCCGGATTATTATACAGATCAGGCCAGGGCTTTAACGCTCGAAAAAAAGTATGACGAAGCTTTGGCAAGTTATGATCAGCTGGAAAGTTTAGTTGGAAAAAGTGCGGAAACAATTGCCGGCAAACAAAAAATTTATCTGAAACAGGGGAAACTGGATCTGGCAACGAAAGATATGGAGCAGATGATCCGGGAAAATCCGCAGGACATCCGTCCATACCTGCAATTAAGCGAATTATACAATTCTAATAATCAAAATGATAAAGCTTTAAAAGTTTTAGAAACTGCCGGCAAAGTTAATTCGGACGATCCTTTGGTGCATCTGGCTTTGGCGGATGTTTACCGCGATAAAAAAGATTACGCCGCTTGTTTTAACCAGCTAAAAATAGCGTTTGCCATTCCGTCTTTAAAAGTAGAAGAGAAGCTGCCGATTATTGCCGGCTATTTCCCTAAATTCCCGGATCCGGAAGCAAAATCAAGCGCGTTAGAACTGAGCAGAATTGTTTCTGTTACGCATCCTGATGATGCCCGCGCTTTTACTTTATACGGCGATATGCTGGTGCAAAATGCTTCTTACCAGCAGGCTATCCCGGTTTACCGGAAATCATTAGCGTTAAACGATCAGATTTATGCAGTTTGGGAGCAGCTGATGCGGCTGGAATTAGGCGAAAATCAGTTTGACCAGGTGATTAAAGACGGCGAAGAAGCACTTTCGCTTTTCCCGAACCAGGCTGCTGCCAATTATTTGATCGGTGTTGCTTATGCGCAAAAAAGTAAGGTAAAAGAAGCATTGAGTTATTTTAAAAATGCGGCTGCTTTGGGTTCTGCAAATAAAGATTTATCGAGTCAGATTTATGCTGCAATGGGTGATAGTTATCATCAAACTAATAATGATGCGCAATCTGATGCTGCTTACGATCAATCTTTAAACAACAATCCTGATAATGCTTACACGCTTAATAATTATGCTTATTATTTATCGTTAAGAGGAGAAAAACTGGATAAAGCTGCGCAAATGTCTCGCCGTAGCAATGAGCTGCAACCGGATAACGCTTCTTTTGAGGATACTTTTTCTTGGGTTCTTTTCAAACAAAAAAAATATATGGAAGCAAAAAGCTGGATGGAAAAGGCGATCAGGCAGAACAAAAACAGTGCAGGCCAGGCAGAACATTACGGCGATATACTGTACTTTTTAAGCGATACGGAAAACGCGGTAAAGTATTGGAAAACGGCCAAGCAACTGGGCAGTAAATCTGTTTTGCTGGAACAAAAAATTAATGAGAAAAAGTATGTTGAATAAGTTACTGGCTATTGTGATCATACTTTTTGTGTTCGGTTGTAAGGCAAAAAAACAACTGGTACAGGTTACCCGTCCGGTTGTGGCAGATTCTGCCGTGGTAAAAACCGATAACAGTAAAACTGAAAAGCTGGCAGCTATACAAAGCCGGCAAATTAATTTCAATACTTTTTCGGGCAAAGCACGTACACATTTGGAAATCGACAGTAAAAGTTACGATGTTACGATGAACATCCGGATACAAAAAAATAAACAGATTTGGGTATCGATTACCGCGATTGCAGGTATAGAAGTTGCCAGGGCTTTGATTACGCCGGACAGTATCAAGATTATTAATAAACTGCAAAGTATTTTTTTGAAAAAACCTTTCAGCTATGTTTATCAATACACCGGGAAACAGGTTAATTATAAAACGGTAGAATCCCTTGTGGTTGGAAATGCAGTGCCGGAATTTATTAGTCCTGATGCAAATCAATCTGTTAACGGCACAAATACAATTCTTGCAGGGATTTTGAATGAGCTTTCTTACCAAACTACTTTCGGTGTTGATTTAAAAGTGAATAACCTGAAACTATCAAACAAAAAAGCCGCCCAAAAACTGGATGTAAATAACAGTAGTTTTATCCGGGCGGATGATCGTATTTTGCCCTCTGTAATCGGTATCAGTTCTGTTTCCGGCCAAAACAGCATCAAAGCAAACCTGAATTACATTAGGGCAGAATTTGATAAGGCACTTGATACTCCTTTTAATGAACCAAAAAATTACACCCTGATCAATTAAAATCAGCATAAAATTTAATGATGAAGTTGAAAAAAACTTTAAGCTTCTTATTTTTTCTACTGTTTGCCATACAGGCTTTTGCGCAAAGCAGTTCAGAATTGAAACGCCGCAGAGATAAAATTACCAATGAGCTGGATAAGCTGAACGAGGAATATGAACGAATATCTACGGATAAAAAAACATCATTAAAACAGCTTAGTCTTTTAAAAGCGCAGATTGATTTACGGGAAGAAAAAATAAAAACGGCTAATTCTGAAATCAGATTATTAGATCATCAAATCTCCGATAACAGCAATAACGTACGTAGTTTACAATCGCAGTTAAATCAGCTTAAAAAAGAGTATGCCGCCATGGTTCTTTTCGCATTCAGGAATCAGAGTTCGTATAATAAGCTGATGTTTATTTTTGCTGCAAATGATTTTAATCAGGCTTACAAAAGATTAAAATATATGCAGCAGTTTGGTGATTACCGGCAGCGGCAAGCCGGATATATTGAAGGCACGCAAAAAGACCTGCATATAAAAATTGTAGCACTTGATAATGATAAAAAGGAAAAAAACAGTATCCTGATAGACCAGGAAAAAGAAAAAGAAAAATTAGGAAAAGAAAAAGACAACCAGGCGCAGGTTGTAAATAATTTAAGTAAGGAAGAAAAACTTACTAAAAACCAAATAAATAAACAAAAAAGGGCCAGAGACCAGCTTAACAGATCGATTTCTACGGCTATCCGGCGAGAAATTGAAGAGGAACGAAGAAAAGCAGCAGAGGAAACACGGTTAGCGGCGGCAAAAGCGAAGGCAGAAAACAAAACCGTAGCTGTGGCAAAGCCGGTTTCAAAAGGAACAGATGTTTTATCTGCAACGCCGGAAGCGGCAAAATTATCTAATGATTTCCTCGGAAATCGCGGGCGTTTGCCTTGGCCGGTTGGAAATGGTGTGATTATTGAACGCTTTGGCATAAATTATATACAAGGTATCAAAACAGAGAATTCCGGCGTTGATATTAAAACGAATGCTGGTGCAGCAGTGAGGGCGGTTTTTTCCGGCGAAATTAGCAGAGTAGAAAATATTGACGGATCTTATTTAATCGTGATCAGGCATGGTAAATATTTTACCAGTTATATGAATTTGAGTTCTGTGAGTGTATCAAAAGGTCAAAAAGTTAATATAAAACAAACTATTGGCACAGCTGGTGTTGATTCTCAAACAGGAGACCCGCAGGTTCATTTTGAATTGTGGCAAAATTTATCTCCGCAAAACCCGCAAAGCTGGCTTGCAGATAATTAGCCCGGCTTTGTTATATTAATTATTGTTTATATTTGTTCATTAAAAAATAAAAATTATGTTGAGTTCTGTTTATCTGTTTTTAAATATAGGCACGCCGGAGTTGATACTGATTTTGGGTGTAGCCTTACTGCTTTTCGGAGGTAATAAGCTGCCGGAATTGGCGCGCGGTTTAGGTAAAGGTATCCGTGAATTTAAAGATGCTTCGGATGGTGTTAAGCGTGAGATTCATAATCAAATCAATAGTTTTGATGAAGTAAAAATCAATCATGAGCCAACTGAAAATACAGTTTCAGCTTCAGTTCCTGATGTTACTCCGCTTGATCAGCCTGAAATTACACCGCATCAAACTTATGGTTCTACTTCAGAAAATCATCCGCATTCTGAATCTACAGAAATTAAATAATTAAAATATTAACCATTAAATCATAAATATCATGGGTGGATTAGGCGCACCAGAAATCATTTTAATATTAGCAGTAGTTTTATTATTATTTGGAGGGAAAAAAATCCCAGAATTAATGAAAGGTTTAGGTAAAGGTGTGAAGGAATTTAAGGATGCTTCCAACGAGCCGGGATCTACAAACACAACAACTACTACTAATCCAAACACAACTACTACCGCAGAACACAGAGACGAGAAAACTACTTTGTAGTATTTCCTCTAATCATTTTGCCAATTAACATAAGCGAAAGTTATGTAAAACTTACTATAAATAACCTAATGGTTATTTGCAGTAAGTTTTTTTTATATTGGCACCCTTATGAAATTTTATTCTTCTTTAAAAGAAGTTCAGGATGATTTAGCAAACGGCTCTGCTACAGTTGTTTCTTTAGTACAATATTATCTTGACAGAATAAATCAGCATCAGAACCTAAACGCTTTTAATGAAGTTTTTGGGGAAGAAGCTTTACGCAATGCTTCTTTTATCGACCAAAAATTAACACAGAAAACTGCCGGTCGCCTGGCCGGAATGGTTATCGCAATCAAAGATAATATTTGTTACAAAGGCCATCAAGTAACTGCTTCTTCCAAAATTCTGGAAGGATTTACATCTATTTTTTCGGCAACTGTTTTGGAGCGTTTGCTGGCGGAAGATGTTATAATTATCGGCCGTTGTAACTGCGATGAATTTGCGATGGGCGGCTCTAACGAAACTTCATATTACGGCCCGGTTAAAAACTTTAAGGATGTAAAAAGAGTAGCCGGCGGTTCATCCGGTGGTTCTGCCGTAGCAGTTCAGGCAGATTTATGTTTGGCTGCTTTAGGAACAGATACCGGCGGTTCTGTGCGGCAACCGGCTTCGTTTTGCGGAGTTATCGGCTTAAAACCTACTTACGGCCGTGTTTCCCGCCATGGTATTATTGCTTATGCTTCCTCTTTTGATCAGGTTGGGCCGATTACGCGTTCCATTGAAGATAGTGCTTTACTAATGGAAATCATAGCAGGAAGCGATGATTGTGATAGCACTGCCGCTGTAAACCCTGTGCCTCAATATTCAGCTATAAAAACTACCGGTAAAAAAAGTATTGCTTATTTAAAAGAAGTTTTGGAAAGTGATGGCGTTGACCAAGAAATAAAAGACCTGATGCAAACCAAGATCAAGCAGTTACAGGCAGACGGACATACTGTTGAACCTGTTTCTTTTGAATATCTGGATTATGTAGTTCCAACTTATTATGTGCTTACGATGGCCGAAGCTTCTTCCAATCTTTCCAGGTATGATGGCGTACATTATGGTTACAGAAGTGGTAATGCTACGGATGCGGAAACGATCTACACTAAATCCCGCACGGAAGGTTTTGGTGAGGAAGTTAAACGGCGCATTATGCTGGGTACTTTTGTGTTAAGTTCCGGTTATTACGATGCATATTATGCCAAAGCGCAAAAAGTACGAAGATTAATTAAGGATAAAACGAATGAAATTTTATCGAGATTTGATTTTATCCTCACCCCAACAACACCTACAGCTGCTTTTAATATCGGCGAAATTGTAAAGGATCCGATTGTAATGTATTTGGAAGATATATTTACCGTACAAGCCGCATTGGCAGGAATACCGGCAATTTCTTTACCGGTGGGCAACAATGCCTATGGTTTGCCGTTAGGATTGCAATTGCTTGCTCCGGCTTTTGCCGAAAGCGAATTGTTTAATTTTTCAAAATATTTTTTAGACCTTGCTTAAGTTTAAAATTTTTGCGGGATAATCTTTTCAAGAATGAAGAAATTTTTAATTATTACCCTCTGCGTTTTTATACAAACTTTAGTAAATGCACAACATCCAAAAATCAATGTTCAAAATGTTTTAGCCGATACAATTGTAAATTTAAAGGCCAAACAAGTTGTTAACTTCTCTTCAAATCCAAAAAGTACAAAAACCATTCCATATATTTTAAGAACAGATACTTTGGTACCGGTTCCGATAGTTGATGAATTTTTACTAACTTCTTATCAAAATATGGTGTACAAATTCCGGTTGGATTCCATACAAAAACAAATCCCGCTGAACTATAATGAATACGTACAAAGCTACATCGATATTTACACTGCTCCGCGCAGAAAAAACTCCATGTCTAAAATAATTGGTTTGGCTAAATATTATTTCCCGATTTATGAAAAAGCTTTCCGTGATGCCGGTATTCCGGAAGAAATGAAGTTTTTATCAATTGTAGAATCGGCGTTAAATCCAAATGCAGTTTCCAGAGTTGGCGCAACCGGCCCCTGGCAGTTTATGTTTGCAACAGCCAGGCTTTACGGTTTAAAAATGGATAATTATGTAGATGAACGAAAAGATCCGATACAGGCCAGTTATGCTACTGCACGTTATTTAAAGGATGCTTATAATAATTTTGGTGACTGGCTGCTGGCAATTGCTTCCTACAATTGTGGAAAAGGAAACGTAATCCGGGCGATGCAACGATCAGGCGGAAATGATTTCTGGTCGATACGCAATTATTTGCCGGCGGAAACGCGTGGTTATGTTCCGGCATTTATCGCTATGGCTTATGTGATGAATTTTTATAAAAAGCATCAGATCGTTCCAGAGGAATGTAATTTTTCTACCAAAACGGACACTGTTTTAGTTAACAAATTTATTTCCCTCGGCAGCTTATCCAAAGCATTGGATATTGATCCGCGTGAAATGGCTATCTTAAACCCGGCTTACAAAAAACGTATTGCTAACGGAACTGCGGATAAACCAAAACGTTTGATTTTACCTAAAACTGCTTTTGCAGATTTTGCAAATGTTTATGCTGCCCTAAATGGTACCGATACCGAGACTGCTCCAACTGCTCTATTAGCTGCCAATCATGATGATGATCAGGCAGATCAAACTACAATCCCAAGTTATTACCGTGTTAAAAGAGGAGAAAATTTATCAGTAATTGCTGATCGGTATGGTGTTGAAGTGCAGGATTTAAAAGTATGGAACCACCTAAACAGCGGTGCTGTTATGCCCGGCCAAAAATTGCTTGTAAAAGAAGCATCAGTTACAGAATTTGCTTCTCCCGAAAAAAAATCATTAAAAAGTTATTATACTTACAAAGTTAAAAAAGGTGATACATTGAATATGATTGCGGATAAATATGCAGGTGCTACTGCACAGAGCATCAAATCTTTAAATACTTTAAGAAGTAACCGCTTACATTCCGGGATGATGCTCAAAATTAATCGTAGTTAATTATATCACATTGCATTTTGGCGATCAAGTCCCGGTACTTCTTTTACCGGGACTTTTTTAATATAAAATTTATAAACACAAGCTGATGAGTAAAAGCAAGGTAAACAACCGTAAACAGGATGCACTGGATTATCATTCTTCCGGCCGGCCAGGGAAAATCCAGGTATTGCCAACCAAGCCAACACGATCTCAGCGGGATATTTCCTTAGCTTACTCGCCCGGCGTTGCAGAACCTTGTTTGCGTATTGCAGAAAACCCGGACGATGTTTATAAATACACGGCAAAAGGCAACCTGGTAGCGGTTATCAGCAATGGTACGGCTGTTTTAGGTTTAGGTGATATTGGTGCGGCAGCCAGCAAACCGGTAATGGAAGGTAAAGGCTTGCTGTTCAAGATTTTTGCAGATATAGACGTTTTTGATTTGGAACTGAATACCAAAAACGTAGAGGAATTTGTGCAGATTGTGAAAGCAATGGAACCTACTTTCGGCGGCATTAATCTCGAAGATATTTCTGCGCCCTTATGTTTTGAAATTGAAAGGCGTTTAAAAGAGGAAATGAAAATTCCGGTAATGCACGATGATCAACACGGTACAGCCATTATTTCCGGTGCTGCTTTGATAAATGCCCTTGAAATTCAGAAAAAAACGCTCGAAACTATAAAAATAGTTATAAACGGAGCCGGAGCTGCTGCGGTTTCCTGCTCAAAATTATACCTGGCTATCGGCGTAAAAAAAGAAAACCTGGTTATGTTTGATAAAGATGGCTTGCTGCATCACGGCAGAACCGATCTGGACGATATCCGGAGAGAATTTTTTACGGATCGAACCGATATAAAAACGCTGGCCGATGCCATGAAAGGTGCTGATGTTTTTATCGGGCTTTCTGCCGGGAATGTAGTTACGCCGGAAATGCTGCTCACGATGGCTAAAAATCCGATTGTTTTTGCAATGGCCAATCCCGAACCCGAGATTTCCTATGAACTGGCTACGCAAACCCGTAAGGATTTAATTATGGCTACCGGCCGTTCCGATTATCCAAACCAGGTAAATAACGTATTGGGTTTCCCTTATATTTTTCGCGGTGCGATGGATGTTCGGGCAACAAGTATTAACGAACCGATGAAATTAGCTGCTGTAAAAGCGATTGCAGAATTAGCTAAAATGCCTGTTCCGGAAGAAGTAAACCTGGCTTATAATGCCCGTAATTTTAAATTCGGCAAAGATTATATCATTCCGAAACCTGTTGATTCAAGATTGATTACAACGGTTTCTGCTGCGGTTGCCAAAGCGGCAATGGATTCTGGCATTGCACGTAAACACATTACCGATTGGGAAGCTTACCGCGAAGAACTGATTAGCAGGTTAGGCAAGGAAGATAAACTGATGCGTACCATTTCGGGCAAAGCTAAACTGGAGCCGAAGCGTGTGGTTTTTGCGGAAGCCGATAATTATAAAATCCTGAAATCAGCACAGATTGTACGTGATGAAGGTATAGCGACACCAATTTTATTGGGAAATAAAGAAAAGATCAGGGAAATTATGTTGGCAAATGATCTGGAACTGGATGGCGTAGAGATTATCGATCCGCTTATCGGTACAGAAAATTCTGCAAAATATGCTGATTTCCTTTTTAAAAAACGCCAGCGCAGAGGCATTACTTCTTTTGATGCCAAAAAAATGATGCGTAACCGAAATTATTATGGTGTTTCCATGGTTCAGTTTGGTGATGCCGACGCGCTTATTTCCGGCTTAACCCGTAATTATGCGGCAACGGTAAAGCCGGCGTTACAAATTATCGGTACAGAACCGGGCGTAAAATTGGTAGCCGGAATGTACATGATGATCACCAAAAAAGGGCCGGTATTTTTTGGCGATACAACCATCAACGTAAACCCGACGGCGCAGCAATTAGTAGATATTACTGTATTGATTGAAAATGCGGTTAAGCATTTTATTGTAAAACCACGGGTTGCGGTTCTTTCCTACTCTAATTTTGGTTCTAATGATGGAGAAGTGCCGGATAAAACCCGCGAAGCTGTACGTATTTTGCATGAGCAATATCCGGAGATTGTGGTTGACGGTGAAATGCAGGCCAACTTTGCCATGAACCCGACTTTGTTAAAGGATAATTACGATTTTTCTACCTTAAACGGAGCACCGGCAAATACGCTGATTTTCCCGAATCTCGAATCCGGAAATATCGCTTATAAACTTTTACAGGAAATTGGCGGTGCAGAAGCCGTTGGCCCGATTTTGCTCGGCATGAATAAACCGGTTCATGTTTTGCAATTAGGCAGTTCTGTAAGAGAGATTGTAAATGTGGTAACCATTGCCGTTGTAGATGCGCAAACCAAAGCGGCAACTAAAAAAGATGGATAAAAACAGTATCGGCAATAAAATTAAAACAACCAACAAAAACACCGGCAGATGTACGATTATATAAGTGGTAAACTTGCTTTTAAGTGCCCGGCTTATGTTGTAATTGATGCCGGCGGCGTTGGCTATCACCTAAATATATCCTTAAATACTTATTCTGCACTTTCGGCAAACGAAAATATTTGTAAACTCTTTGTATGGCTTCACGTAAAAGAAGACGCACATACGCTGTACGGATTTGCAGATGAAGGCGAAAGAAGGTTATTTTTACACTTGATATCCGTATCAGGAATCGGGCCGAACACCGGCAGAATGATCCTTTCTTCGATTACACCTGCGGAAATACAGCAAGCTATTATAAAAGGAGATGTGCCTTTGATACAGCGGATTAAGGGGATCGGGCCGAAATCAGCTCAAAGAATAGTTTTGGAGTTACAGGATAAATTAAAAAAAGAAGGGCCGGATTCTTTAATTTCAGTTCCTGTAAACCATACCGTTAAAGAAGAAGCTTTATCTGCGCTGGTGATGCTGGGTTTTGCAAAAATTGCCGCAGAAAAAATGATCGATCAGATTGTAAAAAAGGAAGAAGAAGACTTAACAGTAGAAAAATTGATAAAAATAGCGTTGAAAAATTTATAATTACGATACTTTTTTTGCTTAACAGGTGAAATTATTGACCAGAAAAGTGCTGTGTGGGATGTGTTTTATTGTAGCGGTTTGCTGTAATAAAAAGATTTATGGTCAGCAGGCAACAACAAATTCTTCTAAAAACGATACTGTAAAAACCCAAACACCTGTTGCCGGTAAAGAATCCCGAAGCCAGCAATTAAGAAGGGGTTTTTTACTTCCGGATCCTCCAAATCTGGTTAGGACGGTAGAATATGATGCGGCAACTAACCGTTATATTTTATCAGAAAAGGTAGGTAACTTCCTCTACCGGCCGCAGCGTTACCTTACTTACACAGAGTATCTGCAATTAAAGCAGAACAACGAAATTAAGGAAAACTGGAAACAGCTTTCTGACAAGTATGCGCAGGATTCTCAGCAACAAGGTTTTATCCCGCAAATTAAAATCAGAAGTCAAACTTTTGCAAAAATTTTCGGCAGTGAAAATATTGACATTCGTCCGCAGGGATCGGCAGAAGTAATCTTTGCCGGCCAGCTGAATAAAAACGAAAATCCGCTTTACAATACACGCCAGCGTAACCAGGGAAGCTTTAATTTTGATCAGCGTATCCAAATGAACGTTACCGGTTCAATTGGCGACAAGCTCAAAATTTCTACCAATTACAATACTGAAGCACAGTTTCAGTTTGAAAACCAGTTAAAGCTGGATTATACCGGTAAACCGGATGAGATTATCCAGAAAATAGAAGCCGGAACGGTAAGTATGCCTCTGCCAACTTCACTGATTAGCGGGAGCCAGGCTTTATTCGGTATCAAAACGAAGCTGCAGTTTGGCAAGTTAAACGTAACCAGTATTTTTTCTCAGCAGCGTTCGCAAACACAGCAGTTAACCATTACAAACGGCGCGCAGCAGGGAACCATTAATTTATCTGCTTCTGATTATGAAGTAAACCGCCACTACTTTTTGTCACAATACTTCCGGAATAATTACGATAAAGCACTGGCCAATATTCCGATCATCAGTTCTAATATTACCATTACCAAAATTGAAGTTTGGGTAACCAACAGAAGTAACACTACTACAGATTCCAGAGATATACTGGCGTTTCTGGATTTAGGTGAAAATGCACCTTACAATACTTCTTTGATTCGCGGCGGAACAGGATTTTCAGCTTTGCCTGCCGGTTTTGCCGGTCCGGGTTTTACCACGCAATCCAACTCTTTACTGCAAAACTTACCGGCAAATGCAAGGCTCACCACAGCTAATGATATCGCAACTTATTTCCAGGCATCCGGCAGTACAGATAACTTTGCCAAATTAACTTATGCCCGTAAACTAACCGACAGGGAGTTTGTACTGCATCCGCAATTAGGTTATATCTCTTTAAATTATGCCTTAAATAACGATGAAGTTTTAGCGGTTGCCTATCGTTACACTTATAACGGCACCGAGTATCAGGTAGGAGAATTTTCTACAGATGTAAAGGTTGATGCAGCAACACCAAAGGTTTTGTACACCAAATTGCTGAAAAACGAATTGCTTAAAACCAGTTTGCCAACCTGGAAACTGATGATGAAAAATATTTATAGTTTGGGTGCTTATCAGATCAGTTCGTCGGATTTCAGACTTGCTGTTACCCGTTTGGATGATAAATCCAACATCGAAAAACTTATTATGGGCGAAGGGCAGCGAACAAAAAGTAAGTTGTGGCTGCAACTGACCGGGCTGGATAACCTGGATCAGCAAAATGCAAAAAACCCGGATGGGTATTTTGACTTTTTAGACCGTATTACGATTGATCCGGAAAACGGAAGGATTACTTTCCCGGTTTTAGAACCATTTGGTTCTGATCTGCAAAAGCAGTTTAATCCGGTTACCGAACAGGATTTGATTAGCCGGTATGTTTACCAGCCCTTGTATGATTCGGTTAAAACAATTGCACAACAATTTTTCCCGGCATTAAACAGATTTGCCATTAAAGGAACTTACTCGGCCAAGGCAGGTTCAGAGTTTCAGTTAAATGCGATCAATATTCCGGCAGGATCAGTTGTGGTTACGGCCGGTTCAACTATTTTAACAGAAGGAAGTGATTATACAGTTGATTACAGTATCGGCCGGATCAGGATTATCAATACTGCACTGCTTACTTCCGGCCAACCGATTAACATCAAGCTGGAAAATAATGCTTTATACGGCGTACAGCAAAAATCTTTGTATGGTTCCCGGTTTGATTATAAAGCCAGCAACAAGTTAAATCTCGGTGCTACAGTTATGCACTTAACCGAGCAGCCTTTAACACAGAAAATAAATATTGGCGATGAACCGGTTTCTAACACCATCTATGGGTTTGATGCCAATTACAGTTCGCAATCCAGGTTTTTGACTAAGCTGGTTGATAAGCTTCCTTTTATTTCTACTAAAGTGCCTTCATCCGTTAATTTTCGGGGAGAATTTGCACAGCTGATTGCCGGGCATTCATCAGCCATCAATTTTGCAGGCGCAAAAAACGGAACGTCTTACCTGGATGATTTTGAAAACAGTAATTCCATCATCGATTTAAAAAGTGCAGTTAACTGGCAATTATCCGGAACGCCGCAATTATTCCCGGAGGCATCGTTAAGCAATGATCTCGCTTATGGCTACAACCGTTCGCGTTTAGCATTTTATAATATCGATCCGATTTTTTACAATCGGTCTAACTCATTGGCACCGCCGCTTCCGGATGTTAAAAATGAACTCTCCAATCCTTACGTACGTGAAGTATTGGAGCAAGAAGTTTTCCCTTATAAACAAAGCATCACCGGCCAGGCTTTAAGTTTACCAACGCTTGATTTATCTTTTTATCCTACTGTTCGCGGCCCTTATAACTATTCGACTACCGGCATTAACCAGGACGGAACCTTGCAAAATCCGAGAACGCGCTGGGGCGGAATTTTCAGAAAATTGGAAAGTAACGATTTTGAATCGCTCAATGTGCAGTATATTGAGTTTTGGGTTTTAGATCCTTTCATCAATAAAAGATCTTCTACCGGCGGCGATTTGTATTTTAATCTTGGCAGTATCTCCGAAGATATTTTAAAAGACGGAAGAAAAAGCCTGGAAAACGGTTTGCCGGCAGACGGTGATTTAACTAAAGTTGATGAAACCGTTTGGGGCCGAATCCCTAAAATACAACCCGTTGTACAATCTTTTGATAGTAATTCTGGTTCCAGGACTATACAGGATATCGGTTTGGATGGTTTAAATGACGCAGATGAACGAGTTAAGTATGCTCCTTTTATCCAGCAAATAAAAGGACAGTTAACCGGAACTGCCACTTCACAAATTAATAACGATCCGTCTTCTGATAATTACCTGTATTTTAAAGGTGCACAGTTTGATGAAGCAAATGCCGGGGTTTTAAAACGTTACAGTCAGTATAACGGTACGGAAGGAAACTCCAGAACTACGCAGCAATCGCAGGCAGAACTCGGCCTGGATAATTCTGCTTCTACCTCATTGCCGGACGGAGAAGATATTAACCGCGATAATAATATGAGCCAGGCGGACGAATATTTTCAATATAAAGTTTCTATCCGCCCGCAGGATTTAAATATAGGCCAGAATTTTATTACAGATAAAGTTGTTTCGCAGGTTAAACTGGCTAACGGGTTAACGCAAACGGCTACCTGGTATCAGTTTCGTGTACCCATTATCGATTATCAAACAAAAGTTGGCAACATTCAGGATTTTAAATCCATCCGCTTTATCCGGATGTTCATGACAAATTTTGCCGATACTTCTGTACTTCGTTTTGCACGCTTACAACTGGTTCGGGGCGAATGGCGCGCTTTCAATACAGAAAACAGTATCACAAATGTTATTGCAGATCCGGCCATCATAAATCCTTCCCTGGATAATTCTACCATTAATGTAGGCACCGTAAATATTGAAGAAAACGGAAACCGAAACCCGATTCCTTACGTGGTGCCGCCGGGTATTGAGCGCCAGCGCGATTACAATAATACTACAACCATTACTTATTTAAACGAGCAGGCTTTACAGGTAAACGTAGCAAACTTGCGCGATGGTTATTCTAAAGCTACTTTTAAAACTTTTTATAATGATTTACGACGGTACAAGCAGCTGGAAATGTTTATCCACGCCGAAGGAACGCAGCTGCAAAACGGTGATGTAAGTGCTTTTGTACGTTTAGGTGCGGATTATATCAGTAATTATTACGAATACGAAATTCCTTTACAGGTAACTAATTCCGGCACGAAGGATCCGGAAGGTATTTGGCCGGTATCAAACCGGATGGATTTGCAGTTATCCTTATTAACGCGCGCAAAAGTAGCCCGTAATAATGCACTGCTAAACGGAGTATCATGGCCGTTAACCGTTCCGTTTACTTTTACGGATGGTGCAAATAAAATTACGATAAAAGGCCAGCCGGATTTAAGCAAGCTGAGAACAATAATGCTGGGCGTGCGCAATCCGTATAAAGGAAATTCGACTAAAGATGACGGATTGGATAAAACGGCTATCGTTTGGTTTAACGAATTGCGTTTAACCGATTTTGATGATAAAGGCGGATTTGCAGTTACCGGCCATTTTAACGCCAAGCTTGCAGATTTTGCGGATGTTACAGTTTCGGGTACTAAAAGCACGGTTGGTTTTGGCGCGCTCGATTCTAAATTAAGCGAACGCAGCAAAAGTGATGATCAATCAATGGATGTTTCTGCCAATGTAGAATTAGGTAAGTTTTTCCCTACTAAATCAGGTATCAAAATACCGGTTTACGTTAATTATTCTAACCAGAAAAGCGTGCCGGAATTTGATCCGATTTCCCCGGATATTGAATTAAAAAGTGAATTGGCCGCACTTCCTTCAGCTAAAAAAGATTCACTTTTAAACGTAGTTGAAGATTATACTGTTAGAAAAAGCATCAACTTAACCAATGTTCGTAAAGTAAAAACCGATCCGAAAGCGAAAAACCACATTTGGGATGTAGAGAACCTGAGTGCCACTTACGTTTATAACGAATATACGCATCATGATTTTGTAACTGAAAATGCTTTCCAAAAAACTTATCTGGGCAGTTTAAACTACGTTTATAACAATACGCCCAGGTTTTATAATCCTTTCCAAAAGGTGATCAAAAGTAACATGCTTAAATTGTTGAAGGATATAAACTTTAGCTTGCTGCCTTCCCGGTTAAACTTCAACATCAGCCTGAACCGTTTTTATTCTGAAAATACTTTGCGGAACAACGACCCGGAAAACTTTATCGCGATACCTACTACTTTTAACAAGAATTTTTTGATCCAGCGCGTTTATGGTATCGGCTGGAATTTAACAAAATCCTTGCAGATGGATTTTGATGCCACCAATTTAGGGGTAATCGACGAGCCAACCGGCCGTATAAATGGTTTAAAACAGGATACTTTATGGAATAATCTGAAAAAGTTGGGCCGTACTGTTAATTATAATCATACGATCACCTTTAATTACAATACACCAATTAACAAAATTCCGGGTTTGGACTGGACAAATATGACGGTTCGTTACAGCACACAATTTACCTGGAACTCGCAGGCAGAGTTTTCTTTAAATGACCCTTCCTTAAATGTTGGTAATACGATATTAAATTCACGCACTATTCAGCTTAACCCTGTTTTAAACTTTATTGGTTTGTATAATAAAATCCCGGTATTGCGGAAAGCAAACGATGCAAACCAAGGCAGCGGTTTAGGGAATTTATTCTTACAAATTTTAACCAGTGTAAAAAGTGTAAGCGGAACTTATACCAAAACAGAAGGAACTTTTTTACCGGGCTATTTACCTAAAACAAAGTTTTTTGGGGAAGATTTAAATTACAATGCGCCCGGGATCGGGTTTTTACTGGGAAGCCAGGCTGATATTCGCAGCAAGGCAATTTCAAACGGCTGGATTTCTACCGATTCTTTGCAGAACCAGTTGTTTACCAAAACACTGAATGAGGATATGCACCTGCGCGGCGTAATAGAACCAATTCCGGATTTAAGGATAGAATTATCTGCATTTCGTACCCGAAATTCAAATTATCAAACCAACTTTAAATACTCAGCACTTACAAACGAGATTGAAAATTTAAGTCCGATTACCAGCGGAGATTACAGTGTGTCTTATTTTACGCTGCCAACTGCTTTTTCAAAAGCTTCCGGTATCAATAATAATTCATCTGTTTTTCAGAAGTTTTTAGATAACCGGACTGTTATTTCACAGCGCTTGGGCAGGCAAAACCCAAATTCAACCAGAACAATAACCAATGGTTATACAGATGGTTATGGTGCAAATGATCAGGATGTGCTGGTGCCGGCGTTTTTGGCAGCTTATGCAGGTAAAGATGCAGGCAGTACCTCGTTAAGCGGTTTCCCTAAAATACCGATCCCTAACTGGCAAATTACTTACAATGGTTTAAGTAAAATACCTTTTTTAGCAGAGTTTTTTGAATCTGTTGATTTTCGCCACGGCTATCGTTCTACTTACAGCGTAAGCGGTTTTAATACGCTGCTTCGATACACAGAAGCAAATGGTTCGGTTAATGTGCGCGATGCAAACAATGATTTTTTGCCTTTATACCAGTATTCGCAAATTACCATTTTTGAGCAGTTTGTGCCTTTGCTTGGTTTTGATGTCCGTTTTAAAAACAGTATGACCGGTAATTTTGAATATCGAAAAAGCCGTGCGCTAAGTTTAAGCTTGTTAAACAGCCAGTTAACACAGCAGAACGAAAGTAATATTGTGTTCGGCTTTGGCTATCATACCAACCGATTCCGTTTTCCTTTCGGCTTGTTTCAAAGTCTGCAGTTAAAAAACGATATGACATTTAAGCTTGATTTCGCTTTAACAGACAACAAAACGTTAATTTATCGTCCGGATGTGCAAGAAGCAGATATTTCTTCCGGTGCAAAAAATATTACGGTACGTCCGTCTGTTAATTATGTGATTAATCAGCGGTTTAACATGCAGTTATTTTACGATTCTAACATCACCAAACCTTATACCTCTCAATCTTTTAACACCGCATTTACCAATTTTGGGGTGAATCTGAAATTGCTTTTCCAATAAAAACCTAAAATTTAGGGCATAAAAAAAGCATGCTATTTTTAGCATGCTTTTTTTGATCTTGTTAGTAGTTCAACTATCTAACATCATTTCTAACTTTGTTTGCTGTTGCTCTTCCCGGCAAATAAACCTGGAAACCAAAGTTTAAAGCTACATTGTTTGCAAACGGGCTGCTTCCGAAACCAACAATACCATTATATTTTATCAAAGTTTCCAAACCGATACTTGGGGTGATAAAATAAGCAAAACCTGGGCCTACACCAAAACCTAAACCAGTGGTAGATCCGCCGTTTTGACTTAAATTTTGTCCGTTAATGCCAATATTAGCTTCACCAAAAACACGTCCGTGTCTGATAATTTCATTACCGCCGCCAGCATAAATTCTGCCTAAAGCACCAACGCCATAAGTAAAATCAGATCCGTTTCCTTTTACTGTGGCGATACCCAAGTTTGCATATGCACCTAAAGCAACATTATTTTGGATAAACCAAGCTGCTTTTGGAGCAATTGTACCAGAAAAACTTGTCGGGCTATTTAATCCTAAATTTAAATTTGCAAGATCGCTTCCGATTAAAACATTACCTTTTTGGATTTGTGCTTTTGCCGAAAAGATAAGTCCGAATAATGCAAATGCTGCTAATGTAATTTTTTTCATTGTAGTAGTTTTATATAATTTAACCATGGCTTTATAACAATACTTTAAAAGTTAAAGTTTTAATTTTTATGTATTTGTTATGTAGTAATGTTATTTTGATGAGTTTTAAGGGAAAGCTGAAATCCTAACTTTCTGATCTTCAAAAAGTAAGGATAAAAATCTTGATTTGATTTTTTATGCCATAAAAGAAGCATCTGTTATTTTAAACAAATAATTTTTACTATTCGGTTTAAGCTTCAGTTTCTAATCTCGTTTTTATTATTTTTGAGAAAAAAACAGCAACATGAATTTTCCTTCTGAATTAAAATATACTAAAGATCATGAATGGGTTAAGGTTGATGGTGAAACGGCTTACATCGGCATTACAGATTTTGCGCAGCATGAACTGGGCGATATCGTTTATATAGACATTAATACGGTAGGAGAGCAGGTGGCTAAAGAAGCTATTTTTGGCACTGTTGAAGCTGTAAAAACAGTTTCTGACATGTTTATGCCGGTTAGCGGAGAAATTTTGGAGTTTAATGCTACACTCAATACAAACCCCGAACTGGTTAATTCTGATCCTTTTGGCGAGGGCTGGATGGTTAAAATTCTGATCTCAAACACAGCAGAACTGGATGAGCTTTTAACTGCCGAAAGTTATAAATCTTTAGTTGGCGCCTAATGCAAAAACTATTAAAATATCAAAGCCTGAGTTTAATTTGGGCTTTTTTTATTTTAGTTATTTGCTGCGTTTCTTTAGGCAAAGCAGGTAATTCGCATTTGTTTTTCAGGGGGTTTGATAAGCTTACCCACACCGGATTATTTTTTGTACTTACCGTTCTTACTTTTTACGGTTTAATCCGTAAACAGGCAAAAACGCATTTTCCCGCAGCTGTATTTTTAACTGTTTTTGTATTGATGTTTCTTTTTGGAGGAGCGATAGAGCTTTTACAATGGAAATTTTTTACCTACCGCAGCGGCGATTGGAACGATCTGTTTTGCGATTTGCTGGGTTCTTTAATGGGTATTTTTAGTATTTTAGTAACTGCACATGCCATACAATCTCAACATAAATAAGCAAATTATTACAGTTGCCTTGCTAATTTCCGTTATGTTTTCTTCCTGTAGTTTATTCAAAAAAAAATGTAACTGTCCGCATTTCAGGTATCAAAACACAAGTCGTAATTAACTAATCCAATTTCATACATTTGTTAATATGAAGCTTGTTTTAGATATAACGACAGAAGCTCAAAAAAAGGATATTATGCAATTAGCTGACCGATTGCATGTACCTGTCGAAGTTTTGGATGTGAGTGAAGAGGAAGACGATAATGCTTTGGTCCAAGCAATTTATGCTAATGCTAAAGATGATATTTTATCTTTGGAAGAAAAGAATGCTTTCCTGGCTTACCTTGCCAAATAAACTTTGCAAAAACATATTTTTAGCTACAAAATTTACACTGCAATAAAGTGCTATTTTATCTATGCAGTACATTATTGAAAGAAGTTTTGCTAAGTCTGCAAAGGAATTACCTAAAAATATCCAGTTAATAGTATCGGATTTTATCGGAACAATTGAAGGTGCTATGAACATAGCAAGTATTGCTAATATCAAAAAACTTAAGACCAATAAAAAAGACCAAAGAAGTTGCTATAGATATAAAATGGGAAATTATCGTTTAGGGTTTATTTTAGAAGAAGAGAATATAATCAGATTAGTTATTGCCGACCATCGAAAAAATATCTACAAAAATTTTCCTTAACCAATTTGTACTGATAAAAAACGCATGCTTCTTTTACAATGAAATTATTAAATGCTATTTGGATTTAATATAAATAAAAGATAATTTTACGGAACAAATAAGGTTAATGAAACTTTCGCAATTACCAATAGGAAAAAAAGGCATTATTAAGGAATTTACTGATCTTGAAATGTCTGTGAAGCTGATGGAAATGGGTTGTTTGCCAGGCGAAGAAATTAGTATTCAGCGCATTGCACCACTTGGAGATCCTATTGCAATTAACGTTTCCGGTTATATGTTGAGTTTGCGTAAACGCGAAGCATCTACCATTATTCTACAATAATTTGCGTTGAAGGCTGATTTAAAAGTTGCATTAGTAGGAAATCCTAATACCGGTAAATCAACACTTTTTAACGTTCTTACCGGTCTTAATCAAAAAGTTGGCAATTTTCCGGGCGTTACGGTTGATAAAAAAACTGGCTTTTGCACTTTAGGAGATGGCCGCCGCGCCGAAATCATTGATCTTCCCGGTACTTATAGCCTTTATCCAAAAAGTAAGGATGAATCCATTGTTTTTTCTGTTTTAGCTGATCGCTCTAATGATCTCAATCCGGATTTGGTAGTTGTTATTCTGGATGCATCCAACCTCAAACGAAACCTGTTGCTTTATACGCAGGTTGCCGATTTAAAAATCCCGGTTATCCTGGCTTTAAACATGATGGATTTAGCCGATAAAGCCGGATTGAACATTAATATTGATTTGCTTTCCCAAAAATTAGGCATCACGGTTGTGCCGATTTCTGCACGCAAAGCCGAAGGAATTGAAGCATTAAAACAAGCAATTAGTTTTGCAAATGCTTTTGCTTTGCAGGAAGATACCATCGATGTAGCACAATTGGCACCGCAATTAATCAGCAGTATTCGGGAGGAAATTGAGGTTGATAACAATTATTTTGCTTTACAACTGGCGCATCAGCACGAATATTTACAGTTTTTATCTCCGCAGCAAAACGGTAGGATCGAAACTTTAGAAGAAGAATATTCTTTTCATTCCCAAAAATCACAGGCTATAGAAACAATTGCGCGTTATAATTTTATCAATGATGTGCTTTTTGATGTGGTTACCCGGAAAAATCATTTTGCAGGAGAGGAAAGCTACAGTAATAAAATTGATCAGTTTTTAACACATAAAATTTTCGGTTTCGTTATTTTCTTCGCCATTCTGATGTTTATTTTTCAGGCGATATTTTCCTGGTCGGCTTACCCGATGACGTTGATTGAAGATACATTTACCTGGCTCACAATTACTTTACATCAACTACTCCCGGCTGGTCCTTTAACAAATTTATTGTTGGACGGCGTAATTGCCGGGTTAAGCGGCGTGCTGGTTTTTATCCCGCAAATTGCCATTTTATTTGCTTTCATTTCGATTTTGGAAGATACCGGTTACATGTCGCGCGTTACGTTTATGATGGACAGGATTATGCGTAAAGTTGGCTTAAACGGCAAATCTGTCGTGCCGCTGATCGGTGGTTTTGCCTGCGCCGTGCCTTCTATCATGAGTACGCGCACCATCGAAAATTGGAAAGACCGCATGATTACCATTATGGTTACGCCGTTAATAACCTGTTCTGCACGTTTGCCGGTTTACACTTTGCTTATTTCGTTGGTTGTGCCGAACAGAAACGTTTGGTGGATTTTTAACCTGCAGGGAATTGCCATGATGGCGATGTATCTGTTCAGCGTAATTTCTGCAGTAATAGTTGCCTGGGTATTTAAGTTGATTTTGAAAAGCCGGGAGCGCGGTTATTTTATTATGGAATTACCGGTTTACCGGATGCCGCGCTGGAAAAACGTTGGCTTAACAATGTACGAGCGTTCTAAAACTTTTGTAATTCAGGCCGGGAAAGTCATCATCGCGGTTTCCATTATTTTATGGGTGATGGCATCTTACGGACCCGGAAAACGGATGGCACAGATTGATCAAAAATACAGCAATGCTTCTTTTACCGGCAAAAAATCAGCAACGGAACTGCAACATTTAAAAGCAACCGATCAGCTCGAAAACTCTTACGCCGGTATTCTGGGCCATGCCATTGAACCGGCTATTCGCCCTTTGGGTTTTGACTGGAAAATCGGTATCGCTTTAATTACTTCTTTCGCTGCGCGGGAAGTTTTTGTAGGAACGATGGCTACGATTTACAGTGTGGATGGTAATCCGGATAAGCTCGATTCTGTGCTGAATAAGATGAAACACGCCCGAAATATGGAAACCGGTTTGCCTGTTTTTACTTTCGCTGTTGCCATGTCGCTCATGATGTTTTATGCTTTTGCCATGCAATGCGCCAGTACGGTTGCCATCGTTTACCGCGAAACCAAAGAATGGAAATGGCCGGCCATACAGTTTGCTTATATGACCGTTTTGGCTTATGGCGCAAGCTTTATTACCTTCCATTTATTAAAATAATTCGCGATTTTACGGCGTGGATAAAACCGAAATTCTAAAGCAATATCTGCCCGATGCCGCTGCTCCGGTGATTGCTAAATGGATTGATTATTTTCAGTGCGAATTTAAAGTTTCCCGCAACCGCGGAACAAAATTTGGCGATTACCGTGCGCCTTTTGGTGGAAAAGGACACCGGATTTCGGTTAATTATGATTTGAATGCTTACGCTTTTTTAGTAACCACCGTTCACGAGTTTGCACATTTATATACTTGGAACCAGCATCAGCACAAAGCAAAACCGCACGGAACCGAATGGAAAGTTAACTTTAAAAGAATGATGAAACCATTTTTTGACTCGGAGATTTTTCCTGCGGATATTAAAAAAACCATCCAAAATTATTTAGATAATCCGGCGGCTTCAAGTTGTTCTGATCTTACCTTATTTCGCGCCCTCAAAAAATATGATGTAAAAGAAGCATCGGTTATTTTGGTAGAAAAAATTCCGGCAAACGGTTTATTTCGTTGGAAAGACGGAAGAGTTTTCCGTCGCGAAGAACGGTTGCGCAAACGTTACCGCTGTGTGGAAGTAAGCACTAACCGTGTTTATTTGTTTAATCCGGTTGCGGAAGTGGAGTTGGTAATATAGGCTATTAAAAAGCAAAGCTACAATAACCCAAATTTTCGTTTTAATTTTACGGGAATAACTTTACTTGATTGTAAACGCTCTAATATTTGTATGTGATGAAAATCTGTTATTTCGCCTAAAATATTCTCCGGATACTTTTCTAAAAATGCTGTTAAATCTTTTAGTTTCATTTCAGATATAAAATCACAATTTACATAGCTATCGTATTTTAAAAAAGCATGTTCCTTTTTTGTTATAGTAATACAGTTATTGGTAAAAGGTTTATCTGTATTAATACAAACCGATGCAATAGAATTTGAATTATCAGAAACACAAACTATAATTGCGTATTTAGGATAATTAACATCTTTAAACTCTGGGATTTTAATAAGCAGAATACATTTAGGAGAAATTTTCTTGCCTAAATAATCATCTTTAAATTCTTTAGAAAAAAAATTTCCTAAAGAGGGAGGCATTGAGTCAGTGTTTTAAATTCATAAGATTCAGTGATAAATCTTATTTGGCTTTCCGATAAGTTTTCCTGTTCAAAAATATATTGCAAGTTAACATAATTTTCATTTAGTGTTTCTGCTTTGTTATAAGCCTCATCATGTGCTTTACCTTTTAACTGATTAAAGTTCAACTTTTTATTTTCGGATATGGCTTCATCCAGACATTCAATATCACTTTCGGAAAGCTCTTCAATATCTAACTCTCTGTTCGGCTTAAATTTTGAATTGCTGATAATATTAAAAGTTCCGTTGCTATTCTTCTTTTTTAATAAATCATACGAAAAAGAAGGTGTTGAGCCATGTTCAAGCCGGGCAAAAGTATCATCGGTAATAAGCCTACCATATTTTGCTAAATGCTTGATTTCGGCAAAATACAGGATTTTTAACGCGGTATAAGTATCAGATATGCCCTGGTCGTTAGCAACTTTGTTTGAAATAAATATCAGTGAATTCACAGCCTTTGTTTTATTAAAGGTTCTGTTAATTATTAGTTCTATTGAAGTTTGCATTTGTTTAAATATATACACAAATATTTGAAACAAGGTTTCTAATATTTTGAAAATTTGCATATTGAGATTTTAATTCAAATATGCTAAATAATTTAGTAAGATTTAATAAATTATAGTTCTCAAATTACATATCCAGTAAACTCAAATCAAACTTCGGCGGGATAATATAACGCAATTGTACCAAGCCGCTGGAATAGGATTTATGATTGATCAGCATTAAATCCAGTTTGTCTTTTAAAGGCTGAAATAACAACTTTCCTCCGCCTAAAATTATTGGGTGAACGGAGATCAAAAATTCATCCACTAGATTTTCTGCCATAAAAGAAGCAAGCAAATCGGCACCGCCAAAAAACCAGATATTTTTGCCTTCCTGCTGCCGGAAATTCTGTACAAAATTGAGGAAGTTGGCTTTGCGGATAATGTTTATTCCAAAATGTTCATTTGGCGAAAGTGTATCTGAGAACACATAAAGTGATTTATCTTCAAAAAAACCTAACCCAACTTGGGCAATCAGCTCGTAACTTTTTCTGCCCATAAACAAAGCATCGGTATCGTCAGAAAACTCGGTTAAACCGTAATCCTGGTCGTTTAAACACCAATCGATTTCACCATTCGGCCCTTCAATAAAACCATCTAAACTGGTAGCAATATTTAATGTAATTTTACGCATAGGGTTTTGTTCATGGTTGATGGATTACAGTTAATAGATTATAGCTCAGGGATTACTTTTACCCATAAGCTGTTGGTTAATAGTTGACAGATTCTTGTTTACGGATTACTTCTACCGATAAACCATCAACTCTCCACATTTTTCTCCTGCCATTGTTGGCTAAAAGATTTTGGCGCAACTTCCGGCATTTCCCTTAAATGCCCCCAGGTGTTTTTGAAGAGGAATCTCAGCAGGAAATTTTTAACATTTCCACCAAAATAATCGGTTAGTTTTCGGCTTAGCATTCCTTTTTTCCAAGCCGCCCAGCCCCATTTTTCTTTAATTGGGTTGAAGTTTTGCTTGACAGAATCGCGCCGGTTTAACAATAAAAGTTTATGCAGATCAATTTTTACAGGGCAAACTTCAGAACATTTTCCGCATAAACTCGAAGCGTAACTTAAATGCTTAAACTCCTCCATGCCTTTGGTATGCGGCGTAATAATCGAGCCTATCGGGCCGCTGTAAGTAGTTTCGTAAGTGTGGCCGCCGATGTTTTTATAAACCGGACAAGCGTTTAAGCAAGCACCGCAACGAATGCAGTATAAAGCTTGCCGCTGATCTTTTTGCGCCAGCAAATTCGTGCGGCCGTTGTCCAGCAAAATCACATACATTTCCTCCGGGCCGTCGGTTTCGTTCGCTTGCCGTGGTCCGCTTAAAATAGAGTTGTAAACCGTTAAATTCTGGCCGGTTCCGTGTGTGGAAAGTAAAGGCCAGAACAAATCCAGATCTGCGATAGAAGGAATCATCTTTTCAATCCCGACAATAGCGATATGGATTTTTGGGAAAGTAGTGCATAAACGTGTATTGCCTTCATTTTCTGTAACGGCGATACTGCCAGAATCAGCAATTAAAAAGTTAGCACCGGTGATGCCGATATCCGCATGAACATATTTTTTCCGAAGCAGTTCGCGTGCTTTCATAGTTAGCTGTTCCGGCGTGGCGTCTATCGGCGTACCAAAACGTTTATTAAATAATTCGGCAATATCTTCTTTGGATAAGTGCATGGCCGGCGTAACAATATGATACGGTTTCTGGCCAAGCAGCTGTACAATATACTCGCCTAAATCTGTTTCCAGGCTTTCAATATTATTTTTGGTGAGAAAATCATTCAAATGAATTTCCTCTGTAACCATTGATTTGGATTTAACTACTGTTTTTGCACCCGATTTTTCGATGATGTTCAGGATTTCTCTTTGTGCTTCTTCTGCATCATTTGCCCAAATCACTTTACCGCCACGGCGTTGGAAATTAGCTTCAAACTCAGGCAACAGCTTGTCTAAGTTTTCCATCGTTTTCCACTTGATTACATGTGCTTTACGCTTTGCATTTTCCAGATTTGCCAAACGCGTAATCCCTCTGGCAACCGCCGCATCATATTTACCGATGTTGTAATTGATAATGCTGCGGTGTTTTAAATCGAAAGCCTTAGCTTCTGCATTCGCAATAAAATCTTCGGCAGTTTTGGTCATGCTGTAAAATTAAGGATTACACTTTTAACGCAAATTTTTCTGTTACGTTGTTTGTAGGTTGCTAATTTTCAAAAGGAAATCTTGCTAACTCTGTTTGCGTGCCGGCCGCCTTCAAAATCAGTATTTAAAAATACGTTGGTAATTTCCTGTGCTTCTTTTATCGATATAAATCTGGCGGGCAGGCAAAGTATGTTGGCGTTATTATGTTTTCGGGCAAGTTCTGCCAGTTCGGTATTCCAACAAATAGCCGCACGGATTCCCTGGTGTTTGTTTGCGGTGATGGCAATTCCGTTTCCGCTTCCGCAGATTAGAATACCGAAATCAAATTCTCCTTTTTCTACAGCAGAAGCAACCGGATGTGCAAAATCAGGATAGTCAGCAGATTCGGCAGAATAAGTTCCGAAGTCTTTGATTTGGTAATCTTTCAAAAAAGAAATTAAAGCTTCTTTGTACTCAAATCCTGCATGGTCTGCGCCGATTGCTATTTTCATTTTGATTTTTTATCGATAAAAACAGTATAGGTTAGCTCGTTAAATTTTAAGACATCAGCTCGTCATGCTTCAGTTGCCGGCGTTTATCCACGGCAGCAGCTACGAAAATGCTGGCTTCAAACAGTAAAAATAATGGGATACTTACAACCGTCATCGTCAGCATATCCGGTGTTGGTGTTACCACGGCGGCTACAATCAGGATAATAATGATGGCGTAACGGCGGGATTCGCGCATGAACTTAGCCGTTAGCAAACCCATGTTTGATAAGATGTAAATCAAAATAGGCAGCTCAAAAACCGCTCCGGTTGCTAACGTTAAAGTTGCTACCGAGGAGATGTAAGAATCAATACTGAATAAATTTTGGATGGAATCGCTCACTGTATAACCCGCTAAAAAACTGAGTGACATAGCCGTAATCACAAAATAACCAAATAAAACACCCAGTAAAAACAGCATTGAAGCGTAAAAAACAAAACCGCTGGCAGCCTTACGCTCTTTTTCATGCAGGGCAGGTTTTATAAAAAGCCAAACTTCGTATAGCAAATAAGGAAAACCCAGGGCAAGGCCAATCATAAAGGAGGAATTGATTTGAAGCGTAAACTGCCCGGCCATTTCCGTATTAATCAAGTTTATATTGATTTTATCGATACACAATCCCGGTCGATGCAAGTATGCTCCAAGCTCGCAAAGCATCCGGTACGTCCAGAATGATGTTCTGCTTGGCCCCATAATTACGGTATTGTAAAAGAAATCAAAATAGTAAAATGCAAGACTTGTAAAAATTACAATAGCTAAAGCCGAACGGATTAAGTGTTTACGGAGAACATCCAGATGATCAAAAAAAGACATCTCGGCTTCCAGATTGTTACCTTTATCTTTTAGGGCTTTAAACAGTTTATTATCTTTAAGATCGCTCATATTGCAGTAGAAACAAAAATACCATTCTGTAGAGATTTAGAATGGTATTTACGTTTAAATTTATAATCAGTTTTTTTAATCTTCTGTGTATTCAAAAGTTTCCATAAACTTTGTAGTAAAATTACCAGCCCGGAAGTTTGGATCCTGTAGCAGTTTAAGGTGAAAAGGAATGGTGGTTTTGATGCCTTCGATTACAAATTCGCTTAGCGCACGTTCCATGGTATTTAAGGCTTCTTCTCGGGTTTGCGCAGTGCAAATCAGTTTGGCAATCATCGAATCGTAATTTGGCGGAATCACATAGCCGGAATAAACATGCGTATCAACCCGAACGCCATGGCCGCCCGGCGAATGGAAATTGGTGATTTTTCCGGGAGATGGACGGAAATTATTCAGCGGATCTTCGGCATTGATGCGGCACTCGATAGCGTGCATCGTTGGTTCGTAATTTTTCCCGGAGATCGGCACGCCTGCCGCAACTTTTATCTGTTCTTTTATCAAATCGAAATTAATTACTTCTTCCGTAACCGGATGTTCCACCTGGATGCGTGTGTTCATCTCCATAAAATAGAAATCACGGTTTTTATCAACCAAAAACTCAACCGTTCCGGCACCTTCATATTTTACGGCTTTGGCGCCTTTTACAGCAGCTTCGCCCATTTTACGGCGTAGCTTTTCAGTCATAAACGGAGAAGGAGATTCTTCTACCAATTTTTGGTGGCGGCGCTGGATAGAACAATCGCGTTCTGACAGATGGCAAACTTTACCAAACTGATCGCCGATTACCTGTATTTCAATATGCCGCGGATCTTCAACATATTTTTCTAAATAAATGCCATCGTTACCAAAAGCTGCACCGGCTTCGGCACGGGCAGAATCCCAGGCAGCTTCAAAAGCTTCATCCTTCCAAACAATGCGCATCCCACGGCCGCCGCCGCCGGCAGTTGCTTTTAAAATGATCGGATAACCAATTTTATTCGCTACCTGGATACCTTGTTTTATATCTGTTAATAAACCATCAGAACCCGGAATGGTAGGCACACCGGCCTTTTTCATGGTATCTTTTGCAGATGCTTTATCGCCCATCGCATCAATCTGATCAGCCGTGGCACCTATAAATTTGATTCCGTATTCGGCACAGATAGCAGAAAATTTAGCGTTTTCCGACAAAAAACCATAGCCGGGATGTATGGCATCAGCATTGGTTAATTCGGCTGCAGAAATAATATTTGGTATGTTGAGGTAAGAATCTTTGCTGGCAGGCGGCCCGATGCAAACTGCCTCGTCTGCAAAACGGACGTGCAAACTATCGCGGTCTGCAGTAGAATAAACGGCTACTGTTTTTATCCCCATTTCTTTACAGGTGCGGATAATGCGCAGCGCAATTTCACCACGATTGGCAATCAATATTTTTTTGAACATCACTTGGAGTAGCTTTTGAAAATAAATTGCAACGGAAATTACTTGTGTAAATTATGCCGGTAAAAGAAGCATTAAGCCGGTTCTACTAAAAATAAAGGTTGATCATATTCAACCGGCGAAGCATTATCAACCAGCACTTTTACAATCCGGCCGGATACTTCTGCTTCAATTTCATTAAATAATTTCATCGCTTCTATAATGCAAAGCACTTGTCCGGATTTAATTTCATCACCGATATTTACAAAAAGCGGTTTTTCCGGTGCGGCCGAACGGTAAAAAGTACCGATCATGGGCGATTTAATGATGATATATTTAGAGGTATCTTCTACCGGTGCGGCCACTACCGGTGTGGTTACGGTAATCGAAGGCATTGTAACGGCAGTACCTGTATTTTCTGCGACAGGTATATTGGTGGTAACAACCGTGTTTTGCGGCTGATTTGTTTTGATGGTGATTTTGAAGTCTTGCTGTTCTATAGAAACTTCATTTACGCCTGATTTGGAAACGAATCGGATTAAATCCTGAATCTGTTTAATATCCATGCTGGTGTCCGTTTAATTTAAGTTTGATAATTTTTTTGGCAGGCTAATTTATCATTAAATAACAAAAAAGCAGGGATAAAATCAGTATGCCCATTTCAGATAAGCAGAACCCCAGGTAAAGCCGCCGCCAAAAGCCGCTAAAACCAAGTTATCGCCTTTTTTAAGTTTACTTTCCCATTCCCATAAACATAAAGGGATAGTGCCGTTTGTGGTGTTGCCGTAACGCTGGATATTCATCATTACTTTTTCCGGGCCAACGCCCATTCTAACTGCCGTAGCATCAATAATGCGTTTATTAGCCTGGTGTGGAACCAGCCAGTCTACATTTTCTGAAGTTAACTGATTGCGCTCCATAATTTCTGCGGCTGCTTCTGCCATATTGGTTACGGCAAATTTAAATACGGCTTTTCCTTCCTGATAAACATAATGTTCACGTGCATCAATGGTTTCGTAACTGGTAGGTTTTACAGAACCGCCGGCTTTTTGATGTAAATAGCTGATGCCTGTTCCGTCGCTGTATAAATTACTGTCAATCAAACCATAACCTTCTAAATTTGGTTCTAACAAAACAGCACCGCAGCCATCGCCGAAAATAATACAGGTTGCCCTATCTTGATAATCAATAATTGACGACATTTTATCGCCTGCAACTACCAGCACTTTTTTATGTTTACCGGTTTCAATAAATTGTGCACCAACTGTTAAACCGTATAAAAAACCGGAGCAGGCAGCTTGCAAATCAAAACCCCAGGCATTGGTTGCACCAACTTTTGCACTTATAATATTTGCCGTTGCCGGAAAAGGCATATCAGAAGTTGTGGTACATAAAATGAGCATATCAATTTCTGCAGGGCTGATGCCGCGTTTTTCTAACAAGCCTTTAACTGCGGGAACTGCCAGATCAGAAACTCCTAAACCTTCGCCTTTTAAAATCCGGCGTTCGCTGATGCCTGTCCTGCTTAAAATCCATTCGTTGTTGGTATCAACCATGGTTTCCAATTCATGGTTAGTTAGTACGTAATCAGGCACGTAACCGTTTACAGCAGTGATAGCAGCGTAAATTTTATCCATATCTGTTTTAGAGGAAAGCTTGTTTGATCTTATCAATCAGGCCGGATTCGACCGTATTTCTGGAAAGCATAATCATGCTTTTAATAGCTTCCGGATTAGAAATCCCATGGCCGATAATTACCGGTGCATTAACACCTAAAATTGGGCTTCCGCCGTATTGTTCGTAATTAAAACGATCAAAAAACTCATCCCGGATGCCTTTTTTAGAGGTAACATCGTAAAAGTTTTCGGCTAATTTTAAGATAACATTTCCGGTAAAACCATCGCAAACAAAAACATCTGCATGGTCTGTAAACAAATCACGACCTTCTATATTACCAACAAAATTAAATTGCCGGTGTCCGTTCATCAACGGGTATGTAGCTTGAGAAAGTAAATTACCTTTCTCTTTTTCTTCTCCGATATTGATTAAACCAACTTTAGGATTGTCAATATGATACAATGATTCCGCCATCAGGCTTCCCAAAATACCAAACTGAACCAAAACATCCGGTTTACAATCTGCATTGGCACCAACATCTAAAATAATGCCGTGGCCGCCGTTTAATTTTGGTACGATACCTGCAATTGCCGGGCGGATAACGCCGGGAATAGCTTTAACACTAAACATTGCACCAACAAGCATGGCACCGGTATTGCCTGCGGAAGCAAAAGAATCCAGCTTAGCTTCTTTTAACAGCTGAAAACCAATGCTGATACTGGAACCTGGTTTCTGCGCAATTGCTTTAGTAGGATGCTCGGCCATACCAATTACTTCAGTTGTATGCACATAGTCAAAACAACTTTCATCAAAATTATTATCCCTGATGATTTTTAAAGCAATGTTTTGGTCACCGATCAAAACCAGTTTTTGATCAGGTGATAAAAATTGATAACCGACAATTGCTCCTAAAACTACTGCTTCAGGTGCGTAATCGCCGCCCATAATATCCAGGCCAATCTTCATTTTAGAAAATTAGCTTAAGCTGCCGGTGTGCGTTCAATCAACAATTTGCCGTTAAAGTACACGTTGCCGTCAACTGTGTAAGCTCTATGCGGTAAATGTACGGCACCAGTAGTTTTACAGGTAGTTAAAGTAGGAGCTTCCGCTTTATAATGTGTGCGGCGTTTATCTCTTCTCGATTTGGATATTTTTCTTTTTGGATGTGGCATAACTTCCTGAGGTAATTAATTTATTTTATATTTTTTAACACATTCCAGCGCGGGTCTGTGCTGTTTTCTTCATTTTCTTCAATACTTCCCGAAAGCGTTTTTAGCTTTTCAAGCATTTCCTGGTCGCAAAACCGGGTATTTCCTTCGTCTTCACAAATACTAATCAGCGGCATAGCCACGTTAATGTACTCGTAAATTAAGCCTGAAAGATTGAGTTCGTGTTCATTTCTGTTCAAAACCATAATCTCATCATCAGCTTCGTCCGCTTCATCTTCCCCGAATTTTACAATCTGCCTTTCTGCAATTGCTACATTTTCCGGAAATACCGACAAACACCGGTCACAAGTACGTTCAACAACACCGTTAATATTAAAGTGCAGGATCATCAGCGTTTCCTGCTTTTCCAGATCAACTTTGCAGGTAAGGCTGCCTTTTTTTACAAGTGAATATTCAAATTCGTTAAAAAAGGAATCCGTTATTTCAAAGTCAAACTGATGCTTTCCAAGTTTCAGCCCCTTAAAAGGAATCGAATATGATTTCAGCGTTTTCAATGAGCTACAATTAGCCCGCAAATTTAGGAAAATTTACACAATCAGAAATAGTTTTTTCAAAATGAAAATTAGGTGCTAAAAGAAGCATCCGGTTATACAGTTTCAGCAGAAGTTAAACTTGTATCCCGGCTTGCAGATGCTTCTTTTATACCTGTAAAAACAGTATGTAAAATTTTTATTTGAAATGAAATATCAATCCCGGTCTCTGCTAAACTTGCTGAACTTTAACGGATTTGCGGAAAGTTCTGCTGATTCTGCACGGTTTTTAACCACATGAATTGCTGTAAACATCGCTTCGCGGAAGGAAGTTGGCGAAGCCATATTTTTCCCGGCAATACCGTATCCGGTTCCATGATCCGGCGAAGTGCGCACTTTATTTAAACCAGCCGTAAAATTCACACCCAGATCAAAAGCGGTATTTTTAAACGGAATCAAACCCTGATCGTGGTACATAGCCAGCACGGCATCAAAGTTTTTATAGGTTCCGTTCCCAAAAAAACCGTCAGCAGGGAAAGGACCGGAACACAAAATACCTTCATTATTCGCATGTTCTATCGCTGGGATAATCGTTAGCTGCTCTTCAATCCCAATCAAACCGTTATCGCCGGCGTGCGGATTTAAACCTAAAACAGCAATTCTCGGTTTGCGAATCCAGAAATCCTGCTTCAAACTATGGTTCATTAAATTCAGTTTCGACATGATGTTGGCTACCGTAATTTTTTCGCTAATCTGCGAAACCGGAATATGGCCAGTAACCACACCAACGCGCAGTTCGTCACTCACCAAAAACATCAGCGAATCTTGTGCGCCGCAGCGTTCCTGCAAATATTCGGTATGGCCGGGAAAGTTAAAGTTTTCACTTTGGATGTTGTGTTTATTGATCGGTGCCGTAACCAAAGCATCAATTTTACCTGATAGTAGATCATTTGTGGCGCGTTCCAGCGAGATAAAAGCATATTTCCCGCCGGTTTCATTTGCTTCGCCGAAGTTAATTTTCACATCTTCTTCCCAGCAATTAATCAGGTTTGGTTTTTTAGGATTTGCTTCGTGAGGCTCTGCAATCACATTAAAACTAAAATCATTTAAACCCAGATTTTTACGGTTATAGGAAGCAATTTTGGTATTGCCGTAAACAATCGGCGTGCAGTAATTCAGCATCATTGCATCTGCAAACGTTTTAATAATTACTTCCATACCAATGCCGTTTACATCGCCGATGCTGATCCCGACTTTTATTTTTTCACTCATTTGAGTTTTGTTAATCGATACAAATAAAACTTATCCGCTTAAAAACCGGATAAAGCACAAATATGACGTATTTTGTATCAATTTAAGGAGCAAATGCAATTAGTAAAAGCCAAAAAACATTTAGGTCAGCATTTTTTAACCGATAAAAACATTGCCGCCAAAATTGTAAACAGTTTAAAATCGGAAGGAAAAGTATTGGAAGTTGGGCCGGGAATGGGCATTTTATCCGATTTTTTATTGCAGAAATCCGAACTTGAAGTTTTTTTGGTTGATATTGATGAAGAATCTTATCATTTCCTCCAAAAAAAATATCCGCAATTAGGCGAAAAATTAATCAATGCTGATTTCTTGGCGATGGATTTTGATACTGTTTTTACCGGTACTTTTTCGATCATCGGCAATTTCCCGTACAATATTTCTTCGCAGATTTTATTTAAAGTGCTGGATAATCGCCATAAAGTGCCGGAAGTTGTGGGCATGTTCCAGAAAGAAGTTGCCGAACGTTGCGCCGCCAAACCCGGAAGCAAAGAATACGGAATCCTAAGCGTTTTTTTGCAGGCATATTATAAAGTAGAATATTTATTTACGGTGAAAGCAGGCGTTTTCAATCCGCCGCCAAAAGTGCTTTCTGGCGTAATGCGCCTCAGCAGAAATGAAATTAAAGAACTTAATTGTGATGAAAAACTGTTCTGGCAGGTTGTAAAAGCGGGCTTTAATCAGCGGCGTAAAACGTTGCGCAATGCACTTTCTTCGCTCATCAACAAAGAAAAAATGTCAGAAGAACCGATACTGGATTTGCGCGCGGAAAGATTGAGTGTTTCGGATTTTGTGCGGCTGACTAATTTAATTGAGGAGAATAAGTTAAAGTAATTCTGTGCAACCTTTTGCTACAAACCTTTTGTTTAAATTTGTTTTATGGACGTTCAGCAAATCATCACTATTGACAATGATATTTTAGGCGGTCAACCTGTATTTAAAGGGACACGGGTTCCGGTTGAAAGCTTTTTCGACCATTTAGAAGCGGGTGTGCCGCTTGATGAATTTTTAGACGATTTCCCAACCGTATCTAAAGAGCAGGCAATCGCATTGTTAGCGGTTGCAAATAAAATAATGACTTCTAAAAATGTAGCTCAATTATATGCGACTGTTGCTTGACGAAAATTTACCAAAACAGCTCAAGCAGGACTTTCTTGAACATGAAATTTATACGGTTAGAGACAAACAATGGAACGGTATCAAAAATGGAGAATTGTTAAAACTTCTTGTTAGCAATTCTTTTAATGCACTCCTGACTTATGACAAAAATTTGCAGCACCAGCAGAATTTTTTCAAAATATACCATAACTGTATTTGAGTAAAGGGAAAATGCAAATTGGTCCTGTTATTATTTCACTTTAATTAAAAGCTGGCTTCAATCAGCGAAGAAAAACCTTACGTAATGCGCTTTCTTCCCTCATCAACAAAGAAAAAATGATGGAAGAGCCAATGCTGGATTTACGCGCGGAAAGATTGAGCGTTGGAGATTTTGTTTGGTTGACGAATGTGATTGAGGAGAAAAGGTGAACAAAATTTATATATTTGGTTAAATGATTGAAAATGAATATTGAAGCTGAAAAAATTGAATTGCTCAAATTAATTCTGGAAACAGAAGATGAAGCAATTATTCAAAAATTGAAAGTCGTTTTTAAAAAACAGGAAACGGATTTTTGGGAAGAATTGCCAACATCGGTAAAAGAAAGCATTAATCGCGGTTTATCAGATGTTGCTGCCGGCCGTGTTCATAAACGTGAAGATGTAATGCAAAAAATCAAAACGCGTTATGGCGTTTAATGTTATTTGGTCTGATGAATCCTTACTGTCTTACGAAAAGATTATTGAATTTTTAACGCTTAAATGGACGGAAAACGAAACCGTTGATTTTATTTTAAAAACAGAATCTTTAATCAATGTTATTGCTATTCAGCCTTATCTTTTCCCTGCTTCAAACTTCAACCAAATTAGAAAAGCGGTTATCACAAAACAAACGTCTGTTTATTATTTAATTCAGGAAGAAGAAATATTTCTGATTACATTTTGGGATAACCGGCAAAATCCAGCCTCCAATCCATTCTAATTAACCAGTATCTTTGCTTTAAAATCAAATACTGTGTCCAATCTCATCCGAAAAAAAATATTAATTGTTGATGATCTTCATCCGGCCTTCGCCCAAGCTGCGGAAAAGTTAGGTTATAGCTGTACCATTGATGCTTCTTTTACCCGAGAAAAAACGTTAAGCGTTATTGCAGATTATGAAGGGTTGGCCATCCGAACCAAATTTCAGGTAGACAAAGAAATCATCGATGCCGCACCAAAACTACGTTTTATTGCCCGCGCCGGTGCCGGAATGGACAACATCGACGAAATTTATGCCGATAAAAGAAGCATCGCCTGCATCAATGCGCCCGAAGGCAACAGCGATGCCGTTGGCGAACATGCCGTTGGCTTGCTGCTTGCGCTGATGAATAATTTTAGGAAGGCTGATATCGAAATCAGAAACGGAAAATGGGACCGAGAAGGAAATAGAGGTTACGAACTGAAAGGTAAAACCGTAGGTATAGTGGGTTACGGGCACATGGGCCAAAGTTTCGCCCAAAAATTAAGTGGTTTTGGTGTGGATGTGATTGCTTACGATAAATACAAAACCGGTTTTTCCGACAAGTTTGCACGCGAAGTAAGCATGGAAGAAATTGTAAGGTTAAGCAACGTGGTCAGTTTCCATATTCCGCTTACGCCTGAAACCAAAGGAATGGTAGATGATGAATACCTGTTTCATTTTCGCAAACCAATATTTTTATTGAATACTTCCCGCGGAGAAATTGCCAAAGTGCAAGCCATTTTAAACGGATTGAAAAGCGGAAAAATTTTGGGTGCAGGTTTAGATGTTTTGGGGAAAGAAAAGTTTCCATCGCTGGCAGAACAAACCTGGTTTGAGGAACTGAAAAACAGCGGCCGAGTTTTATTAACGCCGCATATTGCCGGCTGGACATTTGATTCGTACCGAAAAATAAGTGAAGTATTGGCCGAAAAACTGAAAAATTTGGAGATTAGGATTTAAAGTTTTTATCTTCGTTATTCGTAAAAACAAGACTATGCAGGCAAGCCGGTGTAGTCTTGTTTGTTTTTTAAAAACGTTGCATCCTTCTTTTTTTGAGGGATGTTTTAGTTTAAAATCATCATTAAAAATAAAAAATGTTATGGCAGAAGTTGCTTACTATACAAAAGAAGGTTTGGAGAAATTGAAGGAAGAACTGCAATTTTTGAAAACGGAAGGCCGCGCATCCATCGCCAAACAGATTGCGGAAGCGCGGGACAAAGGTGATTTATCGGAGAATGCAGAATATGATGCGGCAAAAGAAGCACAGGGCTTGCACGAAGCCAAAATTTCAAAATTAGGTGAAGTTATGGCCAATGCGCGTTTGCTGGACGAATCTAAAATGGACATCACCAAAGTGCTGGCTTTGTCCATCGTGAAAATAAAAAACTTAAAAAACGGTGCTACGATGCAATATCAATTGGTATCCGAAACAGAAGCTGATTTTAAAGCCGGCAAAATCTCGGTTTCTTCGCCGATTGCCAAAGGTTTGCTGGGTAAAAAAGTAGGCGACAAAACGGAAATTACGGTTCCGGCCGGCAAGATCGAATTTGAAATTATGGAAATTAGCAGATAGGCTTCTTGTCATCCTGAACTTGTTTCAGGATCTCTCAGGACAGAGATCAAAACCAATCAAGTGAGATACCGAAACAAGTTCGGCATGATAACTCAAAACCTACAACTTATTACTTACAACTTAAAATTCCCATAATGACAATCTTTTCTAAAATAGTTTCCGGCGAAATAGAAGCGTATAAAGTTGCAGAAAGCATTGATTTTCTGGCTTTTCTGGATGTTAGTCCGCTTGCCGCCGGCCACACTTTGGTTATCCCGAAAAAAGAAGTAGATTATCTATTTGATCTGGATGACGAAACCTACAACGGCCTGATGATCTTCACCAAAATTGTGGCCGAAGGCCTAAAAAAAGTTATCTCCTGCAAAAAAGTTGGCGTTGCGGTAATCGGTTTGGAAGTTCCGCATGCACATATTCATTTGATTCCGATGAATGAGGTGAACGATATGAATTTCTCCCGCCCAAAACTAAGTTTCAGCAAAGAAGAAATGGAAGCAATAGCAGAGAAAATTAAGGAAGCTTTGCGGGAGGATTAAGAATTTATATCGATAAAAGAAGCATCGCTCAAAATCATTGATACTTCTTTTACATTACTTTTTTCGTAATTGCCGGAGAAGCAACCCGTTTTACATTGTCTTTCACAAAACTTTCCCAGCCGGTATAACTCTTTTTATCACCGCTTTTTGTACTGATTTTTTGGAACGAATGGCAAACCGCTACAGCCAAACCATCCGTGGCATCTAAAAAATCAGGCGTTTCCTCAAACTTTAATAAATTTTGCAACATGGCCGCAACCTGTTCTTTACTGGCGTTGCCGTTTCCGGTGATGGATTGTTTGATTTTCCGTGGAGAATATTCTGTGATTTCTATATTTCTGGAAAGTGCTGCCGCCATCGCCACACCTTGCGCCCTTCCTAACTTCAGCATTACCTGAATATTTTTACCGTAAAAAGGTGCTTCTATGGCTAAACAATCCGGGTGATAATTATCAATCAGGTTTACCGTTTTTTCAAAAATGCGTTGTAATTTCAGCATGTGGTCATCCAGATGATCCATTTTTACCACGCCTAAACTCAGCAGTTCCAGCTTTTGTCCGTTCTCTTTTACTAATCCGTAACCCATCACTTTCGTTCCGGGATCGATCCCCAAAATTACCCTTTCCTTGGATTTTTCCACCTGCATAGAACAAGTATAGCCCAAATCCGTAACATTGCAAAAAAATTAGTTTTGGCCCGTATCGCCCGTAAAACCATAAATTATTTATTAAAATTTGGTGTTTTGTTGCTCACCGTGTGGTTTGTTTACCGGCATGTAAATAACAATAAAAACCTGGAGCAATTTTTAGCCGGCATTCATCGCATCAGTAAAACACAGGTTTATACAGCGTTAATTGCGGTTACCGTAATGATGCTTTTTAACTGGCTGCTGGAAGCTTTTAAATGGAAATTTTTAACACGGCTGCTTGAAAAAATGCACCTGTGGAAAGCCGTTGAAGCCGTTTTTTGCGGCTTAACCATGGCAGTTATCACACCAAACAGAATCGGCGAGTATGGCGGCCGTATTTTGTATTTGCCGGTGCGCAAACGCGTACACGGCATTTTTGCCATGGCAGTAGGTTCCTTTAGCCAAAACACGGTTACCAACGTAGTTGGCGCGCTTTCGATGGTTTATTTCGTGCATGTTTATCTGCATTTAAACCCCTTAATGTTTTTTGGGATTGTTGCTGCGGCAGGCATTTTAATCTCCCTGATGCTATTGTTTTATTTTCGCATCCGCTGGCTGGTTTTTTTGCTGGATAAGATAAAGTTCCTGCAAAAATATCATCGTTTTTTTGGAATTATGGCCAAGTATAACTTCCGGCAGCTGGCTTATATTATGTTGCTGAGTCTGGCTCGTTTTACTGTTTTTTCTTCACAATATTATATTCTGATCCATATTTTATTGCCGGATTTAAAGTTAATTCCGGTTATGCTGATGGTTTTTAATCTGTTTTTCATCCAGTCGGCCATTCCGTCGCTGGATTTGCTGGACTTTGGCGTTCGTAATTTTATCGCCAGCTATCTGTTCAGTTTTATCACCACGCAATCCGTAGCAATTATGGCTTGTGTTTCGTGTATCTGGCTGATCAATTTGATCATTCCGGCTATTTTAGGCTCCGTTTTTGTACTCAAACTTAACTTCTTTGGCAACAATAATTAGTGCGGCGGCCATGCTGTTTACCGCTTTTTATTTGATTTTATTTATTTTCCTGATTGTAGGATGGCTGCGCCTGAAGCAAACTTTTTACCCGGTAAAAACAGTATTTAAAACAAAAGTTACCGTGTTGATTGCCGCCCGGAATGAAGAAGCCGGCATCCACAAAACCATCGAAGATATTTTGGCGCAGCAATACCCAAAAGAATTATTGGAAGTGATTATTGCAGATGATCATTCTACCGACCGCACAGCAGAAATCATTTCAGGTTATGCGGATCGAGGTATAAAACTGCTGCAATTGAAAGAAGACCGCGCTTTAAATTCGTATAAAAAGAAAGCTATCAGCGAAGCGATAAGATTATCAACCGGAGATTTAATGGTTGCTACCGATGCCGATTGCCGCATGGGGCCGCATTGGCTGGCAGCGGTAGTTTCCCGTTTTGAAGAAAGCAATGTGCTGATGTTATCCTCGCCGGTTGCTTTTTTTGAGGATAAAAACCTGTTTGAAAGTATGCAGGCATTGGAGTTTTCGGCTTTTATCGGTTTGGGTGCTTCCACAATCGGCAACAAAAAAGCATCGACTTGTAACGGCGCGAATCTGGCTTATAAAAAGAGTATTTTTAATGAAGTAGGCGGTTTTAAAGGCATTGATGATTTAGCTTCCGGCGATGACGAGCTGCTGTTGCAAAAAATCGCGGCTAAATATCCAAACGGTATCGGGTTTTTAAAACAGCGGGAAGCGATTGTTTACACACATGCCAAGCCAACCTGGGAAGATTTTAAGCAGCAGCGCCGCCGCTGGGCATCAAAATCTGTTAAGTATAAAGACAAATCAATCGTGGCACTGGCCGTTGGCTTTTGGTTGTTTAACGTTTTGATTATGGTAAATCTGGCAGCCGGTATCTTCAATCCGTATTATTTAAAAGTGGCAGTTATACAAATCCTGCTTAAAATTTTTGCCGAAGGAATATTTTTAATGCTGATTGCTGCTTTTTTTAATCGCCGTAAATTGCTGCTGCTTTTGCCTTTAGGTTCTTTGCTGCATGTTTTTTATGTGGTTTATATCGGTATTATCGGGAATAAAGGAACGTACGAATGGAAGGGCCGGAAAGTACATTAAGGTTTGTTTAAAATAAAATATTTTGTTTAAAGCATAACTTTCTATATTTAAAGATTAAACATTTCTATTTGATTAAACATTGACCACCGCTGACCCAAATACCGCTAACTGGAAAATCTTCCTCAAAAATAAAATGGCTGCGGCAGGTATGTTGTTCATAATTATTACCTCAATGCTGGCCGTTTTAGGTTATCTGATCACGCCGGACGATTCTCCCGATGCCAATGAGATGCTGGTTCAACTCAGTTTAAAAAAACCGGGTACTACTTTTACCATCCTTCAACTAAAAAAACCGGAGCGTGTACCTGAAGTTGAAATAATGAACAAAATGCTTTACGGGCAACCCGCTTTATGGCGTAAAATTCCAATTACTTCTTTTCGTTTCAGCAAGGATTCTCTTTATGTTCGTGAATATATTGGTGAGGAAGATGTATCTGCCGAGACCGCTTACAATATTTATAAAGTTGCCGATAAAAGAAGCATCGCCGCAGCAACCGGTGCAAATAAAGATGTGCTAAAAGAAGTATCAGCCCAATCCGTCAGAAAAGAAATTATCAGCCGGCAAATTATTAAAAAAACGTACTGGCTGGGTACGGATATTTATGGCCGCGATCTGCTGAGCCGGTTAATTATCGGTGCCCGGATTTCTTTGGCGGTAGGTTTTGTTTCTGTAGTCATCAGTTTGCTGGTTGGCGTTTCGGTTGGTTCTGCGGCAGGTTATTTTGGCGGAAAAACAGATGCTGTTTTAAGCTGGCTGATGAATGTTTTGTGGGCTTTGCCGGCTTTGCTGCTGGTAATTACAATTTCTTTTGCATTAGGTAAAGGTTTATGGCAGATATTTGTAGCCGTAGGATTATCCATGTGGGTAGAAGTTGGCCGTTTGGTACGCGGACAGGTAATTGCGCTGAAACAGGTAGAATTTGTAGAAGCTGCCCACGCTTTGGGTTTTGGTGATTACCGGATCATCCGGCATCATATTTTGCCGAATATTACCGGGCCGGTTTTAGTGCTGGCGGCTTCTAATTTCGCTTCGGCAATTTTACTGGAAGCCGGTTTAAGCTTTCTGGGTTATGGTGCACAGCCGCCGGCACCAACGTGGGGCGCAATGATTAGGGAGCATTATGGTTATATCGTAATAGATTCTGCCTACCTGGCAATTTTACCGGGTTTGGCAATTATGCTGATGGTTTACGCCTTTAATGTAGTAACCATCGGTTTGAGAGATGCGTTTGATGTAAAATCCCAAAACTTACGTATATAACCATAATGGCAAGGAGAAGAAGTATATATTGATGCAGAACTACAACGAACAGTCGGAAGAAGATGAACTGATTCGGCTGCTTTTAAAAAGGCAGGCAGAATTAAACGCCCTGCTGGAAATTACCCAGGCAATCAACAAAAGTGCTTCCACTTTAGTTTTGGTTGATATGCTGGAAGTAATCATGAAAGATTACCTGCATGTTGGCAAGTTTCGGTTTATGACCGAGATTGAAAGCCGTTTCAAATGTATTTCCTATTACGGCGGCGAGTTTGAGCAGCATCGCGTACTTTTTAAAGCCTGCAAAGGTTTGTGGAAGTTTAAAGGCCCGGTTTCCGTTAGTACCCACGAAAACAATATTCTAAATAACTACGACTACTTTATACCCGTTTTTCAAAAAAATAAAATGCTGGCTTTTGCGCTGATCGGTGATTTTAAAACCACGCCGCAAATGATGGGCAACGATTTAAATTTTATCCAAACGCTTACCAACGTAATTATGGTTGCGCTGGAAAACAAAAAGCTTTTCCAGAAACGGATCGAAGCAGAACGTTTTCAGCGGGAAATGGAGCTTGCCGGCGATGTGCAGCAAATGCTGATCCCGATCACTATTTATAATGAACTGGGCATCGAAGTTGGCGCACGTTATCTGCCGCATCAAAATATCGGCGGTGATTATTATGATTTTATCCGCCTAAACGAACACGAATTTTTGTGGTGCATTGCTGATGTTTCCGGCAAAGGCGTTTCGGCAGCCCTGCTGATGGCAAATTTACAGGCCAGTTTACGCGCCTGGGCTTCGGTAGAAGAAGATTTGACCACAATTATTGAAAAACTGAACGATATCATCATCAAAACAACAAAAGGCGAAAAATTTATTACCATTTTCTTAGGGAAATTTGACCAGCAGACACGCTTGTTAAAATACATCAATGCCGGCCACAATCCTTCGCTTATCTACCACAAAGGTTCTATTACCGAGATGAAACAGGGTACAACCATAATCGGCGTGCTGGATAAACTGCCTTTTGTAAATACCGGCGAAATGCTGCTGGAAAACGAGTTCATGATTTTTAATTATACTGATGGCTTGATAGAATACGACCAGGAAAGCCCGGACTGGAATGAAAAAAAGCTAAGCGAATTTGTTCGCCACCACGGTAAATTGAAACCGGATCAGTTCAACACAAAAATTCTCGATCACGTAAACCGTTTCGTAATGGGCAAACCGATTGATGATATTACTTTACTAACCATCAGCGTAAAATAAAAACGGTTGCCGTAAGTTTTAAGTGGATAAAAACAGCATGACCGTAACCAGCCAACCGCTTTTAGCCCGTTTTCAACACACTTTATTAGAAGCCGGGTGTGATGAGGCAGGCCGTGGTTGCCTCGCCGGGCCGGTATTTGCGGCAGCCGTAATTTTACCTTCGGATTTTAACCACCCGGAACTAAACGATTCTAAACAGCTCGACGAAAAAACGCGTTACCAGCTTCGCCGGGAAATTGAGCAATGCGCTTTGGCTTATGCGGTTGCTTCTGCGGATAATGCAGAAATCGATCAGATTAATATTTTACAGGCTTCCATTCTGGCAATGCACCGCGCGGTAGACATGCTTCTTTTACGGCCGAAATTTTTGATTATCGATGGCAATTATTTCAAAAAATACAAAGCCTTAGAGCATGTGTGTATTGTGCGCGGCGATGCTAAATTCTTCAGTATTGCGGCGGCTTCTGTATTGGCCAAAACGTACCGCGATGATTATATGAAGCAGCTTGCCCTGGAACATCCGGAGTATTTATGGCATCAAAACAAAGGTTATCCAACCAAAAAACACCGTTCTGTTATTCTGGAAAAAGGGTTTACGCCTTACCACCGCTTAACTTTTCACGTCGGCGATCCGCTGCTGGATAAAGTAAAAACCCGTACGGCCCCAATTTAAGTTCCGTTTTCCTTCTCCTTATTTTGCTACTTTTGCCGCGTAAAATCCTTCTGCATGAAAAAAACCGCCCTCACAGATATTCACATAAAAACAGGTGCTAAAATGGTACCTTTTGCCGGTTACAACATGCCGGTGCAATATTCGGGTATTGTTGCCGAACACGAAACCGTGCGCAAAGCTGTCGGCGTTTTTGATGTAAGCCACATGGGCGAATTTATTTTAAAAGGTGAAAAGGCGCTGGATTTGATCCAGAAAGTGTCTTCCAACGATGCTTCCAAATTACACGATGGCAAAGTGCAGTATTCCTGTTTGCCAAACGAAAATGGCGGTATTGTAGATGATCTGCTGGTGTATCGTTTGGACGAGAAAACGTATATGCTGGTGGTAAATGCTTCTAATATTGATAAGGACTGGAACTGGATTTCTAAATACAACGGCGGCGATGTGCAGATGACCGATATTTCCGACCGAACTTCCTTACTGGCCGTTCAAGGACCGAAAGCTATCGAAGCACTGCAAAGTTTAACAGATGTCGATTTGGCTTCAATGGAATATTATACCTTTAAAAGAAGCACTTTTGCCAACGTAGAAAACGTAATCATCTCTGCAACAGGCTATACCGGTGCCGGTGGTTTTGAACTTTATTTTGATAACAGGCACGCGCCGCATCTTTGGGAAGCCATTTTCAAAGCCGGTGAACCTTTCGGAATTAAGCCGATTGGTTTGGCTGCGCGCGATACCTTGCGCCTGGAAATGGGTTTTTGTTTATACGGAAATGATATTGATGATACCACTTCTCCGTTGGAAGCCGGTTTGGGCTGGGTAACTAAGTTTAATAAAGATTTTGTAAATGCTGAAGCTTTAAAAGAGCAAAAAGAGACCGGCATCAGCAAAAAATTGATTGGTTTTGAGATGATCGATCGCGGCATTCCGCGCCACGATTATGCAATTACAGATGTGGAAGATAATAAAATAGGCAAAGTAACTTCCGGCACGCAATCGCCATCGCTGCAAAAAGCAGTTGGTTTGGGTTATGTTGAAAATGCTTTCGCCAAAGAAGGAACTGAAATCTACATCAAAATCCGCGATCAAAAAATCAAAGCGAAAGTAGTGAAGCTACCTTTTTATAAAGCGTAATGCTTCTTTTATCGACTAAAAATCATCCAAAAACTAATGTCCGAAAAACTCAAAATTGAAACCTGCTTAACGCCGGCCTTGCTTCCGCTTTACCAAATTGAAAACAGTATTGTCGTTATCATTGATATTTTTCGGGCAACCTCTTCCATTTGTTACGGGATTGAAAACGGTGCCGAAGCGATTATTCCGGTTGCGCAGGTAGAAGAATGTGCGGCGTACCGCGAAAAAGGTTTGGATTATTTACTGGCTGCCGAGCGCAACGGCGAAGTAGTTGCAGGTTTTGATTTTGGTAATTCGCCGTTTTCTTACACTTCCGAAAAGGTTTCTGGTAAAACAATTGTACTCACTACAACCAACGGCACGCACGCATTGCATTTATCGCGCGGAGCAAAAAAAGTGGTAATCGGTTCGTTTTTAAATCTTTCTGCTTTGTGCAATTGGCTAATATCTCAGCAAGAAAATATTTTATTGGTTTGTGCCGGCTGGAAAAATAATTTTAATTTGGAGGATACGCTTTTTGCCGGAGCTGTTGTAGATAAACTTCAATCAGATGCTTACCAAACGGATGATTCCAGCACGGCCGCAAACGATTTATTTCAGTTAGCCAAGCATGATTTGAACACTTATCTGCAAAAAACCGCACACAGCGAGCGTTTAAAAAAATTGGGTATTGAAGAAGATATTAAATTTTGTTTGCAGGTTGATGTAACTACGGCAATTCCGGTTTTGCAAGGTGAAAAGCTGGTGAAGTTGGAAGAGTAAATTATTATTGTAAGAATAGTTGTGTAATTATTATATCGTTTTTTATTAAATAATTAATGTTGGAAGCTGGCGTAATTTAGTATGCTTATGTTTAGATTTGTAACTAAATAATAGTTGCATTGAGCAAAACTGATAAATTAATTACGCGATTACTTGCGCTTCCAAAAGATTTTACTTGGGATGAGTTAACTATAGTTTTAAAACACTTTGGATACTTAGAATTATCAGCTGGCAAAACAGGTGGATCAAGAAGGAAATTTGCAGATGAACAAAAGTCTGTTATCAGTTTGCACAAACCTCATCCGGGAAATATTTTAAAAAGGTATGCACTTGGAATTGTAATTGCAGCTTTAAAAGAGAAAGGAAAGTTTTAATTATGACGAATTTTATAAAATACAAAAATTATTTAGCCACGATTAATTTTAGTCCGGAAGATGAAGTTTTTTTTGGTAAGATTTTTGGCATTGATGATGTGGTAACTTTTGAAGGTACTTCTGTTGAGGAGGTAAAGAATGCTTTTCATGAAGCCGTAGATGATTATTTAATTACTTGTCAAGAACTAAACAAAAAACCTCAAAAATCATATAAAGGAACATTCAACGTCCGCGTTCCTGTTACTTTACATAAAGAAGCCGCTTTTATAGCTACACAGAAAAGTATTACTTTAAACGAATTTATAAAAGCAGCAATTGCTTATGCTGTAAAACATGAAGGCGATATAGATTTTGCGTAAATTTTAGATAAAACTTCACCTCAACTTCTCATTATTCCGATGCCGATCCGCATCACGGATACTCTTTTTAGCCATATTTTTTTCCAAAGCTTCAGTTAAGTCGATGCCGGTTTGATTGGCCAGGCAAATCAACACAAATAAAACATCGGCCATTTCATCCGGCAAACTCACGCTTTCGTCGGATTTTTTGTAAGATTGCTCGCCGTATTTTCGCGCCATAATTCGGGCAACTTCGCCCACTTCTTCCATCAAAATAGCGGTATTGGTCAGTTCATTAAAATAGCGGATGCCAGTTGTTTTAATCCATTTATCAACGGCTTGCTGTGCTTCTTTTATCGTCATAAAATCTTAGTGATTATCGCGGTTTTTTGTATCCATCACAATCGTAACCGGGCCATCGTTAACTAAACTCACTTTCATATCGGCACCAAAAATACCTGTAAAAACAGGTTTGCCCAACAAATTTTCCAGCGTTTTAATCAACAACTCATATAAAGGAATTGCTTTTTCGGGTTTTGCTGCGCGGATGAACGACGGCCGATTTCCCTTTTTCGTTTGTGCAAAAAGTGTGAATTGGGAAATCAGCAAAATATCGCCGTTAACATCGGCCAAAGCTTTATTCATCAATCCATTTTCATCTGCAAAAACCCGCATTCCGGTAATTTTTTGTGCTAGCCAGATTACATCTTCTTTCGTATCTGCATCTTCAATTCCAAGCAAAACCACAAAACCGGTTTCAATTTTGCCGGTTTCCAGGCCGTTTACTTTACAGGAAGCTTCGCTAACGCGCTGGATAACTGCTCTCATAACTATTCATAATATTTCCTAATTTTTGCATAATTAGGAAATATTAGCGATTTTAACTACTTTTAAAGAAAATTTTGTGAGAAAAATTGAAAAAGCACCTGATTGGTTTAAAGATGAACTTTATGAGAAAGCAACTGGTTTAAGAAAAATTCACAATTTTGATACCTTACTTAATCATATTGATGACCAATATATGTATTGGGACAAAGTAAAATATCAAAAAAATGATCCTCCTATTGATCCTGATGTGCTATGGACTTTAGTAAAACTCAATAGGATCAATGCAATAAAAATAAGTTTCGGACAAGAGACCTTCAAATTTAATTTAACAAATACTATTCAAAAAGGCTTACATGAATTTGATATGCATATCGGAGGAAGTTTAGCTTCTGAAAGCGTTATTCCTAAAGAAGATAAAAAAAAATATTTAGTAAGCTCTATTATGGAAGAAGCAATTGCGTCAAGCCAAATAGAAGGTGCAGTTACTTCAAGGAAAAAAGCTAAAGATATGCTTCGGAAGAACATTACTCCGAGAAATAAATCCGAGCAAATGATCCTTAATAATTATCATACAATTAAGCATATTGTTACCATACAAAGTGAGCATATAGATATTAATAATTTTTTTGAAATACATCGGTTGGTAACTGCACAAACATTGGATGATAATGCAGATGTAGGTAGGTTTCGTTTAAACAATGAGATAAATGTTGTAGATGCTGTAGATGGCGAAATTGTTTATTCTCCTCCAGGATTTCAAAAAGTACCAGACCTTGTACAAGAATTGTTTAACTTTTTTAACAATAACGATGAAGACCGTTTTATACATCCCATTATTAAAGGATGTATTATCCATTTCATGATCGGTTATATTCATCCTTTTGTTGATGGTAACGGAAGAACAGCCAGGGCATTGTTTTATTGGTATTTATTAAAAAACGGATACTGGTTAACAGAGTATTTATCTATTTCTAGATTGATTGCTAAAAGTAAAAATCAGTATGCTCAAGCTTATATTTACAGTGAAGTTGATGGGAATGATTTAACGTATTTTATACAGTATAAAATTAAAATCATGCAACTTGCTTATAGTAGTTTAAAGGACTACATTGACAGGAAAATTATTGAAAAGAAACAATTAACTAATTTTCAGAAGATTAGAGGAATAAACGACAGGCAGGCCGAGATAATGAAGTTGATTAATGAAGAAGATTCAATGTTGAGTGTAAAAGAGATAGAAAACAGGTTTAGCATATCCAACCAAACAGCAAGGACTGATTTATACGATTTGGTAAAAAGAGGTTATTTAGAAGAAAATTCAATGAACAAAAAAACCAGAGGGTTTTATAAATCTTTGAATTTTGAAAAATTGCTTAAAAAAGAGTTATCAGCAGAAAATAAATTTTAAATATTCAACTTCACCTACGCTCTCGTGTCATTCCCATTATAAATACTTAGATAACTTTCATACCGGGAAACTTCAATTTTACCTTCTTCCAGTGCAGCTAAAACCGCACAGCCAGGCTCATTAATATGTCGGCAATTGTGGAAACGGCACTGATTTAAACGTTCGCGCATCTCCGGGAAAAAGTGACTTAATTCCTGTTTTTCTATGTCGATTACGCCCAATTCGCGAATACCTGGAGTATCAATTAAAAACCCGCCAAAAGGCAATTCGAACATTTCGGCAAATGTGGTGGTGTGTTTGCCTTTTTCGCTCCAATCGGAAATTTCTCCGGTACGAACTTCCATGCCGGGCAAAATGGCGTTCAATAAAGTTGATTTCCCTACGCCGGAATGGCCTGAAAACAGTGTTGTTTTATCTTTCAAAACTTCGGATACTTCTTTTATCCCTGTTTTTTTTAAGGCCGAAACTTCATAACACGGATAACCGATTTGCTCATAAATGGAACGGTATTCGGCCAAAATCTCTAAACCTTCTTCGCTAAACAAATCCAGTTTATTAAAAATGATTCCCGCCGGAATGCTGTATGCTTCCGCAGTAACCAAAAAACGATCGATAAAACCAAGCGAAGTACGCGGAGAAGCCAGCGTAACTACCAGCAAAGCCAAATCGAGATTGGCCGCAATAATCTGCGCCTGTTTGCTCAGGTTGATGGATTTGCGGATGATGTAATTCTTCCGTTCGTGCAGTTTGTTGATTACGCCGGTTTGCTGATCGGGTTCCACTTCAAAATCAACCACATCGCCAACGGCAACCGGGTTGGTTGTTGTTAAACCTTTTATACGAAATTTTCCTTTTATGCGGCAGTCAAACCGCTGGCCATCAGCAATTTGTACCTGATACCAGCTGCCGGTAGATTTTGTTATGAGACCCTGCATTAGTCAGTATTCGCTAAATCTAAAATCTCAAATAAGCTTTCACAGAGTGGTTTCCGATATTCCACTTCTAAAAAGCCGATTCGTTCGCGCAAACGGCTTAAATCTATTGCCGTAATCTGATCAATTATGATAGAAGAGTTTCGTTTTAAACCGTTTATATCAGTTGGTTCTACAGAAATCCTGATTTTCGACACACCTTTTTGTTGAGAAGAAATTGGGCAAACTATTGTTGCCGGAAAATTGAACCGATGTAAAACATCCGACTGCATAATTACAACTGGCCTTATTTTGCCTGGTTCAGAACCTAACGGCGGATTCATATCAGCAATCCAGATATCAAAACGTTTAAGAATTTCCATTTTCGATTTTATCTAGATACTTATTTAAATCAACTAAAGACGCTTCCTCCCATTCTTTGAACTCTGCCCAACCGGCTTTATCATTTTTAATTATTTCTACTTCTCTGCGTAATTGTTCCTCTAAATCTTTACGTGCCCAGCTTTTATTGTATTGTTCTATGGCCATTTTTATATAACCATTTCTACTCATATTCATTTTTTTAACTTGCTTTTCCATTTCCTCAAAAAGCTTGTCGTCAATTTTTAACAGGATACTTTTCATGCTGATACTGTTTTTATCTATCAAAAATAGATATACTTTTGGTATATACTTCTTTTAGCGATAAAATTTGCGATTATTTTATTGTGAATTTCAGAACAAAACATTTACTTTATGCCGTCCTCAAAAAGAAAACTATATTGAAAAAGATAAACACGATTACCACGATTATTATTACCACCGAAAAATTTTCGGAGGAAAGATATTTTTGAGGTAATCAACAAGATAAACTTACAAAAAAGCCTTCCTCCAAAACGGGGAAGGCTTTTTTATTAAATGCTTATAATGAAAGTATTAAAATTCGGCGGTACATCCGTTGGTTCTGTAGAAAGTATCCAAACGCTGCTGCAAATTGTTGAACAGGAAAAAACGATTTCCGGCAATCCGGTCGTGGTGGTTTCTGCCATGAGCGGCGTTACCAATTTGCTTTCCAAGATGGCCGAAAAGGCAGCAAATGGCGAAGATTACTCACTGTATTTGTCGGAGTTGGAAACGCGCCATTTCGCCATTATCAAAACACTATTGGATGTGCAGCGGCAAAATCCGGTTTTTACCAAACTCAAACTCTATTTTAATGAGCTGGAAGATTTGCTGCAAGGCATTTTCAGCCTAAAAGAACTAACCGATCAAACACGCGATCTGGTTTTAAGTTATGGCGAACGCTGCTCAGCCTTTTTAATCAGCAAAATCGCGGAGCAGCATTTTACGGAAACCTGTTTTGTTGATACGACAGAATTGGTTAAAACGGATAGTAGTTTTGGCCAGGCAAAAGTAAATACCGATCTGACTGATCGGTTAATCCAAACTTTTTACCGGCAAAAACAGCATCAGGTTTTGTTTGTAACCGGTTTTATCGGCAGCAACGAAAACGGAAGAATAACCACTTTAGGTCGCGGCGGCAGCGATTACACAGCTGCTATTTTTGGTTCGGCTTTGAATGTGGAGGAAATTCAAATCTGGACGGATGTTAACGGCATGATGACGGCCGATCCGCGAATGGTAAAAAAAGCTTTTCCACTGCCTGAACTTTCTTATACTGAAGCGATGGAGCTTTCTTATTTTGGGGCGAAGGTAATTTATCCGCCAACGATGATTCCGGCGTTTTTAAAACGTATCCCAATCGCCATCAAAAATACATTTGAATCGGAATTTCCCGGAACGATCATCCGCCACGATTGCGGCAAATCAAACCTGACTATCAAAGGGATTTCTTCTATTAATGACATCAGCATTATCAATCTGGAAGGCAGCGGAATGGTGGGCAAAGCCGGTTTTAGCGGACGATTATTTTCGCTTTTGGCGAGGGAACAAATCAACGTTATTTTGATTACGCAATCATCTTCCGAACATAGCATTACTTTCGCCATCCGGCCGGAAGATGCTTTAAAAGCGCAACATCTGATCGAACAGGAATTTGATTTGGAGCTGCAGGCCAAGAAACTGGAAACACCTGTTTTCGAGCAAAACCTCTCAATTCTGGCTATTGTTGGCGAAAATATGAAGCAAACGCCGGGCATGTCCGGCAAATTATTTCATGCTTTGGGCCGAAATGGTGTGAATGTTCGGGCCATCGCGCAAGGTTCATCAGAGTACAATATTTCGGTCGTAATTTCCCGTCCGGATTTAGGAAAAGCGTTGAACGCCGTGCACGATGCTTTTTTTATCGAACTGAATAAAACGCTGAATGCTTTTTGTTTGGGAACCGGGAATATCGGCAAAACGCTGTTTAATCAGTTGCAGGCCAACAGTCAGTTTTTAAAAGATCACAACGGTATTCAGGTAAAAATTGCCGGCATCAGCAACACGCGTAAAATGGTTTTTTCTGCCGAGGGTTTATCACTTGATGATTGGCAGCAGACTTTAAATGCTTCCGATGAACCCGCCGAACTGGAACTTTTTGTAGCTCGCATGCGCGAAATGAACTTGCCAAACGCTGTTTTTATCGATAATACAGCCAGTCCGAAACCGATTGCTTTTTACGAGGAAATTTTTAAGTCGAATATTTCCATCGTTACCTGTAATAAAATCGGCAATTCCGGAAGCTTCGAGCAATACAAAAAATTTAAAGATGCGGCCAGAAATCATGGCGTAGATTTTTATTACGAAACCAATGTGGGTGCCGGTTTGCCAATTATCCGAACCTTAAAAGATTTGATGGTTTCCGGTGATCGGGTTTTAAAAATTGAAGCGATTTTATCCGGCACGATTTCATTCATTTTTAATAATTTTAAAGGTGATGCCAACTTCCATGATGTGGTGAAAGAAGCACAGGAAAAAGGTTATACCGAACCTGATCCGCGTGATGATTTAAGCGGAATGGATTTTATGCGGAAAATGCTGATTTTAGCGCGAGATGCGGGTTATCCTTTAGAATCCAGCGATGTGCAGCTGGAAAATATGCTGCCAAAAACAGCATTAGAAGCCGGTTCTGTTACCGAGTTTTACGAAGCTTTAAAAACCGAAGACGCTTATTTTAATGCCTTAAAAACAGCAGCGGAAAACAATGGCAAAGTGCTGCGTTACATCGGGAAATTAGAAAACGGACAAGTTTCGATCACGCTGCAACAGGTAGATTCTGGGCACGCGTTTTACTCGCTTTCAGGCAGTGATAACGTCATTTCCTTTACCACAGAGCGTTACAAAGATCGTCCGTTAGTGGTTAAAGGCCCTGGCGCCGGCGCAGAAGTTACGGCTGCCGGCGTTTTTGCAGATCTGGTAAATGTTGGTGCACATTAATTAAACTATAAAAGACGGTCTTCGATCTTTAAACTCCGCTCTTTTTAAAAATAATGAAAAATTCTATAAAAATTTTTGCCCCTGCAACGGTTGCCAATGTAGTTTGCGGTTTTGATGTTTTGGGATTTGCGGTGAATGCGCCGGGCGATGAAGTGGTGATGCGACGTGTTGAAAAACCTGGAATCACTATCAAAAAAATCACGGGTGATGATGGCCGTTTGCCTTTGGATGCCGCTAAAAATACGGTGAGCGCCAGCGTGAAGCATTACCTCGATCATATTGGCCGGCCGGATTTAGGTATTGAAATCGAACTGCATAAAAAAATGCCGATTGGCAGCGGTTTGGGTTCCAGTTCGGCCAGTACGGTTGCGGGTTTGTTTGCGATTAATGAGTTGCTGGATAAGCCTTTATCACCAATGGAATTAGTTCCGTTTGCCATGAAAGGCGAAGAATTGGCTTGCGGTTATGGACATGCTGATAACGTTGCACCAGCAATTTTAGGTGGTTTTGTGCTGATTAGAAGTTACGAGCCGCTGGAAATCATCCGTTTGCCGCACCCGGAAAGCTTGTATTGCGCCATCATTTTTCCGGAAGTGGATGTGCCAACGCGTGATGCACGGCAAATGATTCGACAGAAAGTATTTTTAAAAGATGCCGTAACGCAATGGGGAAATATTGCCGGTTTGGTAAGCGGTTTATTTTTGAAAGATATTGACCTGATTGGCCGCAGCATGAAAGATATTTTGGTTGAACCGGTTCGGTCTATTTTAATTCCTGATTTTTATAAAATGAGAGAAATGGCAATGGAAAGCGGCGCAGTAAGTTTTGGGATTTCCGGTTCCGGGCCATCTGTTTTTGCGTTTTGCAAAAACGAAGCCGATGCTGTTTTTATCACCCAAAAAATAGCAAAACATTTGGATTCATTGGGTATTTTCAGCAAAACTTATGTTTCTCCAATTAACAAAAAAGGGCCGATTATTTTAGATTAATTTAATTGCGGATACGATTTTTCCTCGCTCTCCGCTCTTTTCAACTTAAACATGAAACTCTACAGTACCAATAATAAAACCGCCGAAGTATCTTTTCAGGAAGCTGTTTTTAACAGTTTGCCGCAGGATAAAGGCTTGTATATGCCGCATGAAATACTTCGTTTACCGGATGATTTTCTGGAAAACCTGAATCAGTTTGATTTGCCGGAAATTGCTTTTCGCGTGGCAGATAACCTTTTGCAGGGCGTGATTCCTTCGGAGGATTTGCGTACGATCATTAACGATGCCATCAACTTCCCGGCTCCGGTTGTGCAGCTAACCGAAGATAAATATGTGCTGGAACTTTTCCACGGCCCATCTTTAGCTTTTAAAGATTTCGGGGCGAGGTTTATGAGCCGGATAATGGCTTACTTTCTCCGCGAAGGAGAAAAAGAATTGAACGTTTTGGTGGCTACTTCCGGCGATACCGGCGGTGCAGTTGCTTTGGGTTTTCTGGGCGTGCCGAATACGCTGGTCACGATTTTGTATCCCAAAGGAAAAGTAAGCGAAATACAGGAATTGCAGTTAACTACAAACGGACAAAATATTCGCGCCATAGAAATAGACGGTACTTTTGATGATTGCCAGGCTTTGGTAAAACAAGCTTTTGTTGATGCAGAATTGAATGAAAAATTCCGCTTAACTTCTGCAAATTCTATTAATATTGCACGTTTAATCCCGCAAACTTTTTACTATTTCAACGCGGTTGCTCAGTTAAAAAGAGCAGGTAAAACAGATGTGGTTTTCTCTGTTCCGAGCGGAAATTTTGGCAACATCGGTGCCGGTTTGCTGGCCTGGAAAATGGGTTTGCCGGTAAAACATTTCATCGCGGCAACCAATGCCAATGATACCGTACCAACTTTTTTAAACGGCGGAATTTATCAGCCTAAAACTTCGGTAGCCACCATTTCTAATGCGATGGATGTTGGCAATCCAAGCAATTGGGCGCGTATTATGGATGTTTTTAAGGAAGATCAGAATGAAATAACCAAATTAGTGAGCGGTTACAGTTTCAATGATGTGCAAACGGCCGATGCCATTCGTCAGGTATATTCGATGTATAATTATGTGGTTTGTCCGCACACGGCAATCGCTTATCTGGCTTTGGAGGTTTGGCAGAAACAACATCCGCAGCAAGAAAATACAGGTGTTTTTTTAGCAACAGCGCATCCATGTAAATTTCCGGATGTTTTTACAGATGAAATTGCTGCGGAAATTGAAATCCCCAAACAAGTTTTAGAGCTGATGGACAAACCTAAAAAAGCAGATTCGCTTGGAATTGACTATGCTTCTTTTAAGGCCTATTTATTGGCAGAGGCAGGAACTTCGATCTAAAATTTAGGTGATAAAAGAAGCATTTGAGTGATACGCATCGAATGGAATTATGCGTATATTTGGATATGAAAAGTCGTGTTAATTTGACTATCGAAGAAAGTTTGCTTTCAGAAATTAAGTCTTATGCTGCTGAAAAGCAAGTAAGTATTTCTGAATTGGTTGAAGATTATTTTAAACAGCTGACCAAACCTTCCAAAAGGCCTGCTTTTTTAGATATGGTAAAAAATTTAAAAGTTCCGGAAGACACCGACAAAGGCATTGATTTAAAACACAAGTATTACGAAGATAACGCTGCTAAATATGGCTTTTAAAGTCTTATTAGACGCAAATGTTTTAATAGATTTTTTTCTAAAACGAGAGAAGTTTGAAGTTACTGAAAAATTGTTTGACAGTATTTTTAACAATCAATTTAAGGTTTTTATAACACCTGCAATTTTACATATAACAGCTTATTATACTAAAAAGAAATTAGGCTCTGCCACATCAAAGGCCTTACTTTTAGATTTCTTGGATAATTCAACAGTTATTGATTGCAACCATAAAACAGCTGTTTTAGCTTTATCTTCTAAAATGCAAGACGTAGAAGATGCTTTGCAGTATTATACTGCTTTACAATATCAATTGGACTTCGTTATTACCCAAGATCAAAACTTTCAAAAGCAAGCCATTCCATCTTTGCCAATTTATTCTCCGCAGGAATTTTTAACAACTTTTATTGAATAATTTATTCATGATCAACACCCTTATTTTCGATTTAGGCAACGTTTTAATCAATTGGGACCCTAAAATATTATACAATAAACTATTTTCTTCGGAAGCAGAAACCGATCACTTCCTTGAAAATATTTGTACGCTGGATTGGAATGAAGCACAGGATGCCGGCCGATCATTGAAAGAAGGAACGGAAGTGTTGGTGGCACAATTTCCGCAGCACAAAGAACACATAGAAGCTTATTACGATCGTTGGGAAGAAATGCTGAACGGTGCCATTGAAGGTTCTGTAGAGATTTTTAAGCAACTAAAATTTAGCGGAAAATATAAAATTTATGCGTTAACCAACTGGTCTGCAGAGCTTTTCCCGGTTGCTTTGCAAAAGTTTGAATTTTTAAGCTGGTTTGATGGAATTGTAATGTCTGGCGATGAAGGTATCCGCAAACCGGAAGCAGCTTTTTTTCAGATTCTATTTGATCGTTACCAGGTAAAACCGGAAGATGCTGTTTTTATCGATGATAATTTGCGGAATGTGGAAGCTTCAAAAAAGCTGGGTTTGAATGTAATTCTTTTTACTTCCGCAGAAAATTTGGAAAAAGAATTGCAGGATTTGGGCGTTTTGTAAAGCTAAATCCTGCAATGCTTCTTTTATCAACCTAAAAATCAAAACACTTCCTTTGCAATCCTTTTCGTTGGTTCCGCATTGCCCATCGTGTAAAAATGCAAAACCGGCGCGCCCATTTCTTTTAATTCTTTGCATTGATTAATCATCCATTCAATGCCAATTTCCTTTACTTCTTTATCGTTTTTGCAGGATTGAACCGCATCGCTCAAAGCTTCCGGAATATCAATGTGAAATATTTTAGGTAGATTGATCAACTGCTTTGCTGTAGTCAATGGTTTTAAACCCGGGATAACCGGAATATCAATGTCGTTTTCGCGGCAGCATTTTACAAATTCTGCATACTTGGAATTGTCAAAAAACATTTGTGTCACCATAAAATCTGCACCTAAATCTACTTTCTTTTTCAGGAATTGAAAGTCAGATTTGAGGTTTGGTGCTTCAAAATGTTTCTCCGGATAAGCCCCGATACCAGCGCAAAAATTAGTTTTAAAAGCCTCGTGGTCTTCGTGCAGGTAAATACCGTTGTTCATGTTTTTCACTTGTTTTAGTAAATCCGTCGTATACGCATGTCCGCCCGGCGTTGGCACAAAACCGGCATCGCCTTTGCGCGCATCTCCGCGTAAAACCAGCACGTTATCAATACCTAAAAACTGTAAATCGATCAGCGCATATTCTGTTTCTTCCTTGGTAAAACCACCGCACAATAAATGTGGTACGGCATCTACTTTGTAACGGTTCATGATAGCGGCACAAACGGCAACCGTGCCCGGGCGTTTACGGTAAGTCAATTTCTCCAGCAAACCGTTATCGCGTTCTTTATAATAAGAATCTTCGCGGGAAGTGGTTACATCGATAAAAGGCGGATTAAACTCCATCAGTGGATCTATCGCATCAAAAATGCCTTGAATGCCTTGCCCTTTTATCGGCGGTAAAAGTTCAAAAGAAAAAAGTGTTTTGCCGTTTGCGTTGGCGATGTGTTCGGTAATTTTCATTTAAGTATCAAGTATTTAGTAGCAAGTATCAAGGCTTGATGCCGAACTTGTAGTTAACTTAGATTTAAGCTTTTTTGGAGTCCGATAATCATTTTTTGTACTTCGCAAATATTCAAATTAAACGGAACAAAGCTTTCTTCTTTTAGAAAACCAAATTCATACGATAAAAGAAGCTGTGTTTCTAATTCAAATGCAGAACCAAGTGCAATACTTAAAAACTGGTGAAGTTCCTTTGATGATTTACGGCCGCAACCTTCAGCAATATTAGATGGAATTGAAACAGAACATCTGTTCATTTGAGAAGTTAACCCGTATCGTTCTTCAAACGGAAAAGTTTTAGTGAGCAAGTAAGTTTTCTTAGCAACCTCTATTGCCAATTTCCAAACTTTCAGATCCTTAAAATTGTTCATGTATTTTACGTTCGTTTGCCTTGATACTTGCTACTAAATACTTGCTACCTCTTAATAAGAAAGGTTCGGACTCAACCACCTTTCCACTTCTTCCAGTGGCATTCTTTTGCGCTCGGCGTAATCTTCAACTTGATCTTTGGTAATTTTTCCTAACCCAAAATATTTCGACTGCGGATGCGCAAAGTAAAAACCACTCACCGAAGATGCTGGCATCATCGCCAAACTTTCTGTAAGATACATGCCTGTATTTTCTTCTGCATTCAAAAGCTTAAATAAAGTCCATTTTTCGGTATGATCGGGGCAAGCCGGATAGCCTGGCGCCGGACGAATGCCCTGATATTTTTCCTTGATCATATCTTCGCTGCTCAAATGCTCGTCTTTGGCGTAGCCCCAATATTCTCGGCGTACCAGTTCATGCATTTTCTCGGCGAAAGCTTCCGCCAAACGATCTGCCAGAGCTTTAGCCATAATGCTGTTGTAATCATCATGGTCTGCTTCAAATTTGGCAACCAGTTCGTCACAACCCAAACCAGCCGTTACCGCAAATCCACCCCAATAATCAGGAATGCCGGTAGATTTTGGGGCGATAAAATCAGCAAGCGCATAATACGGTTCGCCTTTTGGTTTTTCGGCTTGCTGGCGAAGTGTGTAAATCGTATCCAATACTTTTGTACGAGAATCATCTGTGTACAGTTCGATATCATCACCAACCGAATTTGCCGGCCAGAAACCAATCACAGCATTTGCCTGCAACAGTTTTTGCGATACAATTTCCTGCAACAAAACCTGCGCATCGTCAAATAATTTCTTTGCTTCGGCACCCACAAACGTGTCTTTAAAAATCTTCGGATAACTGCCGCGCAATTCCCAGGTATGGAAAAAAGGCGTCCAGTCAATGTAAGGAAGCAAATCTTCCAGCGGAAAATTTTCAATAGTTTTTGTGCCGAGAAAGGTTGGTTTCAAAGCGATATCGCCATCTACACTAATTTGAAATTTTTGTGCCGATGCTTCTTTTATCGGCATAAATTTCTTGTCGGTACGCTTGTTTAAATGCGCTTCGCGGGCTTTGGCATATTCTTCTTTAATGTTTTGAATATAGCCGTCACGCTGATCTTTGTTCATCAAACTGCTGCAAACCGTTACGCTTCGCGAAGCATCTAAAACATGTATGGCCGCGCCGGAATAATTTGGGTCGATTTTTACCGCCGCATGAATCCGTGAAGTAGTTGCGCCGCCCACAATCAGCGGAATAGTTAAACCTTCGCGCTCCATTTCTTTGGCAAAATGCACCATTTCATCCAGCGAAGGTGTAATCAATCCGCTTAACCCAATAATATCAACTTTTTGCTTCTTAGCTTCTTCAAGAATCCGTTGCGCCGGAACCATCACACCTAAATCAATTACCTCAAAATTATTACAGGCCAAAACCACGCCCACAATATTTTTACCAATATCGTGCACGTCGCCTTTTACGGTTGCCATTAAAACTTTACCGGCATTGGCGCGGGAATCTGCTGCATCTCCGCCGGCTGCCAGGTTTCTCGCTTTTTCTGCTTCGATAAAAGGCAGCAAGTAAGCAACCGCTTTTTTCATCACGCGGGCAGATTTTACAACCTGCGGTAAGAACATTTTTCCGGCACCAAATAAATCGCCGACTACGTTCATGCCATCCATCAGCGGGCCTTCAATAACTTCCAGTGGTTTATCGGCTTTCGCACGCGCTTCTTCCACATCAGCATCCAGATATTCAATAATGCCTTTTACCAAAGCGTGCGAAAGGCGTTTTTCAACCGGTTCTTTGCGCCATTCTTCATCGCGCACTACTTCTTTTCCTTTACTTTTTACGGTATCGGCAAAAGTTACCAAGCGTTCTGTGGCATCTTCACGACGATTTAACAACACATCTTCCACCAGTTCCAGCAAATCTTTTGGAATCTGTTCGTAAACTTCCAGCATCCCGGCATTTACAATGCCCATATCCATTCCGGCCTGTATCGCATGATAAAGGAAGGCCGAGTGCATCGCTTCCCGCACCACATTATTTCCACGGAACGAAAACGAAATATTGCTCACGCCGCCGCTCACTTTTGCCATCGGCAAGTTTTGCTTGATCCAGCGCGTGGCATTTATAAAATCGACCGCGTAATTGTTATGTTCTTCTAAACCAGTTGCAACCGTTAAAATATTTGGATCGAAAATGATATCCTGCGGCGGGAAACCCAGTTCATCCACCAAAATATCATAGCTTCTTTTACAGATCTCAATCCGGCGTTCATAATTATCTGCCTGACCGTTTTCATCAAAAGCCATCACCACAGTTGCCGCGCCGTAATTCATGATTTTGCGCGCGTATTCTTTAAACTTTTCTTCGCCTTCTTTCAGGGAGATGGAGTTGACGATGCCTTTTCCCTGCAAACATTTCAAACCAGCTTCAATAACGGTCCATTTGGATGAATCGACCATAATCGGTAGCTTGGAAATATCAGGCTCCGAAGCAACTAAGTTCAAAAATTTCACCATCACCGCTTCAGAATCGATCATGCCTTCATCCATGTTGATATCGATCACCTGCGCGCCGCCTTCTACCTGCTGCCGGGCAACGGTTAAAGCTTCCTCATAATTCTCCGCTAAAATCAGCTTGGAAAACTTAGGCGAACCGGTAATGTTGGTACGTTCGCCAATATTTACAAAAATGCTTTCCGGTGTAATCGTAACCGCTTCCAATCCGCTTAAACGCATAAAGGGAGCAATTTCCGGTTTTTGGCGGGGAGGATATTTGGCAGCTTTTTCGGCGATACATTTGATATGTTCCGGCGTTGTGCCGCAGCAGCCGCCAACAATATTCACAAAACCAGCCTGTAGAAAATCTTCTACTAAATGCGCAGTTTCATGCGGAACTTCATCATAAGCACCAAATTCATTAGGCAAGCCGGCATTCGGATAAGCGGAAATATACACGTTGGCTTTTTGCGAAAGTTCTTCTAAATGCGGCCGCATATCTTTCGCTCCCAAAGCACAATTCAACCCAACAGAAAGTAAGTTAACATGATTGATTGAGTTCCAAAAAGCTTCAACCGTTTGACCAGAAAGTGTTCTGCCGGAAGCATCCGTGATCGTTCCGGAAATCATGACCGGCAATTTTTTACCGGTAAAAGAAGCATAGCGGTTGATCGCAAATAATGCAGCTTTGGCGTTTAGCGTATCAAAAATGGTTTCTACCAAAAGCACATCCGAACCGCCATCTACCAAACCGCGAACCTGATCGTAATAAGCCCGCTCCAGATCATCAAAAGTTACGGCGCGATAACCAGGATCGTTTACATCCGGCGAAAGAGAAGCGGTACGGTTTGTCGGACCGATTGCGCCGGCTACAAACCTTGGTTTATCAGGCGTTTTTAAATTGTATTCGTCAACTACTTCGCGTGCTATTTTTGCACCTTCAAAACTTAGCTCGTAAGCCAGTTCTTCCAGGTGATAATCGGCAAGTGAAATTACCTGCGTACTAAAAGTATTGGTTTCGATAATATCCGCGCCTGCATCCAAATATTCTGCATGGATAGCTTTGATGATATCCGGCCGCGTGATATTCAGTAAATCGTTGTTCCCTTTTAAGTCAGAATCATGGTTGCGGAAACGTTCTCCACGAAAATCTTCTTCCTCCAAACGATAACGTTGGATCATGGTGCCCATCGCACCATCGATAATCAGGACACGTTTTTGTAATTCTTGTTCGATATTCATTGAGTTGTATCAAGTATTTAGTAGCAAGTATCAAGTACAAGTTTATCGGCTATTTGCCTTGATACTTGCTACTCTATACTTTCTACTTAAAATCTTATGTCGAAATTCGGGCGGTGATTCCTCTTTCGCTTATCTTTCTCAACCTAAAAAAGTTTGAGTAGAATGTAGCACCTTGTAAGTACAGGTTGCTAAGACATCGCAGGGTCTAATCCCTCCGTCTTTCTCCATAAGCAGATGCAAAATTGCATAATAAAGTGATGATTTGCAATCATTGCGATGCAATAAAAAAGCCCTGCCGTTAGTTGCGGCAGAGCTTTTTTTAAGGTGATAAAAACAGTATCTTATCTTCTTCTGCCGCCAAAAACACGCAGCAGCATCAGGAAAAGATTGATAAAATCAAGGTACAAAGTTAAAGCACCCATAATAGCTATTTTAGAAGCAGAAGCATCACCGTATTCAATGCCTTCGCCAATCCTTTTTAACCTTTGCACATCGTAAGCAGTTAATCCTACAAAAACAGCTACACCGATGTAACTAACAATGTATTGCAATTGCTCGCTCCGCATAAACATGTTTACAACAGAAGCGATAATAATTCCAATCAAAGCCATTCTTAAAATTGCGCCGAAACCGGTTAAATCCTGATGCGTTGTATAACCTGCCACAGCCATTACCCCAAATACTAATGAAGTAGTTAAAAATACGGTGCTGATTAAAGATGAAGTATAAATCAGGAAAATATAACTTAAACTGATACCCATTATGGCTGAAAAGGCGATAAAAAGAACCAGTAAAACAGGATATGCAATTTTGTTAATGCCGAAAGACATAACCAGTACAAAAGCCAAAGGCGCAAAAATAGTGATGGTGCCTAAAGTGGTATTTCTTCCTGTTGCCGGATCAAAAAGTAGTTGCAGCAAAGATTGATCATGTGAAAAAACATAAGAAAAGGCAGCAGAGATTCCTAAAGCCACAAACATCCACATAAACACATTGGCCATAAATTTACGTGTGCTATCCGAGGTGCCATCCAGTTGGATCACGTTTTTAAAATCGTATTCTCTTTTTTGGGTTTCCATTATTTTTTATTTGAATTTTAGACAATTTTTAAGGACAAAAGTTTAATTAATTTAATCGTTTTTGTAACTGTTCCTGCACTTTTTGAAACAACTGCACCGGTTTTAACGCACGCCAGTTAAGGTGCTCTAAACCGCCGCCAAAGTTAATATAATAGTCAATATTACTCTGCTTAAATTCCTCTAAAACATGCTCGCGGAAATTGATACCGGCAATCCAGCCATCTTCTACTTCCTGGAACCATTCTTCGTAATAAGAATCATCCGAAGTATGGAAATTTAATACATTTTCACCCAGTAAAATAAAATGATTGATGCCTTCGTCCATCATCAGTTCTAAAATTTCGCGTTTTAATAACATAATATCGTTATCGATGGCATCGTTCCACTCGCCGATTAATTCGATAATGGTAAATCCCAAATCGTAATCAGCATAAATAACTTTTAAATACAGCGTGTTGGAACCGAAAGAATCCCATTGCGGGTGGAGCAGGTAATTGTAAACCTGCTTATCAAATTCAAATTCGTTGTATTGGGTTTCGTAGAAGGGAGAACGTTCATCTTCGGCAGCGATATAATCATCTCGCCATTTATAATAGGGTTCAATTTCGTGCATTGTTATTTTTCCTCCGCAGGAAGTATTAATAATTAAAGATTTTTGCCGGTAAAAGAAGCATGGGCAACCGCATTGCGCACGCTGCCGTACTGCTTTAATAATGCTGCTGCTTTTGTTTGATCCAGCCCGGTTTCTGCAACCACCATTCTAACGGCACGGTCAACCAGTTTATGATTTGTGAGCTGCATATCCACCATTTTATTTCCCTTCACCCTTCCCAGTAAAATCATTACAGAAGTTGTTAGCATATTTAAAGCCAGCTTTTGCGCGGTTCCGGCTTTCATGCGGGTTGATCCGGTTAAAAATTCTGGTCCGGTTACAATTTCTACCGGAAACTTTGCTTCGGCAGCAACGTTACTACCGGCGTTGCAAACGATACAACCCGTTGTTACGCCTACCTGATTGGCTTTTTGTAAACCGCCAACTACATAAGGCGTAGAACCGGAAGCGGCAATCCCAACCAATACATCTTTTGGGTTGATGTGATAAACTTCCAAATCTTTCCAGGCTTGCTCGGCATCATCTTCTGCAAATTCTACGGCTTTGCGGATGGCCGAATCACCGCCGGCAATAATCCCAACCACCCAATCAAACGGAACACCAAAAGTTGGCGGACATTCGGAAGCATCAACCACACCTAAACGGCCGCTGGTACCGGCACCAATGTAAAAAAGCCGACCGCCAGCACGCATTTTTTCGGCCGTTGCAGCCGCTAATTTTTCGAGTTGCGGGATAGCTTTTTCTACCGCTAAGGCAACGGTTTGGTCTTCTTTGTTAATGTTTTGCAGAATTTCGAGTAGCGGCATTTGCTCCAAATGATTGTAGTTAGAATCTTTTTCGGTGGTTCTGTTTTCCATGCGGATGCTGTTTTTATCATGCAAAAATCAGCAAAAAACGGAGATTAAAGAAGTACGGAATTGGCTAACCTGATTTGATAAATGGAATACTGTTTTTTTGCTTTTATAAAATTTACCATTTTTGTCAGGTGGCTGAGCCGTTTTTAAGGTAGCCATCATGCGCGTGAGGGATTGCAGTGGAAAGCCCGCAGCGCAGCGAGGACTTGCAACGGAAAGCCCGACCGGCCGGGGCCGGGCACGCCCAAATTTTTTAAAAAAGAGCGGCGAGCGGGGAAAACCGGATACAGATTTATACCGATAAAAACAGCATCGGAAGTTAATTTCGTCGGAAAAAAACTAAATCGGAAAGTTAAGTAGAAGAAGATTTCTCCCTTTGGTCGAAATGACAAAAAGCATAATTATACCGATAAAAACAGCATCAGCCTATTTCTGTCTGAAGTAAATCTGAATCGGTACGCCTTCAAAATCAAAGTTTTCGCGCAGTTTATTTTCGATAAAACGCTTGTAAGGTTCTTTAATATATTGCGGCAGATTACAGAAAAACGCAAACATCGGTGCAATTCCGGTAATCTGCGTGATGTATTTGATCTTGACGAACTTTCCTTTCAATGATGGCGGCGGGAAAGCTTCAATCAGCGGCAGCATGACTTCATTTAGCTTGGAAGTCGGGATTTTCTTTTTCCGGTTTTCAAAAACTTTGCTTGCTGCTTCTATCGCCTTAAAAATCCGCTGCTTTTCGGTAACGGAAGTAAAAATGATTGGAATATCGGTGAAAGGTGCCAATTTCTGTTTAATCTGTTCTTCAAAAACTTTAGTGGTTTTGTTGTTTTTCTCGATCAGATCCCACTTATTTACCAAAATAACGACGCCTTTTTTATTTTTTTCGGCGAGGTGGAAAATGTTTACGTCCTGACTTTCCATGCCTTCCATCGCATCAATCATAATCAAAACCACATCTGCTTCTTCCAACGCTTTAATGGTGCGCATCACCGAATAAAACTCGATGTTTTCGTGTACTTTGGTTTTTTTGCGGAGGCCGGCCGTGTCAATCAGCATAAAATTCTGACCAAATTTGTTGTAATGAATATGGATGGAATCGCGCGTGGTGCCGGCAATTGGCGTAACAATATTACGGTCTTCACCAATCAACGCATTAATAATAGATGATTTACCAACGTTTGGCCGGCCAACAATGGCATATTTTGGCAAACCATTTTCCTCTACATCTTCATCATTAAAACCTTTAATCACCTCGTCCAGCAATTCGCCCGTTCCAGAACCTGTCATAGACGAAATTGGGAAAATTTCCCCTAAACCTAAGCCATAAAAAATGCTGGTTTCATCATATCGGGCGGTGTTATCTACCTTATTTACAACTACATGTACCGGTTTTTTGCTTCTGCGGAGAACTGCCGCAATGTCATCATCCAAATCGGTAATTCCGGTGGTCACATCCACCATAAACAAAACTACGGTTGCTTCTTCTATGGCGATAACCACCTGCTCGCGGATGGCGGCTTCAAAAACATCTTCCGAATTGGCTACATATCCGCCGGTATCAATTACGGTAAAAGTGCGGTTTAACCACTCGGCATGGCCATAATGGCGGTCGCGGGTTACGCCGCTGTAATCATCCACAATGGCTTTGCGGCTCTCAGTTAAACGGTTATATAAAGTGGATTTGCCCACATTCGGGCGGCCAACAATGGCTACAATGTTACTCATATTTTTATTTTAGTATCAAGATTTTAGTATCAAGTAAAACTACGTTTGAACGGTCTTGCTACTTGCTACTAAATACTTGCTACTTTTCTAATTAATCTTCGTACCCAAACTGTTTCAGGTAGTTTTTTTTACTGCGCCAATCCGGAATTACTTTCACAAACATTTCCAGAAAAACTTTATGCTGAAAAAACTCTTCCATGTCTTTCCGGGCATACGTGCCGATTTTTTTCAGCATGGCACCTTGCGGACCAATCAGAATGTTTTTCTGTGAATCACGTTCTACAATGATTTCTGAGCTGATGCGGTAGATTTTTTCATCCTCCTTAAAAGAAGTAATAATCACTTCCGTGCTATACGGAATTTCTTTTTTATAGCTTTTAAAAATTTTCTCCCGGATAATCTCCGAAGCAAAAAAACGATCGTTGCGGTCTGTTAAAAAATCTTTTTCGTAATACGGCGGATGCTCCGGCATGTACGCCAAAATTGTGTTGATAAAAGAAGCAACGTCCTGCAAATGCAAAGCCGAAATGGCATAAACCGCTTTTGGGTTGAGTTTTTCCTGCCAGTAAGCAATTTTCTGCATCACCGTTTCCTCATCACTTTGGTCAATTTTATTGATCAAAACCACTAATGGCGCTTGCGAACCTTCCAGTTTTTCTAAAACATCCTGTTCATCGTGCTGCTCGTTAATGTCCGTCATCAGTAAAATTAAATCAGCATCTACAATAGAACCTTCCACCTGGTGCATCATACTTTCCTGCAAAGCATAATGCGGTTTGATAATGCCTGGCGTATCCGAAAATACAATTTGATAGTTCGGATCGTTCACAATTCCTAAAATCCGATGACGTGTAGTTTGGGCTTTGGAAGTGATAATGGACATTTTTTCGCCAACCAGTGCATTCATCAGGGTAGATTTCCCTGCGTTGGGCTTACCGATGATGCTTACAAAACCTGCCAGATGACTCATTAAAAATAAATTAAAATAAAATTTGGACTGCAAAGAAACGAATTATATCTTTGCAGTCCAATTCAGGAAAACATTATTCATTTTGAATTACTGAAAAGGTTTTCGGAGTTTATGACCGAAAAACACCAAATAAAAACAGTGCGGGATGGAGCAGTTGGTAGCTCGTCGGGCTCATAACCCGAAGGTCGTAGGTTCGAGTCCTGCTCCCGCTACCTCATTATCAGGCTTTTACAATTCATTTTGTAAAAGCCTTTTTTTTGTTAACGCATTGTTAACGGAATTTTTCGCTTGCTCTCGCTTGCCTAAAGATAAGTTTTCCACCTGATTTCACAAAAGTAAATTCGATTAGTTGTAATTGCGTTTCCCTATAACGCGAAGAAATTTGGGTTTTGAAAAGTTATAGTGAAAAGCAGAATTCGTTTATATTTACTGCTAATAAAACCAATACCATTTCGCGTCTAATTTATCCTACTCCTAAATCTAAATACCAATGGAAGTAATCTGCCTCCAGGAAGCGGCATTTTTTGCTTTAATAGAAAAAGTCGTTGAACGTCTAAAAGAGAAAGAAACCGTAAAAGAAGATAAATGGATTTCAGGAACAGAAGCTATGGCAAAGCTTCGAATCACGAGTACAACAACATTACAAAAACTACGAGACGAAGGAAAAATACGGTATTCGCAACCAGAAAAGAAAATGATCCTTTATGACGTCAATTCTATTTATAAATACTTAGAAGACAACACCTACGAAACATTTTAGCCATGGAAGAAGAAAAAGACCCTGCACCAGAATATTTAAAAGGCTTCAATACAGGTTACACACTTAGCAAAACTGAACCAGAATTGCTGGGCAGTATTCTGGCGACAGAAAATAGTTGGAGCGAATATATTGATGGTATTCGTGCCGGACAAAAAGAGTATTTGAAAGAATTTGCATTAGAAAAACTACAAGCGAAAACTGGTTACCAACAGCCGGATTATCAGAAAACTTTCAACCTTTCTTATACCATTGCTAAATACGATTTAAAACTTTCGGATCAGTTGTCAAAGATTAACGTTAATAGTGCAACTCTCGAAAGTTTCCGAAATGGTCGGGAGCAGTATTTATCCGAACAGGTAAAGACTAAATTGCCTACCTGGTTAAAAGATGATCCATTCGCCAAAAAAGACAAGCTGCCTGGTCAAGATAGAGACAAGGATATTGAACCGGAACCTTAACCATACTGCACGCTGCTGTTACTCTTTATCAATATCACGTTCTTCTCGTTCTTTTGCCCCGATCAGACTTTGATAGGATGTTTCTTGTTTTTCTTTCGCCTGGGTTAAATCTTGTTCCATTGTCTCATTTTGTTTAGAATAGCTTAATTTATTCAGAAACCGCTCGCCCATTTGATCGATGTTATATTTAGGATCGTGAATGATACTTTCTTCGGGTTTAAGAGGTGATCCTATGGTACCATACTTCGCAAAATATTGAGCTGAGATGAAGTCAAAAGATTGAGACGTTGTTTTTTCATCTTTTTGTTGTTTTTTCAGTTCGGCGGGTTCCTGGTTTTTATACCTGTTGTCGGATAAATGGTGATCGACCATTTCCCTAATTTGTGCTTTCTGTTCCGGTGAAGCATATTTGATGCGGACATCAGTGCTTTGCTGATATTCTTCTTTCACCTTCTCCTTGTCCCGTTCCAGTTCTTCTTTACGGAATAGCTGTTTGCCCCTGTCATTAACCTTGTAATCGCCGGGTGGACGGAAATTCAGCCGGTGGCCCCGGTCTTGCAGGAGGTTTGCAATGCGCTGATCAATCTCTAATAGCCTGCCCTGGGTTGTGCGAAGCGAATCTTCCAGGAAGGCGTATTCCGGCGGGAACACGGATTTGGGCTTTTCTTTTTCATCCATACCTCTGGGTTTTGGTTGAATATTTATTTGGTTATGCTAATATAGGTATTTGCCGGGTTACAAGAAATGAGGGGGGAATATTTCATGTGGACAAAGGAAGACGAACAGCGGGTCATCAATGAAACGTTTGGCGGCGATGCTGAAAAATATTTCGCTGACATACGCGAAGGCCACCGCAAGGCAATTCAATGGGATAACTTGGTGTCTTCCGCCTTCATTCTTCCCGAGTTGGAAACAGATGCGCTGGAACTCATTAAGCAGCTCCTAGGCTATTTGCCGGATGCTTTGCTGACAATTCCGCAAGAACCCTTCATTCGCAGCCTGCTCCACAACTACCGAAACGGCGGCATGACGATAGATGATCTATTCAGCCAGGCCGAAGAACATATTAAGCAGATCCGTAATGAAGAATTGATCAATAACGCTTGTCTAACCTATCCAAGAGCATTATACGGACAATATTTTTCATCCCTGCCGGAAGTGGCGGCCAAGGTAAAAACCCGCCTAACCAGGTTTTTAGGCTATGAACCGGCTTTGGAACATTCCCTTGTTGCAGAACTGAATTTCCAGGACTGCTTACTGGACGATACCATGCACTTCACCGAAATGCTTAGCCGGGCGGATATCCAATCCATCACCATCATTAAATACCGCGAAGTGCTGATGGCGAAAGGCAAAACTGCTGCTGATGCCTCGCCTTTGGTTGCTATGGAGATAATCGCAGAACATTGCGTGAAAAAGCAAAATGACTACCGTTAAATATGTGGAAAAATAAATTAAAATATTTCTTCATACTATAAATATTTTCAAATTGAAAAATATATTTTTGGGTTACCTACTACAAACCAACATCTTATCAATAATATTCACATGGCCGTTTTCGACCTAGATACGCCGCTTATTAATTTTACCTCCGAAGGGGAGCAATCCTGCTGGACAATGCGCCACGCTTTTGAAGGGGTGCAGATTTTTGGCGGGATCGGTTCCGGTAAAACCTCCGGTTCAGGCCGGATGCTTGCGCTTAAATACCTCGCTCACGGGTTCGGGGGCCTGGTACTAACCGTAAAACCGGACGAAAAAGCGGTTTGGACTGAATATTGCAAACTAACCGGACGAGGTGGTGATCTGGTCGTTATCGAACCGGGCGGCAGTTACAGTTTCAACTTTCTGGATTACGAAGCCACCCGCTCCGAAAGTAACGAGGCCATCACGGAAAATATCGTCGAAGTATTGAAAACGGTAATTCAGGCAGGTGAAGAAAAGGATGGCGGTAAAGGCGATGACGCGTTCTGGCAATCGGCACTGGACATGCTAATTTTTCATGTGATCGATTTATGCCAGATGGCCTATGGATCGCTGTCGATAGAAAAGATGTACGACATTGTCCAGTCCCTGCCGAAACCGGATGAAACGGCTGCAAGCGGTAAGGAAGAACAACCGGAAGTAAAGGCATTTGAAAAAGCTTACAAGCTTGCCCATGCAAAACTAACGGAACAGGTGAAACGCTGGCAACAAAGCCTTTCACAAAAGGAACTGGAGGCCTTGTCCGATGAACAGGCCTATAACGAGGCGGTCGCGAGCGCACTGCCCGATGCCCGGCTGTTTAAGTTCTTCTATGAGTTTTTTCTTTGAGAGCTTTAAAAACCTCAGCCAGAAAACGCGGTCGATAATCGAGTTTATCTTTTCCGGCTTTATGTTCCGGCTGCTGCGGGAACCGGTTTACTCGTTGTTCTGCCGCAACGCTTCCAACGTAACACCGGAAGACAGTTTAAAAGGCAAAATCATCTTAATTGATCTGCCGGTCAAGAAATACCACAAGGTAGGCCGGGACTGCCAAATCCTGTTTAAATATATTTGGCAACGGGCAATGGAAAAAAGGCAGGTAAATTCTCATTCTACGCCGGTCTTTTTATGGGCGGACGAAGCGCAGAATTTTCTGCATGAGCATGATGCCGATTATCAGGCTACCGCGCGGAGCAGCCGGATTTCGACGGTATATATCACGCAGAACCTGCCGAACTACTATGCAGCAATGGGCGGCAGCAAAGCGGATTACCGGGTCAAAAGTTTTCTGGGTACGCTCGGTACTAAAATCTTTCACGCCAATGCGGATATCGAAACCAATAAATATGCCTCCGAACTGATCGGCGATGCGGTTTTCTATGACCCTTCCCGCTCGGTAACAATGGCAGAAAAGTATTCGCAAAGCGACAGCGTTTCCTTGAAAGTAGACCGGCAGGTCAGGCCGGAAGAATTCGCGGGCTTAAAAACAGGCGGTGCAAGAAATGATTACCGGGTGGAAGGCTACCTGCACAAGCAGGGTGATATGTTGTTTGAGAATAAAACCTTTAAAAAGATGCGCTTCAATCAGAACTATGTACCGAACCAATAATCTTTAACCTAAACCTATATCAACATGAAAACCAAAAATCTTTACTACCACACCGTATTCCGCCGGACGAACTTCATAAAACTGGCGATCCTGACTTTTTTCCTCGCTGTTGCTTCTTGGCCGCGTTTGCTGATCGAAGTGTTTATCCGAAAGAACTTTGGCGAACGGTATTTTTCTTTTTCAACAGCAATCATCCTTACCTGGTTACTTGGAATTTTTCCGTATGCCTGGGATTATTCACACGGTTTGTCCTCCGGTTTCTGGTCAACGGTAATGGTGCATTGGCTTTGGTACGCCTATCTGGCTGTTTTTGTCTATTTTGCCTGGCAGCGTAGAGCCGAAATCAAAAGGCAACCTGGTGTTTTCGACTTTGCAAAATTCAGCCTCTCTACCGGTGTGATTGACCCGCGTTTTTATACGTTGGAGATTCCCGGTATCGATTCTTCACCCCGGAACATTTCGATCCTGTTTGAGCCGCTGCCTTTTTTTATCGTAGGGGTTATCCTGGCTTATTTTGGCGTTGGTATCGGCTTTCTGCTGGTGGCAAGTAGCATCTGTTATTCGCTTAGTTACGCCGGTGCCTATCATTTGGGAGACGAGTTTGTGATGGACAAAATTGATGAGATGATTTGCAGTGAGGAGATGGTGGATTCATTCGTAAATGACCGTCCGGCCAGTGAAACCAAAGGTTTTGAAGCTTACGGGCGACGTCCGGCCAATCCAGAATTTCGCCGCAAAGTGGTCGATAGTTTCTTCGATAAAGAAGATTTTGCAGAGGCTTTCTAACCTCCTAAGCTGTGCTTAGGGAAGATGTCTGATGCTCTTTCTCTTAATGGGGGTTAATGGGTTTGTGCGCAGTGCTGGGCTGTGCTTGCCCATGCAATTTAAAGCAGTGTCCAACTTTAATGCAGCCACTTCCTGTTTACCAATCCCACAAAGATAACCCTGATTTTCTGAACCTGTAGTAATTTTCTTTTTATGCAGTTTGTACACAATGGTGCCCATTACCTCAACCCACGCTTTTCTTCGGAACTCGGTTTTTTAAACAAGCCGGTTTTTGAGATGCAGCAAAAAATCCATGCGATCAATAAATCGATGGGAGTTGGTGAAGGCTATACAGATAAACAAAACCTCGAACTGTACCGGGAAAAGGTAAAGGCGGTTTCGGACTTCAAGAAAGAAATGAACAAGGAAGTTAGAAAGAACTGCCCCGAACTGGAACTGCAAGCCAGTTATGCTTTGGACGTACAGCTTACCGACCAGGTTTGTAACGAAGTTGGCATGTGGTGCGAAAAGCAAACACCCAAAGATAAAGCGGAGGCGGAACTAAAAGCGTCGGCAGCCATGCAGGATACCCGGATCAATTGGTTTCGGGAAATGTTTGGCAAGGAAAACGCAATTCAGGACAAAGCAGTAGAAAAAAATAACCCGGAAATTGATTTGGACAAAGATTAATAAGGCAGCTTATGATACGGATGATCCAAAGCAGTTCGGCTGGCCATGCCAAAGCCTATTTTACCGCTTCCCTACAAAAGTCCGATTATTACATGGACGACCAGGAACTGCAGGGGCGGTACATGGGCAACCTGGCTGACCGGTTGGGGCTGGGGGTCATGGCGGATAAAGAAACCTTTTTCGCGCTGTGTGAAAACGTCCACCCTTATACCGGCGAACAATTAACGCCGCGTACCCGTGAAGAACGCACGGTCGGTTACGACATCAATTTTCATTCGCCTAAATCCGTTTCGATTATCCATGCCCTTTCCGGTGATGACCATATCCTAAATGCGTTCCAGGCAAGCGTTACCGAAACCATGCGGGATATTGAGGCCGATAGCAAAACCAGGGTGCGCAAAGGCGGGGCTTATGATGACCGGGCAACGGGTGAACTGGTATGGGCGGATTTTACCCACCAGACGGCAAGGCCGGTGGATGGTTCTGCTCCCGACCCGCACCTGCATAGCCATTGTTTTGTTTTCAACGCCACCTGGGACGAGTCCGAACAAAAAATCAAAGCCGGGCAGTTCCGGGACATCAAACGCGATATGCCCTATTACCAGCAACGCTTCCACAAAATACTTTCGGATAAATTGATGGATCTGGGTTACCAGATCAGGCGCACTGATACCTCTTTTGAAATCGCCGGTGTCCCGCAAGGCGTGATCGGTTTGTTTAGCAAGCGCAGTAATGAGATTGGGCAGTTTGCTAAAGAAAAAGGCATTACGGATGCCAAAGAACTGGATGGCCTGGGCGCACGGACACGCGGCAAAAAGCAAAAAGGGCTAAGCATGGCCGAACTCAAAACCGAATGGCAGGAGCAGATCAGGGAACAGGCGGTTTACGAGCCAGGGGAACAGGAACAGCTTATCCGCTTTGCGACGGAAAAAGAAATGGAATTGGTCGTTGCAGATGACTGTGTGAGCCATGCCTTAGACCATGCTTTTGAACGGGCTTCGGTGATGGATGGAAGAAGGATATTGGCAACGGCTTACCGGCAAAGTATTGGTCTCCGTTCTGTTACCCTTAATGAAATTACAAACAGGTTTGAGCAAGACAAACAAATTATACACGTCAAGGAAAAACAGCGCATTCTTTGCACAACTCATCAAGTGCTGAAAGAAGAACAACGCATGGTAAAGCTTGCCAGGACTGGGCAAGGCAGGTTCAGGCCACTTTACAGCAAGGCACCGGAATACAAGGAAGTATCTGGCGGGCAAGCTGCTGCCGTTACCCATGTGCTGACCACAAGCCATCAGGTGTCAATTGTGCGCGGCGGTGCTGGAACGGGTAAAACAACCCTTATGCGCGAAGCCATCCCCTTAATGGAACAGGCAGGGAAAAAAGTTACCGTTGTTGCGCCGACTGCCGAAGCTTCTAGGGGCGTACTCATGCAGGAAGGGTTTACCAATGCGGAAACGGTGGCAAAACTGCTCGTCGACAAGAACCTCCAGGACGGGCTGCAAGGCGGGGTGTTGTGGGTAGATGAGGCTGGGCTGCTCGGGACTAAAGACATGACCGCCCTGCTTGATCTGGCTGGTAGAAAACAGGCACGGCTAATCCTGGGCGGTGATACCAGGCAACATGCCAGCGTTGTCCGCGGCGATGCGCTACGTATCCTCAATACCGTAGCGGGAATTGAAGCGGCGGAAGTGAGCCTAATCCGCCGGCAACGGAACCTGGATTACCGGCAGGCGGTGGAGGAATTGTCTAAAGGCAATATCAAAGCTGGCTTTGCGAAATTGGAAAGTATGGGCGTCATCAAGGACGTTAAAACCACGAAGCCAAATGAGGCACTGGTGAGCGATTATATTGCCACCGTAAAAAAGGGTAAAACGGCGTTGATCGTGTCCCCAACCCATAAGCAAAGCGAAGCGGTAACGGAAGAAGTGCGCGGAAAATTAAAAGCGGCAAAGCTGCTTGGCAAACGGGAACTGGTAGCGACCAAACTTAGCAATAAGAATCTGACCGAAGCGCAGAAATCGGACTGGCGCAATTTTGAGAAAGGGCAAATTGTCCAGTTCAGCCAGAACGTGCCAAAGATCAAACGCGGCAGTATCTGGTCGGTTGATGCCGTAACGGACAAAGCCGTTACCTTGAAAAATACACAAGGCGAAGAAAGCGAGTTGCCGCTGGATAAAGCGGCAGCTTTTGATATTTTCCATCAATCGGAACTGGCTTTGTCCAAAGGCGATAAGGTCAAAATTACCCGTAATGCTTTCGATGCGCAGGAAAAGCGGCTGAACAATGGCCAGGCGTTGGAAGTGGTATCGGTGAACAAATCGGGTAAAATTGTTTTGAAAAATACGGCAAGCAAAGCAACTTTTTTCCTGGATAAAGATTTCGGGCACATTGTTCATGCTTATTGTACGACTTCTCATTCTTCGCAAGGCAAAACGGTGGACGAAGTGTTTATTTCGCAACCTGCCTCGACGTTTTCGGCCACGGATGCAAAGCAATTTTATGTATCGGTTTCCAGGGGGCGGGATGCGGTGCATATCTACACGGATGATAAAGAAGCGTTGCTAGAAAACGCTTCTGCCGTTGGTGACCGCAGGTCTGCTTTAGAACTGATAGAAAAACAAAACGCGCACAGTGATATGGTGGAGCAGTTGGAACGGAATAAATACGCGGAACAATACCAATACAAGCAACCAAAGGAAAATATCAATTTAAAACCAATTCAAAAGGATAAAGATTATGAGCCTGAATTTTAAAACTGATTTAAAGAAAATGCGGGAAAATGATCCCGCTGGTGAAGAACGTTTGGATAAAGGTTATCGAGCTAGTGAGAATTATGATACGCCCAGTCATGTGCGTAACCTTTGCTTTGTTTGGCCAGATGGTAGGATGAAATTTATGAATTATGCTTATTTGATTTCGGGAGAGTTTTTACCCAACGACAATACAATTTTTCTTATTTCAACTATGGAAAAAATTTTAATAAAAGGAGTGAATTTGCAAAATTTATTCTATGAATTAATTGTAAATTTTCCCAAAAAATTATTTTGTCTACATAGAAGATATGAAAATGTATGTGACAGTAGCTTTTATATAATAGAGGAAATACAATTCCTAAATAACGAATGAGCTTTCATTGAAAGCTCATTCGTTTAATTATTAGAAAAGCTGAATATTTATCTATAAAACAGTTACTTCCTGCTGTTTTGATTTTGTTCTACCTAAAATTCTTCGAGCATCTTTTAAAGAATCGTTCAATGCTTGCATAGCGGTGGCGTAGGTTACTTCTGATCCAGAAATAGAAGGTTGCGTTTCACTCGCATAGAAACCATTTTTATCTCTAAATTCTTCAACGAAAACCTTCTTAAGTTCGCCATTTTCTGTTAAGGTAACCTCTCTTCGAGTTACTTCATCTTTTTCTAATGTTGTCATGTTGATTTCCTTATTTGTTAATTATTAATACGTTTGTACCATACAAAGAGTTTTATATCAAGCTTCTGTATAAATTGGCAATATCCTCAATATTTCTAAAAAAAACCCACCTAATATCTTTATCGGTAATTAATTGTTCCGACGCTGGAGATTTACTTTCTACATTTAAAACACCTATAACTTTGAATTTTTGTTTATTTATTTGTTTTGAAACTATTCTTATGGGAGTAGAAACGACTATAACGAGATCCTTAGTAAGCTCTATCTGCTCTGGGTTAAAGTTAAAACTTTTTATAATATCTGCATCTTTTAATGACACTCCTCGTGTTCTACTTCCTGACTTAAAAACTTCACCGCAAACGCCTTGATTTCGGGTAATTTTGAAACGTTGATCAACAGGGGTATTCCCTGCTTGATATATTATGTTAAAGACTTTACCTATAAGTCTAAACTTTTTGTCAAACGGAAGAAAAGTTGTCTTATATATCGCAGTCCAAATCTTTTTCTTGGTGCTCGACATTTTATTAATAGTCTCCTTAACATCTTCTGGTTCTATAGCATAACACAACGTTACTTTTTCAATCATTAAATTAAATGATAACTCACCATAATTAGAGTAAGTTTCGCTTATCCGTTTAATTTGCTCATCCAAAGTATTCCATTTATTTATCGCTAACCTTTCAAATCTTTTATATGGTGAGTATATGTACACGTAATAATTAACTACAGTTGCACATATTAAAAATATACTTATGTAAAAAGGAGCATTGGGATTAATATCTTCGATCCTAGATTCAAGTGCGGGAATTTTAAGAATAATTAATAAAATTGCGACTAATGGCGTTAAAAAGAGAATTAAAAATTTATTCATAGGGAAATCATAGATACTATTTTTCTATAAGTTTAATTATATGTTCAATAATAATAATTTATTTACAAAAAGTATGTAGTTATAGCTTTGAGACAAAGTTTTAAATTCTCGTTCTAGGAAAATCCTTCATAAAGTTAGATTTAAGAATTAAGCGTTGCTACATGGTAAAGACCGTTCATCGGCTGATGCTTTAACCCTTCCTGCGTTCTGACAAATTCGGCAATAAGGTTAGTTGCCCTCTGTCCGGCCTTGTTGTTATCAAGCCAGTTATGCAAGGTCTGGTAGCCGTAACCGATAATGTAAGGAAACGCCCGATCCAAACAATAAAGTGAATTCAGGCAAATAGTATCGTTTTGTAAAACGATTTCCGACTTGCGAATCACCGCAGAAAGATAATCCATAAAACCCTCGAAAATATTTATTGCCGGTGGTTTTGCCACAGTGCCACGGATAAAAGTAATGGTCTTTGGCGTAACGCAGCTTTTGAAAAAAGGATTGCGAAACTCATAACCGCCATCCTCGTTTTTAAAACCAAGAGCGTACATTTACCTCCCACTGTTGGGATGGCGGACATGGACTTCAACCAAATACTGCTTTGCCAATTTGAGCGGTATGCCGCGCTTTTGTTCTAAATACCGGATCAGGGCAAGATGTTCAATTGGTTTCGATTTCAGTAATATCCAAGGCTTAGTTTTGCTTCTGGCAATGGGTTTGATGTGGAAAGTAAATGGGATGGCCGTCATATTGCGCAGCCAACGCAGCGCATCGACTACTGTACTATCCTCGCCTTTGGAGGCAAGGTAGATCATGGCAAATTCTATTGGTCCACCACCTTTGCCTTCGCCAAAGTCCCAACAGAGATTTTCTTTGGGTTTAATGTGAAAGCTTGCGGTTTTTTCTTCCCGGAAGGGTGATTTGTACCAAATGTCTTTTGACATTTCTTTTACCGTCACTGCACCAATCCGCTGCATGATTTCGGTGAGTGGTATTGTCTTTGCCCGTTCGATATTCATGCTTTGCCCTGCCTATGGCTTGAGTTGGTTATTGAGGAAGTTATTAAGGTCGTCACGGCGGTAACGCACCGCACGTTCAACTTTATTGGGTTTGAGGTCGTAGCGTTAGGTGCAGTCCCAAACGGCAAGTGTTCCTGTGGAAATTACTAAATATTTTGCTGCTGACTTGCGTTCGAGCAATGGTTCAAGGTGAACCTCTCGCATGGATAAACTCCTGGGTTTTCGTTTGCCGACTGAATAAGCAGAAAGGATCCGGTCTTATCGGGTAAATGGGTATGAAGTCCTAACATATACCCATAAGTAAAGGAATAGGTTTATTGTCCTATTGATAAATAATAATTTTAACTGAATAAAGAGATGAAATTTTAGTGGTTTTTATACTAAAAAGTTATTTATCAATAGTTTAATTATTTATCTTAGACAAGATTTCTCACATAGCTGTTGCTATAACTACTTATTCTAATGAAAGGGATACGTTGAAATGATAACAATAAAGAAGCGGATAACACGAGTTCGGTTACTTTTATAAGTGGTCAGTTAACCGATGAAAATGGTTAAATTTATTATTTAAATTAATGCCCAACAAAAAAGAAAATATTGAAACTTTGGCGTCCCTATTTAAAGACCAATTTATTTTATTAGGTGTATTGATTCTATTTGTTGGTCTATGTTCTTTAGATGCTTATTACACTTCATTTGGTATAAGATTTCAGTTTTTAGATCTTTCTAATTCCCATGTAATTTACAGAGGAGTTCAACTTTTATTTGAAAAGTATTATATAATTATAATTTATCTTGCGCTATTAATTTGGCAAATTTCAGACAATTATTTTCTCAAAATTTCTTACAAACCCTATGTTGAAAGACGAATTGTATTAGGATACTTGGTTATTATTCTATTATTTATAATTTCTTATTTTACAGCGAGGTTTGCAGGAAACCAAATTGGAAAAGAGGACATATACGATAGTACAAGTTCTCTTCCTGAAATAATCAATATTACGGATGATTCTTTGCCGGAAGATTTTTCAATAGATAATCCATTTTCAAAAACTTCTAACTACCGCTTGTTACTAATTGATAAAGATTATGTATTAATTTTTAAACCACTTAATCTAAAAAAAGATGGAAAAAAATCATTTCCCAATATCTTCAGATTACCAAAAAGTAATGTTAAATTTATTGAGACTAATAGTCATTTTTAGCTGCTTATTATTACCAACGTTTTCTCATGCAGATGTCGTATACCGAAACGGTTCTAAATTATTTGGCCAAATAATAAGTTTAGATTACGAGAAAGTTATAATTACAGATGGTTGCAATAACGGCTCAAGTTTTTCGATTCCATTGAATGAAGTCAAGTATATTTTGTTTGATAACAGATGTGAGGAGAACGCTATAAGGCCAAGCTTCGGAGGTGGTGATGAGGCTTCATGTATATCAGGAGTAATGCAAGATTTTTACATCATAATTTTTAGTACTGGCGAAGGGTGTTTGTGCTCCAGTTTCAAACTTACACCAGATGGGAAATATGTTCTCACAGACGAAAAAAATGGCCAATCCCATGTCGGACAAAAGACAACCTTAACAGAATTTCGACGAATTAAGCTTTGCTCTAACTCTAAAATGTACAGAAATTTAATTGAGATGTCAAAAATCCCAGATTAATTGGAATATGAAACTATTCTTCATTTTTATTTTTTCTATAATTTCTATTGCAAACTCCCATGCACAAGTTTCAACCGCTTCGGATAGTTATAACACTATATACACAATAGAAGAAGGTGAAAAAATAATTCAAAATGGGCAAGTTATTTTAGCATCCAAACCATATGACAACGTTGATGTAACACTACCAGGCTTTGACAAATATTTTAGCGAACAGCAAAATATGATGTGGTGCTGGGCCGCTTGTATTCAGATGGTGATCAATCAAAGGGATATACAATTTGAACAAAAAGAAATTGTTAGGGCTATTCAAGGTAATTTTGATTGGAGTACAGCAACTGAAGAACAAATTAAGACATTTTTAAATGGATGGAAATTTTTTGATAACGGTACAGTACGGCTTACTACAAATTGCTTTTATATGAGGGGAGTACCTGTTCCAAATATGATTTTAAGGCAAATTGGCCCTCATGGAAGACCGTTGATAGTTTCAATAAAAAATAACGTTTCTGATGACGAAGAGCACTTGGTAGTTTTATATAGAGCTTTATTTCAAGTAGGAGTAGGGATTATTGATGTAGTGATCTATGATCCATTGAGGAATGAAACAAAAGTAGTGGATTGGTCAACCTGTTTAAAAACAATATCAGGTTCATTCTTTACTACTATCGTTAGTAACCAAGATAGGTGACTATATATTTATAAAATATTGCCAGCGATACGAATGAACTAAAAACAGCCAATATTTTTGATACTGGCTGTCTAAAGAATCAAGGTCGTAGACTACGAAGGTACTCTACGGCTTTACTGCCTTCACTGGATGCCCGGAAAATACAACGGTTGTCTTCCTTTAGGATTTTCAGCCAATGGTCGATGTAACCGGCGTGACCACCCTTCTCGGCTGTCCTTAAACCAAACCCTGCGGTAAGAAAACTGGCGCCAAACTCTGCAATCAGTTCTTCGTTTGCGTAGTCCTGGTCACCAAATTTTTTGCCTTTTACTCGGTTGAGGCGGTTTTCTGCACCAGACCAGTGCACCAGTTCGTGAAACAGTGTGGCAACGTAATTTTCGGTTGCCGTGCAGGTTTCGGTTTCAATGAAGCTTTCGATTTTAGGCATGGAGATCTTATCGGTTTTACGGTTATAAGAGGCCCCGCCTTTGTGATGGCCGATGATAGCACCGGTATTGAGGATGAATTGATCAACGGCTTCAATCTTCTCATAGCTTGGTTTTTGGTTGGTTGTTTCGGTTATTTCAGGCGGAACAAAGCTTGCCAACTGGCACCGGTTAAAAACGTATGAGGATTTCAGGAATGGTATCTTTTGCAGTTCGCCATCTTGTTCCTTTTCAATCGTGTCATAATAGACGACCAAGCTGCCTTTTTCACCTTTGCGGATGCTTTCTTTGTTCGATTGCCACTGTTTGAAGCTGCCCCAATCGTCGGTCTTAAAATTGTTTTTGATGGACGACGACCATAACAGCACGATGTTAATACCTCGATAGTAGTTGCCCGTGGTTTTATTTCTGGGCAGGCCCACTGAAGGAGAATCATCTGTCCAGGGTTGTCTCCAGGGAATAACGCCTTTTTCAAGCTGTTCGATAATAATATTGGTAACGAGATCGTGTACGTCCAAACGGGGTACCGTGATTGGCGCTTGTACGGTGTTTGCATTTTCCATTATGTTTTCCTTTTCTGTTGAGAGTTAATAGTTGCAGGAGATGAATGACCAAAGGGAAGTGAACAAACCGGCTGTTATTTTGGATGGGCGGGTGAATGCCCTGAAAGGGCAGAGGAAAATAATAGTTGGTGACGGGAACGGCTTTGGTAATCTCTTGCAAAACCATTGACCCTGTTTCACGGAAAAGGAACTATTGGATTTTCAGCATAATTAAGGCAACGTATTACCCGTTTCGGATTGAGATGTCTTGCTATCGAATTTTATGACTTGAAACATGCCATTCATGGACATTCCCAAACGCCTGATATTTCCCGTTCATGGGTCTGTGCCGTAGCCCTAACTGCGTCTTGACGAATTCAGCAAGTAACAGTCTGACTTTATGGCCTGCCTCATCATTGTCCATCCAGCTATAAAGGTTCTGGTAGCCATAGCCGATCAGGTAGGGGAATGCTTCGTTTAAACAGGACAAAGCGGTCAGGCAAATAACATCCCCTTCGTCGAGCAGACGCGGAAAACGGGTAAAGGCCGAAAGCATGTCCATAAAGCCATTAAAGATGTGAATCACTGTTGGCCTGGCTTTCCGGCTGCGGATGAAAGCAATGGTTGCCGGGGCAACAAGGCTTTTTACAAAAGGGCTTCGCAATTCATAACCACCATCCTCGTTTTTTAGGCCAAGGGCATAAGCAGTTTTATTATCCGCCTTGTTCTTGATATAAACCTCCTGCAAAAATTGCCTTGCAAGGTGGAGCGGTATGCCAGAGTTCTCCAGGTATCGGATCAGGGCAAGATCTTCAATCGGTTCTGAACGGACTACCCGCCAATTGCTGCCCGTCGTTTTACCGGCCCTGCTGGTGCTGTGGAGCTTTGCTAAACTTGCAGGGGCTGCTATCATATTCGTAAGCCAGCGCAGGGCATCGGCAATGGTTGCGTCTTCGCCCGAGGATTTAAGATAGGCACAGATCGTAGCAATATTACTGCCGCAATCGGCAGTTTTGCTTTGTTCGGTGCCGATCAGGTCAAGCACGGTTTGCAGCGGGATTAGGTTTGCTTGTTCAATATTCAAGATACCGCCTCCTATCGCATCAAACGGGAATTGAGGAAGGCATCGAGGTCGGAGCGGCGGTAGCGCACCGCCCGGCCTACCTTGAGCGGTTTGAGGTCATAGCGTTTGGTACAGTCCCAAACGGCCAAAGTGCCTGGTGCCAGCCCTAAATATTTTGCTGCCGATTTGCGGTCGAGCAGCGGTTCGTTTTGAACCTCTCGCATGGATAAACTCCTAGTCATGGGTTGGGAAACCGAACTGGCCAGAAGAATCAGGCCTTATTCGGTAAATAGGTATACAGTCCTAACATACAGCCATAATTAATGGAATAGGTTTTCTGTCCTATTAATGACAAATAATACCAACGCTGCCTTTTTGAGATGAAAAAGCAAAAAAATAAAAAACTGCCCTTGCTGTTATGCAAGGGCAGTTAAACGATCAGGCGTTTGGAAAGTTGATCGTGGCTTCAATCTCTGCCAGTTTTTCGTTGCAGGCGGTGAAGATAAATTGTGAAACCATGCGGATCAGCCCCGGCGTGTTGGTGGTAAAATCCCGGCCTTTATCGTCACGGATGATGATCTTGCAGCCCTGATAAGGGTTATCTTCAAGCTCGTCGTTCTCGCTGGCCAGGGCAACTTCAAAGGCTTCAAGCTGTTTGATCCTGGTGATCAGGTTTACCCGTTGCACGCTCCTGCGGTGCAGGTCGCTCACCAGTTTCAGTTTGGCGTCAAGGCTTAGCCCGGGCTTTGCCGGTTCAGGTTGGGCAAGTGCCGGTTTTGGCTGTTCCTGCGGTGCCGCTTCCGGTTTGGCTTTTTCGGTTTCTGTTTTGCCGTTCAGGCTTTTGACAGGTTGGGCAATTTCTTTTTTGATTGCGCCGTTTTCATTGGTTGGTTTGGTGGTTTCTTTTGGCGTTCCGTTCTTTACGTCTGCGCCGTTGTTTAGCAATTCCATTTTCTAATGGGTTTTGATGGTTAAAAAATTTGTTAATTGTCAAAAGGCATTCGGCTTATAGCCTCATCTACCGTTTGATATAGGCTCTATAATTTGCGCGTTGGGCTGGCTGGCAAGGCTGGCGGAAAAAAATACTACCCGGAGCCAAAGCGCAGGTGTGGAGATTTTTTTTCGGCACTCCGCATGGCCTTGACAGCCGGAGGGGGGATAAATTTGCCTCTATCAAACGGTAGATGAGGCTATGCCAAAGCAGACAATACAGGTTTTGTACCGTTAAAGCCTAATTCGGAAATATGGAAGTTCAATGGAGTAGCTCGCAAGAATGAATGGGCAAGGAGAAAGTAATCACAATGGAAAGCGGCGGCACAACAAGATGCCCTCGAAACAGTAAATGCGGAACGGTTGGCCGGGAAAGTTAAGACAAGCTGTACCGCAGGTTTAAGACAGCGTGTACCAGGCCGTCCTGCCGCCACCGCGCAAGGCCAGATGGTTCTTCTCGACTAATGAACGGAAATGTTCTTTCAGCGTGTTACGGCTAATCCCTGTCAGCCGGATCATCTCGCCGATAGTCACCCTGCCATGCGAACGTGCGTGTTCGATAATTTGCAGCGATAGCTCAGCCATGTTGGATACCGCGATTTTTTCACGCTCGACTTTTTCGGCCAGGCGTTTCCTGTGCTGCTGCATTGACCGCAGAAAAAACATGACCCAAGGTTGCCAGCTCGGGTTTTCCGTCCGTATGGTTTCCTGCGTTTGCCGCAAGGCCAAGGTAAAATAGCCTTCCTTGCTTTGTTCCACAAAAGCTTTTAAGGGAGATAAATTTTTTAGGCATAAAATAGTGCTATAAGTTCTTATGATAAAAATTTATAGTAATTTGTGGTGCAATTAGCTGCAATGCGCGGTTCACCCGGCTATAGTTAAGCCATTCAATCAGTTTCTACATCAAAAATGGCATATCGAAAAGGGATGCGGTTTTAAAAACAATGCCTACAATTTTTGTTTTCAGCATTGTTTGATCGCTGTTTGAAAAATTATTTTTAATTGTAAGTGTTAATGTAATACCTATCCACACTCTCCATGATCATACCATATAAATAGTATTTTCTGCCAGTGTTTTAGCGTTATAGTTCGGTTTACTGGTGACTAGCTGCTGGTTTTCTAAATACTTTTTCTATATAGCGATGTTACAAGAAGGACAGCTTTTAGTTAATCAGGTTAATTTTGTTCGCTTCTTTCAAGTCTTTTACATGCTTTACGGTACTCCCAATATCTTGGTAACCAATAATTATGGGTATCACTCATGATCCAATAATACTTTTTAAAAGAGTTTTGGAAAACAAAGAGAGTCCATATTAACGGAATTAAAAAAAACAAGTTAGTAAGGATATTCCAGTAACTGAATGTCGGGTAACAAATAAACTGAGCAATGGCGTAGTGAAAGGATGCCAGTAAAAGAATTTGTAATGTCAGTATTCCGAAAAAAAAGCTTCTACTGAATTCGGGTAAGAAATCCATTAGCGTTTTGTTCCGGGGATTGAAAGAGGCATTTCCAAATATGCTCCTATACCGATCCTGCATGTATTGTTGCCTAATATTATAAATTACTAATTGATCGCGCCTAAATCCATAACCGGTATTCAGAATAACAGTTGCCAGCATGGTTAGAATCAGTTCGGCAATGAAAAACGCGCCGAATAAATGGATGATAGAAAAACTTACCACCTTATCATCGTTTTTATAAGCATCAAAAAGAAAAGCACTTGTCAGCGTGTTTGCATACACGTAACCATAGCCGATTAATACGGCCAGAATAGCCGACATGAACTGAATAAATATCACCTGTGCATGGTTTTGGTTAGTTGCAAACTGGTCGTTGAAAGAGGTGATCAGCTTGTCCTCTACGTTATCTAGCTGTTTTCCCATGATCTGTTTATTTTTTGTCTTTCAATATAGTTTCTCCTTTAACCAACCAGGAAATGCCGAAAGCAGATAAAGCAATCGTCTCCAGCACAAACAGTGCTGCCCGCCCCATCAATTTTTGAAAATCGGCATTTAATAAACCAAGCATTCCTATCATTGCTATAAGCATGACGATTCCACAAGTGCGATAAATAGTGTTTCTTGCCCTTTTGCGTGGCTCAAGATACTCCTTATTTGTTTTGGTAAATAGAAAGAGCGAGATCAAAGCTAGGGTGACGAAAAGGCTGACCGCCGATCCGTAATGTATTCCGCTTCTTAAGGAGTTATCCGAATAGTAAAGAACATCACATTTAAGGCAAGCGGACGACATGTTGCAGGGCGAAAAGGCAACACCAAAAGCGCAAATAGCTGCAAAATTACTTGACCTTCGATCCCATTTATCAAAGCCCCTGTAGGTGTACAAAAACAAGCCGACTGCACATAGAATTCCCACTAAAAGGGTTCCTGAGACGGTATAATAATAATGGCTAATGGAATCTTGGATTTGTGTGCAATGGCCAAAAAAATAATTGATCAATATTAATCCTGGTGCCAGTGCTAATCCCAAAATTCCCACCGCTCGCCTGATCTGGCAATATGACAGTACCATTTCATTAGGAGGTGGTGTGTATTTATTTTGCATTAATATAAGATTAGATACGCGGAATATACAAAAATAGCACCTAAAAGGATATAAGTTTAAGTAGTAAGCTGGGCCAATATATCCGAAACCGTTCCTATGATGTTTCCAAAATCAAGGTCGGCAACCGCCCCGCCCAACATCACAAACTTTGCCGTCAAATCAATGACGTCTTGGACTTTTTCTATTTTTTTGATCGTTGCTGCAATCTTATTTGATGCTACGGACAAGGAATTGAGGGCATCTGAATTGCTTTGGGCAATCTGCAACGCGGACATCTGAAATAAAACCTTGCTCTTTATAAAAAGGTCTTGCGTTTTGTTGTTGAGTTCCTGGATACGGTGCGGCTCTATATTTTGAAAATTATCGTTTATCCAGTCATTCAGAGAATTTGCAGTAAGTTGTAAGATATTGGCAAGGTCAACAAAAGAATATTCTTCAGAATCAACACCGGCAAATTCTAGGCTTGTAACAGGTTGCTTTTTTGACATGGCTGTTTAAGTTAAGGATTTAATGTTTTTGTAAAGCTGATACACTTCCGCATTATAACTATTAATAAGGGCGATAATCTCTTTAGAAGTCAACTTCTGTGTTTTATTTAGCCCGGTAACAATATCATGATGCCCGTTCTTTATTTTCTCTAATCCTTTTACGAGTTGTTGCAGTTGTTCCTGGCTTTTGTTCAATTCGGCGCGTTCGTGCGAGTAATCCTTTAAAAGTTCTATTTTCTTATCTAAACTTATATCCGGGTTTATCAGGGCGTTCCTATATCTTGTTTGTACCAGCCCCCTGTCGTTATCGATATTAGGGATGAGGGTTTTTGCAAGGATGGTCTGCAAGGTGGCGATGCTGGTTGTTACACTGTCATCATATTCGGTCATAATATTTTTGAGCTTTTTCTGCCGGTAAGACTTGGTTATTTCGTCAGTAAATGTTTTTGCGATCCCGGAAATAGCATCGACTTGCGTGTCAGTCGTTATGCCGAGACGGGATTTCAAGGCAGCATCAGATTTTAACTTCTTTGTTATTGAGTCAAAGTTATAGTTAACAAGGCTTTTGTCTGATAAATCCGCAAGCCCTTCAAAGTAGGCGGCAATCCCTGTTATATACAAAAGGATAACACCGTCCGTTTTTTTAGCCAAACTCAACTGGCTTGTATCATTTACCGCTTCGGGAAAGCCAATTACGTTTCGCGATTGTGTTGGGAAATTGTAATCATTTTTGGTTACCGTATATCTATAGTAGCTGTTCAAAAAATTATAACCAATGCCGTTATAACTATCGACGGTCTTCGTTGCAGTTGCAGAAAAACTATTTATCTGCTTTAAATTGGCACAGCTACTGGCGATTAAGGCGACGGCTGCAAAAAATGAAAAGGCGCAGTTGCGAACGGATAACATAGGTTGCGTTTTTGAATTAAATTTGACTTTCGTTACATCGGCAAGGCTGATCCAATTTTTCTTTCAACGAATCTCGTGAAAACCAGAACAGTAGATACGATTTACTAATGCTAAAGTAGTCCCTTGGGCAATAAAGCAGTAGCGTAAAAACACCTTTTTTAATACGTGTTTTTACGCTATTAATATTGGAAATTACGGGAAAACGTGCAGAATATATAATCTTTTGAAAATGTATTTAAGAATATGTATGAACAAAATACTACGCAGATGACGTTTTTTCACAAACAACTTTTGAGTTTTACGAAGTATAGTATTAGTTTTAGTCAAACTCATTGCTATGCATAAAACATGTCTGATCCTCCTCGTATTTCTTGCACAAAATTGTTTAGGGCAAAAAGTCTTTGTATTAGATACAATAGGCACCAGCTCGTACCATTTCAGGCATATTCCTGGTAATCAGCCATCTGCTGTTGCTAAATTAGGAATGCGACTATTGAACGTTAAGCTACTCGATACCGTGAAGGTGAGGAAAGGTGAAATGCTCAAGGACGCTTGTGTAAGAATTGGCGCGCTCGCAATTAAAGTTGATACTGCGAAAGTTACGCGTATTTCATTCTTCAATCAAAAAGGTGAAGAAGGTCAAAGAACAATACATAAGGAAAAAATTAAAAAGCAGGCTGTAAATTCTTCCGGAGGAAACGAAAAAGCCTTCTTGAAACCAGAAAAAGCGAATAGGAATTCGTCCAATCGACTGTCAAATCATGAAACAAAAATAGCCACCAAGCCCGAACTATTATATTATCAAAGTTCAAACAGAACTCTGTTAGTCTATAGAACGAATTCAATACCTGGTGTGGTCGACTTTCCTATTCAGCGGTTAAAAGTAGACTATTCGCTAGTGCAAATACTCTGGTATAATCCAGAAGAAGATAAGGTAGAATTTCTTCTGCGGATGGGTATGGCCGCGCTTTTGGATAGAAAAGGAGCAACACAAAACGAACTACACGCGATGGACGTTGCCAGAGCGAAAGAAGTAGGCGTCTGGCGGTACTTGAATTCAACAAATTCACAACTGCCATATATTATTGATTCTGATCCGCCAGAACTCAGGAATGACCAGAAAGATATCTTGTCTTATAAAAAAATCAAAATTTGGATAAAAGAACAACCGTCTCAAACGAAATTTTGTTTGCGTTTAGTATTCCTTATTGTTGTCTTCTCACTCTTTTTCCTAATCATTACTCTTGTCTCAAAGCTCATAGATAGAATATACCGATATCGAAGTGTCACCGATAAAATGAATACAATGAACTTAACTCAAAACTTATTCTTGTCTTTAGCAGGTTCCGTTTTTACAGCAATAATTGCCAAAATCTTTTCTTAGGTAGCTGAAATGCTAAAACCTATTTAATAGTAGGTTTATAACGCGTTTTTGAAGAATTTTCCTTCTCGAGCAAAATAGTCTGGTTTTCTTTGCTTCCACTGTGATAGGTGGGTACCTCTATGTCGTCCTTGGAGTCGTTGAAATCATTCTTTAGTGATTGTAAACCTTCTCCAATTACCACTCCTACAATAAGTCCTATGCCAACTCCAAGGCGTAGCTTATATCTGTGGATAGCTTCATTTGCGTGCATCTCAGACATTAATTGCCTCTTTCACTTATGTTTAAAACTCATTCTATCACTATCGATTCAGACTGTCAACTTATTTTTCATATAGGAGATAAAAAGTCCCGGTTCCAGTGCTATTAAATAGATCAATAATAATGTTTAATATGCTGAGTTTGGCAATTAAGCATGAGCTTCTTCACTTTTTCTACGGCTGAAATGATGGTCTAAAATTTACATTTTAGGATAATAATCTCAGACCATCAGAATTTATTTTTTACGGATAAATATGCTGCTATTTAATAATTCAAAAATCAAACATTGCGTTGGTTGCTTTCTCAACTGCTGCGCGTACAGGATCAAGGTTCAATCTTGCGTAAATTTGTGTAGATTGTGTGGACCTATGCCCCAAACTCTTACCAATGATCTGCAAACTCGCGCCTGTAATTGCCTGGTAACTACCAAATGTTCTGCGTATATCATGAATTCTAATATCCAATAGGTTCGGTGGCAAATTTACCTTATCAGCTTTAGCGTGTTTTATAAGCTGATTAAAATAATTATCTTCTCTGAAAACTAGTACTAATTCTTGTTCGGTCTTGAAAACCCAATCTGAAATTTTACTGTTTTGCTTCCAATAAATTATTGTAGCACGCTGTAAAATACGCTTCCAGGCACGCTTGTGGTTCACGAAGTGCTTTTCCGTATTTTCATCCTGCGGAAAGACCCAAGTGCTATTTGAATCTTTCTCCCTTTCAGATAATAGTTTGACTGCCCTGGGTACTAACGGAACTATAACAGGCTCGCCATTTTTAGTATCAGGGATACGCCATTCACTGCGCTCCCAACTTAACTCCTCCCACCGCATCATAAGTGTATTTGTCTTACGTGCGCCGGTTAATAAAAGTAGCCAAAGAAAATCCTTAGCCGTTATATTGGCTTCTTCACTTATTGCCTGAATTATACAAGGCATTTCAGCTGGTTGTATGAAACGGTCGCGGCTTTTCTCCTTGTATTTTTTAATTCCTAAAGCTGGGTTAGTCCCTTCCCATCCCCATTCGATGGCTTTGTTATACAGCGCACGAACACGTTCGAGAATACGGTTGGCCTGGTACAAGCCATTCTCAATGTATGTGAGTTCGTGTAAATACTGCACTTCAGTTTTTTTTATATCTGACAAACGGCGTTTAAACCATTTAGAAAGAAAACGAGGAATTTCTCGTTCATCATATTTCCATGATTTTTTATGAAGCTTGCTATAGCGCGTCATGTATTGCTCAAAAAGATCACCCAAAGTCATTTCATTTCTGATGAGGCGCAATTCTTCTTGAGGATTACTTCCTTCAGCAATTTGTCCAATTTTGATCTTTGCCAGTTTTCGGGCATTTTCGACTGATAAATCGGGATAGATTCCAAGAAATATTCTCTCCGGCTTTCCGGCGATTTTCTTATAGACGTAAAACGATACGGCTCCACTGACTTGAACAGCCACTACAAGCCCTTTTACCTGGGTATCACTATAATAATTTCTTTTTCCTTTTGCCGGCATGGGTAAGTTTGCCAGTGCTGCTTTCGTAAAATTGAATTTTTCGTTGGGCATTTATAACTCCTGCGGTTGTTTTTGGTGCTACCCTGGTGCTACTTTCCTCAGTAAAACTGGGCTATGATAGATAATAGCCGGTAACGCCCTAATCGAGGTCAAATCTTTGATTTATCAATATAAAATAACCTCTGTTAATGGTTATTTCACTTCAATAAATGAGCATAAAATTAACTCATAACCTGAAGGCCGCAGGTTCAAATCCTGCCCCCGCAACCAATAAATCAAAGACTTAATTAGATCAGAACTTTTCTTTTTTACGTTGGTGCTACCCTGGTACTACCTTTCTGGTTAATGATAAATACACCTCATAGCTATTGCACTTTTCGCAATAAGACCAAAGACGCGTAAACATCATTATAACTGCTGATTCGGATTTCTCAACATAACAGTTTATGGTTGAGTTAGACCTCTGAGAGAGGTCGAAAACACTTTGTCTCCGTAAACAAAGTTTTCAATAAAAAATCGCCATTCAATTTCTAATGGGCGTGTATCCCCAAGCCGGATACAAAAAAATTGAGTTTTATTATCTGGTGGACAACGATAAAGCACGTATGAATGTTATCCAGTCGCACGCTGATGCCAAGAATTTTCTAATTAAGTGTGATAGTCGAAAAGTGTTTCATGGGAACAATATTCCTGCTATTGTCAGTTGATAACCAAATTTCGTTTCAACTAACAATAGGCTCTATGAACAATTACAAGTAGCAATCTTCTACTAGAAGCCTGTATTAATATTATTGGTTGAATGAAAAGCTTTGCTAGTCAGAATACTTCTAAAATTTTTAAATAATAAAGAAGAACCTGGTTCAGATAGACCCTTAATTTTTGTTATTGCTTCCAGTGTGTGAAGTGTGATTTCTGGGGTACACGGGTTCTGGTTATAATTTGTAAATGGGCCATCAGTTTCTAATAAAAGTCTATTGATGGGTATTGCCTCAATTATTTTTTTTCCACTCGCCGAAGTTGTCATGGGAAAATTGATCGAAAAATAAAAATCATATTCTAAGGCTTTTTCAAGTTCCCTTAACGAGCCAGAATACCAATGGAGTATGATTTTTCCCGGAAAATGATTGCCAATAATATCAATAACATCTTTTTCCGCTTTTCTTGAATGGATTGTAATTATTTTATCTTTTTTTTGTGCACATAAGTCAATAATCTTTTTAAACATTATTTTTTGCTCAAAATAATCAACATCTGACTTTTTGTATTTATCTAAACCTACTTCACCAACGTAATTCGCTTTATCGATAAGCTCAACAAATTGAGGAAATTGATTACTGTACTTAGCCACTAATTCCGGGTGATATCCTAAAGCCGGACGTACGTATTTTAATGTCTTACAAATTTCAGCCGTGTTACTGTATAGTCCAGGCAGATTTGTAACTGCAATCGTAAATATCTTTCTTTGCTCAATTGATAATGCAATTGATCTTGGATTATCAAATAAATCCAAATGGAAATGAGTATCAAATAACATTTCCACCTAACGACTTATAAATGCTTTTACTTCTTGCATTCCTCTTACATACATTTCTATATAGTTTTTTAATGGAGTAGCCTCTAAATATGGTATCGGCCCTGAGCGAATTACTTGAAGTGCAAGTGAATGCGGCTTACTTAATTCATCGAATTTTTCTAATGCTAACTTAAATGCTCGATAATCTGAACCTTTTGTTGCTTTATTAGATGGGGGCGTCTGTGTTACATCATCTAAAGCATATTCTGTAGTTATATCACCGAATTTTTTTTCGGCGGCTTGTCTAATTATACAAGGTACGCAGTAACCACAGTTCAACCCAGGACGTTTACCCAAATATCGACTTTGCTCCGGATGAGAACATGAAATTGTTTCGGGTATATGCCCTTTTAGAAAATCTGCATCACGGCATTCTATCATCATTTCGCCCTTCGTCTTAAATTGATACGGATTATATATACGACTTTTTAATGTAAGCTTTAATATTATTTTGTTTAGGCCATCCACAAAGAATGGATGTGTGGTTCGAGTACTATGACTACTTAAACGTGTTTTGGTTAAAGGAATATTTAATGAAATTAAACCATTTTCGGGAAGCACGAGGTCGATGTCATCACCCAAAGCAGTAGCAACTGCTAATCCCAAACATATAAATAACAATGATCTAGCTCGTGACGAGTTTTCTTTTTGTGCAGAACTATTTTTTTGATTTGGCTGAACATAAAACTTATGGCTGCCAAAATTATTTTGTCCAAATTTTCTTGCTAGAGCAGCTAAGACTTTGTCCTGTGTACTACTTTCAGTGCCTGTCTTATAATGGCTTACGAAAACGGGCTTTTGCCCTTCTTCCTTCAATAAATCGATTGAAGCGATAAATGAGTCTAACCCACCTGACAAAAGGCACACTCTCGTATAACCATTTGGATTAGACAGCAAAACAGGTTCCTCTGCACGAACATCATCATTTTGCCGAAAAACAAATTCCCATTTATCTCCACTGAGAAACCCAATATACTCTTCTAGCATTTCTTTGACCTTAAGCCATGTCTCAATGTCATTGACGGGAAAATGCACCTTCAAATGCCTACTCCAGCCCTGAAAACCATTTTGCTGTCTAGACACGATCTGATCAACGGTATAAATGGCAAGGGCAAAATGCAGTAAATCAAACATTACGTTATTTAATGCTAAGCCATTGTGTTGAAGTTGCTGTAACAGTGTTGTACGAAGCATCTTTTCTTCGTCTCCTTGATCTAGAGAAACAACTAGTTTATTTGCTGCACTTCCCGCAGGTAAGTCATATGCATCTGCCTGTTTAATTTTAATAATTACGTCTTTCATTTTTACACTTCCAAAATAGAGTACGCTGTTTCAAATATTTCAGTTACAACCCGAATATTATCATTGTTATTCAATTCAAAGCTCTCGACGTCTACTTCTTTATAATGTTCAGTAACCTCTAAACAAATAAGCTCTCGAACATCCCTTTCCAAATTTATTGCATCTTGCTCAGAAACATTACCCTTTTCTATAGCTGCCCCAAGCTCATACATCCATTTTGTAAATACAAAATTACTTACATATTCTATTAAAGTCTCTCTAATTAATTCTGGAGTCAAATTATCTAATGTTTCAATGGATCCACCGGCATCAAGAATTTTTGTATACAATTCATCTAACGTAGAAATTAGTGCCTCACGCGCGATAGCTTCATCGTTTGTAGCACCAATGGGGGCAATTGCATTGGCAATCGCGGCACATATATCTTCAGATGATCTACCAACAAACTGACCAAGGCTTAGATCTCTTAAAGTCGTAGATAACCCGCCACCAGCAACTGCAGATAGAAACCCCCCGAATTTACTTCCAACTCTTATACCTTGTGCTGCCGCCTTTGTAGCTGCGGATCTGCCACCTAAACTCCTAACATATTTTGCTCCAGCCTTTTTATAAGATGAGCCTGAAGTACCATTAGAAGATCGAGTCAATGCCCCTTTTGCACTCCCCCAATTTGTTGTCGGTTTATTCCAAGGTATTTCTTGGGAGGGCACCGTGTTAAGTTCACTTGGTTCTTGTGGAATTTGATCCGGTTGCTGAATGTTTGGATCTGGTTCATGTTGAGGATTATCTGGCTCTGGCAATGGTTGCGGATTAATAGGTGCAGGGTCATTGTACCAGTCTGGTAATAGCGGTGGCGAACCTTTAGGGCCGCCATTTGATGCTGAAGTGCCCATGTATCTATTTTAATTTTCTTTTAGCAACTGCTGCCAGTCTTGAGTTATTAGAACTTGCCCATTTCTTCAAAAGATCTCTTAAGACTGTAGTGTCCGAATCTTTTAATACTGATTCCGCCAATGTTACAGAAGTAACAGGTAATTGCCCTTCAGGATAATTAAGAAGGAATGCAGTTAACTGAGACTTTAGCTCAGATTTTTCTTTTGAAAGCTCAAAAATTCCCCTAAATGCTGGCGCATCTCCATTAATATTCTCCTCTTGACGAATTTTTTGTGTTAAAGCTTCAAATATTGAAGCTGCTTCGCTACTAGATAAATTTTTAATCAGCTTAAATCCATTTGTACGAGTTGCTTGAGAAGAATGAAGAAGTTTTTGAATTACATCCTGAGCCTTCGGTGTCATCCTCTGAAGATTAACAGCAGTAATTGTTAGCTTATCACGTGAGAAATAAAAATATGCCTGCAGATCATCTTGGCCAATATTGGGTTCACTTTTGATCCAGTCTGTTATCCAATTATCCTCTAAAAGAAGCTTTTCTGAAGCAGTTAAATCTTTCTTTATTTCTTCTTCCTTGCTTCCGTTAGCGAAGGCAGCTTCGATTTTGTTGATGACAGGAATACGTCCCTGGTTCTCAGCTTGAATATCATGAAAAGAGGTAAATGTCTCCGGTTTAAAATACTCTAATAACATTAATTTTGCCAAGGTTCGCCGCTTTAAAGCGATGTGCTTTGCAGTTGCCATGTTCATTCTGACCAGCAATGTATTTAAAAATCTTTTTACTTGCCTTGGGTTTCCATTTAAACCAACGCTTAGCACCGGTACTATTTGAGAAGATAAAGTAATTGCGTCCTCAAATTCACTATTAGTTTCTTTAAAAAATTGACTAATGTTAGACTGATCAAAAACAAAATTGAAACCACTTTTTCTTTTATGCTCAATCACTTGTGAACGTCCTTCTTCGAATAAGATTGGTTCATTATAAAGCTTGCAGAAAAGTAGGTTGATATATGTTGTAAGCTCAATTGCATTCAAAGGTGGAATTCTTATTGGATATTGAATTAGTTTTTCAAGATAGTCACGGCCGACCTCCATGTTCTCACCTGGCACTTCGGGGAAACGCCTTCTAACCGCATATTTAATTAGTCGCTCATCTGCTCCAACTACAAATGCGGTTTTTTTAGTGAATAGGAAAAGTTTGATAGCTTCTAGTGTGCCAATTATAGTATCAGGAGAACATCTATCTAAATCATCGATAAAAACAATAATCTTTTTTATCTTAGTTTCATCTATCAAATCTTCAAAATTTTTATGAAACTCTTGAATGTTGCTTCTGAGCGTTTCGTCGGTACCATCTTTTTTTTCCTGCTTATCTTGAATATATTTTGCGTAGTCTACATCTTTTAACTTACTTAAAGTATCATGCACACCTAGTCCAGCAACACCAACTGGCCCCATTGTTAAAAAGCCCACACCATATTTTGCAGATGTTCCTGCAATCTTAATCCAGTCTATTCGCTTTAATAGCTTCGCTGCATATTTCTTTGCTTTTTCAGTAAAAGTACGTTTAGAGATAATTTCATCAACAATTCTTGCCATCAGAACAGTCTTTGCGTCCTCATAACCTTCGAATAGCCACCCGTTAAATTTGATAACTAAAGTGTCTTCTCCACCTTCAAATTGAGACTCGAGCATTCGCATTAAACTGGATTTTCCGCTTCCCCAATCACCGTAAACACCAATACTACAAGGAAGTAAATCATCGTTGTTAATAATTCCTGAAACAGCGGAAACTAAATGACTGAAATCAATATAATCGGAAAGGGACTCGTTATCACTCCACATAGTTATTTATCTTCAAGGTTAGTTAAAGGAAACATTTTGCTGGTACTCAAATAATTTGTAAAGCTTCTTTTAAGCGTTGTAAGTTTAAAGTTGTATATATTCAAAATGTTAAAATCATTAGTTTGAGGGTAATGACCGGGTTTGAATTTCCGCATTTAAGTTCATGAATTTTACCAAAGATGTAATTTGCTTTTCGACACAATATTAAACAAAATCGTGGTTTCTAACTTCTCACGCAAGGAAAGACAATAAGGTTCTTTGCTCTATTTGAATCCTCGGTAGTAGTTTTGCCAATCATAGCTTGGCATATTCCAATCTTAATTTATCAGTTCATTTTTTTTGCTTTTATTGACAAAGTTTAAATCAAGAACAGGAGTATGGTTTCACTATTAAAATTGCTGCTTTTTTTCTTATTCGTTTTTTTCGTTTCTATTGCATCTGCTCAAAATATTACTGTAAGTATCAAAGATAGTGTAACTATGGAACAACTTTCATTTGCGACAGTAGAACTAAACATAGAAGGTAGTGGGAAAAGTAACAACTATTCCACTGATGTAAAAGGAATATTAGTTTTAGAAAAGCCTAAAAATATTTTTCAATTAAAAGTATCGTATGTTGGATATAAAACAAACTTATTCACAGTCGACCCAACAAAGGTAGATCATTTGATTATCCTTAAAATCTCAAAAACATCCAATTTTTTAAAAGGACTTACAATTACAGCTAAAGCCCAGGTGATAACCCAAACACCAAACGGGTATGTTTATTCAGTAGATAGAAATACGGCAGAGATTAATGTAAATACAGCACAGCTACTAAAAAAGCTACCTGGAATAGTACCGGAACAGAATGGAGAACTGCGATTACAAGGAAGACCAATTGTCTTTTATATTGATGGCAAACCTTCTCTACTATCAGGAACGGAACTTAACAAGTATTTGCAAACTCTAAATCTTCAAGATGTTAAGAATTTGAAAATTTTGACTAACCCACCTGCAAATTACGATGCTTCGGGAGGAAGTGTTATAGATATAACAACTAATAAGCAAATAATACCAGGGATATCAGCTAGAGTCGATGCTAATGGAGGAACACATGATAAATATGGGGCTGCTTTAAACCTAAATTATAACTCCTCAAAATATACAGGAAAATATAGTGTCAATTATGATCACAGTAACTTGTATAGAAGGAGTGGGTATACGCAGCTCAACAAGAATGGCCCAGATTCTTTGAGGAATTACGAGTTTAGCAGTCAGGCCAATAACTCGCCCAGTAATAGTACAAACGTTGTTCTAAACAATGATTTCGCTTTAGACAAGAATAATACGATTGGTCTTACTGTTAAATTTAGTAATTTTAACAATGAGCCTTCAATTACCAGCAGTCAACTGGACATCTCTAATAGTTCAGATAAGCTATTGCAACAACAAAATCTGTATCGGATAGATCAGTCTAATTCTAATTTATTTTATGTTGATTTAAACTATCGTTTAAGTCTTAACAAAAAAGGAACGAGTTTAACCTTTGATTCCTATTATTGGAAAAGAGACGCAAAAAACTATTATACAATCTTGGAAGATAATTTTAGTAATGGCATGCCTATATCACAGGTCGGTGAGGATGTTTCTAATTACTCGTTACAAAAACTTGATATAAAAAGTACTTCCCTCGCTTTGTTACACCCTGTTAATAAGTATATTACTTTTTCCTCGGGAGTAAAATTAACCACTTTTAAAATTGACGGCACGTTTAATAATCAAATTCTATTAAATAATCTCTTTGTAACAGACCCTAATCAAACATATCAGTTGCATTACCAAGAAGACGTATATGCAGGTTATATTAGTGTTAGTGGAAAATACAAAGAACTTCAATACTCATTAGGTATTAGAGGTGAAGGAACTATTTTAAAGTTAAATACTATGCGAGATGATGGTTTAACAGAAAACAATAACCATTTCTTTGATCCATTTCCTGTAGCTGGTATTGTTTACTCGGTTTCTGGACAAAGTTCGATCAGTGCTTCTTATGGAAGAAGAATTTATAGGGTTTCTTATTCTCAACTTAATCCTATTGATTTCAGAATTGATCCTTCTACTATTCAGCGTGGAAATCCTTCACTAACACCTTCTACTACAGATAACTTTAATTTAAATTATAATTATCAGTTAAACAACAAGCACAACTTTTCGATATCAGCCTCTTACTTGAAAGAAACGAATCCATATACCTGGATCACATTACCTGATAGTAATTCAACGACATTCATTTCAGAACCTAAAAACTATAAAGAGTTTAATTATTTAACGGTAAATCTAAATCAACAACATGTTCTTAGTAAGAAAATTAGTTTAACTGCAAACTTGCTAGCATCAGAACAAAAATATGATCTGAGCAATTTAAGTTTGCCCAATCCAAAATCGGTAATCAGCTATAGGGCTAGTATTTCGTTGAGTATTAAACCTGCAAAAAATACTAATTTCGAAATTTTTGGAAATTTTAAATCACATTCTACTACACCATTTGGCACCGGTGCCCAATATCAATATATCGATGTATCAGCTAGCAAGAGGTTATTAAATGATAATCTCACAGTTAGTTTAAACATAAATGATATATTTAATTTAAATAAATCTAATTATCTAAACAACTCACCTTTTTATAATAATCTAGGGTTTATAAAAAATGAAACCTCTATAGCTCAACTTGCCTTGTCGTACAGATTTGGAAAGACAAAGAAAAATACAATCAAAGATTATACACCACAGGAAGATTCACGATTTAAAAACTAATTTATGAAACAAGTAATCAAAATTTTCAAGCTTTCAAGTTTAGCTTTATTGTTTAGTATATTTTCTAAGCAAGAAGTAATCGCTCAATCAAAAAGAATTGAAGCAACTTTGTTCGACAGCATTTCTAAGCAACCAATTACTCATGCGAAGGTTTCTTTAGCTTATCTGGTAAATAAGCAACCAATGAAATTGACACAAGCATATTCTGATGAGACAGGACATGTGTCCTTCCCATTTTTAAAGGAAGGTACTTATAAAGTTTCTACCCAATTAGCCGGTTATCGTCCCAAAAATGGACTTGGAACATTTGGACCAAACCAAGGAGATTTTTATATTAAGTTAAAACTTTACCTTCAACCTGACAAACAGGTCGTCAAATAGTAGACATGCAGATTTAATTTTCGCAAAGAATATACCCAATTCTGTTTGCTATATTCTTTGCTAATTAAAGTTTTATTTGTACTTATTAAATTTTCATTTTATGCAAAAAAGTCACTGTATAACAGATGACTTTTTTTGTTTTTATATGTATTCTATATAATCAACAAATATCAAAAATTTACTTTAATTGTCTTTAAAATTTAACCCTAATTTATAGAGTGCTCAATATTTCACATGGTTCGCTAAATAACCAAATAGTGATAATCTATATTGTGCCAAGTTTAACTTGGCATATTGCACATTCGTGTTTTTTTTAGGAAAAATCAGTTTTATATTTATAAAACAATTGATAATCAAACACTTCAATTGGCTTTTTAGTAGCATGGGTACAAATGTGCCTATTACTTAAAAGTATTACACTTTTGACTAACAATCAATCATACATAAACTTTTAAATTAAAATCAAACTATTATGAAAAAATCATTAACTCTCCAATCATTTGACTTATCAGTATTCGCAAAAAGTCAATTAAGCGAATTATCAACTATTCAAGGCGGAACGTCAGACGCAACTCATACTGCGCCTGAAGACACGACCTCATCATCAGATGACGCTGATTCAAACAGCACAGATTCTGATGGTGGTGTTATTATTGTTGCTTCTTAAATTAACAGAATCAAATTAAATTAATTAATTGGTTGTTAGCGAAAGTAGGGGCTTAACAATGCCCCTACTTTTTTTACTTGCTAAAATAGATGGTTCTCATACAAAGCCAAGATTTTGAAATTAGCACAAATGAAGTTATTGGATGGCTTATTTCATTCGGTATTAAATTTAAAAGAATAAATGTTGAAAGCCAAAATGTCCGACTTCTAAAGTTGGACTTGTCTTTAAATGGGCAATTAGATATCGAGCTTCTTATTGATGACGAGAAAGTTAATATAAAAGATATTTCAGGTTATTGGCACAGACGCGGTAGATTACTGATTGATCCAATCGAAAAAAATGGGTATGCCAATCTAAAGGAAACATTCGGTGACAAAGCAGTGAATGAAATTAAAACAAATCTTTCAAGAGAAAGAGAATGCCTTAACTCATTTATTGATAAAAAGTTAACGGAAGTACAAAACGTAATTGGTGACTCAAGCAAAGGCACTTTGAATAAATTATCTGTTCTTCAAAAAGCGACCCAGGTCGGTCTTAAAATATCTCCTACCCTTGTTACTTCGGAAAAAAAGTACATGGAAGTTTTTTTGGAAAAACAAGGAAGTATAATAACAAAAGCTATTCTTGATAATCTCTTTACCCAAACACCAGAAGAGAACCTTATTTTTTATACTGAGGAGATCAAGACGGATAAAGTCGAAAGTTTTCCGCCAAATTTCTACTACTCCTTATTCCAACAAAAAATCGAAAAATCTTACGAGTTAAGAATCTTTTATTTGTTGGGCAAGTTCTACTCAATGGCCATTTTCTCTCAAGATGATCGGCAAACAAGTGTTGACTTCAGGAAATATAATAACGATAAGCCGAACAGGCGTGTTCCTTATGAACTTCCGCAGGACTTAAAGGAAAAATTAGATAATTTAATGAAGAGTCTTGATTTAAATTCGGGATCAATCGATATGATCTTGACTAAGGAACAAGAGTATATTTTTTTAGAAGTAAATCCCGTCGGCCAATTTGCAATGGTTTCTCATCCGTGTAATTATCCTACTGAACGGGAAATAGCAGAATATTTATCGACAGGGAAAATACCAAACTAATATAAATTAAAATGTCCAGATTTGATAAAGAATTCTTACCAATTGATTTAAACAGTCAAGAAAAATTTCCAATTACATATCAGCATATTTATCATTTTACCAAAAAGAAAATAAAAAAAGATGTTGCATTTATGGGTGTAAGAGTTGAGGCATTTAATACTTCCAGCTTTTATACCAGTGGACATCATAAACCTATTTCAAAAATAGTTGATATTGATATTTTCAAGATATAACAAATGGAAGTAACTCAAACTAAACTTTTTTATAATCTATTTGCCACTTGTCTCCCTGTTAAAGGTGCAAAAAGAAGCGTAATTATTGATACAGAACGTGAAAATATGTATTTTGTATCCAACGAAATGTTCGAGATTTTAGAGGAATTCAAGACTTCGCCAGTTGCTAAAGTTTTAGATGACTATGACACTGAAGCCGGTGAAATAATAAACGAGTACATCGAATTTTTACAAAATCATGAATTAGGTTTTTGGACTATTGAGCCAGAGCGCTTTCCCCCGATCTCAACTCTTTGGGAACACCCATCGGTCATTACAAATGCTATTATTGACGTTCGGACAAGTTCGAATCATGACTGGATTGATATTTTTAAGCAGTTAGAAAATTTAGGATGCAAAGACTTACAGCTTCGTTTCTATGACGAAATTACCATCGAAACTATTGAATCTATCATGTTTTTTCTTACTATTAGTAGTATTAAATCCGTCGAGCTAATCATTAAATACACTTTCAGCTGTACAAAAAGGGAACTTAAAAGGCTAACAGAAGAATATTTTAGGATAAAAACAATTACAGTACATAGCAGCCCAAAAAACGAAATTTATATTGTGCGTAATTCCTATAACCGTTGTGGAATGGGTAACATCATTTTTGTAAAACAACGCATCGACAATCATACTCATTGTGGCCAGATAAGCGAAAGTTATTTTTCCCTCAGTGGAATCAAATCGTTTTCCGAAGCAAAGAGTTACAACTCTTGTCTAAACCGTAAACTTTCTATTGATGCTGAAGGAAATATTATGAATTGTCCTTCATTGCATACTATATATGGTAATGTTAAAACCAATACGCTTGCGAGCGTTATCAATGATTCATTCAGTGCTATTTGGTTTGTAAATAAAGACCAAATAAATATTTGCAAAGATTGTGAGTTTCGTTACAACTGCACTGATTGTCGTGCTTTTTTAGATAAACCTTTAGATAAGCCTAAAAAGTGCAATTATAACCCTTATAAAATGATTTGGGAAAATGAGGAAAATTAGCTTTAATATTTTCCCTTTTTATCACCAGTATGACCGCATGGATTGTGGCCCAACAAGTTTGAAGATGGTAGCTGAATACTATGGTAATAAATATTCTCTAAACTCATTAAGAAATATTTGCCATATTAGTAAAGCTGGTATTTCCATGCAGGGCTTAAAAGTCGGAGCTGAAAAGATAGGCTTCAATACTATGGTAGTTAAAGTGCCTTTCACAAATGATAGTGGACAATCACTTCAGCAAATTCCTCTACCCACAATAGCTTTCTGGAATCAAAATCATTTTATCGTAATATATAAAATGACATCGAAATTTGTGTACGTAGCCGATCCCGCTAACGGCAAAATAAAATTACCATTTGAACAATTTAAAAAAAGCTGGTTTGTCGAAAAATCAGAGGAGGGTATTGTACTTTTACTTGTACCAGGCAATGAATTTAGTAACAAATTTGATATAGAAGATAACGAACCTGAGTCTAATGCAACAGCATTTTTAAGCACTTATTTCCAGCCATATAAAAAGTTTTTGGCTGTTATACTTGCCACATTACTAATGGGAAGTTTTTTGTTATTGCTTTTTCCCTTTTTAACAAAATCAATTGTTGATGTAGGTATTCATCAAAAAGACATTAAATTTATTTATCTAATTTTAATTGCACAACTTATATTATATTTTAGCCAGACGTCTTTGAATTTCGTGCAACGTTGGTTGGTCCTTCACATAAGTTCAAGAATTAATATTCTCCTTTCATCCAATTTTTTAAAAAAAATTACTAGACTTCCATTGTCATTTTTTGACAATAAGCAGTTCGGAGATTTATTTCAGCGAATAAACGATCACCGAAAAATTGAGTCGTTCTTCACAGCCTCTACGTTAACAGTATTGTTTTCGCTGTTTAATATCATTGTTTTTGGAATAGTCTTGTGCTTTTACAACCCACTTATCTTTGGTATTTTTTTAACTGGCAGCACATTTTATTTTATATGGATCATTTATTTTATAAGGAAACGTAAGCTAATTGACTACCAGTTATTTCAGGAATACACATTTAACACTGATATGATGTATGAACTCATTCAAGGAATGCAGGAAATTAAACTTCAAAACAGTGAACAAAAGAGAACTGAAAAGTGGACTGAATCTCAAAGAAGACTTTTTAAAATCAATATAAATTCGACTTCTCTAAGCCAATATCAGGATGGAGGCGCATTTTTTATTAACCAGTTAAAAGATATTTTAATAACTATTATTGCTGCTACTGCGGTTATTAGAGGAAACATGAGCCTCGGTATGTTGATTGCTACCCAATATATAATTGGCCAATTGAATAGCCCTTTGCAGCAAATAGTCGCTTTTATCCGGTCCGGCTATGAAGCTAACTTAAGCTTAAAACGAATTGTAGAAATTCATGATAAACAAGAGGAAGATCAAGGTAAACTCCTCACGCCAATAAAGGCTGTTGACTTGCACCAAGATATCATCATTAGTAATCTGTCTTTTAAATACAATGAGCTAAATGATTACGTATTAAAAGATGTCAATCTATCGATTCCAAAAGGAAAAGTTACAGCTATAGTTGGTGCTAGCGGAAGTGGAAAAACTACCTTGGTCAAATTACTATTGGGCTTTTATCAACCAACCGATGGAAGTATTTATGTAGGAACGACAAATTTAGCAAAAATTAGTAGTCCTAATTGGCGTGACCAATGTGGAGCAGTTATGCAGGATGGATATATATTTTCAGATTCAATTGCAGATAATATTGCGGAAAGTGATAAAATAGTTGATTTTGACAAACTGAAGGAAGCCGTTGAAATTGCTAATATTTCAGACTATATTGACAGCTTGGCTTTGAAACACAATACTCAGATAGGATCTCAGGGGAATGGGATTAGTCAAGGACAACGACAAAGAATGTTGATTGCAAGAGCAGTTTATAAAAATCCAAATTATTTATTTTTTGATGAAGCAACAAATGCGTTGGATGCCAAGAACGAAAAAATAATTGTTGGGAATTTAGAAAGATTTTATAAATCCAAAACAGTAATTATTGTCGCACATCGGTTAAGTACTGTGAAAAATGCAGATAAAATTATTGTTCTTGAAAACGGAACAGTCGTTGAGCAAGGTTTTCACAAAGAATTAGTTGAGGCAAAAGGTGGTTATTATGATCTCGTAAGCAATCAATTAGAACTTGGCAGTTGAAATAAAATTATGAACATGTCCTCCTCTGAGCAGAAATACACTTCCATACCCAATAAGTATTTTTTCTTTGGAATTTTAGTTGTCCTTTTGTCTGGGATAGCTTTTTTCGCCGTCGCAACGAATATCTCTTATCGAGACTTTTACTCAGTGGAAACTTATATTCAGGCAAATAGTCAAAATCGATTATTTGAAGTCAAAGTGCCATCTGAAGTTATCAATAACATTGATACTCAAAAAGTTTGTCAGCTTGAATATTACACTCTAGATGGAATTAAATATGCGACAGCTTTTGTCGCTAGAAACAAATATAAAATCTCAACTATCAATCTTTTTCCGTTGCAATTATCTAGCTCATTAAAATCGATTAACGACAGCAAAAAGTTTTATTGTAGAATAAAACTTATAGGACGAAAAAGAGACATTCTCAACCGTATTTTTTACAAACAAAAATTTTTAAATTGATTGCGGATTATTTCTAAACAAGTCATCATTATAATATTTACACCTTTTGAATTATAATTTCGCTGGCTTCTTATTTATTCCGGAAATTTAATGACTAAGGCTTATTGAATGAAATAAACATTACATTTAGTATATTGTGTAAACACAATAATGAATATTGAAGCAACTAAAGATTCATTTCAACTATTGTAGTAGATTATATCGAGAAATAATACAGGATAATTTTATTATTCTAAAAATTTGCTAACAAACTCACTGAGCTTAATGCCATAGAAGTGACAAACAGAGGAGCAATGTTGAACACTTAGATTCACTTTATTTCTTTCCCAATCTATATATGCATTTCTACTAATTTTAAAATGATTGGCAACTACTTGTTGTGAGTAGCCGTTAGTTATTCTAAGTTTTCGTAATGCAAGACCTACGTCCAAACGCTCATTGACAACAATTTCATTTGCTTTAATTAAGATTGGCATAGAAAAAATTTCTTATTTTGATAAGCTACTTATTTCTTTAACAATTCCATTACAGAACTAATCGTTACTGTTGCTGTTGTAGGATCGCTTGTTGTTCCAAAATTTAAAAAGCTATTGTTGTCGTATTTAGAATAAAACTCAAATTTTGCTGTCAATTTTATACTCGGTTTTTTATTTAGCTTGTTCATTTTCTAACTTTTACTTAAAGCTATGTGGGACGCTTTTTATTAGAAAAAAAATTATCTGAACAGTAAGATGGACATGGCAAACGGTTATATTCGCATTGTGAAGAGGGGAAGTAAATTAATTATTTATCATGTGGTAGGGTGGCTGGCGTTTATTGCTTTTGAGTTGCTGACAATTCATTTTGTAGCTGGCAGGATGTCAAATACAGTTGATTATGTTTCTCACTATTTTATCAACATTATTTTATTTTACACTAACACTGTAATTATTACCCGGAATTCCCAATACTTAAGCCGGGCGTTTTTGATGATCTTTGAAATAGGAACCTACATTTTGTGCAATTACATTTTAAATTATACGTTAGAACATTTAGGGTGTGTAATTCAACGTCCAATGTCTTCTATATATCCGTTTTTCATTTCTAGCTTCTGGAGATGCCTTTATTTTATCGGACTGAGTTCTTGTTATGGCTTTGCTGTTAATTTAATCAATTCGAAACTTCATATTAGTAATCTTATCTCTTTAGGACTACAAAAAGAAAGGGATCAAGCAATACTTGAAAAGAATTTACTGCTGTCTCAGAACAACTATTTAAGAGCGCAGGTTAAACCACATTTATTTTTTAATACATTAAACTTTGTCTATAATTCAGTTTACAAAGCTTCACCGAAAGCTGGTGAAGCAGTATTACTGTTATCAGATATAACTCGTTATTCTATAAGCGCGACCGATGAGAATGGTTTAGTTGATTTACGAAAAGAACTCGCTCATTTGGTAAATCTTATAGAACTGAACCAGCTTCGTTTTAACCACAAGTTGCAAATTCAAACCCATTTTTGCGAAATTGATACGGAGTACAAAATCATTCCACTTGTATTTTTAACACTTGTAGAAAACGTATTTAAATATGGTGACTTATTCGATTCAGCTTATCCCGCAATCATTAAATTAGAAGTTAAGAATCAAAAAATACACTTTTCTACGTTTAATAAAAAGGTTAACAATAATCAATTTAATAAGAGTACTGGGATAGGTTTATCTAATACCGCTAAAAGGCTTCAGATTGCTTATTACGATCATTATGATTTTTCTATAAATGAATCCCAGTGTACATACCAAATCTATATTACTATTCCTACTCAAACCTTATGCTCAGTAGCTACATAGTTGATGACGAATTTCACGCAATTGAGCTTTTATCGGATTACATCAATCAGACACCTGGCTTAAAATTAAATGGAAGCTCTTTGAATGCAATTGAAGCATTACATGAGTTATCAAATCATTTGCCAGATATTTTGTTTTTAGATATTGATATGCCATATCTATCGGGACTAGAACTTTTTAAATTAATTGACAGTAGAGTACAAGTGGTCTTTACTACTGCTCACGCGAATTACGCGGTCGATTCTTACAATTTAAATGCTAGTGATTTTTTATTAAAACCCATACGTTACGAGCGTTTCGTAAATTGCTTCAATAGAATAGTTGATAATCTTGCTCAAAAGACTTCACCAGTTGGCTCGTCATCTAATATTGATTACATTTATATTCAAAGTGGTTTAAAATCGAAAATCATTAAGATTATCTTCGACGACATTTTATACATCGAAAGCCTTAATAATTACCTTGTTATTTATTTACTTCATGAAAAGCATATAGTTTATTTGTCACTAAAAGAGATTTTAGAGCGCCTTCCAGAAGCTCAGTTTTCTAGAATACACAAATCCTTCATAATTAATTATACTAAAATCCGAGTGATTGAAGGAAATCGTGTGTTTGTTAGTAGTCATTTACCACCATTTAATATTGGTGCTCAATTCAAAGAAAAGTTTTTTGAAAAAGTAGAAAAGCAACTACTAAGAAAGGTCAAAGAATAATTTTATACACTTTTTGACTATACACTTCAAATTGTTCAAGCAAAATATAGACCAACAGTTCATGTTCTCTTTGCTTATCAGTGAAAACCCGATTAATGTGCATATGAAGAAGATTTGTTATTAATTGTAAATCCGGTTGATTTATTACCGCTTTTATTTGCTTTAACGTCTTAAAGAAATTGAGATGGTATTTTGATAACCCAAATTGTACGTAGAAAAAATCATTATTTAATAATTCGATGACCTCTTTTTTTAAAGTTCGTTTCTTATCGTTTAAATCTATCTTTAGTTGTTTAGACTCTCCAAATTCTTTGATTAAAGAAGTCTTTACTGAGTAAATAAATTCTAAACGATCGACTTTATTATTCAAAAAAAACTTTAAAGTATCATGAGCTAATTTTAACGCGATCCAGTATAAAGGAAGTGAATTGGTTTTTTTTATACTTACGCGCAAGAAAGAAATAAAAATAAATGAGCTATCGTGAAAATTCTTTTCCATGATGGAGATCATTGACGGGTGATATCGTTCGACTTCCCTTTCATATGTGTCAATTTGTATTTTGGATATTCTGCCATTTTCATACATTGTTTGTAAAACCTTAGTGATAACTGGACTTATATGACCAATTTCATCAGGCATAATATGAATTCTGATGCGTAAATGGTAATCAGGATCTCTGTAACGAACAAAAAACCACTGATCCATTAATTTAGCTTTGCCAAGTTTTTGAAATACTTTCCAAAAAGCCATTAAAATTTCGTTGCTGTTGAAAGGAAGACAATAAATTTTATAATACAGCCATTCAGTTCCTGGTAAGAAAGTTCTTTTTACTTCTATATTATGATTTTGAGAGGGTCTAACGTATTGATTGGGATAAGATGATGAGCGGCTTACTACTGATGCTATAAATTGATTCTCCATTGTTTGTTGCAATTGGTTTACCACTGTGCCGCAGTACGCATTCTCCCGCAACACTTCTCGTACGGTAACTTCTTTAGATTCTTTAATTTGCCGAATAAAAAGGATTATATCCTCGACCTTCTCAGTATTGAACACTAAATACTGATCTGCTGAAATTAGTGCAAATAAACTTGGGATTTTTCTAATTCGTACAAAATTTAAAAACGATTGGTACTGTTCTATGTGAGGTAAATGTTCATCAATTGGTATCTCGGAAGACCTGATAACCCACGAGGCTAAAGCGAGTATGCAATTTTTATAAACTACCCTCGGATAAAAACGCAAATTTGGAAATAAAGACTTTAAATTCAAAGAAAAGGAGCTTTGAATCCCTTGATACTGTAGATCACAGAGAAAGCGAAAAGCCGCCATATCTGACCGTTGATAATTAAAAGCTGAACTCAGACGAGGAATGATTCTTTTTTTGAGTTTTGGTGACCATAATTGGATTTCATTATTTTGCACAGTTATCATTAATTCTGAAAGGCACAATTGCTTTTTAGGACATATCGAAGAACCTGTATTTAGAATGATCTCGTATTCCCTTATTTGTTGGCGTCGATTTACGTTTTCTATATGGCCATCGCAGATAAAAGCTATTTCTGCAAAAATAACTTCTGGATTGCTGGTTGCTTCCAATGTTGCAATTTCAAGGCTGTGCTTGTGGATGGCTTCGTTCAAACTAGTAAAACGTCCCAATAGCGCCGTAGCGCTATTTCCTTCTAATTGCTCAATAATTAATTGCTCATTCACAATCTTAAATATCACTGAGAAACTCGGCGGAAAATTTTGCTTATTTTTTTTGATTTGATTGAGATCAGCTTCAGTAATATTGATATGTTCGCCGGGAGAAGATGACCACTTATTAAGTAACAATTGTTGTGTTTCAACCCAATTAATTTTGATCGGCTCTTTCGATTTATTGTTGAAGTTTATCTCTCCAATTAAGGAGTCTTGACTGAGATGGTGAGTGAGTTGAGCATAAGATATGCCAAGTTCAGGATCCAAGACTTGCAGTAGAGGTACTACCTGTTTATCGAATTTCTCTATAAACTTAATTTTAAAAGAATTAAGTGCTGAAGTATCCTCCTCTATTGCAAGATTGGTTAGGGCAAATATGGCGTCTTCTAAGAATTGCTTATATCGCAAAGAAGGACTTCCTGTAGATTCCTTTTCTAAATTTGCATATAATTCGAATTCTTGATACTTGTTATCTATATGTAATTTACATAGTGCTGGCAGTTCATCAAATTGATGCCTATTATTCAGTTGCAAAGGCAATCCACTGTAAGGTAATGGTTTATTATAACCATAAGTTTTTTTTCTATTAACCTGCTTTGCTAAAAGGTGAGAAAAATCAGGTCCTGTAGTCGATGGTTGAAATTCAGGGACGAGAATTTGTGAAGAAACCATTTCCTTTAAGAAAGTAGCTGCAAACTCCTCAGGTAACTTATAGATTTCTTTAATAAAATTGATTATTTCAATTCCAGAAAATCCTTTTTTGCAATGTTTGATTAAATGAAATAATGGTTTGTCCTTTTCCAATTGCTGCACAATAAACTTACGCTTATAATCGGATCCTTGCTGAAATTGTAAAAATCTAATTGCGTTACAAGTAGTATATATCGAAGAATTAGGCTTGTAATTTAGATCCATCCAGTGCAAATCAAAAAAGTCATTATATATTTTTAACAGAGTGTCAAATCCCGGCGATAGATGCAGTAAAAAAGGCTCTTCTTTAAGAACAGTTTGTGAGTTGTCATTTTCCCACTTCACAAGACTGAAGCTAGCAAATACGCCAAATGGCGTTGTTCGATTAGTCATGCGGTTCACATACTTTCTTAACGTGTTTCTAGTTTTATCATTGAGTTCGGACCAATTAAAGTTTTTTGAGCGTAGTTGCACATATAAGCTCTTGCTAGCTAGGTAAATTGCGGACTGAAAGTGAGGTAATTGAATGAATTCAGACATTGATATTGTTCGCATCTGTTCATATGCGTAACAGGGCGCTCGTAAGATGAGCGTAGGTAAAATTTCGAATTTAGGCATTTTATATAATGCCAAATAATTCAATTATAGTTTGAATACTAAGAGATAAGATTATGGGACTTATTGTGATCAATCACCAGCACAACTATTAAGAATATATAAAATTAAAAAAGTAACTTATTTATAGTTCATATAAAATGCTGGTAGATGAGCATCATCAGTATTGATTTGAAAGTTTAAATCTTCTCTTATTAATTCATAATTTATTTGGCCATTAAAGAAAGTGAAGTTTCAACTACTTTATACTTGAAATAAGAAAATGCCAAGAATAGCTTGGCATAAAACATAAATCAGTGAGGCCACATTCTCCTTATCAAAACTTAATCTTATCATTAGCTACCGCATTATTGATGATTACGCTCATCGGATTATTTTGCGGTGATTACTTCTGACCAATAGTAATTAAGTGATCTATATTTCTTGAAAACGAGCTAAAGGATGCATCAGCATTTTATTAAAAGGAGTTATTTTTTTAAACGTGGTCTTGTGCCTATTTAATAAGTTTCCAAGTTGTCAATTCCTGCCTGATTGTTTTTAAAATACTTCTCGCAATCATGTCACGGATGAAAAGCCTTAAACCTGGCCAAATCAATATTCGCTGATATAACTTATATTGAACGATGTTCATAACGATTGCTTCGATACGGCCTCTAAGGGCGTGGTGAAATTTTCCCGATCTCCTTCCAGTCTTGTTCTGGCCAATCCTTTTTATTTACAAAGCTTAAGTTTGGAAAAGTATAATTGACCTTTCCAACAACGGGAGATAATTTGCCAGCTTCCGTTTTTCCCCCGAAATCTGTCATCGGTAATTCCTTCATAGCCTTTCGTGAAAACAGGATTAATATTCTTATCCTTATCAGGTATAGTAAAATAGTCTCTTAAAAAATCTTGCAGTTGTGCCGTTCTAAAAAATAATCGTGCACCCGGAATTCCTTATTTAAAAATCAGCTAAACCCACCAAGTGCGCCACAAGCGATAGCCCTTACCCCTGAAATGTGGATCGTCTGAGGAGCAGCCTCTCCATCTGATGTTTTTGGATTGTTCTTATCCGCTACATCAAAAGTTCTTGATGGATCGATCAGATATTGACCGGCACAATCAGGATTATTTGCCTCCCTTAGCTTGCGCTGTCTTTGAAAAACGTAAGTCGATCGATAATCAGCGGCCCGTTACCGTTATTTTGAACATGCACATAAATTAGTGGCCCGCGGTTCATGACGTCGATCTGTACGAGTGGCTTTAAAGATTTTTCATTGTGGACGCGTTGCAGATACAACTGGTAAAGCGAAGCAAGGATAGAAATAATAATAGCAGACAATTCTTCACCATCCTGTAGGTGTTTTTAAAGGTCGAATCATGGCAAGTTCTATCAACAGCTCATAGAATAAATTCTTCGATGTTTTCCGGCGTAATATTAAAAGTTTTCGCTCCCGGATAATTATCTGTGAAAGTTTGCGGGAAACGTGTTTTGCCTTTTTTACCGCTCCACTTGAATTCGTATGCGACTAATCCATCACCGTCATCTTCGATGAGATCGATTTCCTGTTGCTGAGTCGTACGCCAGAAATATTGCGCTGCATCGATCTGGTTGTAGCGCAGGTATTTCATTCGTTCGGCCATCACGAAATTTTCCCACAAGGCTCCGGTATCCCTTGCCTCATGCGGAATTCAAAACGACGTACCCGATCCGGTTATGCCACCACCGGCACCAACGCCTTATTCTATCGTTGAGGACTTCGAATCCGGCACGAAAGGGGCTTATGCCTTGGACAGTGTGCAACTGACGACGGGAAAGTGGACGTTTAACGATGCGCTGATTGGCAACCTTCCGCAAGATGCAAAGAACGGGGCCAAATCGGTAAGGTTACGCAATGGTTATTTCGGGATGAACTTCGATATTTCCGGCCTGACAAAACTCTACGTAAAACATGCGAAATATGGTAGTGATCCTGCGTCGAGCTGGATGCTGCTTGCCTCAACAGATGGCGGTAAGACCTACGCGCAACTCGGAAACAATATCACGGAAACAACGACAACCTTAATCACAGATTCATTCACGGTTACTTCGACCGGAAAGATCCGATTTCAGATCAAAAAGGTAGGTTCCAATACGAACAGGATCAATCTGGATGATATTACCTTTAAGGGAACTGGCGACCCAATGCTCGTGATTGGCAGTACAGATACGACCCCGAAAGATACGACCAATACAACGACCGTTACGCCAGGCCGTGGAACGCCTAACAATGGTGCAGATGCGCCTCCGGCAAGCGGTGATAACAGCAATTTGCTTTTTGGCAACCCAAGCGGTGCGCAAGCTTCAACCGTCATGCCGGAAAATTACCTGATCGACCAGCATTATTATATCGAAAGCTACAGCATGACACGCGGCACACCGAACTGGGTAAGCTGGCATTTGGACAATACAAACATTACCGGTGCAGCAAGCCGTCAGGATAACTTTGCAGCCTTTACTGGGCTTCCAAACGGTTGGTACCAGGTGCAGAACAATTCTTATACAGGATCGGGCTTTGACCGCGGGCACAACTGCCCATCGGGCGACCGTACCAGTTCTACCGATGCCAATTCGGCAACGTTCCTGATGACCAATATGATCCCGCAGGCACCGCAAAACAACCAGCAGACCTGGGAAGGGCTGGAAAGCTATTTGCGGACGCAAGTGTTATCAGGAAACGAAGTCTATATCATTATGGGTTCATATGGTTCCGGAGGCGTTGGTTCCGCAAGTGCGGCAACCGTTACAACCATCAATAACGGCAAAGTTAACGTGCCTAGCAATGTGTGGAAGGTAGCGGTAATCCTGCCGGTAGGCAGTGGTGACCTGTCCCGTGTAACTGCTTCGACCCGTGTTATTGCAGTAAACACGCCGAACATCAATAGCATTAACCCGGATTGGAAACAATATATCGTTACCGTGAGGGATATTGAAAACGTGACCGGTTACAACCTGCTTTCGGCATTGCCGCAAGCGGTGCAGGATGCTGTCGAAACTAAAAAAGATCCGGGTAACTAAACAAAGCGTTTAGTAATCCAGAATGAAATCCTCCTGCCGACCACAGGAGGGTTTTTTATAAACAGCATTAGGTTTCGATGAGTTTGGTTCGCAACCCGGCTACCTTGCCTTCTGCGGTCAGGCCGATAATAAGCGTGTCAATTTGCACCTGGCCTATGCGGTAAACGGTCAACTGTTGCAAACTGTCTTTCAGGGCCTGGATTAATTCCTGGTATTGCTTCGCCTGTTCAGGTGTTGCCATACCAATAGCCGGATCGGTCAGGTTGCGCAGCAGGTAATCTACGGTTGTTGTTTCTACGGGTGTGCCTTCCGGTTTGCCGGTTATTTTTAAGGCGACAGCCGGGCTGAGTGAAGTTTCCTCGGTACTTATATAATCAAAGGGGAACTCGGATTCACTCATCATTAGTAAGCCGCTTGCTGCGGTTTCTAAATTACTTTGTATGCTCATTCTATTTGTCGTTTAGTCCTTAGTCACCAATAAACATTCGAAACCGCGTTTGTTTTCCTTCGAAAGAGAAGGTTATCTGACACTGCAATACTCGAACTGACAAGTTTGACAGAAGATTTAGAATCCAATTGCGAAGTATTGAATATTATTTTTTTAAGTGAATAATAAACGTAACTATTTATAAAACCAAACTTATATTTGGAAAAATAAATATTAAGCTATAAGTTTATAATATTACTTTTAACTTAGATATTTTATCATGAAGACTGGCCTCAAAATTCGTTTACTGCGTCATAACATCAATCTCGATCAATGCCAAATGGCGGGAAAATTAAATATCTCCGTTGGGACATATTCAAGAATCGAAACCGGATTGGATAAACTTCCCATCAATATATCAAAAGGTATGAAGGATATATTTGGGCAAAGCGTAGAAGAATATCTGGAAGAATAACGACTATACATTCTTGAGTTTAATGTTGCTTAATCATTGCCGTTTTACCGGCGATAGTTTTTTTCATGTGATATAGAAATCATCCCTACTTCTTCTATGGAGAAAAAATGAGAGATGTTTTTAAAGTCAGTGAAATTCAACTTGTTTACAAACATTCGGCGCAACGTTCTATTTTGCCCTACGTGAAAACGCCATATGATGCTTTCAATATACTTTTTAACCAATGGGATGAGAACCGTCTCGATTTGGCTGAAGATTTTAAAGTTCTTTTGTTGAATCGGGCCAACCAGGCAATTGGTATATGCCCGATTAGTAGTGGTGGTATTGCTGGAACGGTTGCTGATCCGAAACTTATTTTTGCTGCTGCTATCAAGGCAGCTGCTAGTTCAATCATTTTAGCGCATAATCATCCATCAGGTAACCTTAAGCCAAGTGAAGTAGACATAAGTTTAACTAAAAGACTACAGAAGGGTGGGTTACTGCTCGATATCTGCGTTCCTGACCACATTATCCTTACGAGTGCAGGATTCTACTCAATTGCCAGCGAATGTACGTTTAACGAGCCATGCGCGCATACACCGTACGCCGAAATGATGCTGCCTATTCTTGAGTATTAATTGTTTTATTATTTTGAGTACAATATTCAGTATGGGTAAAAAGAACCTTACCCATACTAAATTAGTAAAATTGTCAAAATCCCAACACGGCTTCTAATGCCTCATCCGCTTTTTTGTGTGAAAAATTCGACTGGTAATTCATTGTTGTTAAAATTGATTCGTGGCGATACATCTTTTGCAAAACTTTAGGATGCACGTCTTTTTCTTCGGCTAATTGGGCAAAAGAATGACGGGCTTTATGCTGCGAAGCATTTTTTGAACTGCCTATCATAAGCATTATCTTTTCCATTGCCGTATTCAGGCTTCTAACCGTGTAACAAATTTTGCGTCTTAATACCAAGCGTTGATCCAAAGTTGCCAGTCCTTTCAAAAATGGAAAAACAAGATTGTGCTTATTGTTAACGTAATCATTCTGGCCTTCGCGGTACTGGTTAAGAATAGCTAAAACCTTTTGCGGGATTTTAAGTGAACCATGCTCACTATTTTTTGACATTTGATAATACAAACGGTCATCCTTGAAATCCGTCCATTTAAGCAACAAACAATCGGTAACGCGCATACCGGCAAAGTAAAATTCTGTAAGCCAGATATTCCGCGCATGGTTGTAAATTGGTGTATGTGTTGATAAGTCTAATTCTTCCAAGTTTCTGATTTCTTTTTCCGTCAACCCTATCTTTGATGATTTAGGAAACCTGATGACTATTTTACCATCCGCGCCAAATGGGTAATTATCTTTACTGGCTACTTTAGCACTAACTGCCCGATTGTATAACGTGCGGATAATCAGCAGGTGATTGGTAATTGTACGCTCACTCAACGGCTTTATAGGGCTATTTTCGTTATAACGCACCTTCTTTGCTTGTCTTAGAAAGATTGTATAGCGCTGCAACAACTCAACGGTTATATCCGAAAACGGAATTTTACCATCATTGGCAAACGCATAAAAGCGTTTTAACCTTCCTTTGTCCGTTTTATGAACATCGTAATTGCCACATGAAAGCTGATCTTCCAAATACTGGTTTGCGATTTCAACGAAAAGTACCTGCTTCTTTTCTTGATCCTTTTTTTGGATGCTTTTTTTAATCGAGCTTGCGGCAACCTTCGGTTTTTCTGTTTCCAGTTGCAAGGCTTTGTCCCGGACTTCCGATAGTTTTTTCGTCAGCAGGTTTGTTAGCCTGGCAGCATGAGGGACTGATTTTTTTACCTCTTGTTTTTTGGCATCCCAAAGATCACGGCTGGGCAAGGTATGCCCTTCAAAGATGTAAGAGGGTTTGCCATTGTTCCAAATCTTGATACCGATTGGAAATTGTCCGTCCTTATCAGGTCGGCTCCATGTAACGATTTTAGCGGTTGCCATCGTAAAATATTTTAAGTGAAAAGTTCTGTTTTCACGAAGGCAAGCTACAAATTCTGTTAACGTATTGTTAACGATTTTAGCGGCTCAGTATGGTTTTACGTGGTCTTATTTGCGTTTCTTACAGCAGAAAAACCGCGTTTTAAACCAGATTAGGCCATATTGGTATAATTGAAGTCGGACTCATAACCCGAAGGTCGTAGGTTCGAGTCCTGCTCCCGCTACCGAATCGGACAAGCTTGAAAAATCAAGTTTTGTCCGATTTTTTTTTGCACATAACTTGCTGTTAATTAAGAGGATAAGCTGAACCGCTTCGTTGATTTTGGCGGTTCGATAAGTACATCCGTCAAAACACAGTTTTTCAGGGTATATTGAACCAATAAGTATCCGCTTTTTCACTGTGTCCGCTTCTTTATAAATGGTGTCCAGCCTGTTAAGTGTGCTGACAGCCTTTTCGATGCTACTTTCCAGATCAAACGACTGCTTACCAAAACCGGTGAGTTTGGCTTCGAGGCTTAGCAGTTTTGTTTCACACTCGAGTTTTATGCTTTTATAATCCGCACTGTCGATGGCATCATCCAATAACAGTCTCCTTGCTTTGGTAAGTGTATCATTCTGCACCTGTATCATTTGGAGTAATTCTTTTCTCCCTTCGGATTGCGAACCTGCCTGCTGGCTGTAGATATCCTTAACGATTAATTTGAAAAGTTCTGCCATGCCAGGCTTTGGGACGAACTGATGTAACTTTTTAAGGAAACTATCGTTCGCCAGTTCTGCTTTGTATCTACTGCCGCAGGCAGCAATGCAGTGGTAATAGTAGTAGTAACTGCGCCGCCCCTTACTGGCACTGCCTGTTAATTGCTTGCCACATTTCGGACAAAGCAAAAAGCCTCTTAACGGTAGGTTATCGTCTGTAGTTGCTTTAACTAACTGTACGCGCTTCGTCCCGTTAAGAACATCCTGCACTTCATAGAATAGTTCTTCCGTTATAATCGGCTCATGCTGGCCTGGAACCAATTGCCTTGGTTCGTCCCGGTATTCAGGGACAACAATCTTTCCACAATAAACCGGATTTTTCAAGAGCGTATAAAAGTTGCTTTTACTGCAATTAAGCCCTTTACGATTGACCTCGCGCCTGATTTCATCAATGTGAAACCGTTGCTTTGCCACCTGCTCAAATGCCCATTTAACTACGCTTGCTTTGGATTCAACAGGCACAATGGTCTTTTTACCGTCGTCATTGGTCCGGTTGACGTAGCCATAAGGGCCAGTTGTGAGATACCGGCCTTCTTTTCTTGCCCTGCGCATTCCGTAAAAGGTATTCAATGCCCTGCGGTCGTTCTCTACTTCAGGCGCAGCAAGATAAAAAGCAAGCATCATCTTATTTTCAGGAATAGATAGATCTAGCGGCTGCTCAACAGCCTGCGGGTCTATACCTATTTTACGAAGGATATTGATCATCTGGTAAGCGTCCCCGGCATTGCGGCTAAACCTGTCCCACTTTGTGAAAAGCAATAAGTCTACCGATTTGCCCTTTTCTTTGCGAAATCTACTGAGCATTTCCGTCCAGGCAGGGCGATTAAATGTCTTGGCGGAATAGTCTTCATAAATTACTTTACCGACTGTAATATTTTGAATACCGCAGTATTTCCGCAATACCTCTTCCTGGCTACGGATAGAATAGCCTTTATCAGCCTGTTCATCCGTACTTACCCTTACGTATAAATCTGCTTTTTTCATATTCGTCAACTACCTATTAATTACCTTTCTTTAACACCTTGATCTACAACTAATTTAGCTAAAAAGTACAAGAAATCCAAGACTTCTGATGCTTGTTTTGCATCAATTTCAATCCCATTTTTCTGAAGTATTTTGACTGCCATTTCCGGCGTGATGTTTCTTTTTTCAGTCAGGTCTTGCGCTGCCATCTTACCGCGTTTTCGCGCAATACTGGCCTTTTAGAGCAAAACCGTTTGACAAGCTACAAATGTTGGTATCGAAATAATGGCAGCCTCTTTAGCACTTGTATAGTCTTACTAATTGCACGATGCAAATAACCGGCAGCATCCATGCCTAAGAATGTTGAGGCCAATCCTGACTGAAAAACAAACAATATTTGAACTTCCTTATTCCATGCGTTATACTTTAAATATTAATGTACCACACCTGACTGGACAAAAGGTTAAGAGAAAGACTTAACTTTTGAAATATTTTAAAAACGAGAAAGCAGTCTGATTGTGAATTTAAAGTTATGGTTGTAGAATTGAGTAAGTCTTATGCGAACTTGTTTTTGGAGAACTCGGATTCACCGGACAAATTATTTTGAAACAAATTCACATTGGAACAGGTGCTGCGCGAGCATATCCGCTTAGAACAGATTTTCTGTGAACAAGTTCTTTCCGAATAAGTGCGGAACGAACTGATACGCTTTAGTAGGCTCTTTATGAACTTAATCTAATAAACCTGTTAACTAATTATCTTCCAACAAGCCAAACGACTTTTATAAAGGCAATTTTCAAAGACTGTTGATACAGATATACTGCTCGAAAAACAAATTAAGCCGTTCGCTGAACACAAGAGATAACACATCCCTCATTTTAATGAATATTGCATATTTTGTTAGTTGATTGATATTATTATCGCATCTGCCCATCTCTGCTCATAAACCATTTAAAAAGCTGATCAGTCCTCTGTCATTGACAATGCAATTCGGGTATCCATCAATTTTCCTGTTCCGTTTACCGCAATTTATCAGTGGCCTACCTTTTTTACTGCGATTGTCTATCATAGAGAAAACGAGTTGCGAGTTTTCGATACCCCCTGATCTTCGCGGAGGTACGGAGCGAAGTTCAGGGCAAGAAGCGACTGGCTGACAAAAATTAAGCGCAGCGGTTTTTTGTCGGACAGGAGCACATCTTGCAAGCCTAAAAACCAAAACAGAACTATAAAACAAGTTCCGCTTTTTTGCATCTGCAATGGTGAACTTGTTCGCTCTGAAACAAATTGTTGGGCACTTTAAAAACCATAATAATAAATATCGAAAAAAAATTGCAATTCATAATAGTATCTTTCTCTTTGCTGGGAAATGATTGGTGTTCAGCATTTAGTCGTAGATTTTTTAAACGGCTTCAGCTTGTAAATTCCTTGAGAGGTATATGTTCTTGATTGAATTGATAGCCAAGTTCGCTGACAACCTATTTTTAGCGTGCAAGTTCTTTGGAAACTTGTTCTCTTAGCGTTGTGGGGGTCGGTGTGAACAAGTTCACGGAGAGCCTATTCTGATCTTGTAAAGTCCAATCAGGACTACGTTATATTGTCAATATTATACAGTCCAATACCTCCAAAACTGTAAACACTTTTTAGGACGACACATTCGGTGGTAGTTTGCTTGATGTGAACTGGTGCTGTATGAACTGGTGTCGCGTGAACTGGTGCCTTGTGAACTGGTGCCGTGTGAACTATTGCTAAGCGCACCAGTTCTCTGAGTTATTATCGCCATCACGCAATGAACATTCAGAAAATACCGTAAAGTAACGCTTCCGATGTTTCCCTTCCTTACAGTTAGAATTTGCGGATTAGAAAAGCATTTCTCAGGAACAAATTGTAATGCCATAACATAGAATTTTATTGCGCAAAGGTGAACTCATTTAGATTATTTGATTAACAACTTACAGATGTTGGTACTATTACTTTTAAGCTTTAAACGGAGTGCGGCGCATCGTAAAATCGGTTTTTGTACAACAACAACATGACTTCCTTGACTTATCTTCGTGCCTCTAACTGAGAAAAATATAATGACAAGTATGCAACAACGGGCCGATCTACAGCGCCAAATATGGCAAATTGCCAATGATGTTCGTGGCTCTGTAGATGGGTGGGATTTTAAACAGTTTGTTTTAGGTACGCTTTTTTACAGGTTTATTAGTGAAAACTTTGCTAATTATATAGAAGGGGGTGACGAAAGCATTATCTATGCAAATTTAACAGATGACGTTATAACGCCGGAAATAAAAGCAGACGCTATAAAAACTAAGGGGTACTTTGTATATCCCAGCCAGCTTTTTGTAAATATTGCCAAAACAGCTAATACCAACCCCAGCCTTAACACTGATTTAGCTGCCATATTTGCTGCAATTGAAAGTTCAGCGTATGGTTACCCTTCCGAAGAGGATATAAAAGGATTGTTTGCCGATTTTGATACCACCAGTACGCGGCTTGGTAATACCGTAGTTGATAAAAACAGACGCTTAGCAGCCGTTATTAAAGGAGTTGCTGGCTTAAACTTTGGAAATTTTGAAGAAAGTCAAATTGACCTTTTTGGCGATGCTTACGAATTTCTTATCTCCAACTATGCAGCCAATGCAGGCAAATCGGGCGGTGAGTTTTTTACTCCTCAAAGTGTATCTAAGCTTATCGCACAGCTGGCTATGCATAATCAAACTATCGTAAACAAAATTTACGACCCTGCGGCAGGTTCGGGCTCGCTTTTGTTACAGGCCAAAAAACACTTTGATAACCATATTATCCAGGAAGGTTTTTTTGGGCAGGAAATAAACCATACCACTTATAACTTGGCGCGTATGAACATGTTTTTGCATAACGTTAACTACGATAAGTTTAGGATTGCCTTGGGCAATACGCTAACCGACCCGCATTTTATCGACGATAAACCTTTTGATGCTATAGTTTCTAACCCGCCATACTCGGTTAACTGGATTGGTGCAGATGACCCTACACTGATCAATGACGATCGTTATGCCCCCGCCGGTGTTCTTGCGCCGAAGTCAAAAGCTGATTTTGCGTTTGTGCTACATGCCCTAAGTTACCTTTCAGGCAGAGGCAGGGCCGCCATCGTATGTTTTCCAGGTATATTTTATCGTGGTGGCGCCGAGCAAAAAATCAGGAAATATTTGGTAGATAACAACTTTGTAGAAACGGTAATTGCTTTGGCACCCAATTTATTTTTTGGTACTTCAATAGCTGTAAACATTTTGGTATTATCAAAACACAAGGCCAGTATTGCCACCCAGTTCATTGACGCAAGCGGCGAAGATTTTTGTAAGAAAGCAAGCAATAACAATGTGCTGACGGACAATGATGATGAAGCAGATCCAGGTCACATACAGCAGATCATGAGAATTTTCGATACCAAAGAAGATATCGAACATGTATCAAAATCAGTGGACAATACTAAAATTGCGGCCAATGATTACAACCTGTCTGTAAGCTCCTATGTCGAAGCAAAGGACTTCCGCGAGAAATTTAATATAGCCGAATTGAATGCGAAAATTTCAATAACCGTAGATAAAATAAATTCTCTGCGCACCGACATTGATGCTATAATAAAAGAAATAGAAGCATGATTTATTCAGGAAAAACATTGAGAGGTGCTGTTGTGGATTGGACTATATTAGGAGATGATAATAACTTCAAAATCGCGAACTCAGGTCGCCGTCCTGTTAAAGCATCTGATCGAATATCAGGCGATGTGCCTTATTATGGTGCTAACAACATTCAGGATTATGTTGAAGGCTATACTCATGATGGTACATATGTACTTATAGCAGAAGATGGCTCGGCAAGTCTCAAAAACTATTCAATACAGTGGGCATCCGGCAAATTTTGGGCAAACAATCACGTACATGTACTTCGTGGAATTAATTCAATGAATAGTCGATTCCTTTTTCATTATTTGAGAATTGTAAATTTTATACCATTTTTATCTGGTGGGGAAAGAGCAAAGCTTACTAAAGGTAAGCTAGTTCAGATTCCCATCCCTGTTCCGTCGCTCGAAGTTCAGATAGAAATTGTTCGAATCTTAGATACTCATACAAACCTTATAGCAGAGCTTGAAGCAGAGCTTACAGCCCGTAGAAAGCAGTATAATTACTATCGCGAGCAGTTATTTAGCTTTGATGAAAATGAAGTTCAATACCTACAAATGGGAGATGATAGCATTGGCAAGTTTCAAAGGGGTAAACGCTTTGTGAAAGATGATTTAGTGCCGGAAGGTATCCCTTGCATTCATTATGGTGAAATGTATACCTATTACGGTATCTGGGCAAACAAAAGCAAATCATTTCTCACCAGACAGTTGGTTGAAAATAAAAATCTTAGAGTGGCCGAAAAAGGTGATGTTGTTATTGTTGCAGCCGGGGAAACAATTGAAGATTTGGGAAAAGGAACCGCTTGGTTAGGCGATGAAAGCGTGGTAATTCATGATGCTTGTTTTTTATATAAAACTTCTTTGAATCCTAAGTTTGTAGCCTATTTTACGCGCACTAAACAATTTCACGATCAAATAAAAAAACATATTTCTTCTGGTAAAATTTCCGCAATTCATGCAAATGGTTTAGGAAAAGTATTTATCCCAGTGCCATCACCTGAAGAGCAAGAACGCATAATTAACATATTGGATAAATTTGATGTTTTAACTACCTCAATTAGCGAAGGTTTGCCAAAAGAAATAGCATTGCGTAAAAAACAATATGAATACTACCGGGATATGTTATTAATATTTCCAAAGCATAATTAAAGGCTTAATATGGGACAATCATTATCAGAAATAGCTCAATCTCTTAAGGATACTGATAAAAAAGTACAGCTGATTTATGCTTTTAATGGGACGGGTAAAACACGGCTATCACGTGAATTTAAAGAATTAATAACGTCAAAGGGAATTGATACGGAGGAGGAAGAAGAAGCCGGGGTTAAAGTGCTTTATTATAATGCTTTCACCGAGGACCTTTTTTATTGGGATAATGATTTGGATGGAGATGTTGCAAGAAAGCTCAGGATACAGCCTAATAATTTCACAAATTGGGTTCTTCGTGACCAAGGGCAAGGGCCTAACATTATAACAAATTTTCAACATTACACCAGTGAAAAGTTAACGCCCAGGTTTAACGAGATATATACTATAAATGATAGAAACGATAATGTTATTGTAGTTGAAGCTTATTCAGAAATAACATTTTCTATTGAAGGCGGGAATGCAGAACGGATCGAAAATGTAAAGATATCGAAAGGAGAGGAAAGCAATTTGATTTGGTGCGTGTTTAACAGTTTACTTGAGCAAGTGGTTGAAGTATTGAATATAGCAGAACCTGGCGACCGAGATACCGCTCAGTTCGACGACTTAAAATATGTTTTTATTGACGACCCTGTAAGTTCATTGGATGATACGCATTTAATTGAATTGGCTGTTAATATTGCGGAGTTAATAAAGTCGAGTACATCAGAACTGAAATTCATTATCACTACACACAATCCGTTATTTTATAATGTGCTTTTTAATGAATTTAACAATGCAGAGCCACGGTATGGCTATAAAATAAAGCATTGTGTAAAGAAACGTTTGGAAAAATTGAATGATGGTACTTTTAACCTTCATATCCAGTTAAAAGATTCACCTTTTGCATATCATCTATTCCTTTTAAATGAACTCGAGAAAGTTGCACAATCAGGTGATATTCAAAAGTATCATTTTAATTTTCTTCGAAATGTTTTAGAGAAAACCTCGACTTTTTTGGGACATAATGAATGGAAAAAGCTTTTACCTAATGAAGCAGAAGGCTCACAAGATGGTTATTATAACAGAATTATAAATCTTTCAAGCCATAGTAAATTTTCTGGAGAGGAGGTTTCTGTATTAACGAATCAGGAAAAGGAAGTTCTGAAGCACTTAGTAAAAGAAATTACTAGGCTATACAGTTTTAAATCAAATATTAACCAACCGGTAACTGAAGAAAATGTCGCAATATAAGACTATAGCAGAGACAAACAATTTTATTGTTATGGATAATTACTCAAAATATTTTCAATTGAATGAACCAGTTGCTGTTTATCAAACGGAAACTGCATTAGAGCTTGAATTTATTCACGACCTTGTAAATCAAGGTTATGACAATCCGTCTGGTCTTACAACTGTTGAAGCAATGCTTGCTAATACTAGGGTACATCTTCAGACGCTCAATAGCATGGTTTTTACTGATAGTGAGTGGAAACGATATACTGAGGAGTATTTGGATAAACCAAGCGATACCCTTGTTGAAAAAACAAGAAAGTTACATGATAATTATATTTACGACTTTGTCTTTGACGACGGGCATATTCAAAATATTTATTTGGTTGATAAACAGAATATCGCCCGCAACAATGTACAAGTCATTTCACAATTTGGACAAAAAGGAACCCATGCCAACCGTTATGATGTAACCATTCTCGTTAATGGCTTGCCTTTAGTGCAGGTGGAATTAAAGAAGCGCGGCGTGGCCATACGCGAAGCGTTTAACCAGGTACACCGATATTCAAAAGAAAGTTTGAACACCAATAATTCGCTTTTCAAGAATATACAAATTTTTGTTATCTCAAACGGTACCGATAGCCGGTATTTCGCAAACACAGTTAAGCGCAATAAAAACACCTTTGACTTTACCATGAATTGGGCAAAGGCCGATAATACGCTTATTAAAGACCTTAAAGATTTTACGGCAACATTTTTTCAAAAAAACACTCTTTTAAATATACTGCTCACCTATTCGGTTTTTGACACCAGCGATACACTGCTTATAATGAGGCCATACCAAATAGCGGCAACCGAAAGAATTTTATGGAAAATTGAAAGTTCATATAATTCAAAAAACTGGTGCAAGCCCGAAAGCGGCGGTTTTATATGGCACACTACAGGCTCGGGTAAAACGCTTACCAGTTTTAAGGCAGCCAGGTTAGCTACTCAACTTGATTTTATTGATAAAGTCTTCTTTGTAGTAGATCGTAAAGATCTTGATTTTCAAACTATGAAAGAATATCAAAGATTTTCTCCCGATAGTGTTAACGGATCAGACAGCACAGCCGGATTAAGAAGAAATATTGAAAAGGATGATAATAAGATTATTGTAACAACAATTCAGAAACTGAATAACCTGATAAAAAGTGAAGATAATCTGTCCATTTATCAAAAACGAGTAGTATTCATATTTGATGAAGCACATCGTTCTCAGTTTGGTGAAGCCCAAAGAAACCTGAAGAAAAAGTTTAAAAAATTCTGCCAGTTCGGTTTTACCGGAACACCAATATTCCCGCAAAATGCATTAGGAGCTGAAACTACCGCCAGTGTATTTGGCCGAAAGCTACATGAGTACGTAATTACCGACGCCATAAGGGATGAAAAAGTACTGAAATTTAAGGTAGACTATAATGATGTCAGACCACAATTTAAAGGGATAGAAACAGAGCAGAATGAGCAGAAATTAAATGCGGCAGAAAACAAAAAAGCTTTATTGCATCCTGCTCGAATCCATGAAATTTCTCAATACATTTCACAAAATTTCAGGACAAAAACCCACAGAAATCAAGGAAGTAACAAAGGCTTTAACGCCATGTTTGCAGTGAATAATATTGATGCTGCCAAATGTTATTATGAGGAATTAATCCGTTTACAACAAGAGAGTGAGAAGCCGCTAAAAATTGCGACGATATTTTCCTTTGCCGCAAATGAAGAACAAAACGCCATAGGTGAAATAGGTGATGAAACTTTTGAACCCTCTGCAATGGATAGTAGTTCAAAAGAGTTTTTAAATAAAGCTATTAACGACTATAATGCCATGTTTAAAACCAGTTATGGTGTTGAAAGTAAAGAATTTCAAAATTACTATCGTGACCTTGCTAAACGCGTTAAAAGCCAGGAAATAGATTTGCTTATTGTAGTGGGCATGTTTTTAACGGGCTTTGATGCCCCTGCTTTAAACACCTTATTTGTAGATAAAAACCTGCGTTACCACGGTTTGATACAAGCGTTCTCGCGAACTAACCGTATTTACGATGCGACCAAAACATTTGGCAACATTGTTACTTTTCGTGACTTAGAGCAAGCCACAGTCGAGGCAATTACATTATTTGGTGACAAGAACACCAGAAATGTAGTATTGGAGAAAAGTTACACAGAATACATGCAAGGTTTTGCCGATGCAGTAACCGGTGAAGCACGACGCGGCTATTTAGACGTGGTGGCTGACTTGCAACAACGCTTTCAAAATCCTGATGAAATTTTCAAGGAAAAAGATAAAAAGGACTTCGTTAAGTTATTCGGCGAATATTTGCTTGTTGAGAATGTGTTGCAAAACTATGACGAATTTGCTGGCCTGAAAGCTTTACAGCAGGTAGATTTAACAAATACTGAAGCATTAGAGGAATTTAAAGCCAAGTACTATTTAAACAATGACGACATAACAGCGATGAAGGTAATTAATGTTCCATCTGAGCGAACAGTTCAAGATTACCGTTCTACGTATAATGATATTCGCGACTGGTTGCGACGTGAGAAATCAGCTAACGAAAAAGAAGCCTCGAAAATTGATTGGGATGATGTAGTATTTGAGGTCGATCTCCTGAGATCACAGGAAATAAATCTTGACTACATTCTGGAGTTGATATTTGAGCACAATAAAAAAGTGAAAGACAAGGGGGCGCTTGTCGAGGAGGTACGCCGTTTAATCCGTGCTAGTCTTGGCAACCGCGCTAAAGAAAGTTTACTTGTCGATTTTATCAACCAAACTAATTTAGACGACATTCTTGATAAGCCCGGCATAATTGACGCTTTTTTCACCTTCGCACAAAGTGAACAACAACGTGAAGCCGAGGAAATCATTAGTACTGAAGGTCTTAATGAAGAGGCAGCTAAACGTTATATTGCAACATCGTTAAAAAGAGAATATGCGAGTGAAAATGGAACTGAATTAAATTCCATCCTCCCCAAAATGAGCCCACTTAACCCACAATACTTAACAAAAAAGCAAGGTACGTTTCAAATAATAGCCGCTTTTGTTGAGAAGTATAAAGGTGTGGGTGGGGAAATTTAGCGGCGTTATTTTTTTAATTATTGACAAGAGAAACTGATTTCATGACAAAAGATTTTGGAAACTTAAATCAATCAGCAAACCTATTATTATAGTGAAACTAAAATACGAGTTAGTATTTTAGCATGTATACCCGTATGTAACGATTATTCTAATGACATTAAAAGAAGCAATATTAAAAAGTCTTGATGATTTGAATGCCGTAACTAATTACTTGGCAGTATACAATCATATACTCGATAAAAAATATTATGATTTTGGTGCCGGTAAAACACCTGGTTCAACAATTTCCGCTGCTCTCGGGGATTTTATAAGGAATGGTGATTCAAGGGTAAAACGTATTAAACAGGATGGAGGAACATATTCCTATTACCTTACCAAAAATGAACAAAACATAGGCTCTGAAATTTTGAGCGGAATATCAAGTGAAGTAATTCAACCTAATGCGAAAGAAAACAAGGTTAAGAGTTACGACGAACGATCTTTACACATACTGTTGAGTTCATATTTAAAGAACAGCTCAATTTATTCCAAGACAATTTTTCATGAACAATCAACTTATGGCAGAGACAGCAATCAAATTTGGACTCATCCAGATGTGGTTGGCATCAAATTTTTGAACCTCCAAACAAAAGCAAGTCAAAGCTTTATAAAGTCAATTAATAGCGTAGAGACTGTTAAGCTAAGCTCTTACGAGCTAAAGAAAGAAATCAATAACGATGCGGAGTTGAAAAAAGCTTTTTTTCAAGCTGTATCAAATTCAAGCTGGGCAAATTATGGATACTTAGTTGCTTTTGAATTTAGCGATAGTTTGACTGAGGAGATGGAGCGGCTAAGTCAATCTTTTGGAATAGGAATAATCGAACTAAACGCTAATCCATATAAAAGTAAAATGCTTTTTCAGCCGAGATATCGTGAATTAGATTTTAAGACTATTGATAAACTGTGTAAAATTAGTAGAGACTTTGAAAAATTTATTCAGCAAGTAGATAATTTAATGACAGCTGAAGAACGTTATTACAAGTCTACTGAAAAGGAATTAAATGAGTTTTGCGATAAGTACTTTCTCAATGATACAGAAATTGAAAGCTATTGTAAAGAAAAACTAATTCCGATAGAAATGGACAAGGAAGCTAATTAAGAAGCTTTAAGTTTTTCATTTAAACTGGCCTAATTCGCGTTTAATTTTTCTTTTTTCTTTACTACTCATTCCAATACAGCCATGTAAATGCGAAATTAATTGGTTTACACCGACTTGAAATATCTGAACTTCAGTGGCACCTTTGGGCGTTTTCATCATCATTGATATTGTATGAAAACTCAACGCAGCAGACCAAGACTTTATTTGCTCATTTGTAAAGGTTGCGTATAGGTCATGTGCAAATCTGTTACGAATCTTCCTCACGAACGTTAAATCATCTTTAATCACATTGTCAATTAGGCCTAAACAAAAAGACAAAGATATTTTGTTGCTGAATGTTGCTATTGGGCCGGTGGGTTCGAACAGTCCATTTACTTCTTTTTCGTCTTCTGGTAAATATGCTCTTAGAATATGTTCAAGAGCCATTTCCAAAAATGTTCCACCTAAAATTGCGACAGCTCTTTCATCAACGATTTCTTTATTAAAAAGATTGTGAAATTCTATTAAAGCAGCATTAAAGTCGAAATATCTAACAAGCGTAAATCCGCTTAAACTTGAATCATCTTCAGTTTCCATATTTAATCATTTAACTTGCAATTCATTTATACGATAACTTTTACATCTAACTATGTATGAACGATTGTAAGATTATTACTTCAATAATACCCTTAAGCTATCAACAGTAGTTTTAATTGCCTTATCATTTTTTAAGTTATCCAATCGAGCAGGAAATTTTTCAACTTTTTCGATAAGTTCCCTAACCGGAGGAGATGTTACAATAGGCTTGACAAGTGCTACAACCTCTTTAAATTTATTTTGACATAAACCAAATTGCAGCTTATCAGAGATTTTGGAATCAGTAAATGAAAGGACGGCAACATTTGCCTGATGTGAATCAAGTTTCTTTAGAAGATCGGCGTATATAGGTTGGGCGGCCCTTGTTACGCCATTACCATTTGTTATGTAAGTTTCGACTAAGGCTAATACATATTTTTTATTAATTTGCTTTGGCACTTTTGGAGGATCTCCGACAATTCTTTGTAATTGAGATGCAAAAGATGGTTCATTATAAAAATTATTCAATCCACGATGAGCGGAAAGTAGATTGTTTATTGCTGCTTCAATTTCAACAACTCGCAAATCATCGGGGATATAACTTTCGGCATTAACTACTTGCAAAAATTCTCTTGAAAGTTTTTTTTCGTGTTGATAATTTGCTGCGACAAAATTACCATATTTCAATCCAAAGGTATCCCTCGTATCTTCATCAACTCTGTCCCAAATTTCGGGTAATAACCTATTGATATTTTGCAACGTTTGGCTATCTGTATCAGGTTTTGTATATATTCCAAAGAAACCCGATACCAAATTGTTAACTTGATCTTGCGTTAAGTTCGTAAAAAATACTGCTATTTCTTGTGCCTCTTGCGCTGATATTGATTTTGTCTTAATACCCGCTAACAATTGCTTAATCTGAATAGTTAAGTTTGAAATAGGCAAGGAAATGACTTCTTTAACGCATGTTTCAAGCCATGAAACTAATTGCAATCCAGTAATTTCATTTTGATTAGGATGCGCAGCACTAGCCCAATTACGCATATAATTGATATATTCAAGATGTTTAGAACCCAATTCAGAAATTAGCCCGATTTCCCTGGCTCCTTTTATTAAGTCGTAGTCATCCACTTTATTAAGGTCACTTTCATCTTTTAGTCTTTTCCTTTTATCCCCGGAAACAGCGTTATCATAAAAGTATTCCAAATCATATTGCACAACTCTTTTTCTAATTTGAAGAATGGTTTCATCCCACAAATAATTTAGCGCTGCGTCAAAAAGGCCGGAAGCCACCCCGGCAATAAACTTTGACAGATATAAAGAATGATTTTTTTCTTTAGAATCAATTTGAGCGATTACGCTATCAAGATTTGCAAATACTTTAATCCGTTCTGGTACTCCTACAAAGATACCTTCAGAGGGTAAATTATGTTGAACTAAAAAATTTATGAGCCCTCCCTCAAAATCGCGGAGCTGTAGGTCATAACTTGTAGTTTTGATTATTTCAGGTTTGTTGCTTTCTTCCACTGTGGTGAGGTTGTTAGTTTATTGAATGCAATTTATGTAATCTTATTAAACAGATAGACTTTCTAAATTATTTTCTGCAAAATATCCCTTAGGTTTATATTTGAGGTGCTTTCGGATTCATCGCTTATTAATGTTATCAACAACTTATAAGAATTAATTTTTTTGATATTTGTAAATGACTAAATTTGTTAGTATTTAATAGCTAAACCTGTTAGCACTAATAGACCTGCAATGCAATTAAACTTTTTTCCATTAAACTTTCAATTTGAGGATTACCAAATAACCGATGTTGATTATAGTGATGAGTTGTTATTAGATTTACGAAAACGATATAATACTTCGCACTCCTTTTTCCGTTTTGGCGATAATATTTATCTATCAAATTCAGATTCCGAAACAGGAGTTGATATATCAACTAAAACGACATCTAAGAACATTTACGGAGATAATCAAATCACATCTTCTTTAATAAAGCATATTTTTTTTAGAACATTCAAAAAACGGTTCATTTCCTATACCCCGGTTGACTTTTATCCATTTCGATTTTTCTCCAGTAAGGATAAAGATGATTTATTATACAGTCTTTTACCCAATCACTTAAAAGGGAGGATAGGTTATAAAAAAATGATTGAAGTTCAACTCCGGTTGGCGACGATTGCGGGTAAACAGCAATATGGTTTTGTGGTTAATATAGCACGTAATTGGATATTTGACAAAAACTGCTCAACATTAAACTTAGAAGGTTACAATCTAGTAAATGTTGAAGTTCTACACTCGGAAATTTACCCTGGCTCTGGCGGCATCCTAGCACCCAATGAAGAATTTGTTGGTGTTATTTCAGAAATAATGGATGAGGAAACCGCAAAAGTGTTGACAAATGAAGGTGAACAAGAGTTTCCACTAACAGAGCTATTTATCCGTAAGACCAAGTTTAATATTGCCAACTATCTGGACTTTGTTTTGACTTCAGAAAGGACCACCGAAATCTTAAATTTGATAGAGGATAAAAAACATGAGATATACAATACCAAAAGTTTACATGGTGAGATTTGTGAAATAGCGAAAGCTTTATTTACAAGCAAATTAGATGGACACAGTATTGAATTTATGAATAAAGATGGGTTTTATTTTACAGTTCAAGATAGGCCGTTAGAAGTAACAAATACCTTTGATCTAAAAACTCCCACTTTCATATTTGATCCAGCAGGAACGAAAACCAACAGTACTAACCCCGACATGGGGCTTTCAAACTTTGGTCCATATGATAGTATTAGTTTTGATATAAAATCCCCTTCAGTTTTATGTATTTGTCACCGAGAAAATCGGGGCTATTTTTCACGGTTTTTAGCGGATCTCAAAGATGGTATCCCAAGTTCAAGGTATTTCATTAAGGGGTTTCAAAAAAAATATGAACTTAATGAAATCACCTACCAGATACATGAATTGTCGGCCTTCACATTAGCAGAGTATATAAGGGTCATAAAAGAATGGAATCAGGAATCTCGTCCAGATTTGGCAATTATTGAAATCCCTAATGAATTTAGAAAGCTTGAGGATGCGGATAACCCATACTATCAATTAAAAGCTAAATTACTGTCGTATGAAATACCGGTTCAATACATATTGACTGAAAGGATAAAAACTTATAACGAATATATATTAAATTCGATCTGCTTACAATTATATGCGAAACTTGGTGGAACTCCTTGGGTATTACCCGCTAATCGATCAGTTGACAGAGAAATTATTATAGGAATCGGGCATACTTGGATCAGAAAAAATCAATTTAAGGGTGCTGAACAATCTAAAATTGTTGGAATAACCACATTTCTATCTAGTGACGGTCAATACTTACTTGGAGATAAAGTAAAAGATGTTCCTTTTGAAAACTACTTCGAGGAGCTTTTAAATAGTTTAAAATCGTCATTTGATAGACTTGAAAGTGAACAAGGATGGCAAGATGGCGATACTGTCAGGCTGATCTTTCACATTTTTAAGCCCGTGAAAAATACAGAATTCGATGTTATAAGTAGGTTTGTCAAGGACATTACGAAATACCGTATCAAATTTGCTTTTGTCACTATTAGTAAATCTCATCCTCACCTTCTATTTGACCCAAATCAGCCAGGAATAAATAATAAGGGTGCATATATCCCTAATCGCGCAACGAATGTTTTTTTGGATTCAGAAACTTGTATTGTTCAAATGCTTGGAGTGAGAGATTTAAAAACAGCTAAACAAGCTATGAGTACGCCAATTCAGATAAAGATTAGAACCCCGCAAGGAAATTATAACAATCCAGAACTAAATGACATGCTGTATTATGATTTGACTTACATTGTACAGCAAATTTTTTCTTTTACATATTTGTCTTGGCGGAGTTTTTTGCCAGGTGAATTACCAGCAACAATGTTATATTCTAATTTAATTTCAAAGTTGCTTAGTAAAATGAGGAATGTAAACGGTTGGGATGCTGATCGTTTGAATTATAGTTTAAAGCGAAAAAAATGGTTCCTTTAGAAATCAGAACTAATTACCTTCATAAAATAGCTGATAATTGGCTGCTGTTTTCTTTTAACGAATTTTTAAGTCGTCAAAAACATCACGTAACTAACGAATTAAATGAGATAGATTCGGTGTATTTAGACGGTATTAACGGTATCCTAAATAATGATGCAGACTTATTTAATAAAGCCTTTAGTATAGTTAGTAGACGTGTGCCACAGTCTGGTTCACAGTCTCCATTTGTTCACAACGATTTCCTAATATTCGTATTGATTGCAGGCATTGTTAAATTCGACTATGACAAGTTGTGGATCAATCAAATTTTAAAATTGAAAGCCAAAAATGCAATTACAACAACCTTTGAAAATATCTTAACTAATGACTTCGGAAGTAAAAGCAACAGTCAAAGTGTTGCCTTTTGCTTTGCCTATTTAATTTGTCCTCAAGAAATTACTAAAGATCTTCAGGATGCAACATATAATGAAATTACAAGTAATGGCAATTTATTTAATGATAAAAATGATTTGGTCAAACTATGTTCCATTAGAGCATTTGATTTGATAATTTTATCAAGGCAAATAACCGATACACAACGGTTTGATAGCTTAATACTGTTTCAAACTAAATTTATTAATAGAGTTAAGATTGCCGCAAAGATTATTTATAATATATTGATATTGCTAGTGGTGGTTGGGGTTTACAAGTTAGTTGGTCTTACTCCTGCGCTTAAAGAAAGAGCGAATGACATTGCTATAGTAACTGGAATTTTGGGCGCGGGTATAGGAAACTATTTTAATGGATTTAGTTTCAAAATCGAAGTTGTCATACGCAAAATGTTTGGACATCGGGGGAATTGAAATATAATTCGTTACCAAAAACTACAAATTTTTATTGTAAAATCTTTTGTTTATATTGCTGCTTTCTTTGTTAGAAAAAGTAGTTCGACCGGTAAAGGTCGATACAACGATTAGGCGTAGCTGTAGCATAACTTCCCCATTTCAGACCTACGTCGCCAAGAGAAATTTCGTGCAGTTCAAGCTTGTATCCGGCACCATCCTGGTAAGCGTATTCCTTTTCCGAAAACCGCCGTTTTATCTGACGGTAAGGATCTAATCCATCTTGCCTGGTCGTAAACATATTGTATTTTCAAATTTAGGGCTTCTTCTGAGTGTGGAATATAGAAAGCAAAATTTTCTCTCACGGCTCATTTATGATGAGTACGGCCGAGATCGCGGAACTGACGGGTTGCTGAAAAGACGGTTAAGAACCAACTTAGCCTGGCCGTAAAGCAGCTCAAATTAAAACTCGGCTTGCTAAGCGAATTTTAAGCGTGTATCACTACCGAGTTGTTTGCGGAGCTCTTAAAAGAACACTGATTAAAATTCCCGGTAATCCTGCATGTTGGGTATAATGACGATGTTTTCCGCCATGTCGGAAATGATCTGGTTGATCTCATCGTTGATTTCACTGCTGGCAACGGTGGTCTGTTTATTTTTCGCGCCTGCGAAAAATCCGGATTTTTTTTTCGAGTGGAGGGTATTGAACAGGACCAGTTTGTCTGTGCTAATCGGGAAGATGATTTCGGTTTCAAAAGCGATGACGGAATCGGCATTGACATGGTTCAGAACGACGACCGGATTATCGCAGTTAATCCAGCCCTTACCCGGTGCGGCTTCCAGGATATAATATTGAAAATGGCCGAGCCGGCGTAGGAAGTAGTTCCAGAATAGGAAACGCATCATGTTGGTTCGGTTCTTGCCTCCTGCGAAATCCGGGTGCTTTAGACTTTTGGTAAATGCGACTTTTTCTTCGTCGCTATTAAAATATAAGCATTCTTCCAGCAATCGGTCGAAGGCGCCGACTTCGATCAGGTCGGCGAGCCAGGCGTCGAAGTACGACGTCCGAACAAAAAGGTTGGAAACAAAGTGCGCAAGTATGGATTAGCCACGATCGCTCAGCGGTTTGCCCGTTTGGAGTTCGCGGTAGAGTTCCGGCAATCGGGTCTCAACTTCGGCGCTGCCCGTTTCAATGACGCGAACGAAATCATCGCTTTCCGCGATATCAAAATCAAAAACGTTCTCTGCTGATAAGACCGAGCCGATGCTTTTATGGGCGATCCAACGTTTGTTGGTTTTCGCCACAATAGGGAATTTGGATTTCTCCAATACGCAGACCCGCCATTGGGCATTTTTATCCTGGTAACCAAACTGCTTCAGGTAAACTTCAGAAACCAGGTGTTGGTTCATGTTTTTTTTGTCGTTTTGATTGCATACTTGAAGATACAAAAAAAAGCCCTTTCGGGCTTATATATATAATGAACTCTTTCGAGTGGTTATGTTCAGAGGGGATTCGAACCCCCACGCTTAAAAGCACAAGGTTGGCAACCTTGCCCGTCTACCAATTCCAGCACTGGAAAATCTTTAACATCAGTAGTTAAACAAAGGATGTGCCAATGCGTTAGCCCTGTCATCCAATGATATTTGACAGCTTTTCGCTGTAAAATTGTCATCTCCAAAAAAAATTCTATCAACGTTTTACAGGGCAGACAATGCGCCCAGCAACTTCAAGTTCTCTAAAAAGCGGTTCGAGTTTAGTCCGATTGGGGCTACCTGATACAGTGAAACCGGTTTTCTAAGATAGAAAGGTGGCTTTTTAGTTTTAACTAATTTTTTTTGTAGTATTTTAAGTAGAAAAGAGCACGTTTTTGGTTCGAGTACTGTTAGGTTAGGCAATAGGACTATCGAACCATTAGGTAAATTCAACTCACGATATTATAGTTAAAAAAATCTGTTGTTATATTTAAAAAGAGGACCTTTCTAAAATTTCCATTAATAAAATGCTGGTCACCATAAGTTAGAAAGCAGTCATAGACATTTACTAAAGTTTCAGTTAAAACTTAGCCAGTCTTGACTTAATAAAAGAAATGTTATTCATTATGTAGAGTGTAGAGCAAATAAGGTATTGCTTCCACCAATGAAACATCTTTTATCTTCTCATTAAAATATTCGTTACCATAACTTCCTTCAAAAAGCGCATTAAAAGGCAATAAGTCTATGTGTAACTTTTGCTCCTGAAAGTAACTTTTATATTCTTTAAATTCCTCCAATTTACTGTTCCAATGGCTTACTGTTTTTGCATGGTCAATATCTAAAAGTGGGTCAAAATCCTGGGCAGGTAAAAACCCTTCTAATAGTTTTTCTGCACACCACCGGCGATGTTCAACTTTAGCCATTGCCGCAATCTTATCCGAATAACTGCTTTTTGATATTTCAGTGAAGGCCAATAAAAAGCTGGTAAACTGTTGCTCGTCTTTTATAATTTCTGATAGCGTTTTATAAGTATAGCCTAACAGGTAAAGCTTTACCCAAAGATGATCGGCAGCATATCGGTTAGATTCTTTTTTAGTAATAGAAAGCTTTTTCCAACGATATATAGCATCTTGTTCTAAATCGTAAACGTCCCCGTTAGGGTTCGTCCTTTCCAACCAAAATTTTTTACGTTCTTTATATAATTGCTCAGTGTCTTTCTGCTTCCCATCATCAATCACTTTGTCATGATCGTACCAAACATTAATAAGTTTAGGCAGCAATTCGTCTGATCTGCTGGCGATGGCATCTTCTGTACATTCATCTGTTAAACTCCCAAAAAAAATAACCGGGGAATTAGGTATTTTAGAATTTACAACATGCTCCACGTATTGCACTTCATCTTTGTCATACAAGTTATAATGGCAAAAGCATTGTACATCACATTGTGGCGTAACTGATAAAACCTGGCCCTGCAAATGCTGTATTTTAGGAAGGATAGCATGCAAATATGCTGCCGACTGCATAGATTGTGGCAGGCAAAAATAAATGCTCACCACATGCTTGTTTTCAATTGCGTCACGAATAATCTCATTGCTAAAATAAGCGGCATCCGATAAAGGCAGTTCTTGAAAAGTTAAAACGCCTTTCGGGAATATTTCCGACCTGATTTTTTCAGCAAAAGTTTTTTCATAAACACGGTTAAGTTCATTGTTATACCAGAGCGCAGGATATTTTTTGTAAAATACGTTTGCTTTGTCTTGATGTTCTAAGGTAAAAACAGTAACTTTTAGTTCTTTTTCCGCTGTGTAGAAACCGGAACGCAAACACGATAATACCAACTGCTCTGCCATTTCTCCAAAGCCAAATACAAATATCTCGGCCGTTTCCGGGCTTTGGTCTTGTTTAAAACGATAGACCGGATATTTTAGCAGCAACCGTCTGGCTGTGTTTTCATAAATGTTAAAAACATGGTAAGAAGTAGTGTGCGTATCTGGGTTGGTTTTGCAAACGAAATCTTTATAACGGTTGTCGCTTAAATGGACGTACCTGTCAATTTTAGTTAGTTCTTTAAATCTCCAATTAAACTTTCCCGGCTTTAATTGTGCCAGTTCCTGCAAAGTCCGGATATTATATACATCATCTTCGTGTAGCAGAAATACTTTTGTCGCATTAGCCGCTTTGATTTTTGAAAGTGCAACTGCCGAATAGCTGTTTGCTTTATATACTAAAATTCCCTTTTTTTCTGCTTCCGCCATTTTATTGGCATCCGGTTCCCCGTCAATAATTACTACGCTTTTGCCTTGCCTTTTCAGGTCCTTGCCTAAACTGTAACTCTTGTCGTTAAGGCCGCACAAAACATAAAAATGCTTTCTCCAAAACGCCCACCAAAAAACCTTAACCCTTATTTTGTTGTTTTTGCTGGTTGCCAATAAATAGGCGATAAAAAAAGCATTAAGCACAAAAAGCAATCCTGTCCAGCGGGCAACGCTTAATTTTAAGGGTACTTTTTGGGGGTCAATACTGGCAGAGGAACCAAAAGTAAGCAGGTTAATGGCATTGAATAGATCATTGGTTTGAGGCAAAAATTCTGACGAATGCAAATTAGTTTTTTTCGGATGATCTGCTTTAGATGGTGTTGAAGCAGCGCCAGAACCATCTACTTTAGTCTTATCTTCTTTCAATTCTTTATAACGACGCAAATCTTTAAAACCAAAACTTCCTAAGCCAACAGTTAGCAGAACGAATGCGGCAGGCAGCAAATAATGGAGGAATAGACCGTGATGATACCCGTTTTTAACTTTCATCCAGGTTCGCTGCCACAGGTTTCCGTTAAATGAAATATGAGGGAACGGTGTTATACCGGTCTCATAAATTTCGGCGTTAGGTACGCCTTTCGCACCAGAAGCCGGAAACCTGCCTAAAGGAAAGGGGTTCTTTTCCCGAGGGGAAACAACCTGGTACAAATGCCCTTTTGGTCTGCGCCAGATTTTCTTCCAGTGTTTAATTTCTTCTTCGTCAAAAATTCCTTTTTTGCGCTTTGTAAAAGTAACATGTTGCCCTTTAAAATCTTTTTGATGCAACGCAATATGCACTGTTTCGGAAGTGCCGCCGGTTTTGCCGTTATCTACGCCATCCCAAAGGGCAATAATATAATCGCTGTAACTTGCAATAAATTTGGAGTTCTCAGCATGGATATCCTGTACAATGTTTTTAAACTCCGCGTCCTGTTTTTCTTTGTTGCTGTTTTGCTTAACTGCTTCTTCCAGTTTTTTTTTCAAAGAGCGGTTGCGTAAATAGTACTTTTTAAACCCGGGTTGATTTTCCTGGCTGTCTAACCATTCCTGGTTGGGTTTAAAATCTTGTAAATGCTCTTCATCACATCGATAATTTACCAATTGAACGCCTGCAATTTCAATTCCTAAACCGGCAGCTATAGTAGCGACTAACTGGTCTGCGCCTTTGGCTCCGAAGCAAAGCAGGGCAATTTTTTTGTGCTTAGTCTTTATTTGAATTAAAATTTCCTCTACCTGTTTAGTTAACTTTTCTTTTTTCAGCAAGTCTATATGCCCGGTCATACCGATTAAAAAAGTATTTGGGAGGAATTTTTTCACAGAAACAGTTGAGTTCATCTTACTAAAACATAAATATTAGTGTTAAAAGAAGTATTAGTAATCTTTCGAAAGAAAAATTGATCAAATCATATTCGATTACATTTCTGCCAGACTGTCTTCCACCCATTTTAAATACTTTTTAAACAACACTACTTCGGGTGCAGCTTCTACTAATACTATCCATATTGCCCTTGCTTCAACGAATGAAGTTTTGGCCTTTTCTTTTTCATTTTTTTTTTGATAGATGCCGCCTAAGTTATAGTAAGCAATGGCGCGGTTATTTTTAAATTTGAGGTTTTCAGGGCCTGCGTCATAGGTCTCTTTGGAGATATTGAAATACTCCTGATAGTTTCTTAGGGCGTTAGCATAGTCTCTCGTCTGCGCATAAATGCCACCAAGTTTAAAGTAAGCAATAGCGAGGCCGTTTTTAAATTCGAGGTTTTCCAGGTTTGCCTCATGTATTTCTTTAGCAATTATAAAATACTCCTGATAGTTTTTTAGGGCGTTTGCATGGTCTCCCGTCTGCGCGTAAATTTCACCGAGTTTTAAGTAAGAATTAGCGAGGCCTCCATTAAAGCGAAGATTTTCAGGGTTAACCTTATGGATTTCTTGGACAATATTTTGGCTTTGCTGATAGTTTTTCAGGGCAATTTTATAGTCGCCGGTCTCCGTATACATGTCACCGAGTTTTCCGTAAGCAAGGGAGAGGCCGTTTTTAAATTCGAGGTTTTCCGGGTTTGCCTCATGTATTTCTTTAGCAATTATAAAATATTCCTGATAGTTTTTCAGGGCGTTATCATAGTCTCCAGTCTGCGCACAAATACAACCGAGACTTTCGTAAGCAATTGCTATACCGTTATTAAAGCTGAGGTCTTCTGGGTTTACCTCATGCGTTTCTTTAGAAATCTTTAGCTGTTCCTGATAGTTTTTTAGGGCGTTAGCATAGTCTCCAGTCCGCTCATAGATGTTCCCAAGTTTAGAGTAAGCAATGGCGAGGCTGTCTTTAAGTTTAAGGTTCTCAGGGCTTGCGTCATGGTTCTCTTTGGAGATATTGAAATACTCCTGATAGTTTTTTAAGGTATTTTTATAGTCGCCAGTCTGAACATAAATATTGCCAAGTCTTTCATAGGTAATGGCAAGGTTGTCTTTAAATTCGAGATTTTCTGGGTTAGCCTTATGGATTTCTTCATTAATTTTAAAAACTTCCTTGTAGTTTTTCAGGGCGTTTTGATAATTTCCAGTCTTCTCATAGATGTCCCCAAGTTTAGAGTAAGCAATAGCTAAGCCGTTTTGAGATTCGAGGCTTTCCGGGTTGGCCTTATGGATTTCTTTTGTAATTCTAAAATCCTCCTGATAGTTTTTCCAGGCATTTGCATAATCGCCCGTCTGCTCATAAATATCCCCAAGTTTTTGGTATGCAATGGAGAGGTGGTTTTTAAATACCAGATTTTCCGGGTCGGCTCCATAGATTTCTTTAGCAATATTAAAGTATTCCTGATACTTTTTCTGGGCATTTGGATAGTCACCGGTTTTGGCATAGATGCTGCCTAGTCTTTCATATGAAATTGCCAAGCCGTTTTGATAATTCAAAAATTTGCTAATTGATTCGTAGTTTTCTATACTTTTCCGGCAAGCCGGAAAATCACCTATGCCGTCATAGTAAACTATTAAACAAAAGTTAACATAACCTAATGGGTAACTGTAATAATTTTTTAAATTATCAGTAATTTTTTGAATTAATGCTATATATGCTGGGGCTTTATCGGAGCTGATATTGACAAAGTTATAACCATCTGTTTTTAAAATATCATTAAGGTTTTCAAGCAGAAAAGAGGTGTCAGTTTTTAAGCTTTCCTTGTTTTTTTGAAGAATGAGCTTTTGTACAACCGGGCTCATACGGTAACCCTCCTGTTCATCACTTAGCCAGCCTAAGTTTACCAAACCGTCTAATAACCCGCCAAATTCGTATTTATTTTCCGGCCCAAAAATGCTTAATAAAAACAGCCTGTTATAGTTCACTGCAGGCAATAAGGCCATGTTTACCATTAATAGCCGTTCCGGTTCTTTAAGCTTGGTAAAATCATATAGTATTTCTATAATTGCATCCGTTGTTTCTGCACTACTCTTGTGGACATTGTTGGAATAATCCGTTTTGATCTTAAAACTTCGCTGTTCCAAAAACAACCCTTTACTTTCCAACTGCTCCAGAAAATCTGCCATGGTCTCGCCATAAGTAGACAGTGTTTTAATGTTTTTAGAAAATATTTCAATCAGTAAAGTATGATAACCAATCGCAGCAAGCAAGCGGTCAAGTAGTTTATCAAAATCAGGGCTGTCTTCTTTGTAGTTGCTAATAAATAATTCTTTGGCTAAAGGCGGCGGTAAATGTGTTATAGCCATTTCCTTGTCTTTATCTAAAACATTATGGCAACGGCTCGTAATTAAAACGTGCCAGTGAAAACCCCGAAAGTGCTGTTCAAATACTTTAATGTCGTTTGGGTTATTCGCATTGTCTAAAATCAGTAAAAAATCTTTCGAAGCATTTCTTAAGCCTTGTTTTAATGCTTCCAATTGCTGCGCTTCATCTAATTTTGAAAGGTCAATGTTAAGTTGTGGCGCAAGCTTTTTCAATTCCTGTACAATGCCATTTTCACAAAATAGCCAGGCGTTGTATTTGTACTTATACAGGCTTTCATCCCAATATTTGGCAGCTAAGCTGGTTTTACCAATGCCGCCATCAGCATTGATAAGCATGAGTTGTCCACCTTCATCTAATTTGGTGCGAATTTTTTGCAATTCTTCTTCCCTGCCGATAAATTGTGTGGGTGCGCTGTTTCCACCAGAATATAGGCATTTTGCTATAACACCGTATTCCAGGGTTCCATTAGCAAACAGCTTTTGCATTTCGTTATCAAATGCTACCCCCAAATCATTTGCATTTTCAAATTTGGGCGTGAATTGTTGATGTTGAGTAAGGGTTTTCTGTTGGAAAGCTTTTACACTGTCTTCAACCTCAACATGCGCTAATTTTTGATAGACAAAAACAACAGGCTTCCCGGAATTTAGAAAACGATTGTATGAAAAGTCATATTCTTCTTCAGTGTATTTACCAACTTTTGTCCAGTAAAGCATCAAAAAAATATCACAGTTTTCAATAAAATTATTGTAATCGTCCTGTTTGCGCCTATTAGAAAAGGAATTGCTGTCGCGCTCCCATTTGTTCAAAGTGAAATGTACCTGCTTTTTCTGTTCGATCAAGCGGTCGTTGATCTCCTGAATTTTATCCCCAAAAGCAACCCGTTCATTTGCCAATTCTTCAGAGGAAGCCAAAAATATTTTGTAAACACGCATAATAAGGTTGGTTATTATAAGGTTTCAGACTAAATATTGAGAGTTGAAAATAGTTAGAAAAGAAGAAATTTTAGCTTTAAAATTAAAAATATTTTATCAAAATTTGTTCTAAGGTGCAGCTAACCAATACATACCATGAAACCTTATGTTGTCATATTTTCTTCCTCGGGTTCTTATGTTATTGCTCAGGGGATACAAGAACATTTAAAAGACCTGTTTACTGTTCATCTGTGGAAGGGAGAATTTTTCGGGGAAAACAAAACTACACCTTTATGGACATTTTTTAAAAAGCTGTTCCATTATGACTATGCTATTTTGGTGCTTTCCGATGATAACATTGTGGTTGATAAAAAAGCTTCGGGAACGGAACAATGGATACCAAAAGACAATGTAATTTTTGAATTAGGTGCAACTATGGCCAGGTTGGGGCCGCAAAAAACTATTATGGTTGTTCCTGACAAGCCTAAAATTCATTTACCTGGTTATTTTGATGATGTAAAGCCTTTTGTTTTTGAATACAAAAACCAGGAAAATTATGCAGCGGGTGAAAACATAGCTGCCACAGCAGAAGCTGCCGCTAAAATTAAAGCTATTTTAGAAAGCGCTACTTTTGAAACTTTTCATTCCGAACTGCCTGCACAAGGATTGGCTTATGCTTATCTGCAAAATTTTCTGTTTCCGGTACTAAAGTCAAAAGACCAGCAGGTACTGAATATTAATGGGCAGGAATTGTTATGGAAGCCGGAATCAGGAATAACGGTTACAATTGTTATACCCGACGAAATTATGGGCAGGAATAAAGCAAATGTTTTTTTTGAAGACCAAAAAGGGTTATACAAAACTTATTTAAGGTTAACAGATGGAAGGGATATTGGCATTTACGTTTTGCAAAGGCAAAGCGAGGGTGAACCTTTGCACGTACTGGATATCCCAACCACACTTTTAACTGCTGAAGATATCATTGAAAGGATCGAAAAGTTTTGGCGGGAAAAGGACAACACAAAAGTTTTGGAGAAAGACAAGGAGTTTTCTGATGCTTTAAAGCAAAGGGAAATTATCAATTTTAGAAGGACTTTAGATGAAATGCTCAAACCTAACCGCACTAACACTTATATTATTTCTTCTAATGAACTAGCCGGACATATTGAAAAACTTGGAAAAGGATGATTTTAACATGTAAGAACCTTGATAAATTTCATTGAAGATTTAATTCTTTAAACTTGTCAGAAAAGTATATGACAATTGAGAAGGGACATACGACTTGTACTTTTTTACATGTAACGAAATCGGATTGAACTGTCAAAAATTCGTCTGTTTAAATTGTTGCCAAGGATTGTAATGCACTCATAAAATGGTTCGACTTTAGTCCTATTGGGGCTACCTCCTAATCAGGCTTTTACAATTCAATTTGTAAGAGCCTTTTTTGTTAACGTCTTGTTAATGAGTAGTCAACTTAATTACAGTTAAATAATAAGGGCAAAACTATTTATAGTTTTGCCCTTATTATTTAGTTCCCGTTAGTAATTGAAATAGTTTTTGTTTCTAAGAGAGTTGCTGATTTGGCCTTATCAGTATTTCATTTATATCGAACTCTTCGGGCTGGTTGATGGCATATGCTACGGCTTTTGCTATCGCATCCGGTGAAATAGCAATTTTATACATTTCTTCTGATTGTTTTTTACTTCCGGGTCATTGATGTGTTCCGTTAATTCCGTTTCAACAGTACCTGGGGAAATAATGGTTGTACGGATATTGTAAGGTTTAACTTCCTGCCTTAACCCTTCTGAAAGTGTCCTTACAGCAAACTTTGTTGCCGAATATACGGCACTGCCGGCATGAACCTGATGTCCTGCAACAGAAGATACGTTGATAACATGCCCGCTTTTTTGCGCTTTAAAGTATGGTAACACTGCACCGATACCATATAAAGTTCCCTTAAGATTGGTATCGATCATTTTTTCCCATTCGTCATATTCTAAATTCTCAAGTTTGGAGAGCGGCATCAAACCCGCTGCTGGCACCGGTTATCACGATTACTTTTCCTTTTATATTGTTTTCCATTAATTCCTTCCGAAATTGGTTTTATTTTGAACAGGTAGTCTGATTTGTTGTTCTTGAAATTTAGAAAAATCAAAATGAACCAGTGTGTCGAAATCTTTAAAAGCCGTGGAGCCGGCAGGCAGATCAATCTTCTCAAAGCCTGTTTCATTTTTTATCATAAAATTTACGGTGCTTCTTTTATGACTATAAATTTGTCTTAAAATTTTATGTCGATACAAACTTACAAACCAATATTTATGTGGTAAAAGAAGCATCTGTTACAAATTGAATAAAAAACAAAGGCTCTTGGTTCATCAGAAAAAGGAATAAATTTTTTATCTGTAATTTAAATATTCAGGACAATCGGTTTATTAAAACGCATTATATTTTTCGGATGTTTATTGAACAATATATTTGTACGGATAAAAACAGTATTAGCTGTGTTAAAATTGATCGGGCTTACCCAAACACAATCTGTTGCGTTTCCCAGAGTTTTAATCAGATTAGAACAAAAAATGAATTGGTATGAATTATAAAATCCTGCTTGAATCAGTATCGCAATTTGTATTGTCCTACTTTAATCAGCATACTGATGCACGGTTAACTTATCACAATAAAGAGCATACGCAGTTCGTAGTATATGCTGTAACGCAAATAGCAAACCATTACCAATTAAATGATAATGAGTTTTTTATAATAGTTACGGCTGCCTGGTTTCATGATTTGGGTTATTTTACCAACCAGGATAACCACGAAGCCGAAAGCGTGCAGATTGCAAAAAAATATTTAGAAGGAAATGCTGTGGATAGTGCTGATATCAGCAAAATTACCGACTGTATTTTAGCTACAAAAATGCCGCAAAAGCCGGGCAACCGGTTGGAGGAGATTATTTGCGATGCCGATTTATTCCAGCTTGGGCTGGATATTTTTAATAAAAAGAGTAAACTTCTGCGTAAAGAATTAAATGCACTCGGAACTGTTGAAACTTCCAAAGCCGATTGGCGACAGAAAAATATTTCCTTTTTAGCGCAGCACCGTTATTTTACCGATTACTGCCGTTTACTGCTGGATGACGGGAAAAATAAAAACCTGCAGGAACTGAAAAGTAAGTCGCAGGAAGAAGAGCTTCAGGCTGAAAAGACGGAAATTGTTACAGCAGAAAAAGAAGCTGCCCCACCCAAGAAAAAAAAGGATACGCTCGAAAAAGGTGTTGAAACGATGTTCAAAATCACGTCCAACAACAGTCAGCGTTTAAGTAATCTGGCAGATAACAAGGCGCATATTTTAATCACCGTAAATTCGATTATCCTTTCCGCGCTGATCAGTTTGGTTTTGCGAAAGCTGGAAGAAAACCAGTTTTTAATCATCCCGACCTTCATCCTGTTAACCGTTAGCCTTTTTTCGATGATTTTTTCGATCTTGGCCACCCGCCCCGCTTTACCGGCAGGCACATTTACCGAAAAAGATATCAGCGATCAAACCGTTAACCTACTGTTTTTCGGGAATTTTTATAAAATGAACCTGGAAGAGTATTCGGGCGGCATGCTGATGGCGATGAAAGACAAGGAATATTTGTACGGCATGCTGATAAAAGATGTTTATTCGCAGGGCGTTGTGCTTGGCAGGAAATATCACCTGCTGCGCATTGCTTACAATGTTTTTATGTTTGGGCTGATCGTTGCCGTAGCTGCGTTTATTTTTGCTTCCATATTTCGCAATTAGTTTAGTCTGATTTTACACTGATTATGCCGGAGTTTAAGTTTTTTGACAGGGATATAAGCTGGCTGCTTTTTAACGGCCGCGTTTTGCAGGAAGCCCGGCACGAAACTTTGCCACTGCTGGAAAGGATTAAATTTTTGTCGATTTTTTCTTCCAACCTGGATGAATTTTACCGCGTGCGGATGCCTTTTTTACTGGCAAAAAATCATGTCGAAAAAAAGGATAAACCAACTGCTGATTCGCAAAAACCGGACAATCAGCTGCTTCCCGCACAACAATTAATTGCCGGGCAACTCCAAATGTTTGGCGAGACGTTGAAGGAACTTCTCCCGCTGTTAAGCCAACATCAAATCTATTTATTGTACGGAGATGAATTTCCGGAAGGTATAAAAGCAATAGTAACCGATTATCTGTTTACGCAGGTGATGGCGTTTTTGCAGCCAAAGGATTTAGATTCGGAACAGTTTTTTCCGGAAAATAATAAATTGTATTTCCTGCTCAACATGCAACGGCAGGAAATACACAGAACGGTTATGCTCAATATTCCGTCCGATCAGTTGCCGCGTTTTTTTACGGTTTCGGTTGATGCCAGGCTGTATATTGTTTTTTTAGATGATATTATCCGGCATAACCTCGGCCTGATTTTTAAAGATTACACCATAACCGGATGTTACAGTTTCAAAATTACCCGTGATGCCGCAATTGATTTTAAGGATGAGTACGGAGGAGATTATTCTAAACAGATCGAAAAACTGATCCTGAAACGGGATGCCGGGCTGGCCACGCGGTTTTTATATCAGCCCGAAATGCCTTTACACAGCCTGGAACTGATTCGCAATAAACTCAATTTATCTTCCGCCAGTTTAGTGGAAGGAGGGATTTATCATAATTTAAAAGATTTAGCCGAACTTCCGGTACACCGGGAAGATTTATCAATTTTAAACTGGCCCGGTGTTAAGCTGTTAGCAGTCCGACAGCAACACTCGCTTTTTAACCAGGTTTTAGAAAAAGATTTGATCATTCATCCGCCGTATCAGTCTTACGGCACGGTTCTCCGGTTTTTTAATGAAGCCGCTGTTGATGAAAATGTTGAGGAAATTAGTGTAACCCTTTACCGCGTTGCCAGCGATTCCAAAATTGTAAACGCCTTGATCAGCGCAGCCAAAAACGGTAAAAAAGTATTGGTAATTGTTGAGTTAAAAGCCAGGTTTGATGAAGCCAACAACATCAAATGGGCCAAAAAAATGAAGGAAGCCGGCATTCGGATTGTTTACAGCGCAATGGCGTTAAAAGTACATGCAAAAATTGCCCTGATCAAAAAAAGAAAAGCAAACCGTATTATTTATGCGGGCTTGCTGGGCACCGGTAATTTCAATGAAACTACGGCATCCTTTTATACAGACCATGTTTTGATGACGGCACATCGCGGTATCATGCGTGAGCTGGATCTGCTTTTTATTTTTCTCTCCAAAGGGAAAAAAGCAAGCACCCCGGATCTGGTTAAATTTGAGTATTTACTGGTTTCGGGCTTTAATTTGCTGGAGCAATTTTTAGGGTTGATCGATCGCGAAATTAATGCCGCTAAAAAAGGCTTGCCGGCAAACATCACCATAAAAATGAACAACTTGGAAGAAAAGGTTTTGATTTCCAGGCTGTATGAAGCATCGCAAGCCGGCGTTAAAATAGTGCTGATTATACGGGGAATTTGCTGTTTAATTCCCGGTGCGAAAGGCATGAGCGAAAATATCACCGTCCGCAGGATTGTTGACCGTTATCTGGAACACGGCCGGGTTTTTATTTTCCATAACCAGGGAAAAGAGGAAATTTATTTAGGTTCTGCGGATTGGATGGACCGGAATATTTACCGCCGGATTGAAGTTTGTTTCCCGGTTTATGATCCGAAAATCAGAAAAGAAATCCGGGAAATTATTGATTTGCAGCTTCAGGATAACGTTCAGGCGATTATGTTAGATCAGGAACTTCAAAATATCCCAATCAAAACTTCCGGTATTTCCGTTCAATCTCAACGGGAAATCTATCTTCTCCTAAAAAACAAAACACATGAACTTTAAATATTTGCTTTCTGCAAAACGCCTTTACGCAGCCGTTTGGATACTGTTTTTACCGGTAATAATTTTGTGCCTTTCCTGCCGGCAGAAACAGGTTTTTACAAGTCCGAAAGGTTACGATTTGAACAAACCTGTAAAATATCTGCTGCCTGAAAACCTGACCGAAATATCCGGTATTGCATTTCATCAAGGTAAAACGGACAGTTTGTATGCGGAGGAAGATAACGACGGCCGCGTGTATTATTTTCATTTGGGAGACAAACAGGTTAAGTACGCCAAGTTTGGTAAAAAAGGGGATTTTGAAGATATGGCGATTTACAAAGGGCAGGTAATTATGCTGAGAAGCGACGGCGTTTTGTTTAGTTTTCCTTTCGGGGAAATCAGATCTGAAATAACGGGAACCCGCAGCTGGGAAGGCCTTTTGCCGGACGGCGAATATGAAGGATTATGCGCCGATGAGCAGGCCGGTTTGCTTTATGTGTTATGCAAACATTGCGTCGGCGAACATACTTCTGAAAGCAATACAGGTTATATTTTGAAGCTGGCTACGGACGGGTCGATTATAAAATCCGGTAAATTTAGCCTCAATGTGGCAAGTATTGCTTCGATGGCCGGCGAAAAGAAAATATCTTTTCATCCGTCCGGCTTGGTTAAAAACCGGCTTACCAAACAGTGGTACATTTTATCATCGGTAAACAAAGTATTGGTTGTAGCCGATGCAAACTGGAAAGTGCAGTCGGTTTATCCTTTGGATCCTGCCTTGTTTCGCCAGCCGGAAGGAATCACGTTCGACGGGCAAAATAATTTATACATCTCAAACGAAGGCGATGAAATATCGCCGGGAAATGTCCTTCGGTTCAATTATCAAAAATAGGTTTTATGAAAAAAAACTTACTCTTTTTCATCTCTTTCCTGTGGCTTTATTTTAGTGCCGTAAAAACAGTATCGGCACAAAACGCCCCTCATGCAGCTATTAAAGACAGCGTTGTTGTAAAAGTTCATCCTTCTTACAATCAGGTAAGCAGTTTCCACCGTTTTTTATTCGGCGAGAATTACCGTAAAGAATGGAGTGTGGCTACTAAGCTGCCTGTAATCAGGTTATCCAAAGTTTACGGCGGTTTAAAACCTGTTCAATTGGGCGGCGGCAATCAAACCAAATCTTTAAGGTTGGTAGATAAAAGCGGTACGGAATGGGTTTTGCGCAGCGTAGAAAAAACTCCCGAAAAATTATTGCCGCCGCAGCTTCAGGAAACATTTGCGAAAGACTGGGTGAATGATGCCATGAGCGCGCAGCATCCGTTTTCGGCATTAATCGTTCCGCCGCTGGCAGAAGCTGCCCATGTTCCGCACAGTAACCCGATTATTGGCGTGGTACTTTCCGACCCGAACCTTGGCGAGTACAATAAGCTGTTCACTAATAATATTTGCCTGTTGGAAGAACGGGAACCGACCGGAAAATCATCCAATACCGTTAAAATGATTGAAGAGGTTTTGGAGGATAATGACAACGTAATAGATACCAGGGAATATTTACGGGCAAGGCTGCTGGATTTGCTGATTGGCGATTGGGACAGGCACTCGGACCAGTGGCGCTGGACAAAAGAAAAGAAGGAAAAAGGTGATATTTATACGGCTGTTCCGCGCGACAGAGACCAGGCGTTGTACACTAATCAGGGACTGATTCCAACAATCGTATCCAAAGGATATATAGTGCCGAACTTACAGGGATTTGGCAGTAAAATCCAGGATGTTCGTTATTCGCTGTGGAAAACAATGATTATGGACAGGTTTCCGGCTTCCCGTTTTAGTTATGAAGAGTGGATGAATATTACCAATGCTTTTGTTGCTGCCGAAACGGATTCGATTTTAGAAAGCGGCTTAAAAAGGCTGCCGGCCTCGGCCTACAAACTCCGGCATGATGTTTTATTTAAACAATTGAAGGAGCGCAGAGATAACATACCGGCCGCGATGGCTTATTTTTATCGGTTTACGAACAAGATTGTCGACATCCACACGTCGGAAAAAAATGAACGCGTAAACGTTAGCAGCGAACCGGGGAAACGCTTAAATGTCCTGATCAACAAGATCAGTAAAAACGGCGACATAAAAGATACGTTGATGAATGTCAGTTTTCAGCCGGACATTACCAAAGAAATCAGGATTTATGTTTCCGGCGGAGAAGACAGCATCATTTTAAACAATACCTCGTCGCCGATCAAACTGAGGTTTATTGATAGTACCGGCCGTAAATCTTACCAAATTCTTAATTCCCTCCACAAAGTAAATGTTTACGACAGAGGCAAAAAACTAAGCCTGGCGGGCGATTCGTCCAAACTACGTTTACACTTATCCAAAGACAGTGCGAACATCAGTTATGCCCGTGTTAACCTGTTTAATGTTACCATGCCGCTGGCCAATATCGAGATTAACCCGGACGAAGGCCTGCTGCTGGGTTTGGGCATAAAATATGTGCACCAGGAAGGTTTCCGGACAACGCCTTATCATGATGTGCAAGAAGTAATCGTGAGCCATTCTTTTGCCACAAAAGCTTTTCGCATCCGGTACAGGGGCGATTGGATCCATGCTGTGGGGAACGCTGATTTTTCTTTACAGGCTTTTGTACAATCGCCGGGCAGGACTAACTTTTTTGGCCGCGGCAACGAAACTGCATTTGATAAAACAGGCGATTACAAAACGTATTACCGTACCCGTTACAACACTTACGATCTTGATCCGTCTTTGCGCTGGCGGATCAGCAAAGGCAGCAGCATTAGTGTGGGCCCTTCTTTTCAGTATTATCATTTTAACCCGGCGGATAACGCGGGCCGGTTTATCAACCAAACTTCCTTAATTGGTTCTTACGACAGCACAACGATTGCAAAAGATAAAGTACATGCCGGTTTGGTAGTAAATTACCTGATGGATAAACGGAACAGCAAAGTTTTAACGTCATCCGGCAGTTATTTCAATGTTAAATTATTGGGCTATGCCGGTTTAAACAGTTTCTCCAAATCCTATTCACAAATCATTTCAGAATTTGCGGTGTACAAAAGTTTAGCGAACCATAAATTGGTAATTGCAGACAGGATTGGAGGAGGAATTACCCTGGGGAAATCTGCTTTTTATCAGTCGCTGTTTTTAGGCGGACAAAGTAACCTGCTGGGTTACCGGCAATACCGTTTTGCCGGGCAGCACATGCTTTACAACAACCTGGAAGCGCGCTTGAAGCTGGCAGAAGTAACCAGTTATATTTTGCCCGGCGAGCTGGGTATCAGTGGTTTTTTTGATGCGGGAAGAGTTTGGGAACAGGGAGAAAGTTCGGATAAAATCCATACCGGCACGGGCGGCGGCATTTACTTTTCGCCGGCTAATTTTGCCGTTATCCAGGTAATGGCCGGGCACTCTGCAGAAGGCTGGTATCCTTTTCTTTCTACAAGTTTCAGGTTTTAATTTGACTGATAGAGAAATTAAGATGCTTCTTTTACGAGGTAAAAATTTGATTCGGATTTTAGGTTGATAAAAGAAGCATCCGGCAAAACCTTAATTATTTAATCAGCATAAAAACCAACGATTAATTATTCATTTATGAAAACCGTTCAAAACCTGTTTACTTTTTTCCTGCTGATAGTTTTTCAATTGCTTATCGCATTCATTTTTACTTCCAAAGTGTTGGCCCAATCCCAGATACAAAAGCTGGACGACCGCATCATGATTAACCTGGCAAACAATCGGACATCTGAAAAAACCGGCCTGTTCGTATTTCTGTCGGATACTTATCTTTACGGAGACGTTGGCGTGCCGGCCGGTTTATTGGTCGGCGGCATTGTGGCCAACGATAAAGGGATGCGGCAAAACTCGTTATATATTGCCAGCAGCACTGCCATTTCTTACGCCTTTACTTCGCTGATCAAAGCTCTGGTTAAAAGGCGCAGGCCGTATGTCCAGAATATCAATATCGTTCCGGTTTACCGTGCCAGGGGCACTTCTTTTCCTTCCGGCCATACTTCATCCACCATTTGTACCGCAACGGCTTTATCCATCGCTTACCCGAAATGGTACGTAATTGCGCCGTCCTTTTTGTGGGCAGGCAGCGTAAGTTTTTCGAGGATGTACCTGGGTGTACATTATCCTACCGATGTGGCAACCGGCGCCATATTGGGCAGCGGAACCGCGGTTTCCATGCAGTTTCTAAAAAATAATAAATGAAGTACGTTTGTATCAACCTGAAAGATGTTGGTTAATACTGATCTAACAAGTTCGGTTTTTTACCCGTAAAAGAAGCATTGTTCTTTTTAATGTGGGATTAGAAATTTTAAACTTAAAGATCGGGGTTGTAAACCTGAGACCAGAAGGTCTTTCATAATGCAAACAACATAAACTAATTAAAAATGGGAATAATAAAAGATAAAGGAATTGAATTTTATAATCAAAAATTCGATGGAACGATTTATAAAATTAGTAAATCAAATTTAAATGATCCAAATATAAGTTTTATTGCTCGATTCAAAGATTCTGACACAATTGATAAATTCATTAACAATGTCAATTTAGCGATTGAAGGACATTTTGACTTAATAGCCGATCCTGATGTAAGTAATGGTTTAGAGATTGGCTTTATTACACCTACAGGAGTTGACTTTTATGACCAGGATGGACAAAATGTTATAGACACTTTGCCATTAGAAGATTTTAAAGAAATCTTAATAGCATGGAGGGATTTTTTACTAACACCACCATTTGATGGTACTAAAGTGTGATGTATCTCGTGCTGGTCAAAATCTTGCAATCACTTTATAAATATAGTTTGCTTCAACACAAAAAAAGTAGTGGTAAAAGAAGCATGTGGACTAATTGGGTTTTGATAACTAAAATCATTGATAAAAAATAAATCCTTATATATGACTTTAATACATAAAAATTACAATCTGTCTTTTATTAACAATATTTTTAAAGGGCATTCGTCTAAAACATGCGATTTGATAAATAAATATGCAATTCCAAACTATATTAATTTGAGTACATATTTAATTTATTTACAATTTGCTGATGACATAATAGAGAGTATAATTCCAGAAGTAGAAAATAGTTTAAATGATAAATCCGCAGAAGATATAAGTGTAGAAACTGTTACAATCTCTTTTGATGGCGTAAACTCAAATATAGAATGGAATGGTAAAACTGAGGTCTTACCTACAGTAGATTTTAAAATCATACTGCAAGAATATGCAGATTTCTTACAAGCTGATCCAATGAATGGAACAAAAATATAGTTTTTCAAATTGAGCTATATTTTACTTCTAAACTTCTTTGATTGCTTTAAAACAACGTGTTTTCATACTGTTTTTATCGGTATAAACTTCAAAGATCGGGGTTGTAAACCTGAGACCAGCAGCTGCTGATCTAATAAGTCCAATTTTATACCGGTAAAAGAAGCATTCCCAAAAAACTCAAACCAAACGGCAACATACTTTTCCTCCGCCGTTAAACCTGTTCCGGCCTTAATTTTACCAATTCTTCATAATCGTAGCATTTTCTGGCCGGCAGGCTGGAGTTGTACATAATTTTTATCCGCAGCGCTTTCAGTCCGTACACACCTTGCAAATCTTCTACTTCCAGCATTTCAACGCCTTCATCCAGCATTTTTTTTGACTGCAAAAACCGGATATATTCCATGTATTCTTCCTGTTCTTCCTGGCTGGAGTAAACAATCGTTATTTTCCCTGTGGCCGTAATTCGTTCTTCCGTTCCTTTGATAAAAGCCTTGTCAATCCGTTTTTTTACCACTTCAAACCGCGCATTATACGTGCCGTCGATATCAAACCGTTTTTCATCCATCCTAAACCGGATAGAAATAGGCGGACTAAAAGCCAGCACCAAAGAGGTTACCTCTAAAGGATATGGCAATGATGTTTTTGTAAAATGATGCTCCATTTCCATTTCGCAAAGCACCTGCAGCTGCCACAAACGCAGGTTGTACAAATGGGAAAGTTCAAAGGATAAATCAGGCGTAATAGCTGCGCCGATGTACATATTATGCTCCACGCCGTCGGTTTTAAACCTTTCGTAATAATGCGGGAATATTTTTTGCACTTCCTGCTGCCACCGGTCTAAAATCAAAGCCATTTTTTCGTTGATTAAAGTAACAGTGGTTTGATATTTCCTGCGGTGGATATGGAAATCGCCTGTTTTCAGGTCTGATTGTTTAAAGTAACGGTCAATTTCTTCCGCAATAACCGGGTTCAATAAACGAGCTTGTTTTAATACCGAATCGATTTCCAACTCCAGATAATGCTGGATAGTTTGTTCCGTATCCGCTCGAATCCCCATAGAAACATCCATGATCAATGCCTGCAGCTGCTGGATTTTTTCTACCTCGGCCAGGTTGCCGGAACTATCTTTTAGCTGCTCAAACAAAGTAATAACAGCTGTTAACTGCTGCCGGATATCCTGTTGGATACTCAGGTTCCGGGTTTCAGATGATCCTTTGATATCAATTTGTCCGTATAAAGCATAAACATCTTTAAAAGTAACCTCTTTCAAAGTATATTCTTTCCCAGATTGCCGGCATTGGATAGCATTAAGTGCTTCTTTTTTAAATTTCCAGTAAACGCTGGCATGGATGGTTGTGTATTCCTTTTGAATCAATGCCTGCAGCCGGTTTTGCAAATCCGTGTACTGGCGGTCAATCGTATCGGTAAAAAAAGGCATAACTACTTCCAACCGGTTAGCGTTAATGCTGTTAAGCTCTTCCGGCCTGCTGGAAACCAGTTCTAAAATGCCCAGCAACTGATTATTTTTGATGATCGGAGCTAAAATAAAACTTCGGATATTTTGTGCGAGAAAATTTTGGGCAATATTGCTGTCAGGGTTTTGCTTCAACAATTTTTCAGAATCAGATATCGATAAATACGATCTTTTCTCAACAATTTTTTTGAACGAATCCTTTTGCATAACCTGGAAACAATCTTCTTCATGATGATTATGCAGTAAAAAACTTTTGATATGCTGGTTAAAATCTGCTACCGTAAATTTATGTTCTTCTTTGTTGTAGGCCGTAAATCCGATACGCAAATCCGGAATCAGATAGATGGAACGAAAAATAGATTCCAGCCTGTCCTTCAAATTTTCTCCCGGCGAAGCACCCAGCAATTCGCCTTTTAAAGCTGAGACAGCATTTTCCACGGTACTGTCGATCAAAGTTAACAGGGCAAAACCTTTTACAATCCAGCCGGAAGACGGAAATTTTTGTTTCCATAAATTCAGATCGTCAAAATTATCCATTAGTAAAGTAACCTCATCCTGTGAAAGAATCAGTGCTTTTTCAGTCGGAACAATCTCCAGAAAGTCGGCATTATAAAGGATACGGTAATGTTTAATAATCCCTTCCGCAGTCGGAATATCGTAAAATAACGGTTTGGCAAAATCAAATTTTGTCCCGTAAAACTTGTTCAAAATCAGGCAGCAGCAAATTACATAAAACTGGTGGCTGCTAAAATCCCGGATGGTTAAATCAAACGAAGGGCCGGCATTTTTAAGGATGTTTTGAAACCGTTGGGTATGGTTAAAAGCAATGTTTTGAAAAGGTACCGTTACTGCTTTTATTTCATTGTTGGTAAGCGCAGCAGGGAAAATATCTACCAGCAGATGGCTAATCACCGTTGTGTTATTATAAATCTGTTCGATACTGGTAATTCCGTTTTTTAGCTCCGGGAAAGGTTCGATTTCTTTTAACAAAGCTTTGGCCGATTCTGATTTTATGTTAGGGCCGGAAGCTGCCGTTTGCTCTAACTGTTCAATTATTTTATGGAAAGATATCCGAAGTTCAAACGGCGTATCAGGGAACTGCTGAAAATTCATTTTCTAAAATTACTTATAAACGCTGTATTATTTACTGCACAAAGATAATTCCGAAAAGAACGCCACACAGGTTTAGTGCCATCATCCGGGATGAAAATAAAATAAATTTGCTACTTATTATTTCATTTAAATATACTTACCTTAACTGCCGACCCGGTTTTAGCCGATAAACCTTCCATCATGCAAGCAGATCAACCACCAAGTAAAAATGACAGAAAACTTCAGCAGTTAAAAGCTATTTCTACCCGGCAGCAGGATAAGCGGGCATTAAAACAAAGCCAGAACCTGTTGCAATCGGTTTTTGATACCAGCCTGATCGGTGTTGCCCTGCACCAGGCCGTACGTGATGAAATGGGGAATATCCGGGATTTCAGGATTATGCTTGTTAATAAAGAAGTGGAAAGGGTAGCCGGCAGAACCGATTTGATCGGAAAGCTTTACAGTGAAGAATTCCCGGGTATTAGAATCATTGGTTTGTTTGATGTAATGTTAAAGGTTATGGAAACCGGGCAGCCCGGGCAGTTGGAATATTGTTACCCGCACGACAACTTTGACAACTGGTTTTCTTCTATGTTTGTTAAAATGGAAGACGGGCTGGTTGCCACCAATATGGATATTACAGCGCGAAAGCATGCCGAAGCAGAAAAACTGGACATGCTGGTTAGCCAGAATCAGAAGATTTTTTGGGCGACGATGGACGCACAGGAGATCGAAAGAAAGCGTATTGCAGAAAATTTACATAATGGTTTAGGGCAGCTTCTTTATGGCATCAAGCTGAGTTTAGAGCAACTGGATCTGAATGCCATACCTATTAATCTGCCAGCGTTTAAGAGCATAAAGCAGGATACAAATCAATTACTTACAGAAGCCATAGCCGAAAGCAGGCGGCTTTCGCATGAGCTTACCCCTACTATTTTGGAAGACTTTGGCTTGAAAGAAGCACTTAGTGATGTTTGTGATCAGCTTGGCCACAGTAACAGCCTGAAGATTGACTGCCGTTTCAACGGCTTTTTCCAAAGGTTAAGCAAACCGATTGAAACAGCTATTTACCGTACGGTACAGGAACTGCTGATGAACGTGGTTAAACATGCCGGGGCCTCCAAAGCTATTGTAGAGGTAGAAGTTACCGTTAAAGCCGTTAACATTATGGTTTGCGATAACGGCAAAGGATTTAGTAAAACGTATAAAAATAACGGTATCGGTTTAAAAACGATCCGCAATAAAGTTAAGCTGCTGGGCGGGAAGTTTACCCTAACTTCCGGTAACGGCCAGGATACCGTAATCAGCATTCGTATACCTTACCTGCGGGTGTAAACAATAAAATTCTCCTGTTATTTACTGTTTCTGTACCAGCTCCCGGGCTTTCATTTTTATAGGGTAAAAGAAGTATCCCGTTAAAATACAGGAAGAAATAAGTTTATACAACTTCTATTAAAAATAAATCTGGTGTATTATTTAGATAAACGCTTGTAGTATTTGGGTAAGCCGAACCTTAAAGAAAATCTAAAAAGAAGAAACTTATTTTATTTAGGTACTGTCCTCAATTGTCCGCATATTTATAAACGTAACCTGCTGATTTATTTTATTCTATGGCTTATCCCAACAATAATATTACGGACATCCTTTGCTGCGGCTATTTAACAACAGCAAAGGATGGCAAAATCATATTTGCCAACCAATATCTGCTTGAACTATTAGAAGTAAACCAAAATGAAACTTTAGAAAAGCGTTTTTTAACCGACTTTTTTTCTGATCAGGAGAAACTATATTTCGAGGCACATATTAAACCTTTGCTTCAGGAGAGTGGTATCGTGAGGGAAATCAATACCGAATTAACCAGTCAAAAGCATAAACCGGTTCCGGTATTACTTAACGCCATAATACTAAAAAACCAGGAAGACGGTACAGATCTAATCCACTATACCTTTTTTGATATTTCGCGGCATAAACAGTACGAGTTTGAATTATTACAAGCCGGTGAAAGGCAAAAAGAAGTATTATCACAGCTGCAGGAGAGTAACCACCGGGTTCAGAAGGATAATTCTTACTACAAATCTATTATAGCAAACCAGTCTTTTTACATTATTAAAACCGATTTGGAAGGAAGATATACTTACATGAACCCTTATTTTTGCCTGATACTTGGCATTAAGGAGGAAGAATGGATCGGAAAATACTCTATGGAACTGATTGTACCGGAAGACCATGCCATATGTATGGAAGCTGTTGAGAAATGTTTTATAAAGCCGCGTGAAATGCAAAAGGTTATCCTGAGAAAACCTGCGCTTGGCGGCGTTATGATCAGTACGCAATGGGAGTTTAGTGTGCTGTGGGATGAGAACGATCAAATGTCTGAAATCCTGTGTATCGGCCACGATATCACCCCGTTGATAAAAAGGCAGAAAGATTTGCAAACTTTGGTTGACATTACCGCAGGGCAGAATAAACGGCTGATGGATTTTACCTACATCGTTTCGCATAATATCCGTTCGCACGTTGCCAACCTGAGCGGTGTACTGGGTGTAATAGATATGGATGATGAACAAGACAGAAATACTTCTTTTGAGCTATTAAAATACAGCGTGGGCAGGCTGGACGAAACAATCCACCATTTAAATGATATTATCAGCATCCAGGATAATACAAATCTGCCTGAAACCATGCTTACTCTGAAAAAAGAAATAGAAAAAGTATTACAGATTATCCATATAACCTTTACCACTTCCCGTGCTTCGGTTGTGTATAACTTTGATGACGAGGAACAGATTTATACCAATCAGGCTTATTTTGAGAGTATCCTGCTGAATTTATTAACCAACGGCATCAAATACAGATCGGCAGAACGTGATCCGGTTATTAAAATTAGTTTAGGCAGGAAAGATGGTTATATCATACTTACCGTGCAGGATAACGGCCTCGGTATTGATTTGAACAGATATCGCGACCAGCTTTTCGGGATGTATAATACCTTCCACGGGAATAAAGATGCTAAAGGATTGGGGCTTTTTATCGTTAAATCACAAATCGAAGCCCTAAAAGGAAAAATTGAAGTAGAAAGCGAATTGGGTACCGGTACTTCTTTTAAGGTTTACTTTTGCGAAAAATAAGCAACATACAGTTATCTTATACAGGTATGATTTTAGTTTGCTTTTATTAAAATCTATCGAGTATCAACAAAAAAAGGAACAGCGGTTTAAGCTATTCCTTTTTTTATAGGGTAAAAACAGTATGTAAAAATTATGGCTGCCCGGCCCCGCCTGCAGAACCATAAACCTGCCCGGTAGCATAACTGGCATCACTTGCTGCCAGCTGCACGTAAATAGAACCCAACTCTGCTGGCTGGCCCGGCCTTCCGATAGGTGTTTGGCCACCAAACATTTTCAGTTTTTCCTGGGTTGCGCCGCCGCTAACTTGTAAAGGCGTCCAGATTGGCCCTGGTGCTACGCCGTTAACGCGGATCCCTTTTGGCCCAAGTTGTTTTGCTAATGATTTCACAAAATTCATGGTAGCTGCCTTTGTTTGTGCATAATCATACAAATCCGGGGACGGATCATATGCTTGTTCGGATGTTGTTCCGATAATTACCGAGCCGGGCTGCATGTGTGGTAATGCCGCTTTAATAATCCAGAAAGGCGCATAAATATTGGTTTTCATCGTCCAGTCAAACTGCTCTGATGAAATATCCAGGATAGAGGCATGCGCTTGCTGGCGGCCGGCATTGCTTACCAAAATATCCAACCCGCCAAGGCCGCGTATTGCTTCTGCAACTAATTTCTGGCAAAACGCTTCATCGCGTAAATCTCCGGGGATGGCTATCGCTTTCCGGCCTTCTGCCTTAATCAGCGCAATAACTTCCTTCGCATCCGATTCTTCCGACGGGTAATAATTAATGGCTACATCCGCACCTTCGCGTGCATAAGCAATGGCTGCTGCCCGGCCCATTCCGGAGTCTCCGCCTGTAATCAATGCTTTTCGGCCTGCTAAACGGCCGGAACCTTTATAACTGGTTTCGCCGTGATCCGGCCTTGGATCCATCTGGCTTACCAAACCCGGCCAAGGCTGAGACTGGCCTTTAAACGGCGGTTTTGGATATTTAGAAGTTGGATCCTGCAAGCCTGCCGGTGCTGCGGATGCAGCAGGCAAAGTTTCTGAACTGCCAAAAACCGGTGAAACTGCCGCTGCGGCTAAACCTGCCCCGATACCGGTAATTACTTTACGCCGGGTAATTTTATCATTTTCGTTCATGGTGATTTAATGTTTTTACTGTATTTAATTAGTAATTAAATAACTGATGTTTTTGTAGTTGGTTTTAAATAATTTGTAGTATTGATATTATCCTGCCCCATTCCTTTACAATAAAAACTTATAGAAATCAGGCTTCTTTTATCCTGTAAATCCAGCATGCCATTTTTTAGGCGGTAAAAGAAGCATCAGCTAAAATCAAGTCTTAAAACTTAACAACCGGTTTTGCGTAAACCGGAAAACCTTACGGCAGCAGCAATGGAAATTCAAAAAAAAGGTGCTATTTCTTATCAGGAATTTATGGAAGAACATTATCTTCCGGGCGTTCCGCTGGTTTTTAAAAAAGCGGCCAGCATTTGGAAAGCAAACGGATTATTTACCCCTGATTGGTTTCGGCAGCATTATGCCGACCGCAAAACGGTTGTAAAAGGCCGGGAATATACCATGCAGCAGGTGATGGATATGGTAGAAACCAGCACTGCCGAAAAACCTGCGCCGTATCCGTGTAAATACAATATTACGGAGCAGCTGCCAGAGCTTTTACCTTTAATCAGCCCGATCGGGATGAATTATGCGCAACCTAACTGGTTTGATAATAAGCTGTTTAACGTAGGAAACTGGGGAAACGCGATTGAGTTGTTTATTGGCGGGCCGGGAGGGAAGTTCCCGTATTTACACTTAGATTTTTATCATTTAAATGCTTGGATTACACAATTATATGGTGATAAACAGTTTACGGTTTTTCCGCGCGGACAGGAAGAATATTTGTATCCGAACCCAAATGATTCCTGGAGGTCTGAGATAAATATTTTTGAACCGGATTACGAAAAGTTCCCTAAATTTAAGCAGGCAACGCCCATAACTTTTACCGTAAGTGCCGGCGAAACGCTGTTTATTCCGTTTGGGTTATGGCACACCGCCCATTCTTTAACGCCAACTATTTCTGTTGCTTTTGATCAGCTTAACGGTAAAAATTATCCGGAATTTTTAAAAGATATATGGACTTTTAAAAAGCACGAAGGCACGCTTAAAGCGGTAGCTATGTATGGTTATGCAGTTGTGGCTGGTTTAGGTTGCAAAATCAGCGATTCGATGGCCGCCAGAAAAACTTTGCGTTGATATCGATACTGTTTTTACCGATCTTTTTTAGCTCTTCGCTTCAAAATTATACACGATAAAATTTATTATTAACACGTCTTTTTCCCCGAAAGCCAAACAAACAATTAAATAAAAATGCAGTTTAGCAAGTCATGACTGAAAATGACTCTAAGCAAAGTATTTCCGTTTTAATGCCGGTATATAACCAGGCCAATTTTATCATCCGTGCCATAGAAAGTTTAAAATTACAGCGTTTTACAAATTGGGAACTGATCATTATTAATGATGGTTCTACCGATCATACCAAAGAAATGGTTTCGGCTTATTTTGATCACAGTCAGGTTCATTACTTCGAAAATGAAAAAAATACCGGTTTAGGTGCCGCACTTAATCAGGGTTTACAACAAGCTAAATATCCTTTGATTGCTTATTTGCCCGCAGATGATGTTTATTACGCAGATCATTTACAGCAATTAGCAGAAAAACTGGATGAAAATCCGGAAAACGTGCTGGCTTTTTCCGGTATCCGCCATCATTATAATCGTTATGCGGATGGTAAGTTGGATGGTTTCTGGCTGCAATTAGTGCAATGCCTCCACAAAAAAACCGATGATTACTGGATGGAACGGGCAGAATTAGTTACCGATGATCTGGATAGGATGTTCTGGGATAAATTGGCCTTAAAAGGAGCATTTGCCCAAACCGGAAACATCACTTGCGAGTGGGTTGATCATCCGCAGCAGCGATACAAAATTATCCGCGAACCGCTTGGCGGCATCAATCCGTACAAACTTTATTATAACGTAAACCAGCCGTTGCGCTACCATACCACGATGGGAAACCTGATTGATGAGATCAGTTTTTACGAACCCTTTCGGCATGAAAACAAAGTTGATCCGCAGGGATTAAAAATCGTAATTGTGGGCGAACTGGCTTACAACGCCGAGCGGATTGTGGCTTTTGAAGAGGCCGGCCACCAGCTTTACGGCTTATGGATGCGCGACCCGTACTGGTACAACACCGTTGGCCCGCTGCCTTTCGGCAACGTGGAAGATATCCCGTACGAAAACTGGCAGCAGCGAATTGCAGAAATCAAACCCGATATCATTTACGCTTTGTTAAACTGGCAAGCTGTTCCGTTTGCACGCGAAGTGATGCTTGCCGATACCGGAATCCCGTTTGTGTGGCATTTTAAAGAAGGCCCGCTGATTTGCATGGAACACGGTTTATGGCCGGAATTATACGATCTACACCGTTTTTCTGATGCACAGATTTATTCGAGCCCGGAAATGCGTGATTGGTTTCTCCAATTTTTACCCGATAAAAACAGCACGACCATGATTCTGGATGGCGACTTGCCGAAACGGGAATGGTTTAAAACGGAACAAACACCGCTGCTTTCAAATCAGGACGGAGAGCTGCACACCGTTGTGCCCGGCCGGCCGATCGGTTTGCATCCACAAAATGTGGTTGATCTGGCAGAACAAAAAATCCATCTCCATTTTTATGGTGATTTTACGCACGGCCAATGGAAAGAATGGATTATCAAAACGCAAAAAATGGCACCGGGTTATCTGCATATCCACCCAAATGTAACGCAGGAAAACTGGGTAAAAGAGTTTTCGCAGTATGATGCCGGCTGGCTGCATTTTTTTGAAAGTAAAAATGAAGGCGAAATGATGCGTGCTAATTGGGACGATCTCAATTATCCGGCGCGGATTGCTACGCTTGCTTTGGCCGGTTTACCGATGTTGCAGCGCGATAATTCCGGCCATATTGTGGCCATGCAATCGCTGGTGAAGGAGCACGGGTTGGGTTTATTTTTCAGCGATACCAAAGAGTTGGGCGTTCAGCTGGGCAATAAGCAGAAAATGCAGCAAATCCGGCAAAATGTTTGGGAAAAACGGATGCTGTTTTGTTTTGATGAACACATGCCAGAATTAATTACTTTCTTTAAAAAAGTAATGGCCGCGAAAAATCCATTTGTCAGAATCACCCAAAAACCGGTGGTAAAAACAGTATTAAACAAAGTCACCAAATTTTAATTCAACCATAATAACCAGTCATGATTTTAAAAAGTACGTTTGAAGCCAATCAGGAAATTCCTGTTTTATTTACCTGCATGGATCAAAATATCAATCCGCCTCTGTTTTTTGAAGATATTCCCGAAGGAACGAAAAGCCTGATTTTAGTTTTGGAAGATACCGATGCCACGCCAACGCCCTGGATTCACTGGCTGCTTTTTAACATTCCGCCAACGGTAACGCAGGTTAATCAAAACGAAATCCCGGAAGGTGCAACAGAAGGTTTGGCCAACAATAAAAGTTTTGGTTACGAAGGCCCTTGTCCTAAATATTTCTCCGGCACACACCATTATTTGTTCAGTTTGGTTGCCTTAAACACGGTTCTGGATATCCCGAAGGAAAGCGATAAAACCGTTGTATTTGAGAAAATGCAAGGACATATTTTGGCTACAGCGCAGCTGGTTGGTTTGTGTACGGCAGATTAGTTTTATCAGGTAAAAACAGTATTGGTATTTGGGTAGATTATGCTTCAACAAAGTTTGTCATGCAGAACTTGTTTCGGCATCTCAAAAGCAAGGTTTGTTACTTTTCACGAGAGATCCTGAAACAAGTTCAGGATGACAATTATTAGCCATGATTAGAAAAATAGCCATTTTACGGGCCAATGCGCTGGGTGATTTCATCTTTATTTTACCCGCGCTGCAGGCTTTAAAAGATACTTTCGCCGGTGTGGAAATTGTTTTGCTGGGGAAAGAATGGCATCGCGAATACCTGACGGGCCGGCCTTGTAATGTTGATCGTGTGGTTGTGGTACCGCCATATCCCGGCGTTGGCGCAGCTTATGATTACCAGGTTGATGAGGCAGAACTCAATTATTTTTTTGCCGAAATGCAGGCCGAAAACTTCGATCTGGCTTTTCAGTTTCATGGCGGCGGCAAAAATTCTAATCCTTTTATGCTTCGTTTAGGAGCAAAAAAAACGATTGGGTTAAAAGCACCGGTTGCGCCGGGTGTAGATATTTCAGTTCCTTACGTTTTGTATTTCAGCGAGCCGATGCGTTACTTGGAAATGGTAGCTTTGGCCGGTGCAAAAACACCCAACATCGAACCAAAATGGGAATCTGTGCCGCAGGATTTACAGCAATTAAGCACAGTTTTGCCGGATTATAAAAATCAGAAACTCATCGTTATCCATCCCGGTGCTACCGATATGCGCCGGAGATGGCCGGCAAAAATGTTTGCTGCCGTTGCCGATGATTTAATTAGCGCAGGATTTAACATCGCTGTTACCGGAACCGATTTTGAAAATGAGGTGGTAAAAGAAGTATGGCAAAATATCCGGCAAAAGCAGGGAGCTTTTAATTTATGCGGTAAACTTTCGCTTGCCGGGATGACCGGTTTATTAGCAGTTTCTAAGGTAGTTATCGCCAATGATACCGGCCCGATCCACCTCGCCAGAGCTTTAAAAACACCAACTGTAGGTATTTTTTGGTGTAGTAACGCCATCACGGGCATGCCGTTTACGGTTTCGTTAAACCGCATTTTAATATCTTTTACGGTCAATTGTCCGCTTTGCGGGCAGCGAGTAATTGGCCCGGCTGCTATTTTCCCTTCCGGCGGAAGTTGTAATCATGCTGCCTGTTTTGTTGATGAAATTACGGTGAAACAAGTGAAAGATGCCACACAGGATTTGTTGCTGCAAACCGGGAACTGGCCCGAAAACATCGTACCGGAACCAATCGATTTTGTAAATTTCCTCTAAAGCTTTTCGGATACATTCCTGTTAATATTCCTGATCAGGAAAACAAGATTCTTGTTTTTTACATTTATAGAAGCAGATAACTAATCATTACTTCAATCCGAAAAATCCCTTTTACAGCCGTTCATTCTAAATGATGTGTTATTAAACCTATTTTAATAATCAAATTTTGAACTCATGAACCTGCATATAAGCACCTTTTTTATCCATCAACATCCTTTAGAATATTTTATCGGCACAAAAAATACTTTATTGGTTGTAACCGGAGCATCATCAGCAAAAGCTAAACTTTTTTGAATTAGCAAACCTTATGAAAGTTTCCGTCCTTATCCCCACCTTTAACCGGCTTACCGCGTTAACTGCCACGCTTACTGCATTAACTGCCCAGGATTTTGTAGATTTTGAAGTAATTGTAGCCGATCAAAGTGATGATTTTATTGCAGATAATGGCGTTATACAAACCTTGAAGCGGATTTTCGAATTGCATCAAACACCTTTAAAACTCCTGCAAAACCTGCCTAAAAAAGGCATTGCGCAACAAAGGCAGTTTTTGCTGGATCAAAGCAGCAGCGAGTTTTCGCTTTATTTGGATGACGATATTATTTTGGAATCAAACGTGCTTAGCCGGATGGTAAAAGCCTTGCAGGAAGAAAGTTGTGCTTTTGTTGGCATGATGCCGATTGGTTTAAGCTACCAAAATTCTATCCGGCCTGAGCAGCAGCATATTGAGTTTTGGGATGAACCTGTTCAGCCGGAAACCATATTACCCGGCACAAAAGAATGGCAGCGTTACGAGGTGCATAATGCCGCCAATATTTTGCATGTGGGGCAAAAATTAAACATTAACGCAGCTAATCAGCAGAAATATAAAATTGCCTGGGTGGGAGGTTGCGTTTTATACGATACACAAAAATTGCGTGATTTTGGCGGCTTTAACTTTTGGGAACAGATTCCGGAAGAGCATTGCGGCGAGGAAGTTTACGTGCAGCAAAAGCTGATGAAAAAATTTGGCGGCTGCGGTTTGCTGCCTTCCGGCGGTTATCATTTAGAATTGCCCACCACTTTAGCCAATCGGGAAACCAACGTTCCAGAGTTTCTGCAGGCAGAATAAATGCTTCTTTTACCGGTATAAAATCTTGATCATTTTTATGCTGATAAAAGAAGCATTTTGTCGTTTCGACCAAAGTTTTACAATCTCGACGTTAGGAGAGATCTTCTTCTTTAAAAGAATAAGCTTTTAAGTTTGATGAAGATTCCTCCTTCCGTCGGGATGATAACTTGCCAGATAAAAAATTTTCCCTACGGTCTGAGTAACAGAAAACTTAAACTACTTTAGCCAGTTTTGCATCTGCATTAATCCTTTTGATCATATTAGTTGTAGAATGATCCGGCACTAACGGGATAAAAGCAACCTGGCCGCCAACTTCCTCTACCACACTTGCCTCCGGTAAATTTTGCAGGTTATAATCTCCGCCTTTAATATAATATTGTGGTTTTGCTGCGCGAATTAATGCAGAAGGTGTATCATCATCTGCAGAACCAAACGGCACAATATGATCGATAGAACTTAGGCCGGAAAGTACCAGAATACGATCCGTCAGTTCATTAATCGGCCGGGTAGAACCTTTTAAACGCCGTATACTTTCGTCATTATTTAACCCGACGATCAATACATCTCCATAATTTTTAGACTGGTTTAAATAACTAACGTGGCCGGAATGCAAAATATCAAAACAGCCGTTCGTAAACACGATATTTTTCCCTTGCTGCTTATAAAACCTGCACAATTCTTCCAGTTCCTGCGCATCGGAAACATATTTATCCTGCGTGGAAAAAAACGCTTTCAATTCTGAAAAATAGCAAGGCGCAGTTGTTGATTTGCGGATGGCAACCGTTGCTGCCGCCGTTGCCAGTTCGGCTGCTTCGATACTATCTGCACCGGAACATTGGGCTAAGGTAAACGTGCTGATAAAAGTATCGCCTGCACCAACTACATGCGGGTTTTCTACTGTAATAGCCGGCGTATGGTGTATAAATTCTCCGTTTTCAAATATCATGGAACCTTCTTCATCCAAGGTAAGCGCAATATGTTTGGCACCGGTTAGCCGGTATAAAGTTGGCCCGAAATCTTTTAACTGCTCAATCCGGTTATTTGTTAACGATTGCAGGTTCAATAAATTAATGGCTTCAATATAATTCGGTTTTACAACCGAAGGCTGCAGCGGTGTAAATAAAGGCAGATTTTTAGAATCCAGTGCCATATAAACAGGCGATTTTTGCTGCATCTGCTGTAAAAATTCTATCAAAGCCGGCGTAAATAATCCGGCTTTGTAATCTCCTAAAACAACAGCATCAAAAAGGTGATAATTATCCTGCAGATACTTAAAAATCTTTTGTTCAGAATCAGCAGAAGGCGGATTTTGCGAACCGCAATCAAAACGGCTTAACAGTTGCCCGTTAGAAACAAGCCGCGTTTTGGTAACCGTTTTCCGGAAAGGTTCGCGCACAATGGCATCGCAATTAATCCCGGCCAGCTGCATCGCATCACAAGCTTTGTCTGCGTTTTCGTCATCTCCGCTTAAAGCCAGAAAACTCACTTGTGCGCCTAAAGCTTTTAGGTTGATAGCCGCATTTGCTGCACCGCCCGGAATTTCTTCCTGACTGGAAATGGTTACGACCGGAACCGGGCCTTCGGGCGAAAGCCTGAAACTTTCGCCTTTCATGTAAATATCCATTACCAAATCGCCGATAACCAATACTTTTAACCGGTTAAACCGATCCATAACGTGTTCGTGCCTGTTCCTGCTCATGCTGTTATTTTTTTGTTTAGGGCTGTAAAATTAAAAATTGTCATCCCGAACTTGTTTCGGGATATCTTAGGATGAATACTAATCTCCTTTCTGATAAGATACCGAAACAAGTTCAGCATGACAAGCTGCTTCTTTTACCGGCTAATTTACGGCCAGCTGGTTTCCATTAAAGGCAAGATAAGAATTTCCGGCACAACCGTATCGGTATCATCTTCAATAATATAACGAATTTTAGTAGCTACGTTTTTTGGATCCTGTAGATTTTGCGGCGGAATATCCGGGAAACGGTCCAGTAGAAACGGTGTGCTCATCCCGCCGGCAATTACTGCGGTAACTTTTACGTTTACTTTGCGTGCTTCAGTAAAAAGTGCGTGGCTAAATCCGCGTAAACCCCATTTGGAAGCATGGTAAACGGAAGCTTCCGTCCAGGCGCGTAAAGAAGCCGTGCTTACAATGTTGATGATATTGCCGGATTTTTGTTCGGACATTACTTCCATGCTGTATTTAGACATTAGGAACGGACCGCGTAAATTAACCGAAAACGCAGCATCCCACTCAGAAACAGATAGTTCCTGGATTGATTTTGTAAAGTCGATGCCAGCGTTATTTACCAGAATATCCAATCTTCCGTATTCGCTTTTAATTTTGCTAATCGTTTCTTTTACAGATTCTTCGCTGCTTACATCCAAGTGCATGGCAACCGCTTTGCCGCCTTTTTCGGTAATTGTTTTAACGGTTCCGGCCGCTTTTGTTTCCTGGATATCGCCTGCAATAACGGTTGCGCCAGCTTCTGCCAGCTGCAAACAAATTTGCTGGCCAAGCCCTTGCGCGCCTCCGGTTACCAGTGCTACTTTTCCTTGTAATTTTTCCATTTTTAATGTTTAAGTTTTAGTATAAGTTGTGTTAGGTTGATGTTGAAAAGGTAAGATACTTCTTTTACAATGCAATTTTATTGGGTTGATGCTTGCTGATTGCTTGGTTAAAAACGCACAGCCAATCTGTATTAAAACGTTTGATGTCGAAACGTTTTTGAGCCATTTGTTTACCGGCCGCACCAATCTGCCGTGCTTTTTCCGGGTTGGATAATAAATCCTTCATAGCGGTAATCAGATAATTAATATCTGTGTGAATGATGCCGGTTTCACCGTTTTTAATCACCGAAGCTAACTCTGTTGTGGCTAAACCAACAACCGGGATGCCCATCGTCATCACTTCGCAAACGGCCAAACCTAAACTGGTAAACCGGATCGGATTGAAAAAGAAACGATATTTACTTAAAAATTCGGGTAGTTCCGGATGCAAAACTTCTCCTAAACCTAACCTTTCGGCTCCCATGCCTACTAAATCCAGCGGAACATGTTTCTGTACTTCTAAAAAAATATCCAAACCAAGCCGGCGGCCTCTTTTTTCAATATTATTTATAACCACAATACCTTTTTCCAGTTCGCCGGAATAGGGTACATCGCGCACTTCCACGCCGTGTTCAATTACCGTAAAAGGTTGATTGTTATTGTCCCACATTAAACTGTTAAAATGTGTAACATGTACCAAATTAACGCTTTTATCGCTGATGATGTGCTTGGTATAAGGGATCGTTTCCTGCGGCGGGTCATGCTCCAGATAAATTTTCGGCAGTCCGCGCTGTTTGGTAGAAAGTGTTTCGTATTGATCTTCCAGATAATTTTTCTTCGTTTGAAAAAGAATACAATCGAACGCCAGTTCTTTCACCTTTTCTTCATCTACTTCATGTACATTCCGGCCAAACGGAAAAGTAGTGCCGCGGCCAACATAACCCGGTTTGGTCTCTTTACTTACCGGGATGTAAATTTCGTAACTACCTAAAGATAAGTAATATAAATAAGTACCGTGGATGTGCCAGGTGAAAATTTTTAATGGAGAAGTAGGGTTATTTGAAACAGAAAAATCGGGCATGTTACCTAAAACTAAAGCTGTTGTGTAACCCAAAAGAAAGATGAAGTGTTTTAACAGGATTAAATTTTGATAAATTGAACGTTTGTAGCAGGTACTTCTTTTATAGGTAAAAAATAGGTAAACGCTTAATTATCAAAATAAAAGGCATAAAAAAAACATCACTAAATTAGCGATGCTTTTTTTATAAACTGAATAATGTATTATGAATTTTGCAATTTTAAAGCTTCAATCTGTTTTAAATCAGTTTGAATGCCATCACGTTGTTTTTGTAACAAAGCCAAATGGTCTGCATGGTCTGTATAATCTGCAATGTAACCATCATATTTTTCGATGGCAGATTTTTCGCCGGTAAGGATAGCATCTAAAATTGCTTTGTTATCATTACCTGCAAAAGCTTGTTTTACATCAATCCAGGTACGGTGTACAGCACCTAAAAGGCCGCCGTTATCGTTATCATCTTCATTGCCGCCATGTTGTTTAATGTGTGCTTTTAGTTCTGCTGCGTAAGCGGCACGCTCCAAAGCATATTTACCAAAAACTGCTTTTAACTCTAAAGAATCCGTTGTTTCTGCTGCAGATTCGTAACCTTGTTTTCCGTCATTTAAAATAGTAACTAAACTATTTAAGTCGCTGATTACTTCTTTATTACTTTCCATTGTATTTAAATTAAAATTGTTAATTATAGAAGTTAAAAGCCGTTCAATTTGTTTTTTAATTTTATATAAATTCAAAATGTTAAAGCTTTTTAAGTTACGGCGAAGTTTTTTATCCGGTAAAAGAAGCATCATGAACTGGTTCATGCCACAATAATTATTTTGATGATTTTAAGTATTTATGAATATTTTTACCTTTAAATCCATTCAACTTAAAAAAAATATTTTGTAAAAAGAATGTTTAACCAAAACGATATAACTCAACCTGGGAAACCCGGAACATTACCAAAAGCACCAACCGGAATAGCCGGTTTAGACGAAATAACCGGCGGCGGTTTACCCAAAGGCAGGCCAACACTAATCTGCGGTGAGGCAGGTTCTGGCAAAACTTTATTTTCTATCGAATTTATTGTGCGCGGTGCAACCGAATTTAACGAACCGGGCGTTTTTATAGCTTTTGAAGAAAAGGCCGAAGAACTGGCTATGAACGTAACTTCTTTAGGTTTTGACTTAGAGCAGCTGCAGGCGCAAAAAATGCTGAAAGTGGATTATATCCATATTGACCGCAGCGAAATTGAAGAAACCGGCGAATACGATCTGGACGGATTATTTATCCGTTTGGGTTACGCTATTGATAGCATCGGCGCAAAAAGAGTGGTTTTGGATACGATTGAAAACCTGTTTTCGGGTTTATCCAACCAAAGTATTTTACGGGCAGAACTCCGGCGGCTTTTTCACTGGTTAAAAGAAAAAGGCGTAACCACAATTATTACCGGCGAAAAAGGCGATGGCTATTTAACGCGGCAGGGTTTGGAAGAATACGTTTCTGATTGCGTGATCCTGCTGGATCACCGTGTTGAAAACCAAATCTCAACACGTCGTTTACGGATCATAAAATATCGCGGCTCCCTGCACGGGACAAATGAATATCCGTTTCTGATCGATGAGGAAGGCATTTCTGTTTTGCCGGTAACTTCCTTAAAACTGCACAATAAAGTTTCGACGGAAAGGATTTCCTCCGGGATTAACCAACTGGATGACATGATGAGCGGAAAAGGTTTTTTCCGCGGCAGCAGCATTTTAGTTTCCGGTACTGCCGGAACCGGTAAAACAAGTATTGCAGCTTCTTTTGCCAACGAAACCTGTAACCGCGGAGAAAAGTGCATTTATTTTGCTTTTGAAGAATCTCCGAGCCAGATTGTTAGGAACATGTATTCTATCGGTATGGATCTGCAAAAACATATCGATAACGGTTTACTGTTTTTCCATGCTTCGCGGCCAACTTTAAACGGTTTGGAAATGCACTTGGTTGCCATCCACAAGCAAATTAAAAAGGTAAAACCGAAAGTTGTTGTGCTCGATCCGATTACTAATTTAATTACGGTTGGTTCTGTAAGCGAGGTAAAATCTATGCTGATCAGGCTGATCGATTTCCTGCAGGAAGAGCAGATTACGGTAATGTTTACCGCACTCACTTTAAATAACATCGTAAACGAGCAAACAGATGAAGGCGTTTCTTCGTTAGTTGATGCGTGGTTGCTGGTACGCGACATAGAGTTTAACGGCGAACGGAACCGCGGTTTATACATGATGAAATCCAGAGGGATGAAACATTCTAACCAGGTAAGGGAGTTTGTAATTACCAATAACGGCTTAAACCTGATTGATGTTTACCTCGGCCCGGACGGCGTTTTAACAGGTTCTGCCAGGGAAGCACAGCAAATGAGCGAGGAAACCAGCAAAGTAATTTATAACCATGGTTTAACACGTAAAGACCGGGAAATTATCAGAAAACGAAAAGTTTTAGAAGCAAAGATTGCTACGCTGCAAAGCGAATTTGAATCAATAGAAGAGGAATTGAATAAAGGTTATGTTGAAGAAGAACTGGTAAAAGAAGTAGCCGGACAAACACGTGATAAAATGACAAAGCTGCGAGGCGGTAACAATACCGAATTTACATCCTAAAAACCCGCTGCAATGCAAGAAGTAAAAGAAGAAACCTGGGAATTAAAGCTTTACGTAGCCGGCAAAACTGTTAAATCGGTAACAGCGATTAAAAACCTTGAAAAATACTGTAAAGAACATTTGCAGGGAAAATATCAGATTGAAATAATTGATTTACTGGAAAAACCGCAGCTGGCCGAAGGCGACCAGATTTTCGCCATCCCAACCTTGGTGCGGAAGTTTCCGGAACCAATGCGTAAAATAATCGGCGATCTTTCTAACGAAGAAAAAGTGCTTGTAGGCTTAAATATCCGTTCGTTAAAAACAGTATCATGAGTACCTGGGATGAGTACGCTGAAAGCGGCCGGCAGCCGGGCAACGTTATCAATACAATTTATAAATTGCGGTTATTTGTAACCGGTGCATCTCCAAACTCCCTGCGTGCTATTACTAATATAAAAGTTTTTTGTGAAAATAACTTGAAAGGAAAATACGAGCTGGAAATTATTGATATTTACCAGCAACCTTTGATTGCCCAGAAAGAACAAATTGTTGCCTTGCCCATGCTGCTTAAAAAATTCCCCCTGCCCGAAAGAAAACTCATCGGTGATATGTCTGACACGGAGAAAGTGTTTAGAGGCTTGGGTTTAGAAAATGCCGGATAAAAAATGTCTGTTTTCCCTACATATAACGAGCTGCTTCACCAAAATCAGGAACTTCGGTTACAATTAGAAGAAGCAAATGATGCAATCGAAGCCATCAGAACCGGCCAGGTTGATGCATTAATTGTTAAAACCGAAGGTGAACACGAACTTTACACTTTACGAAGTGCCGATCAAACTTATCGTGTTTTTATTGAGCAAATGGCCGAAGGCGCGGTTACAATTGATCATCAGGAAACGATTTTATACAGCAATTCCCGTTTTGCAGCGATGCTTGGTTTACCTCTGGAAAAAGTAATCGGTGTTTCCTTCAAAACATTTGTACCCGAAGTTTTCCGGGAAGTTTTTTTAAAGCTGATTGATGCCGGCTGGGAAACAGAAAGCAAAGGCGAAATTAGTCTCAATAATCATCAAAATCAGCTGGTTCCGTTTTTAATGTCTATCAATTCGTTAATCTTAAACGGACAGGCAACGCTTAGCATCATCCTTACAGATCTTACCTCCCAAAAAATAATTGAACAACAATTAAAATTTAAAAACGATCAGCTGGAAGAAGCACGGCAAAGTGCAGAAAACCTAAACGAGGAGCTGGAAGACTTGGTAAAAGAGCGGACACGCGACTTATTATTAAGCCGCGAACATTTCAAATTCCTGGCAGATAATATTCCGGTTATGGTATGGACGGCAACGCCGGACGGTTTTATGGATTATTACAACCAGCGCTGGTACGATTATACAGGTTTAAATTTTGAGCAAACTATAGAATTGGACTGGCAGCCTGCCCTGCATCCGGATGATTTGGAAAATAAAAGGCTTGCCTGGGAAAAATCTGTACAAACCGGCGAAGATTTTGAGTTGCAATGCCGCTTTAAAAATGCGGAAGACGGGCAATATCGCTGGCATTTAGGCTATGCAGTTGCGTATAAAGATGAAACCGGCAGGATTGTTAAATGGTTTGGTACCAATACGGATATCGAAGAGCAGAAGCAGGAAATGGAAAAGCGCGACGAGTTTATCGGTGTAGCCAGCCACGAACTAAAAACGCCTTTAACCAGTGCCAAAGGATACATCCAGCTGATTGATGCTTATCAAAAGGAAAGTTTGCCGGCTGCAGTAAAAACCTTTGTAAAAAAAGCAAGCGACAGCTTAAATAAACTGCAAATTTTGGTGAATGATTTACTTGATGTAAGCAAAATACAAGCAGGTAAATTAACGTTCAGCATTGCCAGCGTAAACCTGGATGAACTGATTTTTAACTGTGTAGAAAACGCAAGTCATATTTTCCCTTCCGCAATAATTGTTAATCGTTACAGCGGAAACTTTGTGGCAAACGGTAATTTTGAACGGCTGGAACAGGTGTTGATGAACCTGATTAATAACGCAGTTAAGTATTCTGACAACGACCAGCCGATTGCTATTAACGCGGTTAAAATTGATGGTTTTGTAAAAATTTCTGTAACCGACAACGGCATTGGTTTAACGGAAGCGCAGATGACGCGTATTTTTGAACGTTTTTACCGGGTGGAAGATAAAAAGTTTTTAACCAGCGGTTTAGGAATGGGTTTATATATTTCCTCCGAAATTATAAAAGCACATCACGGCTTTATGTCGGTAGAAAGCAAATTTAATCAAGGCTCAACCTTTAGCTTTAGCTTGCCGCTTTAATCATCAATACTGTTTTTATCCTGATAAAAGAAGCACAACCACATTCTTGGAGGTAGACAATGTTTTTTTATCGATAAAAGAAGCATCCGAAATTCCGAGTTTTTGGTAAAGAAATGTATTCTGCAACAAAGTTTAAAAGTGCTTGTTGTCTTTCAAAATAAAGTTTTTAAAAGATGAATGCTTATCAGGAAAAATGGATAGAAATGTTTCAGGGTGCAAATATCCCCAACTGGAAAGTTAAAGCGCAGGGCGAGGATGTAGAAATATTTGTTCCTGCGGATGTAGATTTAAAAGTAGTGCGTGATAATTTCCCGGAAACTGTTGCAGCAATGTCTTTAGATATTACTATCCCGAAGGAGCGGTTAAAATTTGTTTTGCATAACGGCCAAAACAACACCGAGTATATCTTAAATCCAACCGACCGCGATTTAAACAAAGCATAAATTAACTTGTAATGCTTCTTTTATCAAACAAAAATTTGCATCAGCTTAAAGCTAAAAAATAATGAGTAGTATTTTCAGAAAAACCAACCCGCTGCCTTTAAACCAACAAGTTGTGGTGGTTACCGGTGCTTCCAGCGGAGTTGGCCGCGCAACCGCATTAGAGTTTGCACGCTATCGCTGCACTATAATTTTAGCGGCCAGGCAGCAAAAAGAACTGGAAGAAGTTGCCAAAATTTGTACGTCGCTTGGTGCAAAAGCTTTGGCCGTTGCAACTGATGTTACAAATTCGGAAAGTGTAAACGAGCTGGCAAAAGCAGCATTTAATTTTGGCGGCCAGCTTGATGTTTGGGTTAATGTTGCCGGTGTTGCAATTATGGGCGAGTTTAATGCCGTCCCGCTTGCAGAACACGAAAAGGTAATCCGCACTAATTTACTAGGTTATATTTATGGTGCTTACGCTGCGCTGCCTTATTTTAAACAGCAGCAATCCGGCACAATAATCAATATGAATTCTGTTGGCGGCTGGGTTGCTACGCCTTACAGCTTATCGTACAGCGTTAGTAAATTTGGTTTAAGAGGTTACAGTGCGGCTTTGCGGGCCGAATTAAACCGGTTCCCAAATATCCATGTTTGCGATGTTTTCCCGGCTTTTTTAGATACGCCCGGCACGCGCCATGCAGGTAATTATATCGGCAAGGTTTTAAAACCGGTTCCGCCTGTTTACGCAACTACAAAAATTGCCGCCACTATTGTTTCGCTTGCTGTTAATCCGCGTAATGCTGTGGTAGTAGGTGCGGTTGCTTATCTGGTAAAACTAAGCAGTTTAATCCCGGGTGTTGCAGAATGGTTTATGGCGAAAGGCCTGGAAAGTTATATGAAAGTTGGTGAAGATGCACCGATAACTTCAGGTAATATTTTACATCCGACCGGCACATTTAATCAGATTTCCGGTGGTTACACATCCAAAACAATTACACAAAAAAGAGTAAATACAGTTGCCGGAATTGCCGGTGCAGCAGCCGGGTTGGTGTTTTTAATCAGCAAAATCAGGAAGTAGTTTTAAGGCTGATTTCTAAATAATTCAATTTGACTTAAATAAAAAAGGATGACTTGTTAATGCAAGCCATCCTTTTTTATGCCTTAAAAACAGTATCAAACAATTCTAATTTTAAAGCTGATAAACCAAAGCTTCATAAGGCCGTAACTTTCCACTTTTAGTAGTTGCCGGGTAATTTCCAAGTAACAGTTTTGCTTTGCTTAAATCTATACCGGTATTTGCGGTTGCTGTTTTACTTTTAAAGTTAAGCAAAATCAGTAACTTCTTGCCGTTTAATTCTCTGGTGTAAGCATAAACTTCCGGGTTACTTTTATCCAGCAAAGTATATTTTCCATCAACCAAAACCGGGTTATCTTTTCGCAATCGGATTACTTTTTTAAAATAACTTAAACAACTATTCGGATCTTTTTCTTCCGCAGCTGCATTAATTGTTTTATAATTTGGATTGATGCCGATCCAGGGTTTGCCCGTTGTAAATCCTGCGTTTGTACTATTGTTCCAGGGAAAAGGTGTGCGGCTGTTGTCCCGGTTTTCTTTTCCGGCTGATTGCAAATATTTATTCAAATCGCCGCCGGTTTGTTTTAAATGCTGATATTCATTTAGTAAAGCCACATCATTGTAATCACTAACTTTGGTGAAACCGGCATTCGTCATACCTAATTCATCACCATTGTAAACGTACGGCGTACCACGCATCGTTAGCAAAAAAGTATTCAGCATTTTAGAAGAAATAACTCTAAATGCCTCACTATCATTACCAAACCGACTTACTAAACGTGCTTGATCATGGTTTGCCAAAAATATCGACAGCCAGCCTTTCTTTGCAAAGGCACTATCCCAACGGCTAAAAACGTTTTTAAAATCTATTAAACTGTAACCGTTTGCTTGTGCCACGCCAACGCCGTCAAAAGCGTAAGCCATATTTAATTCGTGGCGGTCTGCATCAACCATATCGTGCGCATCCTGTAAAGAGTTGCCGGCACCTTCCGCCACGCTCATTAAATTGTATTTGCTGTAAACTTCATGGTTCATTTCCTTCAGATAATCATGCAAGTGAGGGCCGATTGCATAATATTTCATGAAGTTTTGTCCGTTAACCGGAAACTTCGGGAACGTTGTATCTTTTGCTGCAAACTGATAAGCATCCATCCGGAAACCATCAATTCCTTTATCTGCCCAAAACTTCATAATGCTGTAAACTTCCTGCCGCACCTTCGGATTTTCCCAGTTTAAATCCGGCTGCTGTACCGAAAAATAATGCAGGTAATATGCATTGGTTAATGAATCATATTTCCAAGCATCGTGGTTTACATCAAACAAACTGTACCGATACGGTGGTTTGCCGCGTTCTGCGTTCCACCAATGATAATAATTACGGTACGGATTGCTGCGCGAACTACTGGATTTTTTAAACCATTCGTGCTCGTTGCTGCTATGGTTTACCACTAAATCCATTACCAGTTTAATGCCGCGCTCGTGCATAGCTTTCAACATATTGTCAAAATCTGCCATGGTGCCAAACTCTTTCATAATGTTGCGGTAATCGCTCACATCGTAACCATTATCTGTATTCGGAGAAGAATAAACCGGATTAAGCCAAATTGTATTGATGCCTAAACTTTTAATATAATCCAATTTTGAAGTGATTCCGTTTAAATCGCCCACACCATCGCCGTTACTGTCTTTAAAACTTCGCGGATAAATTTGGTAAACTACAGCCTTTTTCCACCATTGCTTGTCGGTAGTATTGGTTGCTTGCGCGTTTTTATCTGTAGCTTGTTTGCAGGAATTAAAAGTAACCAGCAAACATAAAATAGCTGCCAAACGGTTAATTGGATTAAACATAATTGAGTTATAAATTATACAAACGATTTGGTTTACTAATGCTTCTTTTACCAATAATTAGTTTGAATTTAATTATTAAGTTAAACAATCGCAAATTAATTTAATAATGAGATTCAGATTTTATTATGATGAAAAATTACAATTGTATATTGTTTTTCAAAAAGTAGTTGGTTTAATTACAATAATAATCAGATTTTTAAATTACAAAAAAAGCCGCGTTAAGTAACGCGGCTCCGGTATATTTAAAGTTGATACTTTTTTTAACTGATAAAAGAAGTATCAATAATTTGATGGCATTGTGGTTTACTTAGCCAGCATGTACTTATCTCTTCTGCCTTCTTTAATAGTTGTTAAAGAGCCTTTTGCTTTTAAGTTAGAAAGCACACTTGCAATTTGTTTAAACAATTTATCTGCATCTGTTTGTGGTTCATATTGTGCCATTGATGCTGCGATATCCTGCCCAAAACCTTCTCCGATTTCATTTAATGCAAATGCAATTTTAGAACTCAGGGATAAATCTGGTGTATATTCTGCAGGAACTTCTAAATTTTTAGTGGCAGATTTACTTTTTGCAGGTTTGGCTTCAGCTTTCTTTTTACCCGGTTTGGTAGCGGCAGGTACATCTTCCGCTTGTTCCAGCACAGCATCCAAAAGATTATCTTTTGTTTGTTTTGCTGATTTTGTAGGATTAGAAGTTCCGCTGAAAGCATTTAATAAATCTTCATACTTTTTTGCTTCTGCCTGAATTGTTTTTATCTTTTCTTTAAGATAAGTAATGATTTCTTTTTCTGTTACGTTTGCCATGTAAAAATATATCTGATGTGGTTTAATAAACAATTAAAAAGTTAAATTAATTAAAGCCCGTAAATTGTTTGATAGATGAACGTTATGTTGTAAACATTGTTCTTGTAAATTGCGAATTAATTTTAATACTGCTCCACATTTAAATTATAATTATAAACCGGCAGTCTTTTTAAATAAAAGCACAAGGCATCAAATCAGATACTTCTTTTACAAGTATTAATTTGTAACCGGTTTCTTACCGTTCATTTCTATTTCTCTGTCCATTTCCATCATATCAACCGGCTGAGAAAAATCACCTAAAAGATACTTGCAAAAGTAATCTCCTTTTTGCCAGAAAAAATATTCCGTCATATCTCCATAAGCATGGCGCTGGCCGGGCAGTAAAACATAATCAAACCTTTTGTTGGCCTTGATCAAAGCATTAACCAAACGAATGGTGTTGGATGGGCTTACATTGTTATCAATATCGCCGGTAGAAAGCAGCAAATGCCCTTTTAAATTTTTGGCCAGATCCTGGTTTTTATCAATCGAATATTGGAAAGTTGTATCGCCTTTCGGGGTGATGGTTTCCTTTAAACCATTGTGTTTTTCGCTCCACCATCTGTTGTAAATACTGTTATCATGATTACCGGATTCTGATACCGCAACTTTAAAAAAGTCAGGATAAACCAGCATTGCCGCAGTGCTCATAAAACCACCGCCGGAGTGTCCGGTGATGCCAACTTTGTTGATATCGATAAAAGGATATTTATCGGCCATTTGCTCTGCTGCTGCTTTTTTATCGGCCAAACCGTAATCACGCAGGTTGCCGTAACCATAATTGTGATACCATTTAGAACGCTCCGGGTTGCCGCCGCGGTTGCCGATAGTAATCACCACAAAGCCAAATTGCGCCAGCCTTTCCTGTGCATCCATACTTCGGCTAAAAGCCGTATTTACCGCTTCCGTTTGCGGGCCGGGATAAACATATTCAATCAGCGGATACTTCTTTTGTGCATCAAAATCGTAAGGTTTGTACATTACGCCGTATAAATCGGTAATGCCGTCATCGGCTTTTAGTTTGATCGGTTCCGGAAACTTGTAACCCGCGGCCATTAAATTGGATAAATCTGCGGTCTCCAAATCCATTAACTTGTGGCCCATGTAATCATACAAAGTTGATTTCGGAATTGTATTGACACGTGAAAAAGTATTAACGAAAAACTTGTTATCATCATTCAAACTTGAAGTATGATCAAAATTCCCGGCATCGAGCAAATGCAAATTGCTGCCATCGAAATGAATGCTGTATAAATGCGAATAATACGGGTTTTCATTTGCTTCCCGGCCGGAAGCCGTAAAGTACAAGATACGATTTTTAGCATCGATATTTACAATATCATCACAATGGAAAGAGCCGGAAGTGATTTGGTTTTTCAGCTTTCCGTTTTCATCATACAAGTAAAAATGTGCCCAGCCATCGCGCTCGCTCCACTCAATTAATTCCTTGCCATCGTTTACTAAACCCGGCCGATTAATTTCGATATAAGTATTTAACCTTTCCTGAACCAGCAAATTAACTTTGCCTGTTTGGATTTCCACACTGCAAACATCAATCTTTTTTAAATCACGGCCGGTTCTGTAAAAGTAAAATTTGCTGTTGTTGCCCAGCCACAAGTTCGGGCGAAATTCATCATCCCTGTTTTTTTGTAAAGCAGGTGCAGGCCACATCGAAAGTTCCTGATCTTTAAACAAGCCAACATTTAACTTTTTAGATGTTTTGGCATCAAAATCAAACAGCAGCATCTCCTTAATCGGATTTTCTTTTTCGCCCGGAAGCTGATACTTGTAAGTCTCTAAAGTTGGGCGCGGTTCTGCTACGCTGTTAACAACCCAAAAATCTTTTAACTTGCGGTTATCAGATTTGATCATGGCAAAATGTTTGGCATCGGGCGACCATAATACTTGTGTTGGCTTGCGTTTCTTTTTATTTTTTTCCTCATCAACATTAGTTTCATTCATAAAACTGCCGCCGTAAGCATAATCTTTTACGCCATCTTTGGTGAGCTGATGTTCTACAATTGTACTGTCGTCCTCATTTTTTAAAGCCTTTTTGTAATTGGCTTTATCCATATAATACAAGTTGTAATTGCGTGCAAAAATGATGGCCGAACTATCGGGCGCAATCGAAGCCCACATTGGTTTTGGTTTTACTTTTTCGTAATTAACCAATTCAATTACTTTTCCGGTTTGTAAATTGTATTGCAAGTAAAAGGTTTTTTTCTCCAGCGAATCGGCCGCTTTTTTATCTTTCCGTTCTTTCTTTAAAACATCGACAGAACTTTTCAAATCAAACTGGATACTTTTTTCATCCTTGGTAAACTTTAAATTTTCGATGGGTAAATGTTGTGCATCGAAAGGATCTTTCACAATTAACGTAACGGCGGCGGCAACTTTGGCGTTATCAAATAAAAGCTTTTTACTGCGCGCAGCAGGATCAACCAGATACCATTTTTTGCCGGAACTGGTTTCAAACATGTACCAAAAACGATCTGAATTTTTAAGCCAGTGCGCATCTGCAGAAGTAGAAAAAATCATTTTTTGTAATTTCTTCGGAGAGAAACGCGCCGCCAGCAAATAATTTCCTTTGGCTGAACTTTGATTTGGAACGGTAGTTTGTGCTTTAAGCGGGAGATAAAGCAAAGGCAAAAGCATTGAAAGGTATAACTTTTTCATCTAAAATAATTTGAGACGAAAATTATTCAATTCAGTTTTAAAAAGATAACGGTATTGCTAAAAATCGAAGCTTGGATTGTAAAAATTTCAATACTTCTTTTATCAGCCTAAAAAATAGGTGGTAAAAGAAGCATTGGTTTTAGTTGGATATGAAGTTGTTTAGAATTTTATTCAGGTTTGATATTTGATTTTAAGTTCTTTTGTCTTGGCACAAAAGAACCAAAAAGTCAAGCATTTCGGATCGCCTCCGGGCGAAATGCAGCCCAACGCACCTGGGCGGCTACCTTAAAGTTTTATACTCTTTTAACGTTTAAAAACAGGCGCAAGATTATTAAATAAAGGTAGTGGTTATTAATTTAAAACGTGTTTTATCTAATTGTAAAGACCGCCTGCAAAGTGTGCGCCCAAGAGCGCAGGGCTGGACAGACGCCCGGAGGCGATCGTCTGTTCTTGATTTTTTTTGTTCTTTTTGATCAAGCAAAAAGAACGAAAGGAGGGCGAACGCCCGATTGATAGAATTTAATTGTACCCTTTTTGATTTTTAATCTCTTGGTATAAAAAATTTAAACAACTTCTATATCTACATTTTATCAAAATACAAAAGCTGATATTAGTTAAAATATCAGCTTTGATAAAAAGAATTTATACCGATAAAAACAGTATATGTTTGATTTTCTCAAACCTCAAACCTACTGCACTTTAACAGCATTGTAAGCAGAAATATCGAGTGCCGGAATATTGGAACCATATTTAGCATTGATTACTTTGATAATTTCATCGGCCACATAAGCGTTGCCGCGCGGTGTAAAATGTACGCCATCCAAAGAAAAGAAACCGCCTGTTATAAAATTAGCGTTCAAAGTTACGCCATTTTGCGTTACACCGGTTTTTAGCGCGTTTAGCAAAGTGTACGCATCAAAAACAGGCAAATTATAAGCTGCTGCAACCGCTTTGATAGCAGTATTATAACTGTTAACATAATCCTGCACTTTTGCCGCTTCGTTAACGTCAAGCACTTCTTTACTCAATAACGGATTTGCAGGCGATAAGCCGTAATAAGGCGCGCCGTTTACAAGTGTACCTAACTGCGCCGGGTTAAAAGTCAGCATAATTAAATCATTATTTGTTGCTGCGCGTGTAATATAATTGCCGCTTGCATCCAACGCCTGGATGTACAAAGTTGTAAAAGCAGGATTAATTTTTTGTGCGCCGGCAATTAAAGCTTGTACGGTTATATAATGGAAAAACGGAATAATAGTAACATCCGGGATGGTAGAAACCACGCCTTTTGCACCGGTTTTAGTAAGTGCTGTAACGGTAGTATTGTAAAGTGTTGCAAACGTTGTTTTGTCTGTTAACGGGTCTGTTAATGAAGTTCCGCTGGAAGTTGCATAGCCTAAAACATCATTATTGCCCAGCCAGCAGGTAAAAAAAGTGAAAGGTTTTGCCGTAACGAAATCCAGGTATGCGGTTGTATTTGTTCCGGCATTTCCGGGTAAAAGGCGTTCGTAATAACCGTTGTAATTGCCATAAGCCGGGTTGGTAACATCGGCTAATTTAATTCCCGGTACACCGTAATTGTTTAAATCGCCGGTATATTTGGTGTACAAAGTAACGTTGATGCCGGTAATTGTAGTTTGTCCGCGGATAGCCAGCTTGTCAGTTACCGGCGTTATAATCGGCGTTTGGTCGGGATTAAAACCGGATAATTTAACATAACCGGAACCGTTGGCCTGATCGGTAGAAAAAAAAGGAGAAGTAAATGCGCCGCCGCCTGCAAGTTTTAACTGCCCGGCTAACAAATTTGGGTAAGCCACCTGCTGGCCGGCTAAATACAAGCCGCCATCTGCATAACCGGAAGTAATGGAGTTACCAACGGCTATATATCTCGAAAAATCAACCGGCGAGCCGGGATTGGGAACAGTTATATCTTTTTTACATGCCGTAATAGATAGAACCAGGGCTAAAAAGCCGATAGGTAGAAAATGTAATTTCATGGTCGTAAGGTTTAGTGATTTTTTGAGGCAATGATAAAAAATTTTGTTTTATTTTAAAAGTATAATGCTTTGAAAATTAGTCTATTTACGCTTTAAATTGGATATTATAAATACAATTACTGTTTTTTGATTAGGCAGTTGTTTAACACCATAAATCATTATACTTGTTAGTTGTATAAGCCGTTTGTATTGTTAATTTGATCCATGATATGCAAGGTTATTATCAAAGTCACCAGCAGTTAGATTTTATTGGTTTAACAGGCCAGCAAAAAATAAGCGAAGCCAAAGTGCTGGTAATTGGTGCCGGCGGTTTAGGCTGCCCTTGTTTGTTGCAGCTGGCAACTTGCGGCGTTGGCACCATCGGTATTGCAGATTTTGATACAGTGAGTTTATCCAACTTACATCGCCAAACTTTATACAATTTTAACGATGCCGGAAAAAGCAAGGTAAAAACAGCATCGCAAAGTTTGCTGGCACATAATCCACAAGTCCAAGTTAAGGAACATGATTTTTTGGTTGATGAAACCAATGTGCTCCAACTGATCCGGGATTACGATATGATTGTGGACGGCACCGACAATTTTTTAGTCCGTTATTTAATAAATGATGCTTGCGTTTTTTTAAACAAGCCTTTGGTTTACGGTGCCATTTACAAAACGGAAGGACAAGTTGCTGTTTTTAACTACCAAAATTCGCCAACGTTACGTTGTTTATTTCCGGAACCGCCGCCGGAAAATACAATCCAAAGTTGCGCCGAAATTGGAGCGTATAATATTACAACCGGAATTATCGGAACGATGATGGCCGGAGAAGTTATCAAAATCATCCTGAAATCTGATACTGTTTTTACCGGCAAATTAATTTATGTTGCTGTTTTAGAAGGGAAAAATACACGTTTATCTTATCAGGAAAATCCGGATTCCAGAACCATCAGCATTAATCGTTTCAGCAAAAAAGAATTGCCGGTTGCCATCGCCCCAAAAGATTTTCAGGACAATTTTCAACATAAAAACTTTCAATTGATTGATGTTCGTAACGATGACGACCACGAAGATTTCAACATCGGCGGCCTCAACATTCCTTTATCAAAAATTTCCAGGTTTCCGTTGGATACTTTTTCTCCCGATGATACTTTTATTTTTTATTGCCAGCAAGGCATCCGTAGCCATCAGGCAGCCGAATTTTTTCGTCAGGCAGGTTTCTCAAATTCGTTTAGTTTGCAGGGCGGCTTATCGGGTTATAAAAATCAGCTGTCGTTATTTGCGCAAAATCAGCCCAAAAACTAAAATTGCTTATACCTTTATTCCATGTTAAAAATTAGTGGGCTTTTTATTTATCCCATCAAATCCCTCGGCGGTATTTCGTTAAACAAAGCGCAGGTTACAAGCCGCGGTTTGGAACACGACCGCCGCTGGATGCTGGTTGACGAACAAAACCGGTTTTTGTCGCAACGCGAAATTCCGGAAATGGCTTTGCTTTATGTAGAACTTACGCCAAACGGTTTGCTGGTGATGCATAAAAAGCAGCCGGAAGAATTCGTCGCGGTTCCGTTTTTGTTTGATGCCAATGAGGAAGCTGTTTGTACCATTTGGGATGATCAATGCCTGGCCGAATTTGTGGATATTGAAATTGATAAATGGTTCAGCAAAATACTGCAAGTAAAATGTCGCTTAGTTTACATGCCGAAGAATACCAGAAGAACAGTAGACCAGCGATATGCAGCACCAAATCAGATTACTTCTTTTGCTGATGCTTTTTCGTTTTTGCTGATTGGAGAAGCTTCTTTACAAGAATTGAATAACCGATTAAAAGAGCCGGTTTTGATGGATCGTTTCAGGCCGAATCTTGTTTTTACCGGCGGCGAAGCGTTCCAGGAAGACCGGATGGCGCAATTTAAAATCGGCGATCTTAACTTTTACGGCGTAAAACCTTGTGCCCGTTGCCCGGTTGTTAATATCAATCAGGAAAGTGGGATTTCCGGAAAAGAGCCGTTAAAAACACTTGCAACTTATCGTAAAAAAAATAATAAAGTTTACTTCGGCCAAAACCTGGTTCACGACGGCGAAGGCAGTATCAGCATCGGCGATGAGTTGGTGATTAAAGAATTAAAACCGGAAAAATTCATTTCCTGAATCAGATTTTAAGCTGATAAAAACAGTATGCAAAACGTTACCCATAAACAAATTACGCTTCGTACGGCACGGGCAGTCAGCGTAATTTTTTGTACTGAAGCAACCATAGAATTAATTAAAAATAACCAGCTTCCGAAGGGAAATTTGTTTGATGTTGCACAAGCTGCCGGCTTTTTGGGTGCCAAATTAACGCCGCAATTATTGCCGCATTGCCATCCCGTTGCCATCGATGGGATGAGTATCAAATTTGATTATTTGGACCGGGAAAAGCACGCTGAATTTGTAGAGGAAGCAGCTTTCAGCAGAACCGGAATTTTGATTTTGGGTGAAGCAAAATCTATTGGCCGCACCGGAATCGAAATGGAAATGCTGACAGCCGTTTCTGTTGCTGCATTGGAAATTTACGATATGCTGAAACCGGTTGATAAGCAGCTGGAAATCGGCCACATTAAATTACTGGAAAAACGCGGCGGCAAAAGCGACCGCCAATTGCTGTACTCAGCTATTTCTGTTTGTGCCGTTTTGGTTTGTTCTGATTCTACCGCTGCCGGAACGCGGCAAGACCAAAGCGGAAAAATCATCAAGGAAATGCTGGAAAGTTTTAATGCTGAAGTAACACATTTTGAGATTTTGCCGGATGATAAACAGCAAATCCAGCAGCAAATTTTAGAATGGGTGAGAGAAGATATTCCTTTCATTTTTACAACCGGCGGCACAGGTTTAGGTCCGCGCGACAATACCGTTGCAGCTGTAGAAGAATTGCTGGAACACAAAGCCGACGGAATTGCCGAAGCGATGCGCGTTTTTGGTCAGCAGCGCACACCTTTAGCCATGATGAGCCGCGGCGTTGCCGGAACTATCGGAAATACTTTGGTGGTTACCTTGCCCGGAAGCGCCAGCGGTGCACGCGAAAGTTTACAGGCAATTTTGCCGGCAGTTTTCCATGCGCGGAAGATGATTTTAGGCGGCGGGCATTGAATTTTCAGTTAAAAAATGGTTAGGCATAATAGTTGAAACCGGCTATCAACGCAAAATTCTGATTAGAAATATTTACCATCGTAATTTAGTCTCCATCATTTTTTTGTTACTTTTTTTGGTTGTGTTCTTAAAAGTATGATGGGTTAAATCAAGCAGCGTGGTAGCTGAGTTTATTGGTTGTGAAATCAA